>JAVKGA010000001.1:0-1699 GCA_040223555.1 Hyphomonas sp.
GCGCTACTGGGGCCGCCGGTTCTGGGCTCGTGGGTATTTCTCGACCACTTCGGGAAACGTGACCGACGACATCATACTTCAGTACCTCGAACTACATGGAAAACATGATGCTACCGGCGTCAGCCGGTAGTGGTTCACTTGGGTTGCGGAAAAGAGGTATCTGCTTGATAACGGCGAGGATTTTCAGCGATACCACGCGCGGATGATCCAGGAACGCGACGATGGCAGCACCGATTGATTCAAATCAACTAATTCAAACTCATGAATTTGTTGTTGCGTCCGGCTGCCGCAGTGGACTACGGTACGCAAAGCAACCTGATACAAAAAATTACAAGGTAGCGACTTAGGGAGGGAATATGAGGCTCACGACACTAGCACTGGCGGTTGCCTCGCTGGGCGCGCAGGCCGCGCTCGCGGCAGAAGTGGCCCCGCAGGATGTGACCTACGACGATTACGGCGCCATTGCGACTTCGCTGTCGGGCGCACCGGGCGACCCGGAAAGCGGCGCGGTGATCATGAAGACCAAATCCAAGGGCAATTGCATCTCGTGCCACGCGGTGACCGAGCTCAAGGATGCGCCGTTCCATGGCGAAGTCGGTCCGATTCTCGATGGCGTCGGTTCGCGCTGGGAAGAGGCCGAGCTGCGCGGCATCGTCGCCAATGCCAAGATGACTTATGACGGCACGGTGATGCCGGCATTCTACAAGACCAGCGGTTTCATCCGTCCCGGCAACGGCTTTACCGGCAAGGCGGGCGAAGAGCCGCTGCCGCCGCTGCTGACGGCGCAGGAGATCGAAGACGTGGTGGCGTTCCTGATGACGTTGAAAGACGAGTGACCGCCCGTCAGACGAGACAAGGAGACAAATGATGGATTTCACGCGACGCGAAACGCTGGCTCTCGGTGCCGGTGCCGCGCTTCTGACCGTCCTGCCGTTCCGCGCCTTTGCGTCGGTGGACGATCTTATCAATGATTTCACCGGCGGAGCCGAAACCGGTGAGGGCGGGCTCGAGCTGACCGCGCCCGAGATCGCCGAGAACGGCAACACAGTCCCGATCGAGGTTTCGGCCCCCGGCGCCACCGCCATCGCGGTCTTTGCCGCCGGCAACCCGGCGCCGCCGGTCGCGACGTTCAACTTCGGCCCGCTGGCCGCCGCGCAGGAGGCCGCCACGCGGATTCGCCTTGCCGGAACCCAGGACGTGATTGCCGTCGCACAGATGGCCGACGGCAGCTTTGTCCGCGCCTCGAAGACCGTCAAGGTCACCATCGGCGGCTGCGGCGGCTAACAAGGAGACAGAACAATGGCAAAAGGTGTGAAACCCCGCGTCAAGGTGCCCAAGAAGGCCCAGGCCGGCGAAGCGATCACGATCAAGACCCTGATCAGCCACACGATGGAATCCGGCCAGCGCAAGGACAAGGACGGCAACACCATCCCGCGCTCGATCATCAATCGGTTCACTATCCATTGCATGGACCGACGCCCCCGGCTTCCCGCGGGGCCGCTACCGCGGACGACTGCGGGCTCCCCCGGGATTGGAGCCCGCCCGACGGGTGACGTCTCAAATCCCGGGGGAGCCCTCATGAGCTATTCTACAGCCAGCCATACCACATTTTACCATCGGTATCACGTCGTCTGGGCCACGAAATATCGGTTCAAGGTTCTGCAAGGCACGATGCGGGAACGTCTTCGCGAGATCATCC
>JAVKGA010000002.1:0-239783 GCA_040223555.1 Hyphomonas sp.
CGCCTTCCACATCCTCCGGGCGGCTCTGCAGCATGTAGTCGCCCATTTCGCGTGCGATGCCGATGGCGGCCGCCGCCAGGTATTCACGGTCCAGCCCCGGCGCCGCGCCGCCCGCGAGCGCCACTTCAAGATCCGACCGGATCTCCTCCGCCACCGCCAGCATCTCCGGCGTATCCACGCGCACACCCATCAGCGCGAGATGCGGCGCGCCGGCCTTGATCGCCTCTTCATTCTCGCGGGCGATGAAGCTGAAATAGGCGCGAAAGGCGTGCTCGATATAGTCTTCCAGCGAACTGGTCCGGGCCCGGACATCCGACAGGTGCGCCCGGAAGCGCTGGGTCGAGTCCTCGGCGATGGCCTGGAAGACTTCTTCCTTCGATTTGAAGTAATTGTAGAAGGTGCCCGAGGCGAGTTCGGTCTCGCGGATGATGTCGCGCACCGTCGTGGCTTCATAGCCGATCAGCGCGAACACCCGGCGCGCTGCCGTCAGGATCGCCCGCCGGTTCGCGGCCTTGGTATTGGCCCGCTTGCCGCTCGCGCGCGTGTCCGTCCCGATATCTGCCATAGTGTACTGCCCTGAAATCTCGCCCGGTTTCACCCTGCACGAGGCGTCATGAGGCGTCAACTTTGTTTGCTCAGGGGATATCTTCCGGCGCCCTGCCGGGCTTCGCCTTGTAGGGCGGGAAGGACCAGCCGAATTTCATCGCCCCGCCCCGGATGGCAAAGGCGGCCAGCGCTGCTGGCAGCGCGCAGGCCATCACCGGCAGGCCCGCCATCGCGAGCCCCGTATAGGCCGCCGCCCCCACCAGCGCCGCCGTGATATAGATTTCCCGCTGCAGCAGGATGCTCGGCTCACCCGCCATCTGGTCGCGCAGGATGCCGCCAAAACTCGCCGTGATCACCCCCATCACCACCGCGATGACCGGCGAGCCGGTCACGCCGTAGGCCTTCCACGCCCCGAACACGCAATAGGCCGCGAGCCCGATCGCATCGAGCCAGAGCAGCAGCTTGTAGCGCGACTCGAACAGGTGCGCCGTGAAATAGACCAGCACCGCCGTGACCACGCAGATCAGCAGATAGTCGGGGTTAACGACCCAGAACACCGGCACATCGAGGATCAGGTCGCGCACCGTTCCTCCGCCGATACCAGTGATCGAGGCGAAAAACAGGAAGCCGATAATGTCCACCTGCTTGCGCGACGCCGCCAGCGCCCCAGTCGCCGCAAACACGGCAATGCCAGCATAATCGAGGATCAGGATCGGGTTCATCACCGCGCGCCCTTACGCATCATCGTCCACGACACTCTCCTTCGCCGCGACCAGCGCGTCCCGTTTGCGGCGGCGGCGCAAGGTGGTCAGGATGCCGAACACAACGCGGATGAGGATGAGCAGCAGCACACCCAGCAGCGGCTGGCCGAGCCCCATCGCGAGGCCGGCCCCAAGGATGATCGCGATGTGCAGCGTCAAGATCCGCCCGTAAGGCGCGGCCATTTCCGCATCGAGACTGGTGCGGCGGAACTCGCCGCGCCCGAAGAAATCGAACACGTAATAGAGCAGGCTGACACCGGCAATGGCCGCCACGAACCAGATCATTTCCGGCGCTGTGCCGAGCGCCCACCCGACGAGATCGACCGGGGACGGAAAATCATCATGACCGGCAAAGGTCGCAATAAAAACGCCGTGTACGAAGCAAAACCCGCCATAATGGACCGTGAAGAATGGCGCCATGAATATCACGCCGAACAGGTTGGACACATTGGCCGCAACCGCGCCGAGCATCCTGAGAACCGTGAAGACCCCGATGACCAGGTTTTCCAGCCAGTAAAGCACCACCAGCGGGATCGCGCCCCAGCCGAACATGAACACTGCAATGACCGGCAACAGGTCGACGCACAGGCTGACCCAGGACAGGGGATCCCTGTAGGCCCGGGCGAGTTCGGCCGGGTCGAAAAACCGCCCGTTCATTTCGCCGGCTTGCCGGTGATGTCCGGCACAGCCGCATCGACCGGCGCGTAGACGACATCTCGCCCCGGCAGCCAGTCACCTTTGGCAAAATATTCCGACGTCATCGCCATCCGGCCATCGGGCATGATCCGCCCGGTCGAGCGCACACGGGTGATCGTCTCGTGCCCGGTGACGGCCTCCTCGGCGGTCCAGCTGCCATCCTCGCCCAGTTCGAAACTGCCGCTCGTGTGAAAGCCGCCGCTGGTGACATAGACATAGTCGAGGCTGCCGGTCTGGCCGTTCTCGTAAACATAGGTCACGCCGCCATACGAGCCATCCTCGAGCGCGTGACGGTTGACCATGACGCGCCCGCCAAGGTCCCAGCTCCAGGCCGAAATATCGGCCGGGCCGGCTTCGGCGGAGTCGACCGGTTCGCTGCGCCAGGTCTTGCCGGCAAGGCCGCTGAGCGGGCCGAACATGCTGACCTGTGTGGCGGTCGGCGGCGGGGCCGGCGCAGGCCCCGGAAAACAGGCGCACGCGGCCAGCGTCAGGCTGGCGCCGGCCATCACGACAAGGCGGCGCGCGGCGCTCCAATGGCTTCGATCCATCGTCGAATCCTCCCCGGCCCTCAATACCCTACAAAATCGTAGGGTGGGAAGGTAAAAGGATCGTGCGCCGTCAGGCCCTTGGACGCGCGGGGATTGTCGTAATTGCCGGTCAGTATTTCAAAGTGGAGGTGCGGGCCCTCGGCATTGCCGGTGGCGCCCATCTGGCCGACCGGCTGGCCATACCCGATCGGCGAGCCAAGCACGAGACCGGGATCGAAACTCTCGAGGTGAGCATAGCGCGTATAGACGCCCCGGCCATGGTCGATCAGCGCCTGGTATCCGTATCCGGACGACCAGCGCGCCTCGATCACCCGTCCGGGCGCAGCGGCATAGACCGTTCCCGGCGGATTGCTCGTCAGGTCGATGCCTTCATGCAGACGGCTGCCGCGCAGGCCGAACCCCGATGCCAGGCAGACGTCCTGTGCCGGTGCGGTGACCATCACGATCTGCCCGACAATAATCACCGGTTTGTAATCGACGACCCAGCGCTCGCCATCGGCCACCGGCGCATTTGAAACGCCCATGCCGGCGCAGAGCTTGAGATAGGCATTCGGCTGGAACGGTCCCTGCGGCGGATTGCGCGCATCGCCCGGCGGGCCATAATCGACCGGTGGTCCGTACACGATCCTCACCGGCGCGCGCTGCGACGCACAGGCGCCGAGCATCAACAAACCGAGCAGCACAGCCCAGAGGCGAAGGTTCACGCGTTCACCTTCGCCCGTTTTGCACCGCGCTCGATCTCTTTCAGCAGGTCCTTGCAATAGGAATTGAAATCCACCTGCATCCGGTGACGCGGACTGTCATAGAAATGGCCGAGATGGGCTTCCTCATCCGCCTTTGTCACCCGGTGCATTTCCTCCGCAGACGGAAAGGCATAGGCGCCTGTCAGCGCGGCGGCGACCAGTTTGGACTGCTGTTCGGCAAAGTTCACCAGCGTCGGCAGCGGCTGGGCGAGCCCGAGGAAGAACAGGGTCTCCCGGCCCGGCTGAACCATGCGCTTGTAAAGCGGGAACACGTTATCTTTCGGCGTCAGCTCGTCCTGTTTGAAAAACGGGAAGCTGGTATTGTAACCGGTGGCCCAGACGATAGCATCAACCTGTTCGCGCGTACCATCGGTGAACACCACGAAATCCCCGTCCAGCCGCTCGATACCGGGCTTGGGAATGATGTCGCCGCAGCCGACCCGCGTCAGGAATTCTCCGGACACGGACGGATGCCCGTCCAGCGGCTCATGGTCCGGCTTGGGCAGGCCGTAATCTTCCATATTGCCGATCGTCTTGCGGATCGCCGACTTAGCCAGAGAGCGGCCCAGTTTCGGGGGCAACCAGGCCGGCAGCACCGCCTTGTCGGCCGGTTTGCCGTTCATGTATTTCGGCAAGACCCAGACACCGCGCCGCATCGAGATGAACAGCTTGTCGGCCAGCGGGCGCTGGGAGAGTTCCGAGGAAATGTCCATCGCCGAATTGCCCGCGCCGACGATCATCACGCGCTTGCCTCGGAAATCATAGGGCGCGAAGGGATCGCGGTAGTGGTGCGAGTGGACCTGGTAGCCGTTGAATGTCCCCGGATAGGTCGGCATCCGCGCGTCCCAGTGATGGCCATTGGCCACGCAGACGGCGTCATACTCGCGGGTCTCCCCGGTCGACAGCGTCACCCGGTAGCGCCCGTCCGGCAGGTCGGACACATCTTCGACGGCCGTGTTGAACGTGATCGTCTCCCGCAAGCCGAAATGGTCGACATAATCGTTGAAGTACTGGCAGAGCTGCGCGTGGTGCGGAAAATCCGGCCAGTCTTCCGGCACGGGATAATCCTCAAACGCGAGCCGCCATTTCGACGTGTCAATGTGCAGCGACTGGTAGCAGGAGGAGACCCCGTTGGGGTTCTGGTAATACCAGTTGCCGCCGACATTGTCGGATTTCTCGAAACAATCGTAAGGCAGGCCCAGATCCTTCAGGCGTTTGGCCATCGTGAAACCGGAACACCCTGCCCCGATGATGCAGGTCTTCGGCTTTGCCGCAGCGTCAAAGGCCATTGTGTCTCTCCTTCTCACCGGGAAAGCAGTTCCCATGAGTCCGGGGCGATGTTATCCGGCCTGTCAGACGCGTCAAATCCGAAAGCAGGCCGGACGGCATGAACGACAAGCCCCGAAAGCAATATGACATCGCCGCCATCATGAACGAGAACATCCATGTGATGCGCGATGTCGTCCCCTGGGCCAACGAGACAGGCTTCCGGGTCAGCAAGGTCGAAAAGGGCCATGTCCTCGGCCTGCAGCCCTGGGCGGAGCACCTCGTCGGCGACCCGGAGTCGGGCGTCATTCATGGCGGCGTCATCACCACCTTCCTCGACAATCTCTGCGGCATGGCCTGCACCGCCGCGATGACCGAGATGCGTTTCGTGGCGACCATCGACCTGCGCATCGATTACATGCGCCCCGCCGAGAAGGGCCGCGACATCATCGGCGAAGCGGAATGCTATCACCTGACGCGCACCGTCTGTTTCACGCGCGCCTGGGCCTATCACGAAACACGCGACAAGCTGATCGCCACAGCCGCGGGCACTTTCGCCATCAACAAGGCGCGCCTCGGCGGGAGCAAGTCATGAACCCGGACCTGACCAATCCGCGTGCGGACGAAATCGACGCGATCCTGAAGCGGATGCCTTTTGCCCTGGCGCTCGGCATGCGCTGCGAAGTGCTCGGCGACGAGATGACCGCCATCCTGCCCTTCCAGGAAAAGCTGATCGGCAATGTCGCCATCCGCGCGCTGCATGGCGGGGCGATTGCCTCCTTCCTTGAACTGACGGCCATGCTGCAGGTCTTCCTCGTCTCCGACATGCCGCGCCCGCCCAAGCCGATCAACCTGACCATCGACTACCTGCGCCAGGGTCATGCCAAGGACCTCTATGCCCGCGCCTATGTGCTGAAGATGGGCCGCCGCATGGCCTCTGTTCGCGCCGAAGCCTGGCAGGAAAACCGCGCCGAGCCCGTGACCGCGCTGATGGCGCATTTCATGGTGGCGGCGGATTAGCCCTGCCGCTCGAGCGCGATAAAAAGTGAGAAAGAATGAGAAAAACTGAGACAAGGAACGACACCAAGTGAGAAAGAATCGAGGGCAAAAGAACTCGGAACGAGAGGGATTGAGCTGACACGAAACCCGCATGAGGACTGACCTATCACCTCCCCGGCCTCACGCTTGATGAGATAATACCCCACCACGAACCCGGTCGGAATCGCAGCGCGCAAAAAACTCCCCCTCTTGTCATCCCGGCGAACGCCGGGACCCAGTGAGCCTTGAGATAATTGAAGTTCTGGGTCCCAACGCCGCCGGATTGACAGGCAAAAAACTTTCCAAAGGCTGCAGTTTCGTAGGCATAAGCCCGAACTTGTGAGACAAATTTCCGCCTGCCGGGAAAGCTGCCCGGCAGACTTCACGGCGCGCGTCTCCATGCTATCCTTTCTCGAAACGGAGAACAGCTGTAGGAGCTTGTCTCTTCGCAAGCCCGAAACACCGGTCCGGAACCGGCTGCACATTGGTGGAAAAATGAAACATGCTGCCCTCGCCCTCGCTTTCGCTGCCACTTTCGTGGGAGGCTGCGTGACCGCGCCCGCCGCATATGCGGACGAAGACCTGAAATGGATGTCGGGCTGCTGGCGCACCGCAGACAAGAGCTACCGCGAAGTCTGGACGAAGCCGGATTCAGGCTTCCTCTTCGGCTATGCGCTGACCTATGACGAGACGGGCGCGCTGAGCTTCTTCGAGCAGAGCCGGATCGATGGCGGCTCACCGGCCGTGTTCAACGCCTATCCGGGCGGGTTCGGGCCGACCGAGTTCACCGAGGAAAGCCGCGCCAAGAATACGGTCACATTCTCGAACAGCGCGCATGATTATCCGCAGAAGGTAAGTTATACGCGCAAGGGCAGCCGCATGACGGCCACCATCTCGTTGATGAACGGCGCGCGGATGCAATCCTGGGAATTCCGGCGCTGCTAGGCTGAGGGCGCCTACTCAGCAACCACCGGCTCACCACCAAATTTTCCGGCCCATTCCGGTGTCAGGATGGGTGCGAGGTCTGCGGCGGAGAGCGTGACCGTGTAGGCGCCTTCGGCATAGGAGCCGACATCATAGGGCGAGAAGAGCACGGACAGGCCGCCAAACTTTCCGGCCTCTGTCGATTCTTCGAGGACAAACCGGCCTTCATAGATATTCGGAATCGCCGCCGAAGGCGCAAGCATTTCGCTTACGGAAGACGCGAGCACCGGGCGGGTCTCCTCATAGCCGCGCGCAAGCTTCTGATCGACGATGCCGTTGATCACCTGCTGCTCGAACGCGGCGGAATCCGCGATGATCGCGCTCAACGGAAGAGGATCGGTCTGGCCGCGCTTATAGATGCTGCCGCCGATGAAATAGTTCGGATGCGCCCCGCCGGTATACTGACTGACCGTATGCTGCACACTGATGAAATCCGCTTGCGCCGCGGTAGCGCGATGGGTGACGTCCAGTGAATAGGTACGAAACCAGGATTCACCGCCTGAACCGGCTGCAGCCTCATCGGCGGATCTCCGGTCGCTGTCTGCCATGTTTGAAAACTCAAGCACCTGGACTTTCGCCTCTACCCAGATCTTTGCGGCCAGACCCTCATCAAACGCAAGAATGGCCGGATCGACGTCAAAGCTGACCTCCGAACTGTCGCTTGTATTGGTATAGGTCAGGTCCGCGCGCTTCGGGATTTCGGCTTGGGTAGTAGCGTCAACAGACGCCGCCGGTTCCACGGCCGGCACTTCGGCATCCGGCGCGGCGTCCTCATGTGACGGCGCAGCCGCTGGCGCGCAGGCCGCCAGCGCGAGGACGAGAGCAGACGCAGTGAGACGCAGCATGGGCGGTATCATTCCTTCAAAGGCTCAGCAGTTCGGCGTCACCGCCCTGGGCGGTGATGTTGACACTTACCACGCGCTCGGTGGCGAAACGATGGAGATAATGCGGCCCGCCCGCTTTCGGGCCGGTGCCGGAGAGGCCCTCCCCGCCGAAAGGCTGCACGCCGACGACGGCGCCGATCATCGAGCGGTTCACGTATGTGTTGCCGGCGGGCATGGCGGCTTTCACGGCCGCGTGGAAGCTTTCGAGGCGCGAGTGGATGCCGAGCGTGAGGCCGTAGCCTTTGGCATGCAGCGCAGCGCCGACGGTAGCGATATTGTCCGGGTCATAGCGCAGCACGTGGAGCACCGGCCCAAAAGTTTCCTCCGTGATCTGATCGAGTGAAGCGAGTTCCACCAGCGCCGGGCCGAAGCCGCAGCCGCCTGTGCCCATCGGGCCTGCATCGACCTGGTGCAAGACTTTCGCCTCGTCCGCCATGCGCGCGAGATGTTTCTCCAGCAGGCCGCGTGCCTCCGCGTCGATGACCGGGCCGGTATCAGTTTCCGGCAGCGCGGGATCGCCGAGCTTCAGCTCGTTCATCGCGCCTTTGAGGCCCTCGATCAGGCCATCGGCGGTGGCGTTCGGCAGGAAGGCGATGCGCAGGGCCGAACAGCGCTGGCCCGCTGAGCCGAAGGCAGAAATGATCATGTCGTCGATCACCTGTTCGCGCAGCGCAGTGGTGTCGACGAAGAGGCCGTTGAGGCCGCCGGTTTCGGCGATCAGCGGAATGATCGGGCCGTCGCGGCCCGCCAGCGTGCGGTTGATCAGGCGGGCCGTGGACGTGCCGCCGGTGAAACAGACGCCGGATACGCGCAGGTCGGCGGTGAGTTTCGCGCCGACCGTCTCGCCCCTGCCCGGCAGCAGGTGGAGCGCATCGACCGGAAGGCCTGCCTTGTGAAACAGGCGCACGGCTTCGAACGCGATCAGCGGGGTCTGCTCGGCGGGCTTGGCAACGACCGTGTTACCGGCGGCCAGCGCGGCGGCAAGCTGGCCGGTGAAGATGGCGAGCGGGAAGTTCCACGGGCTGATGCAGCAGAACACCCCTCGTCCGTGCAGGGACAAATGGTTTGTCTCGCCGGTCGGGCCCGGCAGGCGGACGGGCGCAGCAAATTCCTCGGCGCCCTGCTGGGCATAGTAGCGGCAGAAATCGACTGCTTCGCGGACTTCGGCGATGCCGTCGGGCAGCGTCTTGCCGGCTTCGCGCGCCATGATGGCGATCAGGCGCGGCGCATCGGCCTCCATCGCATCGGCCATGGCGTGCAGGTGTTCGGCGCGCTTGGCGCCGCCGAGCGCGTCCCAGCCGGGCTGGAAACCGGCGGCGGCATCCAGCGCGCGGCTGATGGCGGTATCGTCCGCCTCCAGCACCGCGCCGAGCACGCGGGACGTGTCGGACGGCGCGCGCACGAGATCACCGCCGCCGGTGACAGGCGTTCCGGAAACGATGGCGCCCGCAGACAGCGCCGGACCATCGTCCAGCGCCTTCAGGGCGGCGGCGAAGACACCGCGCACGCCGGACTGGCTGAGATCATGGCCGAGGGAATTCCTCCGTCCACTGCCATAGAGGCGCGGCGGGGTCGGGATGCGCGGATGGCGGCGCGGGCCGATCTCGACCTTGGCGATCGGGTCGGCCACGACCAGTTCCGCCGGCACATCATCATCGAGGAAGGAATGCACGAAGCTGGTATTGGCGCCGTTCTCGAGCAGACGGCGAACGAGATAGGGCAGCAAGTCTTCATGCGCGCCGACCGGGGCATAGACGCGCACACGCCCACCCGCTTCGGCGGCCTCGTAGAGCGGCTCGCCCATGCCGTGCAGGCGCTGGAATTCGAACCCGCTGACACCCGCCTCGCCGGCCAGAAGGTCAACCGCCGCGAGCGTGTGGGCATTGTGCGTGGCAAAGCAGGGATAGATCGCCGGTGAGGCCGCCAGCATCGCGCGGGCGCAGGCGAGGTAGTGAACGTCCGTGCCCTGCTTGGTGGTGAAGACCGGGAAGTTCGGATAGCCTTCGACCTGCGCGTTCTTGATTTCGCTGTCCCAATAGGCGCCCTTGACGAGGCGGACCATGAAGCGACGGCCCGTTACTTCGGCGAGCGTGGACAGGCGTTCGATGACGGCGAGCGCGCGTTTCTGATAGGCCTGCACGGCGAGGCCAAGTCCGCCCCAGCCGTCCAGCGACGGCTCGCGCGCGAGTTTCTCGAAGATCCGCAGGCTGATGACCAGCCGGTGCGCTTCCTCGGCATCGAGGCAGAGGCCGATATTGGCTTTTGCGGCCCGCTGGCAAAGAGTCAGGACTTTCGGGTAGAGTTCGGCCATCACGCGCGCTTCCTTCACGGCGAGATAGCGCGCATGCAGCGCGGAGAGTTTGACTGAGACACCGTTGGCGGATTCCGGCGGGAGTTTGGCGTCCTTGTCCGCCGCGACCGCGGCGATGGCATCTTCATAGGCCCTGAAGTAGCGCGCAGCGTCAGACGCTGTGCGGGCGCCCTCCCCCAGCATGTCGAAGGAGAAATGCGCGGCCTCGCCGGACTTCACCATCCGGCGGCCGCGCTTCAGCGCTTCCTCGACCGTCCGCCCAAGGACGAACTGTTCGCCCATGATGCGCATCGCCTGCATCATCGCGGCGCGGATGACCGGCTCGCCGCTCTGGCGGATCAGGCCGCCGAGGAAAGCGGAGGGACCTTTCTTCGCACTCTCCGGCGCGCCGATGACGCGGCCCGTCAGCATCAGGCCCCAGGTGGAGGCGTTGACCAGCCAGCTGTCGGACTGGCCCGAATGGGCGCCCCAGTTTCCGGAGCGGATCTTCTCGGCGATCAGGTCGTCGCGCGTCGCCGCGTCCGGCACGCGCAGCAGCGCCTCGGCGAGGCACATCAGCGCGAGGCCTTCGGAATTGGTCAGGCCGAACTCTTCGAGGAAGCTTTCCATCATCCCCTTGCGGCGCCCGCGCGCGCGCGCGGCGGTGACGAGTTCGCGTCCCCGGCGAACGGCGCCCTCGCGAATGGCAGATGGAAGGATGCCTGTCTTGAGCAGGCTCTCGAGCAGCGCCTCCTCATCGGCGAATTTCAAGGCGTCGAGCGCATCCCAGTCGACCGGGAGTGAAGCAAGGGTATCAGGCATGGGAATCGTGGGACTCACTGGGAAAGAGGCATGATATTGCGCCCGCTCTGGCAGGCGACGCACAGGAATACCTGTGGACGCCGCCCTCTGCGAGCGGAATTTGACGGCAGTGTCCCCCTTTACGC
Organism: Hyphomonas sp.; assembly: GCA_040223555.1. Classification (GTDB taxonomy): domain Bacteria; phylum Pseudomonadota; class Alphaproteobacteria; order Caulobacterales; family Hyphomonadaceae; genus Hyphomonas. The sequence continues at coordinate 10,704 of JAVKGA010000002.1, forward strand.
CCCGCTGCAACCCCGCCACATTGCGCGCCGACGGCCCGCGGGGGCCCCCGACGTAACCGACCTCCAGGGAGAGGCCATGCGGATCATGCTCGTCACCGACGCCTGGGACCCCCAGGTCAATGGCGTCGTGCGCACGATGAAGCGCATCATCGCCGAGACCGAGGCGATGGGACATGTCTGGGAAATCGTGCACCCGGGCGCCGGTTTCATGACCATGCCGCTGCCGACCTATCCTGAAATCAAGATGGGCCTCTGGGGCCGGCCGCGGATCAGCAACATCTTCCACGAGTTCGAGCCGGACGCGGTGCATATCGCCACCGAAGGCACGCTCGGCATGGCGGCGCGCGCCGTCTGCCTGACCGAGAAACATCCCTTCTCGACCGCCTATCACACGCGCTTCCCGGAATATGTCTCGGCGCGCCTGCCGGTGCCGGTCAGCTGGGGCTATTCTTTCGTGCGCTGGTTCCACAAATATTCCGGCAAGGTGATGGTGGCGACGCCGTCGCTGATGGCCGAGTTGGCGGACCACGGCTTCTCGAACCTGGTCGCCTGGAGCCGGGGCGTCGATACCGAGGCCTTCTCGCCGGACAAACGCATCGAGGAAGGCCAGCCGGGTGACCCTTTCGCAGGGCTTGCCCGACCGATCTTCCTGTATGTCGGCCGGGTCGCCGTGGAAAAGAACATCGAGTCCTTTGTCAGCCTCGACCTGCCCGGCACGAAAGTGATCGTGGGTGACGGCCCGTCCCTCGAAGAACTGAAGCGCGAATACAAGGATGCCGTGTTCCTCGGTGCGAAATTCGGTGAGGAACTGTCTGCCATCTATGCCAGCGCCGACGTCTTCGTGTTCCCGAGCCTGACCGATACGTTCGGCCTCGTCGTATTGGAAGCCATGGCGGCGGGAACGCCCGTGGCAGCCTACGACGCCACGGGGCCGCGCGATGTGATCCCCGGCTCGGGCGCCGGCACGATCACGCCGCTGGGCGGCGATCTCGCCCAAGGCGCTGTCGACTGCCTGTCACTGAGCCGCGCGGCTGCGCGCGCGCATGCCGAAACGTATAGCTGGCGGTCCTGCGCGGAGGTGTTCCTCGAGAACCTCCAGCCACTGCCGCCGCCGCAGCGCCGCCGTTTCTGGCACAAGATCCGTATACGGCGCCGGAAGGTGGCCCCGGACGTGCCGGCGCCTTAAGGCGTCGCGGCAGCGCCGGTTTGCAGCGTGGCGGCGATTTCCTGCGCCTTGCCGAGTTCGGCTTCGTGCAGCGGGATGAGGCCCTTCTCGATCATGTAGCCGTCTTCACCGGCAGCGCCGTCGCTGACCGATTCCGTGACGAATTCGGCAAGCCCCGGCACCAGCGGGATGTTCTGGTCCTTGACGTAGAAATACATGACGCGGGCAAGGCCGTACTGACGGTTGGTGATGTTCTCGAAGGTCGGCTCGATGCCGCCGAGATTGGCGCCTTTCACCCGGTCGCCGTTCTGCTCCAGAAAGGAGAAGCCGAGCACGCCGATGGCGTCCGGCGATTTCACCAGCGACTGGACGATGGCGGTGTCATTCTCGCCGAAGTCGACCCAGGCGCCGTCCGTGCGCACGGTATGCGCATAGGCCTTGAAGGCGTCTTCGTCAGTTTCCTTGAGGGCGGCGAGTTCCGGGATTTCCAGCGCGCCGAGTTCCATGCCGAGTTCGACGAACGCATCACGCGTGCCGGAGGTTGGCGGCGGGCCGAGCACCATGATCGGCTTGGCCGGCAGGTTCGGCGCCACCTCGTTCCAGTTCTTGTAGGGGTTCGGCTTGAAACCGCCGGCGCCGTCCGGGATGTCCTTGGCGAGAGCGAGGTAAAGCTCCGGCTTGGTCAGGTCGAACATCGGCCCTTCCTTGGCATTGGCGACGACGATGCCGTCATAGCCGAGGGGCACTTCGGTAATATTGTTGACGCCGGCCGCGACACACAGGTTGCGCTCGGAATCCTTGATCGGGCGCGAGGCGTTGGCGATCGACGGCTCCGTCGGGCCGACGCCGGCGCAGAAGGCCTTGAAGCCGCCGCCGGTGCCGGTCGATTCGACGATGGGGGTGGCAAAGGAGGTCGTGGCGCCAAAGCGTTCGGCAATCGTGCGCGAGAAGGGCGCCACCGTGGACGAGCCGACGATCTTGATCTTCTGGTCCGCCGCAGCGGCGCCGGCGACGGGCACAGCGGCCGAATCGTCCTCAAGTTTTGACAGGTCGCTCTGCCCGCAGGCCGCAGCCAGGGTTAAAATTGCAGCCGGGACCGCGATCTTGAAGAAGCCTTTGAACATGTATCGTCTCCGCTCGTTTGCCCCGCAATAACGGGCGATTCTGCATAAGGCCATACGCCCACGGTGTGACAATGACAGCGAAAAAAAGCGACAGTTTTGCGACAGAGGCCTGTAACCCGAAATTTCTTCTTGCAAGTCCTCGTCTTATCCCCTATTTGCACCTTCGAAATTGATGTGGCGGACATCTGGGCTAACCCGATAAGGGGGGCCCCCTGTACTAACGCCCAAAGCTGGTTTGAAGCCCTTTGGAGGTTAGGTGTCATGCACACTTACGCGACCCCGTATAATATTGTCCGCAATCAGCAGCCTGAGCTGCCGGTCTATTGCTTCCGTCCGCAACGCGTGACGGCGGCTGCCCGCTGGTTCGTCGAGAAGTTCCCGGCACAGGCCTTCTACGCCGTGAAGGCCAACCCGGCCCCGCACGTGCTCGATGCCCTCTGGGAAGGCGGCATCCGCAGCTTCGACGCAGCCTCGGAAAAAGAAATCCAGCTGATCCACGGCCGCTTCCCTGAAGCCCGGATTGCTTTCCTGCACCCGGTGAAACCGCGCCACGCGATCAAACGCGCCTACGAAAACTACGGCGTGCGCATCTTCGTGACCGACACCGTGGCAGAGCTGAACAAGATCCTTGAGGCCACCGGCCACGCGAAAGATCTGACGATCCTCGTGCGCATCGCCGTGTCCTGCGAAGGCTCGGCCCTGCCGCTCGCCAACAAATTCGGCGCCGGCCCGGAAGAAGCTGCGGAAATCCTCCGCCTGGCCCGCCGGTATGCGGACGAGCTCGGCGTGTCTTTCCATGTCGGCAGCCAGGCGATGAAGCCGTCGGCCTGGGCCCAGGCGATGGCCGATGCCAGCCGTATCATCATCGAGGCCGGCGTGACCGTGGACATCGTCGATGTCGGCGGCGGCTTCCCGGCGATCTATGGTGACAAGGCCCCGCCGGAAATGGACGCCTATGTCGCCATGGTCATGCGCTCGTTCGAGAACATGTTCGTTCTCGAGAACGCTGACCTTTGGTGCGAGCCGGGCCGCGCGCTGGTCGCCGAAGCCGAGAGCCTTCTCGTGCGCGTCGATCTCGCCAAGGGCAACACGCTCTACATCAATGATGGCTCCTACGGCTCGCTGTATGATGCTGTCCACGAGCGCTGGGACTTCCCGATCCGCGCGATCCCGGGCGATGCCCGCAAGCTCGGCCGGATGGTGGAATACACCGTGTACGGTCCGACCTGCGACTCGACCGACAAGCTCGCCGAAACCGTCTGGCTGCCGGCCGGCCTGACCGAAGGCGACTATATCGAGTTCGGCAATATCGGCGCCTATGGCCGCGCGATGGCGACCCGTTTCAACGGCTTCGGTGAAGCCGAAACGATGGTCGTGCAGGACGCACCCTGGCCAACGCTCTACGGCGCGGCATCGGCCGAAGTCGTGGCATTCGGTTCGCAAGCCACGAACTGAACGTCCGGAAATCCGTAACGTCTGAGGACGCGCGTTATGCCGTCCGTCTCGTCCGGCGGGCGGGTGAGGGAGGCTGTCCCTCCCTGCCCGCCGGATCGAGTATTTTCCGGCAGCACACGGATGGTCTGGCGGGCAATCGCGGCGCCTGAATCGATGTAGGATACCGGACGCGGCGCTGTCGCAATCAGCTGGCCGCGCACCAGCGGGAAATGGGTGCAGGCCAGCACGATCGTATCGATCGCGTGGCCCCCTTCCGCCTCGAACAGCGGCGCCTGCGCGGCGGCAAAGGCCTCCGGCGGAACATCTTCGCCGCGCGCATGCGCTTCGGCGAGTTTCACAAGCTCCAGGCTGCCATGCAGGATCACCCGCTTGCCGGCAGCAAACTCTTCGATCAGCCCTGCCGTATAGGCGCGCCGGATGGTGCCCGGCGTAGCCAGCAGGCCGATCGTGCCGGTCTCAGTCAGCTTTGCGGCCGGCTTGATGGCGGGCACCGTGCCGACCACCGGAATACCCAGAACGGCGCGCACTTCCGCCAGCGCCAGCGTGCTCGCCGTGTTGCAGGCGATCACGAACACATCCGGCTGGACCGCTGCCACGAGCGCCCTGGCGACCTTCGGCAGGCGCTCGCGCAGGGCCTCATCCGACTTGTCCCCATATGGGAAAAAGCCCGTGTCAGCAGCGTAGTGGACCGACAGGCGAGGCCCCAGCGCGCGGATTTCGCCGGCCACGGTGAGGCCGCCTACCCCCGAATCGAACACAAGGACACGGCCCCGGGCGGGTGAAGGTTCGAACGTAAAGGGCATCGGCTCGCTCATATGACAGGGAATCTAGGCGCATTCGGGCGCGGCGCAATCAGGGCCGGGCGGCGGCGCAAGACGGGCCTTTGGCATAAAACTTGTTGTGCACTGCACAATCGAGGTCTAGCTTCCAGAGGTGAACTGATGGGAAAACGGGATATGATGGATTTCTGGATGAATTCCTGGCGCGCCTATACGGCGATGACCGCCGCCTCACTCGACCAGCTGCTGACCATGCAGAAGAGCATGATGAGCCTGTCTTCGATCACGCTGTCGGATGGCTTTGACGGCACGGACGAGAATTACATGCGCGAGGCCTTCCAGCGCTCGGCGGATGCCAATGTGCGCCGCTGGTCGGATGCTGCCGAGATGATCCAGGGCTTGCCGGGCTGGGTGCAGACGATGAATTCGATGCCCGGCACCACTCTGACCGACATGTTCGACAAGGCCCACCGCGCCCGGGGCTGATCCTGCCCCCATGGACTTGGACTTCGCCCTGTTTTACCCCGGGGCATGACCCTTCCTGCTGATCACCTGAAAACCCTTGAGCAGCGCCTGCTCTGGCTGGCCGCCTGGACCGTCCACAATGCCAACCACCTGCGCGAGAAGCGCGACGATGACGTAAAGGTCGGCGGGCATACCGCGAGCTGCGCCTCGATGGTCTCGATCCTGACGGCGCTCTACTTCCATGTGCTGCGCCCCGAAGACCGCGTTGCGGTGAAACCGCATGCCGCGCCGCTCTACCACGCCATGCATTACCTGATGGGCAACCAGACGCGCGAGAAGCTGGAAAACTTCCGCGGCTATGGCGGCGCGCAGTCTTATCCTTCGCGCACGAAGGATATCGACGACGTGGATTTCTCCACGGGCTCGGTCGGCCTCGGCGTGGCGGAGACGGCGTTTGCCTCGCTGGTGCAGGATTACCTGATCGCCCGTCCGTGGACGGACTTTGGCAGCGGCAAGCGTCCGGCCGGCCGGATGGTGGCGCTGGTGGGTGACGCGGAGCTGGACGAAGGCAACGTCTACGAATGCCTGCAGGAAGGTTGGAAACACGGCCTGCGCAATACATGGTGGATCATCGACTATAACCGCCAGAGCCTCGACGGCGTGGTGCATGAAGGCCTCTGGGCGCGTGTGGAAGCGATCTTCAAGGCCTTCGGCTGGCGCGTAGAAGTCATGCGTTTTGGCGCCTTGCAGCGCGCGGCCTTCGCCGAGCCCGGCGGCGAGCGCCTGAAAGCCTGGATCGAGGCCTGCCCCAACTCGCTTTATTCAGCGCTGACCTATATGGGCGGCGCGGCCTGGCGCAAACGCCTGCTTGACGATATCGGCGACCAGGGCGAGGTGACGGCGCTGATCGAAAAGCGCTCCGACGCTGAGCTCAGTACCCTGATGAACAATCTCGGCGGCCAGTGCCTTGAAACCCTGTGCGAAGCGTTTGACCGGGCGCAGGACGAGACGCCCACTGTCTTCCTCGCCTATACGATCAAGGGTTGGGGCACACCGCTGGCGGGCCACAAGGACAACCATTCCGGCCTGATGACCAAGGCGCAGATGGCCGACTTCCAGAAGCATATGGGCATTGCCGAAGGCGAGGAATGGGAACCTCTGGCGGCGGTCGAAGACCGCGCTGCGCTCGAAAGCTTCCTGCGGGGCGTACCCTTCTTCGCAGCGGGTCCGCGGCGCTACACCTCCCCCGCCGTGCCCTCCCCCGGCCCGGTCTTCCTCGATGACGAACATCTCTCGACACAGGCCGGCTTTGGCAAGATCCTCGACGCGCATGCCAAGACCGATTCCGAGCTGTCGCGCCGTATCCTGACGACCTCGCCGGATGTGACCGTCTCGACCAATCTCGGTCCCTGGGTCAACCGGCGCGGACTCTTCGCGCGCGAGAGCGTCGCCGACACATTCCGCGACGAGAAGATTCCGTCCGCACAGAAATGGTCTTTCTCTCCGGAAGGCCAGCATATCGAACTCGGCATCGCGGAGATGAACCTCTTCCTGCTGCTCGGCGCGGCGGGCCTCTCGCATTCCCTGTTCGGCGAGCGGCTGATCCCGATTGGCACCGTGTACGATCCTTTCATCGCACGCGGGCTCGATGCGCTGAACTATGCCTGCTATCAGGATGCGCGTTTCATCATCGCGGGCACGCCGTCGGGCGTCACGCTGGCGCCCGAAGGCGGGGCGCACCAGTCCATCGGCGCGCAGCTGATCGGCATGAGCCAGGACGGCCTCGTCTCCTTCGAGCCCGCCTTCCTTGATGAACTCTCGATCATCATGGACTGGTCCTTCGACTATCTCCAGCGCGACGGCGAGGGCGACCCGGACGAGCGCACCTGGCTGCGCGACGAGACCGGAGGCTCCGTATACTTACGTTTGTCGACCCGGCCACTGGAACAGGTACGCGTCTGGAAGCGCGAGGACGCGGCTTTCCGGCAAGGCGTGATTGATGGTGGCTACTGGCTGCGCCAGCCGGGGCCGAACTGTGAAGTGGTGATCGCCTATCAGGGCGTCATCGCGCCTGAAGCGATCAAGGCCGCCGCCCGTATCGGCGAAGGCCGGCGCGATATCGGCGTCCTCGCCGTAACCTCCGCAGACAGACTGAATTCCGGCTGGACCGCCGCCCGCCGCGCCCGCGCGCGTGGACAGCGCAACGCCAAAAGCCAGATCGAACGGTTGATGGAAGGCGTGCCGCCGCATTGCCAGCTGATCACGGTCACCGACGGCCACCCCGCCACCCTCGCCTGGATCGGCGGTGTCAAAGGCCATGCCGTCACCCCGCTCGGCGTCGAACATTTCGGCCAGACCGGCACAATCGCCGACCTCTACCGCCATTTCATGATCGATGCCGACTCAATCGTTTCGGCGGCCAGTCATCTGAGCCCCGGCCGGCGATTGTGAGACGGCGCGCGGCCCCACCGGCCGGCCCGAGCGCGAAAATGGGCCCTGGTATCAACCGGGAGTTTACTTCCATGTTGTAGACAGGGACATGCTTGGTTTCCTGTTGCGCGCTCTACAGATAACTTCGTGGCGCGCCGCTATCCGCGCCGCAACGTTTGCGGGAATCTCTGCAGCCCTTGCGCCCGCCGCTTTCGCCGCGCCGCCCGCCTATGACCTCGCCCATATCGACTCCGCCGGCGCGGTTCATATCGCCGTCGAAATCACTGCGCAGGGAGACCCAGCGCTTGATCCGTATACGGTCGTCTCCGGCGCGGCGTCCCTGCCCTTCGCGGAGCCGGACACCCGCGTCCCGCAACTGCGCAGCCCGGACGGCGATGTCTGGATTCGCTACCGGCTGACCAATTCAGCCGATGCGCCGCGCTCGGCCAAGTTCGTCATCAATTTTTCCTATCTGGAACGGGTGGACCTGTTCCAGCGCCTGGCGGACGGCGCCGTGCAGCACAGCACAGCAGGCTCGGCCATGCCTGTCTCCGGCGCCGGGATCGCCGCCGCCTATCCGGCCTTCCAGATGCAGCTGCCGGCAGGCGAGACGCGCGATTACTATGTTCGGGTGCGCAGCAATTCGATTCTCTTCTTCCCGATGCGGATTATGTCCGAAAACCAGTTCTCCCACAGCATCACGCGCGACACGCTGATCTGGAGCCTGATTGCCGGAACCGCGCTCGCCTTCGCCATGTATGCGGCGTCCATGTCTTTCGGAACCGCGCGCGGCGCCTACCGCGCCTATCTCTGCTTCGGCCTCGCGGCGGCGGCCTATATCCTGGTATCGTCCGGACTTGTCCGCGCCCTGATCGGATCCGCGCTCGCGATCAATCTCAACACGCTCCTTTACGCCGCGCAGGCGCTGGTCATCGCCTTCGGCACGCTTTTCATCACGCGCTTCCTCGACCTGCGCCATGTCGCGCCGCGCCTCTACACGGTCTTCATCCTGCTCGCGGGCTTTGCCACGCTGACCGGCGTCAGCTTCCTGATGCCGCCCTGGCTGGGACGCCTCAGCTATCTCGTGGCAACCGGTCTCGGCCCGCTCATCCTCATGCTCGGGCTTGGCTGGCTCACCTGGCGGCGCGTGGCCGGCGCCCGCGCACTGCTCGCGGCCTGGACACCCTGCTTCCTGGCAACCGTGTGGATGTACCTGCGCGTCTTCAACATCACACCCTACCTGCCGATCAACCACTTCATCGTCTCGCTTTCCTTCGCCTTCACGCTGGCGCATCTCTCCGCAATCCTCGGCGGGCGCGCCCGCAAGGCCGAACTCTGGGCCAATAATGACATGCTGACCGGCCTCGGAAACCGCCGCCTTCTGACGGCTGTGCTGGAGCTTGAAGCGCACGAGCCGAGCCGGCGCTACGGCGCCGCGATTGCCATCGACCTTGATGACTTCAAGCCGGTGAACGACCGGCACGGCCATGCCGCAGGCGACGCCGTTCTGGTCGCCGTGGGCGAGCGCCTGCGCGCGATGTTCAAAGGCAAGGGCGATGTCTTCCGCCTCGGCGGCGATGAGTTTCTTATCCTCTGCTACAATTCTCTGGGCCGGATAGAGATCATCAATCTTGCCGGGGATTATCTCGGCGCAAACCGTCAGCCGGTGCGTTTCGAAGACCAGACGCTCACGATTGACGCCAGCATCGGCGTCGCCTTCCGGGACGACCATGCCGGGCTTGAGGCCATGATGAAACAGGCCGACGCGGAACTCTACGCGGTCAAACAGGCCGGCCGTGGCCGCGTGCGGATCGCCGATCAGCGCAAGCAGGAACGCCGCAAGACAGGCCGCACCATCGGCTTCCTTCCGGCCACGCGGCTACTCTTCGGCAAACCGGGCGAGCCGGAGCCGGTGGCCGCGAACGATGCCGTCGTCGCTGACGCGGCAGCTAAACGCTGAGCCCGCCCCTGCCTGTTTGGCCGATTGTCCTTGTGAACCCTCCCTCCCCGGCATAGCCTTTTCGAGGGACGGGCCTCATCCGGGGCCCTTGGGGGACATCGCGCATGATTAATGCCAATGGCAGGGCGAATCTTCCGTCTATTTCTGAATACCGTACACTGCGCTTGTTCACGGTATTCATTCTCTACGTGGCGCAGGGCGCGCCGGTGGGCGTATTCTTCTTCGCGGTGCCTGCCTGGCTCGCCATGAACGGCGCGAGCCCGCTGGCCATCGGCGGCTTCCTCAGCGCCACCAGCCTGCCCTGGACCCTGAAGTTCGTGAACGGATTTATCATGGACCGGTTCACCTACCTGCCGATGGGCCGGCGCAGGATATGGTTGATCGGGGCGCAGTCGGTCATGGTCGCGGGCCTGGTCCTGCTCGCCGTGATCAATCCGGGCGCAACAGACATCGCCATGCTCTCCGCCTTCTCCTTCCTGATCATGGCGGCGACGACGTTCCAGGATGTCGCCATTGACGGCATGGCGGTCGACCTCGTCCCTGACGATGAACGCGCGCGTGCCAACGGCCTCATGTTCGGCGGCCAGTCGATCGGCATTGCCGCCGGTACGGCCTTCTCCGGCTTTGCCATCGCCGCGATCGGCTTTCCTGGCGCCATGCTCGGCAATGCGGCCTTTGTCGCGGTGGTGCTGATGATCATGGTCGTGTTCCGCGAGCGCCCCGGCGAGCGGCTCCTGCCCTGGACGCCGGGAGAGGCCTCGCCCATCTCGGCGGCGCGTCAGGCCGGAACCTGGTGGCCCCTGATCAAGGCCGTGTGGCGGGCGATGGTTACGCGCGATACCGGTCTGCTCGCGCTGGCCTCGGTTTCGCACGGCGCCCTCTACGGTTTTTACATCGCCGTGATGCCGCTGATCGCAGTCAATATCGGCGGCTGGACCGATACAGAATTCTCGGCCCTGTCCGGCACGGCAAACCTTGTGGCCGGCATCCTCGGTGTTCTTGTCTTCGGTATCGTCGCCGACAAGCTGGGTTCCCGGCCGGCGGCCATTTTGGGCTTTTGCATCACGGGCAGCGCCGTGGCCCTCTACCTGATCGCGCAGCCGGCCTGGAGCGCAGTAATCCTGGTACAGATTGCCGCGATGGGATTCCTGTCGATTTACTTGCTGGCGCAGATTTCAGTCTGCGCCTCGGCCATGAAAGTCTGTTCCCTGAAGGTCGCGGCCACCCAGTTCACCCTGTTCATGGCCATCGCCAATCTGGGTATAACGCTGGCCTCTGCGGCGGTCGGAGCGCTCACCGCGCTCGGCGGCTATCCGGCGATTCTCATCGCCATGATCGCCCTCGCGGCGACGGGCGCCGGCGCGATGTTCCTCTTCAACGAAGCCAAGTTGAAACAGCGCGTGATCGACGAGATCGACGGCGCGGCGGCTGCCTTCTAGAACAGCACGTCATATAGGTCAGTCCTCCGGTCGCGGAAGAAACCCCAGGCGGCGCGGGCCTGGTCGATCTTGTCGAGATCGAACGTGACGACCAGAACACCCTCTTCCTTACGGCCAAAATCGGTGACGATCTCGCCCGTCTCGTCGGTGATGAAGCTGGTGCCGTAGAAGACCTGTCCGCCTTCATCCCCGACGCGGTTGGCGGCGACGACCGGGATGACATTCGCCACCGCATGGCCCTGCATGCCGCGGCGCCAGCGCGCGGCCGTGTCGAGGCCCACGTCCTGCGGTTCGGCGCCGATGGCCGTCGGATAGAGCAGCGCGTCGGCGCCCATCAGCGCCATGGCGCGCGCGGCCTCCGGGAACCACTGGTCCCAGCAGATGCCGACGCCGATACGGCCTTTCAGTGTGTCCCACACCCGAAAGCCCGTATCGCCGGGGCGAAAGTAGAACTTCTCCTGATAGCCCGGCCCATCCGGAATATGGCTCTTGCGATAGACGCCGAGCGGCGCGCCATCGGCATCGATGATGACAATGGAATTGTAATAGTGCGGGCCGTCCTTCTCGTAGATCGACACCGGGATGACGATACCAAGCTCTTCCGCAAGCTCCGAGAACTGACGAACGGCCGGATGCTCCGGCCATTCCATCGCGCGGGCGAAGTGTTCCTCTTCCTGCGTCTTGCAGAAATAATGGCCGCAGAAGAGTTCCGGCGGCAGCACGACATCGGCGCCCTTCCCGGCGGCGTCGCGGATGAAGCCAGCCACACGGTCGATATTGTCCTGCACGTCATCGGACGGCGTAAACTGGATGGCGGCGAGGGTCAGCGTGCGGGCCATGTATAGCTCCTGTCAGGCGGGGATTTCGCGGGTCATGCAATGGAAACTGCCGCCGCCGGCAAGAATGCCGCGTGCGGGAAGGCCGATCACCTTACGTCCGGGGAACAAGGCCCCGAGTTCGGCGAGGGCGACGGCGCTGTAGCGGTCTTCGTAAATTGGCACGAGGACGGCGCCATTGGTGATGGTGAAGTTCATATGGCTAGCGGGCACAGGCAGGCCGTCGCCGAAATCGATGCGGCCCGGCGACGGAATCGTCGAGACCATCAGTCCGGCAGCGACGAGCGAACGCTCGATCTCGCGTAAGACTTCCGTGTTCGGATCGTCGGCGCTCGCCGGATGCTGGCAGAGCGCATGGCCCGGCCCGATGAAGCGGGCGATATTGTCGACATGGCCATCGGTATGGTCATTGGCGAGCCCGTCGCCCAGCCAGATGATGTCCTCGACGCCGAGGGCCGCGCGAAGGTGGCCTTCGATCTGGTCCTCGCTGAGCTTCGGATTGCGGTTCGGGTTCAACAGGCACTGGCGCGTTGTCAGCAGCCGGCCTTCGCCGTCCACGTCAATGCCGCCGCCTTCCAGCACGAAATCATGCACGCGGGCCGGAATGTCTTCGTGCACCGCCAGCGCGCCTGCCGTTTCGGTATCGCCCGGCATCAGGTATTTGCCGCCCCAACCGTTGAAGCGGAACACCTGCGCCACGCGGCCCGCCCCCTGCCCCGTGATGATCGGGCCGGTATCGCGCAGCCAGATATCGCCGGTCGGCAGCTCCACGATTTCCGCCGCCCCGCCAATCGCCGCCCGAGCAGACACCGCCGCCTCGGATGAGCCGGCTGCGACCTTCACGGGCACATGCGCCGCCGCCGCGTGGATGAAGCCGGCAATGTCGGCGCGCGCGGCCGTCAGGTCGCCGCCCCATTCCTCGGCCAGCCGGGGCCAGCCCGCCCAGAGGGCCGCCTGCGGCGCCCATTCAGGAGCGAGGAGAATTTTCAGAGCCGTCATCATGCAGCGCGCCTTGCCATAGCTTCACCCAAAGGAAAAGGGCGGCCCCGAAAGGCCGCCCTCCATATAGTGTGCCTAAGCGGAAATGCCGCTTAGAACTTGTACTTCACGCCGACGCGGATCTGCCAGAGCGAAGCCGAGTTGATCGGCCGGGCATCATCGACTGTAGGGTTGAACGAAGTGACAACCAGGCGGCCCTGTGCATCGAGACCGCTGATGCCGTACAGTTCGGCGTTGCCCGGGAAGCCATGCTCTTCCAGGAGGCCCCACTCGTCGTTGAGCAGGTTGCCGACGTTGCGGACGACAATGAAGGCTTCCGAGCGGTCGGCAGCGCGCAGGCCCGGGAATTCCTGGGCAAGGCGGATGTCGAAGCGCGAGCGCCAGGGGTCATTTTCCGTGTTCCGGTCGATGATGCTGCCGCGATACTCCGACAGATCGCTGTTTCCGTTCACGAAGTCGACCAGGGCTGCAACGGCAGCCGCGTTCGATGTCGGGGCGAAGACCGGATCGTTTACACCATTCGGGATGTAGGCCAGTTCACGTCTATTGCCGAACTGAGGGTCGAACGCGTTGTTCGAGCCGATCGTGTAGCTGTACGGCGAGCCTTCGTTGGCGGTCGCGAAGAGCGAAGCCTTGGTTGCATACTCGCCGAAGAATTCCTTGCGGAAGTTCAGGTTGAACGTGAACCGGTGCGGGATCACGTAGTCGCTGGTGCCGAGTTGCGGATCCACAGGATCATAGGTCGTGAAGTTCGCGAAGTTCGAGAACGCCACCGACGAAGTCATCGGGTTGACGTCCTTAGCCTGCGTGAACGCGTAACCTGCGTTCCAGTCGATGCCGTTATTGTAGTCTTTCGACAGGCCGGCCGAGATCGTACGTGCCCAGCCTTTCTTATCGGCGTTCGTAAGCACGAAGTCGTTGGTGTTGCCGGAGTAGCGCGGACGGCCATCGGCAGCAACGCCGATCTGGGTCCACGAAACCGGATCAACGTAAGCGGCTTCGTTCGTTTTCGACACGAGGAAGTCGAGCATGAGGCGCCAGTCGTCACCGTACCATGTGCCGGCTTCACCGAAGTCGATCACGGTACCGATCGCGGCTTTCCACTCGGACGGGATCTTGAAGTCCGGGTCGAGGGCGTTGACCGGGCCACCGCCAGTCGCAGCGCCGACGGCCGCAACGGCTTCATCCGGCACGTTGAAGAACGGGCTACCCGAACCGCCGCCATAGGTGTAGTCACCGATGTTCGGAGCCGTGCCGCCGATGCCGGGCAAGCAGTCGCTGGCCGAGCTGCCACCGGTCCGTTCACGGCATTCGAACAGGGTGACACCATTGTTCGAGTAGTTGTTCGACAGCCAGACGTTCGGGTTACCGCCCGAGTACAGGCCGACGCCGCCGTGGAAACGGATCTCGTTCGAGAAGTCGTACTTGAAGCCAAGGCGTGGCTGAAGCAGGTCCCGGCCATCCATCGTGGCGTCGTTGCTGAAGCCGTAATTGGCCAGGAAGGCCGCGTTCGGGCTCGGAGCATCGTCCGACGTGTAATAGTCGTAGCGCAGGCCGGCTGTCAGTTGCAGATCCGGTGTGACCTGCCATTCGTCTTGCAGATAGGCCGTGTTGATTTCGTAGCCGAAGGTGGCTGCGCCATCATCTTCATTGTTCGAACCCGCAGCGTTCTCGTAGCGGAAGTCGCTGAAGGTACCGGCAGCGAAATCTGCCAGCGAGCCGAACACCCACTCGCCTTGCACTTCCTGGATGAACTTGTTGAACACTTCCAGTTCTTCGCGTTCTGCACCGAAGGTGATCGTGTGATCGCCGACCGACCAGTTGGCCTTCGCCTTGAGCACGTCCGAGGTGTAGATCAGGTCATTGGCGTGACGGCTGTCGTCCGCGCCAAGATAGATGGTCGACGTACCAGTGCCGCCAACGCGCGGGACGTTGATCTGCACTTCGCCCCAGCCGGTTTCGCCGGAGACAGGATCTGCGACCGCGTCGAACTCGACACGCGTCCAGCGGAACTCGGTCGAGAAATCCTGGGTCCAGTCGGAGTTCAGCGAGACCGAGTAATTCTCGAGCTTGCCGCCACGCTCATAGAAGTGGTTGCCGTCAGCAACCTGGCTTGAGCCGGAATCCGAAGGGCTGAAGTTCGAAGCTTCGTTGAACGTATAGGACGCCGCTGCACGGTGCTGGTCGGTGATGTTCCAGTCCAGTTTCGCGAAGATTTTCTCGTCTTCAATCGGGATCGAGGACGGCAGGCCGCCGGAGACGTAGCCATACTGGTTCACAGCGATGTCGATGACCTGCTGGTACAGGGCCGGGTCGATGTTGGCGTTTTCCGGGCTGTTGTCGAACAGGGCGACAGCTTCGTTCTTCTCATAGGAACCGAAGAAGAACAGCGTGTCCTGGATGATCGGACCGCCGATGTTGAAGCCGTAGCGTTTGTCTTCGTAGTCCTGGGTCGGGATCTTGGTGCCTTCGATCGAGTCGCCGCGCAGGTCCTGGTTGGTAAAGTCGTAGAACAGACCGCCATGGAACGAGTTGGTGCCCGACTTGGTGACGGCGTTGATGTTGCAGGCTGTGAACAGGCCGTACTCGACGTCGAACGGTGCAAGCTCCACAGAGACCTGCTGGATCGAGTCATAACCGAACGGCATGCTCTCGGTCGGGTAGCCGTTGGAGTTGAGGCCGAAGCTGTCCGAGAGGCGGGCGCCGTCAACGGTCAGCGAGTTGTAGCGCGGGTTGGCACCGGCGCAGTTGATGGCATCAGCGAAGCCGTCATCGATATAGACGCGCGGGTCGAGACGCAGGACGTCTTTCAGGTCGCGCGAGATCGCCGGAGCGTTCTCGAGGGTTTCGAGGCCGTAGGTGCTCGACGGGCCGGTAGCCACGTTGGCGACGACGGCTGCGCCGGTCACGACAACCGTGTCGAGGCGGGCCGTGTCGTCGGCGGCGGCGGTGACAATGTTGACAACCGAGGTTTCGCCGAGGCCGGTATAGACGTTCTCGACGCGGCTGGCGACGACGCCTTCACCCGAAACGGTGAAGCTGAACGGGCCGCCGATGCGCAGGTTCTGCGACGAGTACTGGCCGTTGAGGTTGGTTGTGGTTGTCGTCACGGTGCCGGTCGGCTCGTGGACGATCGAAACAGTGGCGCCAGCGATTGGCTGGCCTGCAGAGTCCGTTACAACGCCGCGGGCGTCGGATGTGGTGACCTGCGCATAAACTGCCGGAACCGGCGCAAGCGCCGCAATGGCAGCGATCGATGCGCTACGAATAAAAAGATTCTTCATCATGGTGTCTTCCCCGAAGTTGTAGACCCTACCGGAGCGCCTTCGTGCCGCCCCGGTTTCCGCTCGGCCTTAGCCCCGCTACATGACAGATTAGTGACAGACAATTGAAGGTTCTGCTGCGGTGCCCAAACGGGGTGTTGTTTTTTCGTTGCGATGCAAAAATGACACGCCTGTAGGCATTGCCTGCCTGTTTAAGCCGCAAACTGAGTTGTATTTGTCCGCACCGTCCGACCATAAGAAGCGCTTTCAAGCCGAATCGATGATGCACGCCTCCAAACTCCTTCCCGAAAGCCCGGAATCCCGCCTGATGCTCGCCATTCTGGCCGCATTGCTGGTGATCCGGGTCGCTGCCCTGCTGGTCTCGCCGCTTAATCTGTATGCGGATGAGGCCCAGTACTGGCGCTGGGCGCAATCTCTGGCCTGGGGCTATTATTCCAAGCCGCCCATGATCGCCTGGGTCATCCACGCGATGACCGCCGTTTTCGGCGATGCGGAATGGGCTGTGCGGCTCGCCGCGCCCTTCCTGCACACGGCGGCGGCCGGTTTCCTGTACCTGGCCGGCCGGTCAATGTTTACAGCAAAGACAGGGGTTTACGCCGCCCTTCTCTATGCCCTGATGCCGGCGGTCACGCTGTCCTCCAACGTCCTGTCGACCGACGGCGTGCTGATGCCCTTCTGGTGCGCGGGCCTTTATCTCGCCTGGCGCCTGCGCAGCGGCGGCGGCCTGATGACGGCCGCCGGACTGGGCGCCGTGATCGGCTTCGGCATCCTGTCCAAATATGCCATGCTCTACTTCGTCATTGGCCTCGCGCTGGCCGCACTGCTGGACGCCCCGACTCGCCGCGCCCTGCTCTCGCGCAGCGGCGCGCTGACCCTCGGCGTCACGGCCTTGCTGATCGCGCCGCACTTTGCCTGGAACGCGGCTAACGACTTCCAGACCGTCGGCCACACGGTCGACAATGCCAATCTCGGCGGTGAGCTTTTTAACCCTGAAAATGCGTGGAAATTCTTCGTCGACCAGCTCGGCGTATTCGGCCCGGTCAGCTTCCTCGCCCTTCTGGCCGGGCTGGCCGGCTGGCGGTCGAAGGCCGAAGAGACCGCCTCGCCAACGCGCTGGCTGCTTTGTTTCGTATTGCCTGTGCTAATATTTATTCTCGGACAGGCCGTGCTCAGCCGCGCCCATGCCAACTGGGCCGCCACCGCCTATCCCGGCGCTGCCCTTCTGGTCGCCGCCTGGTTTGCAGGTCGCCGGGCGGTCCTCTGGTCCAGCCTCGCGGTCAATGCCCTCGTCGCGGGCCTGTTCCTGATCGTGCCCTCACTGTCTGCCGCGGAGACGCGCGAGCTGGGCATCGACAATGCCCTGAAGCGCACACGGGGCTGGGACATGGCGGCCACGCAGCTCTTCGCCGAAGCCGACCGCCTCGGCGCCACTGCTGTCCTGGTCGACGAGCGCGAAGCCTGGCACGGGCTCGATTTCTACGGCCGCGAGCGCAGCCTGCCCCTGATCTCCTGGCGGCGCTATCCGGGCCCGAAGAGTTTCTCCGAGCGTCAGCCCCTGACCGAAGACATCGCCGGGCGCGTTCTGGTCGCCTCGGTCCATCCCGGCATGCGGCCCAAGCTGCGCAGCGATTTCGGCACCTTCGAGCCCGCCGGCCAGATCCGTATCGATCTCGGCCTGCGCGGCAATGGCTGCCCGATCACGCGGGTGTTCCAGCTCTATCTGGCGACAGATTACGATCCGGCCGAGCGGTCAGCAGAATGGGAAAAGACGTTCGCGGGCCGGACCGAATTTCCGGAGCCACCCTGCCCGGCAAAGGACTGACGAAACAGCGCCAGATCAGGAACTGGTCGCAGCGCCCCAGAGTTGCTGGACCCGGGTATCCCGGTCGCAGGCAGCGCGGTGGTCTTCGTATTTGCCGGCGTTGCGGACGTAATAGTCCTGATACTGGTCTTCGGCAGGCCAGAAGGCCGTGGCCGGGAGAATCTCCGTCACCACAGGCTGACCGAGTTCCGAGACGGCATCGGCCAGCGAGGCTTCGGCAGCAACGCGCTCGCCCTGGCCGGAAACGAAGATCGCCGAACGGGCCTCTCCGCCGATGGCGCAGTCCGGGCTTTCCGCGCGGGTCGGATCGATATGGCGCACGAAATAGGTCGCCAGCTGGTCATACGAGACCGCTGACGGGTCGTAAGTGATCTTGACGGCCGCCATGTGGTCGCTCTCGCCGCTGGAGACCTGCCTGTAGGTCGGCCGCTCGCCGAGGCCGCCTGCAAAGCCGGCCGTGGTCTCGATGACCCCGTCAACCTGGTCGAAATCGGCTTCCAGAAAGGAAAAGTCGCCGCCCGCGAAGACAGCCGTTGCCACGCGCGCCGGCGGATCGTCAAACCGGCGATCTTCGGCGCCCGCGCTGGAAAAAAACGCGAGGCTCGTGGACATCAGTCCGGCAGTCAGGGCGATCACAAGGGCGGGACGCTGCATTTTTACTCAAAACTTCCGAATTCAGGCCAGGACACCATACTCTGTCCGAGTGGGGAAATAGTTGTGGAGTCTGTCCAAAAGAAGACATCGGACGCAGAGAATTCTTCATTCTCTCGCGTCTGTGACCAATTTGCACACGTTACGGAGTGTTCATGCCGGATTTTCAGTCAGTACGCGGACTCTTACCCGGGTTGAGCGGCCCTGCGTATCCACGGCGGTCACCTGGTAGAAACCCGGCTGGCGCGGTTGCCAGATCGGCGAGCCGGCATCGTCGCGGCTCGTCGGTGCTCCGTCCACATACCAGCTGAGCGCGCCCTGCCCGCGCCCCGCCAGCACAAATGGCCGCCCCGGCTGGCCGTTAACGGGTCCGGCCCAGAGCTCGGCGCCTTCCGGCGGAAACAGGATTTCGGGCGGCCGGCCTTCCGAAAGATTGCGTTGGGCGCCCTTGGCCTTGCGCAGCGGCTCGGTCGTCAGCCTGGCCCGCGCCTCGCCGTCATCGCGCAGGTGGTGCGACATCCGGTCCGCCATCTCGAACAGGACCGGCAGTGCAATGTCGCGCCCGGTCACGCCCGTGCGCGGCGCCCCGTCGGCCCGGCCGATCCAGACGACAATCACATGGTCGCCCGCCACCGCCGCCGCCCAGGCATCGCGGAAGCCGTAAGACGTGCCGGTCTTGAACGCGATCTGCGGCGCATCGCGCGTCAGGCTGCCCGGCATCCGCCCCGCCGGCGCAGGCGAGCCACGTAGGATGCGCAGGATCTCCGACGCGCTCGCTTCGCCCAGAAGGCGACTGCCCGGACCTTCATAACTCGCGCGCTCTTCCTCGGCGCGCCAGACCAGCGGCTTTGCCACCCCGCCATCGCCCAGCGCGGCATAGAGGATCGCCAGTTCGCGCGCCGTCAGTCCCGCCCCGCCCAGCGCCAGCGCGAGGCCCGCGCTATGCCCCGCCGCGCCGCTATAGCGCGGACGTGCGCCCGCCATCGCCAGCTGCGCTGAGAACCGCTCCGCTCCGATCCGGTCCAGCATCAGCACGGCGGGAATGTTCAGCGAATGCTGGAGCGCGTCCGAGATGCGCACATCGCCGCGAAACATCCGGTCGAAGTTTTCCGGCTGGTAACCCGCAAAGGTGCGCGGGAGGTCTTCCACGCGCGTATCTGCCGACGCAATGCCATCATCAAACGCGAGGCCGTAGATGAAAGGCTTCAGGGTCGAACCCGGCGAGCGTGACCGGTTGGTGAGGTCGATCCAGCCCCCCGCCCTGTCCCGCGACGCCGAGCCGACCAGCGCACGCACCGCTCGCGTCGGCACATGCACGACAATGGCGGAGACTTGCACATCGGTGCCTTCCGCTTCGGCGCGCGTCAGCGCGATACGTTCCAGTTCCGCCTGCAACCCGGCATCCAGCGTCGAGCGCACATCCTCGCGCGCCCCATTCGACAAAGCCGCCGCCGCGCCGTGCCAGGCCCGGTCCGGAAAATCCAGCCGCCGCGGCGGCACCGGCAGCGCCGCCACTTCCTCTGCCTCGCCGGGCGCAAACACGCCGTAGCCTGTCAGCTTCGCCGCCACCCAGTCGCGCGCCTTCTTGGCCTGCCCAGGCCGCCGGTCAGGCCGGCGCACTTCCGGCGACTGGGGCAGCGCGATCAGCAGCGCTATCTCGTCCGAGGACAGACGATCCGCCTCATGTCCGAAATAGCTCCAGCTCGCCGCGCGCACGCCTTCAAGGTTGCCGCCATAGGGCGTCAGCGTCAGGTAGAGTTCGAGGATTTCCTGTTTGGAAAAGCGCCGCTCCAGCTGGTTCGCCCGCCACATCTCGACCAGCTTGGAGCCGACATTGCGCGGTCTTGGCTCCAGCATCCGCGCCGTCTGCATCGTGATCGTCGAGCCGCCCGAGACAACCCGCCCCGCCGACGCACTGTCGACGACCGCGCGCACCATGCCGGACCAATCCGTCCCGTGATGCCGCCAGAACCGCTTGTCCTCAACCCGCACCAGCGCGTCCACGAAGGCCGGATCAACCGCCTCCAGCTGCACGGCAAAGCGCCAGCGCCCGTCCGGCGCCGCAAAGGCCCGCAGCGGTTTTCCGTGCCTGTCCGTCACGAGCACGGAGTTGATGTTCGCCCGCGTCAGCGGCGGCGGAAACACAACATCCAGAACCAGCACCGCAACCACGAACGCGGCAAGACCGCCAAGCAGCCGTTTGGGCCAGGCGCGAGACGCGAGCAGCGTCCTGAACCTGGCCCATCCTGATTGTGCGTATCCGGAGAGCCGCACCTTGCCGCTCCCCTACTTGCCGCCTGCCGTGCCCTGCGCGGCGAGGATGGTCACCCGTCCGGGGGCGGAGCGTCCGAAGATTTCCGGCCGGTACATGTCCTCAGCCACCACGCCCGGTATCGCGAACGATCCCGGTGTCACGGCCCGCACGACATAGGCCAGCGTCACCGGCTTGTCATAGACATTGATGGCCGCCACAAACCGGTCATCCTGCGCCTGCGCGGTCTGGGCCTGTGCGATCTCGCCAAGGAAATCGAACGCCCCGGCCCGCACGCGGTCCTGACCCGTCGACCAGTCATACTCCACCACACGCGCATCCGCCGGGCGCAGGACGGTCTCGATCTCGAAACCGGCCGGCAACAGGTCTGCCACGATGATCGGGTTGAGACGGCGCTCGTCCGGAGACACGGTCAGTCCGACCACGAACTTGTCGCCCTGACGCACCTGGTCGAGTTTCACCGCATCGCCCTGCAGCGTGTAGAACTGCTTCGACGCGCTGAGTTTCGACGAGACCGCTGGTGGCGGCGAAGACGGCGCGCCGGTCACCAGAACGGTGCGGAACACCGGCCCATCGGCGTTGAGCTTGAAGCCGACCCCGCCGGAGGCCTGGGCTTCCGTCAGCATGTACTGGCGCTGGTTATCATTGCCGTTGCCGAGCCCGGTGACACCAACCTCCAGCTCCTCTGCGCCCTTGGTCAGCGCATCGACCGCCTGCAGCATGTAGGATTTCTCCTGCGTGGTCAGGCTTGAGGCTTCCGGCACATCCTTGCCAAGTTTCTCGGCAAGGCGGGCCACCGTCTCTGGCAGGTCCGCTTCGGCCGCGAGGGCCAGCATGCCCGCCAGATCGCGCAGCGGCGTCTGGTAATAGTCACCGGAATTCCTGTAGCCGAGTTTCGCTTCCGCCGACTTGAAGGCCGAAGCGGCACGCGCCCGGTCGCCGAGATAGGCAAGGCCCGCTCCGATATGTGCGCGCGCCAGCGGGCTGTCGATGCTCTCCAGCTCGCGGTCATGCAGATAGCGCAGGCGGGAAATGTCCGCCTGGCCGGCCTTGGCCAGCACATAAAGTGCGTAGGCGGACGACCGGTACATCATCTGCTGCTGCGTATCGGTCGAATACTGGCCTTCATACACATCCGTGTCGTAGCCATAGACTCGCCAGGCATCGCCCGTCGCCACCGTGCGCAGCGCGCCGTAGGCCCGTGTCAGGGCCTCGTCCGGCACGGCATAGCCGGCCTGCTTGGCCCGGAAGGCGAAGTCGGTCGCATAGGCGCCGAGCCACGGCGTTGCGTAGCCGTCCCCTTCCCGCCAAAGACCGAACGCGCCATCCGCACCCTGACGGTTGAGGATCGTGTTGACGGCTACCTGCACCTTGTCACGCGCACTGTCACGCGCGCCGCGCGCACCCATCGCTACCAGCTGCTCGGAATAGATGAGCGGCAGGGCGCGGCTGGTCAGCTGTTCAGTACAGCCATACGGATAGCGGTCCAGCGAAGCATAGAGCGTCGCCGGGTCCACCGGGATCGGCGAGAAACCCACCGCCACATCGACCGAGCCCGGCACATAGCCCGCCAGCATCGCGCGGCTGACACTGAACGTGTCGCCCGGACGCATCAGCTGCGTCGTCGCGCGCGACTCCGGCAGGTAAGGCGACCGGGTCTGGATGTCATAGCTGCGCACGACCGAGTAATTGCCCGGCCCGCTGACTTCCAGCCGCAGCGGCGAGATGCCCTCGGCTTTTGCCGCCACGCGCACCGGAATGTCCGCCCGCTGAGCTTTGCCGAGCGTGCGCGTCAGCTGCGCTTCGGCCACGCTGACCTGCTGCCCGCCCGAGACCTTGGCCACGAACTGGCCCGCCTCTAGCTCGACGTTGTCAATCGACGCCGTGATCACCGCTTCATCGCCCGGCGCCAGGAAGCGCGGCATCACGAGATCCGACGGCGCCTTGTCGCGCACCTTCATCTTGTCATCCGCATGGCCAAGTCCGGTCTTCGACCAGACGACTGCCATCAGGCGCAGCTCGCCATTGAACTCCGGCAAGTCGAGCGGCACCTTGGCACGTCCATTCTTCACTTCAACGAGGCCGGAGAACAGCACCACCGATTTGGTCGGCACCACCGTCAGGCCCTCGCCGCCGAGCTGGTCACCGCCGACGCGCACTTCCGCCGGCAGGCCCATGTTCGGGTCCAGCAATCGTCCGTAATCGTCATGCAGTTCCACGCCCAGCGCCTTACGGCCAAAGTAATGCGCCACCGGGTCCGGCGACTTGAACTTCGTCAGCTGCAGGATGCCTTCATCCACTGCGGCCAGCGTCAGGTAGACCTTTTCCTTCGGCCCGCCCTCGACTTTCACATCAACCGACATCTGCGTCTTCGGACGCGCGATCTCCGGGGCGTCCAGCGTCACCTTGAAGGTGCGCGAATCCATGTCCACCGGCACATGTGCCACACCCACCGCACGGCGCGGCTTGGCGTTGAGGATCGGGTCGCGGCCCGAATAGACCGTGACCATCACATAGGCGCCCTCGCCCCACTCCGCCGTCACCGGCAGCGTGATCTTGGTGCCCTTCGACGAAACGGACAGGTTCTGCACACTGAGCACCCGGTCCGTCGCCACGACGACCTGCGCCTGACCGTCATACGGCGGCACAATCGTCAGCTCGGCATTCTGCCCGGCGCGCGGCTCCTTTTCCGACACAACCACCTTCACGCGGTCCGGCGCTTCGGTGCCGTCCTCGCTCGTCCAGCCGCCCCAGCCGACATAGAAGCTGGTGCTGGCGCCGGAGCTCGCAAACGCGCTCTGGCCTTCGATGATCAACTCATGGCTGCCCCAATCGAGGCCGCCCGCCTTGATCTCGGCGGTTCCGCCGGCCGGCGCATTGACAACGCCTTCATTGACTTTCGTGACCGTGCGCGAACGGCGCCAGGTCCAGCGATCGCCATCCCGATACCAGTCATAGTGGTAATCAATGGCCAGCACTTTCCAGCTGAGCCGCTGGGCCACAGCCTCGCCTTCCGCATTCACCGCGACGACCTGGAAGGACGCATCCCCGCCCTCTTCCACGCTCGACTCGAACGCCGGTTTCACGCCCACATACAGCGCCTCAGGCCGGTACGGCACGCGCACGCTTTCCGCGACCGCACGCCCGCCCGGCTCGAGCACGCTGACCACCGTATTCAGGCGCAGCGGCAGACCGGAATTCGACCCCGCCGTGCCGGGCGAAAGCCGGATCACCGCCTTGCCCGAACCATCCGTGGTCGTATCATCAAACTCAAGGATCTGCTCTTCGAAGGTCTGGTCATGCCGGCCATACTTGAAGCCCTGGAAGGCTTTGAACGGCGACGGGTCGGCTTCCAGCCGCGCTTCCGCCTTCACCGTTAGGCCTGCGCCCGGCGCACCATAAAGGAAGCGCGCGCCGATCTCGACGTCCCGCGTCCCGCCCGCCTTCAGCGCTTTCGTCTCATCCGCCTTGATGTCAACGGCGATGCGCTGCGGTACGAAATCCTCGACCGCAAAGCGCACGTCTCCCGCCGGCGAGGTGATCCCGTCAATCTCGATACTCGCCCGCCATTCGCCGCGCGAGGCGCCCTTCGGCAGGTCAAACGTCGACAGCACAGCCCCCGGCTCCGGATCCGTGAAGCGCACCTTTGAGGCCACCAGCCCGTTCGGGCGATAGACGATCAACTGCCCGTCCCGGCCCGTGACCTGACGCCCTGCGCGGTCGCGCAGCATCGCCGTCAGCTCGACGGACTCGCCCGGGCGATAGATGCCGCGATCCGTGTAGATATACGCATCCACAGGCCCCGGCGTGCGCCGCCCGCCCACTTCGTCTTCGGACAGGTCGACCGGCGCGCGCGCCAGATCAAGCGCCGCAAGCTCGCCATTCGCCGCCGTCGCCAGCACGAGGCGCGGTGCCATGTTGCCCTGCCCGTTCATCAACGGTGCATCAAATGTCACGCGCCCCTGATCGTTCGGCTTGGCTTCGGCCAGCACGGCATTGTTCGCCGCCAGCAACTGCACGGTCGCGCCCCGGACGGTCTTGCCATCCTTCAGGGAACGGAGCGTCACATCCAGCCCATTCTCGCCGCGATAGGCGGTCAGCGCGAGGTCCGTCAGCAATATCCAGCGCCCCGACGAGGCCGGCGGTCCTTCGCCGTCGGTCAGTTCCGCGGCGTCCGTGACGCTGACGAAATAGGCGCCGGGCTTCATTGGCCCCACGACATCCTGCAACGGGAACACGGTCACGATCGGCGCATTCGCGGCGCTCGCAATATTCATCGTGCCGGTGAAAAGTTCCTCGGCCACATCTTCCGGCGAATCCGGACCCCACATCCAGGACCACTGGCCCTGCCCCGTGGTGGTGCCGGCATTGATATTCTTGAACACCAGCGCGCGGTCATTGATGCGGCTGACGACAACGCGCACCTGATCGACGTTCACCGTCTCGATCGGCAGGCCATCGGCATTCTCGCGCGGAAGGATCACGCCTGTGCCCTTGAAGCCGACAAACGCCGGACGGTCGGCAAAGTCGACCGGCACCGTCTCGGCCCGCTTCAGCGTCCGGCCATCGGCGGCCGGGAGGCCTGCAAGAATCGTGGCGGTGCGCGTCGTGCCAAAGGACAGCCCGCCCACGCAAAGCTCACGGCCTTCAACCGTGTAGGCGGCGCGGAAAGCCGGCTTGAATTCGACATAGGGAGAATAGTCCGCTTTCGGATCAAGCGCCGCCGAGAAGACGAAACAGGCCAGCGGCTGCTCAGTCGAGGTGTCGATCCGGTAGCGGAAGTAGGAAAATTCCTGCTCTGCCGCTTCGCGCGCCCTCTGGCGGGCTTCCTCGCGCTTGCGCGCGGCCACCTGATCCGCCGGGGATCGCTCGACCAGCACTTGCGCATCGGCATCTTCGCCCGGTTCGGTTCGTGTCTGCGACCCGCCGCACGCGGCGACACCCAGAAGAATTGCGGCGACAAACGCACGCAGGACCAAAGACCTGCTCCGAACCAATACTGACATCTACAAAGTCCTCCCGACTCTTCATTAACTCTTACACAGGAACCGGGCGGCGCCAACGGGGCGCGAATCCGGCAGAAGCATGAACAATCAAGGAGATTCGATGCGTTCCGCGTCCAGAATGGCGGCGAGCCCTTCCCGGTAAGTCGGATAGCGCGGCCGCCAGCCGAGCGCCGCTTTCGCGCGCGCATTCGAGACACGCTTGCACTCGGCATAGAAACTCATCGCCATCGCGCTCAGCGCCGCGTCCTCAATCGCCACCTCCGGCGGCACGGTCACGCCGAGCAGCTCCGCCGCAAATGCGGTCACGTCCTGCGGCGGCGCCGGGAGGTCATCGCACAGATGAAACACGCCCGCCGCGTCCGGCCGCGCGAGCAGCGCCTCAATCCCGCTCGCGATATCGTCCACATGCACGCGCGAGAACACCTGTCCCGGCTTGACGATGCGCTGCGCCGTCCCTGCGCGCAGCCGCTCGAACGGCGAGCGCCCCGGCCCGTAGATGCCCGGCAACCGCACAAGCCGCGCCGCCCCGCCGGTCGCATCCAGCCACTGCGTCTCCGCCCGCACACGCGCCTCGGCCCGCGCTGAGCCGGGATTGACCTCGGAATCCTCAAACGCCCACCCGCCCCGCAGGTCGCCATAAACGCCCGTGGTCGACAGATACGTCACCGACGCCGCCGTCCCGGCCTGCCCGCCTACGGCGCGCAGCGTGGGGCAGCCCTCGGAATCCGGTGGAACCGTGATCAACCAATGCGCGCCGTCCGGCACCAGAGCCGGCCCATCCCCGGCCCAGACCTGCGCCTCGATCCCGTTCGCGCGCAGCCGCGCTGCCTTTTCTTCGCTCCGCACGGTCCCGGCAACGCGCCAGCCCGCAGATTTCAGGCGCAGCGCCAGCTGCGTGGCAGTGTAGCCAAGCCCGAAAACAAAAAGCAGAGATTGCGCCGAAGTCATTTGCCAAGCCCTGAACGCCGTTGCCTAAAGCGCGTGAATAGACCGTCCGGAGTCTCCTGCCCATGTCCCTGATCGCCTTCGCTGCCGGCGCCGCCCTGATGATGCAGTCCGCCGGCGCCGAAATCGCCAGAGCCGAAGAGGCCCGCCTCGCCGCCTGCGTCGAGAAAATCGAGACCGATCCGGACAATGCCTATGAGGACGGCCTCGCCTGGGCCGCCGAAGGCAATCGCCCCGGCGCCCGCCAGTGCACCGCCCTCGCCCTGATCGCGCTCGGCAGCCTCGAAGTCGGCGCCGAGCGCCTTCAGGCCCTCGCCACCGCCCCGGATGGTGGCACGATGGAACAGCGCGCGCTCTATCTCTCGCAGGCCGGCCACGCCTGGCTGCAGGCCGGCGCGGCAGACGCGGCCGTCATCAGCTTTTCGGACGCCCTGAAACTCGCCCCCGGCACTACGGACCTGCTGCTCGACCGGGCGGCGGCCAATATCGTGCTGGAAGAGTGGGACGAAGCCCTCTCCGATCTCGACCTCGCCCTCGCCAATTCGCCGGGCCTGTCCACCGGCCACCAGCTGCGCGCCGAAGTGCACCTCAACAAGAAAAGCTATGATCTTGCGATGCAGGATGTCGAAGCCGCAATGCGCGCCGATCCGAAGAATATCGACACGCTCGTCCTGCGCGGCGACGTGCGCGAAGCCATCCGCATCGCAGAGCAGGACGGCGCGCCGGAAACCGTCAACTGATACCGCCTTATCCCACAAAACTGCAGGGGCCGCTCCCTGTTATTTCAAGGCCTTACAAGAAAATTCAGGAAACTTATCCTACACCCCCTCTGGCGGGGTTATACTGCCCGCATGAGCGAGACCGTTTCCGCCCCTGAACCAGACACCGCCGCGCTGATCGGCGAAGCGCGTGAGCTGTCGGCCGGTCTCGTTGCTTTCCTGTTCAATCAACTAAATACCGCGCCCGCCAGCGCCTTCGGCCCGAGGATGCTGCGCACACTCCTCCGTACCGTGATCAAACCCTGCGAAGCGCTGATCCGCCGCGCGATCTACCTGCTCGCCGCGCGCATGCCGCCGCTCGCCCGTCCGTCTGTCCGCCCCCGCACGGACCCGCCCCCGCTGCCGCCGAAATGCAGCGCCCCGCCCACCGCGCCGCGCGTGCCCGCCTTCCGCCTCACCGAACCCGCCATCGGCGCAAGCAAAGGCCAGCTGCCTCGAAACAGGGGCCCCCGCATTTCCATCTTCGGCGACGCCCCGCCCGCTCCCGTCCGGTCGCCTGTCAGCCCGGAGGTCTTCAACCAGCGTTTCGTCCTGCGCCTCGCGGCGCTGCGCAATGCCATCGCCGACCCAGACACATGCGCCCTGCGCCTGCGCCGCCGCCTCGCGTACAAACCGCTCGCTGCGCGCCCGCTGAAACCCGCGGCCCCGCCCGGCATCAGGACCGCGCGCACGAACCGGATCAAAACCCTGTTCGCAGATCTCGAAGCCGCCACGGCCCAGGCCTGGCCCCGCTTCGCCGACACGTCCTGACTCCAGAACTCACCGCGCACTATGCTCCCCCGGACGGCCCCGCCGCTCCGGGCAAACGTGCTGCAACGAACGACAACCTCACCTTCTGCCGCTCACCCGGTGAAAGCCGGGGCCCAGACTTCCCGCCTCCGGTCCGGATTCCGGCATTCGCCGGGATGAGCGACAGAAAGTAGGGCGGGATCTATCCCGCCGGCCAATCCAAGATGGCGGGATAAATCCCGCCCTACCCCCCGTACCGCGCCTCAAGCATCGACCACACCGCCCGCAGCCCGCACGCCGCGCCGCCATCCGGCCGGCCATACTTTGCCTTGCGCCAGGCCCAGATGTCAAAGTGCGCCCAGCTCTTCGCGCTGACGAACTGTTTCAGGAAAACCGCCGCCGTGATTGAGCCGCCAAACGCCCCGCCAGAATTCACGAGGTCTGCCACCGGGCTTTTAAGGTCCGCGAGGTAGGCGTCCCACAGCGGCATCCGCCAAACCGGATCGCCCGTCCGCGCCGAGGCCGCGAGAATATCCGCCGCCAGCGCCTCATCATCCGTATAAAGAGGAGCAAGGTCCGCCCCGAGCGCTACCCGCGCCGCCCCGGTCAGCGTGGCAAAGTCGATCAGCAGGTCCGGGTCCTCCTCCGATGCCCGCGTCAATGCATCGCCCAACACCAGCCGGCCCTCGGCGTCGGTATTGTCGATCTCGACCGTCAGCCCCTTGCGGCTGGAGAGAATATCTCCCGGCCGGAAGGAATTGCCGGCAATCGCATTCTCCGCCGCCGAGACATACAGCTTCAGGTGCACCGGCAGGCCCGCGCCCATCACGATCTCGGCCAGTGCAATCGCGTGCGCCGCGCCGCCCATGTCCTTCTTCATGATCCGCATACCGTCGCCGCCCTTGATGTTCAGCCCGCCGGAATCAAACGTGATGCCCTTGCCGACGAAGGCGATCTTCGGCGCGCCGGGCTTGCCCCATTCCAGTTCCAGGAAACGCGGGGCCTCGGTCGCCGCCCGGCCTACCGCGTGGATCATCGGATAGCCCTCGACCAGCAGCGCCTCGCCCACGACCGCGCTCAGCGTCGCGCCATAGCGTTCCGCCAGCGCCGCCATCTCGGCCTGCAGGCCCGCCGGCGTCATGTCGGCGGCCGGCGTGTTGACCATGTCGCGCAGATGCGCCGCCGCGTCCGCTTCCAGCGACAGGGCCTCCCCGGCCTTGCCGCCCGGAATCTTCAGTCTCGGCGGCGAGGATTTCTCCGTCCTGTAGCGCTCGAACCGGTAGGCGCCATCGGCCCAGGCCGCCGCGATCTGGGCGAAGGGCTGGTCACCATCCCCGGCGATCTCGTAATCCCCCTCCGGCAGGCGCGCCGACAGGGCCGCCACGGCCAGCGCATCCTTACCGGCCCCCAGCCCGAACAGAACGAACTGTACCGCTCCCTCCGGCCCGGGCACCAGCACGGTCTGCCCTGCCCCGCCGGTAAAGGCCTGCGCCGCGGCGATCGCCTTGGCGCCAGTGAACGGCTCGGCCGTGAGGCCCGCGAAACTGCGGGCTGTGTAGAGGTAAACGCGCGCGGCGTTGCGGGTTTTGACGGTGAAACTCTTGTGCATGCATCTTTCCGGAAAGCTGGAGCGGATCGGGACTGGTTAAGAACAGAAAGTCCCGCGTTAACCGAACTTTGACGCGGCCCGGTCAGTATCCGCAATACTGCTGCCGATACATACACGGAGCCCGATGATGTCCAGTGCCAAAACGTCTCTGGCCTTGCTTGCCTTTGCCCTTGCCGCCTCAACTTCGGGGTGTGCCACCTCGCCGAAATCCGGACCAGAGGCCGAAGCCGAGCGCGCCATGCTGGAAGCGGCGAAACCGGCCACAGCCGAAGAACGCGCCGCCGCCAACCGCGCCGATCCGCTGACCCGCGCCAATTTCTGGGCCAAGGAAAACATCAAGGATCCCGAAGACCTCAGCTCTGCGCTCGAATTTGCCCGCGCCTTGCGCGAAATCGGCAGCCATGAGCGCGCCATCGATGTCCTATCGCGTACCCTGATCGTGCATCCGCAAAGCGTCGACGCGCTGATGCTGTATGGCCGCATCACGATGGCCAGCGGCGATATCGCCAATGCCGGCCGCGCCTTCCACCGCGCCACCGAACTGGAACCCACCCGCGCCGAAACCTGGGCCGCCCTCGGCACCACGTTCGACCAGCAGAGCCAGCACAAGCTCGCCCAGACCTGCTATGAAAAAGCCCTTGAGCTGGAACCCTACCGCACAACGACCCTGACCAATTTCGGCCTCTCGCTGATGCTGACCGGCGACCTCACCGGCGCCGAAGCCCGGCTGCGCCTCGCCTCGGCCAACCCCGATGCCGGCGCCCGCGTCACCGAAAACCTCGCGCTTGTCCTCGGCCTGCAGGGCCGCTTCGACGAAATGAAAGCCGTCAGCGAAACCGCCGCCCCCGCCGAGATCGTCCAGCAGAACGCCGCCCTGCTGCAAGGCCTCATCCAGCCGACCCGCACCTACGAGTCGCTCGCCGAGACGCCCGCTCCGGCCCGGATCGCGGAAGCGGCCCCTGCCGCTGCGGCTGTGGCGACTGAAGACGAGCCGAAACGAACGCTCCGTCTACGGAATTAGAGCGTCAGGGGAATCTCTGCACCTGCCCTCCCCAAACGGCTCATCCTGAGCGAAGTCGAGGGAGAGCCGGGGCGAGATGCAGTTCGGCTTGGCCTATCCTTCGACTTCGCTCAGGATGAGCGGTGGGTTTGAGTGGCAGACCAAAAGGCCAATACTCTAATGGCTATCAAACTTTATTCCCTGCGCGAGCGGGAGTTCGCTGGAGTAATTGATCGTGTTCGTCGCGCGGCGCATGTAGCCTTTCCACGCATCCGAACCCGACTCACGCCCGCCGCCGGTTTCCTTTTCGCCGCCGAAGGCGCCGCCGATTTCGGCGCCGGAGGTGCCGATGTTGACGTTGGCGATGCCGCAGTCCGAGCCCGAGGCGGCGACGAAGCGTTCGGCTTCACGCAGGTCGGTCGTAAAGATCGAGGAGGAGAGGCCCGCTCCCACAGCATTGTTCAGCGCGATGGCCTCGGAAATCTCCGTGTACTTCATAACGTACAGGATCGGCGCAAAAGTCTCCCGCAGGACCGGACCGGTCTGCGATGGCATGAGCACCAGCGCCGGGCGGCGGTAGACGCCACCGTCTGTGTCCACGATTTCGCCGCCGGACACTTCGCCCCCGGCCCCGGCCGCCTCGGCCAGCGCTGCCGACATGGCGGCCCCGGCAGCGTCATCGATCAGCGGGCCGACGAGCACGCCCGGCAACATCGGATTGCCGACCTTGGCCGAGGTCCAGGCGGCCTTCAGGCGCGGGATCAGCGCATCCGCAATCTGTTCGTGCACGAACAGGCGGCGCATCGTGGTGCAGCGCTGGCCCGCCGTGCCGAGCGCCGAGAAGGCGATGGCGCGCACGGCGAGGTCAAGATCCGCAGACGGACAGACGATGGCGGCATTGTTGCCACCAAGTTCGAGAATGGTCTTGCCGAAGCGCGCGGCGACCACCGGCGCGACCGCCCTTCCCATGCGCGTTGACCCCGTGGCCGAGACGACCGCAACGCGGGGATCAGCCGCGAGCGTAGCCCCGGTCTCCGGCCCGCCGATCAGGCAAGCCGCGAGGCCGTCCGGCGCATCACCAAACGCGCGCACGGCGCGGGCGAACACGGCCATCACGGCGAGCGCCGTCAGCGGCGTTTTCTCGGACGGTTTCCAGATCACCGGATTGCCGCAGACCAGCGCCAGTGCGGCGTTCCAGGCCCAGACGGCGACCGGAAAATTGAAGGCTGTGATGACGGCCGTGATCCCGGTCGGATGCCAGGTCTCCATCATCCGGTGGCCGGGGCGTTCCGACGCAATCGTCAGCCCATGCAGCTGGCGGGAGAGGCCGACGGCAAAGTCGCAGATGTCGATCATCTCCTGCACCTCCCCCATCGCCTCGGCCGGGATCTTGCCGGCCTCCAGCGTGACAAGCTTGGCAAGGTCATCCTTGGCGCGGCGCAGCTCCTCGCCCAGCAGGCGGACGAGTTCACCCCGGCGCGGCGCCGGCACATCGCGCCAGAGGGCGAAGGCTCGCGCGGCATTGGCCAGCGCGGCTTCCACCGTTTCGGGCGGGTCCACCTTCAGGTGCGTAAGCGTTTCGCCGGTGAGCGGCGTGCGACAGGCGAGCTCAGCCGGCGCGCCGGACGGCGCAATACCGAACCGGGCCAGCGTGGTGGCAGCAAGCGGAATCAGACTCATGCCGCCGGTCTAGCGGCCCGCCGCGCGCTGGGAAAGCCCTGTACGCTCTCAGGCCCGGATCAGGCGAAGTCGCGCTCAACCTGAAGCTCAGTCACCTGAGGCGCGGTTTTATTGTCACCCTGCATCTTCTGGTACTTGATATAGGCTGGACCGAGCACAACGAGGAACAGGACCGGCAGGAAGAACAGGATCATCGGAACCGTCAGCTGGGCCGGCAGCGCGGCCGCTTTCTTCTCGGCTTCCGACATCCGCATTTCGCGGTTTTCCTTGGCCATCATGCGCAGCGAATCGCCGAGCGGCGTGCCGTAACGCTCCGCCTGCCCGAGCGCCATGCAGACCGCCTTCACGCCTTCATGACCCGTGCGGATCGCTAGGTTTTCGTAAGCTTGGCGCCTGTCTGGCAGGTAGGAAAGTTCCGCCACCGTGATGCCGAATTCCTCGGCCAGTTCCGGCGAGGCTGTGCCGATTTCCTGACTGACCTTGTTGAAGCCCATCTCGATCGACATGCCGGCCTCAACACAGATCAGCAGCATGTCGAGCGAGTCCGGGAAGGCGCGCATAAGCGACTTCTGGCGCTTCTGGGCCATGTTGGAAATATAGAGGTTTGGTGCATAAAAGCCGGCCGCGGCACCAAAGGCCAGCGAGCCATACTTCATGAATATGTTGAGGCCGTGGTCGTTCACATAGAAGATATAGACGAACGCGATCAAGGCGCCGACGAATGGCAGGATCATCCGGGAGAAATAGAAAGCCGAGATCGGCCCCGGACCGCGCAGGCCTGCCTGGTTCATCAGCTTAATGACGTTCGGATCTTCCAGCGCTTCGGCAAGGTTCAGCTTTGATGAAATATTGCCGACAACGGAATTGTCCTTGCGGCGCAGGCCTTTTTTCTCAAGCGCGGCGCGGCTCTGCTTGCGCAGCCGCTCGCGTTGGGAAGCAACGGCCTTGAGACGTGTCTCAAGCTTGTTGCCCTGCAGGTAAGGCAAGGCGAATGTCAGGAATGTTCCGAACACAGCCGCCGCGACCAGATAAGCTGCCAGCGTTTCAGGCTTCGTGAAGGAGAGCATAAACTCGTACATGCCTGCCTGCCCTTACATGTCGAAGTTGATCATGTTGCGCATCACCGTGATGCCGGTGCCCATCATCGCTGCCGCGAGGGCAAGAATGACGTGTCCAGTCTCGGTGGTGAACAATTCCATGATGTACGCAGGCGTGGTCAGGAACACCATGACGCCTACCGCGATTGGCAGGGAGCCGATGATGAAGCCCGATGCTTTTGCTTCCGAAGACAGCGCCTTTACCTTCTCGCGCATCATCTTCCGTGAGCGGATTACCGTCGAAAGGTTGCCAAGCGCTTCGGAAAGGTTTCCGCCTGCTTTTGCCTGGATCAGCAGCACGATGGCGAAAAAGTTCACTTCCTGCAGCGGCATGCGCTTGTAGAGCGACGCGAGGGCCCGGTCGAGGCCGGAGCCCATCGACAGGTTATCCGCGAAGGTCAGGAACTCCTTACGCAGGGGTTCGGGGCTTTCCTTGCCGATGATACGGATACACTCGTTCAGCGGCAGACCGGTTTTCACACCGCGCACGATCACGTCAAGCGCATCGGCGAACTGGTTGATCATCTTCTTGTGGCGACCCTTGATCATCGTGTTAAGGACGAACTGCGGCAGCCCGAACGTGCCAGCGAAGAAGGCCGCCCCGCACAGGACCGGACGGCTCTTGAGACTGATGCCGCTAATCACCAGACCGTCCGCACCCGACATCCAGACGACTGAAGCGCAGACCATACCGGCAATCGCCGAGATTACCCAGAACATCGGGATCGGCAATTCAAGACCCGCCTGGGTCAACTTGGAACCGATATCCTGAGCAGCCGACATCTTGCGGCGCTCCTTGTCCTGCTTGCGCAGGCCTTCGAGCATTTCCTGCGTCTTGGCGCGGCGCTTGGCGGTATCGTCCGCCGCCTTACCGGCAGCCTTCGACATCTGAACCGGGGCCCGGCCGGCACCGATCTCTCGCGCCCGCTTCTTGGCGGCGTCATTCTCACCGGACGTGAAGGTGAACCCGACGCCGACGATTGCAGCGAAGGCCAGGACGGCCACGAGGACTATGATCAGGGTACTGCTCATCAGGCGCCGTTCAGCGAATCGAGGGCTTCTGCCAATTCGCGCTCCATGTTGTAGTAAGCGGCCCGCTCCCAGAAGCGTGGCCGGCCGATGCCCATGCCCCGGTGGCGGCCAATGATCTTGCCGTCATCGTCTTCGCCGTCGATCTCGTATTTCAGGATATCCTGCAGCACGATCGTATCGCCTTCGAGACCGAGCACTTCGGTGATACCCATGATGCGGCGCGAACCATCGCGCAGGCGGGAGGCCTGGACGACCACATCAATCGAGCCGACGATCATTTCTCGGATGGTTTTTGCCGGCAGAGAGAAGCCGCCCATGGTGATCATGGACTCAACACGGCTCAGGGCCTCGCGCGCGGAATTGGCGTGCAGCGTACCCATCGAGCCATCGTGGCCCGTGTTCATGGCCTGCAGAAGGTCAAACGCTTCCGGTCCGCGAACCTCGCCCACGATGATGCGTTCAGGACGCATACGCAGACAGTTCTTCACAAGGTCGCGCATCGTGATCTCGCCCGAGCCTTCGATGTTCGGCGGGCGGGTTTCGAGGCGCACGACGTGCGGCTGTTGCAGCTGAAGTTCTGCGGAGTCTTCGCAGGTGATGACGCGCTCACCGGGTTCGATAAAGCCGGTGAGACAGTTCAGCAGCGTCGTTTTGCCCGAACCCGTACCGCCGGAGATCAGGACGTTACAGCGGCTGTGGCCGATGATGCGCAAGACTTCGGCGCCGGCTTCGCTTATCGAGCCGAACTTCACGAGATCCTGAAGCTTCAGCTTGTCTTTCTTGAACTTACGAATGGTGAGCGTCGGGCCGTCGATGGCGAGCGGCGGCGCAATCACGTTCACACGCGAGCCGTCCAGCAAACGCGCGTCGCAGATCGGTGAACTGTCATCGACGCGGCGGCCGACCTGTGACACGATCCGTTGGCAGATGTTCATCAGCTGCGCATTGTCGCGGAAGCGGATATTGGTGCGCTCGATCTTGCCGTTGACCTCGATATAGGTCGTGTCGGCGCCGTTGACCATGATATCGGCGATGTCATCGCGCGCCAGCAGCGGCTCGAGCGGGCCATAGCCCAGCACGTCGTTACAGATATCGTCCAGCAGGTATTCCTGCTCGGAGATCGACATTACGACATTCTTGATACTGATGATCTCGACGACGATGTCGCGGATTTCCTCGCGCGCGCTTTCAGTGTCGAGCTGCGCCAGTTGCGACAGGTCGATCGTGTCGATCAGCGCGTTGAAGATCGTCGTCTTGGTGGCGTAATACTGTTCGGAATGCTGGTTGACCTTGCGAACCGGCTCCGGCTTGAACTCAGGCGTCTTCAGCTTGACAGGCGCGGCCGGCGGCGCGCCGGGTACGGCGCCGGCAGGCTTGGCCTGGGCGGAGGGTGCAGCCGGTTTCGGCGCGGCCGGCTTCGGCGATACCGGCGTTGATGCCGGCGCGCCTGGAAGCGTGGCAGCTGCAGAACCCGAGCGTTTTCCGAAAGCCATATCCCTACCCGTAATGTCGAATCCGGCTTACTTGCCCAGAAGTTTCTTGATGAATGATTTCTCTGCTTGCTGGATCGCCCGGCCCGTCAGAATGCTGGCGAGCTGGTCGATGGCAGCCGACGATTTTGCGGCCGGCGAGGTTTCCGAAATCATCTGGCCATTGTTGGCCGCCATCCCGAACACTTCGGGCTCGAAAGGCACGATGATATCAGGCTCGACGCCGATGGCTGCCGCGAAATCCTTGACCGGAATTTCCGGACGTTTCGGCACGCCGCACATGTTCAGCACCAGACGCGGCGCATGGTCATTGATGCGGTGGCCCTTGAGCTGGTCGATCATGTTCTTGCCGTTGCGCAGCGAGGCGAGGTCCGGCTGGCAGACGATGATGACCTCATCCGAAGCGATCAGTGTGCTGCGCACCCATTGACTCCAGGCATGCGGCAAGTCGAGCACCATATAGGGCACGTTGCGGCGCACACTGTCGATGACGGTCGCGTAGGACTCGTCCGGAATGTCCATGATCTGGTTGATATTGGCCGGCGCGGTGAACAGCGAGAGGCGTTCGGTGGCACGGGCCAGCAGCCGTTCGATCACGGCATTGTCAGCTCGTTCCGGGGCCAGCAGGGCATCTGCGATGGTCTGCGGCGTGTCCTGGTTGAAGTCCAGCGCCGTTGTGCCGAAGGAGAGATCAAGGTCAACCAGCGTCGTGTTGACATGGGTATTCTCGGCGAGCGCCCAGGCCAGGTTGTGGGCAATCGTCGAGGCCCCTACCCCGCCCTTGGCGCCGACCACGGAGATCTGCTTGCCAAGGAAAGGCGCATCGGGATCCGCGAACAGGTTCGAGATGGACCGGATGATCTGCAGCGGCTGAAGCGGCGGCACGAGATATTCGGACACACCGCGCGCAACAAGCTGGCGATACAGCGTGATGTCGTTGACCGCGCCGATGACCAGCACCTTTACATGGTCGTCGCAATGCTCCGCCAACGAATCAATTTCGTGCAGCACCTGGCTGGCCTGGGCCGAAGATTCGACCATCAGCAGGTTGGGCGTCGTATTGGCGCGAAGGTCTGCGACCGCTGCGGCGATACCGCCCGGAATGCACTCGACCGTCGCCCGGCCCATCCGGCGGTCGGAGGCGCAGACCTGGATGAGTTCGCGCGTTTCCTCGCGCTCATAGAACAGCTTGATCGAGATGGCCGGCAGCATGGCGTCGCCGCCAGACTGTTCCAGCGGGGCGAAAGAAAAACCGCCCGCCATCACCGGCTTCGACATCTGATCCGATACCGGCTGGACCGGCTGGTCGCCCGTCTCGGCGAAGGGGTCTTCGGCAACCGGATCGTTCGCCCCGGTCAGCGTCTCTTCATTGAACACGTCTTCGAACTCTGTGCCGAAGTCGTCTTCAAAAAGTGCCGTTTCCTTACCCATGATACGCGTACTCCTCTTGCCGGATGACCGGCCTAGTTCACGACCTGCGAGACAGCGCCGGATTCCTGCTGCGACCGCTCGGCGGCCGTGGTTTGACCCTGACGGAACTTCTCGAGAATGATTTCACGCCGCTGTGCATCCCCTGAGTCCAGCGGGCGGTTGCCCAGCAAGTCTGCCGGATCGGCGATCATGGCCGCCAGGTTTGTGCGAACCGAACAGCCAAGTGTCGGCAGGTTATTGTTCGAACTAACGTCGCCGAAATCATGTGCCGACTTCGACTCGCACTTGGGTGCAACGGCGTCATAGATCTGGAAGGCGAGGATCATCGGCTGGGCATAGGCCTCACCGGCGCCGTGGGACGTGCCCGACAGCTCGTCATACTGGATGCCCTTTTCCCA
This sequence comes from Hyphomonas sp., assembly GCA_040223555.1. GTDB lineage: Bacteria > Pseudomonadota > Alphaproteobacteria > Caulobacterales > Hyphomonadaceae > Hyphomonas. The sequence goes on from JAVKGA010000002.1 coordinate 48,581, forward strand.
GGCGATGGCGCGCGCTTCGGCAACTGCGGTGACTGCGAGTTGCGGATTGCTGCTGGCGGCTGGCAGGGACATCACGAGCGGGCCGTGGCCGCGCTCCGCATAGACGCCCACGAAGCTCCGGATGCGGGCACGATCGCCCTCCGAAAGCTCGCTGGCCTGCGGCGAGAGCCCAACCTCAAGAAACTCGGTGCGCTTGGTGACGCCGATCTCGTTGCGGCTGAGCGCCGTACCCTGAAGATAGTCGCTCGACACGGCGGTCGGTGCGTGGCTGGCACAGGCGCCGAGGCTCAGCAGGCTGGCGCCGAGCACCAGGAGATTGCGTGGTTTTGAGGCGATGGTCATTTCCCTGTCCCCTACTCTTCCATGAAGCCCACAGGGGCCCTATATTCGTCTGCATTGACCGGCGCGCCGTCGCGGCCGTAGGTTTCATTCAGCTTGCCGAAGAAGATAGTCTTGGCATCTGACGCGTTGGCGTAGCCATCCGCAGGTGTGCGCAGGTCGGACTTGGCGGCCGGGTTGACGAGGTAAGGCGTCACAATGACGACAAGCTCGCTTTCCTCGGAGATGAAGTCGCGGGACTGGAACAACGCGCCGAGGATCGGCAGTTTCTTGAGGCCGGGAACCTGGTCGAGGTTCTGGCGGTCCTTCACCGAGATCAGGCCGGCCATCATCATTGAGCCGCCCGACGGCAGTTCGATCGTCGATTCGGCGCGGCGAACGGTCAGGCCCGGCAGGGTGACACCCTGGATCTGGATCACGTTGCCTTCGTCGTCGACGATAGTCTGGCTGGTTCCCTGGAAAGCGCCCTGCGAGGTCAGTTCCGACACTTCAGTCGAGATCTTCAGCGAGATGCGGCCTTCCGAAAGGACGACCGGCGTGAAACCGAGGCCCACCCCGTAAGGCTTGAACTCCACCGTGATACGGCCCTGGTTGTCCTGGCCAACCGGAACCGGGAACTCACCGCCGGCAAGGAACTTGGCGCTCTCGCCGGACATCGCGACCATGGTCGGTTCGGCTAGCGTCTTGACGACACCGATCCGCTCCAGTGCGTTGAAGGCGGCGCCGACACGCGATTGCAGGTCCGTTCCGACATAGTTCGTGTACGTCGCCGATCCGCCGATTCCACCGAGCGACCGGCCTTGGATCGGAAAGCCGAGATTGCTGCTGAAGTTCCCGGCGCCGCTGAACGGCAGGCCCGGCGCCAGCGTGGTCGTACCGGTATCGACGGGCGGGTCGCCAACAAACAGCTGGCGCTCGACGAGGTTTGCAAGGTCACCCCAGTTCGGCACACCCGACAGGTTGATGCCCAGCTGCTTGACCACATTGCGCTGCATCTCGACGACGCGCACTTCGAGCAGCACCTGGTCCGGTGCCAGCACGTTGAGCATGTTCACGATCTGCGGCGCTTCGGCGCCGGAGGGAAAATAGGCGGCGACGAGTTGGCGGACACTGTCCGACTGGGACATGCTGTCGACTGATCCGGTCAGCACGATGCTGCCGTTCAGGCTTTCCAACTTAACACGTGCTTCGGGAACGTGGCGGGAAATCGTGCTCTGAAGCGCTGCCATGTCCGTTTCGACCTGCAGCGAAAGATCGAGCAGCGTATTGCCGTTGCGGTCAAAAATGAGCGCGCTCGTCTCACCGTAACGGACCCCGCGGAAGATGATCCGCTTCGAGGTCTGGACAACCGCATCGGCGATCTCGGGATTGGCGATCACGACATCTGCGGCGGGTGCTTCAAGCTCGATGATCACCGACTTGTTCACGCCGACCTTGACACTGCGCGAGACCATGCTGTCGCTGGCGGAGATGATGACCGTGCCCATGCCGTTGGGCAAGGTTTGCGCTGGCATGGGCAGAACGGGGCCAATCGCCAGCACCGCCGCCACACTCAATAATCTGGAAATCCGCATGATCAGTTGCCCCCTACGCCGGCAGGTGACGGCGTGCCATTTCGGATGATGGTGATGCCGGCGCCAGCCGCGTCATTGGTACCGTCGAGCAGTTCCGTGCGCGGGCTGCGATCCGTACCGCTGACCATCTGGTCGAGCGGGCGCAGCGCCAGCGACACTTCGCCGAGCCGCATCGCCATGGCGACGAGTTCTGCTTCGCTCGGCGAAACTTCGATTGTGGCCGTGCTGCCGAGACGGGCGGTTTCGCCCTCGGCATTGGTTGCAAAGTTCTGGTCGATGGCCAGCACACGGACGTTCTTGATGATCGTCGTGGCAATCGTGCGTTCCTGGATGCCGCGGTTCGCGTCGGCCTGCTGGTCATAGGTCAGGATCATGTCGACCCGGTCATTCGGCAGGATGAAACCGCCGGATGCCGATTCGGCAGAGATCTCGACTGAGACGGCCCGCATCTCGGGATCCATCATCGCAGCGAGCAGCCCCTGCTCTCCCTTGATGACGATTTTCTGGGGCAGAAGCGGCTCGCCCTTGTAGAGGGCCGCCTTGACGACCGCGCCGGTCAGCGTCTCGATCGAGGCTGGCACTGTGGTCTGGACATAATAGCCCTCCACCACATTGCTCTTCGGCCAGGGCGACCAGACCATGTCTTTCTCGGTGATCGTCTCGCCAACCGCGAAATCCCGGGTGATCGTCAGCACGTCGACTTCAGAGACTTCCCGCTCTTCAATCACGAGCTGGTCCTGGGTGACGGTTTTCGTCATGATCTGCGGCTTGCTGAGCTGCATCACAAGGAAGGCAGCACCGCCGGCGGCGGCCAGAGCCAGAAGAAGGATGATGATACGCATCGGCGACATCTGGCGCCACTCCTCTAATCGAAGTCGTCAGGCCACGCGGGACGCGATAAGCCTTTTCATTCATCGTGAAATTCGCACGCTGCGCCTAAAGGAAGGTTAACCTGGAATGCCGATCGCTTCATAAAAGCGGGCCAGCATCGGCGAGGCGGAACCTGCCAGAATCGCCCCCCCCGCAATGGCCACACCATAGGGCACGCCGGCCTTGGGCTCGAACGGAGCACGAATGAAACCCGGGAAGACTTCAACCGGCATGCTGCGCCGCACCAGGAGGATAACCACGGCGCAGGCGCCGCCGACAATCGCCATGGCAAAGGTGAAGGGCATGGCCGCTGTTGGCCCCACCCACAGCACGACAGCTGGGATCATCTTCGCGTCCCCTCCCCCGAAGATCCGGAAGGCATAGAGGCCGAAGGCGATGACAAAGGCGAGCGCGCCCGCCAGCAGGTGACCGCCGATCATCTCCAGCGGCAGGCCCGACACGAAGGCAGCCGGCACGAACAGGCCGGCCAGTGTGAGGTTCAGCCAGTTGGGGATGGTCAGGCTGTTGACGTCATGAAGCGCCGCAAAAATGCAAAGCGCGAGAAACAGGCCCGAGAGAAGGATAAGAATCATAGCGGCGGCTCCGGTTCGACAAGCGCGTGTAAGCTGCCCCAAAAGCCTGAACGAAGCCTTTCCCGCGCGCCGATCGTCCGCGGCCGGAATCAAAAGAGCCGCCAGGTTGTTACCCGGCGGCTCCATTGTTAAGTCAGAGAGGTCGGTTCGATTAGACCGAGATCTCGTCAGACACGCGCAGGAACGTGGCGTTAGCCGACGTACCAAGAGCGGTGACACCGCCGATGATGGCAACAGCGATAAGTGCGGCGATCAGGCCGTACTCAATAGCAGTGGCGCCGGACTCGTCTTTCAGAAAACGTGCAAACATTGGAAACTCCCATCATGCATTTTTGACATGTCACGGCTTGAACTTTTCTTCCGCGACAGGGAGAGTTCTACAGGACTAGAGTTCAGATCTAATTGAAGGAATCGGAAAAGTCGTGAAGCCGTATGAGTGTTTCGTTTACCGGGACTGAAGCGATCGTAAAGGCCGCATCCGGAACAGTGACGGCGCGCAGGCGGTCTGCGTCCGGCCTTATAATAGAGCCTATATTATAGAGTATATATATACACGCCGTCCGTAGCCCCCTACTTCGGCGGCCACCTTCCCGGCACGGATTGTTTCCATGAAGACTATGCTTGCCGGCCCCGGAAAGTTCCCGGTTAGGAATCAGTAAACTAAACCATGGAATATTCCGCCATCCCTGCTTGCCGGAGTGTTCGCATGAAGACGATCTGCCTGAAAGCCGCCGCGCTTGGCGCCGCCGCCCTCTCCCTCGCTTCAGCCGCCTCGGCCGACCAGCTCTTCGTCGAATCGAGCAAGGCAGTGCCAGTCGCACTGAACGGCACGGCGTCCAGCATTGTTATCGGCAACAAGAACATTGCCGACGTCTCGGTCCATAACGAGCAGCTCCTGTTCGTCACCGGCAAGAGCTACGGCACCACGAACCTCATGGTTTTCGACAAGTCCGGCCGGCAGATCTACAGCTCGGACGTCATGGTCACGACCAACTCCAGCAGCCTAGTGACGGTCAACCGCGCCGGACAGAGCTTCACCTATGATTGCTCCGCGAACTGCAAGGCAGTGCTCAGCATCGGCGACGATGAGGCCCACTTCGGCACACTGATCGACCAGCAGTTGCAATCCCAGGCGCTGACAGACGGCCAGTAACGGCCTTCGCTTACGGCGGCGCCGGCCGGACGATCCATCAAATTTGTTCAATCGGTTCAACCGCCTGCAAACCGGCAGATGATATGTCCGATAGGTCAATCTCTATGGAATCGGGTCAATGGCTGGCGTAAAAGACTTCCGCATGAGCGCGCGCCTCAAATCGCGCTGGAACCGGTTTGCCGGTGACCGCCGCGGCGCGACGGCCGTCGAATTCGCGATGATTGCCGCACCTTTCTTCTTCTTGATTTTCGGCCTGCTCGAAGTCTGCCTGATCTTCATCATGTCGACGGTCATGGAGCACGCCACCATGGAAGCCTCTCGGCCTTTGCGCACTGGCGAAGCCCAGGAAGCCGCCATGACGGAAGAACAATTCCGCGAGGCCGTGTGCGCCGAACTCTTCGATATGCTGAACTGCGATGCCCGGCTGTCCATCGATGTGCGGACCGTCTCTGACTTCGGCTCGACGCCGATCGGCGCGCCGATGGACGAAGACGGCAATCTCGAGAATGAAGAATTTGGCTTCGAGCCAGGCGGCCCCAATGAAATCGTTGCCGTTCGCGTCTTTTACGAATGGGACCTGATCACGCCAGTCCTGTCCAAGCCGCTTCAGAACATGGCCGGCAACAAGCATATGCTGATGGTCAGCACCGTTTTCCGCAATGAACCGTTCGGGAGCTGACGCCATGCGTCTCAAATCGATCCTGTCGCCGCTCACCCGCCGCACGCGCTGGCGCGGCATTGAAGGCATCTGGTACAATGAAAAGGGAATCTCGGCTGTCGAGTTCGCCCTGATCGCCCCGCTCATGGTGCTGATCTATTTCGGCTGTATCGAACTCAGCCTCCTGATGCGCGTTGACCGCCGCGTCACCACCACGGCCTCCAGCCTCGGAGACCTTACGGCACGCTTGATTACCGTCGACGACAGCGACATGCAGGAAATGTACAATGCTGCGGCCGTGACCATGCAGCCCTATGACGCCAGCGGCGCCCGTATGCGCATCACTTCGGTGGTCGATGACGGCGACGGCGAAACGCGGGTCGACTGGTCCGATGGTTTCAATATGACTCCGTACTCGGAAGATGCCCTGATCACCGTTCCGGCCGGTCTCGTGCCCAGCCCGGGCTCGGTCATCGTGGCTGAAGTCGAATTCGAATACGAGAGCGGCGTTGGCTTCGTGCTGGATGCCTCGCAGACGCTGAAAGACGTGTTCTACCTGCGCCCCCGCCGCGTCACCGCCATCGGCCGCGTCCGCGACGGCGACGAAGACACCGGCTTCGGCCCGTCGAGCTAAGCGCAGGTCAGGCCGGACTTCCCTGCCCTGCCGGCGGTTCACGCCGGACGGTCAGCAGCATCGCCAGACCGCCAAAGAACAGCAAGGCAATTGCCGACATGCCGATCCGCTGGTCACCGGACCAGCGCGTGAAATATTCGATCATCATCGGACCGATCCAGACGGTGACGGTGCCTGCAATCGCAAACAGGCCGAAGAACTCGCCGCGCATGTTGGGCGGCGCGACATGGATTAGCATCGACCGGCTGGACGAGATATTCGCCGTCGCAAACACCGCGATCAGCGCGCCGAAGGCGAGGTAGATCAGGTCGGAAGAGCCCGAGAAGAACGGCGTATCCCAGAGCTTCGTATTCGGCAGCAGCCCATAGAAAGCCGATTCGCGGGTCACTGACAGGCTGAGGAAGAGAATGATGACGATCGCCGCCAACTCTGCGATCAGCGCATTCTTCGGGCCAAGGCGCTGGTCGAGCCAGCCGCCGAAGATGCCGCCGACAACGGCCCAGGCCGAGGCCCAGATGGCGTAGATGGTGAGCTCAATCAGGCCCCAACCGAGGAACAGGCTGACATAGACGGCGCCCATCGTCAGCAGGGCGAACATGCCATCTGCATAGATCGTCCGTGCAATGAGGAACTTGAAGGCTTCGCGGTGATCGACTGCTCGCTTGATCGTGCGGATCACGCCTTTTGCGCCATCGGTAATCGCCGTCACCGGCGAGGTGCCCTTGATGCCGGTGTCCCGGGAGTGAATGAAAAAATACCACATCGAGGCCAGCAACCAGACGCCGCAGATCGGACCAGCGATGCGGAACTGCTCGTACTGCGACGTGTCGATCCCGAACATCGGCTCGGCCGTTGGCCAGCCCAGCGCGTCCGGCAAGGCGAAGCAGATCACGATGCCGATGAACATGATCGTGGCGATGCCATTGCCCAGCGCCAGGCCGAGGCCCGAGACAGCGGGCAGCGATGAGGGCTGCGCCGCATCCGGCAACATCGAATTGTGCGCAACCTCGCTATAGCTGTAGCAGACATAGGCCGCGATCAGCAGCGCCATGACGGCGCCGGTCGACAGGCCGGCAGGCCCCGGGATCGCCCACCAGAGCGAAATGCTGACCAGCGACATCAGCGACAGGCAGATCAGCAGCAATGGCTTGCGGCGCAGGCCGCGGTCGAACGCTGCGCCGAGGAAAGGCGCAGTCAACGCCGCGATATAGCCGGCGGTCTTCGACAGGTTGGCCACCATCGCCTGCCCCTCGGCGCCGGCCGCACGCCGGGCCTCTTCAGGGCTGAGACCTTCCAGGCGGCCACTCGCAAGAATATCAGCGCCGACGATGTCGCGCGCGAAATACGGCGCGAAGACATAGATGACGATCAGGATGTAATAGGGATTGCGGGCCGCTTCGAACCAGGCCCAGGCAAAGCCGGTCTTTCCCAGCGCGCCGCCCTCCCCCGGTGCAATCATGGTCCGCGATGGCCCCCTGGCTGCTTCGAGCGCTACGTCCGCCATGTGATATCCTCCCGGCGCAAGTATCCTGCGCCTGCTGGCGTGAAGACTAGCTGCTCCCGGCGAAAGGGGAAGCCGAATTGCTCATTCCCGTGCGTCAGCCCTGCCGGGCAGGCGTCTTTCGCCGGGCGGCAGAACACGTTACCTGAAAGCATGAGATTTTCTGCCGGGCTCACCTGTCTCAGCGCGCTGCTGCTTGCGGCCTGCGCCTCCGCGCCGGGCATCGACCGGCCGGTCGCCGTGGACCCCGCCTATGCGGCCCGCGAGGCTGCCGCCGCAAAACCGGCGGACCGGTGCGGGCCGAAATTCATTTCAGACCAGCTGCCGGCCGCCCTTGTTTCCATAATGGGCCCGGTGCTCGACGGGCCGTTCTATCCGGTCTGCGCCCGCCATGATGCCTGTTACGGGTTGCAGGAGCAGACACAGGCCTGGTGCGATGACCGGATGCGGGAAGAGATGATGGACATCTGCGCCGCCGGACGCACGAAGGACTCTTTCGGCGGCCGCCTCTGCCGGATTCGCGCCGAGCTCTTTTTCGACATGGTCGACAATGCCTTCGGCGCCTATGCCTATGAAGGCGAAGCGGGCGGGCAAATCACGGCACTCGAAATCATGGATGCCCCGCGCGGCCAGTTTGAACTCTGCGCCACTGTCCGCAACGATACGTCCGTGCTGCAGGAATACATTCTCGACCTGCGCGCCGCCAGCGGCCACCGCGTTGACCGCGCCCCGGGGATCAAGGAACGCAGCGTCCGCGCGGGCGAGACGGCCGTGATGTGCGCCGGAACCACCGGCTCAAGCTATTGGAGTCTCAAACGCCTGACCGGCCCGGTCGAAGTCCGCCTCGTCGCGGACCGTCCGGACTCGATTGCGATCGCCGGTGATCTTGTGATCGTCGATACGCGCCTCGTTGAGCTTGAGGCGTTCGCAGTGGACTAAAGCTTGCCCGCAAGCTCGCCGGCATATTTCGTGATGTCCCCCGCCCCGAGGCAGATGACCATTGCGCCCGGCCCGGCCAGTGCACGGACTTTCTCCGGCAGGTCGGCAAGGCTGGCGATCGTGTCGGCGCTCTTGTGGCCATGGCGGCGGATGGAGCTGACCAGCGCCTCGCTATTCACGCCCGTGATCGGTGCTTCGCCTGCTTCGTAGACCGGCGCGATCAGCACATGGTCGGCCTGGTCGAAACAAGTCGAGAATTCCTCGAACAGGTCGTGCAGGCGCGAATAGCGGTGCGGCTGGCAGACCGCGATCAGCGTGCCCGTCCCCTGCATCGCCCGCCCGGCCTTCAGCACGGCGGCAATCTCGACCGGGTGGTGGCCGTAATCGTCGATGATCTTGACCGGCGGCTGTCCGGCGACTGGCGCCCAATCGCCCACAGCCGTGAAACGCCGTTTGACGCCGCCGAACTTGGCCAGTGCGCTGCGGATCTGTTCGTCAGTTGCGTCCAGTTCCAGCGCCACGGCAATCGCCGCCAGCGCGTTCTGCACGTTATGCTCGCCCGCCATCGGCAGGGTCAGGTCGCGGATGATCCTCGGCGCGCCGACCGTGCGGCGCAGCTCGACATCAAAATGGGCGCCGCCCAGATCCGTGTGCAGGTTGGTCGCGCGCACATCGGCCTGCAGGTTGAAGCCATAGGTGATGCGGCGCCGGTCGGTGACCCGCGCGGCGAGGGCCTGCACTTCCGGATGGTCCGTACACAGAACCGCAAAGCCGTAGAAAGGCAGGTTCTCGACAAATGTGTCGAAGGCTTCGCGCAGCCGCTCCATGGTGCCGTAATGGTCCATGTGCTCGGGGTCGATATTGGTGACGATGGCGCAGGTCGGATAGAGCTTGGTGAAGGTGCCGTCGCTTTCGTCGCTCTCGACGACGATCCAGTCGCTCTCACCCGCTTTATAGTTCGAGCCATAGGCGTGGATGATGCCGCCATTGATGACGGTCGGATCAATGCCGGCGCCGTCCAGCAGGCAGGCGACCAGCGACGTGGTCGTGGTCTTGCCATGCGTGCCCGCCACGCAGACCGTGTATTTGAGACGCGTGATCTCGGCCAGCATGTTGGCGCGGCGCACGACCGGGATGCCGGTGGCCCGCGCCGCCTGCACTTCCGGATTGTCGCGCTTGATGGCCGAGGAAATGATCACCGTGCCGGCGCCCAGCACATTCTCCGGTTTGTGGCCGATGAAGATTTTCACGCCGCGTGCGCGCAGGCGTTCGACATTGGCGCTGTCGGCCACGTCCGAACCCTGCACCTGATAGCCCATGGTCAGCATCACATCCGCGATGCCGGACATGCCGATACCGCCGATGCCGACTATATGCGCGGGGCCGACGGAGAAGGGTGTGGGCGTGGTCATGGTGAAAAAGGCGTACCTAGAGTTTACGGCGGGTCAGTGACAGGATCAGGCCAATAATGGCAACTAGCAGCATCACGCCGATGACCAGGATCAGCCGGCTCTCCTCCGGGCTGCCGCTGCCGGGCGCGCCCTTGTTCCAGGCATCACTGTGCGAAAAGAACGACATCCAGAAGATGCCGACGGTCAGGCCCCAGGCCGCCGACAGCATCCGGGACGAGCCTTGCCTTATCGTCCGGTAGCCGCCCCAGAGCAGCGCGCCCGCAGCGATGAAGTCGATGATCCAGAACGGCCAAGGCTGCCAGTGGCCCCAGTTGCGGATCACTTCGCCCGCCGCCAGCAGCGCGGCGAAGACCATCGCCATCAATGCGGAGAGACCGATCACAGCTCGGCAATCCTCTCGGCCATATCGGCCAGCTCCTGCGCCGCGCCCGGCTTGGCCACCGACTTGGCCGCCGCCGCGCGCGCGGCAAGGTCTGCCGGGTCTGACAGGCGCGCCGCGATCAGGGCGCCGAGCAGTTTAGGCGTGACATTCGCCTCGAGCAGCATGTCCGCCCCGCCGACCTCGGTGAGCGCTTCGGCATTCGCCGCCTGATGGTCGTCCATGGCAATGGCGAGCGGGATCAGAATTGAGGGGCGCCCGACGGCGGCCAGTTCGCTGACCGTGCCGGCGCCGGAACGCGCGATGACAAGGTGCGACTGTGCCAGCCGCATCGGCATGTCAGAAAAGAAAGGTGCGAGTTCGCAGTCGATCTTGGCAGCGCGGTAAATCTCCTGCACGGCCTCGACCTGCTCTTCCCTCACCTGCTGGACGACCTTCACCCGGGCCAACAGCGGCGGGGGCAGATGCCGGGCAATCGCCAGCGGCACCATCTCGCCGATGATGCGCGAGCCCTGGCTGCCGCCGGTGATGAAAATGTTGAGCGCGCCGTCCATCGGCGGGAAGGGTGCGTCTGCAGCGGCGAGGATCGGCGCGCGGACCGGATTGCCGACGGCAAGGTGCGCCGAGCCGGACGGCAGGAAGTCGAGCCGCGAGAAGCCGCTGGCCACGAGCCGGGCATGTTTCGCAAACTGCCGGTTCACACGGCCGAGCACGGCGTTCTGTTCGTGGATGATGATCGGCACGCCCTGGCGGCGCGCCGCGGCGAGCGCCGGGAAGGCGGGATAGCCGCCAAAGCCGGCGACCAGCGCCGGACGGTGCTGTTTCAGCAGCTTCGAGGCCTTGCCGATCCCGGCATTGATCTTCAGCGCCGCGCCCGGCACCGTCCAGGGCTTGCGGAAATTGGGCGAGGCGGCTTCGATCTCTTCTTTCCAGTCTGCCGGAAAGTCGGCGGCATAGCGCAGCCCGCGCGAATCCGAGATCAGCGCCGTCTGCCAGCCGCGCGCGCGCAGCTCGTCGGCAAAGGCCCGCGCCGGAAACATGTGACCCCCGGTCCCACCTGCGGCGATAACCACGAGTCTCTCTCGCTGTGTTTTAGCCATACGGCCCGCGGCTCCTCGTGCCTTCGCCGCGCACGAGAGCAAGCGCAAGGCCGAGCGTCAATCCCATGCCCACCATCGACGAGCCGCCATAGGAGATGAAGGGCAGGGTCAGGCCGGTCGGCGGAACCACCGCGAGGTTGACGCCGATGTTTACAGCGGCCTGGATGGCAAACAGCCCGAACAGGCCGGCGGCGGCCGTGCGGGCAAAGCCGTCCTCGATCCGGGCGGCAGCGCGGAAGCCCCGCACCGCGACCAGAGCATAGATCGCCATGACCGCGACAATGGCCACCAGGCCGAACTCTTCGGCGATCACCGCGAAGATGAAATCGGTGTGGGCTTCCGGGATCTGAAGCTTCACCTGCCCCTCGCCCGGCCCGGTGCCGAACAGGCCGCCGCGCCCGATGGCTTCCAGCGTTTTCTCGATCTGGAACGTATCGACCGAACTCGGATTGAGGATCGTGTTCACCCGCACCTTCACATAGGGCACGATATTGTAGAGCAGCACCGCGAGCGCTGCGCCGCCGGCGGCAAGACCGAAGATCCAGCGCCTCGGCAGGCCGCTAACATAGAAGGCGGTGAGGAAGGCCATCGACAGCAGCGCCGCGCCGCCGACATCCGGCTGCAGCAGGAACAGGCCGAGCGTGACGGCATAGAAGGCAAAGGCGGCGATCGTCCACGGCCCTTCGGGATAGCGTTCGCGCTGAGACAGCAGCCAGGCGCACAGTACGATGAGGCAGGGCTTGGCCAGTTCGCTCGGTTGAACCGAGAAGGCGCTGAACCGGAACCAGCTCTGCGCGCCGTTCACTTCATGGCCGAGCACGAGGATCAGCGCCATCATCAGGGCGGTGCCCAGAAACACAAGGATCGCAAACCGGCGGGCCCATTTGCGCGCGAGCACGCTGACGGCGAGCATCAGCGACACACCGATCACGGCATGCGCGGCCTGGCGATAGGTAAAGTGGTAGGCATCTTCATACCCGATCCGCGCGGCGGCAGACGGGCCGACCGCGAGCGACATCAGCAGACCGATGCCGGCGAGAAGCAGGATTCCGGCGACCAGTCCCCAGTCCAGCGTGCGGCGCCATTCGGTGAACCAGGAGGAGTCCGAACGCGGCAGCAGCGGCGCGGCAGCGGTATGGGTCACGCCGACTCCTTCAGCGGCGCGGCCATCATCGCCCGCACGAGGCTGCGGAAGACATCGCCGCGATGCTCATAGTCCTTGAACTGATCGAAGCTCGCACAGGCGGGCGAGAGCAGTACGACCGGCGACGTGTCGCCCGACGCCCTGGCATCCCGGAAGGCGGCGTCCACGGCGCGGTCCAGCGTGCCGCAGGCCTGCATCGCCACCTTGCCCTGCAGCGTAGCGGTCAGCGCCTCCTCGGCCTGCCCGATCAGGTAGGCCTTGGAGATGTTCGGAAACAGCGGTGCCAGCGGCAGGATACCTTCAGCCTTGGCGACGCCGCCGGCGATCCAGTAAATCTTCTTGAACGCGCGCAGCGCCTGTTCAGCGGCCTGGGCATTGGTGGCCTTGGAATCGTTGACGAAGCGCACACCGGCAATTTCGCCGACATTCTCCATCCGGTGGGCCAGGCCGGGGAACGTCTTGAGGCCGGCCATGATGGTGGCGGGGTCGAGGCCGAGCGTGCGGCAAGCCGCATAGGCGGCCGCGGCATTCTGGAAATTGTGACGGCCCTGCAGGGCCGGGCAGTCTTCCATCTTGCCGATCAGTTCAGCCTTGCCGTTGAGATTGTCATAGAGGCGGCCATCCACCGCGCTGACGCCCTTGCCCAGCGTGTAGGTCGAAGAAATCTGCGTGACGTTCTGCTGGCCGCTGGCGGCGAGGCCGATGGCGATCGACTGGGTGTAGATGTCGTCGAAACCGATGACGGCGACATCCTGCGGCGTCTGGTTCTGGAAGATGCGCATCTTAGCGGCCTGGTAGCCATCCATGCCGCCATGCCGGTCGAGATGGTCCGGCGAGAGGTTCAGCATCACCGCCACATTACAGCGCAGGCTTTTGACAAGGTCGAGCTGGTAGGACGAGAGCTCCAGCACATAGACGGCGTTGGAGTGCAGGGCGGCCAGGTCCAGCACGCCGGTGCCGATGTTTCCGCCGACACGCACATCACGGCCAGCCTCTTTCAGGATATGCCCGATCAGGGCGGTCGTGGTCGATTTCCCGTTGGTGCCCGTGATGCCGATGATCTTCGGGCGACCACGCTCCGGCATGGCCAGCACCGCGCGGGCGAAGAGTTCCATGTCGCCGATCACCGGCACGCCGGTCATCTCGGCCATGCGCACCAGCCGGTGCGGCTGCGGGAACTTGTACGGAATGCCGGGCGACAGGACGAGCGCGGCGAAGGTCTGCCAGTCGCGCTTGTTGATGTCCGACAGGGCAATGCCGGCCGCTTCGGCCTTGGCGCGTGTTTCCTCGTTATCGTCCCACGCATGGACGCGCGCGCCGCCGGCCTTCAGGGCCTTGGCGGCGCTGAGACCTGTGCGGCCCAGGCCGTACACAGCAACGTCTCGTCCAGCGTATTCGGTAATCGGGATCATCGCGCCTGCTTCACCTCAGCTTCAGGGTGGCAAGGCCCGCAAGGGCGAAGAGGACGGAGAGGATCCAGAAGCGCACGACGACGCGCGTCTCCGGCCAGTTCTTTTTCTGGAAGTGATGGTGCAGGGGCGCCATCAGGAAGATGCGCTTGCCCTCCCCGGTCAGGCGTTTCGTAATCTTGAACCAGCCGATCTGGGTCAGCACCGAGACGGCCTCAATGACGAACAGGCCGCCGATCACGACAAGCGCAAACTCGTGCTTGGTGGCGACGGCGACCACACCGAGCATGCCGCCGAGGCCGAGCGAGCCGGTGTCGCCCATGAAGACCTTGGCGGGGTAGGCATTGAACCAGAGAAAGCCCATGCCCGCGCCGATCATCGCGCCAAGCACGACCGCCAACTCGCCCGCGCCGGGCGCGAACTGGATGCCGAGATAATCCGCGAAGACGAAGTTACCCGTGAGATAGGCAATCATCGCATAGGCGGCCGCGGCGAAGGTCATCGGCACGATCGCGAGGCCGTCGAGCCCGTCCGTGAAATTCACGGCATTGGCGGCGCCGACAATCACGATCATGCCAAACAGGATGAAGAAGCCTCCGAGCGGGAGGAAATAGTTGTTGACGAAGGGCACGGCGACGCCGCCCGAGAAATCGGGATCGGCCGGCTCGACAGACGTCTGCGGTGCGAGTGTGGCGATCCATTCGGCGAGCGGGTTCAGCGGACCCCATTCGGCATGGCCGGCCGGTGTGTGGGCGCCGTGGATGCCCATGATGACCGCGCAGGCGATAGCCGCGATGAGGAACCCGGCCAACAGGCGCGCGCCGGCGGAGACGCCATCGGTCGACTGTTTGGTGACCTTGGCGAGATCATCGAGGAATCCAAGGATGGCATAGGAGAAGGTGACGAACAGCGTGACCCAGACATAGGGGTTCTTCAGGTTGCCCCAGAGCGCGACGGCGACGATCAGGCCCATCCAGATCAGCAGGCCGCCCATTGTCGGCGTGCCAACTTTCGACATCTGGGCTTCCAGCGACAGGTCGCGGATCGGCTGGCCCTTGCCCTGGCGAGCGCGCAGCATGTTGATCATCGCATCGCCGAACAGCACCGTGATGAGGAAGGCCGTGACAACGGCCGCTCCTGTGCGAAAGGTAATGTAGTTCAGGAGATTCAAGGCACCGCTCGGCGCGGCGAGCCATTCATACAGCATCAGCTTGTCCTCACAGTCCCTTCTGGACTGTTTTCCATCTTGCCCAATCCGGCCGCTGCACTCCATTGGCGCAAGCGGTCCGCTAACCGTCCCATCCCGGAGGCATTCGACCCTTTGATCAAGAGCAGATCACCGTCCTTCAGAGCTTTTTGCAGTTGATTCCACAAGTCATCCGCTGACGGAGCAGATGCCTGCGGAAGCCCCGGCGGCAATGCCTCGGCGAGGCGTTGCATTTCGGCACCAGCCAGGAAAATTCCGTCCACGCCGGCGTCGACAATCGGACCGGCGAGCGCGATGTGTTCCTCGACGGATGACGCGCCGATTTCGCGCATGTCACCGAGCGCGGCGAGGCGGCGTCCACCGGTGCGTTCGCTCAATGATTTCAAGGCGGCGCGCATGCTGGCGGGGTTGGCATTATAGGCGTCATCGATCAGCGTGAACGTACCGCCCTCCGGCAGCGCAAGCGTTTCCGCCGTGCCGCGTCCGGGCGGCGGCGCATAGCCTGAAAGCGCTTCGGCGCAATCGGTCACCGAGCGTCCGGTCTGGCTGGCGGCGAGCAGGGCGGCGGCGACGTTCAGCGCCCAATGCGCGCCGACAGCGTTCAGCGAAACAGTCGCCTTGCGCCCGACCACATCCACCGTGATGCGGCTGATGAGGCCATCGGTTTCGTAGGCCGTGACGCGCGCGGTGGCGTCTTCCGAGCGGCCGAAGGTTTCGACATTACCGGTCGGGCAGAGTTCACGGGCGCGGGCGGAGAGGTAATCGAGGAAGGCGTCATCGGCGGGCAGGATGATCGTGCCGCCGGCTTCCAGCCCGGCAAAGATGTCCGCCTTCTCGCGCGCGATGGCCTCGACCGAGCCGAGGCCTTCGAGATGGGCAGCTGCGACATTGGTGATCAGGCCAATCTGTGGACGCACCATATGGCTGCGCGGCGCAATCTCGCCCGGCGTGTTCATGCCGATTTCGAAAACCGCGCGCTGGGTGTCTTCCGGCATCCGCGCCAGCGTCAGCGGCACGCCCCAGTGATTGTTGAAACTCTTTGCGTTGGAATGCGACGGGCCGAAAGCCGCATAGATCCGCGCCAGCATTTCCTTGACCGACGTCTTGCCGGCCGAGCCCGTCACCGCCGTGCGGATTGCACCGGAGCGGATGCGCGCCGCGATGCCGAGCGCGGTCAGCGCGTCGAGCACATCATCAACTTGCAGGGCAGGTCCGCCCGAGACGGGTTTCGAGACGAGCGCGCCTGCCGCGCCGGCCTTGAAGGCCGCTTCGGCAAAGTCATGCCCGTCGCGCGCATCCTTCAGCGCCACGAACAGGTCGCCCGGCTGGAGCGTGCGCGTGTCGATGGAGACGCCGCCGGTCACGGTGAATGGCGCGCTGGCCGCGCCGCCGGTGGCGAGTTCGATATCTTCTGAGGTCCAGAGCGGCTGGGTCATGCGTCTGCCCC
Source organism: Hyphomonas sp. (assembly GCA_040223555.1). Taxonomy (GTDB): domain Bacteria; phylum Pseudomonadota; class Alphaproteobacteria; order Caulobacterales; family Hyphomonadaceae; genus Hyphomonas. The sequence continues at coordinate 64,940 of JAVKGA010000002.1, forward strand.
CGACAGCGCGGCGAGCGCTTCTTCCTGGTCGGAGAATGGAAGCACATCCTTGCCGATGATCTGGCCGGTTTCGTGCCCCTTGCCGGCAATCACCAGCGTGTCACCTTTTTTCAGCTCGCGGATCACCGTGCGGATCGCGTCGCCCCGGTCACCGATCTCGCGCGCGCCCTTGGCGCCGGCCAGCACAGCGGCGCGGATGGCAGCGGGATCTTCCGAACGCGGATTGTCATCCGTGACGATCACATCATCGGCCTGGCGGGCGGCGATCTCGCCCATGATCGGGCGCTTCTTCGCATCGCGGTCACCGCCGCAGCCGAAGATGACTTTCAGGCGCCCCGCCGTGTGCGGACGCGCGGCGCGCAGCAGCACATCGAGGCCGTCCGGCGTATGGGCATAGTCCACGAACACGGTCGCGCCGGTTGCGGTCTTGCCGACAAATTCGAGCCGCCCCTTGACCGGCTTCAGCTTTGCAAGCCCTTCGGCAACCGCCGGGAACTCCATGCCGAGCGACAGGCAGATCGCCGCCGCCGCCAGCGCGTTCAGCGCCTGGAACTCGCCGATCAGTGGCAGCTCGACCGGCTTCTGTTCGACATCGCGCCAGTAGAGGAACAGCGTCTGCCCGGCCTGTTTGGGCATCAGCTCGTCGATCCAGAGATCCTCGCCCTTCCAGCCAAAGGAGACGACCTTCAGGCCGGTTGCTTTTGCCGCCGCTTCGAAATCGTCCCGCTGCGGACTATCCGCATTGACGATGGCCGGGACACCTTTCGGCGCCAGCGAGGTGAACAGGCGCAGCTTGGACTGGAGATAGGCCTCCATCGAGCCGTGATAATCGAGATGGTCCTGCGTGAAGTTCAGGAAGCCGACGGCAGAGAGGTCCACGCCGTCAAGGCGGTGCTGTTCGAGGCCGTGGCTGGAGGCTTCCATGGCGCAATGCGTCACGCCCTGCCCGGCCAGCATGTCGAGCGTCTGATGGATGGTCACCGGGTCCGGCGTCGTGTGGCCGACATCGAACTTGCCGTTGGGTCCGATCGCGCCAAGCGTGCCCATCGAGGCGGCCTTGAAGCCGGCCTGGCTCCATATCTGCCGCGCGAAATCAACCGTCGAGGATTTGCCGTTGGTGCCGGTGATGGCCACCACGGTCTCCGGCTGCGCGGCGTGGAATTTCCTTGCCGCAAGTGCCAGCGCGCGGCGGGGCTCGTCGGCGATGACATGCACTGCGCTGCCGGCATCGGCGCTGCCATCCGACAGGATAGCGACGGCGCCCTGCTGGATCGCCATCGCAGCGAACTGGCTGCCGTCCTGCACGCTGCCCTTCAGGGCGGCGAACAGCCAGCCGGGCTGCACCTTGCGGCTGTCCGCCGTCATCCCGTGGATCTCCGTCTCGCCGCTGCCGGCGAGTGGGAAGAGGTCCTTCAACTTCACAAGGCGCTCCTTTCTGGAGACCGTTCGACAGGACCGGGCCGCGCGGGGCGGGCATCGTCAAACCGGGGCGTGACGCCGAAGATCGGCGCAACCCGTTCGATGATCCGTCCTGCCACAGGCGCCGCACTTCCTGCCGCTGTTGCACCTCGGCCCGCACGGGCCTTGGGATTATCCAGCGTGACAATCAGGGCATATTGCGGGCCGTCTGCCGGAAACACCGCAGCAAAGCTCGAGACATTGGCGTTCTTGTCATAGCCGCCGATGATCGACTTCTCGCCCGTGCCGGTCTTGCCGGCGACCCGGTAGCCCGCCACGTCCGCCGACTGGCCGGAGCCGCGCAGGACGGATTCGCGCATCATCCGCGTGATCGTCTCGGCCGTGATCGCCGACATCAGCCGCTTTGGCTCGACCTTGGGTTTCGCCCCCATCACGAGCGTTGGCGCAACCATCTCTCCGCCATTTCCGAGCGCCGAAAAGGCGGCGAGGAAGGCCAGCGGCGAGGTTGCCAGGCCGTGGCCATAGGACACGGTTGCGGCGGCCGTCTCATCAAAATGCGGCGGCTGCAGCGGGCGCTCGCTGCCCGGCAGTTCGATGACGGCCTTGTCGAGCAGGCCGGCCTCTGTGAGGAACTGTTTCTGGCGCCGCAATCCGAGTTCGCGCGCGACATGCACGGTGCCGATGTTCGAACTTTCGACGATGATCTCGGTGAGGTCGGCGCGCGGCGCGAAGGTGTGCGTGTCCGTGATCTCGAATTTCCCGAGCTTGATCGGCTGGCTGATGTCAAACGCCTGGTCGGGGCGCACAGCGCCCGCGTCGAGCGCCGCGGCAAGGGTCAGCGGCTTGAACACGGAACCCAACTCGTAGACGGCGCCAATGGCGCGGTTCAGGCGCGAGGGATCCTTTGCCGGAATGTCCGAGGCCCGGTTCGGGTCGAAGGCCGGCCAGCTCGCCATCGCCAGCACTTCGCCGGTCTGCGTGTCCATCAGGATCGCGGCGGCGCCTTCCATTTCGTAATCATCTGCAGCGGCGGCCAGTTCGGCTTCGAGCGCCGTCTGCGCCTCGATGTCGAGCGTCAGGCGGACCGGCTCATCGCCTGACAGCAGCTTGTCATTGTAGGTGCGCTCGATGCCCGCGATGCCCTTGCCGTCGACATTCACCTGGCCCAGCACATGGCCGGCCAGTTCGCCGAGCGGATAGGCGCGCCGGGTTTCCGTCCGGAAGCCGAGGCCTTCGACGCCAAGTTCCATCACGGCTTCACGCTGGCGCGGGGTCAGGCCGCGCTTGACCCATTCAAACTGGCGCGAGGGGTCTGACAGTTTGTTTTTGAGTTCGTCGCCGGCGAGTTCCGGGAACATGCCGACCAGACCGGCATAGACGTCGTCCGGGTCCCAGATCAGGCTTGGATTGACGGTCAGCGAGGAGATCTCGACCGAGGTTGCCAGCAGTTCGCCATTGCGATCGACGATTGCGGCGCGCAGCGCTTTTGGCTGGTTTTGTGCGGTGAGAATGGCTGCACTCGCCTGCGGCGCACCCGAAAGCGCCAGGTATCCGCCCCGCCCGGCCATGACGACGAAGAACCCGCAGAGCACCAGGCCTGCAAGCCGCGTCCGGTCGCGCGAGGCTTCGCTCATGGCGTCGCCTCCGGTGTTTCATCCGTAGCCGGAACAGCCGCCGGGCGCAGGCCATCCACCGGCGGGCCGACGATATGGTCGAGATCGTCCTCGTCAGCCATCTGGTCGGCCTTGGGCGGCGCCATGCCGAGTTCCTTGCGGGCGTATTCCTCGATCCAGTCACGCCGGCTCATGTGCGCCAGCTCGGTTTCGAGCACCGCCTTTTCCTTTTGCGCCTCTTCGATCTGGGCATCGACGGCCATCAGTTCGGCCGCCGTTTCGCGGGCACCGTACTTGGCGCGGTAAAGACTGAAAACGAGCAGGGCTGCGACCAGCAACCCGAAGAAAAATGCACGCCGGCTCATGAGGAAACCTCCAGCTCAGTGATCGGCGGGAGGTCCATTCCATCATCCGCCGGACTCGCAAAAGCAGCGGCCTCCGTCCGGAGGGCTGCCCGCAGTCTTGCAGAGCGTGCGCGTGGATTGGTTTCCACTTCCTTTTCAGATGGTTGCAGCGCCTTGTTTGTAATCTGCGCGAAGCTCGGCGCCTTTGCCTTGGCCGCCAGGGGCAGGTGGCGCGAGCCGGCCGGAACACCGCCCGTGCGCTCGCGCAGCCATTGCTTGACGAGGCGGTCTTCCAGCGAGTGGAAGGTGACCACAACCAGCCGCCCGCCGGGCTTTAGGACCTGCTCGGCCGCCGCTAGCCCGCGCGCCAGTTCGCCCAGCTCGTCGTTCACATACATGCGGATGGCCTGGAAGGTCTGTGTTGCCGGGTGCATCCGGGCGCCCCGGCGCCCGCCCACGGCGGTTTCCACGAGAGCCGCGAGATCCGCTGTTGTTTCAAAGGGTTGCGTGGCCCGGCGCTCCACGACCGAGCGCGCAATCCGGCGGGCATTGCGCTCCTCCCCCAGCCGGAAGATGATATTGGCGAGGTCGCGCTCGGCCATCAGGTTCACGACATCGGCCGCCGACGGGCCGGAGGCGCCCATCCGCATGTCCAGCGGGCCGTCTTTCATGAATGAGAAGCCGCGTTCCGCCTCGTCGATCTGGAAGCTGGAGACGCCGATATCCAGCACCACACCGTCCACTTTCGGATGCCCGGCCTGCGCCAGCAGCGTGTCCATCTCGCCAAACCGGCCAAGCAGGGGCACCAGCTGCGGAAACTCCGCTGCCAGTGCCTCTGCCCGCAGGATCGCGTCGAGGTCGCGGTCGATACCGATCACGGAGCATTTCGCCGCCTTCAGGATGGCGCGGGAATAGCCGCCCCCGCCGAAGGTACCGTCGGCGATGACGTCGCCGTCAGCCGGCGCCAGTGTCTGCAGCACTTCGGAAAGCATCACGGGCAGGTGGCCAGGCGCAGCTGGCGGGCGGGCAGGTGTGCGGGCGGCCATCATCCGGCCTCCCCGCGCTTGGCCGCCGCGCGGCGCTGGCGCACCTCGCGGTAGGCCGCATGGAACGCGTCCAGCGTCGCAGGATCCTGCGCAACGCCGTTCTGGCGGGTGCGGTGCGCCTCGAAGCGGGCAGGGTCCCAGATCTTGAAGCTCTCGATGGCGCCGGTGAACCGGATACGCTCGGACAGGCCCGCCGCCGCGCAGAAATCCTCCGGCAGCTTGATGCGCCCGGTATCATCGATCTTGAGGTCCGCCGATCCAGCGATCACCGCCGTGACGAAGGCTTCGCGAACCGGGGATTGCAGCGGCAGCTCGGCCAGGGTTTCGGCATAGAGTTCCATCAACGCCTCGCCGCCACCTTCCAGTGCGCCCGATCCGTCAGGCGCTATCCAGATGAAAACACGGGAGTTTCCACCCAGCGCAGCGCGAAAGGGTGCCGGGATCGAAACCCGCCCTTTTGCGTCAATAGCGCCCTCATAGGTGGAATAAAACACCCGCCCGTCCTGTTCTTGAATTGCCTCAACCCCGCCATGGGTAAACCATGTGTAAACGTGGACTATCATGGGCACGTATGGGTCTCAATGGGCCCTTGATGCGAATCAGGATTTCCACACAAGACCAATTCAGGAACAAAAAGCGGCCATCGGCGGAACCAGGTGTATACGGACGATGGGATCGCGTGGGAGGCGATAAAATTCCTTTACCTTTTCCGGGCTCTGGATGCGTGTGTTGCGATGCCGCATCGGTCACCTGCCAAGCGTTGCATCTACCGGAACGGGCAAGGAACCTTACCGGTTTGCAATATGCAATGCCGAAAATCCGGGCGCTTTGCACAGCTGCAGATCCTCGCCCTGTTTGCCATCCGTTTTCTGGCCACACCGATATAAGAAATTGATTACTCGCTAAAAACGCATAGATAGCGTCTATGTCTTTGCCCACACTCCGCCAGCTGCAATTCCTCGTCGCCCTCGGGGATACCGGTTCGTTTTCACGCGCCGCCGAAGCCTGCCATGTCACCCAGCCGACTCTGTCTGCCGGGATCAAGGAACTGGAAGACCTGTTCGGCGTCGCGCTGGCCGAGCGGGAATCGCGCGGCGCCACGCTCACCCATGCCGGCGAGATCGCAGCGGCGCGCGCCTCCGCCCTGCTCGCCGATGCCCATGCGCTCGTCCAGTCTGTCACGACGGCGGGCGAACTCTTCTCCGGGCCTTTCCAGCTCGGCGCCATTCCGACGGTAGCACCTTTCGTCCTGCCACAGACTGTCAGCCTACTGACCAGAACCTATCCCGACCTGAAGCTCTACCTGACCGAAGACCGCACCAGCCGCCTCATCGACCAGCTCAGGGCGCGCACGCTCGACGCCGCCTTCATTGCCCTGCCCTGGGACGCGCCCGGCATCGAGACGATGGCCCTGCTCGACGACGAGTTCCTGCTCGCGGCGCCCGCCAGCCACCCCCTCGCCCGCAAGAACGGCCTGTCGCCCGAAGACCTGAACGGTGAAGACCTGCTGCTGCTCGAGGATGGCCATTGCCTGCGCGAGCATGCCCTCTCGATGTGCCGCTTGAAGCCCGGCGCCGGGCGCGAGCAGGTGGCTGCCACCTCGCTCGGCACACTGGTCAACATGGTTGCCGGCGGGCTGGGCGTCTCGCTTATTCCCCGCCTGGCCACCGATCACGGGCTCGCCCTCGGCCCGGACGTGGCGATCCGTTCCTTCGTGACACCGGTCATCGGCCGGCAGGTCGGCATTGCGTGGAAAGCGGGCAGTCCGCGCGCCGCCGAAGCGCGTAAGCTGGGCGAACTGGTGCGCGACCAGCTGAGGCCGGCCACCGCGCGCCTGGACTGACCGGCCTGCAGCCAGCCGCGACCGGTTGGCCACACACCATAATTTTCTTGCCCGAGGGGTTCCGGCGCGCCCCGCCTCGGGCCTATGTGGCGCAAGGCCCGGGGACGCAGGACACCATCGCGTATGCAGCTCAATGACTCATGGCGGGCCACCCTCGCCGCCGGCGCGGTCAACCTCGTGCTCGGCGCCAACCTGCCTTACCTGCCGGTCTGGATGGAAAAGGTGGCCGGCATGTCCGGCGCCGAAATCGCCGGTGCCAGCACCCTTGCGATCATCATCCGCATCTTCGCCGGCCCGATCTCGGCCGGCATCGCCCAGGACCATGGCCTGCGCGGCACATTGGCCACGGTCATGGCGGTCTGCCTTGCAGGCTATGTGCTGCTCTTTCCCGGCTCGCCGCGCGCGGTCGATTTCTTCCTATGCGTGCTGGTCTACAGCGCCATGAACCTCGTTGGCCCGATGTTCGAGGCGATCCTCGTCTACGGCACCCGCACTGGCCGGCCGGACTATGGCGAAGGGCGCGCGATGGCTTCGGTCGCCTTCGTGATCGCAAACCTTGCGGGCGGGGCCATCCTTGGCGCCTGGGGACCGGACTGGATTCTCGGCTACTTTGTTGCCGCGTCCGTACTCGCCGTGATTGCGCCGCTGCTCACCAAGCGCGGCGCGCGCAGGGTCCTCAAGCGGCGCCCCCTTTTCTCGACCTTCACGCAGGCCTTTGCCCTCTACCGGATCGACGGCGTGCTGATCTACCTGATCGCCGCCTCCCTGATTCAGGCGAGCCACGGCGCCTATTACGCCTTCGCCTCCAACATCTGGATCGCGCAGGGGATTGATGGCGGCCATATCGGCGCGCTCTGGGCGACCGGGGTGGCCGCCGAAATCCTGCTGCTGCTCGCCTCGCGAAAACTCTTGAAACATACCGGCTATTACGCCCTGCTCTGGCTCGGCGGGTTCGGCGCGCTGCTGCGCTGGACAGCGGCGGGCTTCGTGCTGCCGGTCGAGGCGGTCTACGTGCTCCAGACCCTGCATGCCGCGAGCTTTGCGATGACGCATCTCGGCACGATGCGCTTCCTGCAGGCCGCCGTGCCGGACGAGCACCTGCCGCTGGCCTATTCGGCCAATGGCGCGCTGATCTTCGGGCCTGCGATGGCGGTCACCGGCCTTGCTGCGGGCCTCGCCTATGACGCGCTCGCCCCCGGCGGGATCGACGCCCAGACGAAGCTCTACTGGCTGATGTCGGGCGTGACGCTCGCCGGCCTGGTGATCACCTGGCAGGCTGGTCGCAAACCGCTGGTGCCGGCGGCACCCGTTTGATCTTTCCCGGAGAACGCCGCGTCCGGGCAGCTTGACAGAGCCATTACATAACATGTTATATATCTTCTGATGCAAATGGAGTGGTCATGTCGAGAGATGTGCTTGCGGAGATGGGATATCTGGCACTCGGAAGCCGCCTGAAGCGGCTCGCGGAGCGGGTGCAGGCGGAGGCCACGAAGTCATTCGCCGATCGGGGCTACCCCGTGCAGGCGACGCATTTCCCCCTGCTGGCGGCGCTGACGACTTACGGCCCGCTCAGCGTCGGCGAGGCGGTGGACGCCGTTGGCATCAGCCAGCCCGCCGTCACCCGTATCCATAACAGCCTCCAGAAGCTCGGCCTGACCCGCACCGTGCCCGTGAAGGGCGACAACCGCCAGAAACAGATCCGCCTGACGGCCAAGGGCGAGGCGTTGGTCGAAGACATGAAGCACACGATGTGGCCGCACGTGCGCCGCGCGGCGCAGATGCTTTGCGAAGGTCCGGATACGGACATACTCGGCCAGATTGCCCGCATCGAAGACGGCCTGTCGGCGCGCGCGCTGAATACCCGCATCCAGGACGACATCGCCGCCGCGTCGGGCCTGCCGGCGCTGCGTCTCGTGGAGTATGAAGAGCGGCTCGCGCCCGAGTTCGATGCGATCACGCGCGAATGGGTCGAGGACATGTTCACGCTGGAGGCCAATGACATAAAAATCATCGAGAACCCGAAGGAGATGATCCTCGACCGGGGCGGGGAAATCATCTTCGTCGAAGCCGAAGGCCTGGGCATCGTCGGCACCTGCGCGCTGATGCGTGTCGACGGGGACGCGTTCGAACTGACCAAGATGGGCGTGCGCGCCTCGGCCCGCGGCCTGAAGGCCGGGGATTTCCTGATGAAGCGCACGCTGGAACGGGCCCGGCAGATGCCGATCGGTTCGCTCTTCCTGCTGACCAACACCAAATGCGCCGCCGCCATCCACCTCTACGAAAAAACCGGCTTCGTCCACGATGCCGGCATCATGGAACGCTATGGAAAACGCTATGCGCGCTGCGATGTGGCGATGTCCTATGACCTGACAAAGCCGCTGCGAGCGTAAAAAAAAGCGGCCCCGAAGGGCCGCTTTCCCAGGCTCCCTTTGACCCTACGGCCTTTTATCCGGCTTCGCGTTCGCCGCGCACGTCGAGATCATACTCGCGCACCTTGCGGTAAAGCGTCGAGCGGCCAATCCCCAGACGGCGCGAGACTTCGCTCATATGGCCGTCATAGAAATTGATCGCATACTGAAGAAGGTCGCGTTCGATATCCTGCAGGCTGCGGATCTCGCCGTCCTTGTCCTTGATGGCAACCGGGCTCGACATGTCTGCCGGGCCGGTATCATTCGCCGCGACCGGAACAGCGCTGCGCACATCCGGCACCGGCGGCAGGCTCGCCACTTCCGGCATCTGACCGGAGATCTGCGGGAAGTCCTGCGGGCGCAGCATGTCGCCGTCACACAAGACCACCGCGCGGAACACGGCATTCTCGAGCTGGCGCACGTTGCCCGGCCAGTCATAGGCGTGCAGCATCTTCAACGTGTCGGCCGAAGCACCCGACACTTTCGCGCCTTCGCTGGCATTGAAACGGGCGATGAAATGATCGACCAGCGCCTGGATGTCCTCGCGGCGTTCCTTCAGCGACGGCATGTCGAGCGGGAACACGTTGAGGCGGTAGAACAGGTCTTCGCGGAACGTGCCCGCCTTCACCTGGCCGGCAAGGTCGCGGTTGGTGGCCGAGATGATACGCACATTCACCTTCGTCGGACGGCGCGAGCCAACGGCGTCGACCTCGCCTTCCTGCAGCACACGGAGCAGTTTCACCTGCGCGTCGAGCGGCAGTTCGCCCACTTCATCAAGAAACAGCGTGCCGCCATCGGCTTCAACGAACTTGCCGAGCGATTTCGTCACGGCGCCCGTGAAGGCGCCCTTCTCGTGGCCGAACAGGATCGACTCGACGAGGTTTTCCGGGATCGCGCCGCAGTTGACCGTCACCAACGGCTTGCCGGCACGGGACGAGGCGCCCTGGATACAGCGCGCCATGACTTCCTTGCCGACGCCGCTCTCACCAAGGATCAGCACCGGGATGTCCGACGTCGCCGCCCGCTCCGCCATGCGCAGCACGCCGCGCATCGAGGCCGCCGAGGCAATCATGTCCTCGAACTTCATGCCGCCTTCGGCCTTGCGCGACAGGCGTTTCACTTCGCCGGTCAGGCTCTGCATCTTCAGGGCGTTCCGGATACTGACGACCACCCGTTCAGGGTTTGCCGGTTTGACAATGAAGTCCACCGCCCCGCGGCGCATCGACTGGACGATCGTGTCGATCCCGCTCGTCGCGGTCAGCATGATCACCGGGAGGTCCGGGCGGCGCTCGGACATACGGTCCAGCGTCTCCAGGCCCGACAGGCCCGGCATCGTCAGGTCCAGCAGGACCACATCGACCGCCTCGCGGGCGTCCGACGCCATCGCCAGACCCGTCTCGCCGTCCGGCGCCGTGCGGCAGGCAAAGCCCGCCTTCTCCACGGCGGCCTGCAACAGGCGGCGCTGTGTCGGATCATCATCGATCACGAGAATTGTCTTGGCCATCATACTACCCTTCAGGTCTGCTCCGTGCACGGACGCAAGGCTTGCGCTCGTGCCACATCGTTACGCCCCGTTCTGACACAGAGGGATGGAATTACGGTTTGCCTGAAGCTTCAAATTTCATCGAATTGCCCGCCGCCCCGCGTTAACGCCTCGGCCGGGCCAGCTCCGCCCGCCCCGGCCCGGCCCCGCGCGCCTGAACCTGTTGCACTGCCTGCAGTCCCCGCCCTCCCGGAGCCACCCGCACCGGGCCTGTGCAGCGCTCACAAATTCAACCTTTGGCCAACGCTTTCTTAAAGATTGCCGTGCGAGACAGGGTTAACCCAGCAAGAGTGGACCGACATGGCCGATCCAGTGCACCTCTCGCACGCCCCCCTCGCCGACGTTCGGGCCCGCGAAGACCTGTTCGCCACGCTTGTCGAAGACTGCCTGCCCGCCCTGCGCATCTATGCCCGCAACCTCTGCGGCAATCCGCACATGGCCGACGACTGCGTTCAGGATGCCTGCGTGCGCGCCCTCGCCGCCTTCGCCGCCTATGACACCAGCCGCCCCTTCCGCCCCTGGATCTTCCGAATCCTGCGCAATGAATGGCTGCAGCGACTGCGCCGTGATCGCCGCATGACGCACCTGCCCGATGAGACGATCAACGACCTTCTCGTCGACGCGCGCACGCCCGAAGACACCGCCGACGGCGCCGCCCTCCTGCGCCTCATCGCGCGCCTGCCCGCCGACATGGCCGATGCGGTCAACCTCGTGCTCGGCCTCGGCCTGACCTATGAGGAAGCCGCCGAAGCCTGCAACTGCGCGCCCGGCACGATCAAGAGCCGCGTCAGCCGTGCCCGCGCCCTGCTGATCGAACAGATCGAAGGCGCCCCGCGCCGCGCCGCCTAACGCGCCAGCGCCTCGACCAGCTCCGCCGTCAGCGGCGGATCAAACCGCACGCCAATCGTCTCGCCCACCTGCCAGCGCATCACCGCGCCGATCCGCCTCGGCTCCGCCTCGCCCGGCAGGTGCGCCAGAAGGTAGATGTCGCGCGTCTCGCCTGCCGCGCCGTTGATCGCCACCCGTGCGCCGGTCTCCGACACGTCCCGCAGCCGCCCGCCGCAAGCCTGCGTCATGTCCACCCACACCACGCGCACCGCCATGTCCGCCGGCAGGCGAACCTCCAGCCGCGCAACAGACTCCTCCGGCTCCGCCGGCCCATCAGATTCAGGGTCACTCATGGTTACCGTATGCCGCCCGGGGCATTTTGGTTCCCCTGTGCGAGACGATATTTTTGGGGCCAATGCGCGCCGCCCACCCCGCTCCGATCCGCACCGCTCAGCCCGAGCGAAGCCGAAGGACGCAGCCCGTCACCCCGCCTCCCAAGTTCTTCCCTTGCGCGGGAGTTAACAAAACGTAAAGGTAGAAATTCACAGGGCACAAGACCGTGGGGAGATGGTCAGGGATGGGGCGGGGAAACACAGCCGGCGGCGGCACCGGAAGCCAAGGCGCACCGGGAAGCTGGCACAGCACATTTATACTCAGTGGACTGATGTTTTCGCTGACTGGCGCCGTCATTCTCGCCGCGCCTCACCTTCCCCGGCTGCCGGGCGACACCACGGGCTATGAGGCCAACTGGCTCGCCCTCGGCTGCCTCATCACAGGCCTCTTCACCGCCAACATGGCGCGCATGCTTCAGATATGGGGGAAGCTTAAGCCGGTTGTCGCTACGCGTCCCTCAAGGCGCACGTCCGTGCAACGCGCAACCGCCGAACGCGGGTTTCGCGGTTTGTTCTTGTACGTCTTTATGTCGTTCGGCAGTTTGACGGCTGTGACATTTGCGTCTGCGGAGCCGGGATTCCTGTTTTGGGAAAATCTGGGTCTCCACGGGACGGAGACCGCCGATGCAAATGTCATTCACATATCCGTGCTGGTCGCGTGCCTCGGCGCGAGCTTGGTGCCACTTCTGTTTGGCTTTTACTTGCAGGTGCGCGCTGAAGAGAAGGAATTTGCCCGGACGGTATGGAGGAAAGATGCCATCTCCGTTCCGTCATTCTGGGCGAGCGCCGCTGTTCTCGGAAGCATAGTCGGGCTCGCAAGTTGGGCGACCAAGGTCTCGGGCCGCGAGTCCGAAACTTTGGCGGCGAATCTGACCTTCTTCATCACCCTTGCCGTCATCGCCCTGTTTGTTGCGTTTATCTTCCTACCCCATCTGGTGCGCTATCTGGAGCGCGCCGGCGAAGATTCAAACGCGGGGAAGCCAAAGACAAATGGCGTCAATCCGCTGACGCTTCCCGCTTTCGCTTTCAGCTATTTGGATTCATTCCTTGTTCGCCTGATTGCCCCGCTCACCGGCGCAACTCAGAAAGGAGACGGGGTTCCGCACAGCTTTGTTGTTCTGTCGCTCGTGCCGATGACAGCGCTCGGCTTCGTTCTGGCGCCTCCCTACGGTCTGATACCAATCGTGCTCGGCATGGTGATGGTCATCGCGCTCGGGCGACGGTGGGCATGGATCGAGGAGGACCGAGAAACGGCTTCGCGGCTGCTGAAAACCGAAAGCCCCGAAATTCAGGTCGGGTTCGACAACGACCTCAAGGATGAAGCTTTGCTGGGCTACGCTTCGCTCTTTCTGCTCGTCCCCCTCGCCCTGCATCAGATTTACGGCTGGCAGCCCACCTCGTTCGATTACGAACCCACCGCGCAGAACGCAAACGTCCTTGTTGCCTGGCTCAGCTTCTTTGGCGCCGAACTCGCAAAGGCTGTTCCATTCGTCGATTGGTGGGAAATCTATCAGGTCGACCTAAGCCCACCGATCGAAGCCTCCGCCGACAACCCACTTGGCAAGCATCTTACCTTCGCAGCCCGCGCAATGGTTGACCTGGTCATCATGGCCGCGCTCTTCCAGGCCGTCGCTATTTGGCAGCGGTCACGCGCCCAGAAGAAGCTCTATAAGATCGGGCATGTGAACCATTTCGAACCCTTCGCGGAACGCGAGTTCTTCGAAGGCGCGTTCAGGGGCAACTTGAAGGAGCCTCGCGCCGAATTTGTTGAAAAGGTTCAGAAGCATATCGACGCGCGCGAAGCGCTTCGTCTGCCGGGTGAACCGTACAACCCCGAACGCCTCGCCGATCTCCTGAAATCAGGTAGTCCGAATGTTCAGCGCGCTGCACTTTGGATGGTCCACAAATATCAGCTTCTCACTGGTTCGCCGCAGGAACAGATCAGACAGTTACGGCAATATTGGCTCAATCTCTCGTTTCCCCAAATGTCAGCCTCCCGCGTTCAAGCTGAACGCAAACGATTGCTTGAGGAGAAGCACAAGTTCGAGCAACTTCTTGCAGAGCTGATGGAGGATACCAGCGCCCTAAGACTTGAAGAAACCGGCCTTCTTCTCAGCCTCATCGAAGACGTAAAGCAAATTCCTGAGCTGTCATTCGCGCAGATCGAAGCGTTACGTCTCTTCGGCATGCTTCGTAACGAATATGCGTTGCTCGCACTTGCCGCCCACGTAACTCACACTTCGGAAACCGAGTGGCGCCGTCGGATTCAAGTGAAGTTCGGAAAACAGGTAAACTTGTATTTCGACCAAGCACCTATGCGGATAAAAACCTACGAAGCGCTCGAAGTCTTCGGTACCAATCCTCCAGCAACGCCCGGCATTCTGAACACCACTCTAGAATTGTTGGACGATATGGCTGAGCGGGATCGAGACAACAAAGCGAAAGAACGTGCCCGTAAAGCTGCAGAGAGAATCCGCGAAGCGAGCGCGAGCGGCAATAAAAGCTAACCCCTACCCCCTCAAAATCTTCTCCATCGCCTTGCCCTTCGCCAGCTCGTCCACGAGCTTGTCCATGTAGCGAATCTCGCGCATCAGCTTGTCTTCGATCTCTTCCACGCGCACGCCGCAGACCACACCCGTGATCAGCGCCCGCGCCGGGTTCGGCTTCGGCGCCTTGGCGAAGAAAGTCTCGATGGTCACCCCCGCCGCAATCTGCTTTTGCAGCCCCGCCTGCGTATAGCCGGTCTGCCAGCGGATGATCGCGTCGACTTCCGCCTGCGTGCGCCCTTTCTTCTCCGCCTTCGCCACATAGGCGGGATAGACCTTGGCAAACGCCATGTCGAAAATTCGGTGCCGGCCTGTTGTCTGCTTCATGGCTGCCTCCTGCTGACATCTACTGTCAGCAGACTACACCGCACAAAACAGGAACACTAGACACGCCGCCCCTCGCCGCCCATATCTGGCGCTCATGGCCCGCCCCTCACGCCCTCCCGCCCGCGGCGTCGCCGACGCCTCCGCTGCCTTCAGCTTTGACGGCTTCGCCCTCGATGCCGCCGGCGCGCTGCCGTCTGACCAGTGGACGCCCCACCGGCCGGACCGCGACTGGGTCAAGCTCGAAGGCGGCCGCCGTTTCCGCGTCGCGTCGAATTACGAGCCCGCCGGCGACCAGGTGACCGCCATTCCCGAACTCGTGGACGGCATCACGTCGGGCGAGCGCGACCAGGTCCTCCTCGGCGCGACCGGCACCGGCAAGACCTTCACCATGGCCAAGATCATCGAGGCGACCCAGCGCCCGGCCCTGATCCTCGCGCCGAACAAGACCCTCGCCGCCCAGCTCTATGGCGAATTCAAGTCCTTCTTCCCGGACAATGCGGTCGAGTATTTCGTCTCCTATTACGACTATTACCAGCCCGAGGCCTATGTTCCGCGGGCGGACCTTTACATCGAGAAGGAAAGCTCGATCAACGAGGCCATCGACCGGATGCGCCACTCCGCCACCCGCTCCATCCTCGAGCGCGATGACGTGATCATCGTCTCCTCCGTGTCCTGCCTCTATGGTATCGGCTCGGTCGAGTCCTACACCTCGATGACCTTCACGCTGCAGGCCGGCCAGCCCATCGGCATCAAGCAGGTCGCCGAACAGCTCGTCGCCAACCAGTACACCCGCAACGACATCGCCTTCGGCCGCGGCACCTTCCGCATCAAGGGCGACGGGCTCGACATCTTCCCCGCCCACTATGAGGACCGCGCCTGGAAGCTGTCCTTCTTCGGCGACGAACTGGAATCGATCACCGAGTTCGATCCCCTCACCGGCCGTACACTGCAGAAACTCCCCGCCATCAAGATCTACGCCAACAGCCACTATGTCACGCCCCGCCCGACGCTCACGCAGGCGGTCTCGCAGATCAAGGTCGAGCTGAAGAACACCATCGCCCACTTCGAAAAGCACGGGAAACTGCTCGAGGCCCAGCGCATCGCCCAGCGCTGCCAGTATGACATCGAGATGATGGCCGCCACCGGCTCGTGCAACGGCATCGAGAACTATTCGCGCTACCTCACCGGCCGCAAGCCCGGCGAGCCGCCCCCGACCCTGTTCGAATACCTGCCCCAGAACGCCCTCGTCTTCACCGACGAGTCCCACCAGACCGTCCCCCAGATCGGCGCCATGTTCAAAGGCGACTTCTCGCGCAAGTCCACCCTCGCCGAATACGGCTTCCGCCTGCCCTCGTGCATCGACAACCGCCCCCTCAAGTTCGAGGACTGGGACGCCATGCGCCCGCAGACCGTCCACGTCTCCGCCACCCCCGGCAAGTGGGAACTGGAGCGCACCGGCGGCGTCTTCACCGAACAGGTCATCCGCCCCACCGGCCTCATCGACCCGCCCGTCGAGGTCCGCCCCGTCTCCAATGACGGCGCCAACCAGGTCGACGACGTGATGGCCGAAGTGAAAGCCGTCGCCGCCCAGGGCTTCCGGTCCTTGATCACGACACTGACGAAAAAGATGGCGGAAAACCTGACCGACTTCCTCCACGAGAATGGCGTGCGCGTGCGCTACATGCACTCCGACATCGACACGATCGAGCGCATCGAGATCATCCGCGACCTACGCCTCGGCGTGTTCGACGTCCTCGTCGGCATCAACCTGCTGCGCGAGGGTCTCGACATCCCGGAATGCGCCTTCGTCGGCATCCTCGACGCCGACAAGGAAGGCTTCCTGCGCTCGGAAACCTCGCTCGTGCAGACCATCGGCCGCGCCGCGCGCAATTCCGAGGCCCGCGTTGTTCTGTATGCGGACCGTATCACCGGCTCGATGCAGCGCGCCATGGACGAGACCGCCCGGCGCCGCGAGAAACAGCACGCCCACAATCTCGCCCACGGCATCACGCCGACCACCATCATCCGCGACGTCTCCGACATCCTCGGCGAACTCGGCGACAAACCCTCCGCCAGCCGCTCCCGCCGCCAGCGCGAGCGCGGCGTTTCGGAATCAAAGCCCTTGCCACTTGCGGGTGAATCCGGTCACAATCTGAAAGCGGTGATCGCCGACACAGAAAAGCGTATGCGCGAAGCCGCCGCGAATTTGGAATTTGAGGATGCGGCCAGACTTAGAGACGAACTCAAACGCTTGAGAGAACAGGATTTGGGGATTTAACGCGCAATCCAGCCTTCAACAGACTTTGGCTGGTTTTTGTGCACGGTCAGTACCGGCATCCCATCAATTGATTGCGAGACTAGATATTCGATGCAATGATCGGTTGATCGCCTAATAGTTCACGACTGCGGGAGGTGCTCATGGAAGTTGGCTACAGGAGTGCTGATCGCGTGTTTGTCGCGACGCTAGTTGATCTAAGTTTCTTGAAGTTTTCTCGCTCAATGGGAATGAGAAAGTCGCTGGGATTCTTGCTCGGGACTATAATTGGATCGGTATTGGGATTTTTGTTCTTAGGCGGATTGATCTACGTTTTTGTCAGGTTTCCTGAGTTCAATCTGCTTATTGTGAAGGTGAATTCACTGAATGCTCTTCTTACATTAAGCGGTCTCTACTTTGTCGGAATTTGTATGCTGGCGTATAATCCGAAAGTCGTCGAATCCCGAGTCCATAGCGACATTCGGGCTATCCGTTCCATCTCTGACCAGAATATTTATAAGAAGCTCAAAAAGTCTGCAAGCATTGCACTTCTTGACCAACAATCCGAGTTGAAGAAAGTTATCCTTGCTGCTCCGGCACTCTTGCTAATGCCAGCAATTATAATTTTAGGAAGGCAGTACGAGGGTACGGGGAGCGTACTGGTATTTGCGCACTTTTTAACCGGAATTTTTCTTGAAACTGTTACATTGGGAGCAGTGGACTATTATCCCGCACGTGAGCCTACAAGCAGTACTTACGTTGTGTACCTTCACCTGTACGTTCAAGTTTTCCTCTCACTAGCGCTTGCAAATCAAATTTTTTCGAACGCACGGGTTTTTCCTGGTCACGCAACGGTGGTTGGTAACATTTTTTACGTCGGTCGCTTCGTCCAAAATCACAAGAGTCTAACCAACTTTGAGGATCCCGATCTTCGAATTCAATTGTTTGACCCTCAAAATCCTAGCGCCGCATTGGCTCTTTCTGGTTCACAATTCAAACGCTTACTTGAGCAGTCGTATGAAGAGCTGGAACGAGAATTCAGTCAAAGAATCTCAGAGTCAGATTCCGCTGCTGTGCCGAGAGAGGATCATCAGGATTTACCTGACAAGGCGCTCCCTGCTCTCGTGACTGAAGATTGACCTTTATAGGCGGAGGCGCTTCGCGCCTCTTAGGGTGGGTTGAGCGCAGCGATACCCAACCTACAAATCCCCAATTCCACAGCCTGTCTTAAATCTGTGAAATTCTTCGCTCTCAGAGCGTTTTTTTGCTCGACAGCCTCTCGACTCAGGCGAGTTTCGGTGAGATCGTTTCGTCAAGCCAACGAAATCCAGCCGGGAGCACACCCGGCCTCGGAACGGGGGCCCAGCACACCGCACCCGGAGGCACCGGGCCAGGAGCAAGACCGGGAGACCGGAGGCGCAAAAGGCCGGGCTGTAGCGAAGGGATAAAGCAAAGGCGGTGTCTTCCATGACGGGGAGCTAGAACCCCTGACAGAAGAGCCCTATGCCGTGACCGGGGCGCGATCCGAAACACGGTGGTCAAGACCAGAATGTCCCGCAAGGGACGCCAGGAAAGCTGTGCGCTTCGGCGCAGGGACTGGAGCGGTGCAAACTGAAATCCCGCAAGGGAGGAAGGCAAGCAGATGGCGGCGGCCAAGCCCTTGGAAAGCGCGCCCCCCCGGGCAAGCGGATCGAAGGCACCGCAAAAGGCAACGAGCGCCTGCAAAGGCGAACGTCACCGGATTGCGGAAGGGTGATGGAAGGTACGCCTCAGAAGCGAACCCGAAAGAAACCCCGTGTCTCTGGAATGAGCTCACGAGTGCTAGCACAGTGTCTCGGTAGTCTGATTCGGAACACAAGGGAAAGGCGCGATTGCCCGTCAAACGGCACCGCGCCTTTCTTCTTTTGAAACGGTCCTCCCGGGCAAAGCGCGCAAAGCGGGCGATTGACCCGGGGCCAGGCAAGGCAACACGCGCCGCCTCTCGTCAGTCTCTCTCGCCGCAATCCCCTCTCCCAAGGGAGAGGGGTTCAACGTCATTTCCCCTCGCGCCGCAAAGCCTCCCGCCAAACCAAATCGGAAACGCGTCATGCCCCGGCGCCTCGGCCGCCGCCGCCGGCACTTTCTCGATGCACTGCGCTGCGCTCAGCCGAACCCCAGGCGCTTAAGGGCTTCCACCCAAGGAATAGTGATATTGCCAAACACGAACATGACCGTGACATCTAACGCATAGGTGAGCAGAAAGAGCAGACCGTAGTACCAACGCCCGAGGAGTATCTGTTTGCCGGTCATTCGGATACCGTAAAGGTCGTTCACACGGTGGAGAAAGCCGGGCCTCCTCTTCCCGTCAGGACCAACTTCAAACCGGTTCAAATCCCTGTCGATCGCATCCTTGCGGGTCATCTGTTTAAGGATGAACGTAGCAAGCAGCGCAAAAACCATTGTGGTCACTGCAAAGGCGTGCTTGCCAGACTCACTCAAGGCATAGGCAGCGCCAATCGTAGCAATCTGAAACAAAAGGAGCGTATTGATACGCGACCAATAGAGCTGGTCCTGATGAATGAACATAGCAATGGCGCTGTGGTACATTTCTCGCACACCCTCCTCCGTCGCGAACGACTCCGGGTCTGTCTTTGGATCCATGCTGCCCCCCCCATTGGTTCTCGTCCCCGATCTTGGCAAAGCGCATAGACACTCCGCAAGTATTTTGTAGTCTTCCGTTTGCCAACGCGCGGCACACTGGCCCGCTTCCGCCAGTGCGTCCTTATGCTTCTCGCGCATCGGCACGCCCGCCGTCACATAAGCCTTCAGCGCGAGGCGCTGAGACACATAATGCACGGGATCTTTTCGGATATAGGATTTGCTCGCCATAAGCAGATCCTACCCGCGCCGGAAACCCGGTCGGATTGGCAGGGTTGGGAATAAGTCGCTTGACGCGGCAGCGCTGCAGATGGCGCCGCGCAGCGGGGCGCGAAACGTAGGGATAATCTCAGACTTGCGCCCATGAAAAACCCCCGGCGCGGGGACGCCGGGGGCAAGTCAGGGAGGGTTTCCGAAGCGGTTAGTACTGCTTGGTTTCGCCGTCGTCTTTCTTGTCTTTCTTGGACGCTTTCCAGGCGTCGTATTCAGCCTCGCTGATATCGCCGCTCGCATCCGTGTCATACTTCGCGAACTTCTCTTCGGTCATTTCCGGCTTCACAGCCTGAATCTCTGCGAGGGTCACGGCGCCGCTGGCGTCGGCGTCGAGGTCAGCGAACGTTTTCTTGCCGCCATGGTGATCGGCCAGGGCAACGGGGGCGGCCAGGGCCGCGGCGAGTGCGGTGACTGCAACGATCTTCTTCATGGGTTTTCTCCTTCGTCTGCCATGCCGCACGGATTGATTTCCGTGCGTTGACATGAAGCATGTAAGCACAAAAAATGGGCGCGTGCGGAACCTGACCAACGTATAATTCTTGGGGCAAGACCGGGGCGAAATATGGCAGAAATGGTGCGGGGCCGGTTTGATCCGTGCGCGCATCAAAAAACCGTCCACACGCGGGGTGTGGACGGTTTATGGACTCCCCTGGGGAGGTAGACTTACGGCGAAACCGGGGCGTCGGTGACTTCCGGCTCCGGCGTCGGCGCCGACACGGTCATCGGGGCAGCGTCTTCGCCTTCGATCAGCTCGTCCGCAGGCTGGGGAACCGAGCTCGCCGTGCCGCAGCAGCGCACCTGCATCTCGAGGACGCGGTCGTTGAAGCGGCATTGCTCGTCATTGATCTCCCGCAGGATCGACGGGCCGCCGGCGCGATAGGTAAAGCGCGTCTGGTTGCAGCTCGTCAGCGTGTAGCCTTCGCGGCAGGTGCCGACATTGGTTTTCTGCACCGTGCGCGTCTCGCACACCATGCTGTCATCCTTGGCATAGGCTTCTTCCGCCCGGGCCATGGCTGCGGCGGCATCCGCCTTCGCCGAATCCGCCGTGGCCTGTGCATCCGCCGTCAGCTTGAACGCATCCGACAGGCGCATGTTGGTATCGGCGAGCGAGGTCGACTGGCCGTCGATCTCGACTTTCAGACGGCAAACATTCTCGTTCGCCTTGTCCGGATTGGCGCAATATTCCGCAACGGTCATTTCGTTCGGAACGTTCATGCACGCAGAAACACTCAACGCAGCGAGCAACAGCCCGCCGGAAAGGATCTTCTTAATCTTCATGGGGTTCTCCATCACCACTTCCCGGGGGTGTTTTCACCCTCCGCGAAGGTCGGAGTGACCCCGAAATGTGGCGAAAAATCAACCAATCGCCCATTTGGGGAGAATTTAGGCCTTTAACTTGTACCCGTCACGGAACACGGCCCAGACGGCAACGACCGAAATGACGGCGAGCAGGCCTGTATAAACCACGCCGATTCCGAGGGATCCGTTGGCGACGCCGATATGGCCGTAGCGGTAGCCATCGATCATGTAGAAGATCGGATTGAGGTGGGCGATTGTTTCAAATGGCTCGACCATCACCTTCACGTCGTAGAACGTGCCCGACAGGAAGGTCATCGGTACGATGATGAAGTTGGTGACCGCTGCGAGATGGTCGAACTTGTCGGCCCAGATCCCGCCGATGATGCCGAGGGCGCCCAGTATGACGGCGCTGGTCAGCGAGAACCACAGGATCGGCCAGACATGCCGGATCGGCAGGCTGGCGAGGCCCGACAGCTGGATCGCGATGCCGCAGATCAGCGCGATCAGCAGCGCCCGCGTCACCGCCCCGCCCAGAAAGGCGAGCGTCAGCTCGAACGGCGACAAAGGCGGCATCAGGAAATCCACGTGAGTGGCGTTGAATTTCGCCTGCACGAGGCTGGAACTGGTGTTGGCAAAGGCGTTCTGGAGGATCGCCATCATGATCAGGCCGGGCGCCAGGAAATCATTGTAGCGCAGGCTCTCGAAATCGCCGGTCAGCTGGCCGCGGTCGCCGAAAGCGAGCTTGAACACGGTCATGAACAGCAGCGTCGTCACCACCGGGGCGAACACGGTCTGCATCCAGACTTTCAGGAAACGCCCCACTTCCCGCTGGTACAGCGTCCACAGGCCGAGGCCGTTGAACGCGCCGTACTGGCGCAGGCTGCGGGTGGATTGATCGGCCGGGGGAATCGTCTGCATGGCTACAGCACATAGGCGATGCAGGCCGCACTTGCGAGGGGCAGGCCCCCACCATTTCCGCCTCACAAGATATAGAACTCTGTGGAAAGCGGGGTCCGCATGTTGTGTTTCATTACGGCTCTGATACGACATCTAGGTGTCAGAACAGATGGCGCGTACAGCCAACACAACATATAGGGGTTACGCGCCTTGCGGAGAGGCGTGCCCTGAGATGCGGGAGACTTCCAACATGTCGTGGAACGATGAGCGGGTGAACACCCTCAAGAAACTCTGGGCGGAAGGCCATTCGGCCTCCCAGATTGCCAAACAGCTGGGCGGCGTCACGCGCAATGCCGTGATCGGCAAGGTCCACCGCCTCGGCCTGTCAGGCCGCGCCACCCCGTCCCGCCCGGTCAAGCGCCCACCGCGCCTGGCCCGGCCGAAGCCCCGTTTCATGGCGGATGGATCGGTCGCCGCCGCGCCGGCGCCGATCGCCGCCACGCCGAGCCTGCCCATTCCGGCCCGCGCCATCGAGCGAACCACGGCGATTACGCCCCTGCCCCCGCTGTTGGTGGATGGCACCCCGGCGACGATCCTCACGCTGCGCGATACGATGTGCAAATGGCCGATCGGCGACCCGGCCGACCCGAAATTCGCCTTCTGCGGCCGCAAGTCGGATTGCGGCCCCTATTGCGCCGAACACGCCCAGGTCGCCTTCCAGCCGGCCCGCAAGCGCGAGGCGCGCAAGTCCGAATACGATTACGTCCGGCGGATTGCCGGCTAAAGCCGCGCTGACATTGCCGACGTATAGAGACCCCCGGCGCCCCCGCCCCGGGGGTCTCGTTTTTGTGGGCCGGGGGAGTCCATAAACTGTCTACAGGGGCGTGTGGACTGTTTGGCGGGACGAGCATGCGTAAGGTGCATCGCTGAGCCGCCAAGATGGCGCAAGAAACGCGCTTAACGTTGCTCTTCAATCCAGTTCATGACGACGTCTTCGCCGCGCTGATAACTTTCAAAATCCTGGGGGATATCGATTTCAGGCGAGAGTGAGCCGGCTGGCACTTCGTGCATCTCATTCATCGTGAAGCAGTAGCGCTCACCTTTGCAGCCATTTTCCCAGTCATGGTATCCGGTGGCATAATTTATGTAGTAGCCGGAATTAGGTAACTGGAAGTCTGTACCCCGCTCTGCCCAGAACCGTTCACGGTCACCCATTTGCTCACCGATGATGATACCGCGGTCTCCCGAATAATATTTGAGCATCGCGGTCGTGACGATGGCTGCGGAAAAAGTGTTCGGACCCGTGATGATATAAACATCGCCGTCCGCTTTGACCGCCTTTGGTGCGGCTTTCGCAAAGGCCATCGATTTCGTGTAATCGCCGCCATCATGGAGGCGGAAGTCGACAACGAGATAATCCAGGCTTCCATCCGGATGGCCTGCCAACATTGATTTGTAGGCTGACTTGATCGACTGATCACCTGCTTTGAACCCCGGCAGCGCGCGAATATACAAGCCATTGCTGCCCAGTTCATACGACAGTGGCTCTGAGGGGTTCGTCAGGTAGCGCGGCATAGGCGATGCTTCGCCGCTCAGGATGTGTGACCAGCCCTCAAAGCCCGCCGAGGCGCCGCCCGGCACCAGCGCTTTCCATGCGCGCCGCGAAGGCACGTTTTCCGGGTCTTCCAAAGAGAGGCTTTCAAATTGAACGCGCTCCAGATCACCCGTTTCAGATTCAAGCGTAAGCTCAATCCTGTCGGAAGACATTGCGTTGCCTGACGCTTCCAGCAGTTCTGGAGATTCGATAATCAGCGTACTGTACAGGGTGCGCCAGGTTTCATTTCCGCCGCGGTATTTTCCAAGCTCAGCGCGCAGCGTATCGATGGGTTTGCCTTCCACTTCCACGACCCGGCGTCCCAGGGTTTGGGCTTTGTCAGGCGCTGCGCTGACAATATAGATGCCGTCGCTGAAGGCATGCAACCGCGCGCCGATTGAATTGAACTTGGTGTATTGAGGATGGTAACTGACATTGGTGTGGCCGTTGTCAGCGAGCGCAACCGCTTCAGCGATTGCCAGGTAGAACTGAGCATCGGTCATGTCAGGGGCTGCATCGCCGATACCGGCCAAGGTCTCGGAAAACGTGTCCCTTGCCGTTTCGCTGAATGCCCGGTCGTACTTGGTAAGTGTCGAAAGATAGTCAATATCTTGCCGGCGCGCTTCAGCTTCGTTCGAGGGGGCCTCATATTTGGGCGCTGATACCACAGGAACAAAAACCCATATCATGCGCAGATACGGCCAATAAAATGGGGCGGTAACAATGCTCAGAATGAGCCAGCCAAAAAAGATATACTTCAGCACTCTGATCATATTCAAAATCACTCCATCACTGCTGGTGTATCCCAACTGTCAGGGAAAAGCCAAACGAACCGGGATCCGGCCGCAGATGCGCGCTGATCCACCCAGCATCACGCCCGCTCATCAAGGAATGCGCCGAACCCGGGCGACGGCGAAGGATGGCGGCTGTGGAATATTCGGGTCTCGGCGCTCGCCGTGATGGCAGGGTGGGAAGGCGACGGAGTTTTAACGTCTTCCGGCTATCCCTAGCGCCATACAGACATGGAGGCGCAAGATGTGGGTTCATCGCAAGGAGCATTTCCGGAATGCGTCGGATCGGCCGGAGCGGTCGAAGGTGGCGGCGACGGTGTATTTCCTGCCGGATACGGATGAAGCGCCTCCGCGGGCGGGCTGGGACGAGCGCTGCCCGCATTGCGATGCGCCGATCCGCGTGTCGAAGCCTGCGAAGGGCGGCACAGCGGTCAGCGAAGTGCTGGCGTCCGGACGGTTCATTCCGCATCCGTGTTTCGACCGGCTGCGCGGCAAGCGGCCGAGCGACGAGACGCTGGACCTGTTCGAGTGGATGGCGGGTTAGTCTGTAGGCGGATCAATCGCGCGCGGTGGGCATCCAGACACCGAAGGCGGTGCCCTGGCCCATGCGGGTTTCGACGGCGAGGCCGCCGCGATGGTGGGCCATGATATGTTTGACGATGGCGAGGCCGAGGCCGGTGCCGGTGATCTTTCCGCCGCGTGACTGGTCGGCGCGGTAGAAGCGCTCGCCGAGACGCGGCAGGTGTTCGCGCTCGATGCCGGGGCCCTGATCCTCGACACGCAGCCAGACGGCAGGCTCCGGCGACTGCGAGCGGGCGAGCGCCTGCAGCAGGGTCATCCGCTGGCTGAGGTCCCATTGCTGAGTGGCGAGGATGCGCGCTTCGGCCAGCGAGGGCGACGGGCCGAAGCTGACGACAACTTCGCTGCCGGGCTCAGAATATTTCACGGCGTTCGAGACGAGGTTTTCGACCACCTGGATCAGCTCGTCGCGGTGGGCGGTGATCTCGCGCAGGACACCTTCGGCGGCGTTGACCTTCAGGCGGATCCCCTGCTCTGCGGCGATGGGCTGGAGGGCCGCGATGGAGGCGGAGACGATTTCGGTGAAGTCCTCGCGCCCGCGCGGCAGGACGTGTTCGGAGGATTCAATCCGCGACAGGGAGAGCAGGTCCGCGATCAGGCGGCTCATCCGGTCGGACTCGCCGGCCATGATGTCGAGGAAGCGGGGCCAGGAGTCGGTGTCGTCCTTCGCCGGGCCGCGCATGGTCTCGATGAAACCGGAGATTGCCGTGAGCGGCGTGCGCAGCTCATGGCTGGCATTGGCGAGGAAGTCGGCGCGGGCGCGGGCGGCGCGCTTCACCGGCGTCAGGTCTTCGAGGAGGACCAGAACGTGCTTGCTGGCCGGGACGCGGCTGACATGCGCGCGCCAGGTTTCGTCCGGGCCGGTTTCCAGCTCGGCCGAGACAGCGCCGGGCACGGCGCGCTCAAGCGCTTCGTCGATGGCGGAGAGCAGGACGGGTGAGCGGAAGATCGCGCTGGCCCGGGCAAAAGGAAGGCTGCTGAGCTGGAACAGTTCGTCGGCTGCCCGGTTGAAGGCCTGGATCTTCTGGCCGGGACCGATTTCGAGCGCCGGCAAAGGCAGGGCTGCAAGCAGGCTGGGGCCGGCCTCGGGCGTCTCGATGGCGGGCTTGTCCGCCCAGGCATCGCTGAGACCAGCCGGGACCCGCGCCGCCGAGCCGACAAAGTAGGCCAGCGCGATGGAGGCGATGACGCCCAGCGCGCTGAGGGCCTCGATGGGGCCGAGGGCGCTGGTGGCAACCAGCAGGAAAAGGACGATCGCCGTGGTGCCCAGAAGGACGGTGAAATCACGCGTCCGGCGCGTCATCGACGGCCGTCCACCCCCTTCACCCAAGCGTTCACCCTGCGGTTCCATTCCGTATCCTGGCCCTTGCGCGGCGCGCCCGGCGTAAAGGCGACCGACTGGCGCTAACCTGCGCCCCCACATCTGCCAAGCCCCGCCGCGCGTAGCAGAGGGGCCACACTGCGGGGCGCGTTAAATGTAAATTATTGATTTTCGATAATTTCATATTGACGCTCGACAAGTCCGGGCGTATCGGAACGCAACATCAGGCGGGCATTCTTGCACTTATGAAAAAATCTCTTCTTCTCCTTGGTTCCGCGATGCTGGCGGCCTGCGCAACGTCGCCGGACCCGTCGGAACGCTACATCACCGACCGCGACGCCCTGTTCAGCACGGTGCCGGATGCGCCGGCCGAATGGGCGGCCCGCGGCGTGGCCGGCAAGGCGCCGACGGGCGACTGGCTGAGCCAGTTCAATGACCCGGTGATGACTTCGCTGGTCGCCGAGGCGCTTGCCGCCAACCCGACGCTGGAATCGCGGGCCGCTCAGACGCGCGCGGCCGCAGCGCTCGCGCGGGCGTCCCGCGGCCAGCGCCTGCCTTCGCTGTCAGCCTCTGTCGGCGCCGGCGGAACCTCGACCGGCGTTGAAGTGGCGGGAGAAAACGAACGCTTCAACGATCCGCTTTACGATCTTGGTCTCGATGCGAGCTGGGAGGCCGATCTCTGGGGCCGCGTGTCGAACTCGGTCGCGCAGGCCGATGCAGACCTCGCCGCCAGCGAAGCCGACCTTGCCGCCACCGAACTTTCGATTGCCGCGCAGGCCGCGATTGCCTGGATCCGGCTGAACGAGGCGCTGGCGCAGGAACGTATCTCGCTGCTCAGCTATGAAGCGCGCCAGCGCGTGCTGACGATCACCGATCGCCGGGTGCGCTCGGGCGTGGCCGGGCCGCTGGAACTGCGCACCGCGCGCAGCACGCTGGCCGGCGCCGAAGCGACCATTGCCGCGCGCCGTCAGGCCTCGACCGAAGCCGCGCGGCGCCTGGAAATCCTGCTGGGCCGCTACCCGGCAGCGGAGATCACCGCGAGCGGTGCGATCCCGGAACTGACGGAGATGCCGGCTGAGGGCAACCCTGCCCTGCTGCTGTCGCGGCGCCCGGATATTGCCTCGCTGGAAGCGCGTGTCGTGTCGGCAGGCCTGCGGGCCGAGGCGGCCCGTCTCGCCATGCTGCCGGCCCTGCGCCTGACGGGCTCGGTCGGGAACTCATCGACCGAGCTTGAAGATGTTGTCGATCCGGCGCTGATTGCCGCCCGGCTGGTGGCCAGCCTGACTCAGCCGCTGTTTAACGGTGGTCGTCTGGAGGCTCAGCAGGAAGCCGCGATTGCGCAAGCCGAAGCGTCGGTGGCGAGCTATGTCTCCGGCGTGCTGACGGCCTGGCGCGAAGTGGAAGATGCCCTGACGGCCGACATCCTGCTGGCCCAGCAGGAATCCGCGCAGGGCGTTGCCTTTGAAGAGGCCCGCTATGCCGAGGAACTTGCCGAGCGCCAGTATATCAGCGGCACGATTACGATCTTCAACCTGATCGACGCCCAGACCCGGAACCTGACAGCTGAAAGCCAGCTGGTCTCAGCGCGCGCCAGCCGTGCTATAAACCGGGTTTCCTACCACCTCGCACTCGGAGGCGGTGTGCCCACCGCGGCCGCAGACCTCGCCCCTACCGAAACTGATACGCCGCAGTAAGCGGCAGGAGCCAAAGCCCCATGGGACGCCTAATTGCCATTCTCGCCCCGATCGGAATCATCATCGTGCTCGGCATCGGCGGTGTGTTCGTCGTCGGCTCGATGAAACCGGAAGCCGAAAAAAGTGACGAGCCGCGCGCCGGCCTCAACGTGTTTGCGGAACCGGTGCGCGAAACCGCGCTGACGCTGACGGTCGAAGCGCAGGGCGAAGTGCGCCCGAAGCAGGAGATCGCCGTCTCGCCGCAGATTTCGGGCCGGGTAGCGTATGTGTCGCCGGACTTCATCGATGGCGGCTTCATTCGCCGGGGCCAGGTTCTGGTGCGGGTCGAGTCGCAGGACTATGAACTCGGTGTCGTGCGCGCGCGCTCGACGGTGGCCTCGGCGGAGCAGCGCCTCGCCCGCGAGATCGCCGAGTCCAAACTCGCCCAGCAGGACCTTGAAGACCTCGGCATGACCGACGCCTCGCCGCTGGCGCGCCGCGAACCGCAACTGGCCGAGGCGCAGGCTTCGCTGGACGCGGCCATGTCGCAGCTGAAGGACGCCGAACTGGCGCTCGCCCGCACGGCGGTGATTGCCCCCTTCGATGGCCGCGTGCGCGAGCGCATGGTCGATATTGGTCAGGTGGTTGCGCCGGGCCAGTCGCTAGGCCGGATTTTCGGCAATGAAGTTGTGGAAGTCTCGCTGCCGCTGAAGGATTCCGAACTCGGACAACTCGGCCTGCCGATTGCCTTTGCCGATAGCACGGAAACGCCGGGACCAGATGTGATTTTCACCGGGACCGTGGGCGGTGAGCCCCGCACCTGGCGCGGCAAGGTTGTGCGCACCGGCGCCGCCGTCAATTCCCAGACACGCCAGATCAACGTCATTGCCGAACTGAAGGATCCGTTCGGCGCCGGCGCGGACAATGGCGCGCCGATGGCGCCCGGCATGTTCGTCAACGCACAGATCCAGGGCAAAAGCCTGGAGAGCGTGCTGGTGGCGCCGCGTTCGGCCCTGCGCGGGGAAGACAAGCTGTATGTCGGCGATCCGGAAAGCGGCAAGCTGTCGATCCGGACCATTGATGTCGAATTCTCGGACCGCGACGGCGCCTACTTCCACACGGGTGCGGACGTGGGTGAACTGGCGGTCGTCAGCCCGATCCAGGCGCCGTTCGACGGCATGAGCCTAACCGTGATGCAGCGGATGGAGGACGGTAGTGTGAAGGTGCACAATCCGCCCAAGCCCGCGGCCGGCGCCAAAACTGAAGATACGGAAGTGGCTGACGCAACAACCACCGGCGGTAAAGAAGGAGCCAACTGATGCACGGGATCGTTTCCTGGTTTGCACGTAACTCGGTTGCCGCAAACCTGTTGATGTTCATCTTCTTCGCAGGCGGCGTGTTCGGTTATTCTGCGATGGAACGGGAAATGTTCCCGGTCGTGAAAGTGTCTGGCGCCTCGGTCTCGGTGGCCTGGACCGGCGCGAGCCCGCGCGACATCGAAGACCAGATCGTGACTCGGATAGAAGAAGCGGTGGCCGATATCAACGGCCTCGACCGCGTGACCTCGATTGCCAGTGAAGGTTTCGGCGTCGTCAACATCCGCGGCCGCGATGACATCGACATGGACACCTTCCTCGACGAGGTGAAACTGCGTGTCGACCAGATCAGCAACCTTCCGCAGGCGGCATTCGAGCCGCAAGTGACGCGTTGGGAGCAGCGCAACTGGTTCATGGGCCTCGCTGTTCACGGCGACGTGGATGCGCGCACGCTGCGCCGGATCGGCGACAAGGTGCGCGATGACATTGCCACCCTTCCCGGCGGCGAACTCGCGGTGCTGCAGGGCACGCTCGATGAACAGGTCAGCATCGAAGTTTCCGAAGAAGCGCTGCGCCGCTTCGGCCTCAGCCTGTCGGAAGTGGCCAATGCGGTGCGCCAGTCATCGCTGAACTCATCCGGCGGGCGGATCGAGTCGCCGGTCGGCGATGTGCAATTGTCGGCACGCAATCTTGCAGACACGGCCGACCAGTTCGGCGACATCATCATCCGCCAGTCCAGCGAAGAGGGCACCGTGCGTGTGTCGGACGTGGCGACCGTGATCGACGGCTTTGTCAGCGACAAGCTGCAGGCGCGTTTCAACGGGCGCACGACAACGTTCGTGATGATTCCCGAACCCGACAATATGGACATCACGCGCTATGCGGCGGGCTTTCGCGACTATATCGAGCGCGCGAATACGCCGGGCACCGGCGTGGTGCCGGAAGGCATCCAGATCGACGTTCTCTGGGACGATTCCGAAACCTTCCAGGCCCGGATGGACCTGATCAGTTCGTCGGCCCTGATGGGCGCCGTTCTGGTGATGCTTGTGCTGATCCTGTTCCTGCGCCCGATCGTGGCCTTCTGGGTGACGATCGGCATCCTCACCGCCTTTGCCGGCGCGATCATGCTGCTGCCGAGCTTCGGCGTATCCTGGAACATCCTGTCGACCTTCGCTGTGCTTCTGGTGATCGGGGTCATCGTTGATGACGCCATTATCGTGGGCGAGAATATCCACAGGGAAGTTGAAAGCGGCCGGCGCGACGGCGTCGACGCGGCCATCATGGGCACACAGCTGGTCATCAAACCGGTGATCTTCGGTGTGCTGACGACCATCATCGCCTTCCTGCCCTGGGCCTTCATCACCGGTCCGACGCGGATGTTCACGCAGCAGATCACGTTCGTGGTGGTCGCCGCGCTGCTGATCTCGATTGTCGAGAGCATGTTCATCCTCCCGGCACACTTGTCGCACATGAAGAAGCAGAAGTTCGAAGGCCCCACCGGCGCCTTCATGAAGTTGCAACGCCGGATTGCCGACAGCCTTCTCTGGTTTGCCAATAACCTCTACCGGCCGGTCCTCGAGCTGGCGATCCATTTCCGCTATGCGACGGTTGCGCTGTTCTTCTCGCTTTTCGCGGTTGCCATCTCGTTGCAGTCGAACGGTCTTGTACCGTTCAAGTTCATGCCCGAGATCGAAGCGGACCTTATCCAGGTCAACATCCAGATGCCGGACGGCACGCCGTTCGAGCGCGTCATCCAGGTTCGCGACCAGTTGCAGGCTGGTGTCGAAGCCGCGACGGAGACGACCGACAAGCAGCATCCCGAGATCGACGGCGGATTGATCCGCGACGCCTCCATCGTTGCCGGCGGCACGCGGGTACAGGCCTGGATCGGACTTGTGCCTCCCGAAGAGCGCCCAGAAGGCGTTCGCTCGAAGGATATCGCTGATGAGTTGCGCAAGGCGACCGGCGACATTCAGGACGCGGAAGAAATCAATTTCGAGTTCACCTTCAACCGGCCGGACACGGGCGTGCAGTTTGCGCTGTCACATCCCAATCTCGACCGGCTGCGGGCGGCGGCGGATTACATGAAGCTGCACCTCGCGTCGTATGCGGAAGTCTATGACATCACAGACAACCTCTCATCAGCGGCGGAAGAAATCCAGATCACGATGAAACCGGGCGCAGAGACACTCGGTATCTCGCTCTCTGACGTCTCGAACCAGTTGCGGCAGGCCTATTTCGGCGAGCTGGCCCAGCGCCTGCCCCGCGACGGTCAGGATGTGGAAGTGCGTGTGCGCCTGCCGCAGGAAGCGCGTGATGACCTCGACAGCCTGGCCGCCATCCGTATACGGACACTGGACGGACGTGAGATCCCGGTCTCGCAGGTCGCCGATTTCGAGTTCGCCCCCGGCATCAACCGGATCGTGCGGCGCAACCGCGTCCGCTCGGTCTCGGTGTCGGCGGAAGTGCTTGGCGATGGTGGCCGCGCACGCGTCATGGAAGCCATGGAGAAGGATTTCTGGCCGCAGTTTGCGCAGGAATTCCCGGATGTGACCCGCGGCGAAGCCGGCGGGTTCGAGCAAGAGCAGGAATTCTTTGCCGAGATCAACCGGCTGATCCTGATCGCGTTTGGCGCCATGTATATCCTGCTGGCAATCGCCTTCCGCTCGTATGCGCAGCCGGTGCTGCTGATGACCGCCCTGCCCTTCGCCTATTGCGGCGCAATCTTCGGCCTCTTCATCACCGGTACGCCGATGGCAATGTTTGCCTTCTTCGGCATTGCTGCCGCTGCCGGCGTCGTCATCAACGATAACCTCGTGATGATCGATTATGTGAACCGCAGGCGCGATGAAGGCGCCGGCGCGGTGCAGGCGCTGGTGGATGCGGGTGTGTCCCGCTTCCGGCCGATCCTGCTCACGTCGGTGACAACGTTCGTCGGCATCCTGCCGCTGCTGGCGGAGAAATCCGTGCAGGCGCAGTTCCTGCAGCCGATGATTGTGTCGCTCGGCTATGCCGTTGCCTTCGCTCTGTTCGTCTCGCTGCTGATGGTGCCGGCGCTGTATGCGGTCGGCGTGGAAATCGGCCGGATCTTCCGCTGGACATGGGGCGGCAAGCCGTATCGCCAGATCGGCGAAGGCTATACCGGCCACGCAACCATCGACGAAGACGAATTGATTGGCACAAGTGCCGGTGACGGGCTTGGCCCGGCGGCGCCAGCCGAGTAGTAGCGTACCACGTCAGAGTTCCAGAAAATGCTCCGCCAAAGTTGGCGGAGCCCTGCAGGGAGTATTTCCATGAAGAAACTTTTGCTTGGCGCGGCATCGCTCGCGCTCATCACAGCCTGTGCGCACCATGAAGAGGTTGTTGCACCCGAAGTCACCGCGCCTGCACTGGCGCCGGAACCAGAACCTGAGCCTGCCAAGGCCGAGCAGGTCCTGAATCTGTCCGCGCCGGATGTCTGGGGCGACTGGGGTCTCAATCTCGACGCAGGCGACGCCGCCGTGAAACCGGGCGACGATTTCAACGCCTATGCCAACGGCACCTGGATTTCCCAGATGGAAATCCCGGCTGACCGGTCGCGCTATGGCTCGTTCGACCTGCTGCGCGAAAAATCCGAGCAGCGGGTGAAGTTCATCATCGATGACCTCGCCGCCACCTCCCCGGCCATCGACACGCCGGAAGGCAAGATCGGTGCGATCTACAATGCCTATATGGACACCGACACGATCAATGCTGCCGGCCTCGCGCCGGTCCAGCCTTACTTCGACAAGATCGACGCGATTGCCTCGCTCGACGACCTCGTGAAGCTGACCGCGACGGTCGGCTATGCCTCGCCGATCAACGGCTTCGTGTTTGTCGATGACAAGGACCCGGAAACCTACATCTTCCAGATGTCGCTGGGTGGGCTCGGCCTGCCGGACCGCGATTACTACCTCAAGGACGATGAGAAATCGGTTGAACTGCGCGCGAAATATGTGGCGCTGCTGACCGACATGCTGGCCAAGGCCGGTGATGCCGATCCGGCCGCAACAGCCGCAACCGTCATGGCGTTCGAAACCGAGATCGCCAAGGTTGACTGGGACCGCACCGTCTCGCGCAACCCGGAGATCACCTATAACAAGGTGACGAAGGACGAGTTCGTTGCGATGGCTGGCGCCTTCCCGGCCGCACTCGCGCTCGACACGATTGGCGTCGGCAACGAGACGCATTTCCTCGTGTCCGAAATTCCTCCGACAGCGGAAGAACTGGCCGAGGCCGGCCTGACGGCGGAAGATGCCGCGAAACTCGGCGGCGGTTTCCCGGCGATGTTTGCGCTGGCCACGGCCACGCCGCTGGATACCTGGAAAGCCTATCTCAAGGCGCACTTCCTGATCGACCATGCCGACGTTCTGCCGTCGGACATCGATGACGAAGTGTTCGCCTTCTACGGCACCGCCCTGCGCGGCCAGCCGCAGCAGCGTGAACGCTGGAAGCGGGCCGTCACGGCAACCGAAGGCGCGCTGGGTGAAGCGGTCGGCAAAGTGTTTGTCGAGCGCTACTTCCCGCCTGAGAACAAGGCGGCAATGGACCAGCTGGTCGTCAACCTGCGCGGCGCGATGGCTTCGAACATCGCCGAACTCGCCTGGATGAGCGACGAGACGAAAGCCAAGGCTGTCGAGAAGCTGAACACGTTCAATCCAAAGATCGGCTACCCGGACAAGTTCGAGACCTATGATACGCTTGTCGTCAGCGACAGCGCGCTCGACAACTCGATGGCAACCGCCAAATGGGGCATGGAAGACAACATGTCCTGGCTCGGCACCAAGGTGGACAAGACGCGCTGGTTCATGACCCCGCAGACGGTCAACGCCTATTACAATCCGAGCTTCAACGAGATCGTCTTCCCGGCGGCCATCCTGCAGCCGCCCTTCTTCAACCTGTCGGCTGACCCGGCTGTGAACTATGGCGGCATCGGCGGTGTCATCGGTCACGAAATGGGACACGGTTTCGACGACCAGGGCGCCAAGTATGACGCCTATGGTGCGTTCCAGAGCTGGTGGACGGATACCGACCTCGCCGCCTTCCGCATGCTGACCGATGCACTCGTCGCGCAGTATGACGGGTTCTGCCCGCTGGATGACGGCACGACCTGCGTCAACGGCCGGCTGACCCTTGGCGAGAATATCGGCGACCTTGGCGGCCTGTCGATGTCCTACAAGGCGTACAAACTGAGCCTCGACACGAATGGCGACGGCACGATCAGCGAAGATGAAGAGCCCCCGGTGATCGGCGGTTATACCGGCGACCAGCGCTTCTTCCTCGGCTGGGCCCAGATCTGGCGCGCGAAATACCGCGAGGAAGCGACCCGCCAGCAGCTGCTGACCGATCCGCACTCACCGCCGGACTACCGGATCAACGGCGTCGTCCGGAACTTCGACGAATGGTACGAAGCGTTTGATGTCGGTCCTGACGATGCGCTTTACCTGCCACCGGAAGAGCGTATCCGGATCTGGTAACGCTCAGGGTTGGTTAACGAGATGTGGCCGCATGCCGAAAAACGGTGTGCGGCCACAATCTGTTTTTAACTGGCTCGGTTTATGCACGTATCAAGGGAACTGTATCACTTTGTACCGGAAGACCTGAATACGATGTCCCTCCTGCCTCGCCTCTTTGGCTCCAGAAAGGCTGCGCCTGTTGAAACGGCGCGGGTCGATCAGGTTGCAACTGCGGTGCCGGACAGCGCCCGCCCGGTTCGCGTTCAGGCCTACCGCGAAGCCTATATCACCTATGAGTCCGGCTATCGCCGCAAAGGCGTCGTGATGGACTTCACCCAAACAGGCCTGCGTATCCGCTTCCCGACCAATGAACGCCTGCCGGCCACGGTCATGCTGAATGCCCGCGCCGTTGGCCTCGAAGGCGAAGCCGAAGTGGTCTGGCAGAAGAACTCCGAAGCCGGCCTGCGCCTTCGCAAGTAGGTTAATCCGGAGTCCCCCGTCAGGCGACTAGGCTTGAATAAAGCCGCCAATGGCGCACACTGATCCTCCTCTTGGTAACTTCAGGGAAGGACACGCCACATGGCCATCATGAAATCCGAAGAGATCCTGGCAGAATCCTCGAAATCCTTCGAGGATGCGATCCAGACTGCCGTCAGCCGCTTCTCGAGAACGGTGCGGGGCCTCGCCTCCTGCCATGTCAATTCGATGTCGACGACCATCAAGAACGGCAAGATCGACATGTACCGCGTCAACATGCAGATGACGTTCGAAATTGATGCTGCGGCCGAGAAACCCACGAACGGCAAGAAGAAGAAATAGCGCGGCAATCGATACCTGATGACCGCCGTTGACCCGGTGGCGAGCGAACTTGTGATCGCCGACGGGGATGACGCGGGCGCTGGAAGGTCTATATCTCTCCGGAACCCTGCATTCGGAGAGATACCATGCACGTCGCAATTCCTGCCCTCCTGCTGATTTCTGGCCTCGCCGTTGCCGCTTGCGGCGCGCCGGCCGTCAGTGAAGTCCCGGCCTCAAGTTCATCGACAGAGGAAGCCACGAGCATGTCCACAGCTGCGACCCAGTTTACCTCCATCGACGGCAAGCCGATGGACCTGACCGCCCTTGATGCGAAGGCCATCCTGGTGGTGAACACGGCATCGAAGTGCGGTTTCACCCCGCAATATGAAGGCCTGCAGGCCCTCTATGAAGAGAAGAAGGATTCGGGCCTCGTCATCGTCGGCGTCCCGTCGAACGACTTCATGGGCCAGGAGCCGGGCACCGAAGAAGAAGTGAAAACCTTCTGCGAGATCAATTATGGCGTCACCTTCCCGCTGACCAAGAAATACCATGTCAAAGGCAAGGAAGCGCACCCGTTCTATACGGCGGCGGTTGCCAAGCTCGGCAAGGATGCCGAACCGGGCTGGAACTTCCACAAGGTCCTGATCAAGGGCGATGGCACGCCGCTCAGCACCTATGGCTCCAAGGTGAAGCCGGATGACAAGCAGCTGGTCGCCGATATCGAAGCCGCGCTCGCCGGCTAACGCGCCGGTCAGGTCTTCCTGCTGGTCTTGACGAACGGGCGCTGGCAGCGCCTAAGTCTCTTTATTGCACCCGCTAAGAAACTTCAGGAAGGAATGCCCCATGTCCGATAAAGATCCCGTAGTCATCGTAGGAATGGCCCGCACACCGATGGGCGGACTGCTGGGCGACCTGGCAGGCTTTTCAGCGAACGAACTCGGCGCGATAGCGGTGAAAGCCGCTGTCGCCGAAGCCAAGCTGAAACCGGGCGAAGCCAACGAGATCATCATGGGAAATTGCCTGCCCGCAGGCCAGGGCCAGGCCCCTGCCCGTCAGGCCGGTTTCAAGGCCGGCGAAGACAAGGGCCTCGAAGCCACCACCATCAACAAGATGTGCGGCTCCGGCATGCAGGCGGCCGTGATGGGCCGCAACGCGATCCTCGCGGGCGACGCCAATATCGTGATCGTCGGCGGCATGGAATCGATGACCAACGCGCCGCACCTTATGAACGTGCGCAAGGGCCACAAGTACGGAACGATGGGCGCGGAAGACCATATGGCGCTCGACGGCCTGACCGATGCTTACGCGAAAGGCCCGATGGGCGTGTTCGCAGACAAGATCGCCGGCGAATACCAGTTCACCCGCGAGCAGCAGGACGCCTACGCGCTCGAGACGCTGACCCGCGCCCAGAACGCCACGAAGAATGGCAAGTTCAAACGCGAGATCACGCCGGTCACGGTGAAAGGCAAGAAGGGCGACACGGTCATCGACACGGATGAGCTGCCACGCACCGCCATGCCGGAAAAAATCCCGACGCTGCGCCCGGCCTTCTCGAAGGACGGCACCGTTACCGCCGCAAATGCATCTGCGATTTCTGACGGCGCTGCCGCCATGGTCCTGATGCGCGCATCGGAAGCCAAGAAGCGCGGCCTCAAACCGCTCGCAACCATCGTTGCCTCGTCCAGCCACGCGCATGAGCCGGAATATTTCACCACGGCGCCTGTGCCCGCGATGAAGAAAGCGCTCGATAAAGCCGGCTGGAAAATCGAGGATGTCGATCTCTGGGAAGTGAACGAAGCTTTCGCGGTCGTCCCGATGATCGCTATGAAAGAGCTCGGCATCAGCCATGACAAGCTGAACGTGAACGGCGGCGCCTGCGCGATGGGTCACCCGATCGGCGCTTCGGGCGCACGCGTGCTGATCACCCTGATCGCGGCGATGGAAGATCGCGGCGTCAAAAAGGGTATGGCCTCGCTCTGCATCGGCGGCGGCGAAGGCATCGCCATGGCGGTTGAGCGCGCCTGACGACTTGCAGGCGCCGGCCAATTCCGGATATGACGGCCTCCCAACACAAACAGGGAGGCTGTCATGGCACGCAAGACCAGATCATTTGACGAATTGCCGTCCTTTCGAGGTCACCTCGAAGCGTCGTAAAGGCTTCAACTCTGAAACCAGCGTGAAACCCGGCGTGCGCTTCGTGCACGGCGACAAGGAACTCGTGGAAAAACTCGGACGCAGGGACCTCTGCCCTTGCGGGTCCGGACTCAGGTTTCAAGAAATGTTGCCTCAACTCGGGCCGCTTTCGATGGAGCGAACCGCAGCGAGTATTCCCGCGATTAATGGGCATTCATCCGGCAGCCTTCCTGACAAAGGGGAGGCTGCCATCCATGCCTCTTAGCAATCGGGTTGACCCTTTCGGAAACATCCACGCAGTGCCCGAGCGCGGCCAGTTTTTGGGCAATCGCGGAGGCTGCTTCCATCGCCCCGATCAAACCCTCAAGGATCGGCGCTGGGCCAGCAAACGCTGGATTATCTGTGTGCTGAGCTTCAAGGACCGACGCCGGGCCCTGATGCAGCCGGGCCTCTATACCGAACTCTTCTTCCTCGATGAGGCCACAGCCCTCGCCGGAGGGCACCGGCCCTGCTTCGAATGCCGCCGCGCGGAGGCTTCCGGGTTCCGGGATGCGCTGGTCCGGGCGGGGCATTTTCCGCAAGGCCAGACGGTCGATGCAATTGATGCCGGAATTGCCGGCGAGATCCAGTCGGTGCTCGTCGGCGCGTCCCGCGAAACCATCGCACCGGCCAGCCTGCCGGACGGGGCTATGTATGCCGTCGGCGATGCGGCTTTCCTGAAGCGTGATGGCAAGGCGCGCCGCTGGTCCTTCAGTGGCTATGGCGCGGCAGAGCCCCTGCACGCAGACGGCCTGCGCCTGACGCCGCACCTCACCTGCGACGCCTTGCGCGCGGGGTATAAGCCCGCCTTGCACCCGTCGGCCGGCGCTTGAGCGTTTTGACAAAAGTGGGGTAGGGTTCATCCGGGAGCTCTGGGAGCCGGGCGAATGACGGACTATTACGATCTTCCACCGCCAGAGCGGAAGCAGAGCTTTCGCTGGCCCGTTCTCCTGCTGTTGTTACTGTTCCTGCTTGGTGTGCTCGCGACCCTCTGGTCGCTGCGCCTGCAGCCCGGCGAGATCGCCGAAGACCCGCTCCTGTCAGCGTCCTTCGTGCCTGCCGGATCGACGGCCCCGCTCACGCTATCCCAGTCTGCGCCCGCCCCCGTGGCAGAGCCCCCTCCGCCGCCTGTGGAGGAGATAATCCCGGCTCCCGATCTCGATGCCCTGGTTGAGCCTGAAGCCGAACCGGCGCCTCCCCCGCCCCTCTTCTCCGATGTGCGTTGGCGTGAGACGGCGCGCTTTACCGGCACGGACTCCATTGGGCGCAGCGCCGAATTTACGGCCTACGTGCTGGTCGGCGACGAGACCTGGAGTTTTGCGCGGGCTGATGCGATTCTGGCTTTTGGGCTGGACGCGCCGGTCGAGACCGCCTTCGACAAGCTCGCACTCGGCGCAGGCATCTGCGACCTGACCCGCGTTATCTCGGTCGGCGCGGCCTCGGTGGAAGGCACATCGGAGCGCAATACTTTCCTCTCGCATACGCGCGGGCATGCGCTGAGAGCGGCAATTGCCTCGAACCTGCCCTGCGAGGCAGGCACGCTTCCTGTCGGCGTGCTGGACCTCGGCTATAGCCGCGAGGAGGTGTCGTGCCCGGCCGGCGAGAAAATCTGCCCGGAACTATCCGCCCCGCAGAGGCCTATTGCGATGATCCTGGTAGAGTCCAACGTTCCGGATACGGACATTGCCGAAGCCCTGCGCAACGGGATCACGGCCCATGAAGCCAGCGGTGCCAGCGTGTTGCCCGGCGTGCGCGTTTCAGATTATTCGGCGTTCGATCTGCGCTGAGGCGGCTCAGTCCGTCGTCTTGGTCGTCTGGCGCACGAGGCCCAGCGGTAGCGCCGTGGTCTTCTTGGACACGCGGATCACGATGCGCGACTGCACATCCGACACGAGCTTCGAGCCGAGCAGCTTGTCGCGCAGGAAGTTGTCATAGGCGTGCATATCGGTCGTCACGATATGGATCATGTAGTCGACCGCGCCGGTGACAGTCATGCACTCGACCACTTCCGGCCAAGCCTGAACCATCGCCTCGAAAGCTTCAAGATTTTCGCGGCTCGGCAGGGACAGCTTGACGCTGGCGATGACTTCAAAGTCGAGCCCGAGCGCGTGGCTGTTGATCAGTGTGACCCGGCCGAGGATGAATCCGGCCTCTTCCATGCGCTTGATGCGCCGCCAGCAGGGCGACGAGGACAGGCCGACACGATCGGCAATTTCAGCCACAGACAGGCTCGCATCACGCTGGATCAGGTCCAGAATGCGGGCGTCAACGCTATCAAGTTCTTGGGCCAATTTTTCGGCAATCCGATCTTCTGGGGTAAATTATTGCCGAAAGTAACAAATTTTGCGCAAGATAGGCAAGCAATTTCGCGCGATTCTCCCAATATTATACCTTGGGGAAATCGAGGATCCATTTTTCATGAAACACCGCGAAGTCACGCTGGACGACAAATACGATCTTGTCGAGGGCAAGGCTTACATGACCGGCATCCAGGCGCTGGTGCGCCTGCCGCTGGATCGCAAGCGGCTGGATCTCGCGGCCGGGCACACGACCGGCGGGTTCATCTCCGGCTATCGCGGCTCACCGCTCGGCGGTTACGACCAGCAATTGCGCGCGGTCCAGTCGCGTCTGGACGCGCATGACATCAAGTTCTGGGAAGGCCTGAACGAGGACCTTGGCGCCACCGCGGTCTGGGGCTCGCAGCAGCTCGGCCTGTTTCCAGGCGCGAAGTTCGATGGCCTGTTCGGCATCTGGTATGGCAAGGCGCCCGGCGTCGACCGCACCGGTGACGTGTTCAAGCATGCCAACGCGGCCGGCACCTCGGCGCTGGGCGGCGTGCTCGCCGTCATCGGCGACGATCACAACTGCAAATCCTCCACCCTGCCCTCGCAATCCGAATACGCGATGCAGGACGCCGAGATCCCGACGCTCAACCCCGCCTCCATTCAGGACGTGCTCGACTACGGCATCCATGGCTGGGAGATGAGCCGCTTCTCCGGCGCATGGGTCGGCCTCGTCGCGCTCGCGGACACGATGGATTCCGGCGCGGTGGTAAATGTCGATCTGGACCGCTTCACGATCCAGCGCCCGAACTTCGCCCTGCCTGAGGCCGGCGTCCATATGCGCCGGGGTGATGTGCCACTGAACAAGGAAGCGCGCCTTCGCCAGATCAAGATTCCGGCGGCGCAGGCCTATGTGCGTGCCAACCGGCTGGACCATGTGATCCTCCCCTCGCCGAAGCCGCGCCTCGGCCTGATCGTCACCGGGCAGGCCGCGCGTGACGTGTTCGAGGCGCTCGACGCCCTCGGCCTCAGCCCGCAGCAAGCCGGCGAACTCGGCCTCAGCATTTACAAAGTGGCGATGCCCTGGCCGCTGGAGCCGGAAGGCGTGCGCGAATTCTGCGCGGGCCTCGAACGGGTGATCGTCATCGAGCACAAGCGCCCGCTGATCGAGAGCCAGCTGAAAGCCGCGCTTTATGATTTGCCGGAAAGCCGCCGTCCGATCATCGAAGGCAAGCGCGACGCCAATGGCGCGCCGCTACTGTCTGACATTGCGTCTCTCACTATCCCTGAAATCGCTGGCGCGCTGATGCACGCCTTGCCGTCGGGCTGGGACACCTCGCGCGCTGACGCCTATTTCGACCGCGTGGGCCGTGCCAGTGAATCTGCGCGCACCAATGCCTCGCCAACCGTCCGTTCACCGCATTTCTGCTCAGGCTGTCCGCACAACACCTCCACGGTCGTGCCCGAAGGCAGCCGCGCGCTCGCGGGCATCGGCTGCCATTACATGGCGAACTTCATGCCGGACCGCAAAACCGACATGACGAGCCAGATGGGCGGCGAAGGCATCAGCTGGATCGGCCAGCATTGGGCGACCGACGAGAACCATGTCTTCGTCAACCTCGGAGACGGAACCTATTCGCACTCGGGCAGCCTCGCGATCCGCGCGGCGGTGACCTCCGGCGCGAACATGACCTACAAGATCCTCTACAATGACGCGGTTGCGATGACCGGCGGCCAGACAGTCGAGAGCGGCCAGACGCCCGCGATGATTGCGCAGCAGGTCGAAGCCGAAGGCGTGAAAACCATCCGTATCGTGACGGAAGACCCGACCCGCTATGCCGGCGTCAAGGACCTACCCCGCCGCGTGACGATCCATCACCGCGATGACCTGGAAGACGTGCAGACCGAGCTGCGCGAAGTGCCAGGCGTCTCGGTCATTATCTACGACCAGATGTGCGCGACCGAAAAACGCCGCCGCTCCAAGCGCGGCATGATGAAGCCGGACCGCGTGCGCACGATCATCAATACCGAAGTCTGCGAAGGCTGCGGCGACTGTTCCGTCAAATCGAACTGCCTCTCGGTGGAGCCGGTGGAAACCGAACTCGGCCGCAAGCGCCGCATCAACCAGTCGACCTGCAATACCGACCTCTCCTGCCTCAAGGGCTTCTGCCCGAGCTTCGTGACCATCCAGGACGGCGAAGCGGCCTGGGAAGACCAGCCGCGTCAGGTGTTCGATGCCGACGGCCTGCCCCTCCCCGAGACGCCGAGCCTCGCCCAGCCCTGGAACATCCTGTTCACCGGCGTGGGCGGCACTGGCGTCACCACAGTTGCGGCCGTACTGGCGATGGCGGCGCACGTGGACGGCAATGCCGCCTCCTCGCTCGACATGACAGGTCTCGCCCAGAAGGGCGGACCTGTGCTCAGCCACATCCGCTTTGCGCGCGAGCCGGAGATGATCTCCACCGGCCGCGTGCCGCCGGCCAGCGCCGATGTCGTGATCGCGTGCGACCTCGTAGTTGCCGCCGGTGGTGACGCGCTGAACCTGATGGATGCCGGGCGCACCGCCGCCTACGCCAACTCGGACGTGACGCCGACGTCGGAATTCATCCGTAACCGGTCAAAACGTTTCGAGAGCGAGCTGCTCTCGGCGCGCGTGAAGCGGCAGGCCGCCGAGTTCGGCGCGTTCGATGCTGAAGCGCTTGCCGTCGGATACCTGCACGAGGCGATCTACACCAACATGATCATGGCGGGTTATGCCTGGCAGATGGGCAAGGTGCCGGTCTCGCTGCGCGGCCTTTACCGCGCGATCCGCCTCAACGGCACCAAGGTCGAAGACAATATGGCGGCGTTCAATATCGGCCGTATCGCCGCCGCCGCGCCGGAACGCCTCGCAGCGCAGCATGACCCGCGCGGACAGGTCGAGCCGAAAACGCTGGATGCACTCGTCGACGACCGCGCCGCCCGCCTCACCGCCTACCAGAACGCAGACTATGCCGCCCGCTATCGCGCAATTGTCGGCGAAGTACGCGCTTCAGAAGAAAAAGCCGGGCTTGGCGAAAACCTCTCCCGCGCGGTGGCCACCCATGCCTTCAAGCTGATGGCCTACAAGGACGAGTATGAAGTCGCCCGTCTCTACACGGATGGTAAATTCGCCAAGCAGCTGGCCAGCCAGTTCAAGGGCGGCAAGCTGCGCTTCTGGCTCGCCCCGCCGATCATCGCGAAGAAGGACAGCCACGGCCATCTCGAAAAGAAACACTTCGGCGCCTGGATGATGACCGGCTTCAAGGTTCTGGCGAAGTTGAAAGGCCTGCGCGGCACGAAGCTTGACCTCTTCGGCTATACTGAAGAGCGCCGCATGGAGCGCGGCCTGCGCGATGACTATCTCGAAAACATGGCCCGCATCGCCGGCGAACTCACCGCTGCCAACCACGCCCTCGCCGTCGAGATTGCGCGCGTGCCGGATGAAATCCGCGGCTTCGGCCATGTGAAGGAAGCCGCCGCTGAAAAAGCCAAGGCGCGCGAAACAGAACTCTGGGCCGGCTGGCCCAACGGGAATTTGCCGAAGGCGAAGACGTCGCTGATCGCAGCGGCCGAGTAGGCGCCCCTCCCCGGCATATTCGCCCCGGAAGTGCTGATCCGCTTCCGGGGCATTTTTTTGCGTCAGTCGACGGGCGAGACTTCCACGTCCAGCACCTTGCCGTCCTTCGACATGTCCTTGATCTCACGCTCCACATATTTGGCTTTGACCACGCGCTCCTTGGTGCGCGTGCCCTTGCCCTTCTTGTAGGTGACGGTCAGGCGGACCATTTCGTCCGGCCCGTCCAGCGCATCGCCGGTCACGCGCACAGCGGTGCCGCCGACATACATGACGCCCTTGCCTGCGCCTTCGAGCACATCGCCCGCAAGGCCTACCGGGACTGTGACAATCTTGGTGGCGAGACAGCCGGAGAGCGGCAGCGTGAGAGCCGTAGCAGCGATGATGAGCGAGCGCATGGGCGTGGAGCCTCCCTGAAGATTGCGCCTTATATCGCGGGCAAGCCTTACCCGCTGCTTACCATTCCGCCACGCAGGAGCGCCGCATCGATCAGGTCTGCTGTCTCCACGGCGCCGTAGAGCGCGGCGAAGCTGCCGAAGCGCGGGCCCTGCTCCTGCCCAAGCAGCACTTCGTAGAGCGCCTTGAACCAGTCGCGCAGGTTCTCGAAGCCATGCGTCTTGCCAACCTCGAAGGTCATCGTCTGGAGGTTCTCGCCCGTCGGCTCGTCCGGGAATGTGCGCAGGTTGCCGGCAAGCTCCGCCATGGCCGCGCGCTCCTGATCGGTCGGCGCGCGGAAGGTTTTCGCAGGCAGCACGAAGTCGCGGTAATAGCGCATCGCATAGCCCGCCAGCTGGTCGAGCAACGGATGGGTCTCCGGCGAGGTGCCGGGCGCATAGCGCGTGATATAGGCCCAGAGCTGCGCCACGTCGGTCGGATTGGCGACCGCGACGAGGTTCATCAGCAGCGCGAACGAGACCGGGCTGCCCCATTGCGGCGGCTTGCCGGAATGGATGTGCCAGACCGGATTCTCGAGCTGCGCGGCCGGCTCTTCCTGCGGGAACTTGTCGAGGAAGGTCAGGTATTCGTCGACCGCTTTCGGGATCACGTCGAAATGCAGCTTCTTGGCCACGCGCGGTTTCTGGAACTGGTAAAGCGCGAGGCTCTCGTCCGGCGCATAGGTCAGCCATTGTTCGACCGAGATACCATTGCCCTTTGTCTTGGAAATCTTCTCGCCCTTCTCGTCCAGGAACAGTTCGTACACGTACTGTTCCGGCGGACGGGCGCCGAGGATGCGGCAGATCTTCGAATAGATCGGCGCATTCGCCTGATGGTCCTTGCCGAACATCTCGAAGTCCACGCCGAGCGCGGCCCAGCGCATGCCGAAATCCGGCTTCCATTGCATCTTCACGGCGCCGCCGGTGACGGGCAGCGTCACCTCGGTGCCGTCTTCATCGGCAAAGGTGATCTCGCCCTTCTTCGCGTCCACATGTTTCATGGGCACATAGAGCACACGCCCCGTGCTCGGGCTGATCGGCAGGAAGGGCGAATAGGTCGCGCGCCGCTCCTCGCCCAGCGTCGGCAGCATCACGCCCATGATCTCGTCAAACTTCTCCGCCGCGCGCAGCAGCGTAGCGTCA
Organism: Hyphomonas sp.; assembly: GCA_040223555.1. Classification (GTDB taxonomy): domain Bacteria; phylum Pseudomonadota; class Alphaproteobacteria; order Caulobacterales; family Hyphomonadaceae; genus Hyphomonas. The sequence goes on from JAVKGA010000002.1 coordinate 109,781, forward strand.
AAGCGGCCGGACTTGTAGCAATCGGTCGCTGACACGAACTCGTACTGGAACCCGAACTGGTCGAGGAAGGCGCACAGGCGCGCATTCATGTTGCGCCCATAGGACTCGTGCGTGCCGAACGGGTCCGGCACCACGGTCAGCGGCATCTGCAGATACGCTTCCAGCGCCTTCGGGTTCGGCACGGTGTCCGGAATCTTCCGCATACCGTCCATATCGTCGGACACACAGATCAGGCGCGTCGTATACCTGCCTGCCGTCAGCGCCTCGAACGCATGGCGCACCATCGTCGTGCGCACGACTTCGCCGAACGTGCCGATATGCGGCAGGCCCGAGGGACCATAGCCGGTCTCGAAGATCACCGGCGCATCCGCCTTGCGCTCCCCCGCCTTCACCTGATCGGCCACACGCTTCTCCAGCGCGCGCGCGAGTTCGAAAGGCCAGGCCTTGGCGGATTGGGCGAGGATGGAAAGGTCGGTCATCTTTGCGTCAGTCATATCGGAGTTAACAGATGGCCGGGCCTAGAGGCCACGCCCAAAGGCGTCAAGCGAGGCTCAAAAAAGATGTACAAGATACTTTACATGTCAAAAATCTTCGACTACATGTCGATGTAAGATATTTTTTACATCGAAAGGCCCCACCATGTCATTCCGCGAAAAATCCGCCTGGGCGATGGCCATTATCCTGATCGGCGGGGCAATCTTCTATTTCGACAAGGTCGCCCGCCTCTCCCAGGCCCTTGGCGAGAGCGCGCCGCCAATCGTCGGACTCGTCATCGCTTATGTCGTGGTCATCGTAATTGCCTCAATCATCATCATGTCGGTGCTGGCGATCTCCGCCGGAAAGGAGGCCGACGCTCCGGCCGACGAGCGCGAGAAGATCATCGCCGATAAGGCGGGCAACTGGGCGGGCTATGTGATCGTTGTGCCCGCGCTGGGCGGCCTCTGGCATTATGCGGTGAACATGGACGGCAACATGCTGTTCCATCTCGTCTTCCTCAGCCTGATGCTCGGCCAGATCGCGGAATACGTGTTCCAGATCGTACTCTATCGCCGGGGCGTCTGAGCCATGGCCAAGGCCCCGCCGATCACCAACCGCATCCGGGAGCTGCGCGAGCAGCACGGGAGCATGAGCCAGTCCGCCCTCGCCGAGGCCGTCGGGGTGACCCGCCAGACCATCATCGCCATCGAACTCGGCAAATACTCCCCCTCCCTCGAAAGCGCCTTCCGCATCGCCCGGGTCTTCGGCACCGACCTGGAATCCGTCTTCGGCTGGCAGGCCCCGCCCCGGGGCTGAAACCCCTGCGGCGGCAGAGCGCAGCGTTAACCGAAAACTTCGATTGACACTCATTCGCAAGTCTTGCAAATGGTTCTCATGATCATCTGCGTCTGCAATCGTATCAACTGCCGGTCGGTCCGCGAGGCCGTCGATTCGGGTGCGCGCAGCCCGAAAGCCGTACAGGCGCACCATGGCTGCAAGATGAATTGCGGGAAATGCGCCACCACAATCGGCGAAATGATCTCCGAGCAGATGGACCGCTGCGTTCCCCAGATGACCATCCTGGCTGCCGAGTAAGCCGCCGCAATTCTCAAACTCCTTTCAATTCAAGCGGTTCGCAAGTGCAAGCGGAACGGCGCGTTCACATGTTTGCAAGTGTGTCTCACTATCATACGCAATTGTTTTTATTGAAGTTTTCTTGCGCGAAGGTCGCGATTCGCCTATAAGGGAAGGTACTTATCCCAATCCTCCCAGACGCAGGAGCCTGACATGCAAGGCGACAAGAAAGTCATCGAATATCTCAATCTCGCCCTCAAGAACGAGCTGACGGCGATCAACCAGTATTTCCTGCACTCGCGGATGCTGAAGGATTGGGGCGTCACCAAACTGGCCAAAAAGGAACATGACGAGTCGATCGAGGAGATGCATCACGCCGACTGGCTGATCGAGCGGATCCTCTTCCTCGGCGGCCTGCCGAACCTGCAGGACCTCGGAAAGCTTCACATCGGGGAGAGCGTCCAGGAAATCCTCGAGTGCGACCTGAAGATGGAAAACTTCGCCATTCCGCTGCTGCGTGATGCGATGGAGCATAGCGAGAAGGTGCGCGACTATGTCAGCCGCGACCTGTTCGGCAAGATCCTCCACAACGAGGAAGAGCATGTCGACTACCTTGAGACGCAGTTCTCACTGATCGAGCGCGTCGGCATCGAGCGTTATACCCAGCTCCAGTCCGAAGCGAACGGATAAGGCCTCGCCGGGGCCATTGTGCGGGCGCATTTCAGCGCCGATAGTTGTCCCGTTGCAGCCAGCCTGCAGCGGGACAATCATATTCAGCCCTTGTGGGGAAAAGCATGACACAACGCCTTCTGACGGGCCGCCTTTCCGGCTGCCTTCTCGCCATCCTGACAACCGCCTCCGCCCTGCCCGCCTTCGCGCAAGGCGCGCCGGACTTTCAGGACCAGGCCTTCACCACGCCCTACTGGACCCGCGTGCCGGTGATCGAGGTGCTGGGCCGCGCCGACATGCAGGTCATGCCGAACCGTGCTTCGTTCAATGTCACCTATCTGGAGACCGACAAGGACTCGAAAAAGGCGATGCAACTCGCGGTCGAGCGCGGACGCCTTGCCTATGACACGATCAAGAAAGCCGCTGGCGAAAAATCCATCGTCCAGTCCTCGGTGAATGTCACCGCGCTTTATGAGCAGTACAAGGACAAGGACGGTAACCGGATCGACAATGAGCGCTCCGACAAGATCCGCGCCTATGAAGCGCGCGTGACGCTTTCCGTCACGGTGGAAGATGTGTCGAAAGCCGGCACCGCCCGCGCCGGCGCACTGGCGCTTGGCCCTGAAAATTCCTCAAGCCTGTCAACGTATCTGGAGCGTACGACAGAACTCAACCGCGCCGCCTATGAAGCCGCCGTGAAAGACGGCGCCCTGCGCGCCAAGTCCACAGCCGAAGCCAGCGGCGCAGCGCTCGGCAAACTGATGGTTGTGCAGGAAGGCAACGGCCCGTGCCTTGGAAACTGGTCCTCGATGGCCGGCAGCGACTATGACTACTACCGCGCTTCGCCGCCCGCACCGCCTCCACCGCCGCCTGCGCCTAGATTGAGTACAGTGACAGTCACTTCTGCGAAAATTGGCGGCAAGGAAGTCACCATCACGCAGGCCGACATCGATGCGCTCAGCCTGCCTTCCGATGACAAGAAGCAAGGCGTTTCTTCCAGCGTCTGCATGATCTATCAGATTGAAAAGAAATAATCCGCTTACGGACTATATAAATCGCCGCATAATTGAAGGGTTGATCCTTCCGGCAAACTGGCGTTTTTAAGGGAGGCGGAGTCTTTTGACTTCGCCTCCCAACGCATTGTCACGCTCCCCAGTGGAGCCACGGCAGACATATCAGAAAAGGAATCATCCCATGGCGAAAGCGCCCAGTGCGAAGGAACTGCTTGTCGAAAAGTATGTTGCTGATCTCAAGGAAAAAGTCGGCGAAGCCCGTCCGGACCTTGCCCTGCTCGATGCCTGCGTAAAAGCGAGCGGACCGTCGATCTACAAGGCCGACTCCGCCACTGTCGCAGCCTCAAACAAGGACGAGATGGAGCGTGTGCGGACGAGCTTCATCGTCAAGAAACTCGGCATCAAGGACGAAGACAAGGGCAACGCCGCCCTCAAGGCCGCCGTCGAGAAATACGGCCGCTCGGTGCGCGCGAAACACCGCCCGGTCGTCTACTATCTCGTTGCCAAGGAACTGAAAAAGGCCGCTGCGCTCAAATCGGCCTGATCAGATTTCACAAACGAAAATCGCCGCCCCGGTCTCCCGGAGCGGCGATTTTTTTCGCCTCAACGTCAGCGAAAGATCAGAACCCGTTCAGTCGCGCATACCGGTCCCGGTGCCAGCTGGCCGAGCCATACATCGCTTCCTGCACGCGCGCGCGCTTCATGTAGAAGCCGGGCTCTGCCGCGTCGGTCATCCCGATGCCGCCATGCATCTGCACGCAATCATTCGACACGAGATGCACCAGCTCGCTTGCCTTCGCCTTGGCGAGGCTTGCCAGCTCCGCCACATCGGCCTTGCCTTCATCGACCGCGCTCAGCGCCGCCGCGACGCAGGAACGTGTCATCTCGAGGTCCACGAACATCTTCGCCGCGCGGTGCTGCAGCGACTGGAACGAGCCGATCAGCTGGCCGAACTGTTTGCGGCTGTTCAGGTATTCCAGCGTCATGTCGAACGCCGCCTGCGCCGAGCCGAGCATTTCTGCCGCCATGCCGATCGCGGCGCGGTCCAGAACGGGATCAAGAATATCCGCGCCTTCGTCCGCCGGGCCGATCAGCGCGCTGTCGGAAACGTGGACGCCGTCGAAGCTGACATGCGCCGCGCCGTGGCTGTCGACCGTCTTCAGCGGCGTCACCGTCACGCCCTTGGCGCCGCGCGGCACCAGGAACAGGCTGATGCCATGCCGGTCGCCGGCCTCGCCGAAGGAGCGTGCCGCGACAATGAACATGTCGGCAAAATGCCCATCCGGCACATATTTCTTCAAGCCGTTCAGCGTGAAGCCCTGCCCGTCGCGCTCCGCTTCAGTGGCGATATTGTAGGGCGAGAAATGCGCCGACTCGTCGAGCGCCAAAGCAAACGTTGCCTCGCCTGCAGCAATCTTCGCCAGCCATTCCGCTTTCTGCGCGGGCGTACCGCCCAGCTGCAGAGCCGATGCCGCAATCAGCGCCGTCTGCACCAGCGGCGTTGCCGCCAGCGTGCGCCCCTGCGCCTCGAGGATCTGGCCAAGGCCCGTCAGGCCAAACGTCTCGCCGCCCGGCTCGTCCGGAATGATCACGCCAAAGAAGCCCAGCTCCGCCAGCTTCTTGCGGGTCGCCGGATCATCGCCGTTGGCGCCCGCATCGCGCAGGCCGCGCAAATGCGAGACCGGCAATTCATCGCGCGCAAAGGCCATCGCTGTTTCGCGCAGCATGTCCTGGTCTTCGGTCAGTACAAAACTCATGACGCATCCACTTTCGTTTTCGGTATTGCTTGTTGTGATATGAGAGCCCAGCGCACGGCCTGTTCCAGCCGGTCATTGCCCCAGAACATGTCGCCATCCGGCGCGAAGAAAGTCGGCGCGCCAAACACGCCGCGCGCAGCCGCTTCTTCCGTATTCTTCTTCAGTTCGGCTTTCACCGCATCGCTGCCCGCGCGCGCCAGCACAGCCTCCGGCGCATGGCCGAGCCGGACCAGCAGGCCTTCAAGCACCGCGTCATCCGAGATCAGCGCGCCCTCGGCAAAGTTCGCCTGATAGACCGCCTTCACGAAATCCGGCCGTGCCGCTTCCGGCAACGCCAGCGTGATCCGCGCGGCCTTCAGGCCGTTTTGCGGGAACGCGGCAGGCTTTGTCAGCGTCAGGCCTTCGTCCTCGCACACGCGCGCAAGGTCGCGCCACATGTACTTGCCCTTCACAGGGAACGCATTGAACGGGCTGTCGGTCAGCCCCTGCTGCTGGTTGAACAACGGCCCGAGCAGGAACGGCTTCCACACCACGCCCATGCCCGCCTCGCCGGCCAGACGCTCAACGCGCATCGCCGCCGGGTAGGAATAGGTTGAGGCAAACTCGAACCAGAACTCGATCATCGGACTACTGATGATCTTTCAGGCCCAGCACGCGCTTGGCGATGACGTTGAGGTTGATCTCGCTGGTGCCGCCCTCGATGGAGTTACCCTTCGAACGCAGCCACTGGCGCGTGACCTTCTTGGCATTCTTGTCGAAGCCTTCGCCTTCCCAGCCAAGCCCTTCGGTGCCGAGCGCCTCAACCAGCAACTCATGCCGGTCCTGGTTCATCTTGGCCGCGCCGTATTTCAGGATCGACGCGGTATGGCCGACCGCCTGGCCCGCCTTCGCCTGTTCGGTCTGGCGCTGCACGGTCAGCGAGAAGGCCTTGGCATACATCCGGTGATCGGTGATGCGCCCGCGCAGGTCGCCGTCGAGAATGCGGCCCGCCTCATCCGTGCCGATATGCTGCTTGGCATAATCTTCCGGCCCGAGAATGCCCGATCCGCCCGTGCCGCCGAACCCGCCCGCTGAGATCGACGAGCGCTCAAACTGCAGCAGCCGTTTGGCAATCTCCCAGCCGCCATTCACCCGGCCGACGAGTTGATCCTTAGGCACCTTAACATCGGTGAAGAAGGTCTCGCAGAACGGGCTCTCGCCGGAGATCAGCTGGATTGGGCGCGCTTCGACGCCCGGCGATTTCATGTCGAACAGGATGAAGCTGATGCCTTCATGCTTGGTCGACGTATCCGTGCGCACGAGGCAGAAGATCCAGTCCGCCTTGTCGGCGTATGAGGTCCACACTTTCTGGCCGTTGATCAGGTAATGATCGCCCTTGTCCTCGCAGCGTGTCTGCAGGCCGGCCAGGTCCGATCCCGCGCCCGGCTCTGAATAGCCCTGGCACCAGCGGATCTTGCCTTTGAGAATGTCCGGAATGAAGCGCAGCTTCTGTTCATGGTTGCCGAATTCCAGCAGCGCCGGGCCGAACATCCAGAGGCCGAACGAGAACAGCGGCGGGCGCGCCTTGATGCGGCGCAGTTCCTGCTCCAGCACGCGCGCTTCCTCACGGTCCAATCCGCCGCCACCATATTCCTTCGGCCATTGCGGCGAGGTCCAGCCCTTCTCGCCCATCCGGTCGAGCCAGAGTTTGGACTCCGGGTTCTTGAACACGGCATTGCGCCCGCCCCAGACCACTTCATCATCCGGCATGGGGGTGCGCATCGAAGGCGGGCAATTCGCCTCCAGCCATTTACGGGTCTCGGTGCGGAAGGCTTCGAGTTGCTCGGCATTGTCGTAGGCCATCGGCTTACTCCTCGGATACGGATGCTGCTGTCTTTGGCCGATACACTATGCCCGCCCTGCCCGTCCGCCAAGCGTTACGCGGCGTCAGAACGGCGCCGTGTGCGGGGTCTTCGCCCAGAAATGCGGGCAGCGCACGAGGCCATAGAGCGCCCGGACCATCGCAATGGATTGCAGCGGCCAGTAGAGCGGCAAGGTCGCCGCCAGCATCCAGCGCTGCCAGTCCTTCCGGCCCGGCGCGCCCAGCGCCATCGCCATCCCGACTGCGTAGGATATGCCGGCAATCGCCAGATAGGCGGGCGGCGGCGCGATATCCGGAAACACGAGTCCCAGCGCGAGCCATACGGCCCAGGGCCCGTGCACCAGCGCCGAGAGGATCGCCGCGCCGAGCGTCAGCTGCACCGAGACAAACCCCGCCATGCCCAGCTCCCGCACCGCCTCGCCCGGCTGGCGCATCACCACCAGCCAGGTCTGCAGAAACCCTTTCAGCCAGCGCGAGCGCTGGTTAGTCCACACGACCAACCCCTCCGGCGGCGCTTCCAGTGTGGGCGGCGCAATCATGCCGACGCCGTATCCACCCCGCGCCAGCCGCAGGCCTAGGTCGGCGTCCTCCGTCACATTCCATGCATCCCAGCCGCCGGCTGCCTCCAACACATCACGCCGGAAATGATTGCTGGTCCCGCCCAGCGCCATCGGCAGGCCGAGCCGCGCCTGCCCGGGCAGCAGGCGCCCGAACTGGACCGCATATTCCAGCGCCCACTGCCCCGCGACCCAGCCACGCGCGCCCTCCCCCACCAGCGGCGCCTGCACGCAGGCCAGCTTGCGCGAACCGGCGCGGAACGCCTGCACAGCGGCTTTCAACTGATCCGGATGCGGACGATCTTCGGCGTCATAGACGACCACGAAATCTCCGCGCGCCCGGGCGAGACCATAGTTCAAAGCGCGCGGCTTGGTCCGCGGCAAGCCGGGCGGCACCGTCAACAGCTCGCTCCGCGCCGGCCAGCGCTCCCGCCGCAAGGCAAATGCCGTCGCCGCATCCCCGGTCTCGATCAGCAGCTTCACGTCCAGCCGGTCCGCCGGATAGTCCAACGCGCGGATCGCGGCGGCCAGCTGCGCCGCCGTCTCGGCTTCATCCTTCAGGGCGATCAGCAAGGTATAGACGGGCCAGTCTTCGGCCTCATCCGGTCGCGCAGGCATCGGAGCTGCCGTCTGCCCCGACCGGTAAAGCGCGACACGGAAAACAAGAATGGCCGCGAACAGGACAAGCCCGGCCCACCCGGCCAGCCCCATCATCATGCCGGGCGCTGCCAGCCCGAAAATTCCTGCCACAGCAAACCCGCGCACGAGCCCGCGCCGCTGCGTAGCGCTCAGCGTGCGCGCAGCCGATTTCCCCGGTTGGCTCAACATCAGACGAAATGCGGCGGCGTGGGCCAGCCGCCGGTCCGGCGCCGGCTCGGAAAGGCCGCGCACACCGGACCCAGCGGCCCATCCCGAGAAGCCTTCCCCATCCGCGGCCATGCCGGGATCCCCACAACATCCCCACAGGTTTTCCACAAACCTGAGATAGAAGTCATTTCTCTAGCGTAACAATTTCACAGATGGCAACCGCAAAGCGTAATCCGCCTTCCTGGCCTTGCCGGCGCTACTCGCCCTTGAGCGATTTTCGGATTGCTTCGCGCTGCCGGGTCAGTTCGTCTTTCAGGGTCTCGCGTGCGGAACTCTTCTTGCCGCCGGTCTTATCCTGCGGTCCCAGCAGCGGCGTATTGTCGGCGCCGCACAGCCCGCACGCATAGGTGAAGACCGGCAACGGCATCTTGCAGTTCCAGCAATGTGTCGGATAGCCGAACTTTTTGTCTGTCTCTTCGGTCATACCCTTCCTCCCCAATAGCGCCTCTCAATGGAATAGGCGCCGAAACCCGGCCAAACAGGTCGGCGCAAAGTGCGTGGAACCGCCGCTCAGTCCCGGAAAGCGCCGGGCCTCTTGCAGCGCCTTCTCGAATGTTCTATGTTTGTTCCATGTCTGGTGTTCATCTCGTCTGGTTCAAACGCGACCTCCGGGTCCACGACCACGCCGCGCTTCTGGCCGCCATGGCCAGCGGCGCGCCGGTGATCCCGCTCTATATTTTCGAGCCCGGCTACTGGGCCGAGCCGGAACTGTCCCGCCGCCAGTTCGATTTCCTGCTGGAGTCGCTGCACGAGCTGGACGCCGCCCTGCTTGCGCGGGGCAGCCGCCTGATGGTGCGCACAGGCGACGCCGTTGACGTCCTCACCGCCTTGCACCGCGACCATGGCATCGAAGCCATCCACGCCCATGAAGAGGCCGGCTTGCAATGGTCGCTCGGCCGCGACCGCCAGGTCCACCGCTGGGCCCGCAATGCCGGCATCTCGATCCGCGAACAGGCCTCGCCCGCCGCGCGCTGGGAAAGCTACATGGCCGCCCCGCGCGGCAAGGCGCCGGAGGCGATCCGCTCGCCTGCGCTCGGCGCACCCGAATGGCCCCTGCCGGAAGATTTCGGCCTCGGCGCAGACGACTGCCCGGCCCGCCAGCCGGGCGGGCGCAGCGCCGGGGTCGAATGCCTGCGCGCTTTCCTGGATGCCGGCGGCAAGGCCTATGCCGAAGGCCTCATCCATCCCCGCGCCGGCGCCGAGCTGTCCTCCCGCCTCTCGGCACATCTGGCCTTCGGCACGGTGTCGCTGCGCGAGGCCTGGCAGGGCGCACGCCGCGCTCAGGCCCTCCATACTGCGCAGGGCGACACGGACGCCGCCGCCGCACTCGACGCCTTTCTCGCGCGCCTTTCGCTGCACGGCGACTGCCTGCGCATGCTACAGGACCAGACCTCGCTCGACGGGCGCAACCTGCAGCCCGCCCATGACGGCGTGCGCCCGCTGGCCGATCCCGGCGATCCCCGCCTCGTGGCCTGGATCGAAGGCCGGACCGGCTTTCCTTTCCTCGATGCCAGCCTGCGCGCGCTGAAGGCCACCGGCTGGCTGAACTACCAGACCCGCGCGATGGTCATGGGGTTTGTCTCGCATCATCTCTGGCTCGACTGGCGCCTGCCCGCCGAGCGTATCGCTGCGCGCTTCACGGATTTCGAACCGGCGATTCACTATGCCCAGGCCCGAATGCAGGCGGCGGCAACCGGCGCGGAAGCCCCCCGCGTCTTCAATCCGGTCAAACAATCCGTCCTGCAGGATCCGGACGGCGCCTTCATCCGCCAATGGGTGCCGGAACTCGCCCGCCTGCCAAACGCTTTTCTCCACGCGCCCTGGGAAGCGCCGCCGGAATTCCTGTCGGCCGCCGGTGTCGTGCTTGGCCAGACCTATCCGATGCGGATTGTCGACCATATGGCAGCGGCCAACGAAGCCCGCACCCGCATCGCCGCTGTGCGCCGCGAGAATGCCCCTTCGGCCGCCGCCGATGACTTCAAGGCCCGCCTCGGCGTCCGCCGGCGCCCGGCCGTCCGGCGCGCCAGCCCCAAACCTGCGCCCAGCAACCAGCTGGCACTCGACCTCGGCCTGACCCACGCCTCCTGAAGCCGGGTGATTCCCGCGCCTCGCAGGCCAAACGAGCCCCTCACAGTTCATATTGATGTTCGATAAGGTCCGGAATCATGGCGGAAGCCTGATCCTTATCGTTTTTCGATCAATTTATAGCCTTGTTTTTGCTTGATATTATTTTTTTTCGATAATTTAATATTGAAAAACGATAAATTCTGTTCTATCTGTAACTCGTCGGCAGCGGGATGAGCCCGCCAAGGACAAAAACGAACCAACAGACCAGCAATTAGGAGTATTGATCATGTCCCCCCGCGCCCGTTTGAGCGACCCTGGTGCCGAAGCTTTTGCCCCCCTCGGGGCGCTTGCTCGCCTCACCGGATCCGCCCCAGCCCGGTACGTGCCGGCAAACGATACGGTCGCGGCTGAACGGATAAATATCCTGACCCGCCGCCGCCGCCGCCAGGCTCGCCGCGAGCAACGCTCGTAGCCAGCCAGAAGCACCGCCGGGAAGCCCCTGACCCGGCGGTGCTTCAACTTTCTCTGCCCCACTCACCCCTTGGAAGGAAACGTCTCATGTACCGCCCCCTCATCGCCGCCGCACTCGCCGTCACCACGCTCGCCGCTCCGGCCCTCGCTGCGACCGACACGTTCAGGATGGATGTCGAATTCTCCCGCGCCAATCTCGCCACTCCGGCTGGCGCGGCTGCCGAATACGCCAAGATCCGCGATCAGGTCGTCGACCGCTGCGAAGCCGAACATCGCGGCCGCGGCTTCGGCCAGGACGTGCTCGTGCACACCTGCACGGAGCGCACCTTGTCGACCGCTGTAAAGCGCATCGACAATCCGGTCCTCAGCAAGGTCCACGCCGAGCAAAAAGGCTAAAGCCTGCCACACTGCGCTGTCGCGGCGCCCAGCTTCTCACTCACGCCATGCCGCGATGACCGCACACTGCCGCCTTCGTCCCCGCCAGGACGGAGGCGGTTTTTTTGGTCTGAATGATCACTCGCCGTCGCCGCTGCGGAAGTCCTTGGCGCGCATCACCTGAACCAGCCGGAACTGCGCCGGCACAAAACTGCCGGCTTCCTCCGTTTCAAACAGGGCCACACAGCTGGTCGGAAATTTCTCGTTCAGCCGCAATGAGGCCTGATGGTCCGCCGCCCCACCTTCCCGCAGGATGGCCAGCGCAAAGTCATGCAGGCCAGGATTGTGGCCGATCACCATCAGCGTTTCGGCGCCGTCATTCTGCGCCACCGCTTCCGTCAGCCCGCGCACGCCGGTCAGGTAGAGCGACTCCATCGGACGCACCTTTTCACCTACGACAACGGCGGCCACTTCCGAACAGGTCTCGCGCGCCCGGCGGGCACTGGAAACGAGGATGCGTTCCGGGCTCCAGCCAAGGCTGACCAATTCCTCCGCCATCCGTTTGGCATCCGAATGCCCCAGCGGCGTCAGCGCACGGCCAAAATCGTCAATCCCTTCCGACCAGGGCTCGGTCTTGGCATGGCGCATCAGGATCAGGCGTTTCATCGGCGCATCAATCCCCGTCGGCCTTGAGGAATTCTCATCGCCGGCTTCAGGCAGCTAAGGTTGTTCGGGCCTCGTTAGGCACTAGTTTCGCCACAGAAATCAAGAGACAGGACCCACGAATGACCCTTTTGATCGGCGACACCGCCCCGGACTTCGAAGCGGACACCACAGAAGGCCGGATCCGGTTCCATCAATGGGCAGGCAAGGACTGGGTCATCTTCTTCTCCCACCCGGCCGACTTCACCCCCGTCTGCACCACCGAACTCGGCTATACCGCCCGGCTGAAAGGCGAATTCGAGAAGCGCGGCGCCAAGGCGCTCGTCATTTCCGTCGATACGCTCGACCATCATGAAAGCTGGAGCGCCGACATCGCGGAAACGCAGGGCAGCGCCGTGAACTTCCCGATGATCGCCGACGCCGACCGGAAAGTCGCCACCCTCTACAACATGATCCATCCGAACGCCGACCCGAAAGTCACGGTCCGCGCCGTCTACGTCATCGACCCCGAAAGAAAGGTCCGCGCCTCGATCATCTATCCGCCAAGCGTGGGCCGAAACTTCGACGAAGTGCTCCGCCTGCTCGACGCGCTCCAGTTGTCCGATGGCTACAAGGTCGCCACCCCGGTCAACTGGCAGGACGGTGATGATGTCATCATCGTGCCCTCCCTTCAGGACCCGGACGAGATCGCCCGCCTGTTCCCGAAGGGCTACACCGCGCTGAAACCCTACCTGCGCGTCACTCCGCAACCGAACAAGGCCTGACCTGGGCCTGAGCCGGAACGGCGCTTGACGGCCCGCGCGGGCGGCTCCAAGCCTCCGCGACCATGCGCGCGCCCCATCCCATCCTGCTTGTCTGTTTCGGTGTCATCTGCGGATGCGGCATCGACGCGGTGATGAAGCACGTCATGCTGGACGGCACGAGCGTGCTGACCGCAACCTCCTGGCGCTACATCCTTGGCGCCCTCATCATGGTCGCCCTGTTCACCGCCAGCCGCCGGCCCTTCCCGGGGCTGCCGGCGATCCGTTTCCATGCTCTGCGCTCGCTCGCGCAGGTCATCTCGGCCTTCGGTTTCTTCTATGCGCTGACACAGATCGCGCTGGCCGAAGCCGTCGTCATGGGCTTTACCGCCGCGCTGATGATTGCGCCCATCGCCCGCGTCATCCTCGGCGAGAAGATGAGCCCCGTCACCATTGGTGCCTCGCTGGTCGGCTTCGCCGGCGCCGCGCTCGCCGCCACTGCCGAGACCACCGGCGCTCCGGCAGAAGGCAACCGCCTCTACGGCGTCAGCGCCATCCTCATCTCGGCCGTGCTCTATGCGCTGAACATCGTGCTGCTGCGCCTGCGCACGAAGGAAGAAGACAGCCTGACTCTAGTGACCTTCATGAACGTCTTCCCGGCCCTGTTCCTCCTGCCCTTCATGCTCCTGTTCACGAAGTGGACGCCGGAAGCCCATTCCTGGGGCGCGATGACCGGCACGGCCGTCCTCGGGATCGGCATCTGGTGGATGATGACGATGGCCTACAGCAAGGCAAAGGCCCAGACCCTCGCACCGTTCGAATATACCGGCCTGATCTGGTCCGCCCTGCTCGGTTATGCCTTCTTCCAGGAAGTGCCCGGCTGGCGCGTGTACGCCGGCGCGGCGGTCATCATCACCGCCTGCCTCGTCGTCGCTTTCGAAACGCACTTCGCCGCCCGCCGAGAAGCGAAACTGCCGGCCAGCGATATTCTGACCTGACGCTCTTAAAGCGCCAGTTCCAGCTTGCCGTTGCACAGCGCCGAATAGTCATTCACCAGCGCCTCGGAAATCGCGCCCGGCTTGTAGCGGTGCTCGCCGATCTCGGCGACGGGTGTCAGCTCCGCGGCCGATCCCGTGATGAAGCATTCGCTGAATGTCGACAGCTCGTTCGGGAAGATGGCCCGCTCGACCACTTCGATCTTGCGGGCCTTCGCCAGCGCAATCGTCGTCTGGCGCGTCAGGCCGTTGAGGAAACAGTCCGGCGTCGGCGTGTGCAGAACGCCGTCGCGCACGAAGAAGATGTTGGCGCCGGTCGCCTCGGCCACCTGGCCGCGATAGTCCAGCATCAGCGCATCCTGGTAGCCAGCCTTCTCGGCGGCATGTTTCGACAGCGTACAGATCATGTAAAGCCCCGCCGCCTTCGCTTCGCAAGGCGCGGTATCCGGCGCCGGGCGCCGCCACGGGGCATGGTTCAGGCGGATGCCCTTCATCTTGTCGGCAAAGTAATCGCCCCAGTGCCAGACAGCGACCGCCAGGTGGATCGTATTGTTCTGGGCCGACACGCCCATCATCTCCGACCCGCGCCAGGCGACCGCGCGCACATAGGCACTCTCGAGGCCGGACTTGGCCAGCGCCTCGGTCTTGGCCTGCTCGACCTGCTCGACGCTGAACGGAATCTCGAAGCCCATGATCCGGGCCGAATTGTGCAGGCGGCGGGAATGGTCCAGCGACCGGAAGATCTTGCCGCCATAGGCCCGCTCGCCTTCGAACACCGACGAAGCATAGTGCAGGGCATGCGTCAGAACGTGTACCTTGCTGTCACGCCAGGGCACAAAAGCGCCGTCCATCCAGATGTATCCGTCGCGGTCATCATAGGGGGCAGCAGCCATTGGAACGCTCCTCGCTTGAACTTTATGCGTATTCAGGCTCATTTCCGACTTATGCCCGCGCCCGTCAACCTGAACCGACCATTCGACCCAAGACTGTTCCTGACGGACCAGGAGCTGGACCGCAGTGCCGGGCTCCTGATTTCAGGCGCATCCGCGCTCGCCCGGGCCGCCGAAAGCGCCCGGAAGAAGGCCGGTTTGAGCAAGCCAGAGCTGCAAATTCTCATGGCCGTGCGCTACCATCCCGGCCAGACCGTGAGTGAAGTTCGGGGAACACTGGGCATGACCATCCCGACTTTTGCCCGCCTGATCGGCCGGCTCGACGAGCGCGGCCTGATCGAACGCTCCCGCGAGGCCGGGGATGCCCGCCGCCGCAAGCTGGCCCTGTCGGATGCCGGCGTGACCCTGACCACCCCGATCGCCATCGAGGTGCGCGAGCGCTTGCGCCTCGCCTTCCGCGCCAGCGGGCCGGAATCCGTGGCCGGGGCCCGCGCCCTGCTCGAAGCGCTGCTGAAGTGAGGCCCGCATGAAAGAGCCCGCCCATATCCTGATCGTCGATGACGACGACCGTATCCGCGACCTGACCAAGCGCTTCCTCACGATGAAGGGCTTCCGCGTCAGCGCGGCGCCGGATGCTGCGGGCGCCCGCCGGCTGATGGAGAATATGGAATTCGATCTCGCCATCCTCGACATCATGATGCCGGGCGAGGACGGCCTCTCCCTGCTCGCGGGCATCCGCAAGGGACCGTCGCGCGAGACGCCCGTGATGCTGCTGACGGCAAGGGGCCAGACCAGCGACCGGATCGAGGGGCTGCGCTCCGGCGCAGATGATTATCTCGCCAAGCCGTTCGAGCCGGAAGAACTCGTCCTGCGCTGCGAGGCGATCCTGCGCCGCGCCCAGAAATCCGCCCCGCCGCCGGAGGAGGTCGAGATGTCCGGCCTCGTCTTCAATGCGGCGCGCGGCGAACTCAAATCCGGCGACGAGCGCATCCGGCTCACCGATGCCGAACTGCAGCTCCTGACTGTGCTGGCGCGTAATCCCGGCGAGCCGGTCAGCCGCGAAGATCTAGCGGTGCTCACCTCCGCCGGCCTCGAACGCTCCGTGGACGTACAGGTCACGCGCCTGCGCCGGAAGATCGAACCGAACCCGAAGGAGCCGGTGCACATCCAGACCGTGCGCGGCGTCGGCTACCGCCTGATGCCGGACTAGATGGCCAGGACACGTCTCAGGGATATCACACCGCGCGGGCTCTATGCCCGCACGCTGCTGCTGTTGCTGGTGCCGGTGCTGTTGATCCTTGGACTGATGACCTGGTATTATTACTCCAGCCAGGTCGCCGAAGTGAACCGCAAGCTGGCCCAGGCGATTGCCCGCGATGCCAGCCTGATCCGCGCCACCTGTATTAATCCGGACTATAACGAGCGCGACCATACGCGCATCCAGTTCCAGCTCGAGACCTATTTCACCTGCGCCCTGCCCCCCAGCGCGCAGGACGATACCGCCTTCCGCAATTCCTTTCCCTATGACGACGTGCTGAAAGGCGAACTGGCGGGCCGGCTCGGCTCGCCGATGTTCATCGGCCTCGCGCGCGACCAGTCGCGGATCCATATCCGCTTTCCGACACTGCAAGGCACCGGCGAGATCATCATCGACCGCAAGCGCGCCTTCATGATCAATTCGCACATCTTCATCGTCTGGGTGATCGCCTTCTCGCTGCTGATGGTCGCCCTTGCCATCGGCTTCCTGAACCAGCAGGTCCGCTCCATCCTGCGCCTGTCGGAAGCCGCCCGCGCCTTCGGGCGCGGCCGCGATGTTCCCCATTTCCGCCCGTCCGGCGCCACCGAAGTGCGTGACGCCGCCCGCGCCCTGATCGACATGAAAGACCGCCTCACGGCCTTTGCCGAACAGCGCACTGCCATGCTCGCCGGCGTCAGCCATGACCTGCGCACGCCGCTGACGCGCCTGAAACTCGCCCTCGCGATGATGGACGAGAACGAAGACATCCGCGCCGCCAAATCCGACCTCGACGACATGGCGATGATGCTGGACGAGTACCTCGCCTTTGCGCGCGGCGAGGAAAGCGACGAGGCCGCGATGTTCGACCTCGCCCAGGTTACCCGTGAAATCGCCTCCGGCTTCGGCGGCCATGTGCCGGTCGTCGGCCCCGAGCGCATGCTGGTCATGGGACGGCCCCTGGCCTTGAAACGCGTCGTAACCAATCTTGTCTCGAACGGGCTGAAATATGCGTCCGCGACCCGCATCACGCTCGTCAACGGTCCGCACTGGGCCGAAGTCGTGGTCGATGATGATGGCCCCGGCATCCCGCCCGAGCGTCACGAAGAAGCTTTCCGCCCCTTCTCCCGTCTTGATGTTGCCCGCAGCCAGAATGATCCCGGCACCGGCCTCGGCCTCACCCTTGCGCGCGACACCGCGCGCGCCCATGGCGGCGACATCCGCCTGTCGCGCAGCCCGCTCGGCGGCCTGCGCGCCGTCTTGCGTGTGCCGACCGAGACGAAGTAGTAGGCAGTCATGAGCACATCCAAATCGAAACTCGTCATCCGCAATGCCAAGCCCCGGGACATTGCGGCCCTCCTGCCGCTGTACGAGAAAATGTACGGCGTCGGACTTGGCTATACGTCCGACCAGATCGCCGGACAGATCAACCGCTTTCCGGACGGCCAGTTCGTCGCCGAGTTCGAAGGCCAGATTGTCGGTCATTGTGTGACCTTCATGATCGCCTCGGACGTGGCCATGGCCCAGCATACCTGGAACGAAATCACCGGCGGCGGCTTCGCGGCGCGGCACGATCCGGACGGCGACATGCTCTATGGCATGGACGTGCTGGTCGACGCCAATTTCCGCCGCCTGCGGATCGGCCAGCGGTTCTACCAGATCCGCCAGGAACTCTGCGAGAATCTCGGCCTCAAGGGCATCATGTTCGGCGGCCGGATCCCCGGCTATCACCGCCATGCCAAACAATATCCTGACCCTGCGGACTATGTGCAGGCCGTCAGCGAGTCCAAGCTGCGCGACCCGGTTTTGTCCTTTCAGCTGAGGCAGGGGTTTGAACTGCTCGGCGTACTGAAGAACTACATGGCCGAAGACATCGAGTCCGGCACGCACGCCACAAGGATGGTCTGGCGCAATCCGCTGGCGCAGGAAAAGATCAAGGCGAAGCCAAGCTTCGGCGATACATCCCTGCCCGAGCGCGTGCGCGTGGCGACGGTCCAGTTCCAGATGCGCCGGATCAGCTCGATTGATGATTTCGAACAGCAGGTTGAATATTTCGTCGACATCGCCTCGGATTACAAATCGGACTTCGTCACCTTCCCGGAACTCTTCACGCTGCAGCTTCTTTCCCTTGAGGGCAAACCGCTTGGCCCGGTTGAGTCGATCCAGAAGATTTCCGAATACACGCCGCGCTTCATCGCCTTCATGGAAAAGCTCGCGGTCGCCTACAACATCAACATCATTGGCGGCTCCCACCCGTCGATGATGGCGGACGGCGACATTCACAATGTCGCCTATGTCTTCCTGCGCGATGGCTCGGTCCACACGCAGGAGAAACTGCACCCCACGCCGTCCGAACGCAGCTGGTGGAATATAAAGGGCGGCGAAGGCAACCATGTCATCCAGACCGATTGCGGACCGATCGGCGTGATGATCTGCTATGACAGCGAGTTCCCGGAAGTCGCCCGCCATCTGGTCGATCAGGGCGCCCTGATGCTGTTCGTGCCCTTCTGCACGGATGAACGCCGGGGTTATCTCCGTGTAAGGTATTGCTGCCAGGCCCGCGCGGTCGAGAACCAGTGCTATGTCGTCCTCTCCGGCGTGGTCGGCAACCTGCCGAACGTGGAGAACATGGACATCCACTATGCCGAAAGCTGCATCCTGACGCCGTCGGACTTTCCCTTCTCCCGCGACGGCGTGGCCGCCGATACGGCGCCCAACACCGAAACCGTCGCGCTTGCGGACCTGTCCCTGTCGGACCTCCTCACCGCTCGCCAGTCCGGCGCCGTGCAGAACCTCAAGGACCGCCGCTTCGATCTCTACCGCGTGGCGTGGAAGAAATAGTCGCTTGTATTTGCTGAGACCGAGGCAGGCGAAGACAGATTACAATTGGCTTGAAGAGTAATCGATTTCTGACATTGTGCTTGGGATAGCAGGGTGAGAATCCGGTATGCGAGGGCGAACCAAGACAAGGTCCGACGCTGCAAGCGTGCCCATCGCGCCATTCGCGGATCTGGCATTTGTGCTCTCGGCCACCTTTTTTGTTCTGGCACCCTTCGGTTCCGAGGAAGCGATTGGCCTGAATATGGAAGCACCGCTCACCAGTTGCGAGTGGGAGCATTGGATACATGTTTCCGCTGAGGGCCATATCTCGTTCGGTGGCTATTTGTGGCGACGGGAATTGTCAGATCTGAGCGAGGTGAAAGACCGTTTGGAGAAATTGCATGGTGAGCTTCCAGGATGCGCAATCTTCATAGACCCAGACCCCAAGGCCAAGGCTGGCCTTGTGATTCAAATTCAGGACATCGCTTATAGCGCAGGACATTCCGGGAATGTGGTCATTGCGACCAATGCCCACCAGGTCCTGCCAACGAATTGGCCATTCACACTCTAGCCAAGCCGCGCCGCCAGCTGGTCCATGAAGCCAGCCAGTTCGAGGTCTTTCTGCGTGACGCCGTCGGCGTCATGCGTGGTCAGTGTCACCTCGACCTTGTTGTAGACATTGAACCATTCGGGATGGTGATCCATCTGCTCGGCCTTCAGCGCGGCGCCCGACATAAAGGCGAAAGCCGATTTGAAATCAGCAAACTTGAACGCCTTGAAGATGGCGTCGCGGTCTCCATCAACGGCTTTCCAACCCTTCAGCGCTTTCAGCGCAGCGGCGGCTCCGATCTTGTCTGCCATTCTCATTCCTCCCCGTCCTGTCCGAGTACGAAGTAAATCCATGTGCCGTCTTCGGCGATGGCCGTGCGCATGCCGGGGTAGCCTTCACCGGCGCGGATGCGGGCGATGCCGTCTTCGCCGATCAGATCCTCGAGCCGGCGGCGATCCTGGAAGGCAAGTTTTTCGGGGATGAGATCAGCGGCATCCTTTGCCGCAAGATCGGGCCAGACATACCACACCTCCCCGTCCACTTCGCGCAGGCCGGCCGGCTGTTCGAACAGGTCGCGCAGCTTGCGGTTCGGATCAACGCCGGTGCGGCGCAAAAGATCCCAGAAGCGTTCATGATCCTGCCCGCCGACATTCGAGCGGAAATCCGGATTGCGCCGGGCGATGGCGCCAAGGCCGCGCAGCGAGCCACGCGTCGCTTCGCGGATGAGTTCATCGCGCGCTTTCGCGGCGGCCTTGCTGATTTCGACCGGCGCCGGGGGTTGCGGCACTTCGGTGAAGCGATCGTCCGGAACCGGAGGAAGCGGCAACACGACTTCCGGCTCTGCCGGCGAGCAGGCCGACAGAGCAAACAGTGCCGCTGCGGCGAGGAGGTTAGCTGAACGCATAGCCGGTCACGGCTTCCAGGTCGGCGAGCAATTGGTCCTCGCTAGTGACCTTGATCGTCGCCATGCCCATGTCGCGGGCGGGCTTCAGGTTGATGCCGAGATCATCGAGATAGACGCAGGCTTTCGGATCAACATCGAGGGCTTCGCACATCAGCGCATAGATGCGCGGGTCCGGCTTGCGGATGCCGAGCTTGGAGCTTTCGATCAGGTGATCGAACAGATCGAAGACGGCGGCGAGGTCTTTCGCCTTGCCTTCGTCATTCGTCATCGAAGCACCCTTGCCGATGGGCGCGTTGTTGGTGATGCAGCCGACCTTGCCCTTCGTCTTGCAGACCTTTAGCGCTTCGACGACGCGCGGGCGCAGGCTGCCCGAGAGAAGACCCAGCACATCCGCGCCCGGAACATCATGGCCGAGGGCGTTGGCTTCGGCGCGGAACAGCGTGTCGAACTTCGCCGCATCGACTTCGCTGCGCTCGAGCAGGGCCCAAGCGTTTTCCAGCGGGTTCAGCGCGTTGACGGTGCGGATGAAATCCAGCGGCAGGCCCTTTTCGGCCTCGTACCGGTTGAACGCTTCGAAGGGCGACGAGGTGAAAACACCCCCGAAATCCCAGATGATGGCTTGAAAGGTGCGTGTCATGGCCGCTTGCTAGCCGGTCGGCGCAGGCATTTCAAACCTTGATTTTCCGCGAGGGCGCCCTTGCGGGCTGCGCCTGCAGCGGTAGTGTCCCGGCGCGAGACAAAAGGGAGAAAAACATGGGCGTTCTGGACGGAAAAGTGGTGCTGGTTACCGGCGGCGGCAACGGCATCGGCAAGGAATGTGCGCTGCTGGCAGCGCGTGAAGGCGCCAAAGTTCTGGTCAATGACCTCGGCGGCAGCCTGAAAGGCGACGAGGAAGGCTCGGCCGGCCCGGCTGAGGCTGTCGCGGCGGAAATCCGCAAGGCGGGCGGCGAGGCCATCTCGAACTCCGACAGCGTGACCGACTATAAAGCCGTGGCGGACATGGTGACGCAGGCACTGGACACATACGGCCGGCTGGATGCGATCATCAACCCGGCCGGCATCCTGCGGGACGGCATGTTCCACAAGATGAGCGAAAGCGACTGGAAGAGCGTGATCGACGTTCACCTGCATGGCTCCTTCAATGTGACGCGCGCGGCGATCGAATATTTCCGCGAGAAGGAACACGGCTCGTTCGTGTTGTTCACGTCGACCTCGGGACTGATCGGCAATATCGGCCAGGCCAACTATGCCGCCGCCAAGCTGGGCATCGCGGGCCTCAGCCGCGTTGTCGCCATGGAAGGCGCCGCGAAGAATGTACGCTCGAACATCATTGCGCCCTTTGCCTGGACACGGATGATCGCCTCCATTCCGGTGAAGGATGAAGCGGGCGCGCAGCGGGTTCAGCGGATGAAGGACGGTATGCGGGCCGACCAGGTCGCGCAGCTTGGCGTGGCGCTCTGCGCGGATACGGCAGCGCATGTCAGTGGGCAGATCTTCGGCGTGCGGGGCAATGAAGTGATCCTGTTTGACCAGCCGCGGCCGGTGAAATCGCTGGCCCGTCTGGAAGGCTGGACACCGGAAACGCTGATCGACCATTGTTTCCCGGCAATGGCACCAAGCTTCTTCGGCATGGGCGCTTCGGCGAGCGTGTTTCCTTACGATCCGGTTTGATCGGCTGAATTTTAGATCCCGGCTGAGCGCTCCGCAGGTACGCGGGTGGGTGTTGTGGGGCGAGGACACTCAAAATTGCCCTCGATCTTGCCTCATCGGGTTGCATCCAGCGCATACCGAGTGCCGGATTCTTCTCACCTAGTTCTCGTTTTTTCTCATTTATTCTCACTTGTTATCGCTTGCTGCATCACGCGCTTCGGCAGCGCCGAAAGCGGGAGGACGACCCATATGGGGTGCGTGAACGGATCAACAAGGTGAGGCAGGGCGGACTGCGCGCGCCTATTCCGGGGTCAGGACGGTGGGGCCGCCATCGTCCGCAGGCGGATCGGTGGGCACCGGTTCTGCGGGGATTTCTTCGGGGGGTAATTCTTCAGCCGGTGTTTCGGGTTCTGTCGTCTCAGGTTCGGGCAGCGGCTCGGCATTGAACGTGTCATCGGCGGAGTTGAGGATGTCGTTGAGCACGTCATTGGCATTCTCCTCCGGCACAGCTTCGACCGGGGCGGTGCCGAGGGCTTCTTCGCCGACATCTGGCGCTTCGGGCAATTCTTCGAAGACAGGTGCTTCGCGCGGGGCATCGCCCGGTTCGGGCCTTGGCAGCGTGCTGCGGAAATCATCACCCAGCACGCAGGCCGCGTAGCCTTCATTGGCGATGACGCGCATGCGTGACTGGATCGAGCCTGTGCGTTTGCGCACGTAAGGGCCCGGATTGTCGGCGCTCCATTTGTTCGGGGACGGAAGAACGGCGGCGAGGCGGGCGGCCTCGAGCGGCGTGAGATCGGCGGCGGATTTTCCAAAGCGGGCCTGGGCTGCAGCCTCGGCGCCGAAGATTCCGTCGCCCCATTCGGCGACGTTGAGATAGACTTCCATGATGCGTCGTTTGCCCCAGACCGTTTCGGTGACATAGGTCATCCAGGCTTCGCCGGCCTTGCGTGGCATGCCGCCACCATTCCAGAAGAAGACGTTCTTGGCCGTTTGTTGGCTGATGGTTGAGCCGCCGCGGCGTTTCTTGCCTTCGTGTTTGCGGTTGTATTCGCGGGCCTGTTCGATGGCGTCCCAGTCGATGCCGCCGTGTTCGCAAAATTTCGCGTCCTCTGCGCCGATCACGGCGAGGACGAGGTTGGGCGAGATCTTGTCGAGCGGTGTCCAGTCATAACGGACTTTCTCCCCCTGCCCCGAGCGCTGGGTCATCAGGATCGTGCCGGGCGGCGGCAGCAGGGTGAGGATGAGCGCGTAGACATGGAACAGGGCGAAGATGGCCGCGCCGGCCTGAACCACACCGACCACGATCCGGCGCCAGAGGGGCACCTCGCGCTTCGGCTTGCTGGCGGGGGTATAGTCGCTCATGCGCCGAGATCCCATTCTTCCTGCACGGTCGTATCCTGCTCCGCGTTCCGGCGCAGCGCCTTTTCTTCAGCAAAGCGGGCAGGATCAAGGCGGGCGAGCGCCCAGATGGCTGCGCCGCGCACGAGGGGCGAGGGATCGTCCAGCACCGGCAACAGGTTGGGGATTAAAGCGGGCTGGGCCGAGTTTCCGATGGCGACGCAGACATTGCGCACGAACCGGTCCCGGCCTGAGCGTTTGATGGGGGAGCCGGAGAAGACTTCGCGGAAGGCGGCGTCGTCGAGGGCGGCGAGTTCATCGAGGCCGGGGGTTTTCAGTTCGGCGCGGGCATAGAGGGCGGACTCGGACGCGCTCGCGGCGAACTTGTTCCAGGGGCAGACGGCGAGGCAATCGTCGCAGCCATAGATGCGGTTGCCCATCGCGGCGCGGAATTCGCGCGGGATGGGGCCAGCGTGTTCGATGGTGAGATAGGAAATGCAGCGGCGGGCATCGAGCTGGTAGGGCGCGGGGAAAGCGGCGGTCGGGCAGATATCGAGACAGGCGCGGCAGGAGCCGCAATGGTCAGGCTCGGGCGCGTCCGGGGCGAGCTCGGCGCTGGTGAGGACGGTGCCGAGGAAGAACCAGGAGCCGAGCTCGCGGCTGACGAGGTTCGTATGCTTGCCCTGCCAGCCGAGGCCCGCGAGGGCGGCGAGCGGCTTTTCCATCAGGGGGGCGGTGTCGACGAAGACTTTGACGTCGGCGCCGGTCAGGGCGGCGACCTCGCCGGCGAGCTGTTTCAGGCGGGACTTGATCAGGTCGTGATAGTCCTTGCCGCGCGCATAGACGGAGATATTGCCAACCTCGCGCTGGGCGAGCGTGTCCAGCGGATTGTGGTCCGGGCCGTAATTCATGGCGACGACGAGGGCGGAACGGGCTTCGGGCCACATGTTTGTGGGCGCGCTGCGGCGCCGGGCGGTGTCTTCCATCCATTTCATGTCGCCGTGCCGGCCTTCGGCGACAAATTCGGCGAGGCGGGCGCCGGCCTCCCAGGCCGCGTCCGCGGGGGCAATACCGGCCGCATCGAAGCCGAGCGCGCGGGCGCGCTGCTTCAGTGTGTCGCTCAGAGTGTCATGTGGCTGTGACATTGCGGGGAGAGATACCAGCCTTGAGGCCCGGTTGGAAACGCCGGTGTGCGGGGCCGTCTTGAGCCGGACGCCCATTCGTGTAGGAGCGATCCAACGTCAGACCATGGAGACATCGATGCCCCTGAACCGGTTTAGCTCAGCCCTGATTGGCGCGGTGTCGCTGCTTGCCCTTGCCGCCTGCGGCGCGCCGGACGCAGACCTTGGCAGCCTGCCGGTCAAACAGGAACAGGCGCCGATGGGGCAATTGCCCGAGGGCGTGACGCCGACGGTCTACCGGCTGAACCTGAAGACCGACCCGAAGGCCGACACCTTCTCCGGCGCGGTCGAGATCGACGTGATGCTGGACAGACCGCATGCGCGCATCTGGCTGCATTCGCTGGACCAGGACATCGTGAACGCCTTTGCGCGCCTGCCGGATGGCAGCGAAGTAAAAGCGGTGTTCACCGGCGACCAGGCCGAGGGCGGGGTCAGCGCGCTGGACTTCGAGACGCCCCTGCCCGCCGGCGGCGCGACGCTGGTGATCGATTATGCGGCGCCTTACAATTTCGGGCTCGCGGGCCTCTACAAGGTGACGCAGGGCGAGAAGGATTATCTCGTCACGCAGATGGAGGCGATTGATGCGCGCCGGATGGTGCCGAGCTTTGACGAGCCGCGCTTCAAGACGCCCTGGGTGCTGACCGTGACGGCGCCGGAAGGCGACAAGGTCGTGTCGAATGCGATGTTGCGCGAAAGCCGCGACCTGGGCGACGGGTTCGTAGAGCATGAGTTCACGCCGACCCGGCCGATCCAGTCTTATCTCGTGGCGCTGGCGGTGGGGCCGTATGACGAAGTGTCGGCCGAGCCGATTGCGACCTCGCCGGGCCGGCCGGCGCCGATCCTGCTGCGCGCTTTCACGGCGGCGGGCAAGGGCGAGAAGACGGCCGATGCGCTGGCGATCACCGACGACATGCTGCTCTGGCAGGAAGCGTATTTCGCGCAGCCTTATCCTTACGGGAAACTCGACCTGATTGCGGCGCCGGATTACGCATATGGCGCGATGGAGAATGCCGGCGCGATTGTCTACCGCGAGGCCGCACTGCTGATTGACGAGAATACGCCGCTGTCGCAGCGGCGCAGGGTTTACTCCACGCATGCGCACGAGCTGGCGCACCAATGGTTTGGCAATCTCGTGACCCCGAAATGGTGGAACGATATCTGGCTGAACGAGGCCTTCGCGACCTGGATGGCGACCAAGACGATGCATGCGGTGGATCCGCGCGGGGAGTGGAATCTCAATCCGATTTCCGGCGGGCTGGGCGCGATGGGCAATGACGCGCTGAAATCGGCGCGCTCGATCCGCAACCCGGTCAATTCCAATGGCGACATCAATGACGCCTTTGACGGGATTACCTATCAGAAAGGCGGCAGCGTGCTGAGCATGTTCGAGACCTATCTGGGCGAGGACAAATTCCGCGAAGGCATTCGCGCGCACATGCGCCGGTTCAGCGATGGTGTGGCGGATACGGATGATTTCATGGCGAGCCTGGCGGAGGGCTCGGGCGATGCAGACGTGACCGAGAGTTTCCGGACCTTCATCGAGCAGCCGGGCATTCCGATGCTGGAGGTGGATGTGACGTGTGCGGACGGCGGCGCCGAGATGACGGTGTCGCAGAGCCGCTATGCGCCGCTCGGTTCAGAAATTGAGCGCGGGGCGCAGACCTGGCAGGTGCCGTTCGCCGCGACGGTTGCCATTGGCGGCAAGACCGAAACGAAACGGTGGATGCTGACGTCAAAAGACGCCGGCATGCAGCTGGACGGGTGCCCGGATTTCGTGATGCCGAACGCAGGCGGCACGGGATACTGGCGCTATGCGCTCGACGGCGAGTCGGCGACGAAGCTGGCAGCGAATTACAGCAAACTGTCCGCAGGCGAACAGATGGCGTTTGTCGATTCTCTGGTGTCCGGGTTCAGCGCGGGCGCCGTCAGCCCCGAGGCTCTGCTGGCGGGACTGGAAGCCTCGGCGGCGGGCTCGCCGGTCGCGGCGGGCCAACCCTTTGGCGCGCTGGGCGGCTATCACGCGCGGCTGGATGACGCCGGCAAAGCAGCGCTCTCGGCATGGATCGAGGCAACCTATGCGCCGCTCGAGCGCCGCCTGATGGGCAAGCTGGACGTCAACCTGACCGACCGCGAAAAGCTGCTGAAGACAGGCCTTGCCAGCCTGCTGGTCCAGTATGGCGACCGGCCGGCCGCTCAGGCGAAGATGATTGGCAATGCCAGGGCGATGATCGGGCTTGGCCAGAAGGCGAACCCGGCGGCCCTGCCGGCGCAGGATATCGGCACGGCGTTTGGCCTCGCGGCCAAACAGGAGGGCGCAGCCTTCATCGTGCCGGCGCTGGACTATGCGTTTGCATCGGATGACCAGTCTGTTCGTGCGGCGATCTTCCGGGCCCTGATCGGGAATGCCGATCCGGAGATCGCCGCTGACATGCTGCGCAATGCGAAGAACCTTCCGTACACATCCTCGGAGATCAGCGCCCTGTTTGGCGGCGCCTTCGCCAACACGGCGGCGATTGACGAGGTCTGGGCCGCCTTCAAAGACGTGTTCGACGAGATGATCGCGGTGCTGCCGGAAGTGCGCAAGCAGCAGGTGGCAGCCTATGCCGGATCGCAATGCTCGGCCGCGGGCGCGGCAGATGCCAAGGCGTTCTTCGAGAGCAAGGCCGCGATGATCACCGGCTATGAGCGCCGGCTGGCACAGGGGTTGGAACAGGCGACGCTTTGCACGGCGCAGGTCGAGAGCCAGATTCCGAAACTGGCGGCGGCCCTGGCGGCGCGCTGAGAACGCATTTCGGGGAGCCTCCTGGTCGTCTCCTCCCGGTTTTCGCCGGGAGGAAACGTTTGGACGGCCCGGCTGCGCCGAACTTCAACGGCCCATGAACTGACGCACGGCATCGGTCGACAGCGCGAACTTGGCGAAGGACCAGCTGCGGTCCTTGCCGAGAGCTGTCAGTGTGCTGATCAGCTGGCGGCGCGCGTCACTGCGCGCGTCCAGCCATGGCTCCGCGCCTTTGGAGTCCAGGGCGTCCTGTGTGGCGCTGGCCTGCAGGCGGACGAGTTCGGTGATCAGGCGGCGTCCGGCCACGCGGTCCCAGTACGGGGCGTGCACGAGACCTTCACGGGCGCCGGCACGCAGCCGGTCGAGCCGGAGCGCATCGCCGATGGCATAGAAACACTCGGCGGCCTGCGGCACCGTTTTGCCGCTCGTGCGGGCGACATCGACGATGACGAGGCCTTGCGAGAAATAACTCATGGCCGCCGCCCAATAGGCGAGCGCGTCCGAGGCGCCCTGTTTGATGAACCCGCGGGCATCGCGCTCGATGCGCGAGGCCGGGAAAGAAGACTGGACCGTAGCGAGCGAGGCCTTCAGTTCATTGAGGGGCGCATGCGTCTGTTTGACCGCCTCCCCGATGGACTTGCCGGCAGTTTCCCGGATGAACCAGGCCGCCGCCTCGCTGGCCGCGTTCACCGCTTCGAGCTGGAGCTGGGTCTGGAGTTCGGCAGACACCTTCGTGTCGAGCGCAAAGATTTCGCGGCGGAAGCCGGCAAGGTCGAGCACTTCGCGCGCCGATTCCAGCGCCCGGACGACTTCGGCGGGCGCCGCGCCGGTGAGTTCGCGCAGGCGAAGCAGGGCGACGGGGCCGCAGAAATCGAGCGTGCGGTTGGCGATGACGGTCGCGATGATCTCGCGGCGCAGACGGTGGCCCGCCATGGCTTTTTCGAACCCGTCGATCGGCGGCGGGAAATAGCCCTTCAGGACCGTTTCGAACCAGGGATCGTCCGGAAGACCGGAGGCGACGAGATCGTCGAACAGGACGATCTTCGACCAGGCGAGCAGCACGGCAAGCTCCGGCCGGGTCAGCGGCTGGCCCTGTTCCTTGCGCGTCTGCATCTCCGTCGTGGACGGCAGGCCTTCGAGCGGACGGTTCAGCACGCCGCGTTCTTCGAGATAGACCATCAGGCGTTCGAGCGCTTCATGGTCATCGGAGGCGGTCGTGCTGGCCAGTGTCAGGGCGTTTGACTGGTCGTAATTGTGCGCGAGCACATGGGCGGCGACCTCTTCCGTCATTTCGGCGAGGAGGTCGTTGCGGTCTGCCTCTTTCAGGTTTCCGAGGCGGATGGCTTCGGCGGCGAGGATCTTGATATTCACTTCGTGGTCGGAGGAATCGACGCCGGCGGAATTGTCGATGGCATCGGTGTTGATACGCCCGCCGGCAAGCGCGAACTCGATCCGGCCCGCCTGTGTCATGCCGAGATTGGCCCCTTCCCCGATGACCTTGGCTTTCAGGTCGCGGCCATTGATGCGGACGGGGTCGTTGGCGCGGTCGCCAACATCGGCATGGCTTTCAGCCGCCGACTTCACATAGGTGCCGATGCCGCCGAACCAGAGCAGGTCCGCATCCGCCTTCAGCAAGGCATGGATGAGTTCGTCCGGCGTCACGGCGTCCTGGCCGAGACCTGTCATGGACTTGATTTCGGGCGAGAGGATGATCGACTTGGCCGAGCGCGGGAAGATGCCGCCGCCTTTCGAGATCAGCTCCGCATTGTAATCCACCCAGGTCGAGCGCGGCAGGTCGAACATGCGCTGGCGCTCGGCGAGGCAGACCGCCGGATTGTCCGGGTTCGGATCAAGGAAGATGTGCATATGGTTGAAAGCGGCGATGAGGCGGATTTCCGGTGACAACAGCATGCCGTTGCCGAAGACGTCGCCGGACATGTCGCCGACGCCGATGACGGCGAAGGGCTGGGTCTGGATATCGCGGCCCATTTCGCGGAAGTGGCGCTTGACCGCTTCCCAGGCGCCGCGGGCGGTGATGCCCATCTTCTTGTGGTCATAGCCGGCCGAGCCGCCGGACGCGAATGCGTCGCCGAGCCAATGGCCGCGTTCGAGGCTGATGGCGTTGGCGGTGTCGGAGAAGGTCGCGGTGCCTTTGTCGGCGGCGACGACGAGATAGGGATCCTCGCCGTCCCAGACGACAACATCCGACGGCGGAACAAGCTTGCCCTTGACGAGATTGTCGGTGAGGCCAAGCAGCGCCGTGATGAATTCCTTGTAGGCATCGCGGCCGCTTTCAAACCAGGTGGGGTCCGTGCGCGGCGGCAGCTGTTTCGGATAGAAGCCGCCTTTCGAGCCGACCGGCACAATGACGGCGTTCTTGACCTGCTGGGCCTTCACGAGGCCGAGGACTTCGGTGCGATAATCCGTCGGGCGGTCCGACCAGCGCCGGCCGCCGCGCGCGACCGGGCCGAAGCGCAGGTGCACGCCTTCGACTTTTGGGCTGGAGGTGAAGATTTCGCGGTACGGCCTCGGCTCCGGCAGGTCGGGCAGTTCGCGGCTGGCGACCTTGAAGCTGATCCAGGCGCGCGGGTCGCCGTTTTCGTCCGGCTGGTAGAAGTTGGTGCGCTGGATCGCCTGCGTCAGGCGGAAAAGACGGCGCAGGGCAACATCGTCGGTGAGACTGACGACATCCTTCATCGCCTCTTCGAACCGGGCGGCGATGGGCTCGGCGGCCTTGTGGCGTGCCTCGAGGGATTTGTGCGCCTGCGGATCGAATCGCACGGCGAAGAGATCGAGGATAAGGCGCGTGACGGCGGGATAGGTTGCCAGCGCGGCTTCCTGGACGACCTGCGGCTGGTCAAGGCCGCTCTGGCGGCGATAGGCCGAGAGCGCGCGCAGCAGGGCCGCTTCGCGCCAGGTGGCGCCGGCGGTGAGCACGAGACGGTTGAACCCGTCATTCTCCGCCTTGCCGCTCCAGACCGCGATAAAGGCATCTTCGAGCGCGCGGGAGACATGCGCGAGGTCGAGCGGCGAACCGTCGGCCGATTCCATCGAGAGCGAGTGGACCCAGTAGGTGTCCGGTGCGTCCGTGACCGGCTTGAACGGAGGGCGGACGGGATAGCCGGTTTCAAAAATTACGAAGAAGCCGAGATTCTCAAACACCGGTACGCAGCGTGACAAAGCGATGGCACCGTCACGGGCGAAGATCTTGACACGGACTTTCGAGGCGTCGTCGGACTCGCGGCGATAGGCACGGGCGACGACCGGGCGGCCGGCGCTGAGCTTGGCCATGCTGGTGACGTCGACCAGGGCTTCTTCGGGACCGAAGGATTCGCGGTAGGCCGCGTTGAAGGCGCCGATGAAGGCACGGCCCCCTTCCCGGTCGGCGCCGGTCAGGTCTGATTCCATCAGCAGGTCACGGAAGCCCTGGTCCCAGGTGCGGGCGAGCCGGGCGATCTTATCCTCGATGACCTGCGCATCCGGTTCCGGATGTCCGGGCGAAAGGCCGATCTCGAAATGCACGCGCGCCATCGGGCCCGCGTCGAAGTAGGGCTGGAAGGAACGCAGCTCGCCGCGATAGGCCTCGGTCAGCACTGCGCCGATACGCTGGCGCAGGGCGGTGTCATAGGATTCGCGCGGAACGAAAACGAGGGCGGTGACAAACCGGTCGAACTCGTCGCGGCGCAGGAAGACTTTCGTCCGAGGACGGCCGATCAGGTGGAGCGCGCCCATGATCATCGGGCCGAGACGGGTCGAGCGCGTCTGGAAGAGTTCGTCGCGCGGCCAGGTCTCGATCAGGTTGGCGAGCGCCTTCTCGGTGTGGCCGCCGGGCGCGGCGCCGGAGGCGGACATGATCTTCTGCACACGGCGGCGCATGAAGGGAATGGAGCGCGCGGTCTCGTCATAGGCTTCGGCGGTGAACAGGCCGAGGAATCGGACTTCGCCGTTCACGCGGCCCTGGTCGTCGTATTTCTTGATGCCGATATAGTCGCACGGCACGCGGCGATGGACGCGGCTCGGCAGGGTCGACTTGGCAATGATCAGCGGGGCGGGCTGGGCGAGGAATTCGCCGACTTCCTGGGTCAGTACGAGAGGCTCGGAATCGCGCGACAGGATGTTGAGATTCTCGTCGCGCAGGATGCCGAGATTGGAGCCGGACGTCATGCGCGGCTCAGCCGGCAGGACGTGGCCGGCCTCATCGGTTTCAAAGTCATACTCGCGGCTGCCGAGGAAGACGTAGTGTTCCTTCTGCAGCCATTCGAGGAAGGCGACGGCCTCGTCGCGCTCGACCGGCGAGATGTGCTGGAGGCCGGAGAGACGTTTCATCTCGGTGCGCATCCGCGCCTGCATGGCCCGGTGGTCGGAGACGGTGCGGTGCACATCGGCAAGCGTGGCGAGGGCGCCGGCCTCAAGGAGGCGGGCTTCGTCCTGCGTCAGCAGCGAGAGATGGATCTGGATGACCGATATCATCCGCCCGTCGGCCAGCGTGACGACCGGGTGGAAGAGTGACTTCACCTCATGGCCCTGCGCGGCGCACTCGTTGAGCAGCGAATCGACGAGGAAGGGCATGTCCGGACCGGCGGCCTCGAACAGGGCGCGGCCCAGTGCGCCTTTGGTGCCGGTGGCGTGCGTGATGACACGCACCGCCTGCTCGCCTGCCGGAACCTTTGAGGCCCAGTCCCAGACATTCTGGGCCAGCAGCTTGATGTCGGCATCGCTGAGACCGGTCAGGTCTTCGCCGGCGGCCTCCTGCAGAATTTGTTCAAGGACCTGGCCTTCAGGCCCGGTGACGGAAGCGGAACGGGTCATGGAAAAGACTCACCTAAGGGAAATCGCATGACCCGGGTCTACTCCCGGGACGTAACCGCTTCAACAAGCTTGGACGGCGGGCGATCGGCCTTGCGCAAGGCGCAGCAAAGCGACCGCGCGCGACGCAGCGAAGAAGACTGACGGTGAGTGGAAATAAGTGGGCCCGCCGAACGGGGACATGTCCGGCGGGCCCTTCAGAATCTTCCGCAGGCTGGGTGGGGGGACGCACGCGGAAGCCTGAATTGTCAAATTTGTGCGATGCTCCCCGATATCAAGCCGGAAGGCATCTATAAAAAGTTAATGATTCTACATGTGCGGGCAACCAGCCCCGGAGCCGCTACAGGGAGTGTATACAGGAACCTGCAGGGATCAACTACGACTTCATGCAGTTGGCCGCTCTTTGGGTAGAAAGTTTTTCCCTTTTGGATTGCCATCCGCTGACAGCAGGATCGCCATCCAGCGCGTTTCACTCGACTGCGAGAGAAGTATCATCATCAGCACTGTCAAAGGTGCAGACAGGAACATTCCCGGGATTCCCCAGATAACGCCCCAGATTGCAAGCGACAGCAGCACGACCAGTGCCGATAGATTCAGCGAGTCGCCCATCATCCGGGGCTGCACGAAATTGCCGATGGAAAATTGCCAGAAACTGACGACGCCAAAGACAGTCGCGGCATAAAAATAAGAATCCTGTGGAACATCTCCGGGCACCCAGCCCGGCACAGCGGGTTGGACGAGCGCAAACAGGGGCGGCACGAGCGCTGCGACAATTGAACCTACCGTCGGTATGTAATTCAGAACGAAGATCAGTGCCGACAGGAAGAGTGCATTCTGGACCCCGAGCGCGAGCAGCGAGAAATAGCTGAGGACGGTGATCATCGCCGAGATCAGCGTCTGGACCCAGAGATAGCGCTCGATGCCGATGCGGGCTTCGCTGCCGATGGTGCGCACCTGTTCGCGGCGTTCCGATTCCGGAAAGATCGCGTCCAGCTTTAGCGTCCAGCCTGTCTGGGCGGAAAACAGGAAGGCTACATAGATAAGAATCAGGACGAGATCGCCCGACAGGCCGCTGACCGAATTGGCGATGGTGGCAAAGAACCGCTGGCCGCGCTCATTGAACACCAGCTGTGTGAGCGAGGGGGCATCGGTGAGCCCGACCGTCCGATAGGCGTCATAGATGAGCGCATTGATCTTGTTCTCATAGTCTCCGGCATCGCGGCCGAACTCGGCCACACCATTGGCCATCAACGCAATGAAGGCGACGAAGCCGCCCGTGACGATCAGCACGGCAATGAGGCGCGCCGCCTGCAGGTTCAGCCGCTCGGTGGCATTGTCGATGGCGGTGGCGAAGCCTTCGATGATGAGGAAGAGGAAGACCGCCATGGCGAAGGTCGACAGGATTTCCCGGCCGACATACAGGAAAGCGATGATGACACCTGTCGCGATGATCCAGGTGCCAATCTTGGCGGAACGGTCCATGTCGTGAAAGCCTCCAGGCAGCCGGCGCAAGGTGAAAGCCGCTGCAGGCCGCGTCAAGCCGTACAGGGCGGGTGAAGCGGCTTGCCGAATCCCGTCAATTCACTAGCCTGAGCGGGTTTCAGAATGAAAGACAAAGCATGACGGACACGATTTTCCTCGGCGGCGCAGATGCCAACGGCACCGGCCAGCCTGATGCAGCCCAGTCGCTGATCCTGAAAGTGGCCAACCGGCACGGCCTCGTTGCCGGCGCCACGGGCACTGGAAAGACTGTGACGCTGCAGATCATGGCGCAGGCCTTTTCAGACGCCGGCGTGCCGGTCTTTGCCGCTGACGTGAAAGGCGACCTGTCGGGCATCTGCATGCCGGGCAGCGAGACGCACAAGGCGCATGAGGCGCTGGTCAAGCGGGCCGGCCTGATCTGTATGGGCGAGCTGAACTATGTCGGCGCGCCAACGATCTTCTGGGACGTGTTCGGCGAGAGCGGGCATCCGATCCGTGCGACGATTTCCGAAATGGGGCCCCTGCTGCTGTCGCGGCTGATGGGACTGACGGATGTGCAGGAAGGCGTGCTGAACATTGCCTTCCAGTATGCTGACGACAACGGCCTGCTGCTGCTGGACCTGAAGGACCTGCGCAAGCTGCTGGTGAGCCTGGGCGATGACACGGTGCGCACCGAGGTGAGCCGCAAGTATGGCAATGTCGCGCCGGCCTCGTTGTCGGCGGTGCAGCGTGAGCTGCTGGTGCTGGAGCGCGACGGGGCGGAGCGCTTCTTCGGCGAGCCGGCGCTGGAGCTGGCCGACTTCATGCGCACCACGACCAACGGGCGCGGCTACATCAACGTTCTCGATGCGCGCAAGCTGATCAATTCGCCGAAGCTCTATTCGACCTTCCTGCTCTGGCTTTTGTCGGAACTGTTCGAGGAATTGCCGGAGATCGGTGACCCCGACAAACCGCGGCTCGTCTTCTTCTTCGACGAGGCACACCTTCTGTTTGCCGATGCGCCCCCTGCCCTGATGCAGAAGGTCGAACAGGTTGTTCGCCTGATCCGCTCGAAAGGTGTGGGCGTGTATTTCGTGACGCAGAACCCGCGCGACCTGCCGGAAAGTGTGCTCGCCCAGCTGGGCAACCGGGTGCAGCATGCCCTGCGCGCCTATACGCCGACGGAGCAGAAGGCGGTGAAGTCCGCCGCAGCCTCGTTCCGTCCGAACCCGGGGTTCAAGACCGAAGCGGCGATCACCGAGATGGGTGTTGGCGAAGCGCTGGTCTCGACGCTGGAAGCCAAGGGCGCGCCGTCGATGGTGCAGAAGACAATGATCCGCCCGCCATCGTCGCGGATGGGACCGGCGACGGACCCGGAGCGCGCCGAGGTGCAGAAGGCGAGCCCGGTGCTCGGCAAGTATGACAAGGCCATCGACCGGGAGTCGGCCTACGAAATCCTGTCGAAGCGTGAGGAGGCCGCTGCCAAGGAAGCGGAGAAACTCGCCAAACTGGAAGCCAAGGAGAAAGAGGCCGCCGCCAAGGCAAAGGCCAAAGGCAAGACGACAACCCGCTCGCGCCGGATGACACCGACAGAGAAAGCGATGGGCACAGCCGCCACCACGGCGGGGCGAGAGATCACGCGCTATATCCTGCGCGGCATATTCGGAACACGGAAACGGTGAAACAGATGCGCACACTTGCCTTGATTTCTGCACTTGCCCTGTCTGCCTGCGCGACCGGCCCTGCCGAGCGGGACTGGACCAGCAATCCCGGCGCCCAGCCCTTTGCGACGGCCGTCGCGGCTTGCAACCAGATCAGTTACAACGTCGAGGCCAACTTCGTGACCTGCATGGCCGGGCGCGGCTGGTCGAAAGTGAAGAAGTAGACACGGGCGCGCCTCTCCCCGCGTAAGGAGTGGCGAAAAGGCCCCGCCAACCCTATAGTTATGTCTGAGTTCCAATCTCAGACATGCCAAAGGGAGGCCACGGCCAATGAAAGAATATCTCAAGTTCTATATCGATGGCGCCTGGGTTGACCCGGTCACGCCGAAAAAGCTGGAAGTCGAGAACCCGGCAACCGAGGAAAACTTCGCCGTGATTTCGCTCGGCTCGAAGGCCGATGCCGACAAGGCCGTGGCCGCTGCCAAGGCCGCCTTCCCGAGCTTCTCGCAGACTTCGGTCGAATACCGCGCCGACCTGCTCGACAAGATCACCGCCGGTATCCAGAAGCGCATGCCGGACCTCGCCGAGGCGATTTCCAACGAGATGGGCGCCCCGATGTGGCTGGCCAATGGCGCACACGTACCCGCCGGCATGGGCCATTTCGCAACGACCGCTGCGATCCTGCGCAGCTACAAGTTCGAGGAAATGAAGGGCACGACGATGCTGCGCAAGGAGCCGATTGGCGTCTGCGCGTTCATCACGCCCTGGAACTGGCCGCTGAACCAGATCGCCTGCAAGGTCGCCCCGGCGATTGCGGCTGGCTGCACGATGGTGCTGAAGCCGTCGGAAATCGCCCCGCTGGACGCGATGATCTTCGCGGAAATCCTGCATGAGGCGGGCGTACCGAAAGGCGTGTTCAACCTTGTGAACGGCGATGGCCCGGGCGTCGGCTCGGTGCTCTCCGCGCACCCGGATGTCGACATGGTGAGCTTCACCGGTTCGACGCGCGCAGGCGTTCTTGTGGCGCAGGCCGCGGCGCCGACCGTGAAGCGCGTGGCGCAAGAGCTTGGCGGCAAGAGCCCGAACATTGTTCTGCCTACGGCCGATCTCAAGAAAGCGGTCTCCAGCGGCGTGATGTCGATGATGACAAATACGGGACAGAGCTGCAACGCGCCGAGCCGGATGTTCGTTCAGAAGGACCAGCACGACGCCGCGCTCGCCATCGCCAAGGCGACGGCCGATTCGGTGAAAGTGATGATGCCGGGCGAAGCGACGCCGGGCGCCATTGGTCCGATCTCAAACGGCAACCAGTACCAGAAGGTTCAGGACCTGATCCAGAAGGGCATCGAAGAGGGCGCAACCCTCGTCGCCGGTGGCCCGGGACGCCCTGAAGGCTTCAACAAGGGCTACTTCGCCCGTCCGACCGTGTTCGGCAACGTGACCAATGACATGACCATCGCGCGCGAAGAAATCTTCGGGCCGGTGCTGTGCATCCTGCCCTACGGCACGGTGGACGAGGCCGTGGCGATGGCCAATGACACCGTCTACGGCCTTGCCGGATATGTTCAGGGTCCGGAGAAAGAGGCGAACGCCATCGCCAACCGCATCCGCGCCGGCCAGATCCAGGTCAACGGCGCACGCCCTGACTTCTCGGCACCGTTCGGCGGCTACGGCCAGTCCGGCAACGGCCGCGAATGGGGCGAGCACGGCTTCGAGGAATTCCTCGAAGTGAAAGCCGTGGTCGGCTACGCGGCAGCGTGAGCCTGAGCGGTCACTGAATTATCGGAAGCGGCAGTCTTCGGGCTGCCGCTTCTTTTTTATCCGACCACAGAGGAAATTTCCCCATGGCCCTGAAGCTTCACCACCTCAATGCCTCGCGCTCGCAGCGCATCGTCTGGCTGCTGCTCGAACTCGGCACACCGCACGAGATCGTGCACTACACGCGCAACACGGAAACGCGCCTCGCACCGCCAGAGCTGCTGAAGATCCACCCGCTCGGCAAGTCTCCCCTGCTGGAGCATGACGGTGTGGTGATTGCCGAGACCGGCGCGATTGCCGAATACCTGCTGGCGAAATTTGACGCCGATCACAAACTCCATCCCAAGCCGGACTCGCCGGATTTCCCGCGCTATCTTGAATGGCTGCATTCGGCGGAAGGCGCCGCGTTCCTGCCCGCGCTGGTGACGATGTATGTCGGCCTGGCCGGCGTGCGCGAAGGGCCGTTCATGGACCGGATGGGCGCCGAGCGCGAGAAGGCGGCGGCGCATATTGAGAGCCATCTTTCGAAACATGCCTATTTCGCCGGGGACACGTTTACAGCCGCTGACTGCCTGATGGGCTTCCAGATCGTCACGGCCAACGCGATGGGCGGGCTGGCCAACCGGCCGGCGACGACAGCCTGGCTGGAGCGCGTGACGGCGCGCCCGGCCTATAAGGCGATGCTGGCCGTCGGCGTCTGAACCTCCGCCATAAGGGTCGCTGCGCGAAGGGCGCCGGGCCTGCGCTTGACTTTCGCAGAGAACTTTGTATTTCAAAGTTATTGGCACTTTGAAAGGAAAGTTCATGACCCTCGCCGAGCTCGACACCGAACTGAAAGCCGCGCGCCTGGCATCCTATGCCGAGGCGCGCGCTGGCTGGCCCGTGCCGCTCGCCGGGGCGACTTACTGGGCTGTGCTGGCTTTTCTCGGCACACAGGTAACCGAGACCGAATGGTCGCTCTATGCGGCCATTTTCTCCGGCATGATCTTCCCGATGGCCATCGGTTATGCCGCAATCTTCCGAAACCCGTTCCTGAAAGTGAAGGGGCCTGATCAGGGCGTGATCTTCATGGCGATGGCTGCGATGCTGCTGTTCTGGCCGGTGATGGTCGCCGCCATGTGGAACTATAATGCCCTCGCCCCGTTGATCCTGGCGATCGGCATGTCCGGGCATTGGCCGGTCTTCGGCTGGTCGTATGGGCGCCCTGTTCCGTTTGTCGCGCATGCGCTCGTCCGCGCGGTCGTCTGTTTCGGCATCTGGCAATACATGCCGGAGGTCCGGTTTACCCTGCTGCCTGTGGCCGTCTCGGTGATCTACCTGCTGACGGTGGTCTGGCTGTTCATCGACAGCGGCTTCGTGCAACGCCGTCTCGCTGCCGGGTGACGGGATGACCCATGCGGGGGGTCACGCAAAAGTGATGCCTTCTGTTGGCTGGCATTCAGGTTCGGAACATCACATGATAGAGTGAAACAAACGCCATGGAGGCTGCACATGAAACGGCTGACACTTACTGCCGCCCTTGCCGGACTTGCGCTGCTGGGCGCCTGCGCCACCGCGACACCCTACCAGCAAGCCGCGACCGACAATGATCGCGGCTATTCCGAACAGAAGATCGAGGACAACCGGTTCCAGGTCCAGTTCGAAGGCAACTCGCTGACCGACCGTAAGACGGTGGAGACCTACCTGCTCTACCGCGCCGCCGAACTGACCAAGCAGAGCGGGTATGACCATTTCCGCGTCGTGCGCCGGGATACGGATTCCAATACGAAGCTCGTCGGCTCGCCCTCGAGCTATGATCCGTTCTACGATCACTTCTACCTGAACTACCGGTATTTCGGTCCGCGCGCGGCCTACTTCTACGATCCTTACCGGCGCTACTATCCGGGACCGTCCTACTATTCCCGCTTCGGCGCCTATGATCCCTTCTGGGGCGGGCCGGCGGATTACCGCGAACGCACAAGCTATCTTGCGTCCGCAGAAATCGTGATGGGCAAAGGCGAGAAGCCGGATGACGTGGCCTACTTTGATGCAGGCCAGGTGATCTTCAATCTCACCGGCACGATCCAGCGCCCGGAATAGGCCGGCTTGCCGGAAACGAGGGCGCGCCGCTCAGGGCGCGCTCTCGATCCGGAAGACGCTGCCGTTCAGGGAAACGATGTAGGGCCGGCCCTCATTGTCGAGACCGAAGCTGGCGATATTGTTCAGTGTTCCGGCGTCCGGCACGAGCTGGTCATTCAGGCGGGTGAACTGGCTGGCGGGCAGTGTCTGACCGATCACCAGTGACGACTCAGGCACAGACCATACATTCCCGGAAATGAAATCGCCGAAGATGTAGCGATTGTTCAATGCCGCGATCGGGCCCCGGTAGATATATCCTCCGGTTACGGAGTTTCCTTGGGTCGGACCGGAACCGCGGGCGTATTCGGCCACGGGGGCTGTAAAGGCCGGCGAGTCGGGGCCCGTGAAGGACTGCGTGCCTTCCCGAACGTTCCAGCCGAAATTCGCACCGGAATCGCCGGGCCGCATGCGGTTGATCTCCTCGATGGCACCCTGACCAACATCGCCCATGATGAGGTCACCGGAGACAGGATCGACGCTGGCGCGGAACGGGTTGCGCACACCGAGCGCAAAAATCTCCGGCGCGCCGTCTGCCGCGTTCGGAAAGGCATTGCCGGGCGGGATGGCATAGTCGCGGTCCGGATCCGATGGGAAGCCATCGCTTTCCACGTCAATGCGCAGGATTTTGCCGAGCAATGAGTTCGGGTTTTGCGCAAAGTCGTTTGGATCGCCGCCCCCGCCGCCATCACCTGTCGGCACATAGAGCCGGCCGGAATTGGCAAAGCCGAGCCAGCCGCCATTATGGTTCGACTCGGGCTGCGCGATGGTGAGGATGACATCACCTGTCGACGGATCGACCTGCGTATTGGAGCCGGTCATCATCCGGTAACGGCGGATTTCTGTGTCGCCATCTACGTTCGTGATGTTCACGTAAAGTGTGCGATCCCCGATAAAATCCGGAGAGAAGGCTATGCCGAGCAGGCCGCGCTCACCATCCGTCGATACCTGTGACGGCGGTCCCGTCAAGTCCAGAAACGGCACCGATTCTACTGCGCCCGTATCCGGATTGAGTACGCGCGCGCGCCCGCCCTTCTCCAGCACGACGACAGTGTCGGTGCCGGGAATGCCCGTGAGGTAGAGCGGCTGCGAAAAGCCGCTGCCGACGCGCCGCAATGACAGGG
The DNA here is from genome assembly GCA_040223555.1 of Hyphomonas sp. Lineage (GTDB taxonomy): Bacteria > Pseudomonadota > Alphaproteobacteria > Caulobacterales > Hyphomonadaceae > Hyphomonas. The sequence continues at coordinate 149,641 of JAVKGA010000002.1, forward strand.
ACGTGCCCTCGGCGACATCGCGCACCGTGATGCTGACCGGGAAGCTGGTCGAGCCGCCGCGATTGTCGGTTGCGGTGAACGTGACCGCATAGACGTTGTTATTGTCGGCATCATCGGGATCTTCAAAGTCGAGCCCCGCCGCGAGCGACAGGACGCCCGTCGATGCGGCGAAACTGAACACGCCGGAATCCCCGCCCGATACCAGTGCGTAGGTGACCGGATCGCCGTCGGGGTCCGTGGCGGCAAAGGTGTAGACCGGGCCGCTGACGTTCTCGTCAATCGCCGCGGTGGCCGCAGACGCGACGACCGGCGGGCGATTGGCGGGCGGCGGGGGCGGCGGCGGCGGCGGCGAGCCGGAGCCTCCGCCCCCTCCGCACGCCGGCAGGATGATCAGGCTGGCAGCCGCCATTGCGCGCCACACATCGTGCGCAGGTCCAGTAGAACTCATGACGTACACTCCAGTATCCAAAGGAATTGTAGGCCATGTGCGGAATATAGAAAGGGCGCCAGCGCCTAACGTTTTTGCAATCACTTTTACTGGCCAAAAGATGCTTAAGGGTCCAAGGGGCATCCCTGCAAACAGGAAGACCAGAATCGATGGACGGCGGTGAACCGCAGAAAAACGAAACGATGACCGCAGTGCCTGCCGGCCTGCGCAAGACCGAACTTGTGGCGATGATTGCCGGGCTGATGACTCTGAACGCCATGGCGATCGACATCATGCTGCCGGCCTTGTCACAGATCGCAGCGGCAACCGGACTGACGACCACCGAAGGCGCGATCGACAATCGTCAGCAGCTGATCATTTTCGCCTATGTGCTCGGCTTTGGCGCGCCGCAGCTGATCTGGGGCCCGGTTACAGACCGGTTCGGCCGCCGGGCGCCGCTGTTCGTCGGGCTGATCGGCTATATCATCGTGTCGCTGGCCGTTGTGCTGATCCATGACTTCTCGATCCTGCTGGTCGCGCGCTTCCTGCAGGGCCTGTGCTCGTCGGGCGCGCGCATCGTTGCCTCCGCCGTGGTGCGCGACACGTTTGCCGGGCGCGCGATGGCGAGTTTCATGTCATTGGTGATGACCATCTTCATGATCGTGCCGATCATTGCGCCGTCGATAGGCCAACTGATCCTGACCTTTGCGCCCTGGGAGGGCATCTTCATCTGGCTGGCCATCTGGGGCGCGATCATGCTGGCCTGGACCTGGCTGCGCCTGCCGGAGACCCTGCCCGCGGCGGCCCGCCGGCCGCTCAACATGCGCAGCGTGTTCGGCGCCTATCTCAGCGTCCTGCGCACGCCGGTCAGCCTAGGCTATATGTGCGCCTCGGGCATCGTGTTCGGCGCCCTGTTCGCCTTCATCGCGTCGTCAGAGCAGGTCTTCCGCCAGGTCTTCGGCATGGGAGACACCTTCGCCTACTGGTTCGCGGGCATTGCGGGCGTGATGGCGATTGCCAACTTCACCAATTCGCGCCTCGTCGAGAAGGTCGGCATGCGCCGCATCAGCCATCTGGCGCTGATCGTGTTCACACTGATCTCCGGCGGACTGGCGATCACCACAATGCAGATGGGCGAAAATTTCGTGCTCTTCTTTCCGCTGTTCGCCATCGGCTTCGGCTGTTTCGGCCTGATGGGGTCGAACTTCTCGGCGCTGGCGATGGAGCCGCTCGGGAAAATCGCCGGCACGGCCTCGGCGGCCTACGGCTTTGCCACGACCCTCGCCTCGGCGTTCATCGGCGCCTATATCGGATCGCATTTCGACGGCACCACCGTGCCGCTGATGACCGGATTTGCCTGTCTCGGAATTGCGGCGCTCGTGGTCGTGCTGATCACCGAAAAGGGCAAACTGTTCAGCACCCGCTGACGCGGGGTGAGCTCTTTACGCTGGCGCCGGTTCACCTATTCTCGCACTCCAAAGTGGCCATGCTTGGGGGGAACGGGCAATGACGAGATTTTCCATAGTTCAGATCGGGCTGGCGGGGCTTGGCGCCCTTGCTTTGTCGGCATGCGGACAATCGGGCCCTGCCCCTGTGGAGGCGCCGGCCGAAACGGCGGCCATTGACGTGGCGGCCCCGGCCCCCTTTGAGCCCACCGCAACCGACTTCAAATGTATCCGCGACATGCATCCCGTGCGCGGCTTCTTCGTCGATAACCTGCTGGGCAACCTGGATGGCACGATAACCGCCGCGGAGACGGAGACCGGCGCCGTCTATCCCGCCGGTTCCGTCGTTCAGCTCGTCCCGGGCGAAGTGATGGTGAAGCGCGAACCCGGGTACAATGCCGCGACCAAGGACTGGGAGTTCTTTGAACTCGATGTCAGCGCGGCGGGCCAGACGATCCGCGTGCGCGGGGCAGACGACGTGGTCAACCAGTTCGGCGGAAACTGCCTGGAATGCCATGAGAAAGCGAAGCCCGAGTTTGATCTGATCTGCGAGCAGACGCACGGCTGCGACCCGATTCCGCTGACGCCGGTGATGGTCAAGGCGATCCAGAACACCGACCCGCGCTGCCCGCCGGTCGAGAATCTGCCCGCCGACCAGCTGGAAGCGTTGGCGATGTTGCAAGCCTTCCGGGATGCGGTGGCCGAGAGTGCCGCGACCGAAAACTAGAGCGGCTCGCGCTGCCTGGACAAGGGACGCACCACCGTCTCGAGATGTTCGATGACGAGGCCGGCAAGATCCTTGCCGGTGGCGGTCTCGATACCTTTCAGGCCCGGCGAGGAATTGACTTCCAGCACCTTGGGCCCGGACGCCGTCTGCAAGAGGTCAACGCCCGCGACCTGAAGGCCAAGCACCTTGGCGGCGTCCTTGGCAATATCCCGCTCCGCAGCGGAGAGTTTTGCCGGGCTGGCCGTGCCGCCGCGGTGCAGGTTCGAGCGGAACTCGCCCTTCGCGGCCTGGCGTTTCATCGCGCCGGCCACCTTGTTACCGATGACGAAGACGCGGATATCGGCGCCGCCCGCCTCTTCAACAAATTCCTGCACCAGGAAGTTTGCCTCCACGCCCCGGAACGCATCGACCAGCCGTTCGGCGGCCTTGCGGGTTTCGGCCAGCACGACACCCTTGCCTTGCGTGGAGGTCAGAAGTTTCAACACGACGGGTGCGCCGCCGGACAGGGCAATCAGATCCTTGGTGTCCTTCGGGCTGTGCGCGAAGGCTGTGACCGGCATGGCGATGCGCGCACGGGCAAGCATCTGGTGCGCGAGCAGCTTGTCGCGGCTACGCCCGATGGCGCCGGCAGAGTTGAGGCAATAGGCGCCGGTGTTCGAGAACTGGCGCAGCACCGCCATGCCATAATCCGTGATCGAGGAGCCGATACGCGGAATGACGGCGTCATAGCGCGGCAAGGCCTGGCCGTCATAATGCACTTCGGCGTCAATCGTCCCGATACGGAGATAACACCGCGCCGTATCGATGACTTCGATGACATGGCCGCGCGACTCAGCCGCTTCGATCAGGCGTTTCGAGGAATAGTTGCGCGGCTCGCGTGTCAGCAGGGCGATCCGCAAGGGGCGCTTCACGGGCTTGCGTTTCGGCAGGCCGTGATAGGCGCCGTACCCCAGCGGCGGCTGAAGAAAGGATGCATTCGGATCAATTGTCATGCTCGGCTGGATCGCGGCGCGCCCGAGCAGCATCCGGTAGGTCATCGTCTCGCGGTTGGAGAGCGTCAGCTGGATCGGCCAGCGCAAGGCGCCCATCTCGGCATGCGTCTCGATGACATAGCGCAGTTCGCGGTCGCCATTGGAACTGATGACTTCGCGGCGGTCCACGACCGGGGCAGAACAGGTGATCTCCAGCGAGGGGTCGCTGGGGTCCGGCTGGATCAGGAAACGCACCTGCGGCGAGGTGACCGGGCCAAAGGGCTCTATCACGCTGGCATGCAGGGCCGAGGTTTTCGCGCCGGTATCGACCTTGGCCTTGATCGCCGGCAGACCGAGATCGCCCAGCGAGAGCCATTCTTCCCAGCCGAGCCGGAAGGGTATCTGGTCAGGCATGGCAGGCCCCGTTCTGTGAGCAGCGCCCGCTTAGCGGCGTTTGCCGGCGCCTCGCAAGCCTGCCTACAGAAAGCCGGACCTATCCCTTCACCAGCCATGCCTTTTCGACAAGTTTTGTGACATCGCCCATGATTTCGGTGATCTTGAAATCCTTCGGCGTGTAGACACGGGCGATGCCCATCTGTTTCAGCGCGCGGGCATCTTCCGGCGGGATGATGCCGCCGATGACCACCGGCACATCGCCGAGGCCGACGGCGCGCAGTTCCGCGATGGTCTCGCGCACGAGATCGAGATGGCTGCCCGAAAGGATCGACAGGCCGACGACGTGCGCTTTGGCTTCCTTCGCCTGCGCCGCGATTTCGGCGGGCGTGAAACGGATGCCTTCATAGACGACGTCCATGCCGACCGCGCGGCCGCGGGCGGCGATCTGTTCGGCGCCGTTGGAGTGGCCATCAAGGCCCGGCTTGCCGAGCACATATGTCAGTGTACGGCCGAGGGCTTCGGACACACGGGCGACCTCTTTCTTGACGGCTTCCATGTCCTCGTCGCCGTCCGAGCTGATGACGAGCGCGACGCCGGTCGGCGCGCGGAACTCGCCGAAGACTTCGCGCAGGACCGTGCCCCACTCCCCTGTCGTGACGCCGGCCTTGGCGCAGGCGATGGAGGGCTCCATGATGTTGCGGTTTTCGGATGCGGCGGCGCGCAGGTCTGCGAGCGCCGCTTCGGCGGCTTTGCTGTCGCGGGCCGAGCGCCAGGCTTTAAGGTCGCGCACCTGCGCGGCTTCCTCGGCGGGATCGACCGTCATGATCGCGCCATCGCCCGAGCCGAGCGGGCTTGCTTCGGTCTCGGTATAGGAATTGACGCCGACGACTTTCATGGCGCCAGATTCGATAGCCCGGATACGGTCGATATGCGCGCAGACAAGGCTTTCCTTCATGAACCCGATGGCGTCTTTTGCCCCGCCGATAGCGTCGATCTTCGCCAGCGTGGCGCGGGCCTTGTCCTTCAGCTCTTCGGTCTTGGCGTCGATGACATAGCTGCCATCGAAGATGTCCTCGAACTCGAGAAGGTCAGTTTCATAGGCGAGGATCTGCTGGAGGCGGAGCGACCATTGCTGGTCCCAGGGGCGCGGCAGGCCCATCGCCTCGTTCCAGGCGGGCAGCTGAAGCGCGCGACAACGCGCTTTTTTCGAGAGGGTAACTGCGAGCGCTTCGATCAGGATTCGATAAACATTGTTCTCCGGCTGAGGCTCGGTGAGACCCAATGAGTTGACCTGAACCCCGTAGCGGAAGAGCAGCGCCTTCGGATCGGTGACGCCATAACGCTCGCGGCCGATCTCTTCCCAGAGGTCGACAAACGCCCGCATCTTGCAGAGTTCCGTTACGAAACGGACTCCCGCATTCACGAAGAAGGAAATCCGGCCGAACACCGTTTCAAAGTCTGATTCCGGAACTTGTCCACCCGCCTTGACCGTATCCAGCACCGCAATCGCTGTCGCTAGCGCATAGGCTAGCTCCTGTTCCGGCGTGGCACCGGCCTCCTGCAGGTGGTAGGAGCAGACATTCATCGGGTTCCATTTTGGAACTTCTATATAGCACCAGCTGACCATATCCCCGATCAGCCGCAGCGAGGGCTCCGGCGGGAACACATAAGTGCCCCGCGAAAGGTATTCCTTCACGATGTCGTTCTGGGTCGTGCCCCGCAGCTTCTTCCGGCTCTCTCCGCGCTCATCCGCCAGCGCCACATACAGCGCCAGCATCCAGGCGGCCGGGGCGTTGATCGTCATCGAGGTGTTCATCTTTTCCAGCGGCAGCTGGTCGAACAGGGCGCGCATATCGCCGAGGTGTTTGACCGGGACGCCGACCTTGCCGACTTCGCCTTTCGACAGGATGTGATCGGCGTCATAGGCCGTCTGGGTGGGCAGGTCGAAGGCGATGGAGAGGCCGGTCTGGCCCTTGGAAAGGTTTAGGCGGTACAGTTCGTTGGACTTCTTGGCCGTCGAATGGCCCGCGTAGGTACGGAAGATCCACGGCTCTTCCGGCGCGTGCTGGTAGTCTGTCTCGGGCTTGCTCATGCGGCTCTGCCTCCCCTTTGTTGCGGCGCAACATGGCGGACCATAGCCTCGCTTGCAAGCGACTTGCCGCCGCGCCCCTGCACCGCGCTGGCAAAGCCGGCCGTGCATCCCTATCTGCGGTGAAACAGATGCGAGGCCTGCCCTCATGAACCAACCCGGCCTGCAGACCGTGCTCAGCCTGCGCCTCCTGTCGCTCATCGCCTTTCCGATGGGCGCAGCGCTGCTCGCCATTTACCAGCGCAGCCCCCTTGCCCTCGCGGGTCTGGCCGGCCTGATGCTGCTCGTCAGCCTGGTCGAGCGGCGCCGCTTGTCCATCCAGCAGGTCGGGGGCGGATCGCTCTTCATGGGCTTTGCCTTCCGGCTTGGCCTGCTGGTCGGCGTGTTCATCCTGTTCACTGGCATACTGACCCTGTTCCGGGATACGGCTCTCGCGCGCTCGATTGCACTGCCGGACCTGTTGATCTTGGGCGGCACGACCCTTCTGGCGCTGGCCGCCAATGAGGTCAGCGCGCGGATCGCCGGCCGGCAGATTGCTGAGGTCCGCACAGGGCTCGAAGCCGCCATGCGCGCTCAGCGCGGCGGCCCGGCCGCCGAAGGCAGCGGCGACATCATCGAAGGCGAGATTATCGATGTCGATCCGCCGCGATGACGGTACGCGCGAAGCGCTCTAGGGTCAGCTGAGACCCAACGAGGAGCGCCCCAGCTTGACGGACATTTTCGGCTTTATCGGCGCTTTCCTGACAACGCTCTCCTTCGTGCCGCAGGCTTGGCTGGTGCTGCGCACCGGCAAGACCGAAGGCATCTCGCTCGCCATGTACGCCCTGTTCACGCTCGGCGTGGCCGCCTGGCTGGTCTATGGCGTGCTGGAAAATGCCCTGCCGATCATTATCACCAATGCGATCACGCTGTCGCTGGCCTCGATGATCCTGTTCCTGAAGGCGCGGTCAGTAATGAGAGCCGGCACCCTTCGATCAAAAGTTGCGCCTGCCCCGCCTCTTGGATAGCGTTTTCTCCAAAGGCTCGCAGGGGGCCGTATGGGGCGGGTAACAACATGTCCGAAGAACGCATTCGCCAGCGACCGTGGAGTAGGAAGCCCGTTCTAGCCCTGCCCGAAGACGCCGGGTTTACAAAGGCAGAACACTGGGCCTGGGCACGGATCCTGAATGGTAAGGTTGCGGATATGTCGCGCTATCCGGGCGATGATATTTCGCCGGCTGACGAGAGTTGGCTCCTTGGCGTACATAAGCCCACTCCTAACCCCAAAGACCCGGACAGCTTCACCCCAGACCACCGACTTTCCGAGTTATTCTTGCGAACTGTACTTTTCCACGAACCATGGGCGAGCGCTCCCGAACTTCCTGGAGTGCGGGTAAAACACGCGCGGATCGAGGGAAAAATCTATTGGTCCGGACGGAAAACTACGGGAGGGCTTTGGATGGATTCATGCCGGTTTGAAGCAGTAGTAATCCTGCAAGACCTGATAGTCAGCGGTTTGCTCTCATTGGAGGGGGCTTATCTAGAAAACGGTCTGAACGCTGACCGCGCGAAGGTTGCAGGGAACTTAGTCTGCAGCGGAGGGTTTACATCCAAAGGTGACGTGCGTCTTGCGGCGGCAAATATCGGCGGTCAGGCTAACTTCCAAGGCGCCACGTTGAAGAACCGGTTGATAGGTGACGGTATTCAAGTCGCAGGAGATCTATTCTGTATAAACGGTTTTAGCGCAGCTGGCGAAGTGCGGCTACCCGGCGCGCGGATTGGAGGACAAGCAGCCTTTATTGATGCGGTACTAGAGCGCGGTCTGAATGCTAGTCGCATGCATGTCACGGAAAGCTTGTTCTGCCGTGATCGTTTCACTGCCAAAGGAGACATAATTCTTGTCGGCGCTGATATTGGAGGTGCACTCCAACTTGCCAAGAGTCGGATCGAGAGCGAGATCGATCTTACCGGGGCGAAGATTGGAGCAGAACTCTATCTTGATTCAGGTGGTAACTCAAAGCCTGACTGGGGACCCGGGGCATCTCTAATTCTACGAAACGCGCGCATTCGGGCGCTGGCTGCTAGTCTCGAAGGGTTCTGCAAAACACGTACCGGCAAGAAGATCAAACGAGGAGACTTTCCTCGGCTCGATTTCACTGGGCTACGCTATGAAGAGCTTGGAGGCTATGACACTTCTGGCGTCGGATCGCTCGCTCATTCGGAAGTGCGGGATCTCAAGATACTGTTGGCGGCGGCCTCAGAGCATGAAGGCAACTTCACGCCCGGCCCTTACCGGCAGATGGCGCTTGTGCTGGCCGAAAGTGGGCAGAAGTCTAAATCTGTAGATCTGTTGCATGCCATGCGCAAACATGAACGCAAAGCCTCCAAGGGCGCGCGAGGGTTGGGACTGGCCCTTTCGGGCAGGCTTACCGGTTTCGGTTACCGACCTTGGTACGCTGGATACTGGTTCCTATTTTTGACAGCGATTTGGACAGCATTAGGTTTGGCACTAACAGGCGAAACTGCTCTCAGGACGCCCAATATCCCTGATCTTGAGCGAACCGTACGCTGGATCTGGTTCACTGTGGGCAATGCTCTACCTCTGATCGTCCTAGACGATGCGCACAAGACGTTCCTTGCTGATGCACTAGGCAAGGAACCTCATGACGTTCCGTCGGGAATTGCGAGCCTGTTCTATTTCCACAAGCTGCTCGGCTACTCGTTGATAACCTATCTTGCCGCGAGTCTGACCGGGCTGACAGACAAACGAAGCTGATCAGACTTGTTCCAGGGCCCAGGGCGCCGCCGAGGCTACATCCGCGCCCATCGCTTCATAGTAAAGCCGCTGGATTTTGCGCGTGACCGGGCCCGGTTTGCCGCCTGCGATGGGCTGGCCGTCCAGATGGGTCACGGGCGCGATCATGGCGCCGGCGGAGGTTGTGAAAACTTCTGCGGCATTTACCGCTTCGTCCGGTGTGAAGGCGCGCTCGGTGATGGTGAAGCCGCCCTTCTGGCGCAGCGCCATGACGCCAGCGCGGGTGATGCCCGGCAGGATGGCGGGCGAGAGGTCGCGGGTGATGATCTCGCCGGCTTTGGTGACGATCCAGGCATTGGCGGAGGCCGCCTCGGTGACGAAACCGTCCTCGACCATGAAGGCCGTCTCGGCCCCCTGCTCTCTCGCGGCGCGGTAGGCGAGCGCCTGGGAGAGGAGCTGGGTGGTTTTCATGTCGCGGCGCTTCCAGCGGCTGTCATTCAGGAACACGGCCTTGATTCCGTGCTGCGCAACCGCGCCGATCAGGGGCTTTTCGTCGGCATAGGCGAAGACGGTGGGCACGAAAGTGTCCGGTCCGGCAAAGTCGCGGGTGTCATAGGTGCCGCCCGTGACTTCGAGATAGACGAGGCCTTCGGTTAGGCCATTCTGTACGATCAGTTCCGTATGGAGCGCCTCCCAACCTGCTGCAGAATGGGGATTTGGGAGGACGATCCCGGTGAGGGTTCGAGTCAGGCGGGCGATGTGGCCGTCCAGATCCACGAACCGTCCGCCATAGACGGCGGTGACCTCATAAGCCGCATGGGCGAACAGGAATCCCCGGTCCATCGGGGAAATCCGGGCCTCTGCCAGGGGCATGAGGGCGCCATTGAAGTGGACGGTCGGGCAAACGGGCATCGCAAAGACCTGACGGAAACAGGAGCTGATTGTGCGGCGCAACATTTTTTCTTGCGCCGCGGCATGACACTTGCCACTGTGCCCGCGCCAGAGGGGGCTGTGAAGACGCCGCAGAGTGTCAGATGCCCTGAACACAATAGAACGGAGGATCGTGATGGCGACCAAAACCGCAGGACGCGTTCAGAAAGACATCTACGAAATGGGCGAGATTCCGCCCGAATTCCATGTGCCGAAGATGATGCACGCCTGGGTCATCCGGCGCGAACGCCATGGCCGGCCGATGACGGCGATGCAGATTGAACAGGTGCCGGTGCCCGAGATTGCAGCTGACGAAGTGCTCGTTCTCGTGATGGCCGCCGGTGTGAACTATAATGGCATCTGGGCCGGCCTCGGCGAGCCCATCTCTCCGTTTGACGTGCACAAGGCCGACTTCCATGTCGCGGGTTCTGACGCCGCCGGCATTGTCTGGGCCGTGGGCCACAAGGTGAACCGGGTGAAGCCGGGCGACGAAGTGGTGATCCACTGCAACCAGGATGACGGCGACGACGAGGAGTGCAACGGCGGTGACCCGATGTTCTCGCCGAGCCAGCGCATCTGGGGGTATGAGACCCCGGACGGTTCGTTCGCGCAGTTCTGCCGCGTGCAGGCGCGCCAGTGCATGCCGCGTCCCAAACACCTGACCTGGGAAGAAAGCGCCTGCTACATGCTGACGCTGGCGACCGCCTACCGGATGCTGTTCGGCCACCGCCCGCACATCGTGAAACCGGCCGACAATGTGCTGGTCTGGGGCGCTTCGGGCGGGCTCGGCTCGTTCGGCGTTCAGCTCTGCGCGGTGACCGGCGCGAACGCCATCGGCGTCGTCTCCAGCGACGACAAGAACGACCACGTGCTCGGCCTCGGCGCCAAGGGCGTAATCAACCGGAACAACTTCAACTGCTGGGGCCAGCTGCCGACCGTCAACGGGCCGGAGTTCAACGACTACATGAAGGAATGCCGCAAGTTCGGCAAAGCCATCTGGGACGTTACCGGCAAACAGGATGTCGACATCGTGTTCGAACACCCGGGCGAGAGCACCTTCCCCGTCTCGGTCTTCGTCGTGAAACGCGGCGGCATGGTGGTGATCTGTGCCGGCACGACCGGCTTCAACCTGACCATGGATGCCCGCTTCCTGTGGATGCGCCAGAAGCGCGTGCAGGGCTCGCACTTCGCCCACCTGAAACAGGCCAGCGCCGCCAACCAGCTGGTGATCAACCGCCGCATCGACCCCGGCATGTCGGAAGTGTTCACCTGGGCGGACATTCCGCTGGCCCACGAGAAGATGCTCGATAACAAGCACCTTCCTGGCAACATGGCCGTGCTGGTCACGTCGCCGAAGCCGGGCCTGCGCACGGTTGAGGACGTTCTGGCGGTGAACGGACAGGCCTGAGCGTGGCCTGGAAACTGGACCGGGCGAAAGCCGAAACCTTTGCGCGCGCCTGGGTCTCGGCCTGGAATGACCGAGATATCGACCGCATCCTGTCGCATTATGCCGACGCGGTCGTGTTCCATTCCCCGCGCATTGCGCTGGTGATGGGCAACGGCGCGGCGAGCCTGTCCGGCAAGGCGGCGCTGCGGGACTATTGGACGGCGGCGCTGGAACGCTCTCCGGAGCTGTTCTTCGAGCTGGAGAATGTGCTGACCAGTTCGGACGCTCTCACCCTTCTGTACACGAACCACCGGGAGGAACTCGTCGCCGAGACCTTCGTATTCGACAAGGAAGGCGAAGTGCGCGAGTCGGTCGCCGCCTATCGCTGAGGCGCGAGACGCCCGCGCCCGCCGCTGCGCGCAAGCCAGACGCCGCTGAGGATGAGCCCGAAGGCGATGACCGCGTTCCAGCTTTGCGTCTCGCGGAAGAAGACCCAGCCGAAGACCGCGCTGATCACCGGAATGGCATAGCCATTCAGCGAGACGAACGTCGCCCCGGCCCGGGTGACGAGGGCCATGTAGAGCGCCTGCCCGATACCGGAGGAGCCGAGACCGAGGCAGAGCACGGCGAGCCAGTTCACCCATGTTGCACTGACCGTCGCGGGATCGACCGTGAGTGTGAGCGGTAGCGCGACCAGAGCCGACACGGTGCCATAGGCTGCGGCAAAGACGATGGCATCCATCGGCGGGGCAGCCCGGGCGATCAGGGTCGAGGTGGCGTAGGCCATGGTGGCGAGCAGCAGGAGGACCTGCGCCAGCGTGCTGGCAGAGCCCAGCCCCGCCACGGCCTCCGGACCAAACAGGACCGCCACACCGATAAAGCCAAGCACAACACCGATCCCGGTTCGGGTCGTCAGGCGCTCCTCGGCAAAGAGCAGGTTCGCGCCGATCGCCACGAAGACAGGCGCTGCCGCTGTGTAGAGCGCCGCAAGGCTGGAGTTTACGGTCTCCTGCGCCGTGGTGATGAAGAAGAAGGGGATCACCGAGCCGACCAGGCCCATCCCGGCAATCGACATCCACCGCCGGCGGTCACTCAGTGGCGGCAGGTGTTTCCTTGTGGCGATGAGCACGATCCAGAGGAAGACCGCGCCGATCACCAACCGGCCGGGCAGAACCCATTCTACCGGAAGCCCAGAGTCCAGCCCCTTGCCGACCGCGACCCGCGTCAGCGGATAGGCCGACGCCCAGATCAGTGACAACAGCGCGAAAAGCACCCAATCGAGCACCGGGCGGCCTGCTTTCGTTACCTGCCCTGGCGCATGGATCATCGGTTACCTCTTTGCGCCCCGCACTAGTCGTGGCCGGGAGGCATGTCCAGCCGCGCGGCTTGCACGGGCCTTGCAGGAGGTGGCCGGGGCAGCCTGCCCTTTTCACAATGGCCGTTAAGCGGCGCGGTGCCGCACGGATTGCGGGTGGACGCGGGAGGCTGGCGCCAGTAAATGGCTGCAAACGCGCGAGAAATCTCGCCTGACAGGAGAAAAGACATGGCTGTTCGGGTTGCTATCAATGGCTTTGGCCGCATCGGACGCCTCGTCCTTCGCTCGATCATCGAACATGGCCGGACGGACATCGAAGTGGTTGCGATCAACGACCTCGGCCCGGTGGAAACCAACGCCCACCTCCTGCGCTTCGACTCCGTGCACGGCCGCTTCCCGGCCGACGTGAAAGTCGACGGCGACAAGATCATCATCAATGGCAAGCCGATCCTCTGCACCGCGATCCGCGACCCGAAAGACCTGCCGCACCGCGAACTCGACGTGGACATCGCGATGGAATGCACCGGCATCTTCACGGCCAGGGACAAGGCTTCGGCCCACCTGTCGGCCGGCGCCAAGCGCGTGCTCGTCTCGGCCCCGGCTGACGGCGCCGACCTGACGGTCGTCTACGGCGTCAACCATGACAAGCTGACCAAGGACCACCTGGTCGTGTCGAACGCGTCGTGCACGACGAACTGCCTCGCCCCGGTTGCCCATGTGCTGCACAAGGCGATCGGCATCGAAAAAGGCATGATGACAACGATCCATTCGTACACGAATGACCAGCCTTCGCTCGACCAGATGCACAAGGATCTCTATCGCGGCCGCGCAGCCGCCCTGTCGATGATCCCGACCTCGACCGGCGCTGCGAAAGCCGTCGGCCTCGTGCTGCCGGAACTGAAAGGCAAGCTGGACGGCATCTCCGTGCGCGTGCCGACACCGAACGTCTCGGTCGTTGACCTGAAATTCATCGCCAAGAAAAACACGACGCCCGAAGAAGTGAACAAGGCGATCATCGCCGCTGCGTCGGAAGGCCCGCTGAAGGGCATCCTCGGCGTGACGGATGTGCCGAACGTCTCGTCTGACTTCATCCACGATGACCGCTCGTCGATCTTCCACCTCGACCAGACCAAGGTCATGGACGGCAATTTCGTGTCGATCCTGACCTGGTATGACAATGAATGGGGCTTCTCGACGCGCATGGCCGATACGGCAGTTGCACTGGCGAAGCTGATCTAGTCGGAAATGGCTTCCTTCAAACGCATCACCGACGCGGGCAATCTCACGGGCAGGGTCGCGCTGGTGCGTGTGGACTTCAACGTGCCGATGGAAAACGGTCTGGTGACGGACGATACGCGCCTGCGGGCCGCGGTCGAGACCGTGCAGACGCTGCGCACGCAAGGCGCCAAGGTTGCCCTGCTCGCCCATTTCGGCCGCCCGAAAGGTGAGCGCGTGGCGGAGATGAGCCTTGCGCCGGTCGCGGGCGCGTTCGGCAAAGTCCTTGGCGCGAATGTGAGCTTCGTGGCCGACTGCAAGGGCGAGCATGTGAAGAAGGCGATTGCCGATCTTCAGCCGGCCGGTGTGATCCTTCTGGAGAACACCCGCTTCTGCAAGGGCGAAGAAAAGGGCGACATGGAGCTGGCGAAGGAGATCGCTGCGCTCGGCGACATCTTCGTCAATGATGCCTTTTCCGCCGCGCACCGCCGCCATGTGACGACGGCTGTTCTAGCCGAGATCATGCCCGCTTATGCCGGCGTGAACATGGAGGCTGAACTCGTCGCGCTCGACAAGGCGCTCGGCACGCCGCAGCGTCCTGTCATGGCGGTTGTCGGCGGCGCCAAGGTGTCGTCCAAGATCGACCTTCTGAAAAACCTCGTCACCAAGGTGGACATCCTCGCCATCGGCGGCGGCATGGCCAACACGTTTCTGTTCGCCCGCGGACATTCCGTAGGCAAATCACTCTGCGAGCGCGACCTTGCCGAGACGGCCCGCGAAATCGAGGCGATTGCCAAGGCATCCGGCTGCGAGATCCTGCTGCCGCGTGATGTCGTGGTGGCGAAAGAATTCAAGGCGCATGCCGCCAGCCGCACCTGCGGACTTGATGAGGTCGCCGAGGATGAGATGATCCTTGATGCCGGCGCAGAGTCTGTGGCGGCGTTGGACGCGGCAATGGTCAGATCGAAGACGCTGGTCTGGAACGGACCGCTGGGCGCATTCGAGATGGCGCCGTTTGATACCGCTACCGTGGCCGCAGCGAAAGCTGCCGGTTCGCTGGCCAAGTCTGGAAAGCTCGTCGCGGTTGCGGGCGGCGGAGATACTGTCGCCGCGATGAACCATGCCGGCGTGGCCGATGAGCTGACCTTCATCTCGACGGCCGGCGGCGCCTTCCTGGAATGGATGGAAGGCAAGGAACTGCCCGGCGTCGAAGCCCTGAAGTCCTGATACCCACACCCTGAATGCCCGTAATCACGCCTCCGCGGTGCCCTTAAAGGCACGGCTTGAAATGTATTGCAGCATGGCAACGTTGTCTGACTTTTCCGGCACGTCACTTGAATATAGGCGTGTTTCAAAGGTCTGCTGCCGCTTACCGCTACTATTGGAACAACGGCCCGAATTCCGGCCCGTTTGATGTTTCAGGGCGTGACAGCAAGACACGACGGACACAGACGAACAGGCTGCCCTGCGGGGACAAGAAAAGGTTGGGACAATGGTGAGCATGGATATGGCGACGAAATCGGGGAATGTGGAAATGGCGCGGCAGATGTCGCAAAAGCCGGGCTTTATCGCTGCGCTCGACCAGTCGGGCGGCTCGACGCCGAAAGCGCTCAAGCAGTACGGCGTGGACGACGGCGCCTGGTCGACCGAAGACGAGATGTACGGCCTGATCCACGACATGCGTGCCCGTATCATCAAGTCAGCCGCCTTCACCGGCGATCAGGTGATCGGGGCCATCCTGTTTGAGCGCACCATGGACGGCGCCATCGACGGTATTCCGACAGCGGAATATCTCTGGACCAAACGCAAAGTCGTTCCCTTCCTGAAGGTCGACAAGGGTCTTGCCGACGCCCGGGACGGCGTTCAGTTGATGAAGCCGATGCCTGAACTCGATGCGCTGCTTGAGCGCGCGGTCGCCAAGGGCATCTTTGGCACCAAGATGCGTTCGGTCATCGACGCGGCGAATCCGGCCGGCATTGCCGCCATCGTTGCCCAGCAATTTGAAGTCGGCAAACAGATCATCCGCCATGGCCTGATGCCGATCATCGAGCCGGAAGTGACGATCAGCATCGCCGACAAGGCCGAAGCTGAAGTCATTCTCCTCGCTGAAATCCTGAAACAGCTGGATGCCCTTCCCCCCAGCCAGCAGGTGATGCTGAAGCTGACGCTGCCGGAGAAGGCAAACCACTACAAACCACTCGTCGACCATCCGCGCGTGATGCGCGTTGTCGCCCTGTCGGGTGGCTACAGCCGCGAAGTTGCCTGCCAGAAGCTTGGCGCGAACGCCGGCATCATCGCCAGCTTCTCGCGCGCGCTCACTGAAGGTCTCTCCGCCAAGCAAGCGGATGCTGATTTCGACAAGGTTCTGGCCGAGACGATCCGCACGACAAGCGAAGCCTCGAAGGCGGGCTGATAAATCATTGCAATTCAGGCAGAACGAAAAGGCGGTCCCGGGCGGGCCGCCTTTTTCATTTGGACGCGATGGCGTAAGTAGCGGGCGCAAGGAGATTGCCCATGCTGGAAATGCGCCCCAACTGCGAGCATTGCGACTGCGACCTGGCGCCGGACGAGCCCGGCGCGTTTATCTGCTCGTTCGAATGCACCTTCTGCGATGAGTGCATGGACGGCCCGCTGGATGGCGTCTGCCCCAACTGCAAGGGCGATCTGGAACCCCGCCCGATGCGCAGGGGCGCGGCGTTGGCGAAAAATCCTGCTCGTACGAAGCGGGGGGCAGCGAAAAGCGGTTGATACCTGATACCCAGCAGCGAAGCGAAGTTTCGCCCCGAGCGCGTTTTGGCTCGACACTCACATTTGGTTCGGTTTTGGTGCGCATTCGGAAATGCGGGAGCGCACCATGCAAAAAAAATGCTTTGTGATCAGTCCAATCGGTGCGGAAAACAGCGAAGTCCGTCGCCACGCCGATACAGTTTTCAGCTGCATCATTCTTCCTGCATGCATACCGGAGCTGGGTGAAAGCGGCGCTGTTTATTTTCCCGAGCGCGGCGATCACAAGACCGCGCCTGGAAAGATCACAGATCAGATTTATGAAGACATCCTCGAGGCCGATTTGATCGTCGCCGTGCTCACCGGCGCCAATCCCAACGTCTACTACGAGCTAGCGATCGCTCAATCAGCTGCCAAGCCAGTAATCCTGTTGATGGAGAAGGGCTTCGATGCGCCCTTCGACATCAAGGATCAGCGGATAATTTACTACGATTTCGACCCGCAGAGAATTTTCAACAAAACCTATGTTCAGCAGCTGCGAGCCGGAATGAACGCTCTGGACGCACGCCGAGGCCGACCGACGGTTCCTTTTGCGCCAGATCTCGCGCCGCTCGGAGATCCGATGCAAGCGGTCTATCAGCGCGCCTCGGAAGCAGAAGACGACACGGTCCGGCTTATCCGGGAAGCCGAGAAATATATCTGGCTGACCGGATACACGCTAAAAGGCTGGACGATGAATCAGGATTTCGTCTCTGCTCTGACGGAACGCGCGCCGTTGCTCAGAGAAGGCGTACGCACCATGCTTATGGCGCCCGACAATCCGTCGCTACAGACCGCCATGAAAACTGCAGACATTTACGAGTCAACGGCCCAGTCAGCCTTGAAGTCCCAGGATTCCTGGGCCCGCGTTTTCGAGAACATTCCTGCGCAGAAAACGGAGCTTAGAATCAGCCGAGACAAGTCGCTGAATTATCAGATCATGATGTCTGAGAAGGCCGCAATTGTGATCCCGTATCTCACGTCGCGCGACACCTTGCGTAGCCCCTACATCTATGCGCGCCAGGACAGCTTCTACCACGAAGCGCTCATGGAGGAGTTCGACTTCGTGTGGGGTCATGCCCGCGCGCCCGCCGCAAAAGCTAAGGGTGCCGAAATTCCTCGGACTTCTTCACGGAAAAAGGCAAAGCCCTAGCCCTGCGTTCCGGCGACCGGGACGTTCGGCGCGAAAGGCGACTCGACAAGGCGTAGCGCGAGGCGCCGTGCCAGCGGGGCCACGATCAGGATGGCCGGATAGGCGAGCAGGAAAGCGATGCCCCAGGAGTGCATCCAGCGGTCCAGGAAGTCCGGCGGAAAACCGATGTTTAAGGCGGTGATCGCCCCCGACATCAGGAAGCTCATGAACAGCGCCATGAACAGGCCGAAGACGGGCTGGAAGAAGCGGACGGGAAATTTCTTCGACATCTGGGAGGATCCGATCATTTGCGAGTTCCAATATAGAACTAAATTTCATACCCGCCAGAGGCAGCATCAAGTTGACTTACACGGCTTGCCGCCGCACATGCCGCCGCCATGAGCCCTAAACCCCCGCCCCGCGAACGCACCCGGCTTTACCTGATCACGCCGCCGCAGATCGCCGACATTGCCGGCTTCAGCCGCCAGCTGAAGGCTGCGCTGTCTGCCGGTGATGTGGCGTCCTTGCAGCTACGCCTCAAGGGCGCAGACGGTATGACAGACATTCAGGCCACACGGGAAGTATCACAGGCGGTGACGGCAATGGCGCAGGAAGCCGGCGTCGCCGTTCTGGTCAACGACGTGCCGGAACTCGTGCCGGACCTCGGCGCGGACGGTGTGCATCTCGGTTGGGATGACATGGACATCAAGACGGCACGCAAGCTGCTTGGACCGGACGCCATCATCGGCGCAACCGCGAAGAACAGCTCTCACAAGGCGATGCAGGCCGGCGAAGACGGCGCCGACTATGTCGCCTTCGGCGCGTTCTACCCCACCACAACCAAGCAGGCGACGGTGCCCGCCGAGCCGGAACTGCTGCAGGTCTGGCAGGCTGCAATGGTGCTGCCCTGCGTTGCGATCGGCGGCATCACGACGGCGAACGCCGCCCCGCTGGTAACGGCTGGGGCAGACTTCCTGGCCGTTTCGGCCGGCGTCTGGAACCATGCCGAAGGCCCCGCCGCAGCGGTCAGGGCCTTCAACGCACTCTTTGACGCGCTCGAAACCGCCTAGAGCGTGGTGCCCGTCTTGGCGTTCTTGATATCGCGCAGGTCGTCGGCCATGCGGAACAGGATGATGTAAAGCTCGCACATGAAGCGCCAGAACAGGACCGCCAGCGCGCCCCCGATGATGACGCCGATGACCATGCCGAGCCCCGTGAAGAAGCCCGAGCCCATGCTGGCCAACCCGCCAAACACGCCGCCGAGGACGCCCAGCGCGATGCCGATCAGCCCGAGATAGTAGAGAATCTTGATCAGTTGCGAGCCGATCAGCTTATCGAAGTTGAGAAATTGGTTCACCATGGGTCAGCCCTCCATTTTTCAGTGAGTGGGGAGCGTGATACAAGTTGACCCCTGCGGCAACCGCGTTCTCGGCCGGGCGCCGGCGTTAACCGTCCGCGCCTTGACCCTGCGCCCGCAAGGGCTTACGCCCCCGCCTCCCGCCTTAACACGCGCGCAAGAGCTATTTCTCATGTCGAAACCCTCCCCCGTTGGCGCAGTCATGATCGCCGCCGCCCTCGCTGCCGGGCGCGGCCTCGCCCGTGATTTCGGCGAAGTCGAAAACCTCCAGGTCTCGAAGAAAGGCCCGGCTGACTTCGTGTCCAGCGCTGACCACCGCGCCGAAGAAACGATCTACTCCCACCTCATGAAAGCCCGCCCCGGCTATGGCTTCGTGATGGAAGAGCGCGGCATCGTCGAGGGCACCGATAAGTCAAACCGCTTCATCGTCGACCCGCTCGACGGCACGCTGAACTTCCTGCATGGCCAACCGCATTACGCGATCTCGATTGCGCTTGAGCGCGACGGACAGCTGATGACCGGTGTCGTGTTTGACGTCGCCAAGAACGAGATATTCTGGGCGGAAACCGGCCGCGGCGCCTGGCTGGAGCAGCGCAAACTGCGCGTCGCCACGCGCAAGAAGCTGTCGGATGCCGTGATCGCCACAGGCACGCCATGGCTCGGCAAATCCGAAGATTCGCACACAACCTTCGCCCGCGAGATGCTGTCGATGACTCCGGTTTGCGCTGGCATTCGCCGTTATGGCTCGGCTGCTCTGGACCTTGCCTGGGTCGCCGCCGGCCGGTTTGACGGTTTCTGGGAACGCGGCCTGAAGCCCTGGGACATTGCCGCCGGCATCGTTCTCGTGCGCGAAGCAGGCGGAATGATCGCCGAAATCGACGGCGGAAATGTCATGTCGACCGGCTCGATCCTCGCCGGCAACGAAGACATCGTGCCACTGGTGCAGGAACAGCTGCGCCATGCGGGCGCGTTCGGGCGGCAGGCGAACGTCTGAACCTCGCACAAAGGCTTTCGCCTTTTGCCGCCTCGCTGTTAGGGTATCTCAGGTTCAACCTGACTTGGAGCGCGCCGTGCCCTCTGCCGTCAAAGCTGCGTCCATCATTTTGGGGCTGATCGTGGTCGCCAGCCTTGGATATGCGGGCTGGATGTTCTCGGAGGGACGTGGCGAAGATGCCCTGCCGCTGGTGATCAGTAGCGTGGTGTGCGCAACCTTCATCGCAGTGCTCGCGTCCCGGAGCAGCAAGCCGAAAGAGTGACGCCTGCGTCACCTATTTCATTCTGCTGAAAATCGCGTAGTCTGCGGGCATGAAAAAGCCCGACACAGACGTTCTCATCATCGGCGCCGGCCTGTCCGGCATTGGCGCTGCCGTGCATCTCCAGAAACAGTGCCCCGGCAAGACTTACCGGATCTACGAAGCGCGCAGCGCGATCGGCGGCACCTGGGACCTGTTCCGGTATCCAGGCATCCGGTCGGACTCGGACATGCACACGCTGGGTTTTGACTTCAAACCCTGGACTGAGGCAAAAGCCATCGCAGACGGCCCCTCGATCCGGAAATACGTCAACGACACCGCCGACGAATACGGCGTGCGCCAGCATATCTCCTTCGACACGAAGATCGTTGCCGCCAACTGGTCGGGCGCCGATCAGGCCTGGCATGTGGTCAGCGAGACGAACGGCGCGCAGCAGACCACGACCTGCCGCTTCCTGTTCATGTGCGGCGGCTATTACCGCTACGATCAGGGCTACAAGCCGGACTTCCCCGGCGAAGCCGCCTTCAAGGGACAGGTCATCCATCCGCAGCACTGGCCGGAAGACCTGGACTATACGGGCAAGAAGGTCGTCATCATCGGATCCGGCGCCACCGCCATGACGCTGGTACCGGCGATGACCGACAAGGCGGCGCACGTCACCATGCTGCAGCGCTCGCCGACCTATGTCGTCTCCCGCCCGGCAGTCGACAAGATGGCGAACTTCCTGCGCTCCATCCTGCCGGACCAGTGGGCCTATACGATGATCCGCTGGCGGAACGTCTTGTTCCAGCAATTTTTCTTCCGCCAGACCCGCAAGAATCCGGACAAGGCCCGCGAGCGCCTGATCGGCATGGTGCGCGAAGAACTCGGGCCCGACTTCGATATCGATAAGCACTTCAACCCGGCCTATAATCCGTGGGAACAGCGCCTGTGCCTTGTTCCGGACTCGGACCTTTTCAACGCGCTGAAATCCGGCAAGGCGAGTGTCGAGACCGACCATATCGAGCGCTTCACCGAGACCGGCATCGCGCTGAAATCCGGCAAGGAACTGGAAGCCGACATCATCGTTACCGCCACGGGCCTGAACCTCGTTTTCATGAACGGCGTCAACGTTTCCATTGATGGCGCGAAGGTCGATCCCGGCAAGCTGCTGAACTACAAGGGCGTGATGCTCTCGAACGTACCGAACATGGCCGTGACGTTTGGGTACACGAACGCATCCTGGACCCTGAAGGCGGACCTCACGAGCGAGTTTGTCTGCCGCCTTCTGAACCTGATGGACGAGAAAGGCGCAACGTCCGCGATGCCCTACCTCTCCGCGTTCCCGAATGAGACCGAGCCCTTTGTCGACTTCTCCTCGGGCTATTTTGCCCGCGTCATGGATCAGTTCCCCCGCCAGCACACGGAAGCGCCGTGGAAGCTGCACCAGAACTATTTCACCGACCGCAAGAACCTGCGCGAACTTCCGATCGAAGACGGCGTGATGCAGTTCCATGTCCCGGCCGCAGCGTCGGCCGCCAAGCCAGCGCTCCAAGCCGCCGAATAGGCCTGCTTGCGCAGGGACGGCGTGCCCTTATCTCTATCCCTGCACCGCATTTCGCGGCGGCATGGAGGAGACAATCATGTGGCTCTGGATTCTTTGGTGGTGCGTTGACGACCACATCGCGAAGGCGACCGGCGCGCCGGGTATCGGCGAGTTGCCGATCTGGGTGCCGCTGATCCTGTCCCTGGCCTTCTCCTTCTCGCTGGACGGCGCCTTCGACCGGGCCCGCAAGAAGGGCTGACGACCTATCGCTCCGTGAACTGAAGTTCGGCAAGGCGCGCATAGAGCCCGCCCTGCGCGACCAGCGTATCGTGCGTGCCCTGTTCGACAATACGGCCATGCTCCATCACGAGGATGCGGTCCGCCCGGCGAACCGTTGATAGCCGGTGCGCAATGACCAGTGTCGTGCGTCCTGTCGCGGCATTCTCGATAGCGCGGCGCACGGCCGCTTCGCTCTCGGAATCCAGCGCCGACGTGGCCTCGTCCAGCAGCAGCACGGGCGCGTCACGCACCAGCGCGCGGGCGAGCGCAATCCGCTGGCGCTGGCCGCCCGAGAGGCCCCGCCCTTTCTGCCCGAGTTGGGTAGCAAGGCCGTCTTTCTCTTCGAGAAAGCCCATCGCCTCCGCCATCCGGGCGGCTTCTTCCAGGATCACATTGTCCGCCTCTTCACGGCCGAACCGGATATTGTCCGCCGCCGTTCCCGTAAACAGCGCCGACTCCTGCGGCGCATAGGCAAAGCCGCGGCGCCAGTCGCGCGGATCCGCTTCGGTCGACCCTATGCCGTCAAGCCGGATTACGCCCGCTTGCGGGTCGAACAGGCGCAGCGCGAGGCGGAACACGGTCGTCTTGCCGGCGCCGCTCGGACCAACCAGAGCCACGAATTCACCCGGCTTCACATCCAGCGAGAAATCCTTGAGCGCCGAGGCATCACCATCACCATAATGGAACGTCACATCCTCGAATGTCAGCGCGCCCTTGCCCCCCTCCGGGATCGGCTTGGGGTTCGCGGGCGCTGCAATGTCCGGGGTCTCGCGCAGCACTTCGGCGGCGCGGTCTGCTGCGCCGGCCGCCCGCATGACCTCACCATAAACTTCCGCCAGCATGCCGAAGCCGGAGCCGGCATAGGCGGCATACATCACCATCGTCGCGAGATCGCCGAAGCTCATCTCGCCGCTGGCGACCGAGCGGGCGCCCAGCCAGAGCACCCCGGTGAAGCCCCCGAACAGGAGTACCGAGACCATGACGATCATCAGGGCGCGCGCGCCGGTGCGTTTCATGGCTGCGGCGAAGGTCGCTTCGATGGATTCAGAGAAGACCCTCAGCTGGCGATCTTCCCGGCCATAGGCCTGCACAAGCTCGATGGCGTCGAGCGTCTCGGCGGCCTCTGCCCCTGCATCCGCCAGGCGTGACTGCGCCCGGTTCGACATGTTGCGGATGATCCGGCCAATGCCCATCACCGGCAGGATGGCAATCGGCAGCATGGCGAGCAGGGTCAGTCCGAGCTGCCAGTTGGTCGCGATCATCAGGGCCAGCGCGCCCGTCGTGGTGATGAGGGTCCGCACGGCCAGCGAGGCCGAGGAGCCGAGAAAGGTCTCCAGCAGCGTGACATCGGCGGTCAGGCGGGACACGGCCTCGCCGGAGCGCATTTTCGAGTGGTAGGCCGGCGAAAGGCGCAGCAGATGGGCATAGAGGTCGCTGCGCAGGTCTGCGGCGATACGCTCCCCGAACCGGGACACGAAATAGAACCGGATCGCCCCCAGCACGCCCGAGCCTACGGCTGCTGCGAACACCCAGAGGAAAGCCTCATCGATCAGCCGGACGAGGGCCGCTGCATCGGGCCCCGCCTGCTGGCCGGCATCGGCCGCGCGGCCAAGGAACATCGGGATCGCCAGGCTGACCATCGCGGCTGCCAGCAGGAAGACAAAGGCGGTGGAGACGGTGATCCAGTGGCGTTTCACATAGGGCCATAACAGCACCAGCGGCCGCAGGTTGCGGCCTTTCGGGCGGCTGATCGCCTCCCCGCCGTCCGGCAGGGTTGTCTGGCGATCTTCCGTGATCTGGGCGCCTGAATCGGCCATTTGGCAGCACTACTCCCTTTTGGGCCGGTTCTGCGCCGGAATCAGCACCCGAATCCCTGTGGGCGCCTCTTGCGGCGCCCGAGCCTTTCACTTATACGGCCCACTTCGATTTCAGGCTGAGACATGCCAGCGCACCCGGGAGCGTTAACCCGGATTGACAGACACACGAGAAAGAGGCCCGAGGCCAATGAAAAAAGAAGGCCATCCGGATTACCACTTCATCACGGTCGTGATGACAGACGGTACCGAGTACCAAACCAAGTCGACCTACGGCAAGGCAGGCGACCGCCTCGTGCTCGACATCGACCCGAAAGTGCACCCGGCCTGGACCGGCGGCGAAGGCAAAGGCCTCGACCGCGGTGGCCGCGTCTCGCGCTTCAAGGACAAGTTCAAAGGCTTCGTGTAAGCTTCGCTTCCGCGATGTGTAGCGTAAGGACAGCCCCGGCCCATGGCCGGGGTTTTTCTTTGCCCTGCCTTCAAGATTTCCAGATTGTCCGCAGATCGGACACCTCGCTGCCCTCGCTCTGACCCGGCGATGCGCGAAGGGCTGAGGCTCAACGTCTCAACCCAACTGGATATTCCCCATGACAGACTCAACCGCCCCGCCGCCGGGCAGCACCTCCGGCCGCCTCCCGCCTGCCCTGTCCGGCCTTCTGCCCCAGCGCTCTGCCGGCCTGAAACTGATCCTCGTCTGCGGCCTTGCCCTGCTGATGGCGATCCCCGCCCTCTTCGTCTACGGCGTCGTTCACGAACGCTCGGTCGGCCAGATCGAGGCGACCAATGCCGTCAGCGAAGGCGTCGGCGGCGCGCAGGCCGTGCTCGGCCCCGTGCTCGCCGTGCCGTATGAGCGCGTCCCCAATCCGCTGCGTCCGGCCCAGAAGACCTATGGCATCGCCGTCGCCTATGCGGAGACAGGCGAGGCCATTGCATCTGCCTCGGTCGAGGAGCGCCGCCGCGGGCTTTACCTCGTGCCGGTCTTCGACACCGCCATCAGCTTCACGGCCCGCTTCAACCCCGCCGACCTGCGCGGCGCCGTTCCCCGCGATGCGACACCGCTCTGGCACGAGGCGCGCCTGTTCACCGGCATCAGCGATACGCGCGGCATCCGGGACGCCGTCAACGTTACTTTCAATGGCCGCGACCTGGTGATGGAGCCGATTGATGCCCATCGCAGCGAGCCCGGCGCTTTCTCTATTGCGCCCCGCGCGGGCGTTGCGCTTGCCGGTGCACGCGTCGAAGGCCTCGAGACACTCGAGGCGCCCATCACGGTCACCGCCAACCTGCGCCTCAGCGGCGCTGAACGCCTCGCCATCGGCCCGTTTGCGAAAGACACGCGCGTGCGCCTGTCCAGCAACTGGACCGATCCGAGCTTCACGGGCGGCGTCCTGCCGCTGTCCCACACCTCGGGACAGACGGAGACCGGCTTCGAGGCGGACTGGCGCGTCGCCTATCTCGCTCGCGGCATTCCCGGCGCGGGCGCGGATCTCGATCTCGGCGAAGTCACGCGCCACGGACACCGCGACATGGCGGTGCGGTTCATGCGCGAGGCCAATCCCTTTCAGAGCGTCGAGCGGGCCCTGAAATACTGCGCGCTGTTCGTCGGCCTCGTCTTCCTCGCCTATTTCCTGCTGGAAGTGATGAGCGGCGCGCGGGCTCACCCTGCGCAGTATATTCTGGTCGGCCTCGCGCAGGCGGTCTTCTACCTGCTTCTGCTCGCCTTTGCCGAACGCTTCGGCTTTGATCCAGCGTTCGCGCTGGCCGCCACCATGACCGTGCTTCTCACCTCGGCCTATGCGGCCAGCATCTTCCGGTCGAAGCGCTACGGGTTGAAAGCCCTGGTCATCCTGTCCGGCATCTATGCGCTGCTGTTCAGCCTGATGCGGGCCGAAGGCTTTGCCCTTCTGGCAGGGGCTGTCGCAAGCTTCATCGCCATCGGGCTGACCATGTACGTCACCCGCAACATTGACTGGTACGGCGCCGCTCAGCGCCCTGCCCGCGCCTGATCCGTACACGCACCGGACGCTCCTGCCGACAAGCCGGGGCGTCCTTCAGCCTCTCAATTTCAGGGCGAGGCCAATGAACGGCACAGCCAGTTCGACCAGCACGCGCTCCACTGGCCCCCGCGCGAACTTGCGGAAATAGCGCGCCAGGCTTTTTGCCTTGTGCGCCGTCACGACTTCGGAAGAGACATCGGATGTCGCGCCATAGTGAAGCGCGCCCGCGTCCGGCACGTAGATTACCGATCCACCTGCTTCATTGGCGCGGCGGCAGAGGTCCACATCTTCCACATGCAGGAAATAGCCTTCGTCGAACCCGCCCTGTGTGTTGAAGTCTTCTTTCCGCATCAGGAAGAAAGCGCCTGTAATGGCCCCTACCCTGATCGGCCCGGGGGGCGGCGGCTCGGTCTCCATGGTCCAGCGCTGAAGGCCCAGCGCGCGCGGAAGGGTCAGCGTCTTTCGCCGCGCGCCGCGCTCTTCCCGGCCAGAGAGGTCAAAGATACGTCCTCCGGCAATGGCGGGAGCAGGCGCGCGCTCCAGCGCTTCGATCAGCGAAGCAAGACTTCCGCGCCGGATCACGCAGTCCGGATTGATGACCAGCAGGAAGTCAGTGTCCGCCAGCCGGGCCGCTGCGTTCACGCCTGCGCCAAATCCCGGGTTCGGCAGGCGAATGAGCTGCGCCTTTGGCGTTGCCGCAACAAAGGTATCCAGCCAGTCTTCCGTTGTCTGAGGGTTTCCGTTGTCGGCAATCACGATGCCCGTCACGCCGGGATCGCCCTTTAGCGCATAAAGGCATTCCACCAGTCGCGGCCCGGTCTGGTAGGACACGACCAGCGCCGTGACCGTCCCGCTCATTCCGGCGCGCCTTTCTGCGTACGGTGCCAGAGAATGATCGCTGCACTCGCCAGCGCGAGCGACGCCCAGAAGCCCTCATTCCAGGCACTGTAGGAAAAACTGAAAATCGTGACGGCTGCGCCCGCAAGACCGGCCACCGCAAAGCGGATTTCACGCGCCAGCGCTTCCGGGCGCGGCAGGTGAAACGCGAGTGCCACGAGGCTGAGCGCAGCCAGCACGGCTCCGATCATGCCCGTCTCCGCCCAGATCTGCAGTGCCATGTTGTGCGGGTGCCCGGGCACGATGGGATAGTCTTTCCAGAACTCCGGCAATTCGGCGAGCCATTCCGGCCGCGTCGCAAAGGTTTCCTTCCAGGTACGGGTGGCGTTCAGTCCGTGCCCGGTAAAGGGCGCATCCGACATCCGGCTGATGACCGTCTCCCATGACCAGAGCCGCGAACGGAACGAATCCGGAAGGCTTTGCTCAAACGTACCCGCGCCCTGGATCAGGCCCGCAAACAATACCGGCGCACCCGCGATATAGGCGGCAAGCCCGCCGAACAGCCAGCGAAAGCCCATGCGCGGCAGCAGCGCGACCAGGCCCATCGCCAGCGCCATCCCACCAATGGCAAACAGTGCCGAATGGCCATCCAGCAGAACATAGGCCGCCGCCGCGCCGATCACGAGCAGGGCCGCGCCGACAGCGCCGGGCAACTTCCAACGGGATACCAGAAGCGGCAACAGCAGGGGCAGGCCGAGCGCCAGCGTGTTGGCGCCCCGCCCGACATTCTGCGCGCCTTCATGCAGGCGCTGGACATCTTCTCCGTACACGGCCGACAGCACAAATCCGGACAAGAAGGGCGAGGCCAGCACCAGCGCCGCCTGAACCCCCAGCATCCCCGCCACGATGGCCGACGCCTTCGGGGCCGGCGCCGTGCGCAGGGTTCCCGCAATGGTCAGCGCCGAGGTCAGCGCCAGCAGCACGGCTGACAGGCTGCGCGCCTCGACCGAGAAAGTGCCCTCGGCGAAACTGCCCGAAATCAACTGCCGGTCGACCGGCGCCCAGATTTCGCTAAGTGCCGCCCAGGCGATGAAGGCAAAGCCGAAATACGCAAACATCGCAGGCGGCAGGCGGGGCCGCGAGACGACCAGCGCCGCGAGCCCGGTCAGGCCCACCAGCGGCGCATATCCCTGCCCGCCCAGCACCGCCATGACGGGCCAGAGCACGAAGGCAACAGCGAGAACGGGCCCGTATTTCATGACCCGCGCACTCTAGCCACCCCGCTCGCCTTGTCACCGCCTGCGTGTCAGCGGGCGCGCTTCAGGTCCGGTGGCAAGGCCTCATCTGCAAGGCTGACGAGCGCCTCATCCAGCGTGATGATCTGCTGCCCGTTCGAGCCGAGACGCCGCAGCGCCAGTTTGCGCTCCTCTGCCTCGCGCGCGCCCACGACGGCAATCACAGGCACCTTCTGCAGCGAATGCTCGCGGACCTTGTAATTGATCGTCTCGTTGCGCGTGTCAACTTCGACCCGAAGCCCGGCCTTGCGCAGCTCGGCGGCGGCCTCCTCGGCATAGTCTGCCGCCGTGTCCGAAATCGCCGCCACGACAACCTGCACCGGCGAGAGCCACATCGGGAACGCCCCGGCATAGTTCTCGATCAGTACGCCGATAAAGCGCTCAAGGCTGCCCAGGATCGCGCGGTGGAGCATCACCGGACGGTGCTTCTGGCCATCCTCGGCGATGTATTCCGCGCCAAGACGCTCGGGCAGCACATAGTCGAGCTGGATCGTGCCGCACGTCCATGAGCGCCCGATGGCATCCTTCAGCTGGAAGTCGAGCTTCGGTGCATAGAAGGCGCCGTCGCCGTCGGCGATGACCGGCTCGACGCCCGCAGCACGGGCAGCGTTCAGCATCTGCGCTTCGGCCTTGTCCCAGAACTCTTCCGAGCCCGCGCGCAACTCCGGCCGCGTGCCGAGCGAGATGTGGTCCCGCTCGAGCCCGAAATCCTCGTGGATGGAGGCTGCCAGCTTGATGAAGTTGGCTGTCTCTTCCTCGATCTGGTCCTCGCGGCAGAAGATGTGCGCATCATCCTGCGTGAAGGCGCGCACGCGCATCAGGCCGTGCAGCGCGCCCGACGGTTCGTACCTGTGGCAGGCGCCAAACTCGGCCATGCGTAGTGGCAGGTCGCGGTAGCTCTTCTGGCCGAACTTGAAGATCTGCACGTGTCCCGGGCAGTTCATCGGCTTCAGCGACAGCGTTTCTTCTTCGTCCGTCTCGCAGACGAACATGTTCTCGCGGTACTTGTCCCAGTGGCCGGACTCTTCCCAGAACTTGCGATCCAGAACCTGCGGCGTACGCACCTCGACATAGCCGTTCGCTTCCAGCCGGCGGCGCACATAGGCCTCGATCACGCGCCAGAGCGTCAGGCCCTTCTCGTGCCAGAACACCATGCCCTTGCCCTCTTCCTGCATATGGAAGAGATCGAGCTGGCGGCCCAGCTTGCGGTGGTCGCGCTTCTCCGCCTCTTCGAGGCGGTGGAGGTGTTCCTTCAGATCCTTCTCGTTCGCCCAGGCCGTGCCGTAGACGCGTTGCAGCATCTCGTTCTTGCTGTCGCCGCGCCAATAGGCGCCGGCCAGCTTCATCAGCTTGAACGCCTTGGGCAGCTTGCCCGTGGAGGGCAGGTGCGGGCCACGGCAGAGATCGAACCAGTCGCCCTGCCGGTAGAGCGTGATCGCCTCGCCCGGCGGGATGATGTCGTCGATGATCTGCGCCTTGTAGTCCTCGCCGAGGCGCTTGAATTCGGCGATGGCGGCGTCCTTCTCCCAGACCTCGCGGACGATAGGATAATCGGCGTCCACGATCTCGCGCATCTTGGCTTCGATCTTCTCGAAGTCATCCGTCGAGAACGGCTCCTTGCGGGCAAAGTCATAGTAAAAGCCGTCATCGATCACCGGGCCAATCGTGACCTGCGTGTCAGGGTAAAGGGCCTGCACGGCCTGCGCGAGGACGTGCGCGGCGTCATGGCGGATCAGCTCGAGCGCATCGGCGTCCTTGTCCGTGACGATGGCGACGTTGGAATCACCCTCCAGCGGGCGTTTCAGGTCGCGCAGCTCGCCGTTCACACGGGCGGCAATGGCTTTCTTGGCGAGGGATTTCGAGATGCTTTCGGCAACATCATAGGGTGAGGCCCCGTCCGCGTATTCGCGTTGGGAGCCATCGGGCAGCGTGACGTTTATCATCGGTCTTCATTTCTTTGACTGGCCGCAGGCGCGGCAGAATTCTGGTGATCCGGCAAAGGCATCTGGCGCGGCCACGCTTAACGCGGCTTTACCGGGATTCCCACCCTGTTTTCAGGCCAGATAACAGGGGAGCTGCCGGGACGTATCAGGATTTTGTCGGGTGCATGAGCGGGCGCGCACGGCAAGTGCGGGCCAAGGGCGCTTCAGGCACCCTGGCGAGTTCGCGGGGTCAGTCCGGTAAGGAAGAGGCGAGCGTTCATGGCGCCCATATGTCATGCCTCGGGCGGCGTTTCAACCAGCCCCCGGGGGCCGGATTTCCAGTCACCATAGCGCCAGGGCTGCCAGAACGGGGCCTCGGGCCGGCTCTCCGGCGCCGGATCATAGCCATGACTGCCGCCCGGCCGGCACCGGATGAACCGCGCCAGGGCCATCCACCCGCCCGGCCACCAGCCATGCCGGGCCACGCATTCCGCACCGTATTCGCTGCAACTCGGCGTGTGCTGGCACCGGGCGCCCGCCAGCTGAAACAGCTGACTTGGCCCATGCTTGTAGATCCAGAGGAGGCTGTAGGCCGTGCGCCGGCGCAGGCCCATCAGGCCGCTGCCCGGGCGGCGAGGGCTTCCTCGATGGCCGCCACCGCTGCCTCGAAGGCCAGAAGCGTCGAGACATGACGCGGCGGGTAGTCCGCCACCGGCTCCAGATGGCGCAGTTCCCAGAACCGGCCTTCCGGCGGCGCGGCGCCGTCCTTCAGCATGGCCCGCAGCGCATCGCGCGCCGCGCGGATTTCAGCGACGGTTGCACCGACGGCATGCTCGGCCAGGATCGACGTCGTCGCCTGCCCCAGCGCGCACGCCTTGGGATCGACCGCGATCTCCGTCACCCGCTCGCCCGCTGGGTCCAGCTTGATGTCCACATTCACTGTTGAGCCGCACACGCGCGAAACTTTCAGCACAGAGCCTTCGGCGTCCGTCAGCCGACCGAGATGGGGGATGCCGGCCGCCAGTTCGAGGATGCGATTGTGATAAAGTTCGCTCATGGCCGCCTAGATGGCCCGCCCGCTGCCGCCCGGCAAGGGCGCAAAAAAGAGCCGCCAAGTGCAAATGCAACTGGCGGCCCAGAAATCGGTGGGGTGTAGAAATGACCAGCGGTCACGCCTTGCAGATGCACGCAGGCTTCCGCAGGGTCAATTTACGGTTTGGACAGGTCAGAACGGCCAGAGCTGCAGCAGCGTCGGCAACATCCGCCAGACCAGCACGCTGGCGCCGGTGAAGGTCAGCGCGGCCAGCAGCAGGACGACCCCGTCACGCGCTGTCAGCGCCAGGCCGAACAGAAGGATCGTCAGGCTGGGCAGCAGCGGCCCGAACGGCACAAGGCCCAGAGGATAGGTAATCAACGCGGCCATCACGCAAAGCAAAGCCACCACCTGAACGAATGGCGACTCGGTCAGGACATGCAGGCGCGGGCGTACCAGCGCATCGACCATGTGGGCATATTTTTCACCAGCCCCTGCCCCCTGAACCAGCAGGCTGCGCTTGAAGGTGAAGTCCAGCGCGCTTTTCGGCAGCCATGGAACCCGCCGGCCGATGACGATCTGGACGGCAAAGATCAGTGTCAGGGTCGCTGTGAACCAGTTGGCGCCCGGTATGATGGTCAAAGGACTGACCGCGATGAAACCGAGCAGCATGAGAACCGGTCCATACGCCCGCCGCCCGATGGCGTGCAGGAGTTCGCGGACGGTGACTTCCTCGCCTTCCGTATTCAGGACAAGCGAACGCAGAAGCGTTCGAAGGTTCGTAACAGGAGCCTGGGTGCCCTCGCGATTCATTCAGCAACCACAATAGCCGATGACGGCGCACCATATCGTTCAATCCGTGAGCGGACCATTCCGTCCGTATCCACTGAAATGATATAGATCCGGTCGAATTCGGTTTCGTCATTGATCGGAGGGCCCGGGTCAGCGCCCAGCAACCCCGCAAGCGCGTCCGTCGTGTTCGAATGGCCAACCACCAGCTTCACGCCCGGCGTGTCCAGCAGCCAGCTTGCAAAAGCCGGAAGGGTAGACGCGTCATAGGCCTGGATCGCCAGGCCGCGCCGCGCTGCAGCCGGAGCCGCCGTCTGCTCTGTGCGCCGTGTCTGCGTTGACCAGACTTCAGTGACTTCTTCATCCGCCAGCAGATCGGCCAGCGTTTCGGCCCTGATCGCTCCGGCCTCCGTCAGCGCAGGATCGCTTCCGGCTTCCTTCTCGCCATGGCGCACCAGGAACAGGCGCGTCACAGCCGCAGGCTCCACTTGCTCAGGTTCGGGCGCAGGGACAGGCGCCGAGGCGCACGCCGCCAGCACGAGGCCGCTCAGCAGCGCCAGAACGCCGCGCTGTATCAGATTCGCCGCCATGTGCTTCCTCCTGCGCCATCCATGATCTCGACGCCTTCCGCTTCCAGCGCCTTACGGATCCGGTCTGCTTCAGCCCAGTCCTTCGCGCCGCGCGCCGCGACACGCGCGGCCACCAGCGCGTCAATCCGCTCTGCGTCGTCCGGGCTGCCGCCTTGTTCCCATTCCTTCGGGGTTTTCGTCAGCAGGCCGAGCAATTCACCGGCCGCCAGCAGGTCCGCACGGGTCGCCTGCATCATCTCGGCGTCGTTCTGGTCCGCCGCTGTGTTCGCCGCCGACGCAATCGCCGACAGCGCCGCCAGGGCTTCGGGCGTGTTCAGGTCATCCTCCAGCGCATCACGCACGCCGCGATAGGTTGCCTTGCCGCCTTCCGCCCCCCAGACCCGGCGCAGCGCGCCATAGATCCGGTCCAGCGTCGTCTTCGCCTGCTTCAGCAGGTCCGGCGTCCAGTCCAGCGGGGCGCGGTAATGCCCGCTCAGCATCGCAAAGCGGATCACTTCGCCCTGCCAGTCTTTCAGCAGGTCGTGCACCAGCACGACATTGCCGAGCGATTTCGACATCTTCTCACCGCCCATGTCGAGGAAGCCGTTGTGCAGCCAGTAATTGGCCATCACCTCGCCATGCGCGCATTCGGATTGCGCAATCTCGTTTTCATGGTGCGGGAACTGAAGGTCGATGCCGCCCGCATGGATGTCCATGGTACGGCCAAGATGTTTTACGGCCATGGCCGAGCATTCGATATGCCAGCCCGGCCGTCCCCTGCCCCAGGGCGAGTCCCAGATCGCATCTTCCGGCTCGCCGGGCTTGGCAAATTTCCAGAGCGCAAAATCCGCCGGTGCGCGCTTGTCTTCGCCGGGGTCCACCCGCGCGCCGTCTTCATTGTCTTCTGTCTTTCGGCCCGACAGCTTGCCATAGTCAGGCATCGCGGCAACCGAGAACCAGACGCCGTCCTTGCCGACATAGGCATAGTCCTTGCGCACCAGATTTTCGATGATTGCGATCATCTCCGGCACATGCCCGGTCGCCCAGGGCTCGACGCTCGGCGGCAGCACGTTCAGCGCCAGCATGTCGGCATTGTAGATGTCGGCGTACTTTTTCGTGATCGCCGAGATCGGCTGGCCCGTATCCACGGCCGCCTTGATGATCTTGTCTTCGATATCCGTGATGTTACGCGCAAAGACGACCGAGTTTTCGCCATAGGTCTTCATCAGCAGCCGGCGCAGCACGTCGAACGCAATCGGCGGGCGCGCGTTGCCAATATGGGCATAATTGTAAACCGTCGGTCCGCACACATAGATCGTGATCCGGCGGGTGTCCTGTGGCTGGAAACCGCGCTTGGTGCGCGTCATAGTGTCATGCAGTTTAAGGGTCATCTGGGCGCCGCAACAGTAAACGACGCCCGGTATCACGCGAAGCGCCGGCCCGGCAAGGCGCAGCTAACGCCGCGTCACCGCTTCTGTTCAATCCATTTTGAACACTTATGCGTAGAATCGAGTGGCAGAAGGTCCTGGGCGGCCCTATGTTCCTGTTTATCGCCCTGAGGGTATCAACTCCGGGCGGGCGTTAAGTCCGTGCCTCCGTGCCCCGGCTCGACCCCCGTCCCTCAGTGAAGGACTAAGATTAATGGCCATGGACGCCGTAACACCCAAGAATTCCATCCTGAAAGCGGACTCCTTTCCCCGCCCGACCCAGGAACAGGCTGAAGAAGCCGTCCGCACGCTCATCGCCTGGGCCGGCGACGATCCGCGCCGCGAAGGCCTGCTCGACACGCCGAAGCGCGTGGTAAACGCCTATAAGGAATGGTTTGAGGGCTATGACGAAGACCCGGTGAAATATCTCAGCCGGACCTTCGAAGACGTGCAGGGCTATGATGACATCGTCATCCTGCGCAACATCGAAGTCGAGAGCCATTGCGAGCACCATATCGCGCCCTTCATCGGCAAGGCCTTCGTCGCCTACAAGCCGTCGAATGCGGTGGTCGGCATCTCGAAACTTGCCCGCGTCGTCGAAATCTTCGCCAAACGGCTGCAGACTCAGGAAACGATGACCGCGCAGATCTGTGACGCGATCACGGAAAGCCTGGCCCCGATGGGCACCGCCGTGCTGATCGAAGCCGAGCACCAGTGCATGTCGACGCGCGGCGTGCACCATCGCCACGTGACCACGGTCACCACGCAGTTCACCGGCGTCTTCAAGTCGGACGCAGACCTGCGCAACCGCTTCCTGCGGATGAGCGAACAGACCATCTGACACCGCGCGGCAATTCCGCAATCTGAAACGCCCCCCGCGCCTGGCGCGGGGGGCGTTTTGCATCTGACAGGCTTGCGCGCAGACGCGCCGCCGCTATCACTTCCCGCGTAGAGTTCAGTGACCACGAAGAACCACAACCGGGAGAAGACACACCATGAAAAAGACCCTGATGCTCGCCGCCCTTGTGCTTGGCGCCCTGCCCGCGTTCGCTGCCACGACGACGGTCGAGTTCACACCGGCAGAAGGCGGGGCACTTGTCGCCGTGTTCAGCGATGATGGCACGGTCAGCTTCAATGGCAGCGAAGCAGTTCCCTACACGATGGATCAGGAAGCCAGCACGATCTGTTCATCCGTGAACGGCGCTGAAAATTGCGCTACCTTTGAAACCTGGGGCAACGAGGTCGGCCACGTTACGCCGTACACGACCTCGCAGGGATCGTCTGGCACCGCCACGATCACGGCAATGACCGAATAGGATTGCCACCCCTGATGCAAACCGGACAAGGCGCCTTCGGGCGCCTTTTCTATGCGGCCTTGCCCAGCCAGGCCAGAATATCCGCAACAACCTTGTCCGTACCCGGCTCATCAACGATCCAGTGCGCATGGCCGGGATATTCGATGAAGTCTCCTGGCACGGGGCTTTTCGCATACTTGGCCGCCACCTTGCGAACGCCCTTTGCCAGCGTTGCCCGGTCTTTGCTTCCGGCAATCGTCAGTGTCGGGATTGTCACCTTGCTTTCGTCCACCGTGACCCCGTCCGTGATGTCGCCATACACCTTGCCGGAATCATAAAGCGCCGTCGCATAGATAGCGTCATGGCGCTCTTCCGGCACAAGGTTCAGCACGCCCCATTTGAAACCGGTCTTCCAGACCTTGTAGGACTTCTTCCGGTTCTGCTGGAGGATGATGTTGAGAAAAGTCCAGACCACCGGCAGGCCGATCTCCGCGCAATCCTTCGGCTGGGCCGGCGTCAGGAACACCGCCTTCGACACCTCGCCGCGCTCGGCCAGCACCTGCGAAATCAGCCCGCCCATCGAATGTCCGATCACGGCAGGTTTCGCGCCGTCCCGCTGCGTCAGCCGGCGCGCCTCCGCCGCCGCTGCTTCGATAAAGTCAGATAGGCCAAGCTCCGGCAGGTTCGCCGGCGGATTTTCGCGCACGCGGCGGTCCGGAAACAGCGTCATCGCCTCGCAGGTCCAGCCCGCCACCTCGAAACCCGGCTTCATCACATCCCAGGCGCCCGCGTCGCAGCCTACCCCGTGGATCATCAGCAATGTCGGCATGGCGCCCTCCCGGCTTTAGCCCTGCGGCACCCTGCCCGGTGAGACTGGCTCCGTCCAGCGCCGGAACCGCTCAGACACTTCCAGGTAGACCGGTCGCTTGAACGGCACGATCAGGTCCGGCGTCTCGTCCAGTTTCGCCCAGCGCCACGCATCAAACTCCGGCGTATGCCGGTCGAGCCGCACATCGCTGTCCGAGCCCTTGAACCGCAGGGCGAACCATTTCTGCTTCTGGCCGTGAAAGGGTCCCGGCAGGCGCTTCTTTAGATCCGGTGGAAACTCGTAGTGCAGCCAGTCCGAAGTCTCTTCCAACACTTCGACCAGCTTGGCCGGTACACCGATCTCTTCTTCAAGTTCGCGCAGGGCAGCCTTTTCGGTCTTTTCGCCCTCATCAATCCCGCCCTGCGGCATCTGCCACTGGAACGGTCCACGCCCGTTCACACGGCGCCCAACGAAGACGTGTCCCGTCTTGGAGAACAGGGCGAGGCCGACATTCGGGCGATAGAGACTTGAATCAAACTTTGGCTGGGTCACCCGCCAGTGTTTAGACCAGACATGTCCAGGCTGCCAGTGCGCACCTCGACCGGCCGCGCGGCGCTGATGGCGGAAACGGGGGCCAGGATGAGGCCCTTTTCGTCCAGTTGCGAGATCCAGACCTGTGCCGCTTCAACTGTGATCGGGAAGGCATACCCGGCCCCGAAGGCGGCGCCCTTCTCGAGCGCGAGCGCTTCAAGATCCATCAGTTCGGCGCTGATATCGGCCGGCGTCTGGCGGGCATCAATCGGGCCAGCCGCGCGCGAATAGCGCAGGCCTGCCGACCGGGCGAGGCTGCTCAGGCTCGAGCGCTCCAAGCTGCCATCATCAATAAAGGCGAGGCCTTTCTCGCTGAGGCGCTGCATCACGGGCGTGGCCGCATCCTTGTCGGCTGCAAACTTGGCGCCCTGATAGTTCACGACACCGAAATAGCCGGATGTGCGCCCGAGGATGGCCTCTAGGCGGGCAAGGTTCGCCTTGGCATCCGCACCGGCCAGCAGCGTGTCGGCATGCATCTTCATGCGCCCGTAATCATAGGCTTCCATCGGCACTTCGATCAGCACTTCATGGCCATCGGCCCGGGCTGTCTTGATCCAGTAGTCCAGACGCTTGGAATCCAGCGCAAATGACAAGGTGACATCTGCCGGCAGGTCGTCGATGGCCAGTTTGGTCTGGGTTGTATTGATGCCAAGACCGCCAATCACCAGACCCACCATCGGCCGGCCTTCCGGGTTGGAGAACTTGCGGGCATAGATATCCGCCGGTGCCTTGCTCTTGGTTTTCGCGGGGGCCGCTACAGGCGACGTCGTTGCCGAGGCCAGGCGCATCATGGCGCTCTCGCCCTCGGGAACGCTGCGCACCTG
Organism: Hyphomonas sp.; assembly: GCA_040223555.1. Taxonomy (GTDB): domain Bacteria; phylum Pseudomonadota; class Alphaproteobacteria; order Caulobacterales; family Hyphomonadaceae; genus Hyphomonas. The sequence goes on from JAVKGA010000002.1 coordinate 186,787, forward strand.
GCTCAGCGATTCGCCGGACCGCACGATACGGCCATTGATGCGGATGGCGTCGCGGTTTGCAACCGCCGGGCCGCCCTGCCCGCCGGTCGTGACTTCGGCGCGCACAGCCTCGCCGTCGAGCGGCGTATAGACCAGCTGGAATTCACCGTTCGCGTCTTCGCTGCCAACGCCCGGGAGCAGGTCACCGCCCGGGTGTTCGCCGGGATCTGACGCCTGCGCCAGCTGCGCCGGATCGCCGGTTACAAAGTCATTGGTCTCGAACAGGGCAAGTGTCTGGGTCGGGCTGGCGGCAGACGGATCCGCCGTTGCCTGGATGCCAAGGCCAAGCGAGGCGGCAAGGCCGCCGAACACAGCCAGGCTCATGCCCGCATGGACAACCCCTGTGCGAATTGGTGACGGCTCGGAATCGCGCCGGTGACCCATGGGCTCGACCTCTCGGACAGGGACTGAAAAAACAGACCCCGACCATCACCCGACAGGGTTAACAGGTCGCAAACAAATCCGGGCCGCGCTGTAACCCGTCGCTAACCATACTGTCATGAAAACCGGGCGATCAGCCCGCTTTCGAGGCCAGCAGCGAGGCGGCCGTGCGGCCCTCCTGCAGCATCTTGATGGCCTGCTCCAGCTGGAAATCCTCACCTTCATAGCCTTCCGGAGGTTGCTCGTCCGGCATGCGGAAGTCTTCGCGCGCTTCGCCGGACTCGTTTTCCAGCGCGTGCGGCAGGTCTGCCTCCGACCAGCGCTGGATTTTCAGCAGTTCTTCCTCAGTCAGGCGCACCTGCGTGATCATCACGTCGGGCTCGATGCCCAGCGCCTGAATCGACCGGCCCGCCGGCGTGTAATACCGCGCCGTGGTCAGCCGGATGGCGCCGCGTTCCGCGCCCAGCGGAATCACCGACTGGACGGAGCCCTTGCCGAAGCTTGTCGTACCGACGACCAGCGCCCGCTCCCGGTCCTGCAGCGCACCGGCAACGATTTCAGACGCCGAAGCCGAGCCACCATTGATGAGCACGATCATCGGCACACCCTTGAACACTTCGCCCTTGGTGGCGTTGCGACGTTCCACATCAATCGGCCGCCGGCCTTGTGTCGAGACGACTTCGCCGCCCGACAGGAAATGGTCCGAAACCTTCACGGCTTCGTCGAGCAGGCCGCCGCCATTATTGCGCAGGTCAACAATCAGGCCTGCCGGTTTGCCCGCCTTGCCAATGCCATCGAGGGCCTCTTCAAGCAGCACGGTGGTGCGCTCATTGAACGAGGCAACCCGGATATATCCGACATCTCCCGGCTCCATGCGCCAGGTGACCGACTTGTTCTGGATCACGTCACGCACCAACGTCACCTGGAACGGGTCAATGCCTTCGCGCAGGACGGTGATCTCGATTTCGGTGCCGCGTTCGCCGCGCATTTCCCGCACTGCATCCGTCAGCGTCTGGCCGATGATCGGCTTGCCGTTGATGGCGGTGATGAAGTCGCCGGGCATGATCCCTGCGGCAGCCGCCGGGGTGCCGTCCATCGGCGTGATGACTTTCACGAACCCGTCTTCCATCGTCACTTCAATGCCCAGCCCGCCATACTCGCCGGACGTCTGAACCTGCAGGGACTGGAAGTCTTCAGGGTCGAGATAACCCGAGTGCGGGTCCAGAGACATCAGCATGCCATTGATGGCCGCTGACATGGCCTCCTGTTCATTTATCGGAACCACATAGTCGCGCTGGGCGCGGGCGAAGATTTCGGCGAACAGTTCAATCTGCTGATAGGTGGCCACACGCGGATCTTCCGGCGGTTCAGCCTCCTGCTGGGGCCATGCCATTGCCGCAAAGCCAACAGCCGCAGCGCCCAGAACCCCGCCAAGGGCCGTCCCGGTCAGCAATGAACGCATGTTCCACTCCATAATCATGTTGGCGACCCTCTAATTGTCGCGAGGCATCCACTCTGCAGGATTCAGCACCCGGTCGCCAAGCCTTAATTCCACTGTCAATTCAGGCGGGGGATCGTCACGGTTCGGCATACGGCCGACCGGCTCTCCGGCGCTGACAGTCTGGCCTACGGATACATAAATCCGGCTCATGCCCCACATGATAACAGTATATCCGTCACTTGTACGCAGAATCAGCATCTCGCCGTATGTGCGGAATGTCTTGGCATATTCCACCACACCGCCTACCGGCGCGACGACCTGCGCCTCGGCGCGGGTCTCGAACACCACGAATTCCGCCTTCCCGCCGCCCGAGATCTTGTCCCCGAACTTGCGCACCAGCGTGCCGGCCGCCGGTTGCTGCAATCCGCCCAGAGCCGATTTGCCAAGCCCTTTGGTTGACACTTTCGGCCCCGGATCAGGAATGGACCTGGCCTTCCCTGTTCCCGTTTTTGCAGGTTTCAGCGCGGCCAGCTGCAACTGCCCTTCCGGCTTCGCACGCGGCGCTGCCGGTGCATTCATCTCGAGCGCCGCCAGCAGCTCGCGCAGCGTTCCGGCTTCGCGGCCCAGCTTGTCGGCGCGGTTGCGCAGACCTTCAAGATCGCCGGCAATGCCTTCAAAGGTTGCGCGCTTGGACGCGGCGAGGCGTTCGATCTCTTCCTTCTTCAGCGCCAGTGTCGCCTCGGCGGCGCCAAGGCGCGCCTGCTCAGCCTTGATATTGGCTTCCAGCGTATTGAGTTCGGCGATCTCCTTCGAAATTGCCGAGGCCCTGTCAGACAGTTTCGGATAGGTTGCCTGCATCAGGATGGCCCGGCGGATGGCGGTGCCCGAGTTTCCGGGCGTCACCACCAGCGCCGGCGGCTTGCGCCGGTTCGCGGCGGCCAGCGCGCCCAGCAGGTCTTCCAGTGCCGTCTCGCTGCTGAGCAGTTCCTCATGCGCCACCGCGCGCCGCGCGCTCAGTTCCACCAGCGACGTTTCTGCCTGGCTCGCCTGCTCTTCGCGGCGGCGCGCTTCCAGCGCCGCACTCAGCAACTCGTCGTCCAGCGTACGCAGGTCCACGACCGTCGTCTCGCCTTCTGCCTCCAGCCGCGCCAGCTCGGTCATCGCATATTGGCGCTCGGCCTCCAGCGCCTCGAGGTCTGCGCGTGTAAACGTATCCGGCGCGGCGGCCATCAGCGGCACGAGAAACAGGCAGGCAAAGAGTGGGGTCAGACGGCGCATCGCCTACCCATGCCAAAGATGAGTCACTTTGGCGTTAAGGCGCCTGCCTGGCTTCAGCTGCCGGAGGTCAATCCGGTCGCGGTTGCGATCACCGCCTCGACCGCCGGGCGGTTCCTGTACCCGTCCTCGCGCAGCACGGCCTCGATCTTGCCGTCTGCGCCCACGAATACCAGCGCAGGGTGCGGAATGCCGTAGGACCGCGTGCCCTTCTTGACCGTATCGTTCAGCAGGTTGAACGCGGTGATCGTCTCGCTGCCTGTATCGGAAAGAAGCGGATAGCTGACCGCACTTTTCTCCGCAAAGTCTGCAAGCTTCTCTGGCGTGTCATACGACACCGACACCAGCGACCAGCCCTGCGCCGCCAGCGGCGCCTTTGCGGCTTCGAGTTCCACCAGCTGTTTCTTGCAGAACGGACACCAGTCGGCCGAGCGCACAAAGGCCACAACCGTTCCGCGCGAACCCGCCAGAGCCGTCATGTCGGCTGGCGCGCCGGAAGCATCGACCAGCGGGCCGAAGGCTGGCGTGCTGCCGACTTCGGGACCGATCGAGACCGCCGCCGCCTGCTCGGCCTGCGCGGCAAGGGGCAGCACAGCGCCTGTGGCGGGCAACATCGCCATCAGGGTGGCAAGCGTCAAAGTGCGGGACATGGACAACCTCCGTTTTTCCTGCCTGCAGGCTAGCCCGCACTTGAGCGTAGCGCGAGCGTTTCGTCGCCGCGATCACGCAGGTTTGATCTCGCCCAGCGCACGCGCAAGGCCGGCAAGCGTATCCCTCAGAAAGATGGTCTGCATACTGAATTTTCTGGCATCGAAGGCCGGCGCGTCCAGCACCAGATGCTGCAACAGCCGCACGACTTCCAGCGCATCGGCCGCAAATGTGCGGGGCAGCACCAGGCCCAGCGAATGCACGGCCGCATTGCGCACCGCGACGACGCGTTGCACGGCGCGCAGCTGGCTGCCTGAAAGGTCGACACGTTCCGGCAGATTGAGAAACGCCGCCGAACTTGCCCGGCGCATCAGCAGCGAGCCGGACGCAATCCGCTCCGGCTGCGACGGGTTCTGCACCGCCTCAACAGCGGCCGTCTCATATCCCGACAGCCCGGCCACCAATGCCGCCTGCAGCGCTGTGACAAGGCCGAGCGCAACCCAGCCCCAATGCGCCTTGTCCTGCGCCGCGCCAACGGCTTCCCGCTGGGCCAGTTTCAGCGCCTCAAGCGCTGTGCCAAGTGCAAGCCTTGTCCGTGTCTCCCGGCCTTCCGGCACAGCGGCGTCGCTCATCTGTCCGTCCGTCCTTTCCGCCTCACCTGAATGGCCTATTCAATTCCCGTTCAGGCGCCATCTGCACCCTGTCGCCAGCCTCACAGGACAAGAACCTGTGTGCTCAAAAGAGACCTGCAACAAGGAGAAACACATGAAACGCGCCCTTGCCATGGCCTGCATCGGATTTGCGCTCGCAGCCCCTGCCCCTTTTGCCCTTGCCGACGATGATGACGACGATCGCGGCGCCAGCTTCCGCGTCTCCCGCGCCGAAGCCGTCGACATTGCCCGCGACTACGGAATGGCGCGCATTGATGAAGTCGAACGCGACGATGACGGCTGGGAACTGGAAGGATGCACCGGGGACCGCCGTGAAATCGAAATCGACATTCATGGCTGGAGCGGTGAAGTCACCGAGCTCGACGTCGACGATGATGACGACGACGATTGCTGATTAGCCTCGGACGCGGCGGGCGCGCCATGCGTCCGCCGTTTGTCCGTATACGTCCCAAACCATGCCGGTCATCGGCGGCGGCGCCACTGCCTTGCGCAAGTAATTCGAGCCCAGTCGTTCGGCGAGCTTTATCGAGGGCGAATTTTTCTCGTCGATACAGTGGATGATCTCGGTCCAGCCAAGAATATCGACCGCATAATCCATCGCCGCGCACGCGCCTTCATGGGCTAACCCCTTCCCCGACGCGGACTTCAGGACACCCCAGCCGACTTCCGTGCCCGGCCAGCCTTCCGGCTGCCAGGGTCCAAGCCGCCCGATCCATTTGCCACTCGTCTTCTCGATCACCGAAAACATCGAGAACCCGCGGATCGTCCACGCCCCGCTCATCGTACACAGTGTCCGCCAGACCGCTTCGCGCGGCTGCACGCCGCCGATGAAACGCGCGTTGTCTTCGTCGGCCATCAATTCGCAGAAGCCTTCATAATCTTCCGCCAACGGAGGACGAAGGATCAGCCGCTCTGTCTCGATGACCGGCCCACGCGTCATTGCCCGAGGGACGTGCAGCGTACCTGCGCCGCATCGTGAGGGTTCAGCAGGCGTGCGTCATAATGTTTGTCAGTCATGGAAATGCAGAGTTCCGTCAGCGGCGTGAACGGCTCTGTGCGCAGTACAAGCCTATAGCCGGAATTGAGGAGGTCTTCGTTGTTCAGCGCCGCAGCCACATCCGGACGCTCCATGCTGGTTACGCTCTCGATGCCTGTCGCATTGACGGCGTAAACCTTGAGGTCCTGCGACCGCGTTTCCGGCGTGAACATGTGCCATCCCGTGATCGTCACGAGCCCCGCCACCTCATCATAGGTCACGCTGTCGACGCTGCCGCCCAGTTCAAGACCGGGACCGGGCAGAGTTGTTTGCAGGGACGCCGTCAGTTCGGGCGGCCCCCCGGCCGAGCAGGCCGCGAGCGCCAGGCCCGCCAGGGAAAGCATCAGAATACGCATGGGATCCAGCTCCGGAAAATCAATGAAGACGGGTGAAACTTGCAGGTGCCGCGGGGCAGATTTATGGCAAAAGACGGCCCCGCAAAACACGGAGCCGCCTTCATTTCATGCAATATTCCGGCGCTAGGCCAGCGACGTGTCGATGCCTTTGCAGGCCTCAATCAGGCCCTGAACCGAAGCCACCGATTTCTCGAACATCGCCTTCTCGTCGGCGTTCAGGTCGAATTCGACAATCTTCTCGGCGCCGCCGGCCCCGATCAGCGTCGGCACGCCGACATACATGTCCTTCACGCCAAACTCGCCTTTGCAGAACGAAGCCACCGGCAGCACACGCTTCTGGTCCTTGAGGTAGGACTTGGCCATCGCGATGGCGCTCTCGGCCGGTGCGTAGAAGGCTGAGCCGGTCTTCAGGAGGTTGACGATCTCGCCGCCGCCCTTGCGGGTGCGGTCCACAATCGCGTCGAGTTCTGCTTGCGTCATCCAGCCCTGTTTCACCAGCTCCGGCAGCGGCAGGCCGCCAACCGTCGAATGGCGCACCATCGGCACCATGTCGTCGCCGTGGCCAGCCAGCGTCCAGGCGTGGATATCGGCCACCGACACGCCGGTCTTCTCGGACAGGAAGTAGGCGAAGCGCGATGAATCCAGCACGCCCGCCATGCCGACAACCTTCGAAGTCGGCAGGCCGGAGAATTGCTGCAGCGCCCAGACCATCGCGTCGAGCGGGTTGGTGATACAGATCACGAAGGCGTTCGGCGCATGCGCCTTGATGCCCTCGCCCACGGCTTTCATGACCTTCAGGTTGATACCCAGGAGGTCGTCGCGGCTCATGCCCGGCTTGCGCGGTACGCCGGCGGTGACGATGCACACATCCGCCCCGGCGATCCCGGCATAGTCATTGACGCCCTTCAGGCTGACCGAGGAATTGTAGACCGGGGTCGATTCCGCGATGTCGAGGCCCTTGCCCTGCGGCAGGCCTTCCGCGATGTCGAACAGGATGACATCGCCGAGTTCTTCGCGCGTCGCGATATGGGCGAGCGTGCCGCCGATCATGCCGGAGCCGATGAGGGCGATTTTCTTGCGGGCCATGGTGTATCTCCTCGGGAAAAAGGGTCTGGAAACAGGTTCGCGCGAGCCCTAGCCGACGCAGGCGCGGCGTGCAATGCGGCCCAAAAGCAAACGCCCCGCAAGGCTGGCTTGCGGGGCGTCGGTTTGAAGTGGGCAGGCCTGTCTATTCGCGGCCGAGCAGCGACATCAGGATCGTGAACATGTTGTAGAACATGATGAAGAAGTTGAGCGCGCCCGAGTTCGTCATGACGGCCAGCGAGCGGGCGTCATTCTCGAACACGAAATAGCTCTGCTTCAGTTCCTGGGTCTGGAACGCGACCAGCACGCCCGAAATACCCAGCACAGCCACCTGGATGATGATTTCCATCATGCCCGACGGCGGGAACAGGAAGCTCAGCAGCGAAATGCCGACCACGCCCCACAGCGCGAACACGGCGACGATGCCGATCGGGCGCAGGTTCATCTTGGTCATGTAGCCGAACAGGCTCAGCGCGCCGAAGGCAGATGCCGTCAGCAGGAAGGCCTTGGTCATCGTCAGGAAGCTGACGCTGAGGGCCGCGCCGCCGCGGGTGGTGACACTGCCGCTCGACATGGCCATGACGACCCAGATCGACAGACAGACGCCAAGCATGGCGACGATGGTCCAGTAAAGGATGCCGGTCGCCAGCGGCGACGGGTTCTTCATCAGGAAGGCCGAGCCGAAGATCAGCGCCAGCGGGCCGAACTGGAAGACGTAGAACAGCGGCGTGCCGAGCAGCAGCTGTGTCAGGCCGGGCACGATGCCGGAGCCGACCACGAAAGCGATGGCGCCTGAGAGGGCAATGCCCAGCGCCAGCTTCTGGTAGACGCCCAGCATGAAGGTGCGCAGGCCGGCATTGACCGAGGTGTCGGTCGATTGAGCATCGATTCCACCGAAAGTCCGGTTGAAGTCATTCATCGGTTGTTGAACCCTTTCTTTGACCGCAGGCGCCGCTCAGGCGCCATTTGCATAATATATGGAGGCCTTCGGGTCTCTGTGCAACAGAATCCGGACTGGATCCCTGCGCCGGTTTGCATCCGGGGGTTTCGAAACCACCCGTCCGCGCGGTCCGATCCGCCCAATTGTATTTGGTTAATATTTGATAAAGACCGAACAACCTTCGCGAGTTCCAGTATTCCCGGCTCTGAGCCGGGATTCTCTGTATTGCCGATCAATTGCGGGTAGCAGTGAACGGCTAATCACTGTTGACTCGCCTATGACGGGACATACACTCCTACTCAACTGTGAATTCCACCGTTCGCAGTAGAAAGAGAAAGCCACGACTTAAAAGGGGAAGCACATGGCTGATGCTTCGGCGTATGCCGAGAATATCAAGAAGTACGCAAAGGGTTATAATCAGGCTGCAGCAGAAAAGATCGTCGGGCACTTAGGGATCGCCCTACGCAACAAGGACAGCTCCATCGTCGCCTGCAGCGATGACGGGGAACTGGACCGGATCCGCGATCGCTGGTGCCGCAACAAACTGGGCCTGGCCCTCAATCAGAAGGAGATCGATGCAGGGATCAAGAGTGTGTGTGACCAGATGAAGGCTGAAGGGGGCCAGAAGTCACGTGTCACGTTCTACTACCTGCTCGCAGAGCATTTCGGAAAACTCGGCCACTTGACCGGCTGAGGACTAAACATTTTGAAACTCGCGAGACCCGGCCCTTGTGCCGGGTTTCTTTTTGCCCTCAGCCATGGTCAAAACCTGCCCACGATGCTGCGCCTCTTTGCTGCCCTGCCCGTGCCACCGGAGATCACCCGGCCCCTTCTGAGCCTCCAGAAGGACCTGCCCGGCGCCAGCTGGCGGCCGGAGGAAAACTTCCACATCACGCTCTGCTTCTTCGGCGACCTCAGCCATAGTGCCGCGCGCGACCTCGACGAGCTGCTGGCCGAGATCGAGGCCCCCGCTTTCGATCTCGCCATCGAGGGCGCCGGCTGGTTCGGGCGGCGCGAGCCCACCGCCGTCTGGGCGCGCGTGCGGGGCAGCGACGAGTTGCGCGGTCTCGCCTCGGCCTGCGCCCGCGCGGCGCGCCGTCTCGGCGTCCAACTGGGCCGCGACCCGTACACGCCCCATATCACCCTCGCATATTGCCACGGCACGCCGCTCGAAGACGCCCGCGCCTGGAGCGAACGCCACCAGTCCCATCGCAGCGACACCTGGCAGGCCGGCGGCTTCCACCTCTATTCCAGCCACGCGCGCAGCGCCGGCGCCTCCCGCTATGTTCCGGAGGCGGACTATCCTTTCGTGGGCTTCAACGCGCCCGAAGGAATGTATTGATCGTCAGGCGCCCCTCGCGCGGGTCCGCCGAGAAGGCAAGGTCCTGCGGGATCGCGCCGGAATGCAGCGACCAGCCCCGGTAGATCACCAGCCGGTTGAACACCGCCTCGACCCGGTAAGTCTGCTCGAACAGCGCGGTGTCTTCGCGCACATAGTCAGCCTCCGGCATCCCGCGCTGTTCCACCTCGCCCTGCAGCATCGCGCTATAGTCCTCCAGCCGCGACGTGCTCACGGTCTCGAACCCGCTTGTCCGGTGCCGGTAGAACGCCGTGCCGCCCTGCGACGGCTCGCACATGTAATGCAGCAGCGCGATATTCTCCGGCTCGGTCGAGTCGAAATGCGGCAGGCGCTGGAACGGTGTCAGCGCCGCGGGCGGCGTCGTCACGATGGAATAGTTGCACTCGATCAGGTCGGCGCCTTTGACCAGCCCGAACACATTGGTCAGCACCTGCTGCAGCACCTCCATCCGTTCGCCCAGATAGTCCGCTTTCGCCGGCGACCGCACGCCCGGATAGTGCGGCCCGAGCGGCGTATAGGACATGCCGGCCGCGTGCTCGATCAGGCTGGCCGGGTCGGAACTGAAGCCATCGATGATGACGATCGGCTCGCGCTCATGCCCGATGCGCCCGATCACGGGAGACAGCGCTGTTGTCATCCGGCGGCCCCTCTGGCGCGATTAGCCCTGCCTTGATCCTAGGCCAGCCCCCACCCGCCTTCAATCAGCGCGCTGCGTTCGCCCGCCGGCCTGCAAACATTGCCATCGCGCCCGGTCACGGTCATGCTCCCTCCGGTCCCTGGCGCTTCATGCCGGGACATCGCAGAAATGGAGCTATCGCATGAAGAAACTCACGACCCTCAGCGTCGCCGTCCTGGGCGCCCTCGCGCTCGCCGCCTGCAGCCCGGGCGAAAGCGCTGAGAAGCAAGGCGAAGAAATGGATTCCGCCATCGAGGAAGCCGTCACCGGCGAAGTCGACCGCGATGACGGCCTGCTGGAAAACGCCGGCGAGGCCATCGATGAAGTCACCGGCAACGAAAACGACGATCCCGTCGACGCCGTCGGCGACGCGGTGGAGGAAGCCACCGAAGACGCGCCGGAGTAAGCGCCTCACCGCAAGACAAGACCCTCACTTCCCACCGCCTTTGGTGAGGGGAGTTGAGGGTCTTTTCGCCGGGTTTTCCGGGGATCCGTGGGCGGAGGTGGTGCGCAAGGATCGGGGGCGGATTTCGTAAGCGGTTGACAGGGATGGGTTTTATTTTTCCGGAGCGCGGTTTTTTGTAGGCGCAAGTCTCCCCGCTGCGCTCACAGGCGGCCTCATCCTGTTGCAGGCTTTGTATTGTCCGTGTCGATTCTTTCTCATGGATTCTCATTTTTTATCACTTCGTATCGATCCGGTATCACCTTCTCCCGGCGTGCAGGATTTCGGCCTTTGGCCTCTATCCGACCTAAGCGCGCGGCGCGAAGCTGAGTATAACCCCGCATGGAGGGGTGTAGGACAAGGTTTGCGGAGAAATCTTTCAGGCGCTTGATTCGCCTGCGGATTTTTTCGTCTGAGGGGGCGGATTCTGTTGCACAAGCCGGGCGCCGGCTTGCCCCTCGCCTCACCCCGCCTGCGCCGCCGCGCGTTCCTGGTTCAGCCGGAACAGGCGCGCGAGGATTTCATCCTCGGTCAGCTTGCCCGCCCGCCAGTCCTCGCCCCAGCCATAGGCCTCCGCCACCGCCTCATCGAGCGCGGCATGGGCATGGTCCAGCCAGGCCGGGCGCTCGTTATAGAGATTGGTCAGCGTCCGCTTTTTCAGCACCGCCTCGGCGGCGGCATCCTTGGGCAGGATACGGTCCGGATACCCCGGCACCACTTCCGGCACGCGCACCACAAGGTCTGCCGGGTTCAGCCAGTTCTCGCGCAGCTCATTGAGCCGCGCCGCCGCCGCCGCAATCTTCTGCGCGCGCGGGTCCGCCGCATAGTCCGCCGCCGGAATGTTCGGCGTCAGGCCTTCGGGGAACGGGAAGGTCTCGAACGTGGTGGACGGCGTGTAGCGCGGATCATTGCCTACGCCCATGAAATTGCCAAGTTGTAGAGACCAGAGGCTGTGAAAAGCGCTGTGCAACAATCCAAAAAACGTAAAGTCATCTTTTGCAATCACCACGCAGGTGCTGTCGCATAGAGTCGTTGGCTCTCTCCAAACGAACACACGATACTTGGACGTAAGACTTGTTGCGATGAATCTTGGCGAGCGAAGCGCACTGGCTCTCATTCTTGGCATCACTTCGCCAAATAGCCACCAGTTGCGACGACGAATATCCCGGTTGTTGGTAAGTCTTTCGGGCTTAACAAATTCAGCAACATGTCTGTAAGGCTGCTCAAAAAGCATGGCCTCGTTCTCTTGCTTTCCATAAAAATCAACGATCCAGCGGCGACGATCTCGTTCCACAAGATCACGTCCTGATACTAGCCTTTTTAACACGACTGAATTGTATTGACCGTTTGGGTTGATAGGAGAGGCAAGCCACTCATGGGCCTTATCTTCCACTACATCAAACGGGCCATTCTTCTGGATGCCAATAAACGCCACATCACGATTTTGCTGAAGCGTTTCAGCCCTTGCTGTATCAGTCGCTCGCCCCGACAATGTAGATGAAATTACCTCAACTTGTTCTCCATCTGCCCGAGCTGACTTCAACCGCGCACCGTCGAAGCATATGAGGGAAACTCGAACCGCTGCTCCTTCGACGACCCATTCCTCGTCCGACCACGACTCAAAAACTCTGCCTCTCTCCACTATGGTGACAAGCACAGACCGACTTGCCCCCACACGAACTGAATTGGTCGCAACAAATCCAGCTCTGAACAATTGTCCGGATTCGATTTGGCTCCACGCAATTGCAAACCAGTAGCATACCAAGTCTACCGCACCAGGAAGATGGCTGTATGCCTTCCTCAGCTGGGACGTGTAAGCTTCACCGAGTTCTCCGACTATTCTCTTTGTGCCCAGAAACGGCGGATTCCCCACCACCACGTCCGCCTTCGGCCAATCGGCCCGCGTGCCGTTGGTATTCAGCACGGCGTCACGGCATTCGATATTGTTCAGGGAGCGGAGCACCGGATTGCGCGAGGCTTCGAAGCCGTTGCGCCGCATCCACTGGATTTCGCCGATCCAGACCGAAGCCCGCGCCAGTTCCGCCGCATACGGATTAAGCTCGATGCCCAGCACATTCTCCGGCCCCGTGCGCGGAAACCCGCGCGGCAGGCCCATCGCTTCGGCCTCCAGCTGCGCCCGGTGTTCGATATCCTTCAGCGCCAGCAGCGAGAGGTAAAGAAAGTTCCCCGACCCGCACGCCGGGTCCAGCACCCGGAAACCGGCAAGCTTCTCCATGAAGCCCGAAAACAGCCGCGTGGCCTCATTCGCCGCCTTCGTCCGCGCGCTCTTCGCCCCCGCCGCGCCGGCCTTGGCCAGCGCCGCCTCCATCGCGGCCTTCACCCCCGCCCATTCCGCCATCAGCGGCGCGATGATCACCGGGTTCACGATCTGCATAATCTTGTCGCGGTCGGTATAATGCGCGCCGAGCTGGCTGCGCTTGGCCGGGTCGAGACCCCGCTCGAACAGCGTGCCGAGGATCGAGGGGTCGATGTCCGACCAGTCGAGCTTCGCCGCCACCAGCAGGTCCTTCAGGTCCGCCGCCTCCAGAGGCAGCGCGGCCTCGTCATCGAACAGCCCGCCATTGAACCATTCGACCTTCTCGAACCCGACCATCCCGCCGGACTTCATCGCCCCGAACAGCGTGCGCGCGTGCAGTTCAAAATTCTCCGGGCTCCCGACGCAGCCTTCCAGCATCCGCTGGAACATCTTGTTGGGCAGGAGGTTCACGTCCTCTGCAAACATGCAGAAGACGAGGCGCTGGACGAAATGCGCCACCGCGAGGCCATCATGCCCCCGCCCGCGCAGGCGCTCGGCAATGTCGGCAAACTTGGCCGCCGCTTCCTCGGTCAGCACCTGCCGCGTTTTTTCGGGCTTCAGGCTTTCCGGATTTTCGAAACAGGCCTTCAGCTTGTCCCGGTTCGCTGCGTCCGTCAGCCCGTCCAGCGGGATGACGTGCACCTTCTGGACCGTATTGGTCCAGTTCGTGTGGATGCGGATCGTGTCCATGTCGGAGACGATCAGCAGCGGCGGATTCTCGAGGCCAATGGCATAGCGCCTCAGCTGTTCGAAGGCCGCGTCCAGGTCCTTGCGCTTGCCCTTATACTCCCAGGCAAAGCAGTCCTTGCGCCAGACATCCGCCCAGCCTTCCCCGCCCCCGCTCTTGGAGGCGCCCTTCTCGAAGGTGAACCACTCGCCCGCCGGGTCCGCCGTCACCGGATCGGCCAGCCCGAGCAGATGGCACAGGTCGATGAAATGGGACTGGGACGCCGTGCGCTCTTTCAGCTCCACGGCCCGCCACTTGGTAATGAAAGCTTGCGGTGTCATCCTGCCCCCGGCGCCAATTCGGGGCACCTTAAAGTGGTTTGCAACACACACCACCCCGCAGGTCCCGTCGAAGGATGGGACCCGGTCGAAGGATAAGGCCTCATCCGTGTCTGGACCCCTGCCTGCGCAGGGGTCTGCGGCGCTCTGGCCTGACGCCCGCAGCCCTGAGCGCGATCCAGGTGAGCCGCGACGCGGCGATCCGGGATGAATTCAATATGGTGCTCTGGCCGGACTCGCACTCATTACTCAAGTCACTGACGAATAAACGTTTTTATGCCCTCAAACTTACTGGATACCCCCAAATATACCCCCACTGAATAAATTAATCGGCCGCACCGTCGCCTGCGAAAACGACTAACCTATCCAGTCACGTTGCGTCCGCGCACAGCTCCGTCAGTTGCCCGCAAATGTACCCAACGGTGAGAATGACCTTTGAAGCTTTCGAAGCTGCGCCGTGGACACCAATTTTGAACTATACCAGTGATCCTACGGATCTGATATGCACCAGCAGCGATCATTGCCTCGGGCATACCCCAAACTACGGAACCGAGGGGGCCCAGCGCTCGAATTAGCTGACACGTCTTGAAGAATTATCAGCGGGTTGCAGTTCACCGGCGTCAACGAAACGCCGTATACGAAGTACAAGTTCGTCGGGATTGAACGGTTTCGAGACGAAGTCTGCAGCGCCGAGTTTGAGTAATTGAAATGCGTCATCGTCACCGCGGCGGGCCGTAAGCATAATCACTGGAATCGATTGGGTGAGCTCATTCGTCTTGAGGTGTCTGAGTGCTTCTTCTCCATCCATTCCTGGCATCATGCAGTCCATAACAATGAGATCCGGACGGTCTGATGCCACGAGCGCGAGCGCCTCAACACCAGTCTCCGCCAGCCGCACGTCATGGCCTTGGGCTGCGAGTTTGAACTGAAGCAACGCCCGAAGAACGCGATCATCGTCCACTACGAGTATCTTGGTCATGTGCCGCGCTCCATCTCTCATATTCTATTTGCAGAGCAATGGTCTACCAGCGCTTGGTTACCAGACGGCTCAGCTCAATGCCGGAATTTCGCCGAGCGGAGCAATAGTTGCGCAACTAATGAATTTACCCACTCGCCGCTGAGGCCCCAACGCGCGAAATCGTGTCGAGGAATTTGTCGATGCTTGAGTCCAGATCGCGAGCAGAGTCGCTTGTTCTTCGCAATTTCTTGGCAGCCGCCTCAAGTTCGAACGCGGCTTCGGAGACTTCCCAGAAGCCAAGACTGCCCGCGGTGCCCGCAATCGCGTGTGCCAGAGCGCCAACGGCATTGAGGACCTGAATGTCACTCGTAAGCGCCAGAATTGTTTCGACCTCGCCGGAAACGGTCGCCAGATAGTCTCGGTATTCAAGCTGAAGCTGAACAATCGGATCCAACGTCTTAGCTGCGGACTCGTCCGGCTTGGTGACTTCGCGCATTTCCGGTCGTGCCAGTTGCCGGACCAATCTGTCGAGGCGCTCGAGATCAATCGGCTTCGGAAAGTGTGCTGTCATTCCGGCTTCGAGGAACTCGGCGACTTCCGAAGAAAGCGCATGCGCAGTCAAAGCCACAATCGGCACGCGGCAAATTGGGCCTGGGAGTGTCCGGATGATCTTTGTCGCAGTCGGTCCGTCCATTTCGGGCATCTGAACGTCCATGAGGACAATGTCGAATACCGTTCCTTTTTCGAGACTGCGGATTGCTTCTTTTGCCGAATTGAATGTTGTCACGCTGTGACCTGCACCCGAAAGCCCGATTTGAACCAGTTCAAGGTTCATTTCGACATCATCGACCACCATCACGCGCGCTGCTTGCGCCAATGCAGGTGCATCTACTTCATCCGCGATGTGGTTGGCGCCGCCTGTGGTGGCGGCATTCGGAAGGCGTATACATACAAGCGTTCCTGCCCCTTCCCTGCTTTCGATACTAATGTCCCCGCCCATCAGGCGAGCCAGGGACCTGCTGATTGAAAGGCCGAGACCCGTGCCTCCAAACCGACGGGTTACGCTTGAGTCGGCTTGCTGGAAACCTTCGAAGATGGCCGCGATCCGATCTTCAGGAATACCGGTTCCGGTGTCCTTCACGAAAATCTCGAATTGATCGCCGCCGTTTGCGACTGTGACCTCGATTTTGCCCCGCTGGGTAAACTTGGTGGCGTTCCCCAGAATGTTGGTCAGGATCTGACGAACGCGGGTCTGATCACCAACCAGCGTGAGCGGTGTTTCGACTTTGGTGTTGTGGTATATCGCTACGGACTTGTTCGCTCGTCCAGCATCGACGAGATCGATTACCTCACGCACAACGGATCCGAGCTCGAAGGGCCGGGCTTCGACCTCCATCTTGCCGGCCTCGATCTTCGAAAAGTCGAGAATGTCGTCCACGATCTCGCGCAGTGTACGGCCTGCGCTCGCGATGCGGTCAACAAAATGATGTTGCTCGACCGACAGACCGGTCTGTTGAATCAATTGTGTGAAACCCAATACGCCGTTCAGAGGCGTACGAATCTCATGGCTCATGTTGGACAGGAACTCCGACTTGGCGCGCGCTGCGGATTCGGCGTCGGCCCGCGCCTTTGAAAGAGCTTCTTCGCGTTCGATACGTTCGGTCACGTCCCGGAATGTCGAGATCACTGAAAGGGGCGCCCCGTCCGGCGACCGGATCACTCGCGGATTTCCTTCCATCCAGCGGATGTTGCCGTCTGCGTCCCGGATTCGAAATTCGCGCCGGATATCCTTGTCGAGAGTCTTGCCCGAAAAATTCGCTCGGTTGACTTCCCTCTGGTGCGCCCGGTCTTCTTCGATCACGAGTTCGTAGGTTGGTGATCCGACAAGCTCATCAACGCTTTTGCCAAAGAGCCGGCAAGAAGGTGAGGCGTATTTTATGATACCGTCGTGTCCAATTTGAAGGATGACATCAGTCGAGTATTCGGCGAGAATCCGGTAGTGGCTCTCGCGATCAGCGATATCTTTGAGAGTTTGCCGTTCTTCAGTGACATCTTTGAAAACGCCAAAAACACGCACGGTCTTGCCAGATGCGTCCTGGATACATTCTCCGAGTGACTTGACGTGTCGCACGGCGCCGTCAGACCTGCGCACCAAATCCGCCTCAAATTCCCAGCCTTCTCCCGTCTCGAAGCTGGCCGCGACTATCGCGTGGATTCGAGGGCGATCGGCTTCTGAATAAAAATCGACGGCGTCGTTATAGCTTGGATCAAATTCGTCTGGGTCGACGCCGTGAATCGCATAGACTTCTGGCGACCAGTACACTTCTGAAGTTTCGACGTTCAGTGTCCAATGTCCAACACCAGACATGCTCTCCGCAAGCCGGGCCTTGCCCAGCATTTCCTTCTGCTGCCGTGTCACCGACGTAAGGCGAGCCTTGGAGCGTTCCAGCTGGACGAACAGCCTGCGGCGCTCGGACATGATGGCGCCGACCGCCATTGCCAACATGGCATTCGTTGCCAGAAACACCTGGAGAATAAGAATCTGAGTGACTTCGGCCCCCTTCACCAGTGATACCGGACCTTTATGGTCCAGCGTAAACACCAGTGAGACTGCGGCAACGACCAGCATGCCTTCAGCGGCGCGGCGAGCTCCTCCTGAGAAGGCTAGCCATACCAGAATAGGCGCCACAAGAAACAACAGGGGGAACATCGTCTGGATGAAGACCAGCGTTGTAATGACAAATAACAGGGACAGCTGAAACGTTGAATCCCAAAAGTTGGTTTTGCTGTAGTTGCGGCGTGACCGATCAATCAGTGACCAGATGACCGGTGCAGCCAACATGTATCCAAGACTGTCGGCGGCAAACCACAGCGCAACGTCCTGGGTGCGAAATTCGGCGCCAAGCGTCGCCTGTCCCACGACGACAGTTACGGTCGATACTGCGCAGCCTGCGAGCGCTGCAAAAAGCAGACGCAGCACTCCGCGCGGGCTGATCATCCGCGGGAGCCGGCCCTGGACGAAAATCGCAGCGACAAGAACGATTTCGAGTGAATTGGCAGTGGTGAACAAAACCGCTGGTGCAACTGCATCTCCGACGAGCAGGTTTGCAGACAACAGGCCCGCGCAGATGGGCGCAAGCAGTAGCGCCCATTCTTCTCTTTTGTGCTTCAACAGCACAATGAACAGCACCGCGTTGATAGGCCATATCGCGGCGATACGACCTTCGCCCCGCGTCAATGCGATTGCTACGGATGCCAATGTCATGGCCAAGACAAAAACTGCCAACAATTTCAGAGCGGTCACGACGCCGCTAGGAAGCCGCTTGCGCGGCGCCACGATCGATCCTCGTTCAATTGTTTTCGGCATGTTTGTATCCGCGAATGGCTTTCATAGGTAACCGTTCGCAGACTCGGATTGAGTTTTCGTTACACGCTCATCATACCAGAGGGCTTCTCTGAGGTCTGGTTGTGAACCCTTGCCGGGTCATCTCACCCCATGAGTTGGATCCCCGCAGATATTGCCACCAGCCTTGTACTCTCCAGAGCGTGTTGATCTGACGATAGCCGAAATTTTCAAGCACGCCGGAGACTGCGAGTTTGGCAAGATCCTTTGCGGTCGGATAGCGCTTGAGCTGCACCTCTTCCAGAACAAGCGCGCACACACTGATTGAAATGCCGAATGTCACCGTGACTGCCAGGAACGCGAGCAGGTATTCGGAGGAAAGCAGGCCAGAAATCCAGAGCATTGGAATAAGCAGGAACCCAAACAGCTCGACCACCGGGCCGAGAACATCCGTAAGCAGAATGTTCAGGAACCCAAAAGTCCCGACCTGGCCATACTTCGGGTTCATCAGCATGCCCTTGTGCGTAAAGAAGGTCTCCAGGGAACCGCGCTGCCAGCGGGTACGTTGCCGTGACAGGACCTGAAGAGTTTCCGGCACTTCGGTCCAGCAAACCGGCTCGGGCACGTAGGCGATTCTGTAGTCGCGTTTCGCTTGGCGCATCGTGCGATGCAAGCGAACAACCAGCTCCATGTCTTCGCCCACGGTGTCGCGCTTGTAACCACCTGCCTCGACGACTGGGCCGCGTCGAAAAAGACCAAAGGCTCCGGAAATGATCGTCAGCGCACCGATTGAACTCCAGGCAAGACGCGCCATCAGGAATGCCCGCAGATACTCCACAACCTGAAATCTCGCGAGCCAGGAGTCCGGAGCGGCAACCCTTTCAACCCGGCCGTTCTTAATCGTGCACCCGTTGGCAATCCGGACGGTGCCGCCTACCGCAATGACACGGCTGGGGTCTTCGACAAAGGGCCGCACCGCCCTGAGCAATGCGTCAGGATCGAGAATGGAGTCTGCATCCATCGAACAGAAGATCGGCGCGCGCGAGAGGTTGATACCGGCGTTGAGCGCGTCCGCTTTACCGCCGTTCTCCTTGTCAATCACCAGCAACCGGCTTACGAACGGCGAGGTGTAGACGCCAAGAATGGGCTTGTGGTCCAGGCGGGAGTCAGCGGCGCGATCGCTCTTCTTCAGGTCATATGCGTTGATCAACTCGCGGAGCGTATTGTCCTTCGAACCATCATTTATGACGATTACCTCGAATGAGGGATAGTTCAGAGAAAGCATGGAGCGTACACACTCTACGATCGACTTCTCCTCGTTGTAAGCAGGGGAAAGAAGGGCGATTGGCGGCGCAAGATCAGCATACCTGCCCCAAAGGAGCGACGAGCGGCTGATCGGTGGATTGCGGCTCATCGATACGCCGGCAAGCAGCAACTGCGCGACATAGATCAAGTTCTGCAACAAGCCGATTGCAATGACTGCCCCTGCGAGCCAGGGGGCGATCAGGGCAACGGCGTCGCGGATCCCTTCCATTATGCAACGCGCCTTTCCGACATTACCATCGCTGCGGTGCGGGCGCGCCGCGATGGCTCGTTCGAACCCGCGGCGGCGGCGCGTAATTCCTCGACACCGGCATCGCCAAGATCGACAAGCGCATTTGCGGCGCGGAACCTTACGTCCCATTCCGGATCATCCAGAAGGACTGCCAGCACGCCGATGGCCGATAGATCCCCAGTCTTTCCAATGGCGACGGCGGCTTCGGCACGGACCTCGGAAATCCCATCGGCAAGGCAGTACTGAAGCACCGTCCGATCAGTAATGAACGCCATTTCGCCGATCGCGTGAAGGGCCGCGATCCGGATCCGGGGGTTATTGTGAGTGGCCATCTCGGCTAAAACCGGAATGGCTTCGTAAATACCCGCTTCGCCAATCGCCCACACCAGCGCTGCGCGTACTGGAGGCCGGTCTATCCCGCTTACGATGCGCGCCAGCGCCTCGGCAGGATGTAGGCGTGTTGAAAGCATGAGAACGGTGGAGGCTTCCGCCGGAATCTCGGCATCAGTCAAACGCATCCATTGGATCACGTCGGCGATCGAAGGTTGTCCGCCCATCTCTATCAACGCGCGCAGCGCTGCAATTCGAAGCCTGCGCGAACCTGCCCGTTTGGCCACACCCTTCAAGCGGTCTGATGCCACCTCGGAGGCAAAAAGCGACAGCGCGTCGCAAGCGGCCAGTTTGTCTTCCCGATTGCCTCGCTTCAGCAAATACAACAGCTCGTCAACCGCCCCACTTTGATCGAGAAGTTCAAGCCCGCGGGTAAGTTCAGGTCCCCGGACAAGCGCAGAAAACTCGGTCACAAGGTGCGCCACCCGTCGCCCGCGCT
Source organism: Hyphomonas sp. (assembly GCA_040223555.1). GTDB lineage: Bacteria > Pseudomonadota > Alphaproteobacteria > Caulobacterales > Hyphomonadaceae > Hyphomonas. The sequence continues at coordinate 207,142 of JAVKGA010000002.1, forward strand.
TCAGGAATTTCCTGACAAGTTCGGCGTCAACAATCGTCCAGTCGGTCATCAACGCCTGCAGCACGCTATCGTGAAGTTCAGCCTCGGAAAACGCGACGGTCGACAGGAAAGCGCGACGCACGATGACCACCAGGATCGCCGAGACCGACAGGGCTCCCATCAGGCACGACGCAAGCCACAGATTGTCGAGCAACGTCGATGTCATCGGAATGCCCGGCGCAAACTGAAGGACAACACGTCCCTGTCGTAGGCAGAACGTTGCTCGGACGATGCGCCGATGACGGCTGTAACCTGACTGGTGATTTCAAATTTCGCGGACAAAGAGATAGATTCGACATCGAAGGTCCGGCCCTCGGACGTTTCGGGCGCATCGCTCCACGAAAGCCGCAGTCCGAGCCCCCGCAAGACATCCAGCCCCGCCTCATATGCTTGTCCATAGCGCAACTCGCCGGTTTCGTCCGACAAGGCGATCAGCCGTCCACCAAAACGAGCGGTATCCCCCGAGAAACGAGCGATGAAACCTGGAGAAAGTGTCGTCACCTGCCCTGACGTGTATTCGGCCACACTGGCGCTGATAGTGCCGTCCAAGGCCGCACGACCGGCCTTTGCTTGAATGAGGCCAAATTGACTGCCCCCATACAGGATGGCCCGAGGCCGGAAGTCGGCATTCACTGTGCCTCCCACGCCTGCATAGCTTGCCCACCGATCGCCACTGCCCCAGTCCACTTGAACCTGCGTGTACAGATCTTCACGTTCGAAGCGTTGCGTATGCTCCACCGTACCGTTCAGCGAAATGTTCGGAGCGATCCGGTCAGAAAGAGAAGCGGCGACGGTTTTCCAATCTGGCAAGCCGCCGCTGAGCGAGCTGCGTTCAACAAAAATCTCTGCCCGCGCCGAGGTTACTTCAACAGCCGCTTGCGCCGTCTTGATCTGTTTCCGCAGCTCACGTGTGTCGCCAGTGTCGACCATCCTGTCCAAACGATCAGAAGCCGACATAAGATCGCCATTGAAATAGTCGATACGCGCCAAACCAACTTCTGCATCAGTATAGCCGGGTGATATTTTCAGCACCTGCTCGAATGAGAGCCTAGCGGCGTCAAGGTCACCGAGCGCAATCTGCGCGTATCCTGCCTCTAGCCAAGCATCCGAATCTTCCGGGTACGCATCGAGCCAGTCGCCAAGCAAGTCCAGAGCATTCTCTGGCGCGTTCTCAAACCTCGCGGTCCGAGCCTGCTCGATGATCGAACCGCTCTCGGCAAAAGCCGGAAGGCTGAGCCCGGCCGACAAAGCCGCCAACATCGCAACAAGAATAGGAGGGTAATGCATGACTGCGTCGGGTTCCAAGTTTGGCCAGACAAACGCGATAGCGACTACTCATTTAGATACCTTTACGTCCAGAGTACTTATTGAGGCACCATCGGCGCGACCCGAGCAAAGTCAAAAGTCTGCATTGATTTAAAGTACGATCGGAACGTCGGCGTCTTTACGAAGTATATCAGGTTCAACTGCTTTAAGCGGTTCAATCTATTGAAGGAAGGCAATCCCTTGTGATCAGCATCGGCAACCGCAGACTTCGAGGCTTCCTGTCCGTGGTCGGCGTGATCATAGTGGGCTTGGCAGCGGCTGCTTTTCTGAAACGCACACCGCTTGACGATTTTTCGACTTTTCGCGGCCCCGAGCGAGACAGCGCTCTGGCAATAAGCATTCCTGCGGATTGGCGCTCCTATGCCTCAGGCGGCAACTCACGCCTCGCGATCCTTCTGACCGATGAAGATTCGGCCTGGCTCGGCATCGCGGAAGGCTTGAAGTCAATCGGCGTGCCATTTCTGATCACGGACGATCCCAGAAAGGCCGTTCAGCACCATGTCGTGCTGGTTTACCCTTCAATTTCAGGCCGCCTAATCGCGCCGGAAGGTCTGGATGCTTTGCGAGATCATGTAGAGTCCGGTGGAACGCTGGTGGCAAACCAGGTGCTCGGTGGTGGGTTGCAGGATCTCTTCGGGTTCAGCGTGGTTACAGAATCGCATTCCCATTCCGAGGTTCGTTTCACGGGTCAGGATCGCAGCATTGACTTCATCAATCACCCGCGCGAACGAGCCGTCCGGATAGGGGACCCTGACGTGGACGGGAACCGGATGGGAAGTCAGGTTTTCGAAAATCCGGAGTCGGCCTTGGCAACCTACGAAGACGGATCGGCCGCTCTGGTGTTCCGCGAAGCGCCATCTGGAGGCCGCGCCTATGCGCTCGGGATCGATCTGGGCTTCTTCATTTTGAGAGCGGTCAATGATCGCGATGTCGGCGGAACGCGGAACTACGCAAACCAGTATGAGCCGTCAGTAGATACTTGGTTGAGATGGTTGAAAGCCGTCTACGTGGCGGGTGAGCCAGATGCAGTCACTTTGGGCACCGTGCCTGAAGGCCGCGACCTTGCAGTCGTGCTCACCTTCGATGTTGATTATGCAGATTCCATCCTCAACATTCCGGCCTACGCTTCCGTCTTGGCGCAGAATGAGCTGTCCGGAACCTTCTTTATTCAAACAAAGTATTTTCGGGACTACTTCGATACTGGCTTCTTCAATGACGAAGCGTTGCCAATCGTTCGTAATCTCGCAAACGCAGGCATGGAAATTGGAAGCCATTCGGTATCCCACTCAAATCTCTTTTCAGACTTTCCACTCGGGTCAGGCTCAGAGCGGTATCCCGGCTACCAACCGCGTGTGCGCAGCGCTACGCTGACGGAAGGCGCCTCGATTTTTGGCGAACTCCGTGTGAGCAAATACCTTCTCGAACAAACGTCTGGCCAAGAGGTCGTCTCATTTCGTCCCGGTTACCTTGCGACGCCAGCTCAACTGCCCGAAGCGCTCGATGCGTCAGGCTACCGGTATGCGTCTACCGTAACCGCAGGCAACACGATGACGCACTTGCCTTACCGTATGACCTTCAGTCGCGACTATTCAGCGACGACCGCCACCTTCCAGTTTCCCATTGGGATCGAAGATGAGATCCCGCCACATATGAACCTTCGGCTCAACAGTGCCATCGAACTTGCGCAGGAACTGGCGGACTATGGCGGGAGTTTCGTAATCCTCATCCACCCGAACATTACCGACGAAAAACTGGAATTTCTGCGCGACATCATCCCGGCGCTCGAACCGTTCTCGTGGTTCGGCACTTTGCGGCAATATGGCGTTTGGTGGGAGATGCGTGACCAGGTGTCAGTCGATAGCCGCCGCTCAGGCGACAAGGTAACACTCACAATCACGTGCCCTGTCGAAATGCGCGGCTTGACGCTGAATTTGGAACCCCACTGGACCCTAGACTCGAATCTTCCCAAAGGCGTCTCGTTTTCACCCGGCGTCCTCTACATTGACGCTGGCGCAAAGGAGATTTCCATCACATTTGACTCATCAAATCGGGGTGACTGACCACGGTTGTCGGCGAGATACCCTCCCTTTAAGAGTGGAAAACATGCTCCCGCTGCCTGCCGAAGGCTTAAGACGGTCAGCCTTCCCGGCGAAACCTCGCATGCAGCGCCCGCTCCAGCCGGTCAGATGCCGCCCAATCCTCCCGCTGAAGCCGCCTGTATGTGCGCCAATGCATGCCTTTCGGCTTACGGGGAAATGGGTTCAACAGACCGGGATCGCCGCCCAGCTTGTCGCGCATCCGGTCAGCCCTCGAAATGCCCGGCAGGCGAATTAACTCGTACTGGCTTGGATAAGTTGCGCGGTAGCATTGCCTGCACCGGAAATAGACACCTCCATAGATCACACGGCACCGCCGCTGGCAGGACCGGCAAACGATCCAGCGGCGACTGCCGCCAAAGGGCTGCTCAGTGAAGGCAAAGTCGAAGCGCTCATTGATCGCCACCTTCTCGCCTTGGCGCGTGACGCTGTATTCGAGCCGCATGTGATCCGGAGCGAGGCGGTAGCCGATTGTGCTTGTCGTCTGCCCGCCGCGTGACCACCGGACCGTTCCGGCGCGCCAGCGCTCAAACCAGGCCCGCTTGAAGGTGGCAAGGTCCAGCTTCTGAAACTCGTCTACTTTAGAAGCGAAGCGGTTGCGCGAACCTGATCCGAGGCTGCCCATGATTTACTCCGGGATTTTCGCAATCATGTGGCAAGTGGATGCCGTCGGCTTCGAAAGGACAGGTTTTCTTACCACCGAGAGCGCTCAGGGGACGGAGCTATTTGGCAAGGGGCCCGGCGCGCTTGCGCTTTGTGGCCAGCGCCGCGCACCGGGCTGGAGTGCCACTGAACATGCACTTTCAGGCACGGTCGAAAAGGTAGCTGTTTAGATTTATGTATGTGCCTCCCGGCGCACATTCGACGATCACGGAAAACTCTCGCAACATGTTCCGGGCATTCAGTTTTCCGCATCAAACCCCTTCGAGTCCGAAAGCCCGTAATTCGCTCGTTGGTCCTATCTGTTTCGCTCATTCGTTCCCCCTAACTCGATCCTTTGAGAGGGCTAACGCGCTTACGCGATCCTTGCGTCTTCCAGGTCTGGTACGGTCCCGCAATTCGGTTTCCCATGGGGCCCATGCAGAGCAATTCATATACACCGCCCGCCTGCCCAGTGGGGCCCGGTCCCAACCGCGTGCGGACGATCCACCCCCGCTCCTCCATCCCGGCGATAGCCTCTCGCGCGGTCCTGTGTCCAACGCCGTACTTCGCCGCCACACCTTTGCCGGTCAGGCGGACTTCGTTGCCGACGGCCTTGGTGAAGTCCATCAGGATGTCCTGCAAGATGACCTTCTGCAAAGGCCTCAGCGTTTTGTAGGAGTCCAGATGGCGCCACTCGCTGTAGATCCGGGCATGCGAAGCGTTCGGGTCAAGATTCCGCATATTGCCGCCTCCTTCCGGGAAAGGAACAATTCTGCCGCGCATGTCAGAGAACAGTTTCATAAAGCGCGCGGATGTCTTCGGCGCGCCATACGGTTGTGCCCTTCCCCAGTTTCTTCGGCTTTGGAAACCGGCCATCTTTCACGCCCTGCCACCAGGTACTCTTCGAGACCGGAATAGGACCGTCAGGCGCCAAGATGGACCGCAAGCGAACGAAGCCGGTCCGGGGAAATTCGGGATAGTCGTACATTGTGTCACCTCGGTTTGTTGAAGGTGAAGAAGTGCTAGCGCGTCTTCAGCCGTCGCAGACCGAATACGCCATTTTCAAACCGAATACGGTTTGGGTGTCGCTACTCAGGTTCGGTCCAATGCTCTTCCACAGCCATCTTCAGATAGCCCGATACGGTCCCATCGTCACATTTGAGGCGGATTTTCTCTACCGCCTGGACAATGCGTCCCGAAGAGGGGTTGGCGTATCGGTTGGGCACATACCCGTACTTATCAATCGCCATTGCAAGAAGCAGCTTCAGGAGCGTGAGGATGCGCTTGGTTGCCGCTTCCGGCTCATCACGGGCGTTGAAATGCCAGTCGTCGAGCGCATCCATGAAGTCTCCAAGGCGCGCCTCCGTTTGATTGGATTTCTTTCGGCGCTTTGCCGAGTGAAACCGTTGAACCGCCTGTCGCATTTGCGGATCGACCTTTTCTCCAACTAGGTCGAGCAATTGCAACGCTTCCAAGGGCGTTATGTGTCCTCCCCGATCGCACCCCAGCAAATGGCGCTCGAACAAGGTTTGGCGATACAAAAGTGGATCGTCGAGCCAACCGGTCTCGATACCGATGAACGGTATCTCCAAAGTCTCGCAACCTGGTTTGTAGCCAGCCGAGAAATACGCTGCTTCCAGCGCAGTCCAGTAAGACAACTTCGCGCAACGTTCCAAAGCCTCAGCGTCAAGGTGAACGCCAAATACAGAAGCGCCCGCATCATTGGCGGGCGCTTCGGGATTCTCTGGTGATAGATCGATCGGGAAATCACCCTTTCGACGCGCACGTTTGGCCTTGGGAGGATCGGAGGATGCCATGGCAAAATGCCCCTGTATTTCCACGCCCCTCATGTTCCCACTGGCAATTTAAGCTGGTTCGCTCCGCTCGCAATACATAGGAGTCAGTCGGATTTGTTTAGCATTTTTTGGACCTCCCCGGCCCACCATTCCGCCATTTGGACTCGGTCATCCCAATACCGCGCCCGGTGGTAGGCCTTGCGCACCTGATCCTCGTCCACGTGCGCCAGCTCTGCTTCGATGGCGTCCCGATTCCATTTGCGGCTTTCGTTCAACAGGCTGGACGCGCTTGCCCGGAACCCATGGGATGTGTGCTCTTCCGGCGTGAAACCCATCCGCCGCAGCGCCTGATTCATGGTGTTTTCACTGATCGGCCGGTCGCGGGTGATGAGGGAGGGGAACACACGGTAATTGCTCCCGGTTTCCGCGCGCAGCTCCTTGAGGATTTCGACTGCCATTGCGGGGAGCGGCTTCACATGCGCCTCCCGCCGCATCTTCATGCGGCTCTTCGGGATCGTCCAGGTCTGCTTCTCCAGATCAAACTCCTCCCAAAGCGCCTGCCGCAACTCGCCGGGACGGGCATAAAGCAGCGCCATCAACTTCAGCGCCGCGCGGGTTGTGACGGCGCCGCCCTCATAGGACCAAATGGCCCGCACGATTTCTGCGAAGGCCTCCCGGTCGGTCGCCGCTGCCATGTGCGAGACCGTCGGAGCGATCAACGCGCCCCGTAGCGCATAGGTGGGGTCATTGTCCGCCCGAGCTGTCGCAATTGCGTACCGGAACACCTGCCCAGTGGTCGCCCGCAAGCGTCCGGCCGTTTCGAAATGGTTGCGGTCTTCCACCTTCCTAAGCGTCCCCAGAATGACGGAAGGCGTGATGTCCCGGATGGGCTGATTGCCGAAGTCGCTATTGGCCATGTCCAGCAACCACTGCTTCTTCGAGAGTGTGATGTCCGCCCGGCCCTCCCGACGCAGCTTTTCGATCAATTCCGCCGCGATCCGGGAAAAGGTGTGCTCTGTCTTGGCTGCCCGTTCTTCGCGGTCGGCCTTTTGCTTGGCGACAGGATCAATGCCGTCAGCCAGCAAGGCCTTTGCAGCCTGCCGCTTCTCGCGCGCCCTGGCGAGTGAAACCTCTGGATAGGCGCCGAGCGAGAGCAGCTTCTCCCGGCCTTCAAAGCGGTAGCGCTGTCGCCAGAGCTTGGTCCCGGTCTCGGTGACGTGGATGTAAAGCCCGCCCCCATCGGCAACCTTGTAGGCTTTGGCTTCAGCCTTCAGTTTTTTGATCTGAATATCGGTGAGCGGCATGCGGGTATCCGTGCGGGTATCGAGCGCTGAAGCGCGGGACTCGAAGTCCCGATACCCGCAAACATACCCCCAAATCGCCCGGATTGGAATGGACATACCCGCACCCGTTTGGACAATGAATTGGCCAGGCCGTAGGACATCTCCCTGTTTTTATATTGCTTTTTGGACGAGATCGGACCGCTTAAAATAAGCTATTGGTGCCTCTGGCCGGACTCGAACCGGCACTCCTTGCGGAAGCGGATTTTGAATCCGCCGCGTCTACCATTCCACCACAGAGGCGTGGCCAGTGAAGGCAGGTTCCTGCCGCAGCGCCCCGCTCTGTGTCAATCATTACAACCATCCCCCCTTTGTCATCCCGGCATACGGCTTGCTTCCCTCTGCGCCCGATCCAGTCTAGGAATCGCGTCCATGTCCTCCCACGCCGCCGCCGAAAACCGCACCCTCCTCCAGACCATCGAACAGCTCGCCGAGGCGGCCCCCGAAGCGGGCTTCAGCCTGCGCGAGATTTTCGACCATCTGGACGAAAGCGCTTTCGGGGCCGTGCTCTTCCTGCTCGCCCTGCCCTGCTGCATCCCGTTTCTGTACGGTGTTCCGCAGGTCGTGGCCGTGCCGATGATCGCCCTCGCGGTGCAGATGGCCATCGGCCGGCCGGAGCCCTGGCTGCCATCGGGCCTCGCCGCGCGCAAGATCGACAAGAAAGGCCTGACGCAAATGGCCCGGGGCGGGCGCAAATGGCTCGGCTGGATCGAGGCCCTCGTGCGCCCCCGCCTCAGCTTCATCACGGGCAAGCGGTCCGAGCGAGTGATCGGAGCTTTCCTCGTCTTCTTCTGCTGCTCCATCCTCGTGCCCCTGCCGATGACCAACTCTGTGCCCGGCTTCGCCGTCGCGGTCGCCGCCTTCGGCCTGATGCAGAAGGACGGCCTCGCCGTCATCGCCGGCCTCGTCATCGGCACCGCCTGGATCAGCGCGCTGATCTTCGGCGCCGCCACCGGCATCGGCCTCGTCGCGGGCGCGGCGCTGGGCTCGTGACGCCACGCCGCATTGTGATTGGCGCCCTGTCGGCGTGAATGCGATGTATGACCATGCTTACACCCCTGCTCACAGGCTGGCGCTGGCCGGTTATCGCCCTCGCCGCCTCTGCCCTCATGCTGGCAAGCGCCCACGCATTTGAGGCCTTCGGCGGCCTCTATCCCTGCCCGCTCTGCCTGCGCCAGCGGGAAGTCTACTGGGCTCTGATCGCCATGACGCTGACCGGCCTCGCCATCTGGCGCCTGGTGCCGAAACGCCGTTTCCTCGTCGCGCTGAACGTGATGATCGGCCTTGTCTTTGTCGTCGGCGTGGTCGTCGCCTTCTATCATGCCGGCGTTGAGTGGCAGGTCTTCCCGCCGCCGGATGGCTGCTCCGCCGGCGGGGTCAGCCCGCTGGAGCTGGGCGATCTCGACGCGCCGATGAAGATTGCGCTGTGCACAGATGCGCCCTTCTACATTCTCGGCCTGTCGATGGCTGGCTGGAACGGTGTGATCTCCGCCCTGCTCGCCGCCGCCAGCTTCACCGCCGCCGCGCTGACCTTCCGTTCCTACCGCACGATATAGGCCGCGCCCGCCGCGCCGAGCGCCAGCACCGCGCCGGCCGTTCCGGCAATCCGCAGGCGCCGCATCCAGATGGACAGCCCGGCCCCGTCCGCGTCCCACACGCCGTGCAGAAGGTGTGCGCCCGCCGCCGCCGCGAAAACCGGCCAGCCCGCCGGCCCCAGCATCGCCCAGAGCAAAACGCCCCAGGCCGCAAGTGGTCCGAGTACGGACAGCATCAGCTGGCGCGAACGCGGAATGCCGGCGCCATGCGCATTGACCTCGGCGCCCCAGCGCACGCCGCCATGGAATGACAGGATCATCGCCGCATAGGCCAGCAGCGCCAGCGCCACCTGCCCCTGCAATGCGGGGTCCGCCCGCAGCGCCCACATCCCCCCGGCCCCCGCCGCAAACGGGACCAGTCCCCCAAGCATCAGTGCCAGCGGAACCCCCGGTATTCCCAGTATTCTCATGTATTACAGCCCCAGCACCTTGCGTGCGATGATGTTCTTCTGGATCTCATTTGTGCCGCCGTAAATAGACTGCGCGCGGCCGCCGAAATAGCTCGCCACATCGCGCGGCCCGCTGCCTGCAGATGGGGCACGGTGTCCCGAAAATTGGCCAGCCGCTTCCAGCATCAGTTCGGTGATCGCCTGATGGGTTTCGGTCGCGAGGATTTTCACGGTCGAGGATGCGTCCCCCACCGAGCCACCCGAGACCTGCGCAGAGAGAATCCGGAACACCGTCATCTCCAGCCCGTCCACCGCGATCTCCGCCTGGGCTACCCGTGCGGAGAATCCCGAATCGTCGATCAGCCGCTCATTGCTGCCTTCGGGAATCGAAGACGCCAGCGCCCGCACATGCCGCAGCATGGCCCGCTTGCCGCCGATGCGCGCATAGGACGTGCGCTCGAAGCCGAGCAGGTATTGCGAATAGGTCCAGCCCTTGCCCTCTTCGCCGATCCGGTAGGCCTCGGGCACTGTGACATTGTCGAACAGCACTTCGTTCAGCGCATGCGCCCCGTCGATCGAGATGATCGGCTTCACCGTCACGCCCGGCGCATCCAGCTTGCAGCAGATGAAGCTGATGCCTTCCTGTTTCTTCTCGCCCCGGCTGGTGCGCGCCAGCAGGAAAATCCAGTCGGCATGCTGCGCCGCCGAGGTCCAGATCTTGTGGCCGTTCAGCGTGTAGGTCCCGTCCTTCAGCACGGCGGAGAATTCGAGGCTCGCGAGGTCCGATCCCGCCCCCGGCTCCGAATAGCCCTGCGCCCAGCAGGTCGAGCCATCACGTATCCCGGGCAGCCATTGAGCCTTCTGCGCTTCGCTGCCGAACGTGTAGATCACCGGCCCGACATAGATCACCCCCATCGGCGTCACCGTCGGCACGCCGGCGCGCTCCAGCTCCTCGTCGAAGACGTATTGCTCTTCGATCCCCCAGCCCGGCCCGCCATACTCGGTCGGCCAGGCCGCCGCGAGCCAGCCCGTCGCCCCGAGCGCCATTTCGGACTTGCGCACATCCGCCGTCGTCAGCGGCGTGCCGGCCTTGTATTTCGCGATGATGTCCTTCGGGAATTCGGTCTCGAACCAACCGCGCACCTGCGCGCGGAAAGTCTCAGTCTCGGGCGCGAATTTCAGGTGCATGGACGCCTCCTCGGGTGGCGGAACCCTAGGCGGATGCGCGCCCCCGACAAGGGGTCACGCCGGGAAAGCCCTCAGTCCTGCCGGGGCAACGTCAGTCCTTCCGTCGTCGCCTCGACGGGCCGGATCGTGCCATCCTCATTGAAATAGAGATGCTCGGCCCGAACCGACCGCCGCCCCAACGCGCCCGGCACGCCGTCGATATTGTGCGCGGCGTTGTGGTAGAAGAGATACCAGTCGCCCTTGTACTCGACGATGCCCGGATGGATCGTGAAACTGTTGGCGGCAATGCCCATGATCTTTCCACGGAAGGTCCAAGGCCCTGTCACGCCCGGCGCGGTCGCATAATAGATCTGCTCCCACTTGTGCTCGGTCTCGTCGATGCCGGCATAGGCGAGATAATAGAGGTCGCCGCGCTTGAAGAGCCACGGCCCTTCCACGAAATGCTCCATCGGTACGGAGCGGATGTCATCGGCCAGGCTGATCATGTCCGGCGCCAGTGGCGCATAATACAGCACACTATTGCCCCAGTAGAGCCAGACGGTTCCGTCTTCATCCTCGAAGGCGGTCGGGTCGATATCGTCCCACCAATGCGGCCCGTCCGGCGTGTCGCTGTTCTTCACCAGCGCCGAGCCGCGCGCATCCACGAACGGCCCCAACGGCGAATCGGAAACCGCCACGCCGATCGACTTGCCATGATCCGTGTCGTCATGCTCGACCGTCGTGTAGAACCAGAAGCGGCCATCCTTCTCGATCACTTCCGATGCCCAGGCATCCTTGCTCGCCCAGGCAAAGTCGGTCGGCTTCATCACCGGGCCATGATCGGTCCAGTTCGTCATGTCCTCGGTGGAATAGACGAGCCATTCGGTGATGTTGAACATCTCCCCCTCGCCCGCCTCGTCATGGCCGACATAGAGATAGAGCCGCCCGTCATGCACCAGCGGCGCGGGATCGGCCGTGAACTTGTCGCGCACCAGCGGGTTGGTGCCCGGCACGGCGGCGGCGGCCGGTGAAACCTCCGCCAGCCCGGCGGGCGGCGCGGGTGTTGTGCAGCAGCCCGTGAGCATGCCGCCCAGCAGACCCATCAACGCCAGTTTCTGAAATGTCTTCATCGTCAGGTCCTCCCGCCATGAGGCCGCGCCTGAACGGCGCTTCTCGCCTTTATGTTATCGCTATCATGGCGGCACTCTAAAAGAAAAGCCCTCCCCGTTTCCGGAGAGGGCCAATCTCAGAATGTCGAGCAGGCTTATCCGGCTGCTTTGACGTCCGCGATCCAACGATCGACCTTGGCCTCCAGCATTTCCAGCGGCAGGGCGCCGCCGCCGAGGACCGTGTCATGGAAGGCGCGGATATCGAACTTGTCGCCCAGCTCAGCCTCGGCTTTCGCGCGCATCTGCTGGATCTCGATCATGCCGATCTTGTAGGCCGTCGCCTGGCCCGGCGTCACGATATAGCGCCGCACTTCCGAGCGGGCCTGCGCTTCGGTGATCGCGGAATTGGCTAGGAAGTACTGGACCGCCTGCTCTTCCGTCCAGCCCTTCGAGTGAAGGCCGGTATCGACCACGAGACGGATCGCGCGCCAGATTTCCGAGCCGAGACGGCCGAAGTCCGAGTACGGATTTTCAAACGTGCCCGGCATTTGCTTGGCCAGCCATTCGGAATAGAGGCCCCAGCCTTCCGAATAGGCGGTGAAGCCGGCCTGCGTGCGGAATTTCGGCACGCTCGTCAGCTCCTGCGCAATCGAGATCTGCATATGGTGGCCCGGCAGGCCCTCATGATACGCGATCACTTCCAGCTCGCCCTTCGGCATCGCCTTCATGTCCGACAGGTGCGCGTAATAGATGCCGGGGCGCGAGCCATCCGGTGTGCCCGGATAATAGTGTTGGGCGGCGCCCGGCTGTTCGCGGAATGCCTCGACGCGCTTCACGACAAGGTCTGCCTTCGGCAGGATGCCGAAATAATTCGGCAGTTCGGCCTTGATCTTCTCGATGGCGGCGGTGGCGTCCGCGATATAGGCTTCGCGGCCTTCATCCGTGTCCGGATAATAGTGCTGTTCATTGTCCTTGTCGTCGCGGATGCTGGTGAAGAATTCCTGCAGCGTGCCGGTAAAGCCCACCTGCGTCTTGATCGCTTCCATCTCGGCATGGATACGCTCGACTTCCGACAGGCCGACATTGTGGATCTCGTCCGCCGTCATGCCCGTGGTGGTCATCTGGCTGAGCATGAAGTTGTAATAGGCTTCGCCGTTCGGCTGGAGGTTTGCGCCCTGCGGGCCGGCCGCATCCGGCGAGTTCGCCATGTCGGCGGTCGCGAATGCGATCAGATCATTATAGAAGGTCAGGAACGGGCCCTTCAGCGCCGCTTCGGCTTCCGCCGTCAGCTCTGCTGCCGTCTCCGGCGTGGTCTTGCCGGCATCGACCAGCTTCTGCACGTCCGCTTTGAAATCAGCGAAGATGGCCGAGTCCGGACCATCCGTGAACGGCGCACCGGTGATGATCTTCCGCGACTGGTCGATCACGCCCTCATAGGCAAACTTCGGCGCATGCACGCCCTTGGCGGCGCTGTCCTTGGCAATCGTAAGGGCATCCTGCAGCGCGCCGGCGGCGGCCCCGATACGGGCCAAATAGGCGCGCGCATCGGCTTCCTCGTCCACCTGATGGAACTGCATCAGGAAGGTCGCGGCAAAGCTCTGCACGCCGCTCATCTGGTCGAACACATAGCCATTATTGCGGAACGGAACGCCGGCCTCGGCGCGCTCGGTCTGGTAGACCCAGAGGTCATAGGAATCCTTGTCGGTCGCCGACAGGGTCTCATACGGGAAGGTCGCCTTCAGTTCTTCGGTCGCCGCTTTCTGCCAGGCCAGCTGCTCGTCGGCGCAGGCGAAGGTGAAACAGTCGATCTGGTCATTCTTGTCCTTGCGGCCCTGGAAGGTCAGGCCGATCGGGCTGAACTGCAGCTGTTCCTCATACTTGGCATCGAACCAGGCATTCAGCTTGGCGCTCTGCTCGGCCTGGGCGGCAGCGACTTCGGCCGGATCGGCAGCAGGTGTGGTCGGCGCGCAGGCGCCAAGGACAAAGGTAAGGGCAATAGCCGAAACGGCGGTACGAAGCATGGGGCACTCCTTCGAGGGTCTTTCCGTTAATCGATAAGACGACCTAACGCCGCAGACCGGCCCCGTCAATCGCCCGCGAATTGGCAAGGGAGAAATCCCCGGCTAGGGAGGGACATGGCCACATCGTCTACCGCCCTCATAAGCCTCCGCCTCGGCACTCGCGGCTCGCCGCTTGCTCTCGCCCAGGCGCACCAGATCGCAGGCAGCCTGAAAGAGGCGTCCGGCGGCGCCCTCGACGCGGAAATCGTCACCTTCACAACCTCCGGCGACAAGCTGACGAGCGAGCGGTTGATCAATTCCGGCGGCAAGGGCCTGTTCACCCGCGAACTCGACGATTCCCTTTCGCGCGGCGAGATCGACTTTGCGGTTCACAGCCTTAAGGATGTCCCGTCCCTGCTTCCGGACGGCCAGAAATTCGTGGCCTTTCCGGCGCGTGAAGATCCGCGCGACGGCTTCGTCTCGCGCTCGGCGAAAAGCCTGCATGAGCTGCCCGAAGGCGCCCGTCTCGGCACCGCCTCGCTGCGCCGCGAAGCGCAGGCCCTCGCCCTGCGCCCGGACCTGCAGGTCGTCACATTCCGGGGCAATGTGCAGACCCGCATGCGCAAGCTGGAGGAAGGACAGGCTGACGCCACCTTCCTCGCCATGGCCGGCCTCAACCGGCTCGGCTATGCCGACATGGCGACACCCATTCCGCTTGAGGACATGTTGCCCGCCGCCGCGCAGGGCATCATCGGTGTGGTCTGCCGCGAGGACATGGACCCTGCCGTCTGCGATATCTTCCGCAAGCTGAACGTTTCTGACAGCGAAGCCTGCGCCACCGCCGAGCGCGCCTTTCTCGCCAAACTCGACGGCAGTTGCCGTACGCCGATCGCCGCGCATCTCTTTGATGAAGGCGATCATTGGCGTCTAACCGGCGAAGTGCTCAGCGTACGCGGCGAAAGCCGCTGGCGCGCGACCGGCACCGCTCCGAAAGAGGCAAGCCTTGCGCAACTTGCCGCCCTCGGCATAAATGTCGCTTCACAAATCCTCGCGGATGCGAACGGCGCCCTGCCCGCTTTCGGAGACGAGCGTTGACGCTCAAGGTCATCGTCACGCGGTCGCAGCCCGGCGCGCAGGACACGGCGGAAGAGCTGAAAATACTGCGCCTTGAGCCGATCCTTTCGCCTATGCTGAAGATTGTGCCGGCGGGATTTGATCCGCAGGCAGCCGAAGGCATCCGCCATATCATCTTCACCAGTATCAACGGCGTGCTGGCCGTCGCAGGTGCCGGCATTCCCAAAGACATCCGCGCCTGGTGCGTCGGCCCGGCAACCGGCAAGGCAGCAACCGAGGCGGGCTTCACGCACGTCATCGAAGGCGACGGCAATGCAGATGACCTGGCGGACATGATCACCGCGTCGGTTCCGCACGGGCCCCTGCTTCATGTCGCCAACGAAGCGGCGGCCGGAACACTGGTGGCCACACTTCGCGCCGCCGGATACGATGCCCGCTTCGCAGCGCCCTACCGGACCGATCCGGCCGGCGCCCTTGTCCCGCAGGCCCTCGCCGCGCTCGAAGCGCCGGCGCCGGTGGTCCTGCTCATCCACTCCGCCAAGGCCGCAGCAGCGCTCGCCGCGACCGGCGCGCCCCTTTCCGGCGCCGCCATTGTCGCCATATCGCAGGCGGCGCTGCAGCCTTTGACAGGCGCCGCCGGGCTTGGCGAATGGGTGGCCCGGCGCCCCAATGAAGGCGACATGATGAAGGCCCTGCTTCGGGCCGTGGCCCAACTTGCGGGCTGAGACCGCCGCTTTGCCCTTGAATCGGCCCTGTGCCACACTCTTTTGAAACCTGAAGCAGACCATATAGGCGCCATGAGCGACGATCCTTTCAGCGATGAAGCCCACGCGGGCCGGCCAATCGATGCCCAGTTCGAACCGGCCCCTGCCGGTGAGGCTGAGCCTGCGCGCCCGGCGCCCGGCTGGACCGCGCTGATTGCGGCCAGTGTCGCCGCCGCCCTGATCGGCGGAGCGGTTGGCATTTATGGCGCCAATGCCCTCAGCCCGCAGACCGATCTGACGGCAGCCCAGAAACGCCTCGAATCCCGCCTCGATGAAGTGGCCGCCGTCCAGGCCGCGATTGACGAGAAACTCTCGCAGCCCGCGGCAGCCTCCGCTGAACTGGCCGGGCTGATCCGCGAACTCGACACCGTCTCCCGCCGCCTCGACCAGGCGATTGCCGCCGGCGGCGATCCCGAAGCCCTGGCCGATCTCACCGACCGGCTCGAAGCCCTCGAGGGCCGCTCGGCCGCTGATGCCGAGATGGCCGCGCTCACCGCCCGGCTCGCCGGGCTTGAAGCCGAAACGCGCGAAGCCGCCGCAGAATCCAGCGCCGCCGTCAAATCCAGCGGCAGCCGCGCCGAAGCCGCCCTCGCCCTCTCCGCCATCGAAGCTGCCACACGCCGCGGTGCCGGTTTCGAATCCGACTACCGCGCCTTGCGCAACGCCTTGCCGGCGAACGAAGAGATCAAGCGGCTCGCGCCATTTGTCTCCGGCGTGACAGCGCTGACCACATTGCAGGCCGAATTCCCGAATGTCCGCCGCGCCGTTCTGGCCGCCGCCGTGCCGGAAACCTCGGGCAAACTGTCCTGGGTTGACCGCGTGTTTGGCGATGCCGTCAGCGTCCGCCCGGCAGATGGCAAACATTCCGCCGTCACCAAAGGCCTCGATGCCGCCGCCGCCGCCCTCGCGGCCGGCGACCTTGCCGGCAGTGTCCGCGCGCTTGGCGTTCTTCAAGGTGACGCCGCCCGCGCCGCAGAAGACTGGACCCGGCGCGCAAACCGGCGCATCACGCTCGAAGAGGCGCTGGAGGACGTGCGCCTCAGCCTTGCGGAAGGGGGAAGGTGACGCGTCCATGAGCCGCTTTTTCCTGTTCATCATTGTCATCATACTCGTGACGATTGGCGCCGCGCTTTCTTGGCTGGCGTTCAGCATGCCGGGCGAAGTGACCTTCCCGGTCGGGCAGGAAGTCGTATCGATTCAATCCGGATTTGCGGCCATCTTGCTTGTCCTGTTCGGAGGGTTGATCGCCCTTGCCTGGTGGCTCGCCACTGGCCTGCTCGTCCTGCCGGGCCGCATCTCGAAAGCCCGCCGCCTGTCGCGCACCCGCAAGGCCAATGCCGCGCTCGCCGAAGGCCTGCTGGCAGCCGAAGGCGGCGATGCCAAGGCCGCGCTCAAGCTGGCCCGGCGCGCCATGCGCCATGCCGAAGACGAGCGCCTGAAACTCCTCCTCGAAGCGCGCGCCGCCGAAGCGAACGAAGACTGGGCCGGCGCCGAACGGGCCTGGGGCCTTTTGACCCGCCTGCCTGGTGGCCAGCTTGCCGGCCTGCGCGGCGCGGCCACCGCCGCCTCCGAACGCGGCGACCAGCTGACCGCCGAAAGCCGCGCCCGCGAAGCGCTGGCACTCAAGTCCGACGCCGACTGGCCCTTCAATTCGCTCTTCGACCTGCAGGTCTCGAAGGGTGACTGGGAGACAGCGCTCGAAACGCTGGCTCTCGGCGAGAAACGCCTGCTGATCGAAGCGCTCAACGTCAAACGCCGCCGCGCCGTGTTGCATACGGCCAAGGCCGTCAGCCTTCCGCATACGGAGAAAGTCGCCGCCCAGAAAGCGCTGGCCGAAGCGATCCGTTCCGCCCCTGATTTCCCCCCCGCCGCCTATCATGGCGCGCGCTTCCTGATGACCGACGGCAAGGCCAAGGCCGCCCAGGGCGTCCTCGAACTCGGCTGGAAAGCCCGTCCGCATCCGGCGCTGGCCCAGCTGTCGCGCCGCCTCATTCCGCAAGACACGCGCCAGGCCATCTCGGCCCGTCTCAAGGCCCTGAGCGATGCCAATCCGTCGCACCGCGAAAGCCGTATCCTCACCGCCGAAATCGCCATGGACAATGCCGACTGGGTCGGCGCCATCCGCATCCTTGCGCTCCTCGTCGAGGAGAACCCGACCGCGCGCCTCTGCCTCCTGATGGAGCGCGCGTTGAAAGGCTATGGCGACCCGGTCGAAGCCCAGCGTTGGGGCCGGATGGCGGCGTCCGCCTCGCGTGAGGCCGACTGGTCGGACATCGACCCGAAAGGCAATGCCTTTGACTTCGACCGCCCGGCCTGGGGCCGGATGGTCTATGCCTTCGGAGACGTCGGCGACCTCGTCCACCCGCGCTACGAAACCTATGGCCGCGAACTCGAAGCCGGCCGTGTACTCGCCCTGCCGATGGCCGAAGACGGGCCACTGTCCGCCCCGAAAGCCCCGCAGGGACCGCTGACCCAGCCGCTGGACTATGCCCCCGACGAGGACTGACACCGCCCCTTTTGCGGCGGCAAAACGGCCTTGCGCCTCCAATCCCCTACCAGTATATGCGGGGCCTGCCCGAAACGGCATGCCGCTTTAGCTCAGCTGGTAGAGCACCGCATTCGTAATGCGGGGGTCAGGTGTTCAAGTCACCTAAGCGGCACCATAGAACCACCCTAATACTTTGTTTGATAAACATTTCTATCAACTTCAGCGAAATGTGACCACCCGTTAGACCACCTTTCAGTGGACGCTTTGGTCAATGCAGCGGCATAAAAAATCGACGCGCGATTCTGAGAGACGGCATGTGAGCGCCGCCGACGGTAGAGGCCCGAAAGAGGCATCCAAATCCTCCTATATTGCCCCTATTTTTTTGAAGGCCATTTTACTTCACGCGGCGAACGATACGCGCCAATTTACCCGCGTTACCCGCGGATCGGAATTTTAAACTTTGCCGGATATGTCCGCGAGCAGCGCCTCGGCCTGCGCCAATACGCCTTGCACCGCTGCATCTTCCAGGTCCGGCGGATAACCATACTGCCTCAGAATCCGCTTCACCAGAACGCGCAGGCGTGCGCGGGCACTATCCCGATGCGCCCAGTCGATGCTGACATTCGCCTTGAGTCCCTTCAGGAGTTCATGGGCGATCAGTTTGAGCTGATCGTTACCCAGCACATCAATGGCACTCTGATTGTCCGCCAGCGCGTCATAGAAGGCGACTTCGTCAGGTGTCAGCCCTGACTCTTCCCCCCGGCTGCGCGCTTCACGAACTTCCTTCGCCAGAGCAATCAGCTCCTGCAGCACTTCCACCGTACTGATCGCATTGGTGTGATAGCGGGCAATTGCCTCGGTCAGCCTCTCGGAGAACTTCCGGGTCTCGACAACGTTTGAACGGCTGCGCGAACGTATCTCGTCGTTCAGGAGCTTCTTCAGGGCCTCAAGCGCTAGGTTCTTCTTCTCCATCTGGCAGACTTCGGCGAGGAACTCGTCGGACAGGATGGAGATGTCAGGCGATGACAGGCCTGCCGCAGAAAGAATGTCCACGATTTCGGTCGAAACCACAGCGCCGTTGACGATCTGGCGGATAGCAAGGTCGCGGTCAGCAGCCGACCGGCCGGATGTATCCTGCGCCTTCACCATGGCGGCGCGGACGGTTTGGAAAAAGCCGACCTCGTCGCGCACCTCCCGCGCCGCATCGCTTGCAGAGCATAGCGCAAAGGCTTTGGACAGTCCGAGCACAGAATCCTGATACCGGCGATGCGCTGCCTTCTTGGCCTCTTTGTCCGTCTCTCGCTGCGCCGCTTCATCCTGCTTGGCGAGGATCCAGTCGAGCGCGCCCGCCAATGCCACAAGGCGTTCATATGGCGCACCTGTGAGACCTTTGGAGTAGTCGTGCCCGTGGAACATGGTGCGCACCACGTCGAGCCGCTCCAGAAGCGCAGCCACTGCCTCGGCTTCATCAATGCCGGCATTCTCCTGATCCGAAGCAGAGTATTGTCCGAGCGCGGATTTAAGGTTCTGCGCCAATCCAATATAATCGACGATCAGGCCGGCCGGCTTGTCCCGAAACACGCGGTTCACTCGGGCAATGGCCTGCATCAATCCGTGCCCGCGCATCGGCTTGTCGATATACATGGTGTGCATCGACGGCGCATCGAAACCCGTCAGCCACATGTCGCGAACAATGACCAGCTTGAGCGGGTCTTTCGGATCCTTTGCCCGCTTTGCGAGAAGATCGCGCCTCGCCTTGCCGCCAATATGCGGCTGCCAGGCTTCCGGATCAGAGGCCGAGCCGGTCATCACGATTTTCACCAGGCCCTGCGCATCATCTGCGGAATGCCAGGCAGGCCGCAGCGCGACGATCTGATCGTGCAGGTCCACACAAATGCGCCGGCTCATACACACGACCATCGCCTTGCCGTCCATCGCCTGCACCCGCGCCTCAAAGTGCGCGACCAGATCCTCGGCAACCATTTTTAGCCGCTTGTCAGACCCAACCAAGGCCTCGACCGTGGACCATCTGCGTTTCAGCCGCTCTTGTTCGCTTTCCGCCTCATCTTCGGTCAGTTCGTCGATTTCGGCATCGACCTTCGGCTTCTCTTCCTCCGGCAATTCGATCCGCGCGAGTCGGCTTTCGTAATAGATCGGAACGGTAGCGCCATCCTCCACCGCCCGGCTTATGTCATAGACGTCGATGTAATGACCGAACACGGCCGGTGTATTCACATCGCTTTGCTCGATAGGCGTTCCCGTGAACCCGATAAAGGAAGCGTTCGGCAGCGCATCGCGCAAATGCTTGGCAAAACCATACGCAATGGCGCCCGATTTTTCGATACGCGCGGAAAAGCCGTACTGGCTCCGGTGCGCTTCATCCGCCATCACGACCACATTGCGCCGGTCGGTCAGCATCGGATAAGCCTCCCCCTTCTCCGGGGCGAACTTCTGGATGGTCGTGAAGATCACGCCGCCCGATGCGCGCGCCAGGGCTTTCTGCAAGTCTTCACGGCTTTCGGCCTGCACCGGTGTCTGGCGGATCAGGTCGCGGCACATGGAGAAAGTCGAGAACAGCTGATCGTCCAGATCATTGCGATCCGTGATCACAACGATGGTCGGATTCTGCATCGCCGGCTCGCGCACAAGCTGGCCGGCATAGAAGGCCATGAGCAAACTCTTACCCGAACCCTGCGTATGCCAGATCACGCCGATGCGCTTGTCCCCGGCCGGGTGATCAGCCGCTCCCGGTAGCCCGTAGACGGCAGGGTCTTCCTTTGAGCCACCTTTGGTGTGCGCAAGGGAGCGTCCCGGCTTCGGTCCTGCAAACGCGCGGACGGTCGATACAACAGCTCGCTTCACCGCGTGGAACTGGTGATAGCCCGCGATGATCTTGGCGATGCCGCCCGGCGTGTCGCCAAACACGGTGAAATCGCGCAGGAGCGACAACATCCGTGTACGTTCGAAGACACCTTCGATCAGCACGGACATCTCAGGCGCGCCCTTCGGCGCCACCTTCGCGCCGTCCGTCGTGCGCCAGGGCATGAAGCGTTCGAGGTCGGCCGTCAGCGAGCCGACGCGCGCCTGCATGCCGTCGGTCGTGACCAGCACGGCATTTGCCCGGAACAGCGAGGGGATCTGCGCCTTGTAGGTCTGCAGCTGATTGAAGGCCGCGCCCAGCGTCGCCGTTTCGGCGCCGGGTTTCTTCACTTCGATCACCCCGACCGGCAAACCGTTCAGGAACACGACCACATCCGGCCGGCGGTTGTGGCCGTTCTCGATCACCGTGAACTGGGTAATCGCCAGCCAGTCGTTTACCCGGTCATCGGCATCAATCAGCCGCACGGCATCGCCACGGATCGCGCCATCTTCCGCACGGAACTCGACCGGTACGCCCTCGACCATGAACCGGTGCAGCCGCCGGTTCTCCTCGATCAGCGACGGGCGCTCGACCGCCACGACTTTGCGAAGCGCATCCTCGCGCGCTTCTTCCGGGATCTGAGGATTGAGACGGGCGATGGCCGCCCGAAGCCGGCGGGTCAGGACCGTGTCGGAATACGCCTCGCGTTCTGGCTTCGGCCCGTCCGGACCCGAAACGGTATCGATCAGGCACGCATAGCCGAGTGACCCGAGCTGATCGAGCAAGACG
This sequence comes from Hyphomonas sp., assembly GCA_040223555.1. Classification (GTDB taxonomy): domain Bacteria; phylum Pseudomonadota; class Alphaproteobacteria; order Caulobacterales; family Hyphomonadaceae; genus Hyphomonas. Next base: position 228,616 of record JAVKGA010000002.1, read on the forward strand.
GCTTCGACTTCGGCTTCCGTCAGCGTCGCCATTCGCTCCTTACCTCAGCTTCTCGAACCCGCGCCGGATGATGTCCGCCATCAAGCGCCGGCGCTCTGCCAGAAAATCCGGATAGTCCATCTTTTCCCATCCCGCCGGCAAGGCATGCATTTCGGCCATCAACGTCCAGTCAGCCTCGCTGAAGCGCGCGCCAACCACCGGAACATACTCTGATGGCGGATCATCGCTGATGTCCAGATTGTCCGGCCATTCCAGCAGGGCAAAGTTGGCCATCTGGTTAATGACGCGCAAATCCGTCACGCCTTGGCGCTCCAGCCAGGCACGCGGAAACAGGTGGTGGCGTTCCAGCGCTTTCTTCTTGGTTTGAATGGTGGGGTCGATAAGATCTGAAATCGCCTTGTGCGAAAAGAGGACCGGCGCGCCAAGCTTGTTCTGCGCGGCGACATAGGCGAACAGCTCCGGATTGCGCGCCGAGGAACTGTCGAGTTTCGAGGGTACGGTGATCGTCCAGAAATCGCCGGTGATCTCATTGGCGAGAATGTCATCGAGAATCTGCAGGAACTCCTCGCCCGTCGTCACGGTGCGGAAGCGCGCGAGGTCGCCGTCCATGATCGTCTCCGGCGAACTCGTATAGCGCCCCGTCAGGGACGCGGCAAAGAACCAGCGGCCGATGGCCTTCTGCAACTGATGCTCCGGCACGCGGTAGCGCACCCGGCCAAGCAGGTAGAAGGCATAGGAAAACAGCAAGGCGTTCTGGGAAGAGATCATCTCCCCGCTGCGGAAGCCTGCGCCGATAAGGGCGCTCAGGAACTGGTGCCAGTTCGTGAGGTTGAGCACATGAGCCTGCGCTTCCTTGAGACGTCCGAACTGTTCGTCGCGCCGCTCGGCGAGATATTCGCCTGTTTCGGGATCCTTGCCGCACAGAACCTGATAGACGCTCTTCAGGCGCCCGCGCCCGAATCCAACTGCTATGGCGACCCGCAGGAGCTGGTCCGGGTCCGGCTGGATGAAATGGTTGAACGGCGAGGCCTTGTCGCCCTGCACCGGCGCCTGGCGGGAAGCGCGGCAGAAAGCCTCCAGGTCCGCCCGGCCCGACTCCCAGAAGACCGAAAGAAGCGTCAGGATGAAATCCGCCTGATTGAGCTTCACGCCTTCGCTGTTGATCCGCACGAAGATGTCGGCCACCTGCTCCTCGTCCACATCCGAGGCAATTTCCAGCGCCGTGAACGGATATTTCTGAAGGTCAAAGAGACGGTCGAGATTGTGCGCGATCAGCTCTTCCTCCTCTTCGGAAAGCGCCGCCTTCGCGGAGGCTTGCTCGATATAATCATTGACCAGCTTGCGGCTGGATTTGCCGGAGGCCCACATCTTCGAGATGTCAGCGATCCATTCCGGGTCGCGGCGGATCGCGGCATCGGCAACTTCGAATTTTCCGTCACGCGGCCGGAAGGCGATCTCGATATGCCGGGCCTTGTAGTCGGCATCTAGCACGCTCCGTCCACGGAACACAGCGAAGAGCGATGTCAGCCGCTGCTGGCCATCGACGATCAGGCGGTTGGCCGCCGCATGCTGCTTGGAATCGGTGCCGATCTGCCGCGTGCCGGTCGCGTTGCTGTTCTCCCAGAACAGCAGATAGCCGACCGGAAAGCCGCGATACATAGAATCGAACAGGTCGCGCACCTTGGCGTTCGACCAGACGAAGGGGCGCTGAATGTCCGGCAGGCCAATATCGCCGATGTCGATATAGTGCAACAAGCCGCCCAGATCATAATCGACCCGTTTGAAGCATGTCTTTAGTTCACTCATACGGTCTCCTCGGCGATCTGATCGGCATCGTGTACTGGAAGCTCGTTCGACATCAGGCGCGGCAGCAGGCAGATGCAGGTTTGCGCGAAGGTTCGAGACTCAGATTCGTTCTTGGCGATGGGCCCGCAAGCCTTGATCATTTATTCTCCCCTTCATGAGGAAGTAATTTGCGGAGCACCTTCTCGGGATTCCAGTCTTTGTTCAGATCAGAAGGAACTGCAGCAGGAAGGTTGTAATGCTTTCGCAAAGACTTCGAGATCGCTACGCAATCCAGTGCTAGCTTCGCAAATAGTTCGTCTCGGACTGCTCTCGCCGACCAGACGGTCTCAATATGGCGAATGTAACTAACTGCACCTGCTGCCTGTGAATGTCGGCCAGGGACTGAGAGGATTCGGTATGCCGTATTGGCATCGATGGATGACCAATCAACATCTTCAGGTAAACTGATCGATGATGGGTTTGTGAACTCCTCCGAGAGCCCGTAATCTTGCTCAGAATCGTCAGGAGGCAAATGCGATGCTGTCCTCGCGACATAAGCATCGAGGGCGATTACCGCGCGGAGTGCGCAGTACGCGGCCCGCTCACGTCTTTGATTGCGATGGTGAAACATGTTGATCAACCAAGTCAGTGCCGCACCAACCAGCACACCTAAAAGGGTAAAAACGCCCTCGCTCATGTGCAAATAAGCTCTATTGGTTGAAGCTCCCCCGACATCAGGCGCGGCAGCAGGAGGTCTCGGGTTTGGGCGAGTGTGCGGGATTCGTTGGCGTTTACATTGCAGGCATCGACTAAGGTCTTAAGAATTGACGCTGCATGGTCGAGCAGCTGCTGATCCTCGGGCAGAACAAAAGACAATCGGCCCATTTGCGCCTGATTGAGTCCCGGCTGCGCAACACCCGTGGCAAGTTCGCGCATTTGCGCAAAAGCCTCGTGTGTTGAAAGCAAACAATAGAGGAACGCCTGATCGACCCGGTCGGATCGAGCTCGGAACACATGTTCGTTGATGCAGAACCGCTGGAAGGGAAACCCTTTAGACGCGTAGCTAACGGATGGCCTTAGTTCGCCAGGCTTACCGCCATCTTTGTAGATCAGAACATCGCCTTCGCTCACATGGCCTTTAGCCATTTTTGCAAAGAACTCATGCGAGACATATTTTGTTTTTGCAAAGTCAAACTTGCCGACTCCGTCGATGCTTTCCGCACCAACGCTTGGAACTCCACTGGATATTCCCGCCACCCCTCCTTTGGGGCGACGTCCCGTTTCAAGAACTGAAAGGATTGCGGCGAGATTGCTGACCTCCCATCCTACCGGCTTGCCCTCTTCGTCGAGACGGTCGGGGAAGAGGGACCAGAGGTCTTCGGAGAGGTAGGCGGGGCGGCCTTCCATCTTGGCGCGGGTGGGGCCGAAATCGACGAACCAGTCGCGGAACAGCGCTCGCGCCATCGCCTCCAGCGTCCCATTCATCTTCCGGTTCAGCTCGATCTTGTCGTCAAAAGCCGAGATACAACTGCTAATGCCGCGTTGTACAGCGATCGGCGGTATTGTGAGTTTCAAACGGCGTTGCGACGTGAGGCTTACGTACCCTGCCATGTCTGTCTCACCAGCCGTGACGAAAAACTCGCGAATAAACGCCGGCGAGCGCATAAGAACAAAAAGAAAATCTTGGTTCAGCACATTCTCATTAGTACTGCGCCAAAAGGTTGTCTGAGGGCTACAAACAAACTGAGGTGCGTCGGCTGGGGCACGCGCGATTTTCCCAACTGTGCCTTTGTGGGAGATCAGAACGTCGCCCGGTTTTCCGATTCCCTTCGTGATCCGAGCTCTTGCAATTTCATTGATCTTGGACGCGGTAGCGAAACTGACTACGCCCTCGATCAAGTCAGCGGCTCGAACAAATGTGACACCTTCGGTGCTAAACTCGTCGGGACGCGGCCGATACTCGCCATGATTACCATCCTCCACACGCAGTATGCCCTGCGCCTGAAGACCGGAAACTGTATCTTCAATCCAATCAGTCAACGGCTGCCACTCCAGCCAATCGCGCCCGAATCTTCGCCGTCAGTTCCTCCGACTCCGCAAACTGCGATTCCAGCGTCTCCTGCAGCGCCGCAAACCGCTCCGTGAACGGCGTATCATCTTCCTCAGCCGCCTCAGCGCCGACATAGCGGCCGGGCGTCAGCACATAACCATGCGCGCACACCTCATCCAGGCTCGCTGATTTGCAGAAGCCCGGAACGTCCGTATACTCCTCACCCAGGCGCCAGGCATGATAGGTGTCCGCGATACGGGCGACATCGGTTTCGGAAAACTCTTTGCGGGTCTTGTCCACCATGAAGCCCAGCTTGCGGGCGTCGATGAAGAGGATTTCCCCGCGCCGGTCGCGCAGCTTCCTATCCCGCGCGATGCCATTGGATTTGTCCTTGGCGAGAAACCAGAGGCAGGCGGGAATCTGGGTGGAATAGAAAAGCTGGCCCGGCAGGGCGATCATGCAGTCGATCACCTCGCCTTCGATCATCGCCTTGCGCATCTCGCCTTCGCCCGACTGGGTGGACGACATGGAGCCATTGGCGAGCACGACGCCAGCTGTACCGGTTGGCGCCAGATGATGCAGGATATGCTGCAGCCAGGCATAATTGGCATTGCCCGCCGGCGGCGCGCCGAACTTCCAGCGCGCATCCTCGCGCAGCCGCTCGCCGCCCCAGTCCGAAATGTTGAAGGGCGGGTTGGCGAGGATGAAATCCGCGCGCAGATCCGGAAGCTCGTTCTTATGGAACGTGCCTTCGGAGTTCCACTTGATGTCCGCATCGATGCCGCGCACGGCGAGGTTCATCTTGCAGAGGCGCCAGGTCGTGTAATTGCTCTCCTGCCCATAGATGGCGATGTCGCCGAGCCGCCCGCCATGCGCCTCCACGAACTTTTCCGATTGCACAAACATGCCGCCCGAACCGCAGCAGGGATCATAGACGCGGCCCTTGTAGGGCTCCAGCATCTCGACCATCGTGCGCACGACCGAACGCGGCGTATAGAACTCCCCGCCGCGCTTGCCTTCGCTGCCTGCGAACTGGCCGAGGAAGTATTCATAGACACGCCCCAGAAGGTCGCGCGCCTTGTCCTTGCCCTCCCCCAGCGCGATGCCGGAAATCAGGTCGATCAGCTCGCCCAGCATCACGGCATTCAGCGCCGGGCGGCCGTAGTCCTTTGGCAGCACGCCCTTGAGCGTCGGGTTCACCTTCTCGATGGCGATCATCGCCTCGTCGATCAGCTTGCCGATAGTGGTTTTCTTGGCGCTCGCCTGAAGGTGTGACCAGCGCGCCTCCGGCGGCACCCAGAACACGTTCTCGGCAAGGTATTCGTCGGGGTCTTCCGCGCCGGCGGGATAGTCCGTCAGCAATTGCTGGCGTTTCAGCTCAAAGCTGTCTGAAATGTGCTTGAGGAAGATCAGCCCGAGCGCAACGTGCTTATAGTCCGAAGGCTCCATATTGCCGCGCAGCTTGTCGGCCGTCTTGAACAGGCTGGCCTCGATGCCGAGGTCTGCGCCGTTATCAGTGGATGCCATGGTATTTCCTCGCCCGAATCAGGACGTCTTCGTTCCATCCGGGGGAAAGGCCGTCAACCAGAATAGGCGCGGCCGCGTCAGGTGGTGAGTTTTTTCATCCAGGCAACGACTTCGGGCGGCGGCGGCTCGAACGCGGCGGGGCCGTCCTGATTGGCAAGATTTGCGAGGATCTCCCCCGTGCGCTGCCGTGATACCCTCCCATAGCTGTTGACGCTGGTGTCAAGCTTTTCATGGCCTAGGTTCTGGCTCCAGGCCTTAAGGGCCTCACCGCCGAGATTTAGATGATAGGCCCTTTGCATTAGCGTGTGGCGAAGGCTGTGAGGGTGATAGTAAGGCAGGCCTGCTGCCTCGAAACGTTCCCTGAAGATGCGGCGGATGGCGCCTGCGTTGGTCCAGAACTCCCGCTTGAGCCCCACTGCCTCGAAGCCTCCGGCATCGCCGCGCCGCACGTTGGTTGCCGGAAACAGCGGATCGTCATCGCCGAAGAGCAGCTCGGCTTTCAGGTAGGCAACCCAGCCGGCAATGATCTCGAACACGTCTTCCCCTACCGGGAACAGGAACGTGGCCATCGCCTTGCTCTGCTTTGTCTTGACGATCTGGCCATCCTGATCGATCTCACGCAGAGCGATGTTGACCTTGCCGATGGGCAGTGTGGCGAGCGCCATGTCCCGCATCCCGCTGGCCAGCGCAAAAGCGATCAAAGCCCGGTCGCGTTTTTCGATGTGGGTCAAAGCCGGTGCCGAAAGGATCACATGGCGCACCAGCTCAAAGGAGGGAAACCGGGACTCCTTGCTGCTCGTTGACGAGCGGCTTTCAGAGGACGCTGGCGACAGCAACTCGTAATCGGATCGCCGAATGCAGCTGCGGTAACCTGGCTGGTCCGAAAGCCAAAGAAAGAACAGTTTCACTGCGTGGAGGCGAGACCGGATTGTCGCGCGCGCCAGCGTTTTGCCTGTCTTCGCGTTGCGCAGAGCTTCAAGATCGCGCCGGAACTTCAACGCCTGTTCTTCGTGTAACGTCGAGAAATCCTTCCACCCCGTTGATTTCTCGAACAAGGCGAGGGCGTCTGCCGCTTGCGCAGCCGTCGCGGGATGTTTTCCCTCGGCATTCGTCAGGCGGATCAGGTAGCGCCGCTTGATCCGCTCATTCTTCGCGTTGAACTTTTGCATGGTCAGGACCTCCCTTCTCAAGGTGAACGTTCAGGCAAGGGCGAACGAGTTGATTCAGGTGTGAAAGGGCTTGCGGGATTGTGAGGTCGAACTTCGCCGCAAGCATCGGCAACTTGCGCTGGCTGAACCGCTTGAACATGGCGCCGCCACACGCATCACACAGCATCATGACGTTGATCGACCCATTCGATTCGCTTGTGACTTCGGCCATACGCCCCCCTGCCCGCCTGCGTTTCCGGCATGCGAAACAACGGGCCTCGTCAAAGCGCGCCTTCGTCTGGGGTGTCGAGCTGCCCTTCAGGAAGTCGATCAGCACTTGACCGAGAACCAGTGTCGGCTTGCGGGTGTCGATTGGCGCCAGCCCCTTGAGATTAATCCAGCGGCGCACGGTCGCCTTATGGACGCCGAGCGCCTGCGCGATTTCATCAACGGTGTAGGACCATTTGCTCCGGATCCGTCGCCAATTGGCCCTACGCGCCATCGTCCGGAACGCCTTGCTCAATCAGGCGGTGGATGTCCTCCGCCCGCCAGACCGTGACGCGCTTGCCGAGCTTCAGCGGCGTGGGAAACCGCCCGTCGCGGATGCCCTGCCACCAGGTCGATTTGCTGACCGGGATCGGCCCGGCCGGGGCGAGAATGTCCCGCAAGCGGACAAAGCCGGTGCGGGGAAAGTTTTCAGCGTTCTGCATGGTATCACCTCGTCTCTGATTGGACGTGGTGAAGCTAACCGGGACGCGGTGGACCTGTGGTGTATTCGAAAATCCGGAGAACGATTTCGATACGCCCGGAACGAAATCGTTTTTTAGATCCCTGTTTTCTTGAAGCATTCATGGATCAGATCGCGCAAAGTCTCGTCACCGCGCTTGACGCCGTTTAACGCCAGATCGTTCAAAATCTCGGTCACGAGAGTCGATCCTGATTCGGTCGGGTCGCCGGTGTACGCAATTCGGATCAACGCCGCGACGGTCTGCTGAAGGGTCGAAAGCTTATTGTGGGCTCCGGCAAGTTTTCCGCGCAGCTTTTTGCCGTCGGCCTCGATCAACTCCTGATGTGTTTCGGCGAGCTGGTATTCAAGATCGGCAATCCGAGCCTGGTCAATCTCCTGACTGGCGCGCTGGGCCTGCAGCAGGCTGGACAAGCGGTGTGTCAGAGACTGCATCTGCCGGATTTCTGCCTGATAGTCCTCGTCAGTTCGCGTGAGCGTGTCCTGAGTATTTGCCAAAGCCTCTTCCAGCTGGTCGAGGTATGCGTGAGCCCGTTCGTACCTGTTGCGCCAATCAAACACGGTGCCTCCGAGCCTGGCCACCTCATCAGCAAGAACTTCCGGATAGTCGAGCTTGTTCGTCTGCAACCAGCTCAGTGCATACCAAGGCTTGGTCCGTTCGAAGAGCTCTCCGGCATCAATGCCGCGCCGGATCGTTTCCAGAACTTCCAGAAACTGCTGGGCCACATCCTGCCGGAACATGGCGTCGCTGCAGGTACCCTCGTTGACCAGAGTAGGGTTCTTGCCGAGGCTAAGCGCCGCGATTTCTTCAGGTCGCCAGTAAGCATGACGAGCCCAGATACCCGGCAGGCAGTCTCCGATCCCGATATGAGCCTCAAGGCAGGCTTCGTCGAGGAACCAGGCCGAGACCTCAAAAATAATGCTTTCGTTGTCAGAAATAAACCCGGCAATCGCTTCCGGAGTCGGATGCTCCAGATATATCCGCCACAGCTGCATCGCTCGCTCTCCTGCGAATCACAGCCCGATCTAATTTTACCAGAGAACGTGCCCCATCGCTGCACCTTGGCGCACTCAATTCGGCCTTGCCGCACCTCTTCGCTTGCCACCGGACTACTTTTGCGTTGAACTTTCCCCGTCTTGGGAGGACGCAGTGGGTGGGCGTGATATTCATCAGCCATTCGAGCAAAAACAACGCCGAAGCGGTCGCCGTGCGAGACTGGCTGCGGGCTGAAGGCTATGGCGAGACGTTCCTGGACCTTGACCCGGAACACGGCCTCGCCCCCGGCCAGCGCTGGGAGGACGAGTTGCAGAAGGCCGGCGAACGCTGCCTGGCGGTCGTCGTGCTCGTCTCGCCGGACTGGTGCGCCTCCAAATGGTGCTTCCACGAGTTCAAGTTCGCCAAGGCCCTCGGCAAGAAGATCTTCCCCATCCTGATCCAGCCGACGCCCTGGAGCGAGTTGCCGCTTGAGCTGACCTCGCAGCTCCAGATGGCGAACATATCTACTCCGGAGCTGCGCGACGACGGCCTTACGCGCCTGCGTATTGGCCTGCAACGTGCAGGCCTTAACCCCAAACACTTCCGTCTGCCGGACGGTCGCCCACCCTATCGCGGCCTCAAAGCCCTCGAAGAAGCAGACGCGGCCATCTTCTTCGGCCGCGACGCCCAGATCACGGCGGGGCTCGACGCCCTCCGCCAGATTCGCGGCGGCGCGCCTCACCGCATACTGACCATCGCGGCAGCTTCCGGCGGAGGTAAGTCGAGCTTTCTGAAAGCGGGCCTCCTGGCGCGTTTGAAACGGGATGACGAAAACTTCCTCGTCCTGCCGACCTGGCGCCCCGGCCGCGATGCGCTTGGAGGCGAGACCGGCCTTCTCAATGCCTTCGGCGTCAGCGAACCAGGCAGCGCAGTCGCCGCTCTATCCGTCAAACAGAAGGACGTTGCCGACCGGCTCGCGGGCTATGCCGCCGCCGCCAACGAAACCTGGAGCCGCACACTGCCCAGCCTCGTGCTTCCCCTGGATCAGGCCGAAGAGCTCTTTTCAGCCGACAACACGAGCGCCGCCGCTGCGCTGGACCTGCTGGTTCAGGCCCTTGCAGAAAAGCTCGACCTGCTCGTCATTGCCACCATCCGCTCGGACTCCCTGGGCAGCCTACAGGCCGATGCTCGAATTGCTGGTCAACTGGCTCTCTTCAACCTGCCTGCCCTGCCGCCGTCTGCGTTCAAGGACGTTATCGAAGGCCCCGCAGCGCTTGCCAATCCGCCCGTCCACATCGAACCCGCGCTCACCCAGCGCCTGATCGATGATCTGGACCGCGCCGACGCTCTACCCCTTCTCGCATTCACTCTGGAACGCCTATTGGCCGACTATGGCGACGATAACCTCCTTGAACTGAAGGAGTACGAAACCGGCCTCGGCGGCGTCTCCGGAGCGATCAATGCAGCCGTCGAAGCAGCCTTTCGCAGAGCGGAAGCGGACCCGAGACTATCTGGCATCGTCCAAGGGCTCAGCATTTCGGATCGCTCAAGGATCCCTGGAGTATTCAGGCTCGCGGACGCCGACGTTGGGCAGTCCGGTGCCCGCAAGGATCTCGATGAGCTCGCCCGCGCCGCGTTTGTCCCTTGGCTGGTCCAGTTGGACGAAGCAGACGCTAGTCCCAAGAGACGAGTGGCAAGACTTTCCGACATTCCGGAGGCATCGCGCCCACTCATCGACCACTTCATCGACGAACGGCTGCTGGTCGCATCTGAAGCCGGCGGCATCTCAGTGGTCGAAGTCAGCCACGAAGCCGTCCTGCGCCACTGGCAGGGGTTGGCAGCGTGGATTGGCGAAGAGCGGTTTGTTTTGGAGCGGCTGCATCGGTTGCAGCGCTCAGCTCAGGAGTGGACTGACTCGGACTTCGAAGCTTACGGCTCAGAAGTCGTAACCTATCGCGACGAACGCCTGGTGCATCGTGGTGAGCGGCTGAAGCGGGCTGAAGCTTTACTTGAGCGTGAGGATATGGCTCGGTTGATCGGCAAGCAGGGAATAAGCTACCTCACCGCATGCCGCGTCGCCGAGGATGAGGCCGCCGTCCGCGAGAACGCGCAAGCCGAGCGCGAAGTTCACCAGCGCCGGAGGGCAAGGCGGTGGCAGGCGATGGCGGCGCTAATCCTGTTGCTCGGTTTTTCGGCCCTCGCCGCCGGCGGCTGGTTCCTTGTCTCGGAACAACGCGCGTTCGGCAAGTCGAAGTCCATGATGCTGGCTCGCGCAGCGGAGCAGTTTCTAGCAGATGGAGATCCGAGACGCGCGCTGGTGCTGTCTATCATCGCAAGCCGCGAAACAAGTCTCACGCCGACAGCGCCTGAAGCGCATGCCAGTTTTGCGTCATCAGCGCAGACGATGAAACAACAGGTCGCCATCTGGCATGAGGGCCCTGCCTTCGGCGCTGCCTTCTCCAAAGACGAGTCCCGCATCCTCACTTGGAGCGCGGACAAGACCGCGAGACTCTGGGACGCCGCCACCGGCGCCCAGATCGGGCCCGCCCTCCAGCATGAGGAGGCTGTTTTGGGTGCAGCCTACTCCAGGGATGAGTCCCGCATCCTCACCTGGAGCGCGGACAGGACCGCGAGGCTCTGGGATGCCGCCACCGGTGCTCAACTCGGGTCCGCCCTCCAGCATGAGGAGGCTGTTTTGGGTGCAGCCTACTCCAGGGATGAGTCCCGCATCCTCACCTGGAGCGCGGACAATACCTCTCGGCTCTGGGATGCCGCCATCGGCACACAAATCGGGCCCGCCCTCCAGCATGAGGGTGCTGTCAGGGGCTCCGCCTTCTCCACAGACGAGGCCCGCATCCTCACTTGGAGCCTCGATACAACCGCGAAGCTCTGGGACGCCGCCACGGGCGCCCAGATCGGGCCCGCCCTCCACCATGA
>JAVKGA010000003.1:0-263169 GCA_040223555.1 Hyphomonas sp.
CCCGCTCATCCCCGCGACGGCGGGGACCGGGTTCGACAAATCCTCACGAGATCCCCGCCGTCGCGGGGATGAGCGGGGGTTTTTCAGGTGGCCTTCAGCACCAGTTCGCAGCGCTCGTTGAGGCTCGGGCGGGCGACGGCGACGCGGGAGAGGCCGGGGAGCTGGGCTTTCAGGTCGGCGGCGGCCCAGAGGCAGAGGCGCTCGAGGGTCGGCACTTCGAGGCCGTCGATCTCGTTGAGGAGGCGGTGGTCGAGCTTGGCGGCGGTGGCGTTCAGGCAATCGGCGAGGTGGCCGAGGTCTTCGACCCATTGCTCGCCGGGTTTCACGACGCCGGCGACGGTGGCTTCGAGGCGGAAGGAATGGCCGTGGATCGAGCGGTAGGGATGGCCCTCGGGCTTGCCGCCCATATAGTGTGCGGCCTCGAAGGTGACGCCCTTCGAGATCTCGAAAACCTGGCCTTCGGCGCTTAGGGAAGCCCGGTCAGTTTGTGGGTTTGCAAGCTCAGTCGCCATTTGGGGTTCTTCAGGCAATAATCCGCTGTGGCCGCGACGTGGGAGACGCCCGGGCCGTCGTCCCTCGGTTGGAGGAAAAAGTGCTCAAAGTCCAGTGAGACGAAGCGTTCCGGCTGCGCTTCGGGCTCGTCCTGGGGGTAGATGAGCTTGAGTTCGCTGCCGGTTGCCTGAACCAGCGGCGCATTGGCTTTCGGGCTGATGCAGATCCAGTCGATGCCGGGGGGCGCAGCGAGTGTGCCATTGCTCTCGATAGCGATTTCGAACCCAGCTGCGTGGAGGGCCGAGATGAGTCCATCATCCAGTTGCAGCGAGGGCTCGCCGCCGGTGCAGACAACGTAAGGCCGCCCGCCGGCGGAGGCATGGGCGGACCAGATGGCGGCTATGTGGGACGCGAGGCCGGGCGCATCCCGGAACTTGCCGCCGCCTTCGCCATCGGTGCCGACGAAATCGGTGTCGCAGAAGCGGCAGACGGCGGAGGCGCGATCGCGTTCGAGGCCGGACCAGAGGTTGCAGCCGGCAAAGCGCAGGAAGACGGCGGCGCGGCCGGTATGGGCGCCCTCCCCCTGCAGGGTATAGAAGGCTTCTTTCACGGCGTAGGTCATTTGGCGGCCTGCCAGCGGTCCCAGCCGGAAGCGCGCAGCTCGCAGGCCGGGCAGGTGCCGCAGCCATAGCCCCAGGAGTGGCGATGGGCGCGGTCGCCGAGATAGCAGGTATGGGTGTCTTCGATGACAAGGTTGACGAGGGCGTCGCCGCCGAGCGTGTGAGCGAGCGCCCATGTGGCGGCCTTGTCGACATACATCAGCGGCGCTTCGATGCGGATGTCAGATTCTAGGCCCAGTTGGAGCGTCTGTTCCTGCGCCTTCAGGGTCACGGCGCGGCAATCGGGATAGCCGGAATAGTCCGTCTCGCACATGCCGCCGACGAGAGCGCCGGCGCCGCGCCGGGCGGCGAGCGCGCCGGCGAGGGTGAAGAAGAGGAGGTTGCGGCCCGGCACGAACGTGGACGGCAGGCCGCTGGCGAGGGTGGATATCTCGATCTCCTCGGTCATCGCGGTGTCGCCGAGGGATTTGAGGACGGTGGCATCCAGCAGGTGATCCGTGCCCAGACGGGCGCCCCAATCGGGGAATGCGGCCGCAAGATTGTCCCGGAAGGTCGCCCGGCAGGCGAGTTCGACCCGGTGGCGCTGGCCATAATCGAAGCCGATCGTCTCGACACGGTCGAACCGGTCAAGCGCCCAGGCAAGGCAGGTGGCGGAGTCCTGACCCCCGGAGAACAGGACCAGCGCAGTGTCAGCACGTTCAAGCATCGACGGCGTCTAACAGTCCGTATGCGGGCGGCCAAGACGTAAGGGAAGGTTCCGTCACATTTTTGACACCCCTGCAAAGTGATTGGTCCCTCCCCCGGCGAGACCAATTGACACGGCCCGGTTCCTGCACTTGTGTTGTCGTCGAAGCGGTCCCGCCAAAGAGGATGGCTCGTAAATCATCAACAGAATCGGTGACTGCAAAAGCGGCCCGAGGGGAGGAAAATTAGGAAATGAATCGGTTCACAGACTCGAAGTACGTCCTGCTGGCAGGCGCTTCGGCCCTTGCCTTGAGCATGTTCGGCCAAGTTGCCATCGCCCAGGAAGAAACCGCCCCGGATGATTCCCGGCGGCTAGGCACCGTCACCGTGACAACCCAGAAGACCGAACAGTCCATCCAGGACGTTCCGATCGCGGTTTCGGCTTTTGACGAAGAATCCCTGAAGAAGCTTCAGCTGGCCGGTGGCCCTGACCTTGTGAAGTCGATTCCGAACGTCTCGTTCACCAAAGGCAACTTTGCCGGTTACAACTTCAAGATCCGCGGTATCGGCAACGACGCTGTGGCCACGTCAGGTGATGCCGGCGTCGGTGTTCACCAGAACGACGTGCCCCTGACATCCAACGCCCTGTTCGAAGCCGAATTCTTCGACATGGAGCGGATCGAGGTCCTGCGTGGGCCGCAGGGTACACTGTACGGCCGTAACGCGACCGGCGGCGTGTTCAACGCCATTACCGCCAAGCCAGTGATGGAAGAGTTCCAAGCGCGCGTTTCGGCGACCGTCGGCAACTACGACACCGCCAAGTTCCAGGGCATGATCAACGTGCCGATCGGCGACAAGATCGCCGTGCGTGTCGCCGGCAGCAGCCTCGAGCGCAGCGGCTTTGCCACCAACACGGTGACCGGCAATGACATGGACAACCGTGACCTTTACGGCATCCGTGCCTCGGTCGCGTTCGAGCCGACTGACCGGCTGCGCGCGCTGCTGATCTATGATCACTTCGAAGAAGACGACAACCGGATCCGTTCGGGCAAACAGCTCTGCAAAAAGGATCCGCTGAAAACCTCCTTCGCCGGTATCGGCATCTCGCCTCTGGACCAGCTCGTCACTTCGCTGGGCTGCCAGGAAGCACCGCTCGACCAGATGAATGACCGGGTGAACTCGGTTGCCACGCTCGGCGGCGGTCTCGGCATCATCGCAGGCCTTCTGAACGGCGACGCCTTCCCGGCGCCGGTCAATCCGAACCTGCGCGAAATCGAATCGGCGTTCGACCCGCAGTACCAGGCCGAACAGACACTGATCACCGGCAAGCTCGAATTCGACCTGACCGACGCACTGCTGCTGACCTATCTCGGCAGCTATAGCGAGAACTCGGTGCTGTCGCTTGAGGACTATAACAAGGTCGCGCCGACAATTGCGTTCAATACGACGCCAGGCCCCTTCTACGTTTTTGGTGGCACCCCATTGGCGCCGCTGTACGGGGCCGTGTTCCCGGGCGGCGTGGTGAGCGATCCACAACTTGGCGCAGCCAACATCTTCCGCACGTTCGATGTCTCGGGCGGCGAGTCCGAGCAGACCTCGCACGAACTGCGTCTCCAGTCAGCCTGGGACGGCCCGTTCAACTTCAACCTCGGCGCCATTGCCGTCGACCTTGAAGCGTCCGACCCGGCCGGTCCGGGCGACGGGTACTACGTGCTCTCGAACACGTTGACCGCTCTGGCGCAACTCAACAATGCGGCCCTCCAGGCCAGCGGCGGCGCTGCCAGCATCTTCGGCGGACCTGTCGTGGTCGACGATGGCACGGGCGGTATCCCGGCCTTCGGCGGCTCGCTGGTCGGCGACGGCGGTAACTACTTCCGCTCGCTCTCGCCTTACCGTCTCGAATCTTTCGCCGTGTTCGGTGAAGGCTACTATGACATATCCGACTCGCTGAAAGCGACCCTCGGCCTGCGCTATACGAGCGACAAGAAGGAACAGGACATTGTTCCGTCCATCCTTTTTGGTCCCGGCGCCACGCTTGGGGCGACGGGCCTTCAGCAAGCGGAATTCGAGGAAGTCACTGGCCGCGCGGGCATCGACTGGTCGCCGGATCTCAGCTTCTCTGACGACACGCTGCTCTACGCCTTCTACTCACGCGGCTATAAAGGCGGCGGTATCAACCCACCGCAGCCGATTGGTGCTGAACTCTTCCCGCTGACTTTCGAACCGGAGTTCATCAACTCCTACGAAATCGGCACGAAGAACACGCTGGCGGACGGTGCGCTGCAACTCAACGCAACGGGCTTCCTCTATGACTATAAAGGCTACCAGATCACGCAGATCGTGAACCGGGCCTCGGCGAACTTCAACATCGATACCCAACTGAAGGGTCTCGAGCTCGAAACGATCTGGAACCCGGTCTCGACCTTTGTGGTCAACGCCAATATCGGCCTGCTCGACTCCGAGATCCAGGACACCTGGAGCATCGACGTGCTGGACCGCACGAATGGCCGGGCGGACCTTGTGACGCTGAAGAACGCCTCGACCTACTCCAGCTGCGTTGTCTCGGCACAAGGCTATGCGGCGGTTCTGGGCGCGATTGCCCTCACCGCCCTTCCGGACGGCTCGACCCGCGGAATCTGTAACGGAGCCCTGGCGGCCGGTGCAGGCGGCACGGCCAACCTAGAAGCCCTGCTGGGCCTGACGGGCCAGACGGTCACTGTGACGAACATCGACGGCTCGACAAGTACGGTTTCGCTGCTGACGACCACGGACGGCGATGCCAAGAACCTGGACGGAAACTCGATGCCGGGCGCTCCGGAATCGACGATCAACTTCGGGGCTGAATACACCTGGGAGCCAGGCTCGTTCGGCAACTGGGGCCTGACCGCACGTGCCGACTTCTACCGTCAGTCGGACAGCTTCAGCCGCGTCTACAATACCGGCCGTGACAAGCTGGAATCGTGGGACAACCTGAACGTCTCGGTCGCCCTTTTCAACGACGACAACGGCGTGCGGATTGAAGCGTTCGGCAAGAACGTCGCCAACGAGCAGGTTATCACCGGTGCCTACCTGACAGACGACTCGTCGGGCCTGTACACCAACATCTTCCTGACCGAGCCGCGCACCTACGGCATCTCGATCTCGAAAGAATGGTAACAGCCACAATCGGCTGAATGAGAGGGGCGGCCTTGCGGGGCCGCCCCTTTTTCATTGGCGGCGCAGGCCGAACGCTCTATGTCTGCGGGCATATCCAGAACACGTTTCGGAGTTGCCCCATGAAAATCCTTGCCCCCCTGCCCGTTCTTGCAGTCCTCGCCGCGCTCGCTGCCTGCACGCCCGCAGCGCCGGATGCGGAAGGCATTCCGATGGCTGTCAGCGAGACCAAGGTGAAGCTGGAGCCGGTGGTGGCGGCCGAGCAGCCCTGGGGCATGGCCTTCCTGCCGGACGGCGCCCTCCTGTTCACCGAAAAGGAAGGCGGGCTGAAATATGTGGTGCCGGGCGACGGCGCCATTGCCGCGCCGGTCGCGGGCCTGCCGCCTGCGCTGACATCGGGCCAGGCCGGCTATCTCGGCATCGCACTCGACCCGGGCTTTGCCAGCAACCGCCTCGTCTATGTTTCCCTGTCCTCGGGCACGGAAGAGGAGAACGCGACAGCGGTGGTGCGCGGACGCCTCAGCGATGACCATACCGCCATCGAGAATGTCGAAGAAATCTTCCGCGCCGAGACGAAGGCCAAGTCCTACCATTATGGGTCACGCCTTGCCTTCGGAAATGACGGCACGTTGTTCATCACCGTCGGAGAGGGCTACGACTACAAGGACCTCGCACAGGACCCGAAGACGGTGCTCGGCAAGATCGTGCGGATCAATCCGGACGGGTCGATTCCGGCAGACAATCCGTTCGCGAATGGCGTGGCAGGCAATCCGGCCGTCTGGTCATACGGGCACCGCAACCCGCAGGGCCTGTATTTCGACACGGCCTCCGGCACGCTCTGGCAGACAGAGCACGGGCCGAAAGGCGGCGATGAGCTGAACATCATTACGCCCGGCACCAATTATGGCTGGCCGGCCATTACCTATGGCATCGACTATAGCGGCACGATCATCAGCCCCTATACCGAAGCCGAAGGCATGGCGCAGCCGGAGACCTATTGGGTGCCTTCGATCGCGCCGTCGGGACTGACGATGCTGACAAGTGATGTTTATCCGGGCTGGCGCGGCGATCTTTTCGCTGGCGGCATGAAAGGACCAAGCGGTATGGTCCTTGTACGGATTGACCTGGAAGGCGGAAAGGTGATCGGCAAGGAAGACCTGCTGCGTGAGGCCGAGATGCCGATCCGCGACGTCGTGCAGGGACCGGACGGCTTTCTCTACGTCGCCAACATGGATTTCGACGGCATCTTCAAGGTCGTGCCGGAGGAGTGAGGCCTACTCGCCGTCCTTGATCGGGATACCGTAAAGCTCGAGGCGGTGGTCGACGAGGCGGAAGCCGAGCTTGCGGGCGATCTCTTCCTGCAGACGCTCGATCTCGTCCGAGTGGAATTCGACAACTTCGCCGGTCTTAACATTGATCAGGTGATCGTGGTGTTCCTCGGGCACTTCCTCGTAGCGGGCGCGCCCGTCACGGAAATCATGGGCCTGGATGATGCCGGCATCCTCGAACAGTTTCACGGTGCGATACACCGTGGCGAGCGAAATCGAGCCATCGAGCGAGTTGGCGCGGCGATGCAGTTCTTCGGCGTCCGGGTGGTCGTCCGATGATGACAGGATGCGCGCGATGATCCGGCGCGGCTCCGTCATCCGGAGGCCTTTGTCGATACACAGTTTTTCCAAGCGATCCATAGGCGCCTCTTTGCCTGCCATTGGCGTTCAAGTCCAGATCGCCCCGGAAAGCGACCGCGTCAAGCGAGGTGTTTGGCAAAAAAGTCCAGCGTGCGGCTCCAGGCGAGCGCGGCGCCCTCTGCATCGAAGCGGGGCGTCGTATCATTGTGGAAACCGTGTTCGAGGCCGTCATAGGTGTAAACCTCGTAAGGTTTGCCGGCCGCATCGAGCGCAGCCTGGTAGGGCCCCCAGCCGCTGTTCACGCGCGTATCGTTGCCGGCGAGGTGAATCTGCAGGGGCACTTCGACCTTTGCGGCGTCTTCGACCGGCGGCCAGCCGCCATAATAGGGCACGGACGCCTTCAGCCAGGGCTGGCGGACGGCCATCATGTTGGTGACCGCGCCGCCGAAGCAGAAGCCGGTGCAGGCGATCTTGCCGTTGGTGGCCTCATGGTCGCGCAGGAATTCGGCGGCGGCCATGAAGTCCTCGATCATTTCCGGCGCGGTGCGCTGGGATTGCAGGGTGCGGCCGTCATCATCATTGCCGGGATAGCCGCCGAGGGGGAACAACGCGTCCGGGGCGAAGGCGACATAGCCGGCCTTGGCGGCGCGGCGGGTGACATCACGGATGTGGGGATTGAGGCCCCGGTTTTCGTGGACGACGACGATGCCGGCGAGCCTGCCTTTGGCCTTGGCGGGCATGACGAGATAGCCGGACATCTTGCCGGCGCCCTTGGGCGAGGCGTATTCGACATCGGCCTCGGTCACTTCGGCTTCGCCTTCGGCGGTCTGGGCGCGGCTGTAATCCGGCATGACGCAGGCGGCGAGCATCGAGACGGTGAGGCCGCCGACGGCATATTTGCCGAGACTGTCGAAGAAGGCGCGGCGGGACATGTCGCCGTGACAGTAGGCGTCGTAGAGCTGGAAAACTTCGGTCGGAACTTCGATTTTCTGTTCGGTGTCGGCCATGGTGTCTCTCCCTGTCTGGGGATAAGTATAGTCCCCTGCTCGCGAGAGGCTAGGCGTCCGGCAACCGGGACATCAGAACGCCGTCGACAGGCACGGCGCGGCCGGCGGTGTAATAGCGCGGGCGGCGGCCGTCTTCGGTGAAGCCGAGCGTCGTGTAGAGATGGCGGGCGGCGTGGTTGTCCTCGGCGACATCGAGGGTGAAGCGCTGGATGCCGGCGGCGAGGAGGCTGGTGATCAATGCGGTGAGCAGGTGGCGGGCGAGGCCTTCGCTGCGGCGGGCGGGATCGGTGGCGACGGTGAGCAGGTCGGCCTCGCCGGCAACGTTCTGGAACAGGGCGAAAGCGACGAGTTTCGCATCCTCGAACCAGCCGAGACTGGCGGCGTCACTGGCGCCCAGATGGGCCGCGAAAGCCGCTTCGCTCCACGGGTCGTCAAAGCAGAGGACGTGAAGCGCGGCGGCAGCACCGGCATCGGAAGAGGTCAGCCCGCGCGTGAATGTGGTCATCTCGGTACCGGATGGGCAATTAAAACGGTGGCGGGACGCCTGCGGGCTTGATCGCAGGGCCTGCCCCCTGCTAGTTCGCCTGCCCTTTGCCCCAGCACAAGTGCGCAAGATGACCAAGGCGATATCCACGCTCGGCCTCGACTTTGGCACGACCAATAGTGTCGCGGTGCTCGCCAATGCGGATGGCAGGACCGAATCCATGACGTTCAGCCATGAGGGCGAGACGTTTGCGGCCTGCCGGTCTGTGCTGTGCTTCTGGAAGGATGAAGACGGGGCGAGCCCGCGCGCGATGATGGAGATCGGGCCCTGGGCGATCGATCAGTTCCTGGAGCTGGGCGGGGATTGCCGGTTCATCCAGTCGTTCAAGACCTTCGCGGCGAGCCCGCTTTTCAATTCGACCGTGATCCACAACAAGAACTGGTATTTCGAGGACCTGCTGTCGGCCTACCTGCGGCGCCTGGCGGAACGTGCGGGCGGAGACTGGCCGTCGCAGGTGGTGATGGGGCGGCCCGTGCAGTTTGCGGGCGTGCAGGCGGATGAGGCGCTGGCGCAGACGCGTTACGAGACGGCGTTGAAGCGGCTCGGCTTCGAGACGATTCATCACGTGTACGAGCCGGTGGCGGCGGCCTTCTTCTATGCGCAGCGCCTGCGCGAGGCGGCGACGATCCTGGTGGCGGACTTCGGCGGCGGCACGAGCGACTTCTCGATCATCCGGTTTGATCCGGGCGGCGGCAAGCTGCGCGCGCAGGCCCTGTCGCATGCGGGCATCGGCATCGCGGGCGACGCGTTTGACCAGAAGATCATCGAGCATGTCGTCTCTCCCCTCTTCGGCAAGGACTCGACGTTCCAAAGCGGCGACAAGACGCTGCCCGTGCCGCTCGCGCTGTTCAGCCGCTTCGGGCAATGGAACCAGCTGTCGATCATGCGGCACACGAGGGATTATGCAGACCTGCACAAGCTTCTGCGCGTGTCCGACCAGCCGGAACTGATCCAGGCCTTCATCGATTTCCTCGACGCGGATGCGAGCTACCTGCTCTACCGCGCCGTGGCGGATGTGAAGGCGCAGCTGTCACGCGCGGGCGCGGGCGAGTTCCGGCTGGCGGCGGGCAGTGTCGATCTCAACCGGACGATCACGCGCGGCGAGTTTGACGGATGGATCGGGGAGGATGTCCGGGCGATCCAGTCGAAGGTCGGCGAGGCGTTGAAGAAGGCGAACCTGAAGGAGGCGGGCATCGACCGGGTGTTCCTGACCGGAGGCTCGTCTTACGTGCCGGCGCTGCGGGAAAGCTTCGAGGCACGGTTTGGCGCAGGCAAGGTCGAGACCGGCGACGAGTTCGTGTCGATTGCCAACGGGCTGGCACTGATTGCGCAGCAGGATGACCTGGAGCCCTGGCTGGCGCGAGGGTCTTAGCTGTTTTGCCGCGTTGCCCACCGCGCCGCACTCGCGCTAGGCATCGGCCATGAACCTGAAACTGCTTCGCTCCGGATTCGGGAAACTTGTGACCGCGCTGGTCAGCCTGGCTTTCCTGCTGACTCCGATGGCCTCTGCGCTGCATGTCGAGGCGGCGCCGGAAGCGGTGTGCGCAGCAGAGCATGATGTAGAGTCTGCCCGCGCTGAAGCGGCGGGCCATGAAGACCATGAGCATCACGCCCATGGCTGCGGGACGTGCCATGTGCATCTCATCAGGCCGGCAGGCTGGCTGGTCCCGGCGATTGACCTGACCCGATCAGGCCTGCGCCCTCTGACGGGAACTGATATCGGCGGCGCCCTGCCCAGCGAACTGTTCCGGCCCCCTCGCGGCTGAATCTGCCTGAGCTGGCGCGTCATTCGACGACTGCGCCTTTCGACAGATTCTCCCACAGGATATATTCCCATGACTGACTATTTGCGCCGTTCGGCGATTGCCCTTGCCGTGTCCGGATTCAGCTTCGGCCTGGCCGTCGCCCAGACTGAACCTCCCGAAACCGAAAGCCATGCGCCGGGTGACGGACACGAAGACCATGATGAAGAAAAGACGCTCGAGGCCGTGATCGTACAGGCGACACGTTCGGGCCGTCTGCTGGCGGACGAACCGATGCGTGTTGAAGTGATCAACCGCGAGGAGATCGAAGAGAAGGCGATCATGCGGCCCGGCAATATTGCGACGCTGGTCAACGAGACCGGCGGCATTCGCGTGCAGGTCACCTCCCCCGCGCTCGGGGCGGCGAACATCCGCTCGCAGGGCCTCTATGGCCGATACACGCAGCTGCTCTCCGACGGCTTGCCGCTCTATGGCGGGCAGGCGTCATCGATCGGCCTCCTGCAGATTCCGCCGACGGACCTGCGTCAGGTGGAGGTGATCAAGGGCTCTGCAACGTCCCTGTACGGCGCCTCTGCGCTGGGCGGTGTGATCAATCTGGTCTCGCGGCGGCCGGGCGATGCGCCTGAACACGAGATACTCGTGAACGTGACCTCGCAGGATGGCCAGGACCTGACCGCCTATAGCGCGCGGCCAATATCCGATTCGCTGGGCGTGTCGCTGACGGCCGGGGCGCACCGGCAGGGTGTGGAGGATTTCGACCTTGATGGCTGGATCGATACGCCGGGGTATGAGCGCTGGTCGGCGCGGCCGCGCCTGTTCTGGGAAGGCGAAAATGGCGCCGAGGTCTATGCGACGCTCGGCTTTATGACCGAGCAGCGCCAGGGCGGCACGCGCGAAGGGCGGACCGTGCCGGATGGCAGTTTCTTCCCGCAGAACCAGGACACGACGCGCCTCGACGGCGGCCTGATTGCGGACATTCCGCTGACGGCGTCCGTGACCGGACAGGTGCGCGCCTCCGGCATGGTGCAGGATCATGAGCACCTGTTTGGCGCGCTGCTGGAGGAAGACAAACACGAGAGCTACTTGCTGGAAGCCTCGGCCTCGGGCGGCGTCGGCGGGACGAACTGGGTGGCGGGTGTGGCGCTGCAGTCCGAGGTCTACAGCTCGGCGGCCTTTCCGGCGTTCAACTATACGTATGACGCACCCGGACTGTTCGGACAGGTGGATCATGACTTCACCGAGGATATTTCGGTATCGCTCAGCGGGCGGCTCGATGACCATAGCGAGTATGGCACGCAGTTCAGTCCGCGCCTGTCGGTGCTCTACCGACCGGGAGACTGGACTTTCCGGGGCTCGGTCGCGGAGGGCTTCTTTGCGCCGACACCGTTTGTGGAGGAAATCGAGGCGGCGGGGCTCTCGCGGCTGGAGCCGCTGTCGGGAATTTCAGAGGAGACCGCGCAGACGGCCTCGCTCGACATCGGCTACAAGCGCGGCGCGCTGGAAGCGGGCGCCACTTTCTTTGCGTCCGATGTTGACGGCGTGACCGTACTGGAGCCCTTCGCCAGCGTGCCGGGCGGCGAGCTGGACCGTGTACGGATGGTGAATACCGACGGCACCTCGGAGCTGCGCGGCACGGAACTGTTGTTGCGCTATCTCTGGGGCGATTTCAAACTGACCGGGAGCTATCTCTACATTGATTCCAGCGAACCGGAGGCGGCAGGGACCGGCCGGCAGGAGATTGCCCTCACGCCGAAACATACGGCCGGCCTAGTCGCGATGTGGGAGCGGCACGGCGAATTCCGGCTTGGTCTCGAGATGTACTACACCGGCGAGCAGCGCGTCGAAGACAGCCCGTTCCGGACGGTCAGCGAGCCTTATCTCGACGTGGGGATTTTGGGCGAGATCACGCGCGGGCCGGTAAGCTGGTTCATCAATGCCGAGAACATTCTCGATGAGCGCCAGACGAAGGAAGAGTCGCTCGTACGGCCGCAGCGCGCGCCGGACGGCCAGTGGACGACGGACATCTGGTCGCGCAATGACGGGTTTGTTGTGAATGGCGGGGTGAGGTTGAAGTTCTGAGGAGCTGGAGCACCGCGCGAATTCAGCAAATCTGCGCGGTGCTTCGATTGCCGGGTTTGGAGTGGCGGGATTTATCCCGCCCTACGGGGTCAGGCCTTCGGAAGCGCTGCGTCTGGCGCGCGGGCGTAGACGGGGGCGGGCGGGTGCTTGGCGGGATCGAAGAGGCTGGCTTTAAGGGCGGCGGTGATGGCGCTGGGCTGCATGGGCTTGAGGTCGAGTTTTTCGGCGAGATCGCCGAGCGCTTCATGGCCGTCCATGAAGACAGGGGCGTGGAAGCCGGTGAGCATGGGGGCGAGGTCTGCAAGGGAGACTTCCATGACGTCCGCAATCCCCTCCCCGCCCGAGACACCCTGCACCCACCAGGTCTGTTCCGGCGGGCGGCGCTGGGCCTGCAGGCAGGCGAGGGCGGGGCCTTCGATTCCCGACGGGATGGCGGCCTCGAGACTGGTGACGCCGATGGCGGTTGCCTTGGTGACGAGGGCGAGGCCGCGGGCATAGGCGACGCCGATGCGCAGGCCGGTGAAGCTGCCGGGGCCGGTGACGACACCGATGCGGTCAAGGTCTGCGAGCGTGACGCCGGCCTCGGCCAGCAGTTCGGCGACGAGGCCCGGCAGGCGGCGTTCCTGACCGCGCGGCATTGCTTCGCGCAGGTCAGCCACGATCTCGCCGTCCCGAACGAGGGCGGCTTCCATTGTGCTGAAGGCGGTGTTCAGGCCAAGGACTAACATGGGCTTCTTTATCTTGTCGCGGCGTTTGCCCGAAAACCGGATCCCACTTTTCGGAACGCCGCTCGCCGCTAAAGGATGCGGCAGGCCTCGTCAAACTCGAGGCGCGGGCTGCGGTCGAACAGCTTGGACTTGTCGCCGTAGCCGATATTGCAGATGAAGTTGGCGCGCCACTCTTTCATCTCGCCGTCCTGGCTCTCGAAGAATTCGCGGTTTACGCCGGCCATGTCGAAGCCGCTCATCGGGCCGCAATCGAGACCGATGGCGCGGGCCGCGAGCATCAAGTAGGCGCCTTGCAGAGTGCCATTGCGGAAAGCGGTTTCATCACGGTTGTTATTGAACCAGTCCTTCGCGCCGGGAGCGTGCGGGAAGAGTTTCGGGATCTTGTCCTGGAAGGCGAGATCGTGGGCGATGATGACCGTCCACGGAGCATCCTTTGTTTTCTCGCGATTGCCCTCGCTCATCAGCGGCAACAGGCGCTCCTTGCCGGCAGGCGTATGCACGAAGACGAAACGGGCGGGCGAGCAGTTGGCGCTGGTCGGGCCCATCTTGGTGAGGTCATAGACGGCGCGCACGAGGATTTCCGGCACGTCCTTTTCGAGGAAGCCGTTCTGGGTGCGGGCATCGCGGAAGATCACGTCGAGCGCGTGATCGTTGACGGGGTGGGCCATGAGCAGGTCCTTTTCGGGAATGGGAATTGAAACGGGAAAGCCTAGAGCACGGCCTCGACGGCGGTGACTTCCGGCACATAGGTGCGCAGCATGTTCTCGATGCCGGACTTGAGGGTCATCGTGGAGGACGGGCAGCCGGCGCAGGCGCCGCGCATGTTGAGGTGGACGACTCCGGTTTCGGCGTCGAAGCTGCGGAAGGTGATGTCGCCGCCGTCCTGCGCCACGGCGGGGCGGACGCGGGTTTCGATGAGTTCCTTGATCTCGTTGACGATCTCGGCGGTCTCGCCTTCGTAGACGTGTTCGTCATCGGCATCGGCGCCGCTCTCGTCGACCACGGGCAGGCCGGCCATGTAATGATCCATGATGGCGGCGAGCACCATCGGCTTCACGTGTTTCCAGTCGCGGGCGGGGTCCTTGCTGATGCTGACGAAATCGGAGCCGAGGAAGACACGCTGAACGCCGTCAACCTGGAACAGGGCCCGGGCCAGAAGGCTTGCGCGGGCGCTGGCGGCATCCGGATAGTCATAGGGGCCGGACTGGCCCGCCACGGGCTGGCCGGGCAGGAACTTCACCGTATCGGGGTTCGGGGTGGCTTCAGTCTGAATGAACATGGCGCCTCGCTCATGCAATGCGAAGCATTGCATATGTTTGATTGTCGCGGCGTTTTCCCGAAAACCGGTTTCCACTTTTCGGAACGCCGCTGCAGGCCCCAGAGATGGACCGCCGGGCGCTTCAGTTCAAGGGATGGCAGGCGTCTCGCCGGCCTGGGCCGCATCGCCCACAGCCTCCACGACCGGGGGCGGCGGGGCCAGACGGCGGGCCAGTTCGGACGAGGCGGCTTCGGCTTCGACCAGGTAATAGGCCATGCTGGCGAGGTGGTTGGGCAGAAGAGCCGCGGAGCCGGACTGGTTGGACACGAAGACCGGCTTCATGTCGGCGGCCCGCTTCCAGGCCGATTCGGCGCGGGCCAGCAGAACGGCCAGTTCCGTGTCGCCGGTGACGCCATAAGCGCGCACCTTGCTGGCGACGATCAGCTCATGCGCGAGATGCGCGCGGGCCTTGGCGGCGTAGAAAGCGGCAATGTCTTCCTTGCTGGCGAGCCAGGCGTCCTGTTCGGCATTGATCCGGTCAGACAGCGCGGCCACATCTTCAGCCGCCCAGCCCGCAAACAGGGCCATCTCGTGCGGCAGGATTTCCTCCGGCGACGGACGGAGCGCGAGGCCGCGCGAGGCTTCGGTGTCGTAGAGGTTCAGCGACTTGGCGGCGGCGGCAAGGCGCGGGCGCATCTCTTCGCCCGGTACGGCGGTCAAAAGACGCGAGGCGGCGGCGAGTTCGCCGTCCGGGCCATCGGACGTGCCTGCGACCTCGGAAAGGATCTTAACGTGTTCGGCCAGGCCCGCGATGGTGGCTTCCTGCCAGGCCGGCAGCGCCGTGAGACGGGCCTGCGGGTGCCAGACCGGGCGGTCCGAGACGAGACCGGCCCCTGCCCGCTCGCGGGCGATCTTGTGAATGGCGATGCCGACGCCGGGTACGGACCAGGCCTCATTGGCGGGGAAAACGATCGGATCGTCGTAAACATGGCTCGTCAGGACGACCATGGCCGGATAGGCGCCCAGTACACCGAGGACCAGCAGGACTTTGAACAGGCCGACAATCCGCTGCCAGCCTCTCCGGAAGCTCTCCATAAGGGGGCTTGGCTCGGCATGCTCCAGCGAGATGAAATGCTCAGGGATGGGGGCCGGCCGGGCCTTGACGCGAAGGTCTTCCTCATAGGCCTTTGGAAGCTTCGCGGCAGCGGTGCGTGAGGGCATGGGTTTACGCCTGTCCTGAGCGGGGGGCCGGGTAGATGACATATCCACAGACTATGCGTTCATCAGGATGGCAAGAACAGGGCGTGACTGCATGAAATTTCAGATAACCGCCCGGATTGACTACAGAAAGGGCATTAACCAGCCGGGGGCACAATTTCCGCTTCGGTGACGATTTCGACGGTCTCGCCGGATTCGTCTGTGAACGTCAGAACCACGTCGACCTGTTCGCCCAGCTGGAGAGATTTCACCCCGAACAGCATCAGATGGTTGCCGCCCCGTTCGAGGACGAGAGGGGCCTCTTCGGACACCGGGAAACTTTCCACCTTACGCATCTTCATCATGTCGTTTTCCATCGACATCGTGTGCAGCTCGACGGTCTCGGCGGCCTCCGAGCGGGCGGAGATGAGCGTCATCGGCGCGCCGGTGAGGCTGACATGGAGGCCGCCGCCGGTGATATCGCGGCCCTCGGGCGGCTGGACGATGAAGGCATCGCGCACCTCGATCACGGTTTCGCCGGAGGCCGCTGGTCCGGACGCAGGCGCGCCGCAGGCGGCGAGCAGGAGCGAGGCGGGCAGGATCAGGGGAGCCAGGAAGCGCATGAACTTTCTCCAGTCAGCTGGCGGGAAGATGTGCGGGGCCGGCGCGGATGGCAAGCGCGCGTTCAGTCGCAGCGGGGCGAGCCTCTCACGGGCGCCAGAAGCCGACGACGCGGCGGACCTCGTCCATGATCGGCGCAGCGATGGCGTTCGCGCGCTCGGCGCCGTCTGCGAGCACGCGGTCGATGCCCGCCGGGTCGGCGAGGATTTCGCGGAAGCGCGTGGTGATCGGCGCCATGTGGGCGACGGTGACATCGGCGAGGGCCGGCTTGAAGACGCCGAAGCCCTGCCCTTCGAATTCGGCGAGCACGCTCTCGACTGTGCGCCCGGAAAGGGCGGCGTAGATGCCGACGAGGTTTTCGACTTCGGGGCGGGCCTTGAGCTCTTCGGCGGTGGCCGGGATGACGCCGGCATCGGTGGTCGCCTTCCTGATCTTCTTCGAGATCGCGTCGGCATCGTCCACCAGCGTGATGCGCGAGAGGTCTGACGGGTCGGACTTCGACATCTTCTTCGTGCCGTCCTTCAGCGACATGATCCGGGCGCCGGGGCCCTTGATCATGGGTTCGGGCAGCGGGAAAAATCCGGGTACGCCGTATTCGCGGTTGAAGCGCTCGGCGATGTCGCGGCTGAGTTCGAGATGCTGTTTCTGGTCTTCGCCGACAGGCACATGGGTCGCCTTGTAGGCGAGGATGTCGGCGGCCTGCAGGACCGGATAGGTGAAGAGGCCAACCGAGGCGCGCTCGGAATCCTTGCCCGCCTTGTCCTTGAACTGGGTCATCCGCTCGACCCAGCCCATGCGGGCGACGCAGTTGAAAATCCAGGCGAGTTCGACATGCGCCAGCACGGAGGACTGCGCGAAGATCACGGACTTTGCGGGGTCCACGCCGGCGGCCATGAAGGCGGCGGCGATCTGGCGGGTCTGGTCGATCAGGGCGCCGCGCTCGACCGGCATGGTGATGGCGTGCAGGTCCACGACGCAGAAGACGCAGTCATGGCCTTCGGCCTGCAGGTCGGCGAACTTCTTCAGCGCGCCGAGATAGTTGCCGAGGTGCAGGTTTCCCGTCGGCTGGATGCCGGAGAAAACGCGCTGCGGGCCGGTATAGGATGGGGTCGTGTCAGTCATGGTCCGGGGCGTTTAGCCTGTTTGATCAGCGGCGCAAAGCCTGCCGGATGTCGCTGATCCTGAGCGCGCCGGTGAGGAGGGCGGCGAGGCCGTAGATCACGGCGGCCCCGAGAACCGTGACCGCAGCCGCCAGGGCATGGGAGCCGCCGACCGAATGGATGATATCGGCCTGCCGCCAGAGCATCAGCCAGATACCGGCAGACAGGATGGCGGTGGCGAGCGCGGCCCGGATCAGGCCGCCGGCGAGGCGGGGCCCGGGGCGGTACCAGCCGCGACTGGCCAGCGTGGTCCAGAGCAGCAGGACGTTCACCCAGGCCGCCGTGCTGGTCGCAATGGCGAGGCCGGGGAAGCCGTCGAGGCCGGATTGTTTCAGCCAGAAGAACAGGCCTGCCCCGAGGAGTGTGTTCACGGCGACCGAAACGAGGGCGAAGCGCATGGGCGTCTTCGTGTCCTCCCGGGCGAAGAAAGGCGGCGCGAGGACCTTGATCAGCACGAAGGCGGGCACGCCCCAGGCGAAGTGGAAGAGGGCGGCGCCGGCGGCGGCGGCGTCGGATGGCAGGAAGGCGCCGCGCACGAAGAAGGCGTCGATCAGGTAGACCGGGGCGATCATCAGGCCGGCGGCGGCGGGAAAGGTCAGCGCCATGGCGAGGCCGATGCCTTCATCCATGGTGCGGGCGCCGGTCTCTGCGTCCCCTGCCCGCGCGGCGCGGCTGAGGCGCGGCAGGATAGCGACGCCGACCGCAACGCCGACAAGGCCGAGGGGCAGCTGGTAGAGACGGTCTGCGGCATAGAGCCAGCTCTTGGCGCCGACTTCAAAGCTCGCGAGCGACTGGCTGA
Source organism: Hyphomonas sp. (assembly GCA_040223555.1). Lineage (GTDB taxonomy): Bacteria > Pseudomonadota > Alphaproteobacteria > Caulobacterales > Hyphomonadaceae > Hyphomonas. The sequence continues at coordinate 17,734 of JAVKGA010000003.1, forward strand.
CGATGATGTTGATCTGCGTGCCGGAGGCGGCGATCGTTCCGGGCACGGCGAGCATCAGCACTTTTTTCACGGCCGGCGTCAGGCGGGGCCAACCGATCAGGCTGAGCTTCACCTTCTGGCGCGACACACCCCACCAGAGCACCCCGGCCTGCAGGAGACCGGCGATGAAGAAGGCGATGGCGGCATAGAGCGTGGTGATCTGCGGCGTGGTGCCGAGCAGGCCTGCGGGAATGAGGCAGATGTTGAGCAGCGTCGGCGCGCCGGCGGACAGGATGAACCGCTCGGCCGAGTTCAGCACGCCCGAGAACAACGCGGCGATGGCCATGAAGGTCAGGTAAGGCATCGTGATGCGGGTGAGCAGCACGGCGAGATTGTAGTTCTCGGGATCATCGGCCTGCCCGCCATGGATGACCAACAGGACCCAGGGCATGAAGATCTGGGCAAGGATGGAGAGCGCGGCGGTGGCGGCGAAGAGCACCTTCAGCGCGTCTTCGGCGACGGCGCGGGCAGCTTCGGCGCCTTCGGCCTCCAGCGTGCGGGCATAGGTCGGCACGAAGGCCGAGGCGAAGGCGCCTTCGGCGAAGATGCGGCGGAACAGGTTCGGGAATTGCTGGGCGGTGGCCCAGGCGTCGCCCACGGGCCCCGCGCCGATCTTGGCGGCAAGGATGATATCCCGCGCAAAGCCGAGGATGCGGCTGGCGAAGGTCAGGGACGCCTGTACGGCAGTGTTGCGAACCAGGCTCATGACGTCCGCTTTTCCCGAATTCTCAGAAACTGTCCACGGCCCGCGACCGCCGGAGCTTCCGGGCGGGGGTTTGCGGGCCGTCCGGTTCTTCGCGTGAAAGCACGGCCATTAGACGGTCTTTCAGCGTCTCTTTGCGGGCTTTTGACAGGTGACCTGCCCCGGTCGTGTCCGACTGGACATAGAACGCGTCGAACACGCGCTCGCCATACGAGCCGACATGGGCCGAGTGGATCGACAGTTTCAGCTCGGCCAGCACTTCGGCGACTTCGTGCAGAAGGCCCGGCCGGTCCCGCGCGGCAATGTCGACGACGGTATAGTCTGCCGAGATGTCGTCGTGGATCTGGACCGATGGCTGGACGAGGAAAGCGGCCTCCCGGCGGCTGGTGCGCGACTTGACCCCGCCTGTGGGCGGATTTCCTCCGAGCGCTGCCAGGATCGCCTTTTCGAGGGCTACGAGCCGGTGGGGATCGCTTTCGCCGAAAGGCAGCCCGCGAATATCCTGCAGCATGAAGACGTCAACGATCCGCCCGCCGCGCGAGGTGAAGACCTGCGCGGCCACGATGTTGGCGCCCTGGCGGACGAGCGTGCCGGCGAGGTCGGCAAACAGGCCGGTGCGGTCCTTGCCGGAGACGAGCAGGGCCACGGCGCCGCCTTCGGGCGCCATGCGGGTGGTGACCACGTCCCCGCCCTTCTGCAGGGCCGAGGCGTGCCAGGCGATGTCGCCCTCGTCGAAGCCGGTCCAGTAGGCGGTTTCGAGTTCGAGCAACAGCGGCGGCAGGCTGCCCAGCTTGTCGATGATGGCGGCGCGGCGGATCTCGGCGCGGCGTTCCAGCTCGCCCAGCACGCCGGCCTCATCGGTGCGGCCCCCGCGAAGGGCGGCGGCGGTGTTATGGTAGAGGTCTGCGAGCAGCTGGCCTTTCCACGCATTCCACACGGCAGGACCAACGGCTTTGATGTCGGCCACGGTGAGAATGTAGAGGAGGCGCAGGCGTTCCAGCGAGCCGACGAGGCCTGCGAACTTCGCCACGGTGCGCGGATCGGTGATGTCGCGCTTCTGCGCCGTTTCACTCATCTCGAGATGGTGGCCGACCAGCCAGACGACGAGATCGGTTTCCTCGTCCGGCAGGCCGAGGCGTTCACAGGCGCGGCGCGCCGTCTTCATGCCGGCGATCTGCTGGTCGCCTTTGCCCTTGCCGGTATCGTGCAGCAACATCGCGAGGTAGAGCCCGCGGCGGTTTTCGATCAGGCCGAACAGTTCGTGGGCAAGCGGCGCAACATCGCCGCGTCCGTGTTCCAGATCGGCAATCGTCTCGACCGCGCGCAGCGTATGCTCATCGACCGTGTAATGATGATACATGTTGAACTGGGTCTGCGCGACGATCGAGCCGAATTCCGGGATCGCCTTGCCGAGCACGCCAGCCTCGTTCATGCGCCGCAGGGTCGGGCCCGGTTCCTTGCCGCCGAGGATGGCATCGAGGATCAGCTCGCGCGCCTTGGGCGCCTCGCGCACGGATTCGGTGATACCGCGCAGGTTTCGCGTCAGGGCCGTCAGCGCGACGGGGTGGATATCCTTCTGCTCGCGCCGTGCAATCGTGAACAGGCGCAGCATGTTGAGCGGATCGCGGGACATGACATCGTCCTGCGCGATGCTGACACGGCCCGTATCGATGATGAAACCGCCTTCCGGCAAAGGCTGCGGCGCGCGCACCGGCAGGAACCGGCGCAGGCCTTCGGGCTTTTTCTTGTGGTCGGCTTCCAGCTTGGCGGCGAGGATGCGCGTCAGGCCGCCGACATCCTTGGCGACGAGGAAATAGCGCTTCATGAAGCGCTCGACGCCCTGCTGGCCCTCGCGGTCGCGGTATCCCATGCGGGCCGCGATCTCGGGCTGAAGATCAAAGCTGAGGCGGTCTTCGGCGCGGCCAGTGACGAAATGCATGTGGCAGCGCACGGTCCAGAGGAAGCGGCCGGCGCGGACGAAGATGGCATACTCATGATCCGTGAACGGACCGGAGCGCATCACATCTTCAAGGGTCGCGCCGCCATACATGTGCTTGACGATCCAGTAGAGGGTCTGCAGATCGCGCAGCCCCCCCTTGCCTTCCTTGATGTTCGGCTCGACGACGTAACGCGCATCGCCGGTACGAGCGTGGCGGACGTCGCGCTCGGCGAGCTTGTCGGCGATGAACTGCGCGTCCTTGCCCCTGATCACATCGCGCTGGTAGAGCGCGAACATGTCGTTCGCGAGCGTCTCGTCACCGCAGATGAAGCGAGCGTCCAGCATGCTGGTCTTGATGGTGACGTCTTCCTGCGCCAGCTTCACGCAGTCGATCGGCGCGCGGAAAGCATTTCCGACTTTCAGGCCCATGTCCCAGAGCGCATAGAGCATGTATTCGACCACACTCTCCGTATGCGGACTGGCCTTGTAGGCGCGCAGGAAGAGAAGGTCTGTATCCGAGGACGGCGCCATCACGCTGCGGCCATAGCCGCCGGTGGCAACAATGGCGAGGCGTTCGGCCTCGGTCGGGTTGGAGGCGCGGTGCACGTGCGTGACCGTGAAGTCGTAGAGCGCGTGGATCACCTCGTCCTGCACGGCGGCGAGCAGGCGGGCCGTGTCGAGCCCGTCGGCGCCCTGCTGGAGGCGTTCCTGCGCGATCAGGCGGCCGCGGAACATGGCGCCGTGCAGCAGGTTCAGCGCGATCTTGCGGGCGGCCTGCGGGCTGGAGATATTGTCGAGCGCGGCCGTGGTGAGCTTCACCCGCAAAGCGCGGCCGTCGATGATGTCGGCAATGCGCCAGCGCCCCGGGCGGCGGGACGCGGGGGCTCGCATGGATTGCGAGAGCAGTGTCGGGGGCGATTCGGGCCTGGAGGTCATTGCGCCGCCAGACATATCAGGTTTACCGGCGCGGGCCAGCGGACAAGGCGCAGCACCCACCTGCCCCGGCGGCAGGGGCTGGCCGGGGCTTATCCGGACAGGAGGGGGTTGGGATGTTTCGCATCCAGCCCGCCGCTGCCATAGGAACGGGTGATTACCTCCAGGAGGTGGCCGTTCGGGTCCTCGAAATAGACCCCGCGCCCGTCATCCCAATGATTGATCTCGCCGGGCTGTTTCTTGAACGGATCGGCCCAGTGGCTGAGGCCGCGGGCCGTCAGGTGTGCGAGGATGTCATCGAACTCCGTTTCGCTGACCAGGAAGGCGAAATGGCGAGGCGAAATTTCCTCATCGGTGGCAATCAGGTCGAGCGAAGTCTCGCCGACCTGGACGACCAAAAAATGGGCGAGCTGGCGCGCGGGCGGAAGGCCCAGAATATCGACCAGGAAGTCAGCCGTCTTTTCGGGATCGCGGGCGTGTACGATCGTATGGTTCAGCGTGACGGCCATGCGCCGGACTCCGTGCCTCCTCAGCCCACCACGACATGCTCATCATTGAACCAGAGCGGCGAATTGGCAAGATCAATGAATTTCTTCTCGTCCTCAAGCAGTTCTGCGCCGGCTTTGGCGGCAGCCTCGCTGCTGTTGGCCGCCATCGCCGCCTCGCTTTCGAACCAGAGTTCGGCGACGCCGTCATAGGCGTCCGGCCCGCCGCGCGAGGCCTGCATGGCCGTGTTCAGCGCGTTGTGCCCGGTATGCACCTGAACATAGCGCAGGATGCCGAGCGTCGTGGCATGCCTCGCCACCAGCGGCGCATGCGTCTCGCGCCAATATGTCTGGAACTCTTCCCGGCTGAGATGCGGCAGGCGCCGCAGGCAGAAGGTGAGCTTGATCACAGAAGGTCTCCGCCGGCGGCGGCGGCCGTCGTGCCATCCTTCTTGAAGGCGCGGATGACGTTCTTGCCGGTGATCCATTTGTGGACCTCATCCGGCCCGTCCACGAGACGCTGCGAGCGGATGTGCGTGTACCAGGCGGCTAGCGGTGTATCGAGCGAATAGCCGAGCGCGCCGTGCAGCTGGATCGCGGTGTCGACCACGTCATGCACCATGTTGGCGAGGTAGACCTTGGCGATGCCGTTCTCCTGGCGGATGTCCATGCCATTCTCGGCCTTGTAGGCGATGTGCATGAGCATCAGGCGGGCAATGTAGATCTTGCTGGCGCAATCGGCGAGCATGAACTGGACGCCCTGGCGATCCTCAAGGCCTTTGCCAAAGGTGGTGCGCTTGGTGACATGTTCCGTAGCCAGATCAAGCGCACGCTGGGCCATGGCCACATTGTGCATGCCGTGGCGCAGGCGGCCATAGGCGAGCCGGTGCTGTCCCATGGCGAAGCCCATCCCTTCCCCGCCGAGCAGGTTTTCTTCCGGCACGATCAGGTTGTCGATCTTCACCTCGGCATGGCCGCCGCCCATCTCTTCATAATGCTTTCCGTGCACGGCCATTGTGGGAATGTCGCGCAGGATCTTGTAGCCGGGGTTCGGCAGCTCGACGATGAAGGTGGAATATTGCTGGTGGCGCGGCGCTTCCGGATTGGTCTTGGCCATGACGACGGCGATGTCGGCGGCACTTGCGGCGCTGGAGAACCATTTCTCGCCATTCAGGACATAATTGCCCTTGCCGTCTTTGACGGCGTTGGTCTGCATGCCGGTCGCGTCCGCGCCGGCAGCCTTCTCGGTCATCGAATAGCAGATGCGCTTGTCGCCGTTGAAAAGGGGCTTCAAATATTTCTCTTTCTGGAAATCCGTGCCGTGGGCGAGCAGGGTCAGCATGGTCGCATCGTCTGGACCCTGAGAATTCATCGACAGGGCGCCGAGATGGCTTTCGCCGAGTTCCATCTGCACGAGGGCGTTCGCCAATGGGCCAAGCCCCATGCCGCCATGCTCGACCGGGATGAACGGGAGCCAGAGGCCCTGCTTGCGGGCTTTCGTGCGCAGTTCCTTGAGCACGGTCTTGTACGCCTTGCCGGCGGCCATCTCCTTCTCGGCGGGGCGGCATTCCTCCTGCACCCATTTGCGCACGCGCGCGCGCACTTCCTTTGCATCGTCCGGAATCGTGAAATCGATGGCCATGGTCTCTCTCCCTGTTCGTTTGACCGGGAGGCTAAACCCGAATGGGGAGAGGGCAAAGACTGCCTTCGCGTCAGGCGCCGGGCGGATAGTCCACGCGCTCGAGGTAGAGCCCGTCGCTGGGGGCGACTGGGCCGCAGGCCGTGCGGTCGGCGGCGGCGAGGATTTCGGCGATCCATTCGGGGCGCTGGAACCCGCGCCCGACCTCGACAAGGCTGCCGACCATCGAACGGACCTGGCGATGGAGGAAGCTCTGGGCGCTGCAGGTGATTTCGATCCGGTCGCCGAAGCGGGCGACGTCGAGCTTGTCCAGCGTCTTTACGGGGCTCGCGGCCTGGCAGGCAGTGTCACGGAACGTGGTGAAGTCGTGGTTGCCGAGGAGAAGCTGCGCGGCTGCGTGCATGGCGGCGGCATCCAGCTTTGAAGGCACCCGCCAGGCGAGGCCGCGTTCCAGGGCGAGATCGGCGCGGCGGTTGATGATGACGTAGCGATAGTGGCGCGTGGTGGCGGAGAAGCGGGCGTGGAACTCCGGGTTCGCGAGTTCGGCTTTCAAGACCGCGATGGGATGCGGGCGAAGGTGGAAGTTCATCGCGTCGGCGACCTTGTCGGGCCGGTCCTGGGCGAGGTCCATATGGGCAGCCTGTCCCGTGGCGTGCACACCGGAATCGGTGCGCCCTGCCCCAATCACCTCGACCGGCGCGCCATCAAGCCTGGCTGCGGCCTCTTCGAGCGCAGCCTGGACCGTGGGGATGCCCGGCAGCTTCATCCAGCCCTGATAAGGGCCGCCATGGTATTCGATCAGGAGTTTGTAACGGGGCATTGCACGGCGCTGCCAGCCTCGTGCGGATTGGTCAACTCTCTGGTGCCGGCTCTGGCGCGGTATGGCGCAGTTTCAGCCAGATGATGGCGGTGAAAAGCGCAATGGCGACGACGTTCCAGAGGATGATGCTGGGCGCCTGTTGGGTCCAGCCATAGACGCCCCAGAGAACCGCGCCCGAGAAGGCCATCAGGTAGGTGGTCAGCGAGACATCCCGGGCCTGCCTTGTGCGGATGATCTTGAAGGCCTGCGGCGCCGAGGCGAGCGTGCTGAGCAAGCCGGCGAAGAGGCCGAGCATTTCGATGGGTGCAATGGTCATGGAGGATCCGTTCAGGCGCCGAAGGCGCGGGGATAGGTCAATGTTCCGGAGGCGGGTCCGCCGGGAGCGAGGCGCTGGGCCATGAAGTGCGGACCTGACCAGGCCGCCCTGAACGGCCTGGCGGTTTCTTCATCGAAGCCAAAGCGCGGATAGTAGTCGGCATGGCCCAGCACAAAGACGATTGTCTCGCGAAGGTCATCCAGTTCTTCGAGACCGGCACGCACGAGATAGCTGCCGATGCCGCTGCGCTGGCGGCCCGGCAACGCCGACATGGGGCCGAGACCGGCGCCGTCGGGCCTGCCATCAATCAAGATACGGAAGAACTCGATATGCCCGACGATGCCGGCATCCGTCTCGGCGACGAGGGAGACAAGGCTGTCACCGTCGGCGTGCAACTGGCGCGTGATGCGGACTTCGTCCGCCCCGCCGAACGCGGCCTCGTTGAGCGCAGCGATGGCATCCATGTCTTCCGGTCTGGAATGCCGGGTCCAGAAATCGATCATGCGGAGTCTTTCAAGGCGGGCCAATCAGGCCGGGCGCGAGCGCGTTCCACCAGTCGCTGCGCGCGATCCATGCACTGGAGAGTTGGAGCGGCACGATGAAGGCGACGGTGGCGAGCGTGGCCGGGTGAATCTTGCCGAGCGTGCGCCGGTCAAACAGCGCCAACGCGATCAGAAAAGGATAGATGATGAAATAGGCCGCGAAGTCCAGGATGAATGGATCGACATTCGGCACCTTCAAGGTCCAGCGTGTGGCGGCGGGCGCGACCAGGGAAAGCGCGGCGGCAAAGGTAAGACGGCGGTGCCATTCCTTGTGACGGGTGACGAGCAGGATGGCGCCGATCATCAGCACCGTGAACATCACCATGTCGATCAGGTTGTACCAGGTGAACTCGTAGGGATGCTCCATTGTGCCTGTGCGCCGGACAGCGGCGCGTTGCGCAATCCAGAAGCCGAGCGGGACAAGGGCGCCGGTCAGCGCAAAACCCGCCAGTCCGATTTCCCTGTGGCGCGCGATCTGGCCGCGCGCGGCGAGCTGCGTCTGGCAGACATAAAGCCCGATCCAGGCGAAGAAGGCGAGCGCGTGCATGTGATGCAGCGTCTGGAAGGTGTGCTGGCCGGTGGCGACCGGAAAATAATAGGTCAGCGGAAAGCTGAGCAGGACGATGACGGCCATGACGATGGCCGAGCGTGCAAAGAATTGCGGACGCTGCGGCGCGGCGCTGATGTCTGATTGCATGTGAAGTTCCCCGGCCCTGAGGCAAATATTCTCGGCCGGTCAGGGGCGTCCGTCAATCAGCCCAATCTGGCCCCGGCAGGCACAGGCGTACCGGCCAGGAAATCGCGGGCGTCGAGGGGCTTGCCGCCGGGCTTCTGGAGTTTCAGGAGGCGCACAGCACGGCCATCGCCGCAGGCGATAGCAAGTCGGTCATCAATGACGCTACCAGGCGCGGCGGTCGTGGAAAGATTCGTCAATTCACTGAACGCGATTTTCAGGCGGACGGGCCCCTGCCCGAGGTCGGCCTCGCACCACGCGCCGGGGGCGGGTGCAAGGCCCCGGACCTGGCAGTCGATCTCGGCCGCGGGCCGGGTCCAGTCGATGCGCTGGTCGTCGGCGGTGATCTTGGCGGCATAGGTCATTCCGTCCTCGACTTGCGGAACGGGCGTCAGGGAGCCGTCGGCCAGACCTGCCAGCGCGCGCGGCGCAAGGTCTGCGGCCAGCGTTGCGAGGCGATCATGCAGCGTACCGGCGGTGTCCTTCCGGGTAATGGGTGTACGGACGGACGCCACGACAGGCCCGGTATCCAGCCCCGCTTCCATCATCATCGCATCGATACCGGTTTCCGTGTCGCCGGCCATGATGGCGCGCTGGATGGGCGCGGCGCCCCGCCAGCGCGGCAGGATGGAAGCATGCATGTTGAGGCAGCCGAGACGCGGGGCATCGAGGATCGGCTGCGGCAGGATCAGGCCGTAAGCGACGACGACGGCGGCGTCCAGATTCAGAGCGGCAAGCTCGGCCTGCGCGTCTGGCTTCTTCAGCGATTTCGGCGTGCGCACCTCAAGGCCGCGTGCCTCCGCAAAGGCATGCACCGGTGTCGGCGTCAGCTTCTGGCCCCTGCCAGAAGGACGCGGCGGCTGAGAATAGACGCAGGCGATCTCATGGCCCGCCGCGATCAGCGCTTCGAGCACGCCTTGCGCGATGGAGGGACTTCCCATGAAGGCGATGCGGAGGGGCTGGGTCATGGGCGCCGATCTATCGGCAATCGGGCGGCTTGGAAAGCGAGCCTAGTTGGCGTCTTCGCGGATGGCGCGGAGTTTGGCCTTTTTCACCTTGTCGATCGCGCGTTGGCGTTTCAGGCGCGAGAGGTGGTCGATGAACAGCGTGCCTTCGAGATGGTCCATCTCGTGCTGGATGCAGACGGCGTAGAGGTCTTCCGCCCATTCTTCGACCGGGTTGCCGTTATAATCGAGGTATTTCAGGCGGCAGCGGATGGGCCGCTCGACTTCGTCGAAGATGTCCGGCACCGACAGGCAGCCCTCTTCATACGGCTTCGTTTCCTCAACCGTTTCGAGGATCTCCGGATTGACGAAATAGCGCGGGGCCTTTTCCTCGTCTTCGCGGGCAAGGTCCATCACGATGATGCGCAGAGGCACGCCGATCTGGATGGCCGCAAGGCCGATGCCGGGGGCGTCATACATGGTCTCCAGCATGTCATCCATCAGCGCGCGAAGCGCGTCGGTGACGGGGCCTTCAACGGGCTTCGACACCTCCTTGAGGCGCGGATCTGGGACAGTGAGGATTTCGCGGATGGCCATGGCGGTCAGATATGCATCCCTTCCGTTGGCGTCAACCTGGGATCACTCGGCAGCGACATCATCCGCCCCGGCAAAGCCGAGTTCCGGGGCCTTGCGGACGTCATTCGCCCGTTTGTCCAGCAATTGCGGGTCATCGGGCGCGGCGTCCGGCGAGGTAATCTGTAGGCTTTCCATCTTGCGCAGGCTGGGCACAACCCGTGTTTCAACCGAGCCGACCATCTTGTTATAAGCCTCGACCGAGCCGTTCAGCTGCTTGCCCAGCTTGTCCATATGCTCCAGCACCTTGCCGATACGGGTGTAGAGGGTCATCGCCTCTTCGGCGGCGGCCATGGCGTTTTCGTTCTGGTGATGCTGGCGCCAGAGATGCGCGACCGTGCGGGCGAGCGCGATCAGCGTGGTGGGCGTGGTGACGATGACCGACTTGTTCATCGCCTTTTCAAGCAGGTCTGGCGCGTGTTTGAGCGCCTCGGCGAAGAAATTCTCGCCGGGAATGAACATGACCACATAGTCAAACCGGTTGCCGAGATTGGACTGATAGTCCTTCGAGGATAGGGTCTGCACATGGCGCTGCACGCTGACAGCGTGTGACTTCAGATGCGCGTCGATCTGGGCCGGGTCGGTCGCATTGTGTGCGGCGAGGTACGCATCCAGCGAGACCTTGGAGTCGACGACGATCTGCCGGTCGCCCGGCAGGCGGATGATCGCATCGGGGCGTTGACGTCCCGCGTCGGTCTGATCGTGAACCTGTTCGGCAAAGTCGCAATGTTCTGACAGGCCGGCCTGTTCCATCACGTTGCGAAGCGTCATCTCGCCCCAGCGCCCGCCGCCTTTCGGGGCAGAGAGCGCGGTGACCAGCTTGCCCGTCTCGGCGGTGTTGCGCAGCAGGCTTTCGCCGATGGCAAGCACCTGAGTCTGAAGGACCGATTTGTCCTCGAGGCGAACCTTTTCGATGTCCGCCACGCGCTTGCCGAACTCTTCGAGGTTTTTCGTGAGGGGGTCCATCAGCTCCTTGAGGTTCGTCTGGGCGCCTTCCTTGTGTTTGGTGAAGGTCTCGTTGGCGAGTTCCATGAAGCGCTGGTTCGCCTGGGTCAGGACGCCCTGGGCCAGCTGGGCGAAGCGGGCTTCGTCCTCGGCGCTGCGCGCTTCGACGGCGGCAAGTTTCAGCTGAGCGTCCTGCGCGACCCGCTCCAGCGTTGTGGCGCGCGCGCCGTTGCGTTCGGCTTCGGCGCGGGCTGCGTCGAGGTCCCGTTCCAGCAGCTCGCGGCGCATCGCCTGCTGCTGGCGGGCCTGCCAGAGGTAAACGCCGAGGCCGAGCGCGAGCGCGAGAAATACGAGGTGCAGCGCGTCGAGCGACAGGCTGCCAAAGGTCATGATGGGATCCATGGGAGGGCCTTACATCGATTCCCTTGGAACATAGTCAGAACGAAACAGCGCTGTCTACACCTGAGGGGCGAGCGATCCCCTCACCTCAGGCGAATTTTGGCCCCTGAAAAACAAAGGTTAACAGCGCGCCCGGCTCAGGCGATGGAACGGGCGAGGCGTTTGGAGATGATCTCTTCGGCCTGCGCCATGATCCGGTCGATCAGTTCCTTGCAGGTCGGGATGTCGTAGATCAGGCCCGCAACCATGCCGCACGACCAGGCGCCGGCATCCATCTGGCCGTCGAGCATGATCTTCGGATAGACGCCCGCGACTTCCTCGATGATGTCCTCGAACTTGATCGCGGTGCCGAGTTCCTTCTCCTTCAAAAGAAGGCGTTCCACGGCAGGGTTCGTCAGCACGCGTTCGGTATTGCGCAGCGGGCGCATGACGAGGCGGGTGTCGAGTTCGGAGGCGGCGACGAGGGCCTGCTTCACGTTCTCGTGGACCGGCGCTTCTTTCGTCGCGATGAAGCGCGTGCCCATGTTCATGCCCTCGGCGCCAAGCGCCATGGCGGCGACGAGCGAGCGGCCATCGGCCATGCCGCCGGACGCGATGAAGGGGATATCGAGTTCATCCATGGCGCGCGGCAGCAGGATGAAGTTCGGGACATCATCCTCGCCGGGGTGGCCGCCGCATTCGAAGCCGTCGACCGAGACGGCGTCGCAGCCGATCTTCTGGGCCTTCAGGGCATGGCGCACGGCGGTGCATTTGTGCACGACCTTGATGCCATTGTCCTTGAGGACGGGGAGCACCTGGACCGGGTTGTTGCCGGCGGTCTCGACGACTTTCACGCCGCCCTCGATGATCGCCTTGATATAGCCCGGATAGTCCGGCTGGTTCACCGATGGCAGGAAGGTCAGGTTCACGCCGATCGGCTTGTCCGTCATGTCGCGGCAGCGGGCGATCTCGTTGGCGAGGTCGGCCGGGGTGCGCTGGGTCAGCGCGGTGATGATGCCGAGGCCGCCGGCATTGGAGACCGCCGCTGCCATTTCGGCAAAGCCGACAAAATGCATGCCGCCTTGCACGATCGGGTGCTGGATGCCGAGCATTTCAGTGATGCGGGTTTTCATCGCGGTCTCTCCCTGAGGGTCTGCCTGTTTTCTGGTTGGGCGCATCCTTGGACAAGCCGCGCGCGCATCGCAAGCGTGTCATTGGGTCAATTGTTCGCCGGGAGGCCAGAAAACGGGCGCCCGTTTCGCAGGCAGGCGGGCAAATGGACCCGGCCCGGCGTTGCCGGGGGGCGCCAATGGGGTTAACTCTGGGTCACGTGCCGATGGGGGCCTCGCATGATTATCTTCGTACACGGCGTGCCGGATACGGCCATCCTGTGGGACCCACTGGTGCGCGCGCTGGGCCTGCAACCGGACTCCTACCGCGCCCTGTCCCTGCCCGGCTTCGGCAATCCGGTTCCGGCGGGCTTTGCGTGCACAAAGGACGCCTATGCCGACTGGCTGGTGTCGCAGATGGAAGCGGCGGGAGAGCCGGTCCACATCGTCGGCCATGACTGGGGCGCGCTGCTTGTCTTGCGGGCCGCCTCGCTGCGGCCGGACCTTGTGTCCAGCTGGTGCGTGACGAACGCCGTGATCGACCGCGAGTATACCGGCCACCGGACGGCGCGGATGTGGGCGACACCGCTGCTCGGTGAACTCGTGATGCTGGGCATGCGCAACAAGGAACGGCTGGAGCCCGCCCTCGTGGAAGGCGGCATGCCGGCGAGCCTCGCGCGGGAAGAAGTGCCGCATATCGACAAGGTGATGCGCCAGTCGATCCTGAAGCTTTACCGCTCGGCGCTGGGCCTCAATTTCCGCGGCGCCTGGGTCGATGATCTCGTCAACCTGCCCCAACGCGGACAACTCTTCTGGGGCGAGACTGATCCGTTCGTGGATATCTCGGTGGCCGAGCGTTTCTCGAAGATGTGGGGCACGCCGCTGCATGTCGCCAGCGGTGCCGGGCATTGGGCCTGCCATGAACGCGCCGAGGAGTTTGCCGGACTACTCGCTGCGCACTGGTCACGCTAAGCAGGACCGCCCTAAGCGGCGGCCTGCTGCGGCGTGCCAATCTCGCGTTTCACAAGCTCCGCCAACTGACGAACCGAGAACGGCTTGGGCAGGAAAGAGACCGCGCGGTCGTCGAGCTGCTTGGCGAGTTCCTGCTCGGCATAGCCGGAGATGAAGATGACGCGCGCATGGCCAAGCTTTTCGCGGGCCTGCTTGATCAGCGTCGGGCCATTCATGCCCGGCATCACAACGTCCGAGATCACGAGATCGAACTCGCCCGGCTTGGCGTTGATGATTTCGAGTGCCTCTTCGCCGTCTTCCGCTTCCTCGACTTCATAGCCGCGCGAGCGCAGGACCGAGACAGCGATGTCGCGCACGCCGGCCTCGTCCTCGATGACCAGGATGCGGCCGCGTCCGGACAGATCCAGCGGGCGGTGGGCGGCGCGCTGCTCAAGTGCCGGATCGGCAGGCTGCGGGATTTCCGAGGCAGGCAGGGCCGGCAGGTAGATATGGAACGTCGTGCCTTTTCCGGGCACCGAGACCGGCTCGATATAGCCGCCGGACTGTTTGATGATGCCGAACACCGTGGCGAGGCCAAGCCCGGTGCCATGGCCTTTGTCCTTGGTCGTGAAGAAGGGCTGGAAAATCTTTTCCAGCAGGTGTTTCGGAATACCGCCGCCGGTGTCTTCGACTTCGACCAGCAGGTATTCGCCGTCCTCGACATAGTCGAAGCCCTTCGCCTGCGCTTCGCGTCCGGTCGAACGGCTGGTGCGGATCATCAGCTTGCCGCCATCGCGCTGTGACAGCATCGCGTCGCGGGCATTGGTGATGAGGTTGATGATCGCCGTTTCCAGCTGGCTTTTGTCGGCCCGGATCCAGGGCACGTCGCGGCCATGATTGACTTCCAGCGTGATGCGCTCGTCGATGACCCCGCGCAGCAGGATCGAGAACTCTGTCAGGAAGTCCGTCGTGTTGAAAACTTCGCGCTTGAACGTCTGTTCGCGCGCATAGGCGAGCAGGCCGCGCACCAGGTCGCGCGAGCGCACGGTCGCCTCATGGATCGACTTCAGGTCATCGAAGGACGGATCGCCGACCGGATGGCGCAACATGAGCATCTCATACTTGCCCATGGTGATCTGCAGCATGTTGTTGATCTCGTGCGCGATCTTGCCCGCGATCTTGCCGATTGCCTGCATCTTCTCGCCGTGGGCAAGGCGTTGCTCCAGCTGGCGGTGCGCAGAGATGTCCACGACATAAGCGACCGAGGGCCGGCCGGTGGCGTTCAGGGTCACGAAGACATTGACGTGCTTGACCTTGTCTTCGCTCTCCGCGCCGGCAAGGCTGAGCGCGACAGGTTCGTCGACGGCATGCACCAGGGCGGCGGCAGCGCCGTCCGGGTTCTCGTCATCGGTGACAAACAGGTCGGCAAAGCGCGAACCCGGCGTGGCGCGCCCGCCTGTCAGCTCCATCAGGGCGCGGTTGGCATCCATGATGATGGCGCCGTCCACCCGGTCGCCGTCGAGGCGGACCGCGCCGAAAGGCGCATCGTCAAACATCGGGTCGCCGCCTTCGCGCATCGGACGCGAAGCGCCCTGCAGCGAGAAGCGTTCGCCTTCCCCGTTCAGCATCTGCGGACTGGGCAGCAGGATGGTGCGGCCATTGGCTTCGGCGCCTTTGCCTGACCAGGTCGTGATCGCCTGCATCGGCACTTCGACACCGTCGCGGGCGCGCAGCTGAATGTCGGCCCGGCCCGGCGCGCCCGACTTGCGGTCGCGGCCCAGCAGCTTGACGAATTCCGGACGCATGATGTCGTCGAGGCGGATATTCTTGACCGTTTCCGGCAGGCCAAGCCGCTCACGCAGGAAGCCGTTGGCATAGGTGATCGTGCCGTCCGGACGGGCCGCGATGAAGCCCATCGGCGCGTCTTCGACGTAGAGGGATTTCATGTCCGCCGCGCCGGTCGCCTCAAGCTGGCCGGCGATGCGGCGGATGCGCCACAGAACGCGGCCGCGCTGCAGCGGCGAGACGGTGATTTCGAACTGCGCCGGAACCTGTTCCGGGCCAAGCGCGACCATCGGCAGGAGTTCGCGGCGTTTGACACCCGTCTTGGCGGCAATCGACAGGCGATAGATCGGCGCGGTCAGGCCATGGATGGCACCAAACAGGCGGTCCACCGTGACCGGGCCGGATTCGCTGGGGCCGGTGATCAGGGTCAGCCCGGCCAGTTCGTCATAGGCCGCGTTTGCGGCAATCGGGGCGCCGCCGGTGTCGGTGACCAGCACAGCCTCGTCGAGGGCTTCGATCCAGGGGAAACGCGGCGCAGCCGCATTGGCGATGCGGGCGGCAGAGCCTCTTTCCGGGAACAGGCCGATAAACCGGCCAGCCCCGCGTACGGTCCAGAGCAGGAAGACAAGACCGCCAGACGCCATCGTGATCAGCAGGATGGACCCGGTTGCGCCAGACGCCTGCGGGCGCACGAGCGATACGCTGGCGGCGGCAATCGAGAGCAGAAGGCAGGCCCAGAAACCGAGCTGCAGCAGGTCAACCTTGCGGGTTGCCGGGCTGGCGGCCGTATCGGCTTCCTCTGTCGTCCCGAGGACCTGAGACAAATCAAGGGCTTCTGAGTCTTTTTTCATGCTTTACCGCCAATTCAGCCGGCCCGCTGCCGGAAGCGCGAACGTCCCGGCGCGACATGCGCCGCGCCCGGGACTTTCATGGTTACCCTCTTCTCGCACGTCAAAGGTTAACGAATCCAAAAAAACCGTTAAGACAACCCCATCCGATAGCCCAACAGAACAGGATTCGCCTGATGACAATAATCCGGTCTGCCTTCGCGCTCACCCTTCTCGCCACCACTGCTGCCTGCGGTACGCCCTCGATCAGCGAGCCTGCGGCGCCCGCCACACTGGCCGAAACCGCAACCGTCCAGACCGAATCCGTTCGGCTGAACGCCTGGTTCGAGCAGAAATTCGATGAGAGCGTGGCCCGCGACCCGATGCGGCAGACCTTCCTCGGCATTAAAGATAATTATGGCGAGTGGAGCGATGCGTCCGACGGCTTCGAGATCGCCGAACTGGAAATCCAGCGCGCCAATGTCGCGGAGATGAAAGCCAGCTTCGACTTCGACAAGCTGGACGATCAGACCAAACTATCCTGGCGCCTGGCCGAATACCAGCTGGAGCGCGCCGAAGCCGGCTTCCCTTATCGGCACTACAACTACACGTTCAACCAGATGCACGGTGTCCAGTCCGGCATTCCGGCCTTCCTCATCAACCAGCACAAGATCACCAGCAAATCGGACGCCGAGGCCTACATCTCGCGCCTGAACGGGATCGACACCTATCTCGGCCAGCATCTCGCCAACGCGAAAGCGTCTGCCGCGATGGGCATCATGCCGCCCGCCTTCGTCTATGATTACGTGCTGGCCGACGCGAAAGGCCTGATCACCGGCTATCCGTTCACGCCGGCGGGCGAAGGGGTCGCCGACAGCCCGCTGATGGAAGACTTCCGCGGCAAGGTCACAGCCCTCGTTGCCAACAGCACGGTGACGGAAGAAGAGGCAGCGGACCTGAACGCGCGCGCTGCGGAGGCGCTGATCTCTTCCGTCGGCCCCGCCTATGAGGCCACCATCGAGGAACTGACGGCGCAGCAGGCTGTTGCCACGACGGATGACGGCGCCTGGAAGCTGCCGAACGGCGGCGACTATTACAACCAGCGCCTCGCCCAGATGACGACGACCGACATGACGGCGGCTGAAATCCACCAGCTCGGCCTTGATGAAGTCGCGCGCATCCATGGCGAGATGGAAGCGATCATGAAACAGGTCGGCTTCGAAGGCGATCTGCAGGCCTTCTTCGCGTTCATGCGCACCGACCCGCAATTCTACAAACCGAACACGCCGGAGGGCAAAGCCGAGTATCTCGCCGAGGCCGAAGCCGCGATCGAGGAAATGAAAGGCGACCTGCCGAAACTGTTCAACACCTTCCCCAAAGCCGACATGGAAGTGAAAGCGGTTGAGCCGTTCCGTGAGAAATCTGCCGGCAAGGCCTTTTATTCCCGCCCTGCCCCGGATGGCAGCCGCCCCGGCATCTACTATGCCAACCTCTATGACATGGCCGACATGCCGACCTACCAGCTGGAAGCCCTCGCCTATCATGAAGGCATTCCCGGCCACCATATGCAGATTGCCATCGCGCAGGAGCTGGAAGGCATTCCGAGCTTCCGCAAGTTCGGCGGCTACACGGCCTATTCCGAAGGCTGGGGCCTCTATACCGAACTCGTCCCGAAAGAACTCGGCTACTACAAAGATCCGTACTCGGACTTTGGCCGCCTCGCGATGGAAATCTGGCGCGCCGCGCGTCTCGTCGTCGACACCGGCATCCATGACAAGAAATGGACCCGCGAAGAAGCCATCCAGTACCTGATGGACAACACGCCAAATCCGCAAGGCGACTGCGAGAAGGCCATCGAGCGCTATATCGTGATGCCGGGCCAGGCGACGGCCTACAAGATCGGTATGCTGAAGATCGTCGAACTGCGTGAGCGGGCCCGTGACCAGTTGGGTGACGGGTTCGACATTCGTGAATTCCACGATGTTGTGCTAAAGGACGGCGCCGTGCCACTCGCGGTGCTGGAAGAAACGGTGGACGCATGGATCGCGGAGAAAAAAGCCTGAGACCACGTATGGCGGGGCGGCGGAAAGCCGCCCTGCTGCTGCTCCTGCTACCCCTTTTCGGCGCCGCCAGCTGCAACACGCTGGCGGTGGCGGCCCTCAAGCCGGATGTTCAGACCGAAGCGGCCAGCGTACCGGCTGGTGATTACCAGCTCGACCTCAAACACGCCTCGATCCTGTTCAAGATCGATCATCTCGGCTTCTCGACCTATATCGGACGTTTCGAAAAATTTGACGCAAGCCTGACCGGGGATCCCGCGCACCCGGAAGCCGCCACGCTTAACGCCGTCGTCGACATCACATCGCTTGACGTGGCCAATCCGGAATTTGCAGAAGAGTTGATGGGCCCGGACTGGTTCGACGCCGCCAATTATCCGCAGGCGACCTTCAAGACCTATGGCCTGAAAGTCGTCGGCGAAAATATCGCCGACATCAGCGGCGACCTGGTGCTTAAGGGTAAGTCGCAGGCCGTAATCATCAAGGCAAAATTGAACGGCAGCGCCTATGACCGGCTGCGCGGCGCAGACGTTATCGGCTTCTCGGCCACCCTGCCGATCAAGCGCTCAGACTACGGACTGGATAAGTATATCGGCTTGGTCGGTGATGATGTCCTGATCGAAATCGAAGCCGAGTTCGTCAAGCGCCCGCCTGAATAGACGGACCCAGCGCCGAACCGCGGCGCGTAATGCGCAGGGCGACGCGGTTTCCGCGCCGGCCGATTTCTGCTTCTGCCGCCAGCACGCCGCCTTCACCGCCCGAGATCAGCTGGGCCGGCTGGTCTGCGGGTACGCCCAGCAGCAGGGTCGAACCCGGTTTCAGGTCCGACAGTCTCGACAGCGGCACGGCGAGGCTTGCAATCCGCACGGTCAGCGTGGCTGAAAGCCCGCCTTGCACCGTGCGCGCCTGAGGGGCGTGCGCAGCTTCAGCAGCGGGCGCGCCGGTCAACGGCCGCGTGATGATAAGCTGCGCGCGGAACGTATCTGCCTGCAAGCGCATCGAGAATTCCGTGACGAACGCATCGGCCGGCGGCGCAATCGAAGCGGCAAACACGGCTTCGGTCTCGATGTTGGCAAAGCTGAGTTCCGGAGAAATGGCCTGCGCCAGCGGACGCACGAGCGCTTCGAGAAGGGCAAGGTCAATCGGGCTCAGCGGTTTGACGGCGCCGCCGCGCTCACGTGCGCCGCAGGCCGTCTCGATCAGCAGCTGGGACAGCGCCGGTGAGAGGACCAGCATGGCGCCGATATCGCCGCCGCGGGTCGCAAAGCAGGCAATCGCCTGCCCCCGGTCTTCATCGGCCTGGCGGACCGCCGTTTCGAACGGGCCATGCGCTGTGCCGGCAACCATGGCCGCGACCGGCAGGCCGCAGCTTTCGCGCAGGCCCAGGGACAGGCGCGCCGCCAGACGACGGGCAAGGTCGTGGTCCTGTGTGTTGGCCGGCTGCGGCGCTGCAAAGTCTTCCACAGGCCGCGCTGCAGCGACCGGCGCCTCCGGCGGCAGGTCCGACAGATCCGGGCGCAGCAACGCCTCGATTTCAGCAGGAGAGAGCAATCCGCGTGCAGTCATAAGGGGCCTGTCCGGTTCAGCCGGTTCAAAATTCCTAGGCAGGTCTGCCATCACCTGCCCTTCGCGGCGCGGAGACATATCCCAGCCGTCATCGGCGCTGTCTCGCAGCGCCGTCGCAGTGAGAGGCGCGGCCGTATTCCGGGTCATCCGGACTACATCGCCCGGTTCCGGTTAACGACCCGTTAGGGAAACGCCGCAGCGAGAAGTTAAGGCGCCGCCGCAAGGGGTTCAGAACTATCCCTCGAATTTAACCCCCCGGTCAGGTCCTGGTAAGGCGTGATTCGGAAGTTGGGTGCATTCTGGCGCAACTGCTGAAGGGGAAACCTTGATAGTTCCGCCAAGGCGTATGGGTGAGTGGTTGAGTAAAAAAGGCGGCGCTACCTCCGGGAAGCGCCGCCTTTCAGGTTTGGAACCTGTTTACCGGAGCTAGTCGTCGCGCAGGGTCTTTTCCTTGCGCTCGTGGCGCTCCTGCGCTTCGAGGCTCAGCGTGGCGGTCGGGCGCGCCTCGAGGCGGCGCAGGCCGATCGGCTCGCCGGTCGCTTCGCAATAGCCGTAAGTGCCATCCTCGATCCGGCGGATGGCAGAATCGATCTTGGAGATCAGCTTGCGCTGGCGGTCGCGGGTGCGCAGCTCAAGCGCCTTGTCACTCTCGGCCGAGGCGCGGTCGACGATGTCAGGCAGGGAGCCGGACTCGTCCTGAAGATTGTGGATGGTCTGCTTGGCCCCGTCGAGGATGTCCGCTTTCCACACTTCCAGCAGGCGCCGGAAGTAGGCCAGCTGGCGTTCATTCATGAACGCCTCGTCTTCGGAAGGCCGATAGTCGTCTGAAAGATCGATGCTCACCGCAGTCTCCTTCACTCGTTTCCGTGCCATATAGATCGACCCTCGATTCGGCGCAATCACGCAAACTGCTAAGTTAAAACCAGTACTTTCAACCTCTTACGCCAAAAGTACGACATTTCTAAGTAACATTCGAGCCATATGGCACAGTCCGTGGCTGCACGCAGTGCAAGTTACACACCGGGCCTTGATCTTTGAGACCCCGCCAGTCTCTATGGGCGACGCCCCCCAATCGCCGCTGCTCTCCACGGTTTTCCTGTCCGCATGGCCAAACAACGGAAAAAACCTACCAAGCAGGCTGGCTGGATGCTGGCCGTGATGTTCAACTCACTGTTGATCCTCCTGCCCGCAATTGCGTCCCGAACCATCGAACAGGCCTATGCCGATGCCGGGGTGACCGAGCAGCCCAGCATTGATGCGATCATGCAGACGAAGACGCGCATGGCCGAAGCGTTCGAGGAGCTGGCGCCGAACGAAGCAAGCCGCAAGCTCCCCTTCTGGCAGGACAAGGTGCAGCGCGCGCTTGAGGAAAAGGACATGGACGCCGTGCGCGGCTACCTCCTCGCCGCGCCCGCCATGCTTGGCAGGGATCTCGGCAAGCAGGTTCGCGTGCGCGCCGAAGCCGAAACCAGAGGCACCGCCGACGAGCGCGTCATCCGCGCCGCGCTCCAGACGATGCCGGAGAGTGTTGCCCGCGCTATCGAATTCGAGATCGGCCTGCCCGAGGCCACCATCACCGCGACGGTCCCGCCCGAACCAGAGCCTGAGCCTGCGCCCGAACCTGCCAGCGAAGCGGAGCCTGAAGTCGTTCCCGGCGAAGAGATCGGTGAAGTGCTGGAGGCCGGCGTGCGCCCGGAGATCGACTGGCGCTTCCGCCTGCTCGGCAGCTATGGCGACCTCGCCGCCATGTCACAGCGCTGGGTCGATGGCGACACGTCGGACAGTATCGTGTTCAAGCTGACCGGTATTGGCCTCGTCCAGCAAGGCATCAGCGACGGCCTGTCGGATGCCAACATCCGCGCCGTCTCGATCGTCAAGTCTGCGAGCCGGTCCAAACGCCTGACACCGGAATTTGCCCTCTATCTGGACTCGCTCGCCAGCGAGGCCGTGCCCCGGGACGTTCTCATGCCGGCGGTTGAGGCTGCGCTGAAGGAGATCGCCACCACGGATGTGCGCGGCGCGAGGGTGCGCGATGCTTTCGCAAGCTCCATCGACCCGGAAGGACTGGAAGTTCTGGAAGACGATCTGGCGCAGATCGACAAGATCGCCTCGCTGACGAGCCCTACGGCCACGCTCACGCTGCTCTCTGTCGCGCACGACGGCACCGACCTGATCCGCGCCCGCACACTGGCCGAAGCCGGCGGCATGCAGGCGGTTGCCCTGGTCAAGGAGCGTGGCAACGAAGCGCTGCGTGTGGCCGATGCCGGCGTGCGCTGGGACAATTCCATGGTGCTGGAAATCATGAGCCTGACGGCTGCAGGCCTGCTGCTCTTCTGGGTCATGTTGTCGACGGTGCGGATCTATTTCCGCAAGGCGCCGCCGAAGGCCGAACCGCAGGGAATCTAGGCTCAGCCGAGGTTAAAGGCGCCCTGTATCCCGTTGATCAGGAGCTGCACCGACAGGGCCGCCAGGATCACACCCAGGATCCGCGTCAGCGCGCCGGCCACGCTGGCGCCGACCAGCCGGACGATCGGCCCGGCGAGCAGGAAGATGACCAGCGTGATCAGGAGATTGAGGCCGATGGCGGCGAGCACGACGCCCTGCTCCATCCAGCCGCCCGCTTCCGACATGTAGAACATCGCCGTCGCAATCGAGCCCGGACCGGCGATCATCGGAATGCCCATCGGAAACACGGAAATATCGTCCGGCTCCGGATCACCCTTGTGCTCCTCAAGCACTTCCTCGGCCCGGTTCTCGCGCCGTTCCGTGCGCTTCTCGAACACCATGTCGAGCGCGATAAGGAACAGGAGCGCCCCGCCCGCAATCCGGAACGCATCCAGCGAGATATGCATGGCGCCCAGCAGCCAGGATCCACCAAACGCGAAGAAGAGCAGGATCAGCGAGGCGACGAAGACCGACTTGTACGCCATCTTCTGCCGGTGTGCGGCAGGCGTCCCGGCCGTCAGCGTCGCGAAGATCGGCGCCACGCCCGGCGCGTCGATCAGCACGAAGAACGTGACGAACGCGGCCGTGAAAAGGGAGATGAGTTCCGGGGTCATGCGCCGCGCTTTACGGCTTGCGCATCGCCGCGTCGAGGATTTCCCGCACGGCCGGCGCAACGATCACATCCGTCGCTGGCGGCTTCAGCCGCGACAGGTCGGCGCCGTCCTGCGACAGGGCTGTCAGCATCTTGTGGCCGCGCAGGCGTTGCAGCAGGCCGTCGGTTCCGCGCGGCGTGTCCGCCGAGGCAATCCGCCCCCCGCCGAGGTCGACGCGCAGGCCGTCACCCTGCCCCGCCTCGATCAGCCGGATGGCTTCATCGACGCTGACTGCCGGCGGCATATTCAGCGGCATCGCGGCGCGAAGGGTGCTGCCTTCCGCCATCACGCATCCTCACCGGCGACCGAGGGCATAAGCTTGCGGCAGCGGCTGAGCGCGCGGTAAAGATCGCCGGCAACAACATCTGCCGAAATCTGCAGCACATCGTCCTGGGCGTCCGGCATTTCGGCCAGCAGGCCCGCCAGGGCATCTGCGGCCTGCGTGTAAAGCGGCCCATCCACTTCGCCGAGCAGGTACATCTGCATGACGGCAAAATACGCGCGCCCGGCCGGCGTAGCGGCGTCGGATGGCCTGAGAATGTCTTTTTCGCGCAGCACCCGGGCCTGCGTCTCCAGCAGGAGCACGCCGCGCCGGTCTCCGTTGCGCACAACCGCCCCGTTCACCACGAAGGTTTCACCGGGCTTGAGGGAGAGTTTGAGTGGCATACTGCGCTGGACCTCGTCCTCTGGACTGTCCCAGACTCGCACACAGGCGTTAACGCTTGATTGCCATGAATTTACCTTGCCGGCAGGCGGGCAAGGGAACCTTTTGAGGCTCGGGGCCAACCGGGGGCCAGAGGGGGAGGAAGTGCCATGCGCTCGTGTCGTCAGGAGGGCATTGGATCATAAGTCCTACACAATCCCGGGTACCCCGACATGCAGCCGGATCAATCAGGAAAAGTGTGGCGCGTGTCTGAAGCTTGAGCCGCTGTGGCGTCGCGCATGGCGTATTCCGTGTACCACACCTGCGGCTCTCCCCTAAGTGAATTCGATGTTGCATTGCGGCGGATTTGCTTGGCGGCGGAAGGTAGAGAGGTTAAATCAAGGCAATGGCTTGGGTGGCGCAAAATGGCAGCTGATGTGTTCCTCTCTTACGCTCGTCAGGACGTTGCTCGCGCACTCACTATAAAAGACGCGCTTGAAGAACTTGGATTGAACGTCTTCTTCGATGCTGATGGATTGGAAGGCGGAGATGTTTTTCCGGATGTGCTGGATCGCGAAGTGAAAGCTGCGGGAGCCGTGCTGACCGTTTGGACAACTCATTCAATCAACCGTCCTTGGGTAAAAAAAGAATGTCAAATTGCCATTTCACGTAACGTGTTAATTCCAGTTCAAATTGAAGAGATTTCCGATTTGGACAAGCCTTTAGCTTTTACTGGACTTCAGGTCATTAATTTAGAGTCGTTTCATGGAAACGCAAACCATTTGGGGTGGCAGCAGGTCGTCCGAGCACTTTCGCGCACATTAAAGCGAAAGGACTTGATCAGGGTACAAAGGGAGCGTGAGGGACTCGAAGCTTTCGCAAGCATGCTTGAAGCGGAGTTGGCGGGCTTGCGGGCGAGTGCGCACACACCAGTCCCGTTTACGAAACAAACGACGAGATCCTCACCGACTTGGCGATCCTATCCGCTCGCTCTTAGTGGCATTGCGGCCATTGTTTTGTTGGTCTTCTTGACGGTATTTTTCGTTCGTCGCGACTATTCGGGAGATCTAGACTATTTACGATCGGATGCTTTTCAACAAACTTCCAGGATATTGGCGGCCATCGATCATCAGCACGAGTCAAACCTCGATGCCGATGAGTTGTTAGCAACTGCACTGGTGAAGATTACTACCACTGATTTGGAAAAAGCGGCCCAAATTGGCCATCCTACGGCGGAGTTGTTGGTTGGATTGGCATACCGCCAAGGTACGGAGTATCTTCGCCGAGACGTGGAACTGGCAGCAAGCTACTTCAAAAGTGCTTGCGGCGTTCGGAACATGCGCGCGTGCAGCGAGTATGGCGAACTGCTAGCCACAGGCGAGGGTCTTCAGAAAAACGTTCCCGAATCAATCAAGATGTTTCGAATGTCGTGCACAGAAGGAACATCAATAGGCTGCAACAATCTTGCATCTTCCTACTACCATGGAAATGGAGTTGAAAAAGACATTTCAAGGAGCACCCTCTTTTACAGCAAAGCCTGTAGGGGCGGATACGAGAACGCCTGTTTGCGTATTTCGACGCTGTATGCAGGAAGCACCTCAGCAGGGTCGACAGAGGCTGAATCAATTGAGCAGTTGGAGTTCGCGTGTGAAAATGGAGCACTAAACGCGTGCTATATACTTGCACTAAACTACCAAGAGAGAGGCAGCTCAAATGGAAGCGAAAAAAAAGCGCTGCTATTGCTTAGAAAAGCATGCGTTGGCGGCTATTCAGATGGATGCAAGGCTTTGAAAGCTTCTCAACTGACGTTGGAGAAGCGTCCTTCATCATCAGAAGATGCTCTAGATCTAATGATTGAGTCTCAAGTGGCGTGTAATGACGGAGACTATTCAGCATGCTTTGAATTGGGACGATCTTTCGATCAGGATGCCCGTGAAGAACAGAACCTAGCAAAAGCAACTTCATTGTACCAGCTCGCTTGTTCGGGCGGCGACAATAGAGGGTGCGTGTTGCTTGCATTCCAGCTGGCATATGGGTTGGGAATTGATCCGGCACCAGACGAAGCCAAGGTAATGTTCGACGAAGCTTGCAATGGCGGTGATCTATGGAGCTGTGAACAACTTTCAATTCTTAACTCTGACTGAGTGAATTCGATGTTGCATTGCAGCGCTTTCCTTCAGGTCAGCGCTTGCCCGGCGCAGGGCGGGGCTTATGGTGTGAGGGTGAGGTTTTGAGAGGATTGAGGGTCGATGCGTTTTGAAGGCACGAGCAATTATGTGGCGACGGATGACCTGCGGGTTGCCGTCAACGCGGCCATCGCGCTGGAGCGCCCCCTGCTCATCAAGGGCGAGCCCGGCACCGGCAAGACGGTGCTGGCCGTCGAAGTCGCCAAATCGCTCGGCCTCGACCTGATCGAATGGCATATCAAGTCCACCACCAAGGCCAACCAGGGCCTTTACGAGTATGACGCGGTTTCGCGCCTGCGCGACGGTCAGATGGGCGAAGAGCGCGCCAAGGACGTCAAGAACTACATCAAGAAGGGCAAGCTCTGGGAGGCGTTCACCTCCAAGAAGCGACCCGTCCTGCTGATCGACGAGATCGACAAGGCCGATATCGAGTTCCCGAACGACCTCCTGCAGGAACTCGACCGGATGGAGTTCTATGTCTACGAGACCAATGAGGTCGTGAAGGCGAAGGTCCGCCCGATCGTCATCATCACCTCGAACAACGAGAAGGAGCTGCCGGACGCCTTCCTGCGCCGCTGCTTCTTCCACTTCATCAAGTTCCCGGACGAAGCGACGATGCGCGCCATCGTTGATGTCCACTTCCCCGCCATCAAGAAGAAGCTGGTCGGCGATGCACTTTCCACCTTCTACGCCATGCGCGAACTGCCGGGCGTGAAGAAGAAGCCGTCCACGTCGGAACTGCTCGACTGGCTGAAGCTGCTGATGAACGAGGACATCGACCTCGAGACGATGCGCGAACAGAACCCCGAGGCGCTGACGCCGCCCCTGCACGGCGCGCTGCTCAAGAACGAACAGGACGTCGCCCTGTTCGAACGCCTCGCCTTCCTCTCGCGCCGCACCGATGGCGGCGGCGGTGGCCGCAGGGGCCCGGCGGGCTGAGCCTTCCGAGCTCGCTCGACCAAATGGCACAGCGGCAGAGTATCCGTATCTCGGCCGCAACGACTGCCGTGCTGCCCAAATCCTGCTCGATCGTCCACGAGTCAGTCATTTTTTGGCGCCATCGGTAAACAACTAAACCTCCAAGGGTTGATTTTTTTGAATTAAATTCCGATCCTCGCGCGAGTTCTGATTTCGGAGCTTCGGGGGGAGCGGACATGCCAGCATCGTGGGCAGACCTGTCAGACAGGCGGCCAACCTATATTATGGACACGCCGTGTCTGACGCGGAACTACGTGATCCGGTTTGGCAAGCGGTTCGACATCACCTCTTCGCCCAGCAAGAAAGTCGGGCGAGTGCGGCTGAATGAGCTGATCGATGAAGTGAACGCGTACATTGACGCGCTCAACACTGATCCCTCCACCGAAGACTTCATCACCGGGCGCAAGATCGAGCAATTTGAACGCCTGTACAGCGAGAAAGAGTTTGGCCCCTTTCTGTCAGGGCGCAGGCGGTACGAAACGGTATTCGGCGTGCGACGTTTCTCGGGGGTGCCCATCGAAGTTTTGATCGACCTGCACTCGGAGTATTTCACTGTCCAGTTCCGCGCTTACCCGAACTCTGCTGAAACGCCTGAGGACTGTCTCGCCCACCCCTTTGTCAGAACTGCAGCGGAGTTACTCAAAGCGCTATCAACCGCATCAGAAGATCAGGACACTTGGAGCAGTATCAATGCTCCAAACATCAATGCTCCAAACGAAAAGTGGACGCCGACCCCCCCGCCCGCTGACCTTCAATGCGCATTGGCAAGCCATCCTCTGTTTGAAGCGCTTTGCAAGGCATCCAGCTCTGAAGCGGGATATGATTTCCTAGAGCCAGAAAATGGTCAGGCCAGCATGAGGAACCTGAGCGATGACCTCGTGGCTGAAGGTGTCACACGTCTTCTGTATGATGATTTCTGGTATGTGCTGCTGAAATGCCCGAAGCATTTGACTGACAGAGGCCTCAGCCCCAAGCGTTGGTTCAACGGCATTCGCCTGCCAACGGTCAAGGCTGCTCCTGCCGACAAGAGCTGGTTAAACCGTAGCCGCTCGGAGGACAGCAAGCACGCGGACAAAGAAAAAGGTAAATACGAAACCCAGAAAGAGACCGAAGCCTGCTTCTCACTTTCGAACCTCTTCAAAGGCATCATCATCCGACCTGCTGAAGTCACTCTCAAGACGAGCGGCAGCCTTGAACTGGCATTCACGGGTCAGCTCGAAGAATTCATGAGTACGTCACGCGCACTCCTGACGGGTCGTGACTCCCGGCTGGAGAAACCCCTGGTACCCGACCCCTTTATAGAAATGGATATTCCAGCTGCCTCTGCGACCATCGGCGACAATCTCCATGCAGCCCAGGCCGTAACGAAGGAGTTCGAGAGCGGCATCAAATATATCAACATGTTCTCCCACCTCTTGTCCCGTGTCTTGGGATATCGCGGCGGCCTGTCGAAATTCGAAGACAATATAGCCGGGAACACGGTTCTGTGCGGAGTGCTCAGCGGTCTCGCCATTTATGGCTCGAACTTCGGCCGGAAGGCGGCCCCGGATGCAGGCATTGATCCGGACACCAATATTGATGAAGTCCGTTACTTCATTTTCTTCCGCGGTCGCTCCCGCAACCAACTGGCAAGACTGAACCGCCGAATCAATAATGCCGGCGAAGCGCGCACAATGTCGGTATTGGATCTGGGCCAAGTGCGTCAGGCGGGAGACGACCTGCGCAGGCTGGATTTCGAACTCACCAGACTCCGGCAGGCGGACAGCGTCACGCCCAGCATACTGGCGGCCTTACGCACAGCCGATGCCGAGATTGAACTTAAGAAAGGCATCCAGGGCGGACTGCGGCATCGTATCGGCCGAACCGCATATTACAGGCAGCGCCTTCGGCAGCGCATTGCGGATCTCCGCATACGCCGATTAGTTGGCTGGCAGACTTATGACGAATACATACAGAGAATCTTCGACCCCGTTCACGATACCTATGAGCGCATAGGTAATAAGATCGTTGAAGTCGAGCGCACATTGGTTGCGGCCGATGAGGGCCTTGAAACAAAGTCCGCTAACTCTTTGGCCCGCTTCGGTGCAGCCTTTGCCCTCCTGGCTGCATTCGGCCTGCTCAGCGATGCAATCGGCATGGAGCAGATCGCGATGAAGGTGATCGGGATGAGTGAGCTTTCCCAAGAGGACTGGCGCACCACCATTCAGTTCTGGCTGCGATTTCTGCCGTCCCTCGCGGCACTGCTCTACATCGTCTATTACTTCTTTTTCAGACGCTTGCGTAGGAACAGGTCCAGGACGCTCAAGTCAAACATTCTGGATGGCACCGACGACGAGTCCTGATCGCTGCTTCCAGGACAAAACCACTCACCCCAGCGCGCTGTCATGCGCGCTCGCGGCGCGGACATAGTTCACGTCTTCGCGGCTCTTCAGGAAATCCGCCATCTTGGTCTTGTCGTTGCGCTCGTCGAACCAGGTTTTCCAGGCGATGAAGCCCCAGATGGCGTGGAAGGCCAGTCCGCACGAAATCGCGAACCAGCCGGGAATTGGCCCGATATGCGCCCGCCGCAGGAAATGTTCCCATGAGGTCACATCCACCGGATGGATCGAGATTTTCGCGAAATAGGCCGCGCCGAGAATGGCAAAGATATAGCCATAGTTGCGCCTCAGCCGCCGGCCGATGCAACGGATCATCGATATCCGGTAGGCTGGTTTTTCGTAATCGTCCGACAGCGCCGTGCCCCGGTCGAGGCGGATCTTGGCGCCCTCCCCGCGCAGGATCGGCACCATGAAGGCGATCTCCAGCACGCGCGCACGAAACCGCCAGACATAGAAAAACCGGTAACGCCGCGCCTCCAGCATCAGGAACACGACGCAGAGCATGCCCACCAGCACGATCGGAAAGGGCGAGGCGCGTTCATTGGCGAACGCCACGGACAGACCGATCCCGGTCGAGATCACGGCCCAGTTGGTCGTCTGGTCGAGCCGCTGGCGCCAGACGGTCGAGCGATAGACTTCGGCGCGGTAGAGATGCGACAGCGCGGCAACTTCCGCCGAACCGCATATCCCGAGCTCCGGATCGCCGTCGGGATCGTCGCTTTGCACGAGAGGCATCTCGTCTTCGTCGAGGATATCCATTGCTTCGCTATGACTCAAAGCGGCCGTCCGGGAAAGGTCTGGACCCGGATTTGAAGCCTATTTCGCGCAATATCCAAGCGAGAGAACCGCGCCATAGCCTTCCAGCGCCTGACGCACATGGCTGGAATCTTCGGTTCCGCCACCGGCGCGTATATCCCCGGCGAGCTGTCCTGCCCCGCCGGTGATCCGCGCGCGCCATAGGCGGTAGCGCAGGGCATCCGGCGCAGCCGTCAGCGCGACCGCCCGGTCGAATTCCGCCAACCTGCAATCGCGCATCATCCGCTCGGCCAGCACATGGCCGAAGTCCGCGCGCTCGAAATCATCGGCGTTGATCGAACCGCGTGCAGCGGTGTCCGGCGCGCCGGCGAGGAAGAACATCATCTCGATCAGGCGCGCCCGCTGCTGGCTGTCCGGCGCAAACTCAATGGCAGCCGCCATGATTTCCGGCCGTCCCATATGCAGCGGCGCCGCGCCGTCCCGCGCCAGGCGGACAAAGCCTTCCCAGCCAGTCTCGCGCACCACGGTTTCGGCCGTCCGGCGTACATAATCCTCATACGGCATCTCGACTTCGGTCTCGCCAAGCCGCGCGTCCCACCGCGCCTTCGCCTCTGCACCTGACAGTTTCAGCGCCGGCACGACAAACAGCGGTTTCACACGCTCCAGCTTTTCCGGCGGCAGCAACAGCGCCGCGCTCCAGGCTGCATCCAGCATACAGGCCGCCTCTCCGGCAGCCGGACAGGCGGCGCCAGATACAGCAACAGGCTGCGCCAGCGCCGGAGACGCCGCCCAGAGGCCAGCCGCAAATAGCAGGATTCCCGCCCGTTTCATGCCCACGCCTTAGCGCCGCAGGGGTGAATGCAGCATGACCAGCGGGTTTTCGCTGCGTCAGCTTGGACAGGGCGGCGTTACGGGGTTATCCTGAATTCCGAAACAGTACGGCCCGAACAGTACGAATGGACACCCCATGTTCCTGAACTTCTTCAACGAGCTGCGCGCCGCCAAGGTTCCGGTGACCCTGAAAGAGTACCTGACCCTCATGGAGGCGATGGACAAACAGGTCATCAGCATGGAGGTCGAGGACTTCTACTACCTCTCCCGCGCCGCCCTCGTGAAGGACGAGCGGAATATCGACAAGTTCGACCGCGTCTTCTCGCACGTCTTCAAGGGCCTCGACACGCTGGGCGATGCCGTCAACGTGACCGACCTGCCGGAGGAATGGCTCAGGAAGATGAGCGAGAAATTCCTGACGCCGGAAGAGATGGCCGAGATCGAAGCCATGGGCGGTTTCGAGAAACTCATGGAAACGCTGAAACAGCGCCTCGAGGAACAGAAGAAGCGCCATGAGGGCGGCAACAAGATGATCGGCACCGGCGGCACCTCGCCCTTCGGCGCCAATGGCTACAACCCCGAAGGCGTGCGCATCGGCCAGGAGAAATCCCGCCACCGCCGCGCCGTGAAGGTCTGGGACAAGCGCGAGTTCAAGAATTATGACGACAAGGTCGAACTCGGGACACGCAACATCAAGATCGCGATGAAGCGCCTGCGCAAATGGGCCCGCAAGGGCGCGCAGGACGAGCTCGACCTTGACCAGACGATCCGCAACACCGCCCGCAAGGGCTATCTCGACATCGAGATGCGCGCCGAGAAGCGCAACACGGTCTCGGTCCTCCTGCTGCTGGATGTCGGCGGCTCGATGGACCCGTACGTGCGGATCATGGAGGAGCTGTTCTCGGCCGCCAAATCCGAGATCAAGAATCTCGAATACTACTACTTCCACAACTGCCCGTATGAGGGCCTGTGGAAGGACAATCGCCGCCGCATGAACAACCGCATCCCGACCTGGGACGTGCTGAACAAGTATCCGTCGGAGTACAAGGTCATCGTTGTCGGTGATGCCACGATGAGCCCCTACGAGATCACCTATGCCGGCGGCTCGGTCGAACACTGGAACGAAGAAGCCGGCGGCATCTGGATCCAGCGCTTTGTCCAGCGCTACCCCCACCTCGTCTGGCTGAACCCGACCAAGGAAGGCGCCTGGGAATATACCGGATCGATCAAACTCATCCGTGAACTGATCGGCGAACACCGGATGTTCGAGCTGACGCTGGGCGGGCTGGACGAGGCGATGAAGGAATTGAGCCGTTAGTGAGCAGCGGGGGCAACAATGCTGGTATACCTGTCATACAGTCGACCTGACATTGTCATCGCCGAAGTTATTGCAAAGCGACTCGAGGCTGTTGGAATCAGGGTCTTTCGTGACAACGAAATTTCAGCTGGCGAATCCTGGGAATCCAAAATCCAAAGCAATCTCACTGAAGCGGACCTCGTAATTGTTATTTGGACCGAGTCGAGCGTGATCTCGCCTCTGGTAAAGGCCGAAGCTGATTTTGCGGTTCGTCACGACAAGATGTTTCCTATACTTTTGGAACCAGCAGAAATTCCGATTCAATTCGCGAAATTCAACACACTTCGCATTACAAGCCACGAGCTCCAAAAGCGCACTTTGGACATTGCTGAGATTGTCCGTGAACGTATTTCTTCCAAGATACGGGGACATTTCGCAAAGGATCACTCGACACGCAAGTCTGCGAGTATTCGGCCAACGGGCTTGGAGTCCATCGTTGACTATGATGCGGCAGCATACAGCGTCGGGGAAAAAATAGAGTATGACAAGGCCAAATACGCGCGACCTCGAGGAGCGTCCGGCGCATCAATCTTTGTAGCGCACGCCAGCGCAGACAAACCAAAACTCAAACCTGTCATTGAGGGACTTCTTGAAAGTGGGTTTCGCATTTGGGTCGATAAGCCTCAGAATATAGGATTATCGGACTACCACGCCAAACTTCTGGCGAAATCACGAATACGATTTGAAGGTGATTGGAAAGAACAGATCAATCAAGCCGCTCGTCGAGCGACGAAGATTCTCGCGTGCTGGTCCAGAGATGCGATACAAGGCCGACGGGAACAATTTCACTACGAAGTCTACATGGGACTGATTTCGCAAAAACTGACTCAATGTAGGATCGATGACGTGAGCGAATTGGATATAGGTTTCCCATATAATTTTGGGCAGGTTGCTGATTTGTCTACGTTTTCAAGCGACAAATATTTGTTCGAGTTCCAGTACTTGATGGATGATCTGGCGAGCAAAAAGCGCACCAGATTGCTTCCTTCTTAATCCATGTCCGTCCTCACCACCACTCAAGGCGCTATTAGCGTTATCACGATAAGCCGCCCGCAGGCGCGCAACGCGGTCGATCATGACACCGCCCTCGCCCTCTACGAGGCCTTCAAGGCCTTTGACGCCGACGAGACCCTCTCCGTCGCCATCCTCACCGGCGCCGGCGGAAACTTCTGCGCGGGCGCAGACCTGAAAGCCGTCGCGACCGGCCAGGGCAACCCCGCGCATATCGGCGGCGATCTCGGCCCGATGGGCCCCACCCGCCTGCAACTCTCCAAACCCATCATCGCCGCCGTGGACGGATATGCCGTGGCCGGAGGATTGGAACTCGCCCTCTGGTGCGACCTGCGCGTCGCCTCGCCTTCTGCGCGCTTCGGTGTCTTCTGCCGGCGCTTCGGCTTGCCGCTGATCGATGGTGGCACGGTCCGGCTTCCCCGCCTCATCGGCGCCTCGCGCGCGATGGACCTGATCCTCACGGGCCGCGAAGTCGCCCCCGAAGAGGCCCATGCCGTCGGTCTCGCTAATTATCTGACCCCGGACGAGTCCGCCCTGCCCCGCGCCCTGAAACTCGCCGAAGACATCGCCGCCTTCCCGCAGCTTTGCCTGCGCAAGGACCGCACCTCCGCCATCAACCAATGGAGCCTGTCCGAAGACGCCGCCCTCACCGCCGAATTCGCTGGCGGGCTGGATGTGCTCAAGGCCGGAAGTGCCCGCGATGGGGCCGCGCGCTTCGCCGAAGGCACCGGCCGGCACGGCAAGTTCTGACGCTGCACAACCCCATGCGCATCGCCCTGCTTACCCTCGCCGCGATGCTCGCCTTCGCCGGAAATTCTGTCCTCACCCGCCTCGCCCTCGCCGCGAGCGAGGCCGGGCCATGGACCTTCACGCTGATCCGCCTCCTGTCCGGCGCTGCCGTTCTCGCACTGCTCGCCGGTCCGGGGCGCGCCCTGAAAGCCGGCCGCCCTCTCTCCGCGCTCGCACTTCTCGCCTATGCCGGTTTCTTCTCCTTCGCCTATGTTGCGCTCACCGCCGCTACCGGCGCCTTAATCCTCTTTGCGATGGTTCAGGTGACGATGATCGGCGCGGGTCTCTTGCGGGGCGAGCGGCTTGGCCCGGCCCAGACGGCCGGTGCGGCGCTCGCCGTCGCCGGTCTCGCCGCACTGCTCGGCCCAGGCGTGACCGCGCCCTCGCCCGTCGGCGCGGCCATGATGGCGATCTCCGGCATCGCCTGGGGACTCTATTCCCTGCGTGGACGCGGCGCGGGCGATCCGACCCATGCCACCGCCGGCAACTTCCTGCAGGCTGCCGGCATAGCCCTCGTGCTCTCGCTACCTCTGTTCGCCCTGCGCCCCGAATCTGCGCCCACCGCCAGCGGCATTGCGCTCGCCATTGTCTCCGGCGCGATCACCTCCGGGCTCGGCTACGTGATCTGGTACACCGCGCTGAAAGGCCTCTCCGCGAGCACCGCCGGTCTCGCGCAGCTCAGCGTCCCGGCCTTTGCAGCGATCGGTGGCGCGCTGCTTCTCAGCGAACCGCTCACCGCGCGTTACCTGATCGCCAGCGCGGTCATCCTCGGCGGCGTCGCGCTTGCCACCTTCGGAAAACCCGCCGCCCGCTGATTACCACCCGCCGCCGCCCCCACCGCCTCCGCCGCCACCGGAGAAGCCGCCGCCTCCCCCGCCAGACGAACTGGAACTTTGCGGCAGGGAGCTCGCGACACCCGTATTCATGCTCGACAGGATGGCATCATTCATCCCGCCGACATTGCCGAAAGACCGGCTCCCGAAACTCCCCCAGGCCGGGCGATAGCCCTCTGCCACATCCGGAAGCTGTTTCTCGAAATGCTTCGTCCACGGCTTTTCGACATCCAGCGCCATCGCGTAGGGCAGGAAGGCCTCATACCGTTCAAGGCTCATCGGCGGCGGCGCAGCGCTGCCCACTTCAACCGCATTCATCTGCAGCTTTTCGGCCGTATCCAGATAAAGGCGAAAACCCTCGATCTCGGAGCGGACTTCCTCGCCCTTTTTGGTCGGGGCCGGCATCAGGTACATGAACAGGCCGTTGACTGCGGCGAAGGCCAGCACAGCCAGCGTGTGCCAGCCGGACCAGTTGACCGATTGCCAGATGGCAAAGGCCACCGCCAGGAGCGTCAGGATTCCCGCGACGAAGGTATAGCCGAGGTTCCAGCGGAAATAATCCTTGCCGTACTGCGCAGAGATGTTTTTCCGGAAACTCTCGTAGGCGGACGTAAAGCTTGCACTGTATTTCTCGCCAAGCTTCAGAGACCCTTCATGGCCGAACAGGCGTGCATTGAGGGAAACTTCCTCTGGCGATATCGTGCCGGCATCCGGGCTCTTCCGTGTAAGGATGGTGGACTTCTTGTCGGAGGCGTCGATGTCGATCAGCCCCTTCACACCCATATTCATCAGGGTTGAGATCAACGCCGTATGGCCCCTGAAGCCGCGGTAGTAGATGTGGTGCGCGGCCGCCGGTGAATATCCCTTCGGCGGCTCATACCTTGGAAATACCGGCAGGTTCGGCGGATCCTGCCCGACCTTCTGGAAGCTCATAAACAGGAACCCCAGCACGCCGATGAAACTTGCCAGCAGCGCGGCGAGCGCGCCATCCCGGAACCACCAGAGCATGCCCATGTCGCCCAGAGACGGCGGCGCGACGACGCCTTTCTCCAGGCTTAGGGAAATCGTCAGCCCTTCCTGCTGGTTCAGCGGCCGCGTGGTTTCAAACACATACGCGCTGCCATCCTCCCGGAAGGTATAATCGGCCTCCGCCGCTCCATACCCGCCAGTGTACCCGGACTCCCCGGTCAGGCGCGCGCCTTCCGGCAAGGTGATACGCGCCGAAGCCGCCTCAATCGGCACCAGCCAGTAATTGCCGGTCACGTTCCAGAAAAGCTCGTCATGACCCTCGAAATAGCGGATCTGGTTCTTCACCTCATACTCGATCACATACTCATGCGTGCCATACCGGAGGAAGACATCTTCGTCCCCGATCCGGATACGGAAGGCGTTGCCGTCCGTCTCCGTCACGTAAGGCTCGCGCTGCCCGTCCCGCGTCACCCGGCGCACATTGTACCGGTAGGGCAGCTTGTCGCCTTCCCGCACATCGTCGGCATAATAGCGCGGCAGGTCCCGGAAGATTCCCCGGCGGATCACGTTGCCTTGCGACGTCACACGGACTGTCTCGGAGACGAGGATGTCTCCATCTTCCTGCACCGTGATGGCGACGTCGAAGGCGTTGACCTTTTCTTCCGCCGCCGCGGTCAGCGCTAGGAAGCAGACCGCAAGCCCCGCAAGGATGAGCCGCATCATCCGGCAGCCCCGCCCATGTCCACCTGCGGCAGGGCCCGGTCCGCCATCTCGATCTCGAAATAATCGCGCTGCCCGAAACCCAGAAGACCAGCCATCAGGTTCGACGGGAAACTCTGCACCGCCGTGTTCAACTCGCGCACCGCGCCATTATAAAACCGCCGCGCCATTTCGATCTTGGTCTCGGTGTCGGAAAGCTCCCGCTGCAGGTCCGCGAAATTTCCGCTGGCCTTCAACTCGGGATAGTCTTCCGCAACCGCCATCAGCTGCGCAACCGGGCGCGACAGCGCGCTTTCCGCATCCGCCCGCGCGGCGAGATCGTCCCCGGCGGCCATTGCCTTCGCCCTCTTTTCCGCCACGTCCGCAAACAATTGCCGCTCATGCGCGGCATAGCCCTGCACGGTAGACACAAGTTGCGGGATCAGGCTCGCCCGCCGCTTCAGCTGGACATCGATATCCGACCAGCCGTTCCGGGCCATCTGGGATTTCTGGACGAGACTGTTGTAGATCAGGATCACCCCGACCACGACCAGCGCGGCAAGGCCGCCAAGAACATAGACCAGCAAGTGCGTCTCCCTCCTGAAATTGGAGGCAGTCTAACCCGGCTGCCGTGTATCTGTTAAGGCATTTCCTGGGGACGTTGCCGTGCATCCCATTCCGCGCGCGTCATTTCCCAGACCAGGCTATCGCGCGTCGATCCGTCCGGCCGTGTGCTGACGATCTCACCTATCCGGCGGAAACCCAGCCCGTCGAGCATGCGCTGCGTGGCGATATTCGTCAGCGCCGCTGTCTCGCAAATCAGGTCCAGGCCCAGCACATCGAACATCCAGGCAAAGCTGGCCGCCGCGCCCTGCCCGCCCGCGCCCTTGCCATGCAGCGACGGATGCAGCGCGCCCGCCAGTTCGCCGGCTGCCCACTCAGGCCAGACGCGGATCTCCGAATAGCCCATGATCGTTCCATCCGGCATGGCATTGACGAATAACAGGCCTGTCCCCGCCTCACGGTTGGCGGTCTCCGTACCGATCAGCGCAGCGACACCCGCCTTGGTCAGAGGCCGGGGCAGCGAATAGATCGGTCCGTTGACGCGCGGCTCCGAAAAGAGATCAAACAGCGCAGCCGCGTCTTCAGGCGTCGCAAGGCGCGACGCGTCCGGCGCATTGCCCAGCCGGGTAGCGGCCCGCACAGACGCACGGATCGCGTCGGCCTTCGCTGCAGACACGGCGTTGCGCGTAAGGGGAAGCGTCGAGCTCATCCGATCAACCCGCCACACCTGACGCGGTGTAAGGCAAGCCGCTTGACCTCTTATTTTCACCAATGTAGAAATATTATCGAAATCGAGAATAAACTCCGAAACCCTCATTGACCCCGGCGCCTGCCGCCCTGATAGAATGTGCCCATGGCCCCTGCAGCAGCTGACCAACCCCACGGCAAGAATGCCTTCCTGTTCGTGGTGGTCGCGGTCGCGCTCAACATGCTGTCCTTCGGCATCATCATGCCGATCATGCCGGCCCTGCTCGCAGAACTGACCGGCGAGCCCATCGAAGTTGCGGTCAAGTCGAACGGCTGGCTGGCCGTCGTCTTCGCCATTTCGAATTTCATCGCCATGCCGCTGCTCGGCGGCCTGTCAGACCGGTTTGGGCGCCGTCCTGTCCTGCTGGTCTCGATTGCCATGCTGGGGGTCGATCTCCTGATCATGGGCTTCGCCCCGACGCTCGGCATCCTCTTCATCGGGCGCGCCCTCGCCGGCTTCTTCTCCGCCACCGCCTCGGTCGCCAATGCGTATGTCGCAGACGTCACCGCCCCGGAAGAGCGGGGCCATGCCTTCGGCCTGCTCGGCGCCGCGTTCGGCTTCGGCTTCATACTTGGCCCCGTCCTCGGCGGCCTGCTGGGCGAGATCGACACGCGCCTGCCCTTCTTCGTTGCCGCTGGCATTGCGGGGCTGAACTTCGTCTATGGTTACTTCGTCCTGCCCGAAAGCCTGCCACCGGAAAGCCGCCGCCCCTTCAGCCTCGCGCGCGCCAACCCGTTTGGCGCCATCAAACACTTTTCGAAACTCCCCCACGTCGCCTGGTTCATCATCGCCATCGGCGTCTTCCAGACCGCACACGCCGTCTTCCCGACCACCTGGAACTATCACGGCGCCTCACGCTATGACTGGAGCGAATGGGAAATCGGCGTCTCGCTCGGCGTTGTCGGCCTTGGCTCGGCCCTCTCGCAGGCACTGCTGACCGGCCGGCTGATCAAACGCCTCGGCGCCGCGCGCGCCGCCCTGTTCGGGCTCTGCATGCAGTTGATCGCGATGATCGGATTTGCCTTCGCGGTCCTGCCCTGGATGGCCTATGCGATGATTGCGTTCTCGGCACTTGCCGGCGTCACCATGCCCGCCATCAACACGTTGACCTCAAACCTGACACCGCCCAACGCGCAAGGCGAGCTGCAGGGCGCGCAATCCTCCATCATGGCCTTCACGCTGATCTTCAGCCCGATCCTGATGACGCAGACTTTCTCTTACTTCACCGCCCCCGGCGCGCCGATCCACTTCGCCGGCGCGGCCTTCCTGCTGGCCGCCGGCTTCATCGCCCTCGCCATCCTCCCCTTCCTGATCGGCGTACGCGCCAACCGCGAAGCCGTTGCGGCCGTGGTCACACCGGCGGAATAAAAAAGCGGCAACCCGGGCAATGGGCGCCGCCTTTCATCCAGCCTGCAGATGGTCTCAGGCCTTGTTCTTCATAACGAGACCGGCAATCGCGGCAAGCACGCCGCCGCCGACGCCGCCTTCGAGGAAGCTCTGGACATGGCCCATCAGGGCCGAGTCGCCAAGCAGCGGGCCGAGCCCGGCCGCATCCGCGCCGAAGTGCGCCGCAACGCCGCCCAGGATGCCGCCCAGCAGCCCGCCTGTCATGTTGCCGCCGGCCAGTCTCGCGACAATCGGGCCAAGTACCGTCCCGCCCAGCGCGCTGACGATCAGTGGAATGAATTGTTCCATTATAGTCCTCCTTGTTTCCTCCTGTGAGGGCTCTGCGGCCCTTCACGGGGAGAAGCTTCCTCCCGCATGGCCCTGCGGTCCAGCCCCTTCGCCACTGCGGCGAGGATTGCGGGCGCCGCCAGACTCGGCCAAGAGGGGCGCATGGCCTCCCACAGACCTGCCCTGTTCCTCGACCGCGACGGCGTGATCAACGTCGACAAGGGCTATGTCAGCCGCCCGGAAGACTTTGAATTCATTGCCGGCGCTCGCGAGGCCATCGCCGCCTTCAATGCCCGCGGCTGGTATGTCTTCGTGGTGACGAACCAGTCCGGGATCGCCCGGAACTACTATACCGAAGACGACATGCACGCCCTCCACGCCTGGATGGAGGCCCGCCTCGCCGAACAGGGCGCCAAGATCGACCGGATCTATTACTGCCCCTATCACGAGGCCGGCGAGAACCCGCGCTACCGGCGCGACAGTTTCGACCGCAAGCCAAAGCCCGGCATGCTGCTGCGCGCCATGGCGGACTTTCCTGTCAGGCGCGAGCAGAGCTTCCTGATCGGCGACAAGGACGCCGACATCGAAGCCGCTAAAGCCGCCGGGGTCGCCGGCTTCCTCTTCTCAGGCGGCAACCTCGCCACCTTCGCTGAATGGACACTGGCCGGCTTCGAAGACGGGCATAGGGGCTGACGCCTCTCACCTCGTAGGGTGCATTAGGCCGAAGGCCGCAATGCACCATTTCAGCGTTGCAGCGGTGTATTACGGCCTTCGGCCTAATGCACCCTACACCGCCTTCAGCGTTTTCGGATCAATCCCGCCCATCCGGCAGACTTCTTTCCACTCCGCCGCCGTCACCGGCTGAACCGACAGGCGGAAGGACGAGACCAGGCTCATCTCCGTCAGCTTCGGGTTCGCTTTCGCATCCTTCAACGTCACCGGCTTCGGCACTGGCGCCAGCGCGCGCACGGTCACGCAGTCCCATCGCGGGTCATCCGTGGTCGGATCAGGCGCGGACAGGGCGCAGACCTCCACCACACCGACCACAGCCAGCCCTTCGTTCGAATGATAGAAGAATGCCCGGTCGCCCAGCTTCATTTCGCGCATATGATTGCGCGCGGTATAGTTGCGCACGCCGGACCACACTTCGCCGACCTCGCCCCTGGCCACCTGCTGCTCCCAGCTCCAGGCGTCCGGCTCGGACTTGAACAACCAATACTTCATCAGCCCGCCGCTTCCTTGCGGATCGCGGCGGCATGGCCTTCACCAATCCCGAGCATATCCGCCAGCTTCCCGAGGAAAACCGCTTCCTCCGCCGTCGGATCACCCGTCACCACACAGGCCGCCGAGTAAAGCTGCGCCGCATGGTTGGGCGACAGGGCGCCGGCTGCAATCCTGCTCATCGTCTCCGGCTCCGGCCGGTGATTTTCCAGAATGCCGCGCTCTTTCTTGTCGAGGCCGGCCTCCTTCAGCGCAGCGTCGATCACGCCCAGCTCCGCCTCGTCCAGCACCCCGTCGGCCCAGGCCGCCGCCACGATCGTGCGCACCAGCGCTTCGGCAAATTCCGGTTCGGCTGTCTTCGCCGTCACATATCCCAGCTGCGCCGGCTTCGCGTCCGCATCCGGCTTACGCCCCTGCGATTTCATCCAGGCATGATAGGCCAGCGCGCCGAGCCCGGCGACCGCTCCGGTCTTCACCGTGCCGCCGACAAACCGGCGTCCGCCTTTCGTGCCCAGCAGCATCGCCGCGATCAGCGCGCCGGCGCCCGCCGTCGCGATCTGCGTATTGCGATCCGTCTTCAGCTTCTCCAGCGCGGCTTCGCCAAGGTCCTTGCCCTTCTTCACCTTGCCGTCGAGGTCATATTCCCTGGCGGCCTGCTTTGCCTGCTTCTGAAGGTCGAGGAGTATCTGCTGGAAGTCCATGGCGCGTCTCCGGTGAGCATTGGTCCAATTGCCATGCATGTAGGCGAAAGACCCGCGCGGGGAAAGGTCACCCCGCCTGCGACAACGCCGCCCGCACCAGCCGTTGATAATGCGGCCAGCCCTTGTACTCGCCCAGCACCGGATCAATCCCGTCCCATGCGGTCCGGAACGCATCCACATGCGCCGCATCCGCCAGCGCCGCCCGCAGCGGATCCACCGCCACCCGGATCGTGAACACAACCGCGCCGGAGATGGCCAGTTTCGAAATGGTCTGGCGCTCCACGCGCAGCCAAAGTGCGTTCAGCGCGCCCTCCACCGTCAACTCCGCCGCGCGGGCCTTGAACGGCGCCTGGCTCGGCGTGAACCGCGCCATGCCCGGCTGGACCGTCCAGTTGAACCGCTCCAACACCTGCCCCGGCTGCACCGCGTCAAACATCCGGTGAATGCGGCTCACGAGGCCCGGGTTCGCGCCCGGCACCGGCGCATGCAGCCCGCCCAGCGGCTCGCCCAGCTTTTCCTCAAGCCGCCAGAAGGTCGGCGCACACAGGCTCGCCGCCTCCAGCCGCCACAGGTCGTCCCTGTCCTTGATCAGTATACAGAGGTCATCGGATACAGCGCTCGCCGCCGCCTCCAGCGCGCTGGCCCAATCTCCCTGCGCCGGCCCGGCCACAGCATGCACGGCCGAAGCCAGCTCTAGCGCCGCCATCTCGCTGCCATCACGCGCGCCATACACCTCGCCCCGATGCGCGCGCATCACATCGCGCTTGTCGCCCAACCAGCTTTCGGCCTCCGTATCCGGCGCCAGCCAGGTCTCCGGCGGAATCGGTTTCAGGCCGGGCGCAAGGCTCAGCGGCCCGTTCAGGAAAGGCAGGTAAGGCGGGCGCCGCATCAGCTTAAGCGAGACTCGCCGATCCCCAGCTCACAAAGCCGGCGATCTTCGGCGTGTTCGGCAGATACATCGTCTCGGCATCGTCCGTCGTGAACCCGCTCTCGCGCAGCAGCGCCAGCGTATCGCGCGTCAGGTGGCATCCGCCCGCAATCGGTTTCCACACCGGCTCGATGCGGCGCTGCCATTTGGAAATGCCTTCATCCGGCGCGAGGCCATGCTCACTGAACAGCACACGCCCGCCCGGCTTAAGCACGCGCTTCGTCTCGCGCAGCGCCCCTTCCCAATCGGGAATCGTGCACAGCACGAAGGTGATCACGACCGTATCCACCGAATCGTCCGGCAGCGGAATATTCTCCGCGCCTGTCTCGAGGAACTCGATACTCTTGCCGATGCCCAGCGCGCCCGCCGTGCGCCGCGCCTTCACCACCATGCCGGGCGCCGGCTCCAGCGCATAGAGCTTCGTCACCTTGCTC
Organism: Hyphomonas sp.; assembly: GCA_040223555.1. Classification (GTDB taxonomy): domain Bacteria; phylum Pseudomonadota; class Alphaproteobacteria; order Caulobacterales; family Hyphomonadaceae; genus Hyphomonas. The sequence goes on from JAVKGA010000003.1 coordinate 59,876, forward strand.
GCATCATACATCGCGAAATTGGTGCCCGACCCGCAACCGAGTTCCAGCACCACACCTTCCGCCTGCGGAACAACCTTCTCGCGCTGCTTCATGATCGGCTTGGCCGAACAGGCACACGCGATCAGGTTCGGAACGACATAGCGCTCCCAGGGGTTCATCAGTTCGACCCGTTGATCGGCTTGAAGCCCGGATAGGCTCCGCTCTGGATCTTGGTCTTCGTCGCCTCGCTCGGACGCGCGATCAGCGCATCCTGCGTGATCGTCACTTCATACTCGAACCCGTCGCCCATCGGCTGGTATGTCGCCGAGCCGTACTCGGCATCAATCCCGAAATTCGAGCCATACTTCGCCGCCAGCCCACCGACATCAAGACCGGGCTCCGTCTCGACAATCTTCAGCCCGTCAATCTTGCCTTCGGTGACGACCTCGGAGGAAAACTGCATCGCATCCAGCGAGCGCATATGCTCCAGCCGGTAGATCGAATCGTAGCCAAGGATGTTTGCCATCGGCTTGAACTTGATGACCTTGGCGCCGATCTGCCATTCATTGCCGCGAAACACCGGCGCCGTGCCGTCTGCCTGCAGCAGCAGCTCGCCATCCGAAAACACGACATCCGCGCGGTAAGTCTCCGCCTGATCCGGCACAGCGGTAAACTTCACCGTCGCCACCGGGCGCTCATAGGTCAGCCGCTTGTACGTCTGGATATTCAGGCCCGCAAAAGCGATCACCCCGGCCAAGCCGAGGAAGCCCGATCCGAAGGCGAGGCGCGCCACGCCGGCGAAAGGTTTCAGCCCCGCCATCTTCGCAAAACCTGCAAACAGCAGGATCAGGCCCAGAACGCCGGCCACGGACGGCAATATCCACCAGATCAGGCTCATCACATGTCTCCAATTGGCGCCGGCCCCGCTTTTCGCAGCAGCCCATCATCCCACACTGGCGCTTATATCAGCGCTTTGCGGCGAAATTAGCAACCTTTCGCAGACGGGCTGCGATTGGTTCAACCGGTCCAGCCCAAAGCCTGCGCTGCTTTCCACCCGACATAGACCGCCACAACGACAATCATCACCGCAAAGCCGCTGCGCGCGAGCCGAACACGGCTCGCCAGCGCCCGCGAGATCAGCACGCCGATCCCGCCGCCGAGCGCCCCGCCTGCCAGCAACAGGCCAACAAGTCGAAGGTCGACCTCGCCATGCACCGCGTAGTTCGCTGCCGTTGCCGTGCCGAACACAACGACCGAGACAAGCGAGGAGGCCGTTGCATTCGCCAGCGTCATGCCGGTCGCCGCCATCAGGCCCGGCACGATCAGGAATCCGCCGCCGATCCCGAAGAAGCCGGCCGCGCCCCCCACGCCAAGCCCCATCGGCGCAATCCGTGCCACCAGCTTCGGAGTCAGATGCACATCCGGATCGCCTTCGCTTTTCGGCTGCCGCAACATCGACAGGCCAATCGCGGCCATCGCGAAGGCAAAGGCAAACAGCAGCCAGTCACCCGGCACGCGCAGCGCCAGCGTCGAGCCAATCAGCGAACCGGCAAACCCCGCCACCGCAAACACGGTCGCGCACGGCCACTTCACCCGGCCCTCCCGCCAGTGCCCGGTCAGGCTGACCAGCGCAATCGCCGCGACCGCCGCCGCAGACGTGCCGATCGCGAGGTGCGGTTCGGCCACGCCGACAGCGTATAGCAGCAAGGGCGCCGCCAGCACCGATCCCCCGCCCCCGAACGTGCCGAGGAACAAGCCGATCAGCGCGCCACTCAGCAGTGCGGCCAGAATGACGGGCACCGTCAGTTCCATCATGCTGGTGCCTTGTTCCAGGGCATCACGGCCAGCACATTCGCCATGCCGCACCAGCCGGAAATCCCGGCGAAGGTGAGCCCAGCGCCGACAAAGCCCGCCAGCGCGTAGCCCGCCGGATGCACCAGCGCGCCCAGCACCACACCGATCAGAATGAGCAATCCCGCCGTGATCTGCACCTGCCGGTTCATCGGCAGCGGCGCCTTCGCATTGTCCTTCACCGGAAGGCCCGCTTTCTTCCAGGCGTCCAGTCCGCCGTCCAGCAACAAGGCGTCACCGTCGACCCGCGCCGACAGCGCCGCACAGTTCGCTTCCGTCCGCATGCCGCTCTTGCAATGGAACACGGCGGTGCGTCCGGCCTCCAGTTTCACATCCGCCCGCTCAACGCCCGACAAGGGAATCGAGACCGCGCCCGGAATATGCTCGCGCGCAAACTCGTCCGCCTCGCGGATATCGATCAGGTGGAAGCGTCCCGCCTTCAGCCCTTCGGCCACAGCCTTCGGGTCAATTTTCGTCAGTGTACTCATCAGTTTCACTCCTCAGGGCAGAAGATGCCCGCCAGTGTTTCAATAACTTTCAGCGCGGAGGGGTCCGCGATCTGGTAGAAGATGCTCTGCCCCTCCCGCCGCGTGGCCACGAGCGCGTCCTCCCTGAGCACCGCGAGGTGCTGGGAAAGCGCCGACTGGGACAGGGTCGTCCCCGCCAGCAATTCTCCCGCCGAAAGTTCCCCATCGCCCAGGCGGCAGAGGATCATCAGGCGGTGCTCGTTGGACATCGTGCGCAGCAGCTTTGCGGCTTCACCGGCACGTTCGCGGAACTGGGCAGGATCAAGGGTCATCGTTTTCATGAGCCCAATATATTAGGTCTTGCTAAATTAGCAAGTGCTAATATATAAAGGTCACAACACAGGAGCCACCCCATGGCAAACCACAAAGCCTTCTTCGACGACGCCACCAACACCGTCACCTATCTGGTCTGGGATCCGGCCACGCGCGCCGCGGCCATCATCGACCCCGTGCTCGATTTCGACCCCAACGCGGCCGGCCTCAACACGCGCTCCGCCGACGCGGTCCTTGCCGCCGCCGCAGAGCTCGGCCTGCGCATCGACTGGATCCTCGACACGCACGCCCATGCCGATCACCTCTCCGGCGCCGACTACCTGCGCCGCAAGACCGGCGCGAAAATCGGCATCGGCGCCCATATCACCAAGGTCCAGAAAGCCTTCCTTCCGCTTTTTGGTGCGACCACGGACAATCCGGACGGCCACGTCTTCGATGTGCTGCTGAATGAAGGCGACACGCTCCCGCTCGGCAAGCTGACCATCGGCCTGCTGCACACGCCCGGCCACACACCGGCCTGCGTCACCTATCTGATCGACGACATGGCCTTTGTCGGCGACACGCTCTTCATGCCGGACTATGGCACCGCCCGTGCCGACTTCCCCGGCGGCGATGCGCGGGCCCTCTATCGCTCGATCCACAAGATCCTCGCCCTGCCGCCCGAGACCCGCATCTTCGTCGGCCACGACTACCTGCCGAAAGAGCGCGATCACTATCTCTGGGAAACAACGGTTGCCGAAGAACGCGCCCGAAACATCCACGTCCATGACGGGGTGGCCGAGGATGACTTCATCGAAATGCGCGAGGCCCGCGACAAGACGCTCGCCGCCCCGCGCCTCATCCTTCCCTCGCTGCAGGTCAACATCCGCGCCGGCGCCCTGCCGCCGCCGGAATCCGACGGTCAGGTCTATCTCAAGCTGCCCGTGAACCGGCTCGGCGCCGCCTGAGCCTTTTGACCTCGCGTCCCCCCTGCCCGCACAGGTGAAAGCCTGATAGGGCGGGGGGGCATGCCCATTCGCGATTTCGGACTTCTCTTTCTCATCTGCTTCGTCTGGGGCGTGAACCTCGTGATGACACGCTGGGTCGTGTCCGATTTCGATGTGCCGCCGCTCTTCTTCGCCGCCATCCGCTTTCTCGGTGTCGCGGTCTTGCTGATCCCGTTCCTGCGCCCGGTGCCGAAGAATCTCGGCACGCTGTTCCTGATCGCCATGCTGATCGGCTGCCTGAACTTTGGCCTCCTCTTCGTCGGCCTGGCCAATGCCGATGTCTCCGCCGCCGCCGTCACCGGCCAGCTCGGCGTGCCGATGTCGACCATCATGAGCATGGTCTTCCTGGGCGAAAAGATCGGCTGGCGCCGCGCGCTCGGCATTTCCCTCGCCTTTGCCGGCGTGGTCGTCATCGCCTTCGATCCCGGCTCCTTCAGCCTCTCCTTCGGCCTCCTGCTGATCTTCTTCGCCGCCGTGCTTGGTTCGGCCGGCGGCATCGTGATGAAGCGGATGCCGCAGATGAATCCCCTGAACCTGTCCGCCTGGGTCGGCCTGTTCAGCTTCGCGCCCCTGTTCGGCATGTCCGCATTGCTGGAGACCGGCCAGGCCGAAACCTATATCGCGGGCGGATGGCAGGTCTGGGCGGCCAGCCTCTTCGCCATCATCGGCGTCTCGATCTTTTCGCATTCGGCCTTCTACACCCTGCTGAAGCGCCACGAAGTCTCGGTCCTCTCTCCGCTCACCCTGATGACCCCGCTCTGGGGCATCTTCTTCGGCGTGACGCTGCTGAACGAGCCCTTCACCTCGAAACTGGTCATCGGCGGCGCAGTTTCGCTCGCCGGGGTCTTCCTCATCGCCATCCGCAGGAATACCGTGTTGCCCGAAGCGTCCCTCGGCAAGAAAATCGGAGCGGGAGATTCGTGATGCAGTTCGAAGAGGCGCCCAGCCCCAACCATGACGAACGCCGCCACGCGGTTGACCTGCTCGTGCTCCATTATACCGGCATGGAGTCCGGCGCCGCCGCCCTCGCCCGCATGCGCGATCCCGAGGCGAAGGTCTCGGCCCATTACATGGTCTGGGAAGACGGCCGCATTGCCCGCCTCGTCGACGAATCCCGCCGCGCCTGGCATGCCGGCCTCTCCAACTGGATGGGCGACGATGACCTGAACTCCCGCTCCGTCGGCATCGAGATCGTCAATGGCGGCCACGACTACCCGCTCCCCGGCGGACGCCTGCCGCCCTACCCGGATGTCCAGATCGCCGCCGTCATCGCCCTCGCCCGCGAGATCATCGCGCATCACGGGATCCGCCAGTCCCGCATCGTCGCCCATTCCGACATCGCCCCGAAGCGCAAGATCGACCCCGGCGAACACTTCCCCTGGGAACGCCTCGCCGAAGCCGGCCTCGGCCTCTGGCCCAGTGAAACATCCGGCGCCGGCTGCGTCTGGATGGGCGGCGATCCCGGCGGCCTCAACCGCCAGCTCGGCGCCATCGGCTATGACATCTCGGATGTGCCGGCGGCCTTGCGCGCTTTCCAGCGCCGCTGGCTGCCGGACACGATCACCGGCATGGCCGATGCCCGCACCCTGCGCCGCCTCGCGCAGGTCTCGGAGGCCTATACCGTGGCTTCCTCGCCCCAGGCCTGAGACCACTCGACCGCCAGCGCCGCCCCGAGCAGCAGCGACATCACCGAGGCCGACAGCCAGATAAAGCCGAGGATCACCGAGGCCAGCGCCCCGTAAAGTGTTCCGAGTACGGAATAATGAAGGTAGAGCTGGAACAGGAAGGTGACGAATATGAACGCCACCGTCGCCGCCGCCGCCCCCGCCGCAATTGCCCGCGTCCCCTTCTGGATATGCCCGCGCAGCGACAGCACCAGGATCACATAGAACACGGCAAACCCGCCGATCCCCTTGGTGATCCACAGCGTATCCGCCAGCCGCGCAATATTGCCGGCAAAATCGCCCATCGCCGCGCCGCCCGCCTGCGATATGATCGTAACGGTCAGCTGCAGCGCGCCCAGCAGCCACACCATCAGCACCAGCGCGCCCGTCAGCAAAAGTGACACGCCCTGAAACCGCGCAAACCGGACGGGCTCCTGCGACCGGGCAATCATCCGGATGCCGGTAATCGCCGCCTTGGCGCCGGAGCTTGCCGTAATCAGCACAAGGAGCACTGCCACAAACGCCCGCAGGCTCAGGCCCGCCGGGGTCATCTTGCGGATCGTGTCGATCTCGCTACCCGTCAGCGGCTCCACGTTCTGGGTGAAGAAATTGCTGATCGGCGTCGCCAGCTGCGTGGCAATCTCCGGCGGCAGGAACACGGTCAGCAAGGTCAGCGTCAGGTAGATCAGCGGAAAGATCGAGAACAGCGCATAGAACGCAATGCCGCCGGTCACGATCCGCACATCCGGCCGGAACAGCCGGATCACCGCCCGCCTTGCCGGTTCGAACAGGTCTGCACGCCAGCTGTTCATAGAAGCCTTCCCTTCGCGCACAAAAAGTCCGCCGCACACCTATCCTCTACTCTGATGAAGTTTCCCCACACTTACATTTTGATTAATGCGGCGACAAACGCACCTCACGGCAAAGTGCGACTAACCCCTCTCCCTCCGGGAGAGGCGGGGCCCATTGCGAAGCAATGGGAGGTGAGGGGCTTGAAGCAAATCCCGCAATTTCGGCGCACAAGAAACCACTTACGCCTACGAAACAGCGCCCGTTTCCCCGCGAACCAGAACTTTTCTCATCGCCTCCATTCCACCTCCAACCTCCCGCAAACCCGGCAGCTCCCGCGCCCCTTACGCCCCAAAAAACCTGCCAGAGTGACGCCTCCCGCGCACTATTTTACGCGCCGCGAATCCGACGGGGTATCTGGCGGGGTTAGACTGCGCCGCAATGAGTGCTGGCCTCTCCCTCCGCGAACTCTGGTCTTTCGTCGTGATGCATCACGGCGCGCTGAAGGGCTTTGCCCGGCGCAATTCCGGCGGCTGGACGAAAGATGTGCGCCGCACCGCCTGGACCGGCCTCGCCGTGCTTGCTTCGATGATCCGCCGCCTCATTCACCTGATGGCGAAAGACATCGTGCTCGCGCCGGTCTATCCCGCCGAAGACGGCACGCCCCTTCCCCCGCTCCCCGGTCAGAGCCGCCCGCGTCTCAGCTTCCGGCTGACCGAATCCCCGCGCGAACATTACCGCCGTCATCAGAACCCGGACTATGTGCCGGACACGCCGGAATTTGATCATGCGCGTTTCCTCGAGCGGCTCTTTATCTGTGCAGCGGCCTACCGCGCCCGCGAGCGCCTCGCCCGGCGCCTCGCCCGCCGCGTCCAGACCGGCCGCGCGCCCCTGCGTGCCCTACCGCTGCCGGCCCGCCTCTACCGGCGCACGGCGGCCGGCTTCACGAACATGCTCGACCATCTCGATGCGCGTCTCGCCGCGCCGCCGGACACATCCTGATGCGCGGGAATCCCCTGGCCTTCCCCCTCGGCGCCATTGCGCCTATACCCCCCTTCAGGACCAGAAGGCCGGGCAGCCGCTGGTATGGGGGTAACCCCATGCTGGAGGAAAGTCCGGGCTCCAGAAAGACAGGGCGACGGCTAACGGCCGCCCGGCGCAAGCCGAGGGAAAGTGCCACAGAAAGCAAACCGCCTGACGGCTTCGGCCAGAAGGTAAGGGTGAAAGGGTGGGGTAAGAGCCCACCGCAGGCCTGGCAACAGGGCTGGCAAGGCAAACCCCGCCCGGAGCAAGACCAAGTAGGGGGCACACATGGGTTGTCTGACACCCGTGCCCCGGGTGTGTCGCATCGAGGTGATCCGCAAGGTTCATCCCAGAGGAATGGCTGCCAGATCCCGCAAGGGACGAACAGAACCCGGCTTACAGGCCTTCTGGTCCCAATTACCCCTATAAGTTGTATATCGGCAGTGTTCGTTCCACTATCCAACGGTGAATATTTAATTGTCTCCGTTAATCATGCTACAGATTCGGGATACCGCCTGAATCGAGAGGAATATCGTTTTCTATTCTAAAAAGAAAAACCTAAGGCAGAAAATCAAAGAAGTTCTGGGAGGAACAGCCAATGCCAAGACCCGCCGGAGTCAGAAATCACGATTTTGATGAGAAGCGCGCAGCCCTGCTCGGCAAGCTTACAGAATTCGCATTGAGCGCCGCGCTTGCACGTCCTTCGCTCCGCCAGTTCGCGATCGCGGCCAACCAGTCCGAGCCAACCTTGCGCCATTACTTCGGGGATCGTCAGGGCATGGTCATCGAGATCATCGCCGAGCTCGCGATACGCGGATCAGCAAACAGGAAAGCTGCGTCCGAACCTTCTGCAAACCCCGAGGACGCGGTCCGGAACTTCATGTCCTTTGCAACCCCCGACGTAATTCAGGATAGATTCACGCGCGCGCACGCGTTTGGCCTTATCGAAGGCCTGGCCGATGACGTCGTTGGCCGAGCATACCTCGATATGTTGCTGGAGCCATCGTTGCAGATATTCAGCGCCAAGCTCAAGGCCACGCCAGGGGGTTCGCAAGACCCCGACCAGCTCCGCGCGTCTGCTCTTGTGGCGACGGCGCCACTTTTCCTTCTGGGCCTGCACCAGCATTTGCTGAGAGGCTCTAGCGCGGCGCCGATCAACGTGGAGCGCAACCTGTCCTTCATTCAGGACTTGCTGGTTCAGGCCTTCGGGACATCACAGGAACAGCCGCATCTGTTAAAGAAAATTGCGTGAAAGCCGCCGGCGCTGTTTTCTGTCGTGGATACACGTGACAGGGGAACTACGGGTTGTTGATAAACAGGCGAAGTCTCAAAAGTCCTCAACTCAGACCCACACATTCCTTGGAGCGACCCTTTGCCTAGACCTGCCGGTGTACGTAACCACGACTTCGACCAAAAGCGCGCAAACCTTCTCGACGCATTGACGGACTTTGCACTCACCGTTGCAACGCAGCGGCCATCGCTTCGCCAATTTCCAATCGCCGCGGGCCAATCCGAACCGACCCTGCGCCACTATTTCACAGATCGTCAGGGTCTCGTGATCGAGGTTCTCGAAAATATCCGCCAACGCGCTATTCCGATCTGGGCTGTTGCTGCCACCCCGGCATCCGATCCGGTCGCTTCCGTTCAGGAATTCATGGATTTCTCCCAGGTCGGCATGAAAGATCGCGGGTACACGCAGGCGCATACGTTCGGGTTCATGGAAGGACTTGGCGACCCCGTCGTGGGCCGGGCCTATCTTGAAAAGATCCTTGATCCCGCACTCGAGTCGATCTCGGACAAATTCCGCGATACGCCGGGCGGCCCGGCCGGTCCGGGGGAGCTGCGCGCCGCCGCGCTTCTGGTTATGGGCCCCCTTTTCCTTCTTGTTGCCCACCAGGAAATGCTCGGCGGCGACGAAAACGCACCGCTGGATATGCCCAAAACGCAGAATTACCTTAAGGAATGGCTCAGCCGTTCGTTCGTATCCACGGCGAAGCTAGACAGCGTCTAGCAAAGCCGACACTTCGGATTCCTGCGTTGCCCAGGAACAGACAAACCGCGATGCGCCGCCCGGCCAGGGATAAAAGGTGGCGCCCGCGTGTTTCAGCCTCTCCGCCGCAGGCGCCGGAAGCCGGACGAAAACTTCATTGCCATCGCACGGATAGGCAAGTTCAAACCCCCGGCTGTCAAAGCCGGCACACAAAGCCCGCGCCATCGCATTGGCATGGGCGGCAAGTTCCAGCCAGAGGCCGCCGGAAAGCATCGCCTCGGCCTGCGCCGCAAGAAACCGCATCTTGGGCGGCATATGGCCGGAACGTTTTGCGCGTGTACGGAGTTCCTGATTTTTCGCCCGCGCGGCGCCGAAAAGGAGAATGATTTCACAACCGGCCGCACCGGTTTTCGTAAGACCCAAAGTCAACACACCGACCCCCGCCTTCCAGCTCATCTCAGCGGGTGTTGAATCTGTTCCGACAAGGGCATTTGCGAAACGCGCGCCGTCGAGATGAAAAGTCAGTCCCGCATCCTTAGCGGCCGCGGCAAACGCAGAAATTTCGTCTGGCCGATAGGCCATGCCACATTCGGTCAGATTGGTGAGGGAGACAACATGCAACGGCGTTTCGTGCACAAAATCCGGATTGCTCCCCGCCACCGCGCGGCCAAAAGCCTCGGGATCAATCTTCGCGCCGAAGCCCGGCAGGAGGCGAAGCTTGCCGCCGCCGGAAAAGAATTCGGGGGCGCCGCGCTCATCGCGTTCGATATGCGCTTCTTCATGACAGAGGATCGCGCCGGTCGGCGGACAGAAACAAGAGAGCGCCAGCGCATTCGATGCGGTGCCGGACGCCGTGATCCAGAAGTCGAAATCTGGCGTCTCGAACGTCCGGGCAAGGACATCTCGCAAGCGGGCCGTGACAGCATCATTGCCATAGCTCGCCTCGCTGCCCGAATTGGCGCGCAACATGGCGTCGAGCACATCCGGATGCGCCGGCGCGATGGTGTCGGAGCCAAAATTCACTTTTGTTCCTCAGATCTTGATGTCAGGCGTTTGCCAGAGCAGATGCTGCCCGCCATCAGCGGCAATCATCTGGCCGGTGACGCTGGTCGCGGAAATAAGATAACGCAGGGCACGGATGATTTCCTCCGGGCTGGAACCTTCCCCGGTCAGCGTGGCAGCGGTCTCGGCCTCGAATTCGGCCTCGGTCTGATAGACGCTTTTCAGCGTCGGGCCCGGGCCAATTCCGTTGACACGGATGTTCGGCGCGAAGGCCTGCGCCATCGTCTTCGTCGCTTGCCAAAGCGCGGCTTTTGAAAGGGTATAGGTGAAGAATTGCGGCGTGAGGCGCAGAACCCTCTGGTCGATCAGATTGACGACGAGGCCTTTTTCGTCCGCCGGAATTTCCCGCGCGAGTTGCTGCGCCAGATGAATCGGCGCGCGAAGGTTCGGCTCGATATGCGCGTCCCAGTCTTCGCGCGAATGATCGAGCGCGCGGTCATCCGAAAAGCTGGAGGCGGAATTGACGAGCAGCGTGATCGGCTGGTCGAGAAGCCCGGCCGCTTTCCCGACGAAGCCGGTGCGGTCCGATTCATTTGCGAGGTTGCAGGCCAGAACTTCGGCACGCCCGCCTGCCTTGCGGATCGATGCGGCGGTATCTTCCGCGCCTTTTTCCGATCCGCGATAGTGGACGCAGACTGCCCATCCGTCGGCGCCAAGCGCTTCGGCCATCGCGCGGCCAAGGCGCCCGCCGGCGCCGGTGACGATGGCCGCACCGGGTTTCATGTGGCGACCGCCTCATAGAGGCCGAGCAGGCTGACACCGTTGATGAGGCCGTAGATATAGACCGCATACAGAAGGAGCAGAAGCAGTGCGACAAGCCGGCCGATCTTTGCCTTTGTGAGGATCAGGATCGAGAGAACGAGTGCAGAGAAACCCATCATCCAGTGATCATAAGTGTAGAAAAGAGGCGCAAGCTCCAATGGTCCGCTCAAGGCAACAAGGCCGCCCGCGCCAAGGATATTTATTGTGTTCGAGCCGAGAATATTGCCGACGACCACATCCCCGCGCTGGCGGAAAGCGGCGGCCAGCGAAGCGCCGATTTCCGGCAATGAGGTGCCGACTGCGAGAAGGGTCAGCCCGATGTATTCTTCAGGAACACCGACCGCCCGGGCGACGCCGTCCGCGCCGGTGACGATCAGGCCGGACGCATAGACCAGGGCAATGACGCCGAGCGGAATATAGATCAGGGCGCGCCAGAGCGGCGGGCCTTCGCTTTCATCCGCGCTGAAGCCCGTCGGTTTGCCGGCGACTTCATCGCGGCGGGCGGCAAACAGGCTGAGGCCGGTATAGCCGATCAGTACAAAGAGGAAGCAGACCCCCATCAGCGGCGTCAGCGGCATGATCGCCGTCATGCCGATCCAGAGCGCGGTGGCGAGCAACATGGCGAAAAGCGCGCGTCCCTGCCCCGGGCCGCCAGCCATGACCGGGAAGATCAACGCCGGAACAGCGAGGACAAGAAAAACATTGGCGATGCTGGAGCCGACAATATTGCCGACGGCGAGGCCCGGACTGCCATTGAAGGCAGCGTTCACGGACACAAAAATTTCAGGAAGCGAGGTGCCAAACCCGACAATGAAAATGCCGGCGATCAGAGGCGTTGTGCCCAGGGCACGACCGACCCGGATGGCCCCGCGCACGAGAAAATCGCCGCCAAGGGCAAGAAGCAGAAGGCCGCCGAGAAGCGAAGCGACCAGAATCAGTTCGGGCATGTGCACTGCCCTCCCAGGTTCAGTCGATCCGTTTGAACTCGATGAGATTCAGGATGCCGAACACGAGAACAAGGACGCCAATGGCGATGAGCGAAGGATGGATCATGGGGTGTCTCTCAGCCCGAAAAGTATTTCTGTCTGGGCCGCTCTTAGCCTGCGTCGGCGGCCTTGGCGAGCCCAAACGGCATTTGCGCGTAGAATTTGCCCCCAAGATAGAACCTAGAACTTCCGCTGGGTAAAGGTCGCCGGACCTAACGGCGCCGAACGGCGCCGGTCAGGTCGAGCGCCTCTGCCACGGTGTTCGAGATCGTTCCGTACTTTCGGATGTTCTTGTGAAGCAATTCGAGTCGCTGATCACTTTCAGCTGTCTCGACAATGATTTCGTATGTGACGGACACCATTTTGGGCGGTGAATCCTGGCGCACGCCCTCAAGGCGGATTTCGACTCCGGTCAAGTCAAACTCGAGCAAAGGCGTGACCCGTTCGATGCCTTTCAGCATGCAGGCAGCAATCGAGGCGAGGAAGAGCTCAGCCGGGTTGAAGGCATCCGCCCGGCCGGACAGATCAGTATCAAGGACCAGATGAGCGCCCTTGGCGCGCGCCTCGCTTCCGTGGGCGTCTATGCGCCGGGCCGTGACCGCGTAAGTTTGCATGTCTTAGCCTACAACAAATTTGTTGGTCTCGGCAAAGGCCCGGATACGGGCTTCGATTTCATCGCGCGCGGCGGCGAAACGGCGGCGGAAATCTTCCGGCGTCAGGGACGGATCGGAGCTGGCGGGATCGTCAGTCGGCCAGTGGAGGCGCTTTGTCTTGCCGGGCAGGTAGGGACAGATTTCCTCGGCGCAGAGGGTGATCACGTAATCGAAAGATGCGGCGTCGAGCGAGTCGAAGGATTTGGACGTGTGGGCGGTGATGTCGATGCCGCGATCGGCCATCGCCTCGATGGCATAGGGGTTTGGTTTGGTCGGCGCAGAGCCTGCGCTCATGACTTCGGCCGAGGCGCCGAGGATGTGCCGGGCGAGGCCTTCGGCCATCTGGCTGCGGGCGGAATTGGCGACGCAGAGGAAGAGGAGTTTCATGCAGGCTCCGTTTCGAAGGGCGCGAACTTTGCGCGCGTGCGATTGGCGAAGGCGACGAGGGAGAGCATCACGGGCACTTCGACGAGAACGCCGACGACCGTGGCGAGGGCGGCGCCGGAGTTCAGGCCGAAGAGGCTGATCGCGACGGCGACGGCGAGTTCGAAGAAATTCGATGTGCCGATCAGGGCACAGGGGGCGGCGATCCGGTGAGGCACTTTCCAGGCAAAGGCGGCGGCATAGGCGACGGCAAAGATTCCGTAGGACTGGATCAGGATCGGCACGGCGATCAGCGCGATGATCAGCGGGTTGGCGAGGATGACGCTGCCCTGAAAACCGAAGAGGAGAATGACGGTGGCGATGAGGCCGATGATCGAGGCGGGTTTGATCCGTGCCATGAAGGTATCGACGGCGCCCTGCCCGCCTTTGGCCATGAGCATCCGTCGCGCGAGGATGCCGGCGATGAGGGGTATGACGACATAGAGACCGACCGAGAGCAGCAATGTTTCCCAGGGCACCGAGATGTCCGCGACACCGAGCAGGAGCGCGACGATGGGCGCAAAGGCGACGACCATGATCGCGTCATTCACGCCAACTAGCGCGAGCGTGTAGGCGGGATCGCCCTTGGTGAGCTGGGCCCAGACGAAGACCATCGCCGTGCAGGGCGCGGCGCCGAGAAGGATGAGGCCGGCGATGTAGGACTTTGCGTCACCCGCCGGGATGAGGCCGGCGAAGACATGTTCGAAGAAGAGGACGCCGAGAAGCGCCATCGTGAAAGGCTTGATCAGCCAGTTGACGACGAGCGTAATGATCAGGCCCTTGGGCTTTGCGAAGGCGTTCTGGAGCCCGGCGAATTCGACGCCGATCATCATCGGCCAAACCATCGCCCAGATCAGGATCGCGACGGCGAAGTTGACATTCGCATATTCGAAGGCCGCGAGCGCGCTGAAGGCGGACGGGAAAAGCTGGCCGAGCGCGAGGCCGAGGACCAGGGCGAGACCGACCCAGACGGAGAGGTATTTCTCGAAGAGGCTCATGCGCGCAGGGACCGGCGGGCTTTGGGCTTCTCGGGCGGGCAGCAGGTGGCGCGAGCGGCGGCTTCCTGCACCGGCGCGCAGATCTCCGGGCTGCCGTCGCAGCAGTCTTCCATCAGGTAGACGATCAGTTCACTGAGGGATTCCGGACGCGCGGCATAGCGGATCGAGCGTCCCTCGCGGGTGCCCGTGATGAGGCCGGCATGGACCAGAACGGTCAACTGCGCGGACAATGTGTTGGGGGCGGTGCCGAGGCTGGCGGCGATATCTCCCGCGGCGATGCCTTCGGGGCCGGTGCGGACGAGAAGGCGGAACACATCGAGCCGGCCGGGCTGGGCGAGGGCGGAGAGACGGTCAATGGCGGTAATCGATTCCATACTTCAACGAATATTGAAGTGTAGAAGGGGCGTCAAGCGGCAGAGGGAGAGGGGAAACCAGAGCACCGGGCGAATGATCGCCGCCCGCCAACTCGAACGGCTCATCCTGAGCGAAGTCGAAGGAGAGCCGGGGCTAGGCGAGGGCTTTGCTTGGCCCATCCTTCGACTTCGCTCAGGATGAGCGGTGGCTTGTGTGGCAGATCAGTCGCCCGGAAGTGAACACGTTCGCCGGGATGACAAGTCTGGAGAGGTGCCGTTTTCAGGCGCGGTCAGGACTTCACTTCGATGGAGACAAACTGGTCGAACCAGGCGCCGGTTTCGCCGCGGCGTTTGACGCGGATGAGGACCGGCGTGTTCGGATTGGCGAAGCCGGTCTTGACCTTGGCGAGGGCGTCGGTGACCGAGGAGACGGACTGGAAGTTGACCTCGACGATGACATCGGCGCGGCGCAGCTTGTTATAGGCGCGCCCGCGCGGGCTGACCGTGGAGACAACGACGCCGGAGATGTCTTTCGGGATGCCGTAGCGGCGGCGCATGTCGTCATCGACCGGGGAAAGCTCCGCACCGAGATCATTGGAATTGGCGGCGGTGTCCGGCGGCGGGGCGGCGGTGTCAGCGTCGTCTTCCTTGAGTTCGGTGAGCGTGACGCTGACATCACGGGTGCGTCCGTCGCGCACGATGGAGAGCGTGATCGGCTTTCCGATGGGTTTTTCCGACAGGGAGCGCGTCATCTCGCGCACGCCGACGACGGACTTGCCGTCAATCGTCAGGATCAGGTCGCCGACTTCCAGCTTGGCCGTTGCGGCGGGGCTGTCGTCTGTGATCCGTGTAATGATGACACCGCTGGGGCCTTTGGCACGGTAGGCCTTGATGAGGGCGGCGTCAGCATCCTGCACATTTACGCCAAGCCAGGGGCGCCGGACGCGGCCTTCCTTGATGAGGGCGGCGCTGATGCGCTTCACCGTATTCGACGGGACCGAGAAGCCGAGGCCGATGGAGCCGCCGGACTGGGAAATGATGGCGGTGTTCACGCCGACCACTTGGCCGGCGAGATTGAACAAGGGCCCGCCCGAGTTGCCCTGGTTGATGGCGGCGTCGGTCTGGATGTAATTGTCCGAACGACCCGTATTCAGGTCGCGGCCCGTTGCCGAAATGATGCCGGCGGAGACCGAGCCGCCGAAGCCGAGGGGGTTGCCGATGGCAATGACCCAGTCGCCCACGACGGCGGCGTCGCTGTTGGCCAGTTCAACGAAAGGCAGCGCGGTTCTGGAGGCGACCTTGAGGACGGCGATGTCGGTATCGCGGTCGCGGCCGACCAGCTTGGCCTGGAGTTCGCGCCCGTCGGAGAAGGTGATGGTGATCGTGTCGGCTTTTTCGATCACGTGATTATTGGTGATGATGTAGCCGTCAGCGCTGATGACGAAGCCGGAGCCGAGCGAGCCCTGACGCTGGAAGCCGTCATTGTCGCGGCCGAAATATTCGTTGAAGCGCTCGGCGGGCGAGCCTTCCGGAAAGGTCGGCATGCCGGAGGCGATGACGGTTTCGGTCGAGATATTGACCACGGCGGGCATCAGGCGTTTGGCGAGCGTGCTGAAACTGCCGGGCGCGGCCTGCATGTCGATGCCGGCCGCCGGTTTGGACAGGCTGCCTTGCGCGGCAGCAGAGCCTGCCAGCGGAACGGCGATAAGAATGAGCGCCAGTGCGGCGATACGGTTCATTTCAGCGTCTGCTCCCGTCAGTTTCCGGCGTTTCATGGCCCCGGAATGCCCTTTGACTATGGCGCTTTGGCGGCTGAGTGCAACCGCTTCAGGCGGTGCGGACTGCAATGGTGACAAGGAGAGCGCCGATGGCCGCAACGCCCAGCCCGGCAAGCGCGATGTCACGCGGGGCGAGCGCGGAAAGGCGGGCGGCAAGCTGGCGCATGAAGTCCGGCGCGAGGGCGCACAGGGCGCCCTCGGCCAGAAGCCAGACTCCGATGCCGGCAAGAAGGACGGTGAGCGCGCTCACCGGCCGGCCACTTAGCGGGCGCCGCCCGCCGTGCGGGCAGAGTCGAAGAACTGGTCACAGATGCCCAGTGATTGCGGACCGACGATGACCTGCGTGCCTTCCTGGATCGCTGTTTCACAGGCGATCAGGGCACGCTGGAACCGGAAGAATTCCGGGTCCTTGTTATAGGCGGTGGCATAGGTGTCGGTCGCCTTGGCGTCGCCTTCACCGCGGATTTTCGAGGAGGCCTCGCGGGCCTGGGCCTCGATGACCGTTGCTTCGCGCTGAGCTTGGGCGCGGATCAGGCGGGCCCGTTCCTCCCCTTCCGAACGGATGCGCTGGGCTTCCTGCAAGCGAGCGGTCCGCATCCGTTCGTAGACACCATCAGCGACTTCGTTCGGGAGGTCGGCCTGACGTATACGCACATCAATGATGTCGATACCGTCCGACACGAGACCCGCATTCACGCTTTGCCGGATACGGCCCATGAGCTGGACGCGCTGGCCGGAGACGATTTCCGGGACCGGCACATCGCCCAGCACTTCGCGGATGGCGGAGGTGGTGATGCGGTTGAGCTGGTCACCGGCGGCGCGCTCGGTACGGAAGCGCTGATAGTAACGCAGCGGGTCGTTGATCCGCCAGCGGACGAAGGCGTCAACGCGCAGACGGCGCTGGTCCGATGCGAGCACCTGGATGCCTTCGATATCGAGGCCGAGGTTACGCTTGTCGATGATTTCGACCTGCTGGACGATCGGCCATTTCATGTGAAGGCCGGCTTCGTCCTTGCCGGGTTCGTTGATCAGCGAGATCGGCCGGCCGACTTGCAGGACGATGGCCTGCTGCGACTGGCGAACCACGAAGAAGACGTTGGAAGCGATGATCAACCCAAGGATTGAGACGATCAGAATGAGCCATCCGAAAGCGCGCATTATTGGTCTCCCGTGTTCGGAGCCGTCGGCGCACGGCGTGTGCGCTCCAGCGGCAAATAGGGAACAGCGCCGGAATCCTGGTCGAGGATCATCTTGTCCGTGCGGCCAAGGACGCGCTCCATGGTTTCGAGATACATGCGTTCACGGGTAACGCGCGGCGCCTTGCGGTATTCCTCAAAGATCTGGTCGAAGCGCGCCGCTTCACCACCGGCATCGGCGATGACGCGGTCGCGGTAGGCTTCGGCTTCCTGCAACAGGCGCTGGGCGGTACCACGGGCTTGGGGCACGACCTGGTTGGCAAACTGTGTGGCCTGGTTGGTCAGCGTTTGCGCATCCTGTTCGGCGACGTTCACATCGTTGAAGGCCTCGATGACCTGCTGCGGCGGATCGGACTTGTCGATCTGGACCGAGAGGATTTCGACACCGGCGCGGTATTCATTCAGGAGCGCCTGCATCTGGGCCGCCACAGCTTGCTGAACCTTGTCGCGTTCGGTTGTGATGATGCTCTGGAGGTTCGTCTGGCCGACGACTTCGCGCATCACGGACTCGGCGACCTGATCGACGGCGTCCTCGGGGGCGCGCACGTTGAGCAGGAAGTTTTCCGGGTTGGCCGTGTCGACCTTCCAGAAGACCGAGAACTGGATGTCGACGATGTTTTCGTCCTGGGTCAGCATCAGGGATTCTTCCTGCGTGCCGCCAATACGGGTCTCGCGGCGTTCCTCGACCTGGACCAACTGGTGGGTTTCCAGCGGTGCGGGCAGGTGGAAATGGAGGCCGGGGCCGAAATTGGTCTGCCAGTTGCCGAAGCGGAAAATGGAGGCCTGCTGGGTCGGGTCAACGATGACCACACTGGTCGAGAGCCAGGACAGGATCACGACGCCGATGATGACGAGGAAGCCGAGCGGGCCGAGGCTGGGCATCTGCGCCCCGCCGCCGCCCCTGCGGCGCCCGCCGCCGCCACCGCCACCCCGGCGCTGCCGGAAGCGGTCCTGCATGCGGCGCATCTGTTCTTCGAGGTCAGGCGACTCCTTGTCGCCGCCCCCTTTGCCGCCGCCTGAGCCGCCGTTGCCGCCCGATGGCCGGTTCCAGGGCGATCCGCCCTCCCCGCCGCCAGAGCCACTTCCGCCGCCCCAAGGGCCGGAACCTTTAGTCTTGTCGTCCCAGGGCAATCACGCCTCCTGAATTCTTCGAGTGGAGCCTATATAGGGGCTCTGCCAACGTGTGCACGTTGAATCGGCCTGTTCTGGCGGCGAAAATGACGCAACTTCGTCACCAGAAGCTTGCAGTTTCGCCCCCGACGCGAGTAGGCGGCACATAAAACCGTTAAAGGACCGGTACCGGAACCCATGTTTGGATCAAAACAGAAGACCCGCGAAAAGCTCGCCGCCGCCATTACAGAGGCGCTGGGCGGGGCAGACTGGCTGGAATCCGTCACGGTGGACGATGACGGCAGGGCGCTTCTGGTGATCCGGGCGGATGAGGGCGGCGCGGGCGTGGCCGAGCACCGCCGCATCGAGGCGGAGAATTATGCAGCGCGGATTCCGGGGATCATCACCGTGCGCAGCGTGGTGACGGCGGAGCGGGCGGCCGGCCATGCAAGGGCGCATGACCATGATCGCGACCATGTTCATGCGCATGGGCCAGCGGCACCCTCGCCGGTGGCCGGGCTGCGGCGGGTGACCAAAGGCGCGCGGCTGTCGGACGAGGCGATCAGCCAGGGCGTCCCTGCTCCGGCGCAGGCGATGCGGCCGGTGGCGGGGATTGACCGGATCCTGGTGGTGGCGAGCGCCAAGGGCGGCGTCGGCAAATCGACCGTCGCGGTGAACCTGGCCGCCGCGATGGCCAAGGCCGGCATGCGCGTCGGCCTGCTGGACGCGGATATCTATGGGCCGTCGATCCCGACCATGCTGGGCACGGTGAGCGCGGAGCCCGCGACTTCGGCGAACAAGAAGCTGGTGCCGGTGGAGGCGCATGGGATGAAGACGCTTTCGATCGGCTATCTGTCTGATCCTGACGCGCCGATGATCTGGCGCGGGCCGATCGTGATGTCGGCGATCACGCAGCTGCTGAACGATGCCGAATGGGGCACAGCGGAGGCGCCGCTCGACATTCTCATCATCGACACGCCGCCAGGCACGGGCGACGCACAGCTGGCGATTGCGCAGAAGGTGCCGGTGACGGCGGCGCTGATCGTGACGACGCCGCAGGAAGTGGCCCTCGCCGATGTGCGGCGCGGAGCGGCGATGTTTGCCAAGACGCATGTGCCGGTGATTGGGCTTTGCGAGACGATGAGCTGGTTCGAGGATCCGGCGGGCGCGCGCCATTACCTGATGGGCGAAGGCGGGGCGCGCCGGATGGGCGCGGCGCTGGGATTGCCGGTGCTGGCCGAGATTCCGATGCTGCAGGCGATCCGCGAAGGCGGGGATGCGGGCGTTCCGGCGGCGCTGGGGACTAGTCCGGCTGCGGACATTTTCATGAAACTGGCGCGCAGCGTGGCGATTGCGCTGGACCAGCTCGTGACGAAGCCGGCGCCGGAGATTGTGTTTGAGGACTAGGCCCCCTGATTCGACAGGGATTATCCATGTTCAAAAAAATAAATACAATCAAAGCATTGTAACGCGAAGGCCGACGCCCCACATAGGAAAGCCCCGGAAAAATTTGTCCGCTTTTACGGAAAGGCCACGCCATGTCGCTCGAGCAAACAGACGCCCTGTCGATTGATCAAGCTGAGAAGGTGGTGGCGGAAGACGCACATTCGCCAGCAGAGCCCCTGATCCAGGAACAGCCGAAAGTGGAACCCCGCCGGAAATATGCCGCGCCATCGGCGCCGCGCGTGCTGAACTGCATGTTGCCGGCGGGCTCACCAGACCGGACACCGCCGCGCGAGACCTGAAACCGGATCAAGCGTTGTAGTTCAGTTTCAATCCTGCTTCGGGCCAGCGGCATTTCAGCAGCTGGCCGGTGCCCGACGCGCAGATGTAGGCGTCCTTCATGTCCGCGCCGCCGAAGGCGATGTTGGTGACGAAGGGGTCAGGGATTTCGATGAAGGTGGATTTTCCGGATGGGGTGATGGCGGTGATGCCGCCCATGCCGCCGTTTTTCAGGATAGTCGCAACACAGATGTTTCCAGACGCCGCGACGGCGAGACTGTCGAAATAGCAAAGCTCCGTCTGCCCCGTAATCACGCGCCCGCGCAGGAAGGGTGGCTTGTGGGGCGCGAATTCGCCGGGGCCGGTGAGATCGTAGGCCCAGAGGCGGGCCGTCATCGTGTCGGCAAAGTAGAGCGTCTTGCCGTCCGGTGAGAGGCCGCAGCCATTGGGCGAGATGTGGTGGTAGTCGACTTCCCTGATCATCGAGCCGTCGGGTTTGGCATAATAGAGGCCGCCGAGATCTCGCGTGCGGGAGAAACCCTTGCCGAGGTCGGTGAAGTAGAAGCCACCGGACGTGTCGAAGACGATGTCGTTGGGGCCGCGCAGGGAATTGCCGTCCACAGCGTCATAGAGGCGTTCGACCTTGCGGGTGGAGAGATCGATGCGCTCGATGCGGCCGCCGGAATAGTCGGGCGGGCAGTTGCCGGGCACCATCAGCCCGCCGACATTGTGGTACTCGAAGCCGCCATTGTTGCAGCAATAAAGCGCCCCGTCGGGGCCGATGGCGAGACCGTTGGGGCCGCCGCCCGGCGTGGCGATGACCTCGTGCTTGCCGTTCCAGACGCGGCTGATGCAGCCCTTCTCGATTTCGACGAGAATGACCGAGCCGTCTTCCATGACGACGGGGCCTTCGGGAAAACCGAGGCCGGAGCCGATGACTTCAAAGTCCATGATATTCCTCCCGGGATGTTTTCCGGGAGGCTACGCTGGGCGCGCGGGAGCGTCTATCAGTCCCGCCGCGTCAGGTCCTCTCAGGCGGGCGCGGTGACGTGGTCGAGGATGCGCAGCGTGAAGGCGTGGTCATTGCCCTCCCCCGCTTCGAAACGGGTGGCGGAGGTTTCGGACCATGTGGTGGATTTGATCTCCGGGAAGAAGACATCGCCTTCCGGGGCGGCATCGACTTCGGTGAGGTAGATCCGGTCGGCGATGGGCAGGGCCATTTCGTAGATCGAGGCGCCGCCGATGATGAAGACTTCCGACTGGCCGGCGCGCAGGGCCATGGCCTTGGCGGCATTGATGGCGGGCGAGACGCTGGAATAGACGCGCGCTTCGGCGGCGTCATAATTCCAGTCGCGGCTGATCACGATGTTCGGGCGGCCCGGCAGCGGGCGCTTCGGCAGGCTTTCCCAGGTCTTGCGGCCCATGATGACGGGCGCGCCCATCGTGGTGCGCTTGAAATGTGCAAGGTCGTCCTTCAGGCGCCAAGGCAATTGCCCCGCCGCGCCGATCACTCTATTGCGGCCCTGGGCGACGATGAGGCTCAGACGAATGGGTTCAGTCATGGACGTAACTTTCTGCGACCTCGGAACGGCTAAAGCGAGCGCTGTTCCCGGCGCTGTTAACTATCAGAATGTGGAAGGGCGCGTCATGCGCCTTCGCATATGCGAAGGGCAAGT
The DNA here is from genome assembly GCA_040223555.1 of Hyphomonas sp. Lineage (GTDB taxonomy): Bacteria > Pseudomonadota > Alphaproteobacteria > Caulobacterales > Hyphomonadaceae > Hyphomonas. Next base: position 81,677 of record JAVKGA010000003.1, read on the forward strand.
CTTGTTGGCAGCAACCACTGCATTTCACGGTTTCGCTGCGGTCTACGGATGATTGAAGGCCTCGTTTCTGCGCTGACCAATGACCAGCCGGACCTGTTGGTGCCGGCGCTATTGGCATTGTCACTGACAATTACGGCGGTCTGGCTGTTTGGCGGGCGGTTCTGGGCGCTGTTATATCTGGCGACGATTCCTTTCCTGAACTGGTCGTTCGGGGTTATCCACAGCATCGTCCTGGTCGCGCCGAATGCGACCTTTCCGGACGGCGTGTCCGTGCACCCGCTGGTGCTGGTGACCGGGCTGGTCTTCGTGCTGCGGGATTTCGTGCAGCGGCGGATCGGGCACCGGGTACTGATTGTCATGGTACTGGCGATCAGCTGGGCGTTTTTCTATGCCTGGCCCGTGATCGCGATTGCGTCGGGACTGGCATTTGCCGTGTCGGAAGCCGCAGACTGGATGGTCTATACGTTCACGAAATACCGGCTGTCGACGCGGATCCTGCTGTCGAGCGCGCTGGCCTCGCCGATTGATACGACGATCTTCCTGTATGGCGCCGACCTCGCGCTGCAGCTCAATCCGGAAATCAATGCGAGCGCCGGGACGATGCTGCATCCGGTGAACTGGACCATCTTTGCCCTGGGCAAGATGGTGGGCGCTGTCGCTGTGTCCTGGATGATCCGGCGGGACGAAGATGCGGCGGCTTTGCGCAATATGGCAGCGGCCTGAGACGGGTCAGCCCGGCGCGGGAGTCCAGGTGATGACATGCGCCAGCGGATCGAGCTGGCGCCGGGGGCCGGGATGGTAGCCGTGGGCCTGCAGCAGGGCGGTGGCGGCCGAGCCGCTGGCCTCCACCTCTCCGAACACAGCCCTCCCGCCCGGCAGGGTAACGCCGTCAATCCGGCTGAGGTGGAAGGCCGTGTAAGTGTGCGGGCCGGACAGGAAATGGTCGAACACGCCCTGCCCGCCGGCAATGGCAAGGTGGGCGACCGGTATGGCAAAGGCCGCAAGCGCTTCGGCAAGGCTTGAGCCACCCGGATTCCAGAAGACGGTGATTTCGCCTTCGCGCTGCAAGCGGGGCACTGAGCGGGTCATCACGAGGCGGCGGCGCTTTTTGGGATTGGGCGCCACAAGATGGCTGAACCGGCCGAGAACGACGATATCGGCCTCGTCCAGTCCGGCCTGGAAGAAATTCCACTCCGCGGCTGTCTTCAGCTCGGCGGGCATTTCGCCGGACGCGCCGGTGATCCGGTCGTCCTCGCTGACAACGGCATAAGCCTCGATGCGCATGCGTATTCTTTCCAGCCCAACCGGATGTTCCGATGGCTGCACGCGTTACACTTATTTGGCCGTCCGCGACAGGTCGTCTGCGGGCTGGGTCCCGGATAGACGCTAGCGCGCTACCCGGGACGACAGGCTTGGTGTGGTTCAGACCTCGTCGGCTTCGATGTGTTTCATTCGGAGCGCGAGCCCTGCGAGGCCGGCGCCGATGAGCGGTGCAACGAAGAACAGCCAGAGTTGCGAGATGGCCGTCCCCCCAACGATGACGGCCGGGCCGAAGCTGCGCGCCGGGTTGACCGAAACGCCGGTGACCTGGATGCCGACGATGTGGATGACCGTAAGTGTCAGGCCGATGCAGAGGCCGGCCATGGCTGTCGGCGCGACTTTCTGGGTCGAGCCGAAGATCACGACGAGGAACAGGAACGTGGCGACGACTTCGAAGACGAAGGCGGCGGTCATGTTATACTCGCCGAGATAGCCCGGACCCCAGCCATTTGCGCCGAGGCCTGTACCTTCGAGCGTGTAGCCCGTCTGGCCCGAGGCAATCAGGTAAAGCATGCCGGCGCCGAGCAGGGCGCCGATGAACTGGGCGGCCCAGTAGCGCAGCATAGTGTTGAGCGGCATACGCCCGGCGACAAAGGCGCCGAAGCTGACCGCCGGATTTACATGGCAGCCCGAAATGGGCCCGATGCCATAGGCCATGGCGACGATGGCCAGGCCGAAGGCGAACGCGATGCCGAGCTGTCCGACTTCGCCGCCCGCAAGGACAGCCGCGCCGCAGCCAAACAGGACGAGGGTAAACGTGCCGATGAGCTCGGCAATGAACACTTTCATGACATTCCTCCTTGTGCGACCGGGCGGGTCTGAGCGCCCCCTCGGCGCTCCGAAACCGTGGCGGGATTTGAAGTGTTCGGCAAGCAAACCTTGATGGCTTGCCTTCCGCCGCCGATCCGGCAAGACAGGAAGCGGGGCCAGACTGGCAAGGATAACGCGATGACGATGGCACGGACATGGGCGCTCGGCGCCGTCGCGGCGGCGCTGCTGGCCGCGTGCAGCACGCCGCCTGAAAAACCGGCCTTCGTCACTGCTGAACCTGAAAGCGGGAGCGCGGTAACAAAGCCGGCCATCCCGGGCGAGGCGCCGGCGCACGAGGCAAAATTCGTCAGCCTGCCCTTCCGGCTCGACCTGACTTTCTCGGACACGGCCCTCGCCAAGCTGCAATCGGCGGAAGCGGCGCTGGGCGTATCGGCCAACTATTACGGCGCGCCGAAGACCCCGGACGCACCCGGGCTGGACCCGGACCTCGGCGTCTGGCTGGGCGGCGAGATGGAGACCATCGACCCCAGCCAGCGGTCGGTGACCTTCCGGGGGCAGGTCGATGCGGCCCGTGTGGCCCGCGAAGTCAAAGGCGATGCGAGGGTGCGGGTGACGGTGTTCCCGGTGCGCGCGGTAAGCGGCCCGGCGAATGTGACCTGCGCGGCGTTTGACGAGTACCTGTCGATTGCGGTGGAGACCGGTGGCACGGTGCACTGCACGTTGAAGGGCAAATAACCCTCAGACCGCGACGGCGGCCTTGATGTGCGGATGTGGATTGTAATTGTCGATCCGGAAATCCTCATAGGTCCAGCCGAACAGGTCGGTCTTGTCCGGGTTCATCCAGAGCGTTGGCAATGCGCGGGGCTCGCGGGTCAGCTGCAGCTCAGCCTGCTCAAGATGGTTAAGGTAGAGATGGGTATCGCCGAACGTGTGCACGAATTCGCCGACGCGCAGACCCGTGGCGCGCGCCATCATGTGTGTCAGCAGGGCGTAGGAAGCGATGTTGAACGGCACACCAAGGAAGACATCGGCGGAGCGCTGGTAGAGCTGGCAGTTCAGGCGCCCGTCGATGACATTGAACTGGAACAGGCAATGGCAGGGCGGCAGGGCCATGTCGTTGACGTCCGCCGGGTTCCAGGCCGAGACGATCAGGCGGCGGGAATTGGGATTGGTGCGGATCTCGTCCAGCACCCACTGGATCTGGTCGATCACGCGGCCATCCGGGGCCGCCCAGCTGCGCCATTGCTTGCCGTAGACCGGGCCCAGATCACCGTTCTCATCGGCCCAGTCATCCCAGATGGAGACGCCGTTCTCCTTGAGCCAGGCAATATTTGTGTCGCCGCGAAGGAACCAAAGCAGCTCGATGATAATAGACCTTACGTGGAGACGTTTTGTCGTCAGCAGCGGAAAACCTTTTTCGAGGTCGAACCGCATCTGGCGCCCGAAAACACCGCGCGTACCGACGCCGGTCCGGTCTCCCCGGTCGTGACCGTTGTGCAGTATGTCCTGCAGGAGGGCGTGGTATGGCTGCATGCGCGGGACCTCTCGAATCGGGAAATTATAAGTTAAGCAAGCCCTGCCGCGCCAGTAACAATTGCGGGCTTTGTGGAAACCGTCCTTCAAGCCCATTCTGCCATAAACAGCGTCTGTATGGGGCGGGAATCCGCCAAGAGGACGCTGGGCTATGGGCAACAAGATCTCAATGAAACATCGTACGCGGGCTTTTGCCTGTAACGACACCGGCAACGTGGCCATGCTGTTTGCTTTGGCGTGCCTCGTGATTTTCCCACTGGTCGGTTTTGCGATCGACCTGTCGCGGGTTCTCGTCGAGAAACAGAAGCTGCAGCAGGCCACGGACGCAGCCGCGCTCGCCGCCGCGCACGATGCCTTCATGTCGGCGGATGACCGCCGCGTCGTCATCGAAGCCCACCTCAACCATCTGGAAGAAGTCCTCGGCCGGGAGATCGAATATGATCTGACCCAGGACGAAGAAGGACGTATCTCCCTGATCACACGCCTTACGGTGAACACCACGATCGCCAAGATCATGGGCGTCAACGAGGTCAACCTTTCTGTCCGTTCCGATGCCCTTGAAGGCGGCGCCGATATCGAAGTCGCCATGGTACTCGATATCACGGGCTCGATGTCCGGCAGCCGGATCACGGCTCTCAAGGAAGCCGCCGAGGATCTTGTCGAGATCGTCGTGAAAGAAGATCAGGCTCCCTACTATTCCAAGGCTTCGATGGTGCCGTACTCGGTGGCTGTGAACCTCGGCGGCTATGCCGAAGCGGCGCGCGGTGCGATCACACCCGGCACGAACATCTCCGACGCCGAGTGGAAAACTGGCCTGCCACGCCTCGTGCTGGGCGCGTCGAAAACCAACCCGGTAGAAATCACTTCGCTGGCCCATGGCTTCAGCAATGGAGACCGCGTCTATATCTCTGGCGTCAAAGGCATGACGCAGATCAACAACAAGTCGTTCACAGTGAAGAACGCCTCGCTCAATGATTTCGAGCTGTCCGGCGTGAACGGCAAGAGTTATTCGAAATACAAGAACAGCGGCACTATCGTGAAATGCATCACGACCAGCTGCGAAGTCGAAGTTCGCTCGAACGGACATGGCTTTGAGAATGGCGATCATGTCGTGATCAAGGGCGTCGACGGTATGACGGACATCAACACCGGCACCAACCAGACCTGGCAGGTATCGGATGTTTCGACAAACAAGTTCATCCTGGATGGGTCGTATGGCCCGGACTATGACGCTTATACCAACAACGGCACGGCATACTGCACAACTTCGGGCTGTCAGTATTTCCGGTTCAACAATGCCAACAACGGCTCACAGCGCGTGCACGAGATCAGCACCTGCGCGACAGAACGCACGGGCACCGAGGCCTATACGGATGCGTCGCCAGGCGATCATCCTGTCGGACTTGGCTACCTGTCGACAGCCAACGCCTGCCCAGTCAGCGAGATCATTCCACTGACCAGCGATCGTGATACGCTCATCGACGCCATCGACGACCTCGAGATCGGCGGCTCGACGGCAGGCCACATGGGCGCGGCCTGGGGCTTCTATACCCTGTCGCCGAATTTCGGTTCGCTCTTCCCGGCTGCTAACCGTCCCGCCGCATTTGGCCGCCCCAAGCTGTACAAGTTTGCGGTGTTCATGACGGACGGTGATTTCAACTCGTCCTTCTGCCAGGGCGTGCTGTCGCGCACGTCCACGTCCGGCTCGGGCTCGACATCGGACCAGATCAACTGCGATTCCGAGAACGGCAACTCCTTCTCGCAAGCGGGTTCCTATTGCACGGCGATGAAGCAGGCGGGCGTCAAGGTGTACACGGTGGGCTTTGAAGTTCCCTCTTCGGGTGCGCTGCGCGACGCCGTCACGAATTGCGCGAGCTCGCCGCAATACGCACACTTCCCGTCCGGCTCGGAAGAGTTGATCTCCGTGTTCAACCAGATTGGCCGCGACATCAACGAAGTTCGCCTCGTCAAGTAAACCCGGTTCGAATACGGCGTCAGAAGGCCCGTCATGAACACGTACAGACACTGGAACAAGCCTGGGTTCGGCCCGGGATTCGGTAAGGCCGAGGGCGGCAATATCGCGATGCTGTCGGCATTCGTGATACCGTGCATCCTCGCGCTAGTCGGGATCGCGGTCGATACCCAGAACACGGTTCGCCAGAAGGCCAAGGTACAGGCCTCGCTGGACTCCGCCGTGCTGGCCGGCGCGCTGCAGCGCCAGCGCGGCATGAACGAAGACACCGTGCGCGCGGATGTGCAGCAATACGCCTCGGCGATGTTCGTCGAGCAGGGCGGCGGCCTTGCCTGCACGCCGGTCACGGTTGCGTTCAATGAAGACAACCAGGACATTGCCGGCACGGTCCGGTGCGAGCAGCCGACCTACCTGACGAAACTGCTCGGTGTGGACGAGATGGAATTCACGGTCGAGGCGACCTCGACCTATGGCATCGGCGTGGTGGACATCTCGTTCATCTTCGACGTGTCAGGCTCAATGAACAGTTCCAACCGCCTGCCCCAGCTGAAAACAGCGGCAGCCGCGGCCTTCGACGAATTGCTGCCGGACGACCGCGAGCGGGATGGCTCGGTGCGGATCGCGATTGCCAGCTACAATAATTCGCTGAATGCCGGCCCGTATCTAAATGCGGTGACGGACAGCCAGAACCTGGGCGCCGATGGATCGAACTCGGCCGCGCAATCGAATTATAATTCGTACAATGACGAACGGATGATCGATTCCGCGACCGGCAAACGCTTCTTCTATTACCAGCGTGGCACATGCACGAGCGAAAGCCCGTGCGGACGCACCTCGAGCTATAACTGGAACACCCGCCGGTATTTCTTCGAAGATACCGGCCTGTCGGACAGCTGTGTGTATGAGCGCACCGGCGCGTATGCGGCGTCCGACACCGCGCCGACGTCCGGGCGCTGGATCGGCGCCGGCAACCCGCGCTGGAATTTCTCGGCGAGTTCGAGGAACAAATATGATGGCTGGAAGAATGTCGAGAACGAGAATGCCACCGGCTACGCGGACGGCGCCTATGAAGGCCGGCATGGCCTCTGCCAGCCGTCCGGCCCGGTGCCGCTGACCGATGACAAGGACGCTCTGAAAGCGCATGTCGAAAGCCTCGTCGCCGAAGGCGGCACGGCGGGCCATCTGGGCATCGCCTGGGGCTGGTATCTGCTGTCACCGGAATGGGCCTCGATCTGGCCGGAGGAGTCCGAGCCGCGCCAGTATGGCGTGCCCCGCACGTCCAAGTTCATGATCCTGATGACGGACGGCGAATTCAACATCCAGCACCCGACCGCGACGCGCAGTTCGTTCCAGCAGTCGATGGACCTGTGCGACGAGATGAAAACGCTGCCGAGCAATATCCAGATCTTCACGATCGGATTCCAGGTGCCGTCGGGTGTCGAGAAGACGGGCGACGGGCGCACGATTCTCGAATACTGCGCCACCTCCGCCGGCCATGCGTTCAGCGCCGATAGCGGGGATGAACTGCTCGAGGTTTACCGCACCATCGCCCGGTCGATCTCGGACCTGCGCCTGAAACACTGAGAGACACTGAGCCGTCCTGCTTGCCGGAGGCGCCTCCGGCTGGCTATGGCTGAGGTGACATGCTTGCCTGGATCCCCAATGCCCTGACGATTTCGCGCTGCGTGTTCGCGGCGCTGGTACTGTATGGCGCGCTGAATGCAGCTGGTGCGGCTACGGCGCTGCGCGCGGCGACCGGCGACGAGGCGCTGCGACTGGCAACGATGGAACAGCTCTGGCACCAGTTTGCGCTGCTGGGGTTCATCTCGGGCGCGTTGACGGATTTCCTCGATGGCTGGGCGGCGCGCCAGTTCAAGGCGGAAAGCCGTTTTGGGGTCTGGCTGGACCCGATTGCCGACAAGCTGCTGGTGGGCCTTGCCCTGCTCGGCCTCGCGCTGACGCTGAAAAGCTGGCTGATCTATATCCCGGCTGCGCTGATCATTGCGCGGGATATATTCATGACCTGGCTGCGCACGCGGCCCGAAGCGGCGGGCGTGGTGGCACCGAGCCAGCTGGCAAAGCTGAAGACCGGCGCGGAGATGGTGGCGATTGCCTGCCTGATGATGCCGTTTGCGCTGGCGCCCGCGCGCGTCGAAGAAGCCGCATCCGGCACGAGCGCCGTGGCCATGGCGGGCGCTGGCGCGCTGGTGGTGATGCTCTGGGCGGCGGCGGCGCTGTCGCTGCTGACGGCCTCGCAATATGTGCAGGCGGTGCGCAAGGGCTGAAACGCAAACGCCGGCTCCCGGGGACACAGGAACCGGCGCGGGGCGAGGACGGAGGAGTGATCCTGGAGGAGGAAGCCGTCTCGCCGGAGTATGTATGTGACGGTGCGGGGAAGACGTCACGAGATGACGATAGCCGCGCAACCTGAACGAATCGTAAAAATCGTTAACACCGTGTACGGAAAAATTAATCAGCGCCGCCCGATGTTCGCCATGATTGCCGACGAACACTTCGTTCATGCGCTTACCAGCTGGCAAGAAACCGAACCTGATTGCGCTGCTGCTGGCGGCGCTGGCTTTCTTATGCCTGCCCGGCCTGTTGGCCTTTGCGCAGGCGGGCACTCTCCCCTCCTCCAAGCGGTCCGACACGGCCTATGCCGATACAAGGCCGCGCCTTGAGCAGGAACTTACGGCAGCGGGCCTGCAGCTGGGCAACCGGATTTTCCTGCGCATCACCAAGGAACCTGCCGAACTGACGGCCTATGTCGAAGACGCAAAGGGCGTGTACGAGGTGTTCCGGACATGGCCGGTCTGCGCCGCGTCGGGCACGCTGGGTCCGAAACTGCGCGAAGGGGATGGTCAGGCGCCGGAAGGTTTCTACGAAATCGCGCCGGTCCAGATGAACCCGTCCTCGGACTATCACCTCTCCTTCAATCTCGGCTTTCCGAATGCCTATGACCGCGCCAACGGGCGCACGGGCAGCTTCCTGATGGTGCATGGAAACTGCGTCTCGATTGGCTGTTTTGCGATGACCGATCCTGTGCTTGATGAAATCTGGACACTGATGCAGGCAGCCTTCGAGAATGGCCAGACCCGTGTGCCGGTGCACATCTTCCCCTTCCCGATGACGGAGGCGAATCTGTCAGCCCATGCCGGCAGTGAAAACGCCGCCTTCTGGACCGAGCTGGCGCCGGGATGGACTACGTTCGAGACCACCGGAAAAGTGCCGAAGGTTTCCGTATCGGGTAGGTCCTACCGGGTTGGCGCAACCCAGTAGGGCGACTGCGGCGCGCCGCGATACAGTTCGTCAAAGCGCTGCAGGCTGCCCTTGGTGACGCCATCGATCGGCGCGAGCGGATCGACCCAAGCGGTCTCGGCGATTTCGCCGATGCTCGTGGCGGCTTCCTGTTCCCAGCTGCCCCAGGGCACGCGGTAGAGCAGGACGTGATCATTCCGGAAATTGCTGTGGTTTGAATAGATGCCAACGACCGGCGGGTTTGTGATCAGACGGACGCCGGCCTCTTCATGCAGCTCACGGCGCAGCGCCTCAAGGGCGGGCTCGCCATGTTCGACCCCGCCGCCGGGCATGAACCAGCCTTTGACGTAGGTGTGGCGGACCATGAAGACATGGCGGTCGGCGTTCTCGACCGCCGCACGCACACCGAGCGTCATCGGGCGGCTGAACCGGAACCAGGTCTGGAAGGCAAGTGTGCGCAGGGAGGGCATACAGGAACTATCCTTGGACGAGTTCGGCCGATGTGAAACCCTGAAAAAAGAGCGCGGCCGTCAGGTCCGTATGGCGGATCGCGGCATCGGCTTCGGCGGCGACGACGGGCTTGGCATGGTAGGCGACGCCGAGGCCGGCGGCCTTGATCATGTCGAGGTCATTGGCGCCGTCGCCGAGGGCGAGCGCGTCTTCAGATGTGTAACCGCCTGCCTTTGCAAACGCTTCCAGCGCCTCGCGCTTGGCAGCGCGCCCGAGGATGGGGCGGCCGACTTCGCCGGTGAGGGCGGCGCCATCATCGCCCAGCGTGTTGCCGCGCTGGAACTCGAAGCCGGCGAGCGCGGCGATGCGGGCGGTGAAGAAGGTGAAGCCGCCGGAGACGAGCACGGTCTGGGCGCCGTGGGCCTTCATCGTGGCGACGAGGGTGCGGGCGCCGGGGTTCAGCGTCAGGCGTTCGGTCAGAGTGCGCTCCAGTTCGCCGAGCGGCAGGCCCTTGAGGCGCGCCACCCGCTCGGTGAGTGCAGACTCAAAGTCGAGCTCACCGCGCATGGCGCGTTCGGTAATGGCGGAAATCTCGGCCTTCAGGCCGACGGCATCGGCGAGTTCATCGATACATTCCTGGCCGATGATGGTGGAGTCCATGTCGGAGATCAGCAGGCGTTTCCGGCCGAAGCGGGCGCGGGGCATGACGGCGATATCAGCCTCGAGTGTGGCTTCGAGCAGCGCGCGCAGGCCGAGCGGCGCCCTGCCCTCCGGCATCGAGAACGGAAAATACCCGGCATAGACGGGCCCGGTTTCCGAGAGCGACTGACCCTCTCCCGGGGCGGCGCCTTCGGCCCGGATCGCGTCTGCCAGTGCATTCGCGCCAGCAGGACCGCCCTCACGCGAGGCGGCAATCACGACCCATTCGCTGTCCATCGGAAACTCCGCATTGAGAAAGGCAGTCTCTAGGTGGCTTTCCTCAAGGCGGGCAAGACCTTAGGTGTGGGATATGCATCCTGCGATCCTGATCCATGGACCCACCGCCAGCGGCAAGTCCGCCCTCGCCATCGAAGTCGCCCGGCGGCTCGACGGGGAGATCATCAATGCCGATTCCATGCAGGTTTACGGCGACCTGCAGGTGATTTCCGCCCGGCCGACCGAAGAGGAGATGGCGGGCGTGCCGCACCATCTGTTCGGCTATGTCGATGCGGCGACGCGCTATTCGACCGGCGAATGGCTTGAAGCGGCCCGCGCCATCATCAAGAAGCTGCACCGCCAGAACAAGCGGGCGGTCTTCGTGGGCGGCACGGGGCTTTATCTGCTGGCGCTGACACAGGGCCTGTCGGACATCCCGCCTGTGCCGGACGAAATCCGCGCCGAAGTGCGCGCGATCAGCGATAGCGAGGGCGCCGACGGCCTGCGCGCCCGGCTGATGCCGCATGATCCGGAACTAGCCGAACGACTCGGCACCGGGGACAAGCAGCGCCTTGCCCGGGCCTATGAAGTCTGGCTGGCGACGGGCCGGTCGTTGACGGATTTCCAGACCGAGCGCCAGCCGCCGGTGCTGCAGCCGGGCGAATGGACCGGCTTTGCCCTGACCCCGCCCCGCGCGGCGCTCTACAAGAAAATTGACCGGCGCTTCGAGGGCATGCTGATGCAGGGCGCCATGAACGAGGCGCGCGACCTAGTGGCGCGCGGGCTGGACCCGGAACTGCCGGTGATGAAAGCCTGCGGCGTGCCCTGGCTGGCCGCGTTCGCCCGGGGAGAGCTTAGCCCGGAAGAAGCGGCCGAAAATGCAAAGCGGGACACGCGGCGCTATGCAAAAAGGCAATTCACATGGATTGGGCGCCAGTTTCCATTCTGGACGCGCATACCTTCCCCAGAGATGTCGGACCGTTTAAGGGTCATTTTTGCCCTTTACAGGGAGATTGACAGCGCTCAAGCGGAAGATTATGCCTGAGCACACTAATTCGAGGAAACGCCCCTTGCGCAAAATGACCGTAGTAATTCTTCGGCGCCCGTAGCTGCCCGTCCTTACAGGTGGTTGCGGGTGCGCACAGAAAAGGGCTTCCTCCGGAGGCCCTTTTTTGTTTGGCCGAAGACCCGACTGAAACCCCTCCCTCCCTAGCCGAGCCCCTGCCATGACGACCAAGACCAAGGCCAAGCCTGAAGCTGAAACCCGGACGACCGGACCCCGCATGATGACGGGCGCGCAGATTGTCGTCGAAGCGCTGCGCGAACAGGGGGTAACGGTCATGTTCGGCTATCCCGGCGGGGCGGTGCTGCCGATCTATGATGCGCTCTACGGGCAGGACGCGATCCGCCACGTTCTGGTGCGCCATGAACAGGGCGCGGGACATGCAGCGGAAGGCTATGCGCGCTCTACCGGCAAGTGCGGCGTGGCGCTGGTGACCTCCGGGCCTGGTGCGACCAATATGGTGACGCCGATCACCGACGCGCTGATGGACTCGATACCGATGGTGGTGATCACCGGGCAGGTGCCGACACACCTGATCGGCACCGATGCGTTCCAGGAATGCGACACGACCGGCATCACGCGCAGCTGCGCCAAGCACAATTACCTCGTGACCGACGTGACCCAGCTCGCGCGGATCGTGCACGAGGCGTTTTATGTCGCGACCTCCGGCCGGCCCGGCCCGGTCGTCATCGACATTCCGAAGGACATCCAGTTCGCGACTGGCCCCTATACCGGCAAGGAAGGCGTGACCAAGCCGACCTACGTGCCCCAGCGCGCGCCGAACCCGGACGCCATCAAGGTGGCAGCCGATCTGATGACGAAGGCCTGGCGGCCGATCTTCTATACCGGCGGCGGCGTGATCAATTCAGGCCCAGCGGCCTCCGCCAAGCTGCGCGAGTTGCAGGAGCTGACCGGCTTTCCGGTGACCTCGACGCTGATGGGTCTTGGCGCCTTTCCGGCCTCGCATCCTGACTGGCTGGGGATGGTCGGCATGCATGGCAGCTTTGAGGCCAACAATGCGATGCATGACTGCGACCTGATGATCTGCGTCGGCGCACGCTTTGACGACCGGGTGACCGGGCGCGTCGATATGTTCTCGCCGAAATCGAAGAAGATCCATATCGACATCGACGCCTCGTCGATCAACAAGATCGTGCGCGTGGATGTACCCGTGGTCGCCGACTGCGCCGAGGCGCTGGACGCGCTGATCACCGAGATCAAGGCGCTGAAACGCAAGATGCCGGACCTCGCCCTCTGGCGTGACCAGATCGACACCTGGCGCGCGCGGCGATGTTTCACCTATGCGAATTCCGACACGGTCATCAAACCTCAGTATGCGGTCGAACGGCTCTATGCGCTGACCAAGGATCGCAACACCTACATCACGACGGAAGTCGGTCAGCACCAGATGTGGGCGGCGCAGTTCTATCATTTTGACGAACCAAACCACTGGATGACCTCCGGCGGGCTTGGCACGATGGGCTATGGCCTGCCGGCGGCTGTCGGTGTGCAGGCGGCGCATCCGGATGCGCTGGTCATCGACATTGCGGGCGAGGCCTCGATCCAGATGATGATGCAGGAGCTGTCCACGGCGGTTCAGCACAAGCTGCCGGTGAAGGTCTTCATCCTCAACAATGAGTGGATGGGCATGGTGCGCCAGTGGCAGGAGTTGCTGCATGGGGAGCGCTATTCGCATTCCTATTCCGAGAGCCTGCCGGACTTCGTGAAACTGGCGGAGGCGCTGGGCGGGCATGGTATCAAGTGTACCAAGCCTGAAGAACTCGACGCCAACATCCTTGAAATGATTGACCATCCCGGCCCGGTCCTCTTTGACTGCCGCGTTGAGCGGGCCGAAAATTGCCTGCCGATGATCCCGTCGGGCTCTGCGCACAACCAGATGATCCTCGGCGAGATAACTGGTAACGAAGTCAGCGATGCTGGCCGCAAGCTCGTTTAGGGCGGCAGGGCCGGCGACCGGGTGTAGAGGGACGGGATATGAGTGTGGAAAGCGTTCTGGAATGGGCCCGGGCCAATCTGGACCTGATGATCGGCGCCGGCTCGGCCCTCGTGGCGGTCATCAGTGCACTGATCGCACGCGGCGAGACGAAACGCCAGCGCAAGCTTCAGACCGAGCGACTTCGTCAGAGCATTGATGCCGCGAGCCTCGACTGGGGCAATGCCGCCATCGACACGCTGGCCCGCAGCGCGATGTTTGCCCGCACCCGGCACATGCAGGCCAATGAGGGCGGCTTCCTGGCCAACAAGGCAAACCTGCTGGTGGCCCTTTCCATACTGGTTGACCGGGGACGGATGTTTTTCCCGAATCTGAATCCCGACATGAAAGGCGCCGAGAAGGAAGGCGCTTATCGCGGCCATCGCCCGCCGATTCTCGACACTTTGATGTGGGCCTATCATGAGCTTGAGGCCCTGACGCGCGAGGGCGGCCCCTCTTCCGAAGACAGCGGCGCCTATTTTGATGAATGCCGCCGGCTGCTCGTTTCCGAACTGCAGGCCTATCTTGATCCGCGCCGCAAGGACGAAGTCGTCGAACGCTATGATGATCAGGAAACGGACGACCGGAGCGAAGCAATTGCCAAGTCGAAGGCGCTGAGAACCAAGCTTGAAACCCGCCGGCCGGGATACACGTTCGGCGACACCCCCTCCCCATCCCAGAGGCTGCAATGAGCGACACAACCATCCCCGCAAACGGCAACGGCCCGAAGTCAGCCTATTTCCTCTCGCATGCCGACGAGGCGATCGAGCGGCGCACGCTGGCCGTGCTGGTCGATAACGAGCCGGGCGTGTTGTCGCGGGTCGTCGGCCTGTTCTCCGGGCGCGGCTACAACATCGACTCCCTGACGGTCGCTGAAGTCGATGCCAGCCAGCACCGCTCACGCATCACGATTGTGACACAGGGCACGCCGCATATTCTCGAGCAGATCGAAGCGCAGCTGCTGCGCATCGTGCCGGTCGCCGAAGTCATCGACATCACCAATTCGAAAAGCGGTATCGAGCGGGAACTGGCGCTGGTGAAAGTCGCCGGCACCGGAGAAAAGCGCGTCGAGGCGCTGCGGATCGCTGAGATTTTCCGCGCACATGTGATAGATACGACCAACGAGAGCTTTATTTTCGAGGTCACAGGCGCCTCGGAAAAGCTGACACAGTTTGTCGACCTGATGCGCCCGCTGGGCCTGGTCGAAGTCAGCCGGACCGGCGTGCTGTCGATCAAACGCGGAAAGGAGAAAGGATGAAACCCTCTCCCTGGCGCGGCCCGGTACTGGGCCTGGCCCTCTGCCTGATGCCGCTCGCCGCCGGTGCGCAGGGCGTCGATTGTGCCGCTGGCGCAGGACCGGACGCCCTGCTGCAATGCGATCTCCAGCGTGCGGAACTGATCCGCGCGCGGGCGGAAACCTATTATGGCGAGCCGCAAACCTCCCTTGTCGAGATCACGGATACGGCCTCGCCCAGCGGCTCGGCCTATGTCTACGATGTGCTGACCGACGGGGACGCCCTGCACCTCAAGGCCGGCTCGGTTCCGGACGGGCGCGGGCCGCGCTGCCGTCTCGAGACGACGTTGCCAATGGATACCGCCGCCGAGCTGCGCGCCCTCCTCGAGCAAACGGCGGATGAGGCCCTCCCCGGCTATGGCCCGCGCGAAGAAGTGACGCTCAATCCGGACGGCTCGCGCCATGTACGCATGGTCTTCGACAGCCACGACATCATCACGCGCGCCGACACGCCAGACGGCCTGCGCCAGTTTTCCCGGCATGCCGGATCGGACGATCCTGTAAACCGGCTCAATAATCTCGTCATCGGTTTTGCCAATCTCAGCTCAGCCTGGAACTGCAAGACCTCCTGACGGATCCCTCCCAAGTTCAACCTGTTTTTTGCCTTCACCGGAGCTTCCGAACGCACATGAAAATCTACTATGAAAAAGACGCCGACCTTGCCCTGATCCAGAAGAAGAAGGTCGCCGTCGTCGGCTATGGCAGCCAGGGCCATGCGCATGCGCTGAACCTGAAGGATTCCGGCGTGAAGACCCTGAAGGTCGCCCTGCAGGACGGCTCGGCCTCGCGCAAGAAAGCCGAAGCGGCCGGCCTTGAAGTGACCTCGCCAGCGGAAGCGGCGAAATGGGCCGACGTGCTGATGATCCTCGTTCCGGACGAGAAACAGGCCGTGCTGTTTGCCAACGAAATCGAGCCGCACCTGCGGGCCGGCCAGCACCTGATGTTCGGCCATGGGTTCAACATCCACTATAACCTGATCCGTCCGCGTGCGGATGTTGACGTGTCGCTGTCGGCGCCGAAGGGCCCGGGCCATACGCTGCGCGCTCAATACCAGATGGGCTTTGGCCTGCCGGGCCTGATCGCCATCCACCAGAATGCGACCGGCGACGCGCAGGCAGTCGCCCTCTCCTATTCCAAGGCCATCGGCAACACGCGCGCCGGCGTCATCGAGACCTCCTTCCGCGAAGAGACCGAGACCGACCTCTTCGGCGAGCAGGCCGTGCTGTGCGGCGGCATCGTCGAGCTGATCAAGGCCGGCTACGAAACGCTGGTCGAAGCCGGTTATGCGCCGGAAATGGCCTATTTCGAATGCCTGCACGAGACCAAGCTGATCGTCGACCTGATCTATGAAGGCGGCATCGCCAACATGAACTACTCGATCTCGAACACCGCCGAGTACGGAGAATATGTCACCGGTCCGCGCATCGTGAATTCCGAGACGAAGAAGGAAATGAAGAAGGTTCTCGAAGACATCCAGAACGGCACCTTCGCGCGCAACTGGGTGCTGGAAAACCAGGCCGGCGCGCCGGGCTTCCACGCGATGCGCCAGCGGATGGCCTCGCACGATATCGAAGCGGTCGGCGAGAAGCTGCGCGGCATGATGCACTGGGTGCAGAATGACCGTCTGGTGGACAAGAGCCGCAACTAGCATGAACGGGCCCCGGCTTGAGGGGTTTTCGCATCGCGCGGCGGTGCCGGCTGACGAGACTGGCATCGCCGCGCTGATGGAGCTTTCGATCAGCGCGCTTTTGCCTAGCTTCCTGACGCCGGAGCAGGTTGCGGCGTCGCGCTCGATCATGGGTCTCGACCGGCAACTGATTGCCGATGGCACCTATTTCGTCGTGCACGATACGCAAAGCGGCGAACTGGTGGCCTGCGGCGGCTGGAGCAATCGCGCCACGCTGTATGGCGGCGACCACTCCACGGCGCAGCGCAACGCGGCACTCCTGCAGATGGGTGTCGATGCCGCCCGCATTCGTGCGATGTACACGCATCCGGATTTCACACGGCGCGGCCTCGGCCGGTATGTGCTCGACATCTGCGAGAGCGCGGCGCGCGGCGCCGGATTCTCCCGCGTCGAACTGATGGCTACGCTCGGCGGCGAACCGCTCTACCGCGCCTGCGGATATGAAGAGATCGAACGGATCATCAGTGCGTCCGTGGACGGCGTGGATGTGCCCGGGCTGCGGATGGGGAAGACGATCTAATCCGACGCCCGGTTGAGATCGACCGGGCCTTCGACGCCTGCCACCTTGCCTTTCATCGAGTATTGCCAGATCGCGTAGGGGCCCTGCGGTTGGCCATCGAGCGAGCGGATCCAGAGCGGGTGGGCTTCGAAGCCTTCCCCAGCTAGCCATTCGGAATAGAAGGCGGGCGTCGTGTAGATCACGGGCACGGCGCCATACTCGGCTTCCAGCGCGCCGAGGAAGGTGCGCAGCTCGCCAAGCGCCGCGTCTCGCCCGCCGCGCGCCGCGCAGTTATGGGCATGCTCAAGGTCAACGGCGGGCGGCAGGGTGCCCGCGCGGACTTCCACCTGGCGGATGAAGTTTGCTGCCTGCCCGGCGCCGTCCCGGCAGAGGAGGTAGAAATGGTAGGCGCCGACCTGCCAGCCGAGCCGTGTGGCCGCCTGCCAGTTGGCCTGGAACTGCTGATCAACGTGATCGGTGCCCTCGCTCGCCTTGAGGTACACAAACTCGAACGGCTCCGTGCCGAGCCGGGCCCAGTCGACCGGCCCGTTATGGTGCGACAGGTCGATGCCTTCAGCGCCCGGCGGCAGCAGACCCGGCGCCTCAGACGCACCTGTCGTTGCGCCGCAGGCGGTCAGAAACAGGAGACCCGCAACGAAACAGGCTGGCCGCACAATTCTTGCAAGCATCTGAGGGGAACCCTTCTTCTTCGGTTAACAATAGGTTAACCTGTGGAAAAGGCATAAAAAAGGAACCCGTGTGATGGCTGTGACCCCTGCGAAGCCTGAAGCCCCGCTCAAGCCGGCAAAGTCCGGACTCGGCAATGCGATTGCCGCGGGCGGGCGTGTCGAGGGCAAGTTCAGTCTTGTCGGCCCCGTCATCGTCGGCGGCCACCTGCGCGGCGAAATTGAAACGGATGACATGATCCTCGTTGAGGCCGGCGGACGGATCGACGGACGCGTACGCGCGACGACCCTGATCATCCATGGCATCGTGCGCGGCGATGTCGAAGCCAGCAAGACGCTGGAAGTCTGCACAGGCGGGCGCCTTGAGGGCGTTGCCTTCTCGCCGTCGATGAAGGTCGAGGAACGCACATTCGTCAGCGCCGACCTGCTGATCGCCGCCGAGCGCACAGTCGCCCACATCAACAAGGCAGCGTCCGTGCCGGACCTGTCGAATGTTGCCCCGCTATCGCCTGCCCGCAGCGAAGCCCCGTCGGGCGACCCGCAAGCGACGAAAGCGACCGGCTGATCAGCGGCGAATGTCCTTGAGGCGTTCGAAGGAATTGTCGTCCGGATCAAACACGCCGAGATCACGCATCCGCGTGCACGCCCATTCATAATCCCGGTCGCAGGCGCTGCTCAGTGCGTTCGTGCCTGCCACCGTGTCCTTGCTGCCTCCGGCGCCCGTGAAGGCCATGTTGCCGTATGCCGCGCAGCCGCTTGCATCACCATAGTCGCAGGCTTTCTTGTACAGCGCGCGGCCGTCGGCCTGGCTCTCGGCGACGCCTCGGCCCTGAACGGTGAGATAGCCAAGGCCGGCGCAGCCGCGCCCGTCTTTCGCATCACACAGCAACTTGTAGGTCTTCGCGGCGGCCGTCAGGTCCTGAGCGCCGCCGACACCGGTGCGCTGCATGTCGGCCAGCTTGAAACAGCCTTCCAGGTTTTTCGCTTCGCAGGCCGTTTCCGCTGCTTCACGCGCGGTTTTCTGTTTCGCCTGGCGGTCTTGAGCCTCTTCCAGCGCAATTTCAGCTTTCGAACGCTCAACCTGCCCGAACTGGGCGGAAGCGGGAAAAGCAACGGCGCAGCTCAGGAGGACAGCGCCCAGGATCAGATGTGGCTTCATGGTCGGGTCTCCATTCCAGGATGGCAGTCTAGGGGCAGATTTAGGCAACGCCGGGGCAGGACGCCAGAGAGATTGCAGTAGCCGCTGCGCACCGGCGCAGTTAACGTGGGCCTTAACCAGAAAAGAGATGGAGGTCGAAACATCATGGCGGCGACAGACCAGGTGCCGGTGGGATCCGGATTTCACGCAAAGAGCACGGCGGCAGAAGTCGTCTCCGGCATCGACCTTTCCGGCAGGAATGTCATCGTCACGGGCGGCTATTCCGGGATCGGGATCGAGACCGTGCGTGCGCTCGCAGGTGCAGGTGCCCGCGTCACCGTGCCGGCGCGGCGCGTGGATGTGGCTACCGAGGCGCTCGCCTCCGTTGCGGGTGAGATCGAGATCGCCCCTATGGACCTCGGCGATCTCGCCAGCGTGCGCAGTTTCGCGGACCGGTATCTGGAAACCGAACGGCCCCTGCACATCCTCATCAACAATGCCGGCATCATGGCGACGCCCCTCGCCCGCGTCGGCAAGGGCTGGGAAAGCCAATTCGGCACCAATCATCTCGGCCATATGGCGCTGGCAATGAAACTCGCCCCCGCGCTGCAGGAGGCTGAAGACGCCCGGATCGTCGCGCTATCGTCCACCGGCCATGTCCGCTCGGACGTGATCTGGGAGGATCCGCATTACACGACCCGCCCCTATGACAAGTGGGAGGCCTATGGCCAGGCGAAATCCGCCAATGCGCTGTTCGCGCTTGGCGTCGACCTGATGGGCCGCGAAGTCGGCGTGCGCGCTTTCTCTGTCCACCCTGGCGGCATCTTCACGCCGCTGCAGCGCCACCTCTCTGACGAGGAAATGGCGGCGCTTGGCTGGAAGAATGCCGATGGCACGATCCCCCCGGCCGTGCAGGCGATGTTCAAGACGCCGGAACAAGGCGCCTCCACCACAGTCTGGGCCGCAACCTCGCCTGTCCTCGCCGGAAAGGGCGGCGTTTACTGCGAGAATTGCGATATCGCGCCGATGGCCAGCGAGACCAGCCAACGCTGGGAACACGCACGGGAATGGATCGCCGACGATGCGCGCGCCGAAAAACTCTGGGCGATGAGCGAGCAGATGCTGGCCGACGCCTAGGCAGCGCCCCTGCCCGCCCGAGATTGACGCGGCGCGCCTTCCGTCGCACGGGACACGCCATGACCGACGAAACCACCGTCCCCGCTCCGGCCACCCCGCGCCGCGCCCTGTATATCGGGCTCGGCCTGCTGGTCGTTGTGCTTGGCGTATTTGCGCTCGGCAAGCTCGGCCACCTGCCCGGGCTTGAAGAAGCCGAAGCCTGGCTGCGCAACCTCGCTGACAGTCCCTGGGGCCTGCCGGCCGTGATCCTCGTCTTCTGCGCGGCAGCCTTCATCGGTGTGCCGCAATTTGCGCTGATCGCGGCGGCCATTGCCGTGTTCGGCCCGCTGATGGGCGCCGTCTATGGCTGGGTCGCCAACATGCTGTCCGGCGCGCTGACCTTCTGGATCGGCCGGGCTGGTGGGGAATCCGCCGTGCGCCGCTATGCCGGCCCGCGCGCCCGGCGCCTGTCGGACCTGATCGGGCGGAACGCCATGATTGCAAGCGCGATCGTGCGCACTGTGCCGACCGGTCCGTTCCTGATCGTCAACATGGTGTTCGGGGCCAGTTCCGCGAAATTCCTGGATTACTGGATCGGGATGGGCCTCGGCATCCTGCCGAAAATCCTGATCGTTGCCGTAGGCTGGCAAACGGTCGTGACCGCCTTCGAAGGCAATCCCCTGACCGCCATCCTGTTCGGCGCGCTGGGCGTCCTACTATATGCCGGAGTGGCCTATTTCGTGGTCCGCCGGGCCCGTAAGGCCTGGCAAGATATTCCCCCAACCCCGCCTCAGGCGATTGACAGCGGCCAGATACACGGCGAATAGTGCCGCCATGCGCAAAGTCTTGCCCCTACTGCTGCTTCTTACCGGCCCCTGGCCGGAGCCGGCTGTCTCGATCTGAGACGGACCCGCGGCCAGGGGATGTTCAATAGCTTCGCCCCCAACACCCCAGCTTTGATAGAGCCGCTTCCATGACCTCCCAGCCCCAAACCGCGAAAAAACCGCGCGTCTATATTTTCGACACCACCATGCGCGACGGGGAACAATCCCCCGGCGCCTCGATGACGCATAACGAAAAGCTCGAACTCGCCCACCTGCTCGAAGAGATGGGCGTCGACATCATCGAGGCCGGTTTTCCGGCGGCTTCGGACGGTGACTTTGCGGCCGTCAGCGCCATTGCCGCACAGTCGAAGTCTGCCGTCATCTGCGGCCTCGCCCGCTCCACCCCGGCCGATATCGACCGCTGCGGTGAAGCGGTGCGCAAGGCGGCACGCCCGCGCATCCATACATTCATCTCCACCAGCCCTGTGCACATGAAGCACAAGCTGAAGATGGGCCCGAACGCTGTGCTGGAAGCGGTGGGCCGCTCCGTCTCGCAGGCGCGCAACCTGGTGGACGATGTGGAATGGAGCGCCGAGGACGCAACGCGCACCGAGTTCGACTTCCTTTGCAAATGTATCGACGCCGCCATCGCCTCCGGCGCGACAACGATCAACGTGCCCGACACGGTCGGTTATTCGCATCCTGACGAGTATGGTGCCTTGATCCGCAGGCTGATCGAAACCATTCCGAACTCGGACAAGGTGATCTGGTCCACGCACTGCCATAACGACCTCGGCCTCGCGGTGGCCAACTCTCTGGCCGGCATGTCGAACGGCGCGCGCCAGATCGAGTGCACGATCAACGGCCTTGGCGAGCGTGCGGGCAACGCGGCGCTCGAAGAAATCGTGATGGCGATGAAAGTGCGCGCGGACACGCTGCCTTACGAGACGAATATCGACACGAGCTATCTCGCCCGCGCGTCCGGCATGGTCAGCCGCATCACGGGTTTCCCGGTGCAATACAACAAAGCCATCGTCGGCAAGAACGCCTTCGCGCATGAAAGCGGCATCCACCAGGATGGTATGCTGAAGAATTCGGAAACCTACGAGATCATGAAGCCGGAAGATGTCGGCGTGGCGAAGACCTCGCTGGTGATGGGCAAGCTGTCCGGCCGCAACGCCTTCCGCGACAAGCTTGAATCCATGGGTTATTTCCTTGATCCCGAGCCGCTGAACGACGCGTTCAAGCGCTTCAAGGATCTCGCTGACCGCAAGAAGCATGTCTTCGATGATGACATCATCGCGCTGGTCGACGAGCAACTCTCCGCCGAAGGCGAGCGTATCGTGTTCAAGCGGTTGCGCGTTGTGGCCGGCACAGATGGTCCGCAGACGGCTGAAATCGATCTTGTGGTGGACGGCGAGGAGAAATTCTCCATCGCGCGCGGCAACGGCCCCGTCGACGCCGTGTTCAATGCCATCCGGCAGATCGTGGATCACCAGGCCATTCTGGAACTCTACCAGGTGCATGCCGTAACGGGCGGCACCGATGCACAGGCAACGGTGTCTGTGCGTCTCAACGGTGATGGCATCATGTCCACCGGCCGCTCGTCCGACCCGGACACGCTGGTCGCCAGTGCGCGCGCCTACCTGCACGCGCTCAACAAGCTGGAAGTGCGCAAGGCGAAGCGGAAAGCGGCGTAAGCCTACTTATCCTCTTCGCCAAAGCCGTCCTCGATGAGGGCGGCAATCGCGTTCACGGCCGCATCGGCCTGTGTGCCCCTGCCCTTGATCTCGACGGTGCAGCCGGTGTGCGCGACGAGCATCAGGAGATCCATGATCGAGCGGGCATCCGCCGTTTCGCTTTCATGGCTGACGAAGACCTGCGCGTCATACTCCGCAGCCAGCTTGGCGAGCTTGGCAGACGCCCGCGCATGCAGGCCCTTGCGGTTCACGATGGTGGCGCGCCGGGCGGCCGGAAATGGCTCGGACATCAATAGGACGGCAACTTGGCAAGAACGTCGGAAGCGATGGTGATGTATTTGCGCCCGCCTTCGGCGGCATCGATGGCGCATTCATCGAGGCTGAGCACTTCGCGCGTCTGGGCCAGCTTGATCAGCATCGGCAGGTTGGCGCCGGAGACGATTTCCATCCTGGCCCGGCTGCGCAGTGACAGGACGAGGTTGGACGGTGTGCCGCCGAACATGTCCGTCAGCACAATTACGCCGCGCCCGGCCTCGCAGGCTTTCACGGCTTCGAGGATGGCTTCGCGCTTCAGGTCGAGGTCTTCGTCGGCATCAATCGAGATAGCGCGGGTACGCCAAAGCCGGCCGACGACGTGCTCCGCAGCCGCGACGAGTTCGTGGGCAAGCCTGCCATGGCTGACGACAACGATGCCGATCATGAGCCTTCGAAACAAAAGTGTAACCTAACGGGCCGGTCACGTTGTCACGATGCTGCGGCGCGTCAAGGCGCATTCCGCCGCGCGGCGGGCGCTTTCCTCAGCCGGTGTGGCCGAGACCCAACACATCGTCCATGCCGTAAAGACCCGGCTTCTGGCTGGCGGCCCAGACGGCGGCATGAACCGCGCCCTCGGCAAAAACCGCCCGGTCGAGCGCCATGTGTGACAGGCGCAGCAGTTCGCGCGGCGAGCCGAACATCACTTCATGTTCACCATAAATACCCCCGGCGCGGCGTACGGCCATGCCGATCTCGCCTTCCTTGCGCGCGGCGTCGGCACCCAGATAAGGCTCGGCCAGAACCTCCTTCAGCGCCCGCCCCCGCCCTTCGGCGGCGGCCTCGCCCAGCATCAGCGCCGTGCCCGAGGGCGCATCAACTTTCAGCCGGTGGTGCGCTTCGAGAATCTCGATGTCCCAGTCCGTCCCGAGACGTGATGCCGCAAGGCGCGTAAGGGCCTGAAGCAGGTTCACACCCAGCGAGAAGTTGCCTGCCTTGACGATGGCAAAGCGCGAGGCGGCGGCCTGGATGGCGGCGTCCTGCGTTTCGGTGAAACCTGTCGTGCCGATCACGACCGCACGCACGGAGGTCGCTTTCAGGGCCTCGAGCGCCGCAAGGGTTGCCTCGGGCCGGGTGAAATCGATCCAGACATCTGCGCCCGAAGCGGCCTCGGCCACGTCCGGCGACGGCCAGATACTCACTGGCTTGCGCCCGGCCAGCACGCCGATGTCTTCGTCAAACACGCCTGCCATGGCCACTTCGCTGGCGCCGGACAGGACCAACCCGCGGTCCATCGCCATCGCCGCCAGCTGACGGCCCATCCGCCCGGCCACGCCCGCCACGGCAATTTTCAGCGCGCCGTCTGGTTTGCTCATAAATCTGGTCCCCGCTCGCGGCGTTCCCTGAGTTCATCTGAAAAGGCGCTGGCGAACACACCCGCCGGCAACGCCACGACACCGATACCCGCAATTGCGATAATCGCCGAAAAGAAACGTCCGAGCGGCGTGATCGGATAGACATCGCCATATCCGACTGTGGTCAGCGTGGCGATGGCCCACCAGATGGCGCGCGGGATGGAGGCAAACTGTTCCTGCTGCTCGCCGCCGACACCTTCGACGAAATAGAGCAGCACAGCGGAGACATAGACCAGTGTCAGCGCAACCGCGAGGCTGGTCAGGAGCTGCGTGCTGGAGCGCTGCAACGCGGCGCCGAGCGCATCAAAGGCCGGCACGAAACGCGCGATCTTGACGAGGCGCGCCAGTCGCAGGACGCGCAGGATGAACAGCGAACCCGCCCCGCCTGCCAGCATCACGATCAGCTCCGGCGCGAAAGCGAGGAAATCCGCAATCGGATAGAAGCGGGTGGCATATTTTATCCGCCCACGGATGCCTTTGTATTGCGGATCCACACCGGCCACCCAGAGACGGGCGAAGTATTCGATGGTGAAGATCGCGAGCACGGCGATGTTGAAAACATTGAATACCGTCACCCAGCGCGGATCGGCGTTGAGGACAGGCTCGGTCTCCAGCGCGAGAAACAGGAAGGACGCAAGCACGACGCTGACAATGAACAGGTTCAGAAGCGAAATGCCGGACGCGCGCGCCTCCGGCACCAGTTGCTGGTAGAGCGATTGTTTGAAGCTCATCGGTCCCCCCCCTTCGTGAGGCCGCGTGCTATCCGCGCAGCACGCCGCCCGTCCCTTTTGACACAGATGCGATGATCCGGTCCATGATGGCCTGAATCTGATCGTCCTTCAGGGCCTCGCGCGGCTGGATCGTCACCTCGAACGCGACAGACTTCTTGCCCTCCGGCACGCCCTGGCCCTGATAGACGTCGAACACATCGACCTTCGAGATCAGCTGTTTCTCGGCGCCTTGCGCATGGCGCACAAGTTCGCCCGCCGCGACGCCGGTATCGACCACAAAGGCGAGGTCGCGCCGGATCGGCGTCAGCTCGGTCTTCTCCAGCACCGGCTTGGTCTTGGTCGACTTGGCCTTCATCACCGGCAACGCATTGAGGTTCAGCTCGAACGCATAGACCGGGCCGGACACGTCGAGCGCTTTCAGCACGCCGGGATGCAGCGCGCCGAAATTGGCGACTGTCATCTTCGGGCCAAGCTTGAGACTGGCCGACTGGCCCGGATGCCAGTGCGGCTGCGTTGCGGCGCCAACCTGGAACTTGTCGCCCGGCTGGCCGAGCGCGGCCAGCAGCGCAAACAGGTCCGCCTTCGCGGCGAAGGCGTCATAAGGCTGCGGCGTGCCCTGCCAATGGCGCTGGGCCGAAGGCTGAACAAGACCGGCAATGACCGTACGCTGATCTTTCGGCCCGTCGCCCAGATACACCGGGCCGGCTTCGAAGAGGCGGATATTGCGCTCGCCGCGGTTCGCCGCGCGCTGCGCCGCCTGCGCAAGGTTTGCCAGCGCCGACGGGCGCATATAGTTCAATTCGCTTGCCACGGGGTTCGCGACGACCAGCGCTTCATCAATCTTGCCGAACAGGCCGGCATGTTCCTTCGCCATGAAGCTCCAGGTTACCGCCTCCTGGAAGCCGCGTGCAGCCATCGCCCGGCGCGCGATAGAAACGCGGCTCTGCCGCGTGGCGGCCACGCTCTGCTTCAGGCCTTCCGGCATGGGCAGGGAGCGCGTCGGCAACTGGTCATAACCCACCAGCCGCGCGATCTCTTCGACAATGTCCGCAGACCGGTCAATGTCGAACCGGAAGGACGGCGGCATCAGGTACCAGGCATCGCCCGCATCCTCGATGTCGATCTCGAGATCCTTGAGGATGCGCTTCATCTCGGTCGGCTTCACGACAAGGCCAGTCAGTCGCTCGACATCGCCGTGATAGAACGTGACCTTCTGGGTACGCGCCGCGACGCTGCCGGCCACGCGCGCCTTTGTGGCCGCGCCGCCGCCATATTCAAGGATCAGCGCGAGGGCGAGGTTCAGCCCGTCCAGGCAGCTTTGCGGATCCACGCCGCGCTCGAACCGGTAGCGGGCATCGGAGTGAATGCCGGTCACGCGGCCCGTGCGCGCCGTGCGCAGCGGATCGAACCAGGCGCTCTCGATGAACACATCCGTCGTCTCGGCGGTCACCGAAGTGGACACGCCGCCCATCACGCCGCCAAGACCGATGACGCCGGAATTATCCGCAATGACGCACATGTCTTCGCTGACCGGGTAGGTCTTGCCGTCCAGCGCGTCCAGGCTCTCGCCCTTGCGGCCGAGACGGGCCACAACGGCGCCGGTAAGCTTCGCGGCGTCGTAGACGTGCAGCGGACGCGCGCGGTCGAGCGAGACATAGTTCGTCACGTCCACCAGCAGCGAGCGCGGCTGGAGGCCGGCGGCAATCAGGCGCGCCTGCATCCAGTCCGGGGACGGACCATTGGTCACGCCGCGCACCAGCGCGCCTGCGAAGATCGGACAGGCTTCAGGCGCTTCAAGAATGATCTCGATGGGGCAGTTTCCGCTGCCGGGCACTTTCTTCGCATCATTGCGCAGGAAGCGGCCGGCGCCCGCGGCGGCAAGATCGCGCGCGATGCCCTGCACGCCGAGCCAGTCCGGCCGGTTCGGCGTCACTTCGAAATCGATAACCGCGTCGGTTGCCCCCAAGGCCTCCGCCGCCGGCGTGCCGATGGCGAACTCGCCTTCAAGGTCGATGATGCCGTCATGGTCGTCACCGATTTCCAGTTCGCGCGAGGAACACATCATGCCATGGCTTTCGACGCCGCGAATGGCGCGCGGTTTCTTGTCGAGCGCCATGTCGAGGCCGGGAATCCACGCGCCCAGCGGTGCATAGATGGCGGTCATCCCCGCCCGCGCGTTCGGCGCGCCGCAGACAATCTGCTTGATGCCGTCGATCGTTTCGACCTTGCAGACGCGCAACTTGTCGGCCTGCGGATGCCCCTCGGCTTCCAGCACCTTGCACACCGAGAACGCAGCCAGCGTCTTCTTCGGGTCAACAACATGCTCAACCTCAAGACCTGCCTTGCCCATGAAGCCCAGAATTTCGTCAAGCGAGGCTTTGGTAACGAGGTGATCGTTCAGCCAGGAAAGCGTGAATTTCATGGGGTTTCCAATTCGGGGGTATTGATATTGAGGGACTGCGGCGCTGAAGACAGTTCCTCAAAAACGTCAACCTCGCTGCGCTGGCAGGCTTTGGTCCGCTCAGTCTGTTCATTGTTCAAGAAGTAGCCTTTCCAGCATCGTTCGAATACGGAGCAATAGCAAACTTCAAAAGTCAGATCGCTCCACTCGGCGGCCACGGCAGCGTGCTGCTCCGCTGAAATGGCTCCCTCGGGCCAGACCATCTCGACAGCCAGCACTTCATCACCCGGTGCGACAGCCCGTCCGACCATGCTTGTCCAGGAAATCTGGTAGCCCTCGGGGAGCCGGTCGCGGTATTCGATGAGACTGACGAGTCGCGTGTCGCCGCGCATCACTTCGACAGATTCGATCAGTGCCGGACCGACGCCGCTATTGGCGAAGCTGAGCCCGAGGCGTCGGGTACCGGGTGTATTTGAGATCGAGCCGTCCGCCTGTAGAACCGGAAACACCGATCCATGCTGCTGGGCGCGCATCACGCGGCCTTGGTCCCACGCAACGAACAGGGCAATCACGCTCGTTATCACGGCGCAAATCGCGATCAGCATTTCTGCCTTGTTGCCGTTGCCCATCCCGATCGTCCTAGCTGAGCCCGCCGCTCACGGACGGGGTGAGCCAGGGCGAGAAGCCATAATGGCGGGTCCATTGCGGGTCCGCCTCGAAATAGGGGCGCAGGTCCGGCATACCGTATTTCAGCATAGCAAGGCGGTCGACGCCCATGCCGAAGGCGAAGCCCTGATGGACCGCCGGGTCCAGCCCGCAATTGCGCAGCACATTCGGATGCACCATGCCGCAGCCAAGCACTTCGAGCCAGTCCGTACCCTTGCCCACTTCGACAACGCCGCGGGAGCGTTGGCATTGCACATCCATCTCGGCCGAAGGCTCCGTGAACGGAAAGAAGTGCGGCCGGAAGCGCGCGGTGACGTTTTCAACTTCGAAGAAAGCCTTCACGAAATCCACGAGACAGCCCTTGAGGTGGCCCATATGGATGCCTTCCTCGATGACGAGGCCTTCGACCTGATGGAACATCGGCGTATGGGTCGCGTCCCAGTCATTGCGGAACACGCGGCCCGGCACGAGTATCCGGATCGGGGGCTTGTCCGTCATCATGGTGCGCACCTGTACCGGGCTCGTATGGGTACGGAGCACTTTCGGCAGGGCATTGTCGCCGGCCTTCAGGAAGAAGGTGTCATGCGTCTCGCGCGCCGGGTGGCCTTCCGGGAAGTTCAGCGCCGTGAAATTATGCCAGTCATCCTCGATGTCCGGGCCTTCCGCCACGCGGAAACCCATGTCGCCGAAGATTGCGGCGATCTCCTCGAACACCTGCATCACCGGATGCAGCGCCCCTTCCCCGGCCGACGGGGCGGCGGGCAGTGTCAGGTCAACCGTCTCGCGCACCAGCTGGGCTTCGAGCGCCCTGGCCTCAAGCGCATCCTTGCGCGCGCGCACGGCGTCCTCGATCCGGCCCTTGAGGGCGTTCAGCGCCGGGCCCTTTTCCTTGCGCTCTTCGGGCGCCATCGCGCCGAGCGTGCCCATCAGGCCGGACACCCGACCCTTCTTGCCGAGCTCGGCGACGCGCACAGCGTCCAGCGCGTCAAGGCTGGCGGCGCCTTTGATGGCGGCCAGCGCTTCCTGCTCGATGGATGTGATGTCGGACACGAAAGGCCCCTTCCAGAAAACCAAGCCGGGTGTTTAGCGGCGTCCGCGCCCCGCGCCAACCCCGCCAGAATCGGGCTCAGGCGGGCTCGTAATGGCGAAGCGCGGCGAAAAAGGCGTCAAAGTCCGCCCACCAGGTGACCGGTGCCGGCTGCCCCTCCTCAGCGAACCGGCTGAAATCCGCAAACCCAACCCTCGGCGGGCCCGGGCGGGAATAGTCAAGGAAGAGGAGTTCGAGGTTCCACTGGGCCAGCACGATGCGCGCCCGGTCGTCCGGCCCGCGCACTTCCGTGCCCAGCTGCCAGTCGAAATTATGCGGCGCGACCAGCGCATCCCAGGCCGTTTCCAGCTCACCGGACGGGTTCAGTTCGCTCTCAGCGCCGAAGGGGCAGATCAGGTCTTCGATCCGCGCCGCATCGGAAACATCGTCCGGGACCAGGCACAGCCCGTTCACCGGGCCGCCGTCCTGATGCTGGTAAAGATCGATCAGGAGGTCCGGCAAGGCCCGCCCGAGGCGCGCTTCGAGGCGGGTGATGTCATCATCGCTGAGGCCCGTGTGCGCGCTTGTGTCGGCTGCATTTACCGATGCGCGGGCCTCAACCAGCACGTCCGCGAAGAATGAGCCGACCGTTACCGGCTCTGCCAGCAGCCGGATGCGGCCTTCGTCTTCCTCATAGTCGTCTCCGGTGATCCCCATTTCGGAAGCCCAGAGGGGGTAATAGCTCGCCGGCTTGCCTTCCACCCGGTCGATATAGAGGCCGAGGATTGACCCGATCGCGCCCGCCGCGAGCGGCCAGATGGCATCGCCCGGCGCAAAGGCGGCAACCGTGACGGCGCCGCTGAACAGCGCACTGAGGCCGAAGCCGATGAAGTAAAGCACCGAGACGAGCAGGAACTGGACCGCGAAATCCGCCGGAAGCTGCAGCCAGTAAAGGCCAAGCTTGCCGGTCTCGCGGGAATGACGCCAGGTGCGCAGCTGGCCGAACTCGTAGGCGCAGGTGAAGCCGGTTGCCAGGAAGGGCATAATCCAGGGCGAGCGTTGCAGGATGCCGGTTGCCAGCGCACAGGCGACCATGCCGAGGCCCAGCACAATCCGCAGATTGCTGACACGCGCAGCGTTCGCCATGTAAAAAGCCTCCGGAGACTGGGGTCTCCGGAGGCTTAAATCAGACGCCGGCAATGTGCCAGTGCGTGTGTCAGCTTAGGCGCGGGCCGCTTTCTTGCGGGCGCTGCGGGCTTTCTTCGTATTGCCGAAGATGCCGATGTTTGCGCGCTTGGAGAGGTTGGCTGTCCATTTCGAGTTGCGGCGCTTGACGCGCGGCTTCTTGCTCGGGTGCAGGACGGCGCTGGCGGATTTGCTCATGTGTCGGGTTCCTTAAGCGAGGGCAGCTTTGGCTTGTGAGACAAGGGCGCCGAACGCTTCCGGTTCGCGCACCGCGAGGTCGGCCATGACCTTGCGGTCAACTTCGATGCCGGCCTTAGTCAAGCCATTGATAAAGCTGGAATATGTGAGCGCTTCGTCATGGATGCGGACGGCAGCGTTGATGCGCTGGATCCAGAGCGAGCGGAACTGGCGTTTCTTCACCTTGCGGCCGACATAGGCATACTCGCCGGCTTTCCAGACGGCGGCGGCGGCGTTGGAGAAGGTATTCTTGCGGCGACCGCGGAAGCCCTTGGCCTGTTTCAGGATTTTCTTGTGGCGGGCGTGAGCGGGTACTTTAGCGCGTGAACGGGGCATACGAGCCTCCTGTCAATTCGTGTTCAAGATCAATGGGTTAGAAGATTACAGGCCGTAAGGCAGGTACTTCTTGACGCGGGCTTCATCGGCCTTGGCACCGACGGAGGTGCCGCGGTTCTGGCGGATGTATTTGGAATTGTGGCTGATCAGACGGTGGCGTTTGCCGGCCACGCCATGCTTCAGCTTTCCGGTCGCGGTGATCTTGAACCGCTTTGCAGCGGCCTTCTTGGTCTTCATCTTCGGCATGTTTTTCTCCTCAAACTGTAGAGCTCACACCAGATCTGGCGGCCCAATATACACGGACTGGGGGCAATGCCGTCGCCCCGGAGTCCGGCAAGAGGCGGCTTATGACGGAGGCGCGCGCAGGAATCAAGGGGGCGGGTGAAAGAGGCGGCCCGGCCTGTGGAATACGGGCACGGAGCCGGTCCAGAAACCGTCCATAAGTGGCCCTGTGGAGCATAGACCATTTTCGCGTGTGAGGGGAGTTTTGAGGGGTGCGGCCCTGCAATATTATAAATAGTGACTATTCACTCACTTTGTTTAGATCCTAAGGCTTGGTATTCAGGAACGTGACGCGGGCAGCGCCCGTCTCAATCGCCACTCTCCAATCACGGCCTTTACTCGGACAGAGACTTCCAGCCGGAGGCCAATGTGCCGTCCTTATCCTTGTCCCAATCAAGCCGACCCGGAGCAGAACAGCGGATATAGGGAATCTGAGCGGCCAATTCGTCGGCCTTAAAATTCGACCGAAACGACACTTGAATGAAATCGATATCAGCCCCGAGCATCACGGTATCGATGTTCTGGGTGGCGGAAGAGAGCAGCGGGTCAAATTCAAACTCGGGATCACCGCGAAGCCGACCGGACACAAACACACCCTGGGAATCAAGCGTTTCACCCCGCGCAATTTCCGGGATGCAGATATCTTCGTCCAACTGCAGGTGCATCTGAATGGAATACACGTGCGAGCCGTCCTTCAGATCGATACCTGCCGCAAATGATCTTTCAACACGCGCTTCTGGGGCACCCTGCGGGGCCATCCCCGTATCGGCTGGCGACGTTTCCTGATCTTGCGCCGCATACGGAGCACATCCGGTGACCGCAAGGCAGGGAGCGAGCATCAAGCCTATGAACGCGTTCCATTTTCCAGTCATGGCGGTATTGTATCCCGCCCTACAGGGCTTGCAAGCGGATGTGGGAAATGCGGCTTTGGTGGGTAACGCTTTGCTCAACCCACCCTACTTTGGTTCGGCGCCTGACATTCTTGCGATGCGGGGCGACGCGAAGTCTTCAAGATCGATGATCATGTCTGCTCCGTCCTCTGGGTCTGCTTCCGCGACATACAGATCGAAGGCCGGAAGGTAGCGTCGGTCATAGTTCGCCTCGACCTGCTGCCGCGCCCCGCCCGCCTGGCAATCGCGGGCAATACCGCTATTGCGGGCCATCGTGCGGCTGGTCCGGAGGAAGATGTGCACGTCCCAGGCAGGCGCAAGTTCCGGGCGGGCGAGGAATGTTCCGTCCACGATCAGGATCGTATCTGCAGGAACCTGAAGCGCTTCCACCGTCTTCGGCAGGTCCGCATCGAGATCAAATGTCCCGGTGCGAACAACGTAGCTTCCCCCCGGTCCGAGCGGATCCAGAAGCTCCCGCCGGATGGCAGCGAGATCGCGCGCGTCCCGGTAGTATCCCTCTGCCGAGAGACGTCCGCGCGCATAGCGAACGGACTTCGGATTGTGAAAGCCATCAATGGTCGTGTGAAGGACGCGGCGTCCTCGTTCGGCGAGCTTCGCACTGAGCGCGCGGGCAAACGTGGACTTTCCGCAGGCAGTGCGGCCATCGACGGCGACCCGCAAGGGGCCTGCCGTGATGATCGCGTTCAGGTGCGCCGAAACGGTCTCGACGACAACGGCGTAGCTCAACGCGGCGCGAGGACCATTGTCATCTGCTTGCCTTCGAGTTTGGGTTCGAGTTCGACCTTGGCGGTTTCCTCGAAATCCTTTTTCACCTTCTCGAGCAATTGCATGCCGAGGTGTTGGTGGGCCATCTCGCGGCCGCGGAAGCGGAGCGTGATCTTCACCTTGTCACCTTCTTCGAAGAAGCGGTGCATGGCGCGGGCCTTCACTTCGTAATCATGCGTGTCGATGTTCGGCCGGATCTTGATCTCTTTCAGCTCGGAAGATCTCTGCTTCTTCTTCGCGGCGGCTTTCTTCTTGCGCTCCTCGAAACGGACCTTGCCGTAATCGAGGATTTTCACGACCGGGACTTCCTGGTCTCCGGAAACTTCTACAAGGTCGAGAGCGGCTTCGCGCGCGGCGTCCAGCGCAGCGGCCAGGGGCATGACACCCTGCTTCTCACCTTTTTCGTCGATCAGCAGCACGCGGGCGGCGCGGATCTCGTCATTGATACGGGGGCCGACCTGCTTTTTGACAGGCGCTTCGGCTTCGGGTCTGCGAGCTATGGGACGTCTCCTTCTCGGATTGTTGAAAGTCGCGGGAATATGCCTGTGTTTCGGGGCATCTTCAAGGCGGGATGCTTTGGCGCGGGCCGGGACCGGATGCAACGGGTAAAGTTGGGGGCCTGCGTTGCCCTTGGGCGGGGGATCGGCTTTGGTGCGGGGAATTGCTGCACATCCGGGGCCTGACCATGAGATTTTTCGTTCTTCTTGCCGCTGCCTGCCTCTGGCTGGCGGGACCTTCCCTCGCGCAGGACAAGGCCGCAGAGGCGAAAACCCTTGCCGAGCGGGTGGCGGGGATGGATGCGGCGCCAGGCTTCCTGGACCTGCATGTGGACGCCGAGACCGGCCATGTGTTCGCCGCCCTGCCCGCGCCGGGCGCGGACGGGGTGAGCGTAAGGTTCATCTATGCGACCGGGCTGACGGCGGGGCTCGGCTCCAACCCGATCGGGCTGGACCGGGGCAATGCCTCGTCCGGCGATATCGTGCGCTTCCGCCGGATCGGCGACAAGGTTGTCGCCGAGCAGGAGAACTGGCGCTACCGGGCGACGTCTGGCCGGGCGGCGGAGGAGAAATCCGTCCAGCAGAGCTTTGCGAACTCCTTCCTCTGGTCGACCGGGATCGAGGCGAAGGATGCCGAGGGGCGGCTGCTGATTGACCTGACGGCGTTTATCGTGCGCGACGCGGCGGACATCGGGGCGTCGCTGAAGTTCGGTAAGGATGCCGGCGACTACCGGCTGGCGGCAGACCGGTCGATGCCGGACCCCGCAGGCGTGCTGTCCTTTCCGGACAATAGCGAGATTGATGCCTTCCTGACCTTCGAGAGCGCGAAGCCGAATGCGCAGACCAATGCGACGGGGGCAGACGGAAGGGCGGTGACGCTGGTACTCCACCATTCCTTCGTGCGCCTGCCGGAGGACGGCTATACGCCGCGCGCATTTGATCAGCGTACGGCCAGTATCGGCATGGGCTATTATGATTTCTCGAATCCTCTCGGGGAGTCCATCGTGACGCGCCTGTCACCGCGCTTCCGGCTGGAGCGGGTGGCCGCAGGCGCGGCCTCCGGGCCGGTGAAGAAGCCCATCGTGTTCTATGTCGACAGCGGCGCGCCGCCGGAGATTCGAGATGCGCTGATCGAGGGGGCGAGCTGGTGGGCGCAGGGCTTTGAAGCGGCCGGGTTTGAGAATGCCTACCGCGTGGAAGTCTTGCCGGAGGGCGTGCATCCGCTGGATGTGCGCTATAATGTGATCAACTGGACGCACCGGCAGACGCGGGGCTGGTCGTATGGCGGCAGTGTCGAAGATCCGCGCACAGGCGAGATTTTGAAAGCGAATGTCATTCTCGGCTCGCAGCGCGTGCGCCAGGACCGGATGATCTTCGAGGGCCTTGCGGGCACGGCGAAGACCGGCACGGGCGCAGCAGATGACCCGATTGAGATTTCGCTGGCACGCATCCGCCAGCTGTCGGCGCATGAGGTCGGCCATACACTGGGCTTTGCGCATAATTTTGCCGCCAGCGGCAATGGCCGCGCCTCGGTGATGGATTATCCGGCGCCCTGGGTGAAACCGCTGCGCGATGGCACGCTGGATTTCTCGCAGGCCTATGCGGCCGGGCTTGGCGCGTGGGACATGTTTACGGTGAAATGGCTGTACACGGAGTTTCCCGGCGGCGGCGATGACCGCGGGCAGTTGGACGCGATGGTGGCGGAGGCCTATGGCGCAGGCCTGCGCTTCATTTCCGACGAGCATGGGCGCTCCGTGGACACGGCCCATCCGTATGGCTCGGTCTGGGACAATGGCGACGATCCGGTGGCGGAACTTGCCGAGACGCTGGAAGTGCGGCGGATCGCGCTGGGCGGACTTGGGCTGGGCTCTCTGGCACCGGGCCAGCCGACATCGGACCTCAATGCGGTGATCGTGCCGATCTATCTTTATCATCGCTATCAGATCGACGCGGCCGCGAAGTTCATCGGCGGGCTCGACTTCCGCTATGCCGTGACCGGCGACGGGCCATCGGCGGCAACGCCTGTGCCTGCGGCGGACCAGCGCCGCGCACTGGAGGGGCTGATCGACACGCTGGACCCGGCGCGGCTCGACCTTCCGGACGGCTTGCTCAACCAGCTGACGCCCGGCGATGTCGGCTATGCGGGCGGCGGCGCGGCACAGGAAGTCTTCCCGGGCCGGAGCGGCCCGGTGTTCGACCTCGCGGTTGCCGCCGACACGGCGGCGGCCCTGACGCTCGGCGCGGTGCTGGAGCCCTCGCGGGCAAACCGCCTGCTGGCCTATGAGCAACGCGCGCCGGGCGGGCTGAGCCTGCGCGAGACGCTGGATGCGCTGGACACGGCCGTGTTTGCCGGCGGACAGGATGCGCGCCGGGCACCGCTTGCGCGGATCGTTCAGGCGCGGTTTGTCTCGGAGATGATCGGCCTGTCGCGCAGCGAAGCGGCGTCACCGGGGCTGGACGCGGTGGTCAATGCGAAGCTGGCCGAGATGAAGGACCGGTTCGGCAAGAAAAGCCGTGGCCGGACGGATGTGGAAGAGGCGCATCTTGCGGCGCTGAGCGCGCAGATCACGCGGCATCTTTCGGCTGCGGAAATGGCGCTGCCGATTGCCCGCCCTGCCCCCGAGACGCCGCCGGGCAGCCCGATCGGGGCGATGGGGCAGATGGAGGAATGCTGGTTCTGCGGAAATTAGCCCGGCAAGACACCCAGCGCGCGGACGGATTGCCATACATCGTCCACGGACAATTCCTGCAGTGTCGGTGCGGCGTTGACGATGACGGGTTTGGGGCCGCGCGGGGCGGAATGGTCGGGGTCGCTTTCGGTGGTGGCGAAGAGGGCGATGCCGGGGGCGCCCGCGAGGGTGGCCATATGCATCGGGCCGGTATCGTTGCCGACGACGAAGACGGCGGTTTCGGCGAGCGTGACGATCTGGAAAAGATCCGTACGCGTCACAAGGCTTTTGACGCGCGGTTCGCGCTTGACGATGTCGTGGGCGATCTGGCCTTCGGCCTTGCCGCCGATGATGGCGGGCTGGATGCCGGCATCGGCGATGCGCTTTGCCAGTTCGGCATAGTACTCGACCGGCCAGCGTTTGGCTTCGCGGTGTTCCGAGGCGCCGGGGATGAGCAGCATGTAGGGCGGGGTCAGCCCGAAATAGGCGGGGTTGAGGCGCGGCGTGCTGCCCAGCTTGGGACGCACCCAGCCGAGGTCCGGGAACGGCGCGCTCTTGCCAAGCCAGCGGCCTTGCGGCGCGACGCCGGCGACTTCCAGCTGTTCGGCAAGCCGGTCGATGGAATGCATCGTGGAACGGGCCGGATTGTCATGGAAGAAGGCGGCCTTCTCGTGATGGCCGGACCAGAGCGGGGCCTTGCCGCCGCGCGAGAGGGCGGTGAAGTAATTCCGGGTGCGGCCGCTCGTCTGGAAATCGTAGATGATGTCGTACTTCGCCTTGCGGATGCGCTGGATCAGGGCGGCAGTGGGCTTCAGCCCGTCGGGGCGGCCATCGGTTTCGACGGCGTCGACATAGGGCAGGACCTTGGCGAATTCTTCGTAGGGCGGCGTGGTCAGCAGCGTGATGCGCGCCGAGGGGTGGAACTCGCGTACCGCACGCATGGCGCCGAGGGAAAGCACGAAGTCTCCCAGCGCGCTGAGCTTGATGATCAGCACGTCCCTAGCTTTCACGCCCGGATTGACCGGACTGGCGGTGTTCGCGCGCGCGCTGCTCAAATCCCCGGATTCTCCTACTCCAACAGGCGCTTATAGACGCTGAGTGTCGCGGCCTGAAGCCCTCTTTTCGAGAAGTGGCGGCTGACATGGGCCCGGCCCTCCCGGCCCATGGAGGCCCGGGCGGGGGCACCGAGCGACAGCATGGCGCGGATGGCGGCGGCGAGCGCGGTGGCATCGCCGGGTTCAGCGCGCGTTCCGGTGACGTATTCGACGACGGTTTCGCGCCCCCCGCCATGATCGGAGACGATCACCGGACGGGCCATGGCGGAGGCCTCGGCGGCGACACGTCCGAAGGCTTCCGGCCGCGTCGACGGGGCGAGAACGATCCCAGCGGCGAGATAGGCGGCAGGCATGTCGGTAATGTGGGAAACGATACGGGCGGTGCCGGTCAGGCCGAGGGCGGTGATCTTGTGCTCAAGGTCAGAGACATAGGCGTCGCGGCCCTGTGCGTCGCCGGCCAGGATGAGCACGAGGCCGGCGCGCTCGTCCGGCGCCAGCAGGCTGAGCGCATCGAGGGCGAGGCCCTGCCCTTTCCAGCTGGTCAGGCGGCCGGGCAGCAGGAGCACAAGCCGCGTGTCGCCTTCGAGGCCCCAAGCCTTGCGAAGCGCGTCCACGCGCGCAGGGGCAACAGCCTCCGGCGCGAAGGCGTCAAGGTCCACGCCGCGCGGAATGGTGACGATACGGGCGGGGTCGATCTCGTGGACCTTTGCGATGTGGGCGGCGATCCATTCGGAATTGGCGATGACGAGATCGCCCTTGGCCATGACGGAATTGTAAGCCCGTTTCAGACCGGTCGTGCCGGAATAGGCGCCGTGATAGGTGGTGACGAACGGCACGCCTTCGGCTTTGGCGGCGGCCCATGCGCTCCAGGCCGGCGCGCGGGAGCGGGCGTGGACGAGGTCGACTTTCTGCTCGC
This sequence comes from Hyphomonas sp., assembly GCA_040223555.1. Taxonomy (GTDB): domain Bacteria; phylum Pseudomonadota; class Alphaproteobacteria; order Caulobacterales; family Hyphomonadaceae; genus Hyphomonas. The sequence goes on from JAVKGA010000003.1 coordinate 119,241, forward strand.
GAATGATCTGGCGCAGCTTGCCTTCGTTGAGCCGGATCGTGACCGGGTTGCGGGACTTCGCGTCCATGCGGAACAGTTCGCCGCCTAGGCGGGCAAATTCCGGCTCAAGACGGCCACCCTTGCTAGCAAGCAGTGCCCGGCCGCCGGCCTCGATGATGGCTTCAGTGACCTCAAGCACGGTGCGCTCGACACCGCCCGCAGACAGCTCCGGCGCGACCTGAAGAATCGTCTTGCCTTTAATTTCTGGTAATTCGACCAATACGCGGCTCGCCCTACTCGCTTGACAGGCGAGAGAGATGGCGGAAGGCAACAGCCATGACAACGGAATCTTTCACCTCCCCCGAGGGACGCCGCCTGGCTTTCCGCAGCGCGCCTGCGCCGGCAGATGGCGTGACTTTCGTCTGGCTGTCCGGATTCAAGTCCGACATGAGCGGCGGCAAGGCGGTGGCGCTCGAGGCCTGGGCGAAGGCGGCAGGGCATGGTGCGATGCTGTTTGACTATTCCGGGCATGGCCAGTCGGGCGGCGCCTTTGAGGACGGCACGATCAGCGCCTGGCGCGCGGATGCGTTGGCGGCGATTGATGCGCAGACGGACGGCCCGTTGGTGCTGGTGGGTTCCAGCATGGGCGGATGGATGGCGCTGCTAGCGGCGCTAGCCCGGCCGGAGCGTGTGCAGGGCCTCGTGCTGATCGCCCCTGCCCCGGACTTTACCGAGAAGCTGATGTGGCCGGAATTCACACCGGAGCAGCAGGCGGAAATCCTGGACGAGGGCTTTACGCTGCGTCCGTCAGACTACGGAGAACCCTATCAGATCACACGCGCGCTGATCGAGGATGGGAAGGCCTGGTCGATCCTGGATGATGACATCGCGTTCACGGGGCCTGTGCGTATCCTACAGGGCATGCAGGACCCGGATGTGCCCTGGGGCCACGCGCTGGCGCTGGCCTCGGCGCTGACGGCGGCGGATCTGGTGCTGACGCTGGTCAAGGACGGGGACCACCGGTTGTCGCGGGATGAGGATATCGCGCGGCTGATTGCTGCGTGTGCGGAAGTGGTGGCGGTTGTTTCGTCATGACCGACCGGAAACTGAACCAACACGAACAAAATATCCTTTCAAACATCAGCAAACACGGATGGCATGGTCTCCATGTGTTTGATCCTGAAAGAGCCACCCCCGGTTTCAGCTACTCCGTCGGCTTTCCAGAGACACTTGAGGCCCCGGAGTTCATTGTATTCGGATTGCCGCACGAATTAGCTCATCACATGCTTTGGGAAGTATTCAGTCAGATCAAGGGAGGCGCTGAGCCTTTACATGGACGGCGCTGGAGCGATCTCCTTAAGGGCTTCGACTGCGTCAGCCTTAAAGCTGATCACGACTTGCTGTTTACGGAGCACCTGATTTCGTCTCGCTGGCACTGGAACCATTGCGGACGAGATGGCTTCCCACCCGTCATGCAGTTGGTCTGGCCAAGTAGCACCACGGGGCTATTTCCTTGGGAACCTGATTGTCATGAAAGCGTGATTTCCGCACAGCCCAAACTCTGGACACTCCCGGTGCCCTGAATCAAACCCTGACCAGCACTGCCGCCGCATCGTCCCGCGCTTTCATGCGCACGGTGTGCGGCGTGACTTCATGTTGGCGAAGCGCATTGAGGGCCGCCGGGAGCCCATCTTTCATGACACGCGCAAGCAGGCTGGCGGGCGTCTCCAGTGCGTAGGGCTCTATGAAGCGGAAGAAACCGTCCGTCATCAGAAGAACGCCTGCGCCGGGCGCGAGCGTCAGGCGAGCTGTGTTCAGGTGAGCGGCTGTGGCCGGATTGAGCGTGATGAGACCGCGCTCAGGCGCATTGGCCGCGCGGCGCTGCGCCTGCAGGATGGCCCAGCGTTCCGCCTGCGGCAGGGCGAGCATGCGGGCGGCCTCGCGCGTTTCCGCATCTGCCTTTTCCTGCGTGCCGATCAGTTGGGCGCCGCTGGCAGTTTCCGCGATGGCGAAACAGTCTCCCGCCCAGACGAACTCGCAGGCCTCGCCGTCCCGGCGCATCCACATGCAGGACGCGACCGGCAAGGCCTCGCCCGGCAGACTTTGCAACGGGGTTTTCGATACGCGGGCAGCTTCGCCGGCAACATCCGTCAGCACACGGCTGAAATACGCTTCGGCCGCCTCGCCCGCCTCCGGGGCGGACATGAGGCGATGGGACACCGTTTCCGCGAGCCAGGCGGCGCCGCTTTCAGCCGACGGGAAGGGCTTCAGATCAGTGGCGTCGGTGGCGCCATCGATGACCCAGGCCCGGCCGGCAGCGGCGTCGAAACCTAACCGGTCATCGCCGGACTTGCCGGGCGTTCCGGGGTCGTTGACGCTGTCCAGAACTTCGATGCCCATGCCCCCCGTCCCTCTCAGCCTTTGTCAGCCGCCTTGCAATGGGCGACGATAGCGTTGGCATGGCCGTGGCCGAGGCTGTGCTCTTTCTTGAGCCAGTTCACGATTTCCGCATGTTTGGCGCCTTTGCGCGTGGCCACCAGTTTGAACCAATGGTCCATTTTCTTGCCATAGGTCTTCTCGATCGAGGGAAAGTAGGATGCGGGGCCTTTGATGGGCTCGGAACCTGTGAAATCTTCGGCCATGTCAGCCTCCATTGGGACAATTAAAGCATGCGTCCGTGACGCATGATGTGCCTGTATCACGCTGCCGGGCCAAGCGCTCAGGTGAGCCGCAGTTCATTCAGGATGTTTTTTCGCAAAATCCGCGAGGTCAGCTTTCGCAGCTTTTGAGGGCTTCGCGGTGCGCCTTTCCCAGCGCGTTCGACTTTTCCAGCTTGCTGCCCGGCACATCGGCCAGCACCACATTGACAACCTCGTCCCATCGGTCGGCCAGGGGCGTCTCCGGATCGGTATCGTTGAGATAAAAGCGCGCCATTTCGCCATAAGTGCCGGCATCTTCCGAGGAAGCACGGAAGGCGCGTGTCGCGCATTCGCATTCCTCGGCGCTGCGGCTTTTCATCATGTCGCGGCAAAGGGCCGTGATCGGGTCGTTGTCAGGCCTGGTGGCAGCCAGTTCTGCAGCTTCCGGCTCAGCGGGCGCCGCCAACTCTGCCGCAGGCGCCTCTGCTGCGGGTTGTTCGCCGGAGCAGGCCGCAATCAGCACTGCAGCGAACATCATGAGTCCAGTTTGTGTTTTCACGGCGTCCTCCCAAAGTTGCGTTGCGTAAACTTACGCACACGACCGGAGAATGCAAATTTGCCCGGGAGGGTGCCGCGTGTCAGTCGCGCAGAAGTTCGTTGACGCCGGTCTTCGAGCGCGTCTGCGCATCCACCGTTTTCACGATGACGGCGCAGGCGAGCGAAGGACCGCCCTTCGGATCGGGCAGCGTGCCGGGCACGATGACCGAGTAGGGCGGCACCTTGCCGTAGATGATCTCGCCGGTGCTGCGATAGACGATCTTGGTGGACTGGGTGATGAACACGCCCATGGCGAGGACCGAGCCTTCGCCGACGACGACGCCTTCGACGACTTCAGAGCGCGCACCGATGAAGCAGTTATCTTCGATGATGGTGGGGTTCGCCTGCAGCGGCTCGAGCACGCCGCCGATGCCGGTGCCGGCGGAGATGTGGCAGTTGGCGCCGACCTGCGCGCAGGAACCGACCGAGGCCCAGGTGTCGATCATCGTGCCTTCGCCGACATAGGCGCCAATATTGACGTAAGACGGCATCAGCACGGCATTCTTCGCAATGAAGGCGCCGCGGCGCACGGCGGCTGGCGGCACAGCGCGGAAGCCGGCCGCCTTGAACTCGGAGGCGCCCCAGCCTTCAAACTTCGACGGCACCTTGTCCCACCAGTTGCCGCCGCCCGGCGTGCCGGAAACGGCGCCATTGGCATTCAGGCGGAAGGACAGCAGCACGGCTTTCTTCAGCCATTGGTGCACTTTCCAGCTGCCATCGGATTCGCGGGTGGCGACGCGGGCCTCGCCGGAATCGAGCAGGCTGATGGCGGCATCAACCGCATCGCGCACTTCGCCCCTGGTTTCGGTGGAGAGCGTATCACGCGCCTCCCAGGCGGCATCGATTACGCGGGCAAGGGCGTCAGGCATGGGGTCGGTCTTTCCGTTTCTGGGCCTTGTCAGGCCCGGGTGGGCAGCGCCGAATCCAGAAACCCGGCGAGGTCGCCGGTGATGTAGTCGATGTGCTCTGCGCCGTCACCCCCGAAGACATCCCCTGCCCCGGCCGGGCGCGCTTCGATCGGCTCATGGCTCCAGTCCTTGGCCGAGTGGACAAGCACGGTCGTGAAGCCGAGCGACTTGGCCGGCAGGAGGTTGCGGGCAAGATCCTCGAAGAAGGCAGCGCCTTGAGGGGCGACCTTGTGGAGGCGGCAGAAGCGCTCATAGGCGGACAGGTTGGGCTTCGGCGTGAAGGCGCTTTCCTCAATGCCGAAACTGTCGGTGAAAAGATGCGAGAGGCCCATTTTCTCGGTGACCCGCTCGGCATGGCGGCGGGAGCCGTTGGTGTAGATGAACTTGCGGCCCGGCAAGGCGGCGATGGCACTACGCAGGTTTGGCAGGTCTGGCAGCGGCGAGAGGTCGATCTCGTGCACATAGTTCAGGAATTCCGCCGGATCGAGATTGTGAACCTGCATCATGCCCGAGAGTGTGGTGCCATACTGGGCATAGTAAGATTTCTGCAGGATGCGGGCTTCGGCGCGTTCCATCTTCAGGAAGCGGGCGACAAAATCGGTCATCCGCGTGTCGATCTCGGCGAAGAGATCGCACTCGGCCGGGTACAGCGTGTTGTCGAGGTCGAAGACCCAGTCGGAAACGTGATCCAGCCGGGGCGGCGGCGTTGGCTCAGTCGTCATTCGCGTTCGCGTCAGTGAAGTCGCGCTCAAAGAATTCGAACACCAGCTTGCGCTCGGTCGGCGCAGGTGTACGGGCGAACAGCGCGGTACGGTAGGAGCCTTCTTCGCAACTATCACGGCCCGAGATGGCAAACTTGGCGCGGCCGACACAGAAGGCTTCGGACGCGCGCGAGAGGGTGCGCATGCCGGTCGGGTCATCCATTTCGGCATAGACGAAGTGCTCCGAACCGCGCAGCGGGCGATCGACCACGCGGGCACAGCCGCCTGCTTCGATACGCCACCAGCCGCGGCTCTCCCAGCCCTCGGTGCTGCGCCGGGCAATCGCGCTCCAGACACGGTTCTTGGTGCGATTGCAGAGCGTGAAGCCGACGCTCCGGCTGCGCTCCTCGGCGGCCTGTTCCAGATAGTCGATCAGGTCCGCGTCAGACGTATCGGCCGGCAGGCTCTTGAGCTTCAGGAAATCGTTGATCGCCGAACGGGTCCGCGAACCGATATAGCCGTCGATATTGCCCGACACGATGCCCGCCTCGTCCAACAGGCGCTGCAGCCCGGCATTGCGGGCATTGTCGAGGGTCCAGTTCTCGATCTCGGTGAAATTGTTGGTCCAGCTGTCAGACTTCGTGATGTCGATCGGCCGGAAGCCCTGCGCCTCAAGGCCCATTGCGGCGCAGTCTGGCGGGCTTTCGAGCGAAAAGCCGCCGGTCGGGTCAACGCACAACTCGTGGCGCCCGCCCCATTCGCGGCCGCCGCCCTGGTGGGCGCTTGAGCCCCGGCCATAGAGATAGTGCACACCCGGCACCAGCGGACCGGGCAAAGCCGTCTCACACGCGCCGGGGGGCAATTTGGTCCAGCCATCGACGGAGACGCCTGTGCCCTGCGGGTGGCCGACGGCCGCTTCGATGATGTAGCTCGTGCGGTTGCACAGCTCCCAGCCGCCTTCATCCTGCGCGCGGGCGGGCAAGGCCAGCGCCGTGACCGCCGCAAGGACGAGGACTGCGAATCTAAGAAACAAGCGTTCCAGCGCCATGTTCGGTAAACAGCTCCATGAGCAGGGCGTGCGGCGCACGCCCATCGAGGATAACCGCCGCCCCGACTCCATGAATCACGGAATGCGCCGCCGTTTCAAGTTTGGGAATCATACCGCCCGCAGCTGTGCCGTCAGAAATCAGGCCCGGAACGTCCTGAACCTTGATTTCACGGATGAGATTCTTCTGCTTGTCGAGCACGCCGGCCACATCGGTCAGCAGCAGGAGGCGGCTGGCGCCGAGGGCAGCAGCGACCGCGCCGGCAGCGGTGTCGGCGTTGATGTTGTAGCGGGCGCCATCGTCGCCAATGCCGACGGGGGCGACGACCGGGATCAGCTCGGCGTCGGAATCGCGCAGGGCTTTCAGCACCGCGACATCAATGTGCTCGGGCTCGCCGACATAGCCGAGATCGACGATTCGCTCGATATTGCTGTCGGGGTCTTTCTGGGTCTTCGTGGCCTTGCGCGCCCTGATCAGGTTGCCATCGGCGCCGGAGAGGCCGACCGCCTTGCCGCCGGCCGCATTGATGGCGCGGACGATGGATTTGTTGATCGGGCCGGAGAGGACCATCTCGACGACTTCCATGGTCGCATCATCGGTGACACGCAGGCCGTCCTTGAACTCGGACTTGATCGCCAGCTTGTCGAGCATCGCGCCGATCTGAGGACCGCCGCCATGCACGACGACCGGATGCAGGCCGAGCAGCTTGAGCAGCACGACATCGCGGGCAAAGGCCTTGGCCAGATCGGGATCGACCATGGCGTGGCCGCCATACTTGATCACGATGGTCTGGTTGTCGTAGCGCTGCAGGTAAGGCAGCGCTTCCGACAGCGTGCGGGCGGTCAGCAGGGCCTGATTTTGGGCCAGTGTCTGGGCATCGGTCATGGGGCCGGTGTCTAAAGCGTTTTGGCGGGGCCGCGCAATGCTGTTCAGCCGAGCGGCAGGGTCATGAACACGCTGTTGGGGTCTTCAGTATAGCCACCGAACGGGCCACAATACGTAAAGCCGTAGGCCTCGTAGAGGCGCCGGGCGGGGAGGAAGGCATCCATCGAGCCGGTCTCGAGGTAGAGCGCCGTGTAGCCGCGCCGGCGCGCTTCGGCGAGAATGTGTTCCAGCATCTGGCGGCCGAGACCCCTGCCCCGCAGGACTTCGCGGGTGTGCATCGATTTGATCTCGCCGGTGGCGTCGCCGAGGTCCTTCAGTGCGCCGCAGCCAAGCAGGGCGTCCGCTTCCCAGAGGCTCCAGACAGTAACCGCAGGCTGGCGCAGGCCGTCGATCGGCAGGAAATGACAGCTGCCCGGGGGCGAGGCTGCCAGCATGGTTCCGGCATGAATGGCGATCAGCTCGGCAATCTCGGGGCCGGAAAGGTCATCGGGTCGGATTTCGAGCATGGGTCAGTCCTGCCAGTTTGCCAATCGCTAGACGAGGCTGAACTGAGGTTCAAGCGGCCTGGAAGCTCGCAGGCGACAAGCGCGGCCTGACCCGGTAGGGTCCGCGCGAAAACAAGGCACAGGGGCAGGACATGAAGCGGATTCTGGCAGCACTCGGCGGGATTATTGTCCTTGGTCTTGTGGGCGTGGGCATCTGGCTCTGGAATCCGGTCGGCGGCCAACCCCCTGCGGGCGCACTCGCCTCTGCAGCGGCCAATTACGATGCGGAGATCATCCGGGACAGTTATGGCGTACCGCACATCTATGGCGCACGCGATGCCGACACCGCTTTCGGCCTCGCCTATGCCCATGCCGAAGACGATTTCGAGACGATCCAGGAGACCGTGGCGGCGGCGCGCGGCACGCTGGCCCGCTATCGGGGGGCGGATGCGGCGGCAGTCGATTATATCTCGTCGCTGCTGGGCGTCTGGGAAACAATTGACGCGCGCTACGGGGCGGATGTGCCCGCTGACGTGAAGGCCATGGCCGAGGGCTATGTGGCGGGCCTGAACCTCTATGCGTCAGAACACCCCGAGGCGACATGGGCCGGCCTTGCGCCGTTCACGCCGGAGGACGTCGTCGCCGGGTTTATCTTCAAGACGCCCTTCTTCTACGGTCTGGACGGTACGCTGCTGGAATTGTTCGGCGAAGATTACACGCAAGCGATTGCGCTCGACCCGGCCGGGCCGAAGAAAGCCTTCCTGATGGGGCCGCGCCCGGCGAGCGAGCTGGGATCGAATGCGTTTGCGGTAACCCCTGCCCGCTCGGGCGATGGCTTCACCCGCCTCATCATCAACTCGCACCAGCCGCTGACCGGGCCGGTTGCATGGTATGAAGCGCAGGTGACCTCCGGCGAAGGGCTCGACATTACGGGTGGGCTTTTCCCCGGTACGCCGGTGATCCTGCACGGGTTCAACAAGCACCTGGGCTGGGCCAATACCGTGAGCGCGCAGGACCTGGTTGATATCTTTGTGCTGACGATCAATCCGGACGACAAGAACCAGTACTGGCTGGATGGCCAATGGGCCGACTTCGACGTGACGACCGCACATATCAATGTGAAGCTCTGGGGGCCGTTTGCCTTTCCGGCGACGCGGCCGGTGAAACGGTCCGTCCACGGACCGGTGATCGAAGGACCGACCGGAACCTATGCGATTCGTTATGCCGGCATGGGCGAGATACGGCAGCTGGAACAGTATTACCGGTTGAACAAGTCGGAGGACATTGACCAGTTCATGGGCGCCATGGCGATGAATGCCCTGCCTTCGATCAACTATGTCTATGGCGACAAGGCGGGCAACATCGCCCTGATTCACAATGGCCAATATCCGAACCGGGATGATGGATGGGACTGGTCGGGCGACCTGCCCGGCGACCGGTCGGACATTGTCTGGAATGGCTACCGACCCTGGGACGAGGTGCCGAAACTGGTCAACCCGGTCTCGGGCTTCGTTTTCAATTCCAACAACACGCCCTATTCCGCGACCGATGGGCCAGACAATCTGAAGCCCGAAGACTTTCCGCAGTCGATGGGCCTGCAGACGAACCAGTCCAACCGTTCGCTCCGCGTGATCCAACTGACCGGCGATAACGATCCGATCGGCGAGGAGCGCCTGCTCGCAATCAAGTTCGACAACAAGTATGCGCAGGGCTCAGAGGCGGACGAGGTGGTCAAGGCTGTGCTGGCAATCGACTGGTCCGCCGAACCGGAGATGGCCGAGGCGGCTGCACTGTTGGCAAGCTGGGATTACGACACGGACGCCGCAAGCCGCACAGCGGCGCTGGGCAGCCTGACGACCAGCCGCGCGATCACGGAGAAATATACCGGCCTCAAGGCCCCGGCGCCGGACACCGCATTCCGGGACGCGGTGGCCTGGCTGAAGCTGCACCATGGCCGGATTGATCCGGAATGGGGCGAAGTGAACCGTCTCGTGCGCGGCAGCGTCAATCTGCCGATCAGCGGAGGACCGGATACGCTGCGGGCCGTCTATCCGAAGGAAATCCGCGATGATGGACAGCTGCACATGTCGGCCGGCGACACATGGATTGCGCTGGTGGAATGGGATGCGGACGGCCGGCAGACGGCGCGCGTGGTCAGCCCCTACGGCAGTGCCACGCTGGATGAGGCATCGCCGCACTATGCCGATCAGGCACTGCTGTTTGTTGAGGAAGACTGGCGCACTGCCTTGCTGACGAAGGCGGAGGTCGCAGCCGACGCGGAGCGCACCTATCGTCCGGGCAAGGATTAAAGAAAGCCGGCTATCTCGGCGCGCAGTTCGGCGATGCCCCAACCTTTTTCTGAGGAAGTCTGCAGCACGACCGGATGGGCCGCGCCGCGCTTCTTGAGCTTGGCGGCGACTGTCGCGGCGGTCTTTTCGATTTCGGGTTTTGACACCTTGTCGACTTTGGTCAGGACGATCTGGTAATTGACCGCCGCGCTGTCGAGCAGGTCCATGATCTCGTTATCGGTTTCCATCAGGCCGCGCCTTGCATCGACCAGGAAGAAGACACGGCGCAGGCTCGGGCGGCCGCGCAGGTAGGATTTGATGAGTTTCTGCCAGGCAGCGACCTGCGTCTTCGACACCTGCGCATAGCCGAAACCCGGAAGGTCCACGAGGAAGAGGCGGCCCTCCCCCACATCGAAATAGTTCAGCTCGCGCGTGCGGCCCGGTTCGGCCGAAGAGCGGGCCAGTTTGGCGCGCCCTGTGAGCGCATTGATGAGGCTCGACTTGCCGACATTCGACCGGCCCGCGAAGCAGACTTCCAGACGGTCTGCAGGCGGAAGGCCTTGCAGGTTGACCACGCCCATGACGAAGTCAGCAGAACCGGAGAATAACAGCCGGCCCGCTTCGATCTGATCGTCCGGATAAGACGGTGCGTCCACTTACTCTGCCGGTGCCTTGCGCCGGCCAAGCAGGCCCGCGACGAACTTGCCGACTTCCGTCTCCGCGCCGTTCATCCGCATGATCGTGTATTGCTGGATGAAGGTCAGCACGTTGGACCAGACCCAGTAGAGCACGAGACCGGCGGCAAATCCTCCGAAGACGAACATGAAGACGATGGGCAGCGCCATGATGATGCGCGCCTGCATCTTGTCCGGGGGCGGCGGCGACAGCGACTGGAGGACGGCCATGGTGAGGCCGTAGAGCAGCGGCAGAATGCCGATACCGATGATGATGCCGATGATCGGGATCGCCTTGATATCCGCCCCGCTCCAGAACGGGATCAGGCCGAACAGATTGCCGATGGCGGTCGGGTCGGGCGCGGACAGGTCTTTCATGAACCAGAACGGTTCGTGGCGCATGTCGAGCGTCACGTAGAGGGTCTTGTAGAGCGCATAGAAGATCGGGATCGTCACGAGGATCGGCAGGCAGCCGCCGATCGGGTTGGCGCCGGTTTCCTTGTAGAGTTTCATCATCTCCTGCTGCTTGCGCTGAGGATCAGCGGCGAAGCGCTCGTTGATGTCCTTCATCGGCTCCTGCAGCTTCTTCAGCTTGGCCATGGACTTGAAGCTGGCATTGTAGAGCGGCACGAGCGGCAGTTTCACGAGCACGGTGAAGGCAAGGATCGCCCAGCCGAACGAGCCGACATGGCCGTGCAGCCAATGCAGCACATAGAAGAACGGCTTGGTCAGGAAGAAGGCCCAGCCCCAGTCGATGGCGTCGACGAATTGCGGAATGCCGGCGTCCTGTTCGTAGGCGCGCAGGACTTCGAATTTCTTGGCGCCCGAAAAGATCCGGTTCTCGACCGTGACACTGGCGCCGGGCGCAAGCGGGATGGGTGCACCTTCGGTGCGCACTTCAAGCGGGCCACCACGCGCCAGGCTGGCCTTATTGACCGAGGCGGTGAACGTGGCCGTCTGGTCCGGCACGAGCACGCTCATCCAGTACATGTCGGTGAGGCCCCACCAGCCGCCGGTTGCCGACACGAAGTTGCCCTCATCAGACTCGCCCTTGGCCTTTTTGGATTGCACCAGCGGCTTGTATTTCTGCAGGCGCAGGGTGCCGTCCGTGACACCCATCAGGCCCATGTGAGCGAGGCCGTTCGAAACAGCGGAACCCGGATCGGTTGCCTTGAGGAATCCATTCCAGTCGCCCTGGCGTTCGATCGAGCCGATCGGGCGCAGGTCCTTTGGCTGGTCTGACGTATTGGTGACGGTATCGGCGAACGTGAACAGGTAGTTCTCATCGACCGAAACCTGACGTTCAATCGTCACGCCGTCCGTTTCAAGGCGAAGCGTCACGGGCGTATCAATACCAAGGGCGCCATCACCCACTTGCGTCCAGGCCGAGTTACGACCCGCGACCAGCGTGTTGCCGTCGGCCCAGTAATAGGTCGAGAAATAGCCGAACTCGGATTCCTCGGGACGCAGAAGGCGGATCTCTTCGGTCTTCTCGACGGTCACGAAGTACCGCTTGAGCTGGAGGTCATCGAGCCGGGCGCCAGACAGGCGGATGGAGCCGTCGATGGCCGGAGCATCGAACTTGACGCGCGTTGCGGATGCAAGCGCTTCCGGAAGGGGTTTGGGGCCGACGGGCACGTCCGTGACGGCGTCTACCGCAGCGGACTGCGCCTGCGCGGCAATGACCGCCTGCTGGGCCTGGAAACGCTTCTGAGCCGGGCCATTCACGAAGGTCTCATAAAGAAAGACGAACGCAATCATCGCCACAATGGCGAGCAGGAAGTTGCGTTGTTCTTCTTTTTCCATGGGGGACGTTCCGGAAGTCTGTGGGCAGGGCGCCGGTTTCAGGCACAGGGTATCAAATGCGCGCGAGGCTTATCAGCGCGCTTTCCATATCGTCAAGCAATCGGGACCAGCCCACTTCGAGCGTGGCTTCCCGAGCAATGAACACATAGTCCCAGCCAGCGCGGCCATAGCGGGCCAGAAGGCGGCGGGAGGCTTCCCTCAGGCGCCGCTTGGCCCGGTTGCGCTCAACCGCGCCGCCGATCTTCTTTGTTGCGGTAAACCCCTCGCCGACATGCTCTCCCGGTGCCTCACCCACGCGCGCACGGGCCTGGATGACGACCGACTTGCGGCGCTCGGTGATGCCGTCGCGTGCAAATGTGAATTCACGCCGCTTCTTCAGGCGGCGTGTTTCGGCGATCTCTGGATTTTCGGGGCCGGACATGAGCGGCCTCCCGTTCAGCGGGCCCGGACGGCCCGCAAGGGAAGGATCAGGCCGAGAGGGTCTTGCGACCCTTGGCACGGCGGCGTGCCAGAACCTTGCGGCCGCTCTTGGTGCCCATGCGCTCGCGGAAGCCATGGGTGCGCTTGCGGCGGAGGTTGCTCGGCTGGAAAGTGCGTTTCATGGAACTGCTCTGGGGCTTGGAACTTGGAAAACGGGGGCAATACAGGCGGGCAGCGGTGCGGTCAAGCCGGAACAGGTGCAAAATGTGCGCCCCGCAGCAGCCATCTTTACCACCTCTTGCGCGCCAGGCAGCGCCCAATCCGCAGCGCCCGTTCCCCTTCCGGCGGATTTCGCTTAAGCGTCTGCGGGTGAACCCGCCGCCTCCCGCCTCTGAACCGACGCCGCCGCCGGGCTTCCGGCGGTTTGCGGACGGCCTGTCCGCGCGCCTGTTCGCCCTGACGCTTGGCGCCATCCTGCTCACCGAATTCCTGATCTTCATTCCTTCCGTGAGCGGCCTGCGCGCGCAATGGCTGCAGGAACGGGTCGCCGCAGCCCGGATTGCCTCACTGGCACTGGAAGCCGCGCCGATGCGCGAAGTGTCGGACGAATTGTCTGAATCCCTGCTGATGAAAGCCGAAGTTCTGGCGGTGGCGGAACTTGAAGACGAAATGCGCTTCCAGCTTTTGCCGCCGGCCGCGCCGATCGAAGGCCCGGTACGCACGGTCGACCTGCGCAATTCGACGGCCATGGGCCGCTCCTTTGCCGCGCTGTCGGAATATTTCGCGCCGAAGGGCGAAATCCTGATTGTAACCGCCGAGGGACCGGCTGAGGGCCGGGTCCTCGAGATCGTCCTGCCGCAGGCCCCGCTGCGCGCGACGCTCGTCTCCTTTGCCTGGAGTGCGGCAGGCCTGTCTCTTATCATTGCCCTCGTGGCAGCGGTGTTCATCTATGCTGTGCTCGACGCGCTGGTCGTTCGGCCGATGAAACGGGTCACGATCAGTGTCGAACAGTTCAGCCGGGATCCCGGCAGCTGGACACGGCGCCTGTCACCTACCTCGCGCCGCGACGAAATCGGCCGGGCCCAGAATGCGCTCTCCGGCATGGAAGAAGCTGTGGCCGATGCCTTTCGCCAGCGTGCCCACCTCGCCGAACTCGGCAGCGCCGTGGCGAAGATCAACCACGACCTGCGCAATTCGTTGGCCTCGGCGCAGCTGGTCTCTGACGTGCTGTCAAAATCCGAGGACCCGCGCGTCAAACGCGCCGCGCCTCGCCTGGAAAGGGCGCTGGAGCGGGCCATCGAACTGGCCACCGCCACCCTCGACTATGGCAAGGCGGGCCCTCGCCAAGCCAAGCTGCAACCTGTCAGCTTGCGGACGGTCCTGCTGGAGGCCGCGGACGAGGCGCTGAATGGCGGCGGCATATCGCTGGAAGCCGAAGTGCCCCCGCAACTGGTGATCCAGAGCGATCCAGACCATCTGCACCGGATCGCATCGAACCTCTTGCGCAACGCCGCCGAGGCAATGACGCAGGCCGCCAGTCCGGATCCATGTATTCGGATTACACTCGAGCCGGGCGCGCTGGTGTTCCACGACAATGGCCCCGGCCTGCCGGCGACCGCCCGGGAGAACCTGTTCAAACCTTTCGCGGGATCGTCCCGGACCAATGGCACGGGTCTCGGCCTTGTCATCGCGCATGAGCTGGCGGATGCGCTTGGAGGCGAGCTATCGCTTCTGGAAACCGGTGAGACGGGCACTGCCTTCCGCCTTGCGCTGCCGGGACTGGCCGGTTGAGCACATACGTTGCCCCAAATGCGCGCCACAGGACCGTCTTCGCAGATGACACGCTGGTCGCCATCGACAAGCCTGCCGGCCTTTTGTCCGTACCCGGACGAGGACCGGACAAGATGGATTGTGCGGCGACGCGCGTACAGGCGGAATATTCCGATGCGCTGACGGTTCACCGGCTGGACATGGCGACAAGCGGCCTATTGTTGTTCGCGCGAGGCAAGGAAATGCAGCGTGCATTATCCGGCCTGTTTCAGCGCGGCGAGATGGCAAAGGGTTACATCGCGGACGTCTCGGGCGTGCCGGAGGCGGCAAGCGGCGAAATCAATCTTCCCCTGATCGCGGACTGGCCCCGGCGGCCGCTTCAGAAAGTCGACTGGGAGATCGGCAAGCCCAGCGTCACGCGCTACGAAACCCTGTCATCGGCAGGCGGTATCACGCGTCTTGCCCTGACGCCGCTGACCGGGCGATCGCACCAGTTGCGTGTTCATCTTGCCGCTATCGGCCACCCGATCCTCGGCGACGAATTTTATGCCCATCCGCAAGCCTTTGCCGCCCGTCCGCGCCTTGCGCTTCATGCCGCCCAACTGGACTTCATCCACCCGGCAACCGGCGACCGGCTGACGCTTGAATCGCCTTGCCCGTTCTGATCGCCTTGACGGGCACCTGAGCGTCTGATATTGAAAAACGATATGCCGAAGTTGAAGCAGGAGACTGAAATGCACGCTGAACTCGTCCGTGTTTCGCTTCACGAAGTCGATATCAAGATCGTCTCCGGAGACCGGATGCATGTGCTTCAATGGCGGCGCAACCTGCTCTGGGATGAAGTGCTGCTTGACGGCAAGCGGCAGGCGTCCAGTCACGGCCTCTGGGGGCGCGAGAAAGTCTACGGCCTCGTTTTCGGCCGAGACGCGCAGGGCCAGGGCGGAGATCAGGTTATGCTGCTTCTTGATCCCGGCTATGGCAGCTATGACTATTCCCACAACGGCCAGCACATCAAAGGCGTCCGTCTGGAAGGCGTCGAAGGCACCCTTGTCTCCTACGGTTCGCTTGATCCCAAGACGCTCGAGAAACCTGCAACCTTCGCCGACTGGATGAAGAAATCCATGGGCATGGACTGGGGACATGGCAGCGAGCGGCGCCCAAACTGACTGCGTATCAATTTGCTGCGGCGATTTCCAGCAGCAAGGCATCCATCACTGGTAGCACCGGATCGGCATCGACCGGGCGATCATTTGCGATGATGGAAAAAACCAGTGTCTCCCCGCTTGCCGCAATGAGGAAACCCGACAGGGCGTTAACGCCCTGCACCGTGCCGGTCTTGGCAAAGATGCGCCCATCGAGCGGCGTGCCCCGAAAGCGCCGCGCCAGTGAACCCGTTTGCCCGCCGACCGGAAGCGTGGCTCGGAACTGCTCACCCCAGGGCTGCTGGCTCGTCCAGGTCAGGAACCTGACGACACCATCCGGCGAGACGCGGTTGTAAGGTGACAGGCCTGAACCATCGAACAACTCAACTTCATTGCGGCCAATGCCCGCCTGATCCAGCATGGCGTTCACGGCATCGAGCCCGTCCTCCGCCCCTTCCCCACCGGTCGCCCGCGCGACATGGCGCAGCAGCATCTCGGCGGCGAGATTGTCGCTGTCTTCGGAAACAGCAATGACGCTTTGCAGGAGAGGCTGCGGCGCCAGACGTGCGATCTCCTCAGCCGGCGGCATATCCGTCCGCTCACGGATATTGACTCCGCCTTCGATCACGACACCCCGGGCGGTCAGCAGGCGGGCAAGCCTCTCTGCGGCGGCAAGCGCAGGATCGTTCACGCTGAGAAAATAATTCCGCGGTGCGGTATCGGCTGGCAGGGTGCCTGTCAGCCGAACCTCGTCAGAACCCGGCCAGCGCAGAACGCTGAGCAGGTTCTCGCTGCCCGGCGCGCTGGTGACGGCTTCATTGCGCACACCCAGCAGGTCATCGCCCGCCGCCCAGACGGCGGAGACCGGTTCGCCTTCAGCGCCGCCGGGGGCGACCCTCAGAGCGATGGCATTGCCATTCACCGTGAGCCCGGAAACCGGTGCCCCGAAATAGAAAGGCAGGTTGTTCCAGCTCCAACCCATGCCCCACGGTTCTTCAGGGAAGTACGACGAATCAGCCTCGACATCCCTGACGCGAAGGATGCCGCGGGCGACCACAGCGTCCGCGAGTTCGTGGAGACAGTTTGACACGCAATCGGCAGCGTCGCGCAACGCCGGATCACCTGCGCCGACGAGAGCGAGCGACGGGGCGCCGCCGTCCGTTCCCGGAACAAGCTGCAGCGACGTTCCAAGCGCAGGATCAGGCTGATCGATACCCTGCATCATGTGGAAGACGGCAGCGACCGTAAAAAGCTTGGTGTTCGAAGCCGGGATGAAGCGCTGGTTTGACTTGTCGGCAAAGACGGGTTCGCCGTCCAATGTGGCCACCATCAGGCCGAGGCGAACGCCTTGCGCGGCAGGCACGATGATTGGCTCCGGAACCGGCACCGGCGGCGGCGTTGCCGCGCAGCCTGCAAGAACCAACGCCCATGCAAGTGCCATCGTTCTGATCATCCGCCCACGTCTCCTGTCGCCCGGGTCATGTCAGCCGTTTCTTTGTGCGGCCTTCATGAGCCCCCGCATTTGCCGGATCATCCGGCCAGTCATGCTTGGGATAGCGCCCGCGCATGTCCTTGGCCATGTCCTTGTAACCGGCGCCCCAGAACCGAACGAGGTCCTGTGTCGTCGCCGCCGGCTTCATGCCGGGTGACAGCAGTTCCACTGTTACCGCCACGCGGCCCGACGCAATCTTCGGATGCTCGGCCAGCCCGTAGAAAGCCTGCGCCCGCGCTGACACGAGCGGGGCACGCGGGTCGAGCCAATTGACACGCGCCGTCTGGCCAGAAGGCAGGTCCAGTGTCAGCGGCGCATGCTGACGCAGGGCCTCCTGCACAGGCCAGTCAAAGGATTGGGTAAGCGCATCGCGGATCTCATGCGGCGCCGGAACCGACGCGCCCTTTCGGCGCAGCAATGGTAACAACCAGTCGTCCGCTGTTTCCACAAGGCTGGCCGCTTCGCGCACCGGCGCCTCGATCAGGGATGCGGATTCCAGAATACGCAGACGACTGAGTGTTTCTTCGACGACATCGCCGGCTCCAAGAGCAGCGAAGCCGCCCGTCAGAACTGCATCGAGCATAGCATTGGCCGCTGCATCGGCTGACGGTTTCGGCAGGGGCGCTTCCGACAGGATGATCGCGCCGAGCGCCTTGACGCGGCGAGCCGAAAACTTGCCGGTCCTGGCATCGAACGTGGCACGGTCTTCGGTGACGACGCGCTGGCTGGCAAGCACTTCTGTTTCCGCCAGCGGCAAGGCCAGCGTGATGCGCGGCTCGCGGGCGGCGCCGCCAAGGTCGGCGATCACAAGCCATTCCGATTTTGCCAGTCCATCAGTCGCCGGAATATTCGCCGCTCGTCCGGACGCCATGAGGTAGGCCCCATCTGAACCCGGCCGCCGCCGCGCGACCTGATCGGGCCAGGCCGCCGCCAGCAGACGCGCGAGGTCGCCGCCGGGCTTCCCTCCGCCGCCCCAGCTTGAGGCCTGTGCCTTCAGGCTGCGGGCGCGCGGACTGCCGTCAGCCCGGAATCGTTGCAACCTGTCGCGCAGGTCGCTCGAATCTCCGCCCATGCCGCGTTCACCCGCCAGCGCAGCCACTTCGGCGGCGAGCGCTTTCTCGGCAGGACCCGGCGCCGAAGCGATCAGCGCGGCGAGACGCGGCGCCATTGGCAGGCGCGCCATCTCGCGGCCTTTTGGCGTCAGCGCACCTGATGCATCCAGCGCGCCCAGAGCAAGAAGCTGTGCTTCAGCGGCGCGATATTTTCCTGCCGGGGGGGGCATCAAGCCAGGTCAGTTTGGACGGGTCACGCTCGCCCCATTCGGCCAGCGCCAGGACCAGTCCAGAGAGGTCGCTCGTCAGGATTTCCGGCGTTGGCGCTGCCATCAGGCCGCGCGTGGCGGCCTCGTCCCAGAGACGATAGCACACACCCGGCGCGGTTCGCCCCGCCCGGCCCCGGCGCTGGTCGGCTGACGCCCGCGATGCCCGCACAGTGGACAGGCGTGTCCCGAGGCCGCCGGCCCCGTCTTCGGCGACCCGGGCGAGCCCGGAATCGATCACGACGCGCACGCCTTCAATTGTCAGCGCGCTTTCCGCGAGATCGGTCGCCAGCACGACCTTCCGCATGCCAGCCGGCGCGGGGGAGACCGCTGCATCCTGCTCCGCAGGTGACAGCGCTCCAAACAGCGGTGCGATGACGATATCCGGGCCTTGCCCGGCGAGCGCCTCTGCCGTGCGGTGGATCTCGCGCGCACCGGGAAGGAAGGCGAGGATCGAGCCTTCCTGCTCACGCAGCGCCTGCCGGATCGCCCTTGGCATCCGTTCCTCGATCCGGTCATCCGAGCGGCCAAGATAGCGTGTTTCGACGGGATATTGCCGTCCGGAACTTTCGATGACCGGTGCCTTGATCACCTTCGCTACAGCGCCGGTATCCAGCGTCGCCGACATGATCAGCAGGCGGAGATCTTCACGCAACGCCCCCTGCGCTTCCAGCGCAAGAGCGAGACCAAGGTCGGAATTGAGCCGCCGCTCGTGGAATTCGTCAAACAGGGCGGCGCCGACACCTTCCAGCCCGGGATCATTCAGGATGCGCCGCGTGAACAGGCCGTCCGTGATCACTTCAATGCGTGTTGCCGCCGAGACCTTTCGGTCTACCCGTGTCGTGAGGCCGACGGTCTGGCCAAGCTTCTCGCCAAGGCTGGACGCCATCCGCTCCGCCGCCATGCGCGCCGCAATCCGGCGCGGCTCAAGCATCAGGATACGGCCATCAATCACTGCGCGATCTTCCAGCAAGCCTGCCAAGGCCAGAGGCACGCGTGTTGTTTTGCCCGCCCCCGGCGGCGCCGCAAGCACCAACCGGTTTCCAGCGCCAAGCGCGGCGAGAATGTCCGCGAGCACATCGTCAATCGGCAGAGGGT
The DNA here is from genome assembly GCA_040223555.1 of Hyphomonas sp. Lineage (GTDB taxonomy): Bacteria > Pseudomonadota > Alphaproteobacteria > Caulobacterales > Hyphomonadaceae > Hyphomonas. The sequence continues at coordinate 138,489 of JAVKGA010000003.1, forward strand.
CACGGGATACGGCCATGGCGAATGGGCATAGGGCCAGCGATCACACTCTGGCAAGCCGCGCAGGCGGGCAGTTGCCATCAGGGGCCCTGCCCCCTACCGTCCGGCCCGGGCGATAACAGGAGCTGTGGATGAAGGCGTGGTTTGCAATCGATCTCTGGAAGCGGGTCATGCTCGGGCTCGTGCTGGGAGCGATCACCGGTCTCGTTATTCGTCAGGTCATGGGGCCTGAAGCTGCGGGCGCAAACGTCACGCTCTGGGCCAAGCCCATCGGGGATGCCTTCATCAGCCTGATCAAGATGCTGGTGGTGCCGCTGATCTTCACGACGCTTGTCTCCGGCGTGCTGGCGATGGGCGATCCCAAGAAGCTGGGAAGCCTCGGTGGGCGGGCGATGGCGATGTACATGGGTACTACGGTCATTGCGATCTGCTTCGGCCTCGTCATGGGTACGATCATCCAGCCTGGCGCCGGCTTCGACACTTCGATCGTAACGTCAACGGATCTTGAAGAGACCCGCGCCAAACTTGCCGCTAATCCACCTGCCGGCTCGGTCGGCGAACAGCTGATGCGGACGCTTCTCTCAATCATCCCGGAAAACCCGGTTGCGGCTTTTGCAAAAGCGGACGTCCTGCAGATCATCTTCTTCGCCATCCTGCTCGGCGTCGGCATCCTGATGTCCGGCGAGGCAGGCGCGCCCTTGAAGAGACTTTTCGACAGCGCCGCCGAGGCCATGATGAAGCTGACCCTCATCGTCATGGAAACCGCCCCGATCGGCGTGTTTGCACTCATGGCCTGGGTGCTCGGGCAGTACGGATTCTCGATCCTCACTGTGCTCGGGAAGATGACACTCGCGCACTACGCTGCCTGCACGCTGCATATCGTCATTACCTACGGCCTGCTGATCGTGCGCGGCGTCGTTCGCCTGCCGGCACTTCCCTTCTTCCGGGGCGTTGTCGATGCGCAGGCGCTGGCCTTCTCTACCTCGTCGTCGAATGCGACGCTGCCGATGACGATTTCCTGCGCGACGAAGAATCTCGGCATCGGCAAGCCCGTCGCGTCATCTGTGCTGCCGCTTGGCGCTACGATCAACATGGATGGCACGGCGCTCTACCAAGGCCTGATTGCGCTCTTCGCCGTGCAGGCGCTGGGTATCCCGATTACAGCGGGTACCTACATGACGATTATCCTGATGGCGACGCTGGTGTCGATCGGCACGGCCGGTGTGCCATCCGTCAGCCTGCTGCTGGCTACCACAACCCTGAGCATTGTCGGCGCGACGCCGGACCAGACGGTCCTGATCATCGCGCTCCTGTTCCCGTTCGACCGCATCCTCGACATGATGCGCACAGTGACCAACATCACCGGCGACCTTGCGGTCGCCACCGCTGTCGCGAAGTGGGAAGGCGAACTGGACGAGGACGTCTACCGCGCCAGCGACCCGGTCTGACCAAGCGTCAGGCGGGCGCGCCTTCGGGCTGGTGAACGTTGCTATGCGTCGTGACCAGCGGCTGCGCCGGCAACCAGCAGGTCACTTCAAGCCCGCCGCCATCGACGGACTTCATGCCAACCGTTCCGCCGTGCAGGTGGATAAAGTGTTTGACGAGCGCGAGGCCGAGGCCTGCACCGCGCTGGTCGCCTGAGACAAAGCTGTCAAAGCTGGTGGCGCGCTTGTCGGCTTCAAGGCCGATACCATTGTCGCGCACGCTGAGCATGATCATGTCGCCGGCCCGCTGGGCGGCCACGACAACTTCGCCGCCGGACTCGGTGAAACGCAGCGAGTTCGAGACAAGGTTGAACAGCACCTGCTTGATCCGCCGGCCGTCGCCCCGAATGGTGCCGAGTTTGCCGTTGATCTCGGACCGCACGGTAACTTCGGTATCTTCTGCCTTGGAGACGACCATCTCGATCCCATCTGCGATCAGGTCTTCGAGATTGACCGTGTCGAGGTCGAGATCCATCCGACCAGCCTCGATCAGAGCGAGGTCGAGAATGTTCTCGATTAGCTTGTTGAGATGATCCGACGCCGACAGGATCGCGCGCACGTGGTCTGTCTGGCGCTCGGTCAACGCGCCGTTGCGCTGCGTCTCGAGCAGTTCGGCATAACCAAAGATCGTCGTCAGCGGTGAACGCAGCTGGTAGCTGACGTTACGCACGAATTCCGTCTTCAACCGGTCTGCGGCTTCGAAGGCTTCGGCCCGGTCGCGCAGCGCCGATTCGACGCGGCGCGTGGCCGTCACATCGGCAAAAGCGATCAGCGTGTTGCCGTCCGGCAGCGGGTTCGTGATGTAGGTCAGGAGCGACCCGTCCGCCCGGCGCATCTCTCCGGTCGTCGCTTGCCGCGCAGCAGCCGACGGGTCGGTGATGTGAACCTTGATCGCGTCCCAGATTTCCGCGTCATGGAACAACGGCACGCAGGCTTCGATTACATCATCATAATCCGGCGAATCCTTCAACAGCTCGCCTGGCAGGTCCCAGGCGCGCTCGAACGAGCGGTTGTGCAGCTTCAGGCGGCCATCGCTGCCGAACACCGCAACCGCTTCATGCAGGTTGTCGAGTGTCGAGCGCTGGGTCTTGATGAGGGCGTTGAACCGCGTCTGAAGCTCAAGCTGTACGGTGATATCCTTGAACAGCAGCAGCAGGCCGCCCATCGGGTGACGCTGGCGCGTCACGGACAGGGTCCGGTTATCCGGCAGGGACCACTTGTCTTCCTTCACCCCGTCGAGATCGAGGTAGTAGGAGATTTCCTCGGCGCGCCATTCGGCATAGTTCGGACGGCCCGGCAGCTTGCGGCGCTCGCGCAACCGGTCGAGCAGCTGTCCGTGGTTCGGCCGGTCAAGCAGGAATGCCTCCTCAAGGTCCCACATGTCGCGGAAGGCCTTGTTGTAGAAGGTCAGCTTGCGATCCGAACTGAAGATCGCAACGGCGTCAGCCACATGGTTCAGCGTCTCGTCATGCGCGCGAACGTGGCGGTTAAGTTCTTCGCGTGCATTCTCCTGCATGGTCACATCAAAGGCCATGGCGCCTGCTCCGCCGGACAGCGGGAAAGTCAACACACGCATCGAGCGGCGATCACCCTTGACCACGATATGACGCGTCTCGTCATGCTCCTGACCGTCGGAAATGGTCTTGCGGGCCTGTTCGGCCACGGCCTGATCGAGTGTCGTCTGCTCTTCCAGAAGACGGTCGAGACTGGAGACATCCACCGCGGCGAGATAGGCCGGGTTCGCCCATTGCAGGCGCCCCATACCGGACACGCGCCAGGCGGGGAACGGCGCCTTGCGCAGCATGTCGAGGAACGCTGTGGGGTCGCGTGCGATGACCTGGCGGGCTTCTTCGAACTTTCCGCGGGCGGAGCTTTCTTCCAGTCCCTTGATCGTCGAGTCGGTGACCCAGACGACCGCGCGGGCACCGGCCGTGCGGCCATCGGCTTCGAGGAAACGGCCTGACGGACCAATGATGGTCAGCGAGAAGGGATTACCCTGATCGCGCAGTTCGCGCAGGCGGATGCGCAGCGTCGTGTCCTGCCCGGCAGAGTCGCGCGCTTCGAGATCGGCAATGCCTTCCACGATCCGGACGGTCGGGTTCTCGGATATGGCGGCGTCGGTAAAACTCAGCAGCCCGGCAAGCGCCACGGACGAGCCAAACACGTCCGGCGGCGTGATCTCGTCGCCTTCAACTTCCAGCGCCTCTCCCTGCCAGACAAGGATAACGCCTGGATGAGCCCCCAGCACGGACTTCAAGGCTGCATTTTCGGTTTCGCGGTCACCGGCAAGGTCGCGGTATTTCTTGGCTGCGCCGCGCGCGCCGTCCGATACGCGCAAGGCCCAGAGCAGCGCTCCGAGCGCCAGCATCGCGGTTCCAACGGCCATGATGATAGGCACTTGATCTGCGTTCATCGCCAGCGTCGCCTTTCCAAGCCCAGCTTCCGCGCGCCTTCTGGCACACGACTCGGACAAGTTTATACTGGTTAACGAATGCCCCCGCGAGCGTTAAGGCGGGGTTAATTCTGAGCCTGCGAGGCTGCTGCAGAAGGCGCTTCAGCGCTGCAAGCATATGTTGCATAAACACCACACCTGCCTAGGGTAACCATGGGCAAGCCCGAGGAGACACCGATCCATGCGCCGCGCTATGCCTTCCCTTCTGCTGTCCCTGCTGCTCCTCACCGCGATGCCCGTGTTTGCGCAGGCCGCCGAAGATGACGGGGATGACCTTGTACGCCTCCCCGGCCAGGGCGAAGTGAACCCCGATACTGGGCTGGCTCAGCGAAACCTTGGCCGTCTGGTGCCCGGTGGCGGCCTGTTTGCCAGCTTTGACACAGACGATGACGGACGCATTTCGGCCGAAGAACTGGCGACCGGCACCGAGGCCGCTTTCAAGCTGGCCGATGCCAATGGTGATGGACAGCTCGTGGCGCTGGAACAGCTGGACTGGGCGGCCGGACTGCCGACCCGCGACGACACGCTGGCCAACCCCGTCCGGTTCGACCCGAACCTCGACCGGGTTGTCACGTTTGACGAGTTCCGGAGCGTGATCGCCTTGCTGGCCGCCAACTATCAGGATGAGCGGGGCGTGATCGAGATCGCCCGGCTTTCGGCGCCAGAGCCGCGACAGGACCGGGACGACCGCCGGCCACTTCCGGGCGATACGCCGCCAGACCGTGTGGGCGCGACGTCAAACTGAGCGCCCGGCAGGCTGCGCCGCTTGACAGAACAGGCCGGTCAGGCGACCCGCTGACGCCATGACCCGCCCCTCATTCCCGCCGGTTCGCGGCAAGCTCATCGAGAAAGCGCCCCTCGCGCCCTACACATGGTTCCGCGTCGGCGGGCCGGCCGATGCGCTGTTCCTGCCGGCGGATGAGGGAGACCTCGCGCAGTTCCTCGCAATGCTTGATCCCGCCATTCCGGTGACGGCGCTCGGAGTGGGCTCCAACCTGATTGTGCGAGACGGCGGAATCGAAGGTGTCGTCATCCGCCTGATGGGCAAGTATTGGGGCGAGGTGGAAGCCCTGGACGGCAAATCGCTATCCGCCCGATCCGGCGCGCTGGATTTGGCTGTCGCCAAGACGGCCGCCGCAAACGGCATTCGCGGCCTCGAATTCCTTTCCGGCGTGCCCGGCTCGATTGGTGGGGCGACACGCACCAATGCGGGCTGCTATGGGCGCGAACTGCGTGATGTCCTCGTCAGCCTTCACGGATACCGCCGCGACGGCACGCAAGTCGCGTATCGCGGACCCGCCCGTCCCGGCGCCCTGCCCGAAGCACACTTTTCCTATCGCCACACCGATCTGCCGGACGACCTGATCGTCACTCGCCTGATCCTTGAAGGCAACGGCACTGACGCGCCGGCCAGCATCGAAGCCGACATCGCCGCGCTGCAGGCCCGCCGCGCCGAGACCCAGCCGATCCGCGAAAAAACCTCCGGCTCAACCTTTGCCAATCCCGATCCGCCGGGCACGCCGGACCAGCGCTCCGCCTGGAAGCTGATCGACGCGGCGGGTTGCCGGGGCCTCAAGGTGGGCGGCGCGCAGGTCTCGCCGATGCATTGCAACTTCCTGATCAATACCGGCGAGGCGACCGCCGCAGATCTCGAAGCGCTGGGCGAATTTGTCCGCGCCCGCGTGCTCGACCATTCCGGCGTCCAGCTACGCTGGGAAGTGCGCCGGATAGGCCGGATACAGACGATCTAGAACTTGCCCTTCAGTTCGAAGGTGAAGATCGGCCCGAAGGCCCGGGCGTATTCCTCGGATCGCACAAGTGCGCCATTGCGATCCGGCGCATAAACCTGCCGCCAGTAAGTGTCGCGCTGGTTAAACAGATTCCCGAACGCGGCCGTCGCGGTCATGCCCGCAACATCCTTGTGCTGAATATAAGCGAGAGCGAACGCCGGCTCATTTCCGCCGAGCGATACCTGATCGATCTGATAGTAAGGCTCGGATTTGAACCCTTCTATCTCCGCGCCCCAGGCCCAGTTCGTATTCGGAACATCCTGGCGAAGCTCAAGGTTCCATTGCCAGATCAGATGCGAATTGATCGAACGACGCTCGCCGGTGACCGGGTCATCCACTTCGGTGTCATAATATTTCCCGTTGAAGGTCAGTTCCGCTCCCTTGAAGCCGATTTTTGAAAGCTTCAGTGTGGAATCCGTCTCGATTCCGAACAGGGTGCCACTGTCGATATTGCCCGGGCCTGCGCCGGTGCCAATCGGCACCTGGTCGATCACGTCTTCCAGTTCAACGAAGATCAGCCGAGTGGTGGTTGCGCCCCATTCCTTGAAATCCTTCTGGGCTTCAAGGTTCAGCCGCCAGGACTGGTTGGGCACAATCTCGGGGTTGCCATCGACGCCGTTCTCCTGCTCGAGGTTCACGGAGGAAATGAAGTCAAAGAAGTTCAGCTGTCCAACGCGGCGCTCAACCTTGGTAACAAGTTTCAGCGTATCGCTTTGTTGCCAGGACAGGCTGGCCTGACCTTTTGGCCGGGTGAAGGCGCGCTTGTTCTCGGCGTCACCCGTCTGCGACAACTCGGAATACTCGGCGCCGGCTGACACCTGCAGGCTCAGCTTCGGTGTCAGTTGACGGCCATGCGTGAGGATCGCTTCGGCGCGCCGTTCTTCGACGCGCGAGTTTGACAAGCCGAGCGGAATCTCCGTGAGCGGACCACCATCCGTGGCTTCCAGCAGGCTGCTTTCAGCTTCGAGAAAGTTGAACGCACCCTCGACGGAAACCTGCCAGTCGCGTCCCTCCCCCGTCGACAGCCCATACTCACCGCGCAGGATCTGTTCGCCTTCATCAATGGTCTGATTGAATCGTTGCCGGAACTGGCCGGTCCCATCGACGTTCGCTTGCAGGAAGCTGTCCACGAAGGGGCTGTGCTCATAGCGGCTGAGCCCGATCAGTTTCAGCCGGCCCGGTCCCGCGCTGAATTCGACATCACCGCCGAGTTCGGCATTCCACTCGTCCTCGGCGCCTTGGAAAAGGCGCCGGCCTTCCGGCCCGCCGACAGGATATGTCTTCGAGATTTGCTTGTCGTTCGCCTCGAAGAGCTGAGCCTTTACATTGAGGTTCGCGACTGTGCCGCCTTCCGGCTTCCAGGCCAGCGATCCCGATACCGACACATCGTCGCGGACGGACGTGAAGTCCTCGTCGCGGCGCTCGATCAACGCGCCGCCGCCGTCAAAGATGTTCCGCCAGCCGGCATCCGCGCCGCGGCCCGGACTGCTGTCGGCCTCGAAGGTCCATCCGAGCGCACCGCTTGCGCCGGAAAGCGTTACGTTCACTTCGTCAAAGGAGGGCGGCAGGTCCTCGCGGATGCGCGACTTCCAGCTCCAACGGCCATCGGCGGTGCCTTCTCCGTCCGTCACGACGTTCACCACTTTGCCGGACAATCCAGGAATATCGGTCTGGGTGCCATCAATCACCTCGATCCGCACCACGCGCACCGCCGCGATCCGGCCGAGGGCCGCCTCGGCGCCATTGGACTTGGCCGACACCCGCTGGCCGTTGATCAACACGTTTCCGCGCGCCTGGCCGAAGCCGCGATTTCCGCTGTCGTCGCTCTGAACTGAGAAACCCGGAACCCGCCGGACCATGTCGAGCGCATTCACCGGCGCGTACTGGCTGAAATCTGCAACCGTGTAGATGGTACGGTTCGTTTGCTCTACGCTGCCTTGTTCCTCCCCTGCTGCAAAGGCCTCACCGGAAATGGCGAACATGGCGAGGCTCCCGAGTATCAGGTGGCGAAACGGCATTGGCAGGTCTCCTGAATTTTTTGCGATCCCCCGGGCGCGCTTTGGACCGGCCGGACTTACCGTTTTTCAAAACGGTTTTGCCGCTTATCAATAAAGACTATGCTTGTAGTCAACACCCATTCTCAATTCGTCACATGATTTTTCCGTAATCCGCCGGAATTCCGCCAGACAGGCGCCCCGGGCTCCCCTTTAAGCTGGTGTTCACCGTAGCGCGCCATCCAATGAATGACGCGTGCAGCACGCCGCAGGAGGAATCAGAATGAAACGGGTTGCCGTGATTTATGGTGGGTGGTCGTCGGAGCGCCCGGTCTCGCTTTCCTCCGGCCAGCAGATGGCCAAGGCCGCGCGCGAAGCCGGATACGACGTCGCCGAAATTGATGCGACCCGCGAACTCGCCCGCCAGCTGGCCGAAGCAAAGCCCGATGCGGTGCTCAACGGCCTGCACGGTCCCTGGGGCGAGGACGGGTCGGTGCAGGGCCTGCTTGAAATCATGGGTCTGCCCTATTCGCATTCCGGCGTGCTCGCCTCGGCCCTTGCGATGGACAAGCTGAAGTCGAAAGCGGTCTACCGGCAGGCCGGACTGGACGTTGCTGAAGACCGCCGCGTCACACGCGCCGAAGCCGCTGCAGCCCATGCGCTCAAGCCGCCTTACGTGGTCAAGCCGGTCAATGAAGGCTCCAGCTTCGGCGTGCTGATCGTGCGCGAAGGCACCAACAGCCCGCCACAGGAACTCACCGGCCCGAACTGGAAATACGGCGACTACCTGATGGCCGAAGAATACATTCCCGGCCGCGAACTGACCGTCGCCGTTCTGGGTGACCGCGCCCTCGCAGTCACCGAGATCACGACCTTAAGAGACTATTACGATTTTGATGCAAAATACGCGGCTGGAGGATCGCAGCACGTGATCCCTGCCGACTTGCCGGCGCATGTGACCAAAGCCGCGATGGATGCATCGCTTCTGGCCCACAACGCACTCGGCTGCCGCGGGGCGACACGGTCTGACTTCCGCTACGACGAACAGAAGGACCGGCTCGTGATCCTCGAAACAAACACCCAGCCCGGCATGACGCCGACTTCGCTCGTTCCCGAGCAGGCCGCGCACATGGGCATGAGTTTCGTGGAACTCGTCGCCTGGATGATCGAGGACGCCTCATGCCAAAGATAGCGCGCAATCAGACAGTCCCCTCGGGCCGCCGCCGCCCGGCCACCATCATTGACGAAACGACGGGCGAAGAAGTCCGCGTGTCATCGATCATTTTCGGCATTGTGATGCTGGTCGCCATCCTCGTCGCAACCGCGGCCTGGATGGGCGGATCCATGTCGCAGATCGGAGGCCGTTTCGGCGGCTTTATGGATGACACCTCGCGTCTCATCGGAATTGATGTGAAGGACGTCTCGGTGCTCGGCCTCGAAGACAATCCGGCGCTGGCTGATGAAGTGCGCGCCGCCGCGATGATCGAGCCCGGTGAGAACATGTTTCGCGCCGATCCGCACCTGATCCAGCGCCGCGTCGAAGGCACCAGCAAGGTCCTGAACGTGCGCGTTCACCGCCTTTGGCCGGGACAGATCGTGATCCTCGCAGACGCCGCCGATCCCGTCGCCCTCTGGCATGACGGACGCCAATGGCAGGTCGTCGATGGCCTTGGTCGCCTTTTGCCGGGCGCCCGCGCCGAAGACCATCCCGGCCTTCTCCGCCTCGCCGGAAAGGAAGCGCCCGAAGCCGCGCCGCAACTCGTCGCGGCGCTGGCAGCGTCACCAGACATCAATGGCCGGGTCGCCGTTGCCACGCGTATCGGTACGCGCCGCTGGGACATGCGCTTCATCAACGGCGTCACCGTGCGCCTGCCGGAAGACCCGGGCCTCGAGCCTGCCATCGAGCGCCTTGCCAAATTGCAGGTTCGCACGGCCCTCACCCAGCGCCCGCTCGAGATGATCGACCTGCGTAGCAAGGGCCGCGTCTACCTGCGCCTCGCTGAGGCGCCTGCCGCCGAAGCAGCCCCTGATACTGCCCGCGAGGCTGCCGAGAGAACCTGATGTCCGAATTATCGTCCAAGCGCCTCGCCCGCATCAATGGCCGCCCGAGCGGCACGGTCGCCGCGCTGGATATCGGCTGCTCCAAAACCACCTGCCTGATCGCTCGTCCGGATACGGACAGTCCGCATCGTATGACCATCTTGGGCGGCGGACGCCAGCAGACCCGCGGGTTTTCGGGCGGCACGATCACCGACATGGAGGGCCTTGAGCGCTCGATCCGCCTCGCCGTCGAAGATGCCGAGCGCGAAGCCGGCGAGCCGATCTCGGAAGTCATCCTCGGCATTACCGGACCGAAGCTTTCCTCACGCCTCGTCTCCGCCTCTATTGAGATCGGCGACCGAGCGATCAGCGCGAAAGACGTGCGCCGCCTGCATGCAATGGTGCTCACGTGCGCTGCGCAGTCTCCGAACAGCCGCCTGGAAGAGGTCCTCTCCGCCTGGCCGGTGCTCTATACCATCGACACAGCCGCTGGACGCGTCCGCCAGCCGGTGGGCATGATCGCCAATACGCTCAGCGTGAAGATGTCGATTGTCTCGGCCCCGCGCGCCATCGTGAAAAACCTCGTCGAATGTGTCGGCCGCGCACATCTCGGCGTGCGCCAGCTGATCCCGTCCGCCATCGCCAGCGGCGCCGGCACGCTGATCGAAGACGAGATCGAAAACGGTGCGGTCTGCATCGACCTTGGTTCCGGCGTCACGGCCGTTTCGGTCTACCTGCATGGCTCCCCTGCCTGGCTCGGCCTCGTGCCCGCAGGCGGCTCGCACGTCACTTCGGATATCGCCCAAGGCATCGGCACCACCTTCGCCGCCGCAGAGCGCCTGAAGAACGTCTATGGCACAGCAGACCTCGAAGGCCCGGGCCTCGCCGAGCGGATCGAGGCCCCGCGCCTTGGCGATGATGGCCGCCTCCACGCCTCGCGCATCGAGCGTGCCGAAATTGCCCGTATCATCGCGCCGCGCATCGAGGAAATCTTCGAACTCGCGCAGGCCCTGCTCCAGCGCAGCGATGTAAAATCCGTCCTGCCGCAGCGCGTCGTGCTGACAGGCGGCGCAAGCCAGTTGCCGGGTGTGCGCGAAGTCGCTGCCCGCATCCTCAAGACACCGATCCGTCTGGGCCGCCCCGTCCTTGCCGAATCTTTAGGCGAGCAACTGGCAACGCCTGCTTTTTCAACGGCTTCGGGCCTGCTACTGTATCCTGAACTGGGGTTCACAGACGCCGCACGGGCTGGTGCGTCGTCATTGGAAGCGGAGGCCGGCGACGGTTCGGGACTGACACACAAAGTGCTGCATTGGCTGAAAGAAAATTTCTGACGCCTATTTGCGGTCACTTAAGCGTTTTTTAGCGGCAGGCACGCATTCTAGCCGCTCAAGCCAGCCCCCGGCCGACGCAGACGCAGAACAGAGGCGCAATGACCCAGGAACTTAAGCCGCGGATTCTCGTTTTCGGAGTGGGTGGGGCCGGCGGCAACGCCGTCAACAACATGATCGAAGCGAACCTGCAGGGCGTCGAGTTCATCGTGGCCAACACTGATGCACAGGCCCTGTCGCGCTCACGCGCAGACAACCACCTGCAACTCGGCCTCGGCACCACTTCGGGCCTCGGCGCTGGCGCCCGTCCTGAAATCGGCGCCAAGGCGGCCGAAGAATCCCTGGAAGAGATCCGCGCGCGCCTCGAAGGCGCCCACATGATCTTCATCGCCGCCGGCATGGGCGGCGGCACCGGCACCGGCGCCGCCCCGATCATCGCCCGCGCGGCGCAGGAGATGGGCATCCTGACCATCGCCGTGATCACCAAGCCCTTCGGCTTCGAAGGCGCCCACCGCATGCGCCTCGCCGAAGAGGGCCTCGCGAAAATCCGCAACCATGTCGACACGATGATTGTCGTGCCGAACCAGAACCTGTTCCGCATCGCCAACGACAAGACCACCTTCGCCGACGCCTTCCGCATGGCCGATGACGTGCTCTATTCCGGCGTGCGCGGCATCACCGACCTGATCGTCATGCCCGGCCTGATCAACCTCGACTTTGCCGATGTCAGCGCCATCATGCGCGGCATGGGAACGGCGCTGATGGGCATGGGCGAAGCGACCGGCGAGGCCCGCGCGCTCGAAGCGGCCAAACGCGCCATCGACAATCCCCTTCTCGACGATGTCACCATCAAGGGTGCCAAGGGCGTGCTGGTGAACATCACCGGCGGCTATGACATGACGCTGTTCGAACTGGACGAAGCCGCCAACGAGATCCGCCGAGAAGTCGACCCCGAGGCCAATATCATCCTCGGCTCCGCATTCGATCCGAGCCTTGAGGGCCGTATCCGCGTTTCCGTGGTGGCTGCCGGCCTCGATACAGCCTCGCGCCGCCTGCCTGCCGCCCAGCCTCTGACCCCGCGCGCGCTGCAGGTTGATGCCGGTGCGGCCCGCGAGGCGATTGAAGACGTGATTGCCGAGACCTCCGAGCCGGAGTTTGAAGACGAAGAGCTGGCAGAAGGCGTGGACGCTGACGCCCACGGCTATGATTACGAAGAGACGGGCCGGCCTAAAATCGTGACGCCGCCCCGCCCGGCCGTACCTCCGCCGGGCGTCTTCACGGAGCGCACTGACGCGCCCGCCCCGGACAGAGCCCGTGAGAGCGCCCAATCTCCTTCCGGCTTCGCAAACCTGTTCGGCTGGCGCCGCCCCGCGCCCGAAAGCCAGAACGATTCGGTCCCTGCACCGCGCGGCGCCCCCACGGCTCCGCCGATTATCTCCTCGCCAGACGATCATCCGGAGCCTGCGCCCTTTGATGACGCTGACCTGGAGATCCCGGCCTTCCTGCGCCGCTCTGCCAACCATTAGGCAGCGTGTGTGGCCTTACGGCGACACATTTCCGGAAGGTTAAATTGTATATATTACAATGTGTTGTCTGAGTTTTCAGGCGCCGTCTGTAATAAGGCGAAACATCCCGTGTTTTGAGTGCTGAGGGTGGGCAGGCCATCTAGGGTGCATGTTTATGCGCACCGGTTTGAAGGCCGCGAGACCCATGTCAGTTGAACGCCAGACGACAATTGCACGCAAAGTCAGCTGCGCCGGCGTTGGCGTACACTCCGGTGTGCGCGCCTGCCTGACACTTCTGCCCGCCCCTGCGCATTCCGGCATCCGGTTCGTGCGGGTCGATGCGGCGCCGGGAACAGGCGAAATCATCGCGCATGCGGAGTCCGTTTCCGATACCCAGCTGGGCACGACCCTTTCCAACGAGCATGACGTCTCGGTCGCTGTCGTCGAGCACCTGCTTGCGGCCATTGCCGGTCTCGGCATCGACAACCTGCTTATCGAGATCGATGGGCCGGAAGTGCCGATCATGGATGGCTCATCCTCGGTCTTCTATGAACTCCTGATGCTGGCCGGCCAGAAGACCCAGGGCGCTGCACGCCGCCGCATCCGCATCCTCGAAACCGTCGAAGTCCGTGACGGCCCGAAACACGCAACCCTGTCCCCATCGGACAATGACGTGCTGACCCTGCGCGCCCGCATTGAGTATGACGACCAGCATATCGGCGTGCAGCAGATGGCGATGCGCCTTGCGCCCGGCATGTTTGCCCGTGACCTCGCCTTCGCCCGCACCTACGGTTTCGCCCGCGATGTCGAACTGCTCCGCTCGATGGGCCTTGCCCGGGGCGGCTCGCTGGATAATGCCGTTGTCATCGGCGAAAACGGCGTGATGAACCCCGAGGGCCTGCGCACGGAGGACGAGTTTGTCCGCCACAAGATGCTGGACGCTGTGGGCGATCTGATGCTCGCCGGCGCCCCGATTGCCGGCGACTATGACGCCGTGCAGCCCGGCCACGGGCTCAACAACAAGCTGGTGCGCAAGCTGCTCGCCACGCCTTCGGCCTGGTGCTGGGAAGACGCAGGCACTGGCGCTGTACTCGCAGACGTGCGCGCCGCCGTCTGAACTGGCCTCAAAAGGCCGCACCACCAGATAATCTCCGTTTTCCGCAGCTAGGCTGGCCCTGCCATTCGGGCCTTGGAGAACCCGCCTCATTCGGGCTAAGCAAACAGGCGAAAACCGCTGAAGCTGCAGAGACAGGCCGCGTCATGAAAAGACTGACTTCCCTCCCCCTGGCGATTGCCGTCTGCGCGCTGGCTTTGGGGGCCTGCCAGTCCAACAAGCGCAATACCGAACTCGCCTATGTCGAGCGCCCCGTTGAGCAGCTCTACAATCAGGGCGCCCGCCGCCTGGACTCGCGGGACTATGAGACCGCCATTCTGCTGTTTGCCGAAGTCGAACGCCAGCACCCCTATTCCGAGTGGGCGCGCAAATCGATGGTCATGTCGGCCTATGCCTCCTACCAGACGCGCGACTATACGACCGCCGTTTCGGCGGCTGAGCGTTATCTCGCCCTCCACCCTGGCGGTTCGGAAGCCGAGTATGCCTATTACCTGATCGCCCTCTGCCATTTCGACCAGATCATTGATGTTGGCCGCGACCAGGCCACCACAGAGCGCGCGCGCACGGCGCTGAACGACATCATCCGCCGCTTCCCCGACAGCGAATATGCCAAGGACGCAAACCTCAAGCTCGACATGGTCAACGACCAGCTCGCGGGCAAGGAGATGACCGTCGGCCGCTGGTACCTGCGCTCGAACCAGACACTGTCCGCCATCAACCGCTTCCGCAGCGTCGTTGAAGACTACCAAACAACGAGCCACGCGCCGGAAGCCCTGCACCGTCTCGTCGAAGCCTATCTGACGCTTGGCCTCAAGGACCAGGCGCTCGCAGCTGGCGCCACGCTCGGCTACAATTATCCGGAAACGGAATGGTACAAGATGAGCTATCGCCTGCTGACCAATGAAGGCGTGGATCTTGATACGATCAACGCGTCCGAAAAGCGGACATTGCTGCAGCGCATCATTCCAGGCGGGAAATAAGTCCCGAGCCGTTCAGGCATCCCCGATCAGGGTCAGCCACTCGGCCTCCGTCATCGTGCGCACGCCCAAGCCCTCGGCCTTGGCAAGCTTTGAACCGGCGCCCGGCCCGGCAACCAGAATATCTGTCTTCGCCGAAACCGACCCGGCCACTTTCGCGCCAAGCGCATTGGCGCGCGCCTTGGCCTCATCGCGCGTCATGCGCTCCAGCGTGCCGGTGAACACGACCGTCTTGCCGGCAACCGGGCTGTCCGTCGCCGCAGGCACTTCGTCTTCAATCTCGATTTCAGACAGTAGGGCGTCCAGCATTTCGCGATTGTGCGGTTCGGCTTCGAAATGGATCAGCGCTTCAGCCGCTGCCGCGCCGATACCGTCGATGCCGATCAGCTCGGCATAACCCTCGCTCGCTGCGCCGCCTTCCGCGGCACGGCGGACCGCGTCCCAGAAAGCGGCCCAGTTGAGAAAGCCGCGCGCATAGAGACCAGAGGTCGTCTGCCCGACATGCCGGATTCCGAGCCCGTTGAGGAAACGCGCAAATGGCACGCTGCGGCGCGCATCAATGGCGGCGTAGAGTTTCTTCGCCGACGCAGCGCCAAACCCGTCCCATTCCTCCAGCGGCGGCAAGCCCGCCGCTTCGATATTCGTCTTCAGGCGGAAGATATCCTGCGGCGCCCGCAGCACACCCTTTTCGAAGAACAGCTCGATCTGGCGCGCACCGAGGCCGTCAATATCGAGCGCCTTGCGCGAGACGAAATGCTGAAGCCGCGCGACGGCCTGTGCCGGGCAGATCAGCCCGCCCGTACAGCGCCGGCGCACATCCGTCTCACCCGCCTCGTCCACTTCGCGTACCGCTGCTGAGCCGCAGGCCGGGCAGACTTCCGGCATCGTCCAGGCTGGCCCCTTCCCCGCCTTCACAACACGCAGCACCTGCGGGATCACATCCCCCGCACGCTGGATCTCGACCACATCGCCGGGCTTCACGCCAAGCCGCGCGATCTCGTCTTCATTGTGCAGTGTCGCATTCGACACAACCACGCCGCCGACCGTCACCGGCTCCAGCCGCGCCACCGGCGTGAGCGAGCCGGTCCGCCCGACCTGGATATTGATATCCAGTAGTTTCGTCGTCGCTTTCTCGGCCGGAAACTTGTGTGCAATCGCCCAACGCGGCGCGCGGCTGACAAAGCCCAGCCGCTGCTGCCAGTCGAGCCGGTCCACCTTGTAGACCACCCCGTCAATGTCATACGGCAGGCTGGCGCGCTGCGCCTCAATGCGGCGATAAGTGTCCAGGATATCTTCAATCGTCAGGACACGGACCATCAGCGGATTGGTCACGAAACCCCACTGCGCGAAGGTCTCGACCGCGGCGGACTGCGTCTCGGCGAAAGGTGCACTCACCGCGCCCCAGGCATACGCGAAAAACTTCAAAGGCCGCGACTTCGTGATCTCGATATCCAGTTGGCGCAGACTGCCGGCTGCGGCATTGCGCGGATTCGCAAAGGTCTTGCGCCCCACCGCGCCCTCGCGCGCATTCAGCGAAGCGAAGTCTTCCTTCGCCATATAGATCTCGCCGCGAATTTCGATCGAGTCCGGCCAGTCCTTGCCGGCGAGCTTTGCGGGGATGTCGCCCAGCGTGCGGGCATTGGCAGTGACATCCTCGCCGGTCTGGCCATCGCCGCGCGTCGCGGCGCGTACCAGCTTGCCCTTCTCATAGGTCAGGCTCAGCGACAGGCCGTCGATCTTCGGCTCGGCGGTAAACGCGACTTCCGTCTCCGGGCCGAGCCCAAGGAAACGCCGGATGCGCGTTGCGAAGTCCGCAACGTCTTCATCGGAAAATGCATTCTCCAGCGACAGCATGGGAATGCCATGTCGCGCCTTGGCGAAGCCGTCCGACACGTCCGCGCCGACCCGCGCCGAAGGGCTGTCCTCTCGTTTCAGGTGAGGGAAGCGTAGCTCAATCTCGGCATTGCGCAGCCGGAGTGCGTCATACTCAGCGTCCGTCAGCGACGGGGCATCATTCTGGTAATAGGCCGCATCTGCGTCCGCGATCTCGCGCGCAAGCCGCGCCAGCTCCGCCGTCGCTTCCGCCACGCTCAGCGCGCTCGCCGGTTTGATGGCGCTCATGCATCCTCCAACAACCTCCCGGCTGCGGCCCGCGCTTCATCTGTGATCTCAGCGCCGGACAACATGCGGGCAATTTCTTCCTGCCGTGTTCCCGCATCTAGCGTGGTCAGCACCGTCCCGCCAGTCTTCCCGCCCTTCTGAACCAGCCAATGCGCGTCCGCGGCTGCCGCGACCTGTGGACTATGCGTCACGGCCATAACCTGCCGCGCGCCCGACAGGCGCACCAGCCGCTCGCCAATCGCTGCGGCAACTGCGCCGCCGACGCCCTGATCGGCTTCGTCGAAGATCAGCGTGCCCGCGCTGCCTGCCTCGGCCAGCGCACATTTGAGCGCCAGCGAAACCCGCGCGAGTTCACCGCCGGAAGCGACTTTCCGCAATGGCCCGAACCCGGCGCCCTTGTTCGTTTCCGCTTCTAACTCGACACGCTCAGCACCGGCCGCGCCGGCCTCGCCCTCCGGCAACGGCGCCAACGCTACCCGGATCGTGGCCCGCCCGAGTTTCAGCGGCGCCAGCTCCGTCGCAATCGCCGCTTCCAACTGCGAGGCCGCTGCCCGGCGTGCTTCACTGAGGGCATGGGCCGCACTGTGCCAGCGCGCCTCCGCTGCCCGCTCGGCCTTGCGCGCCGCGTCGATGCCCGCCTCCCCCGCCTCAACGAGATCCAGCCGCGCGAGAAAATCCTCCAGCTGCACATCCAGCAGGTCTGGATCGCAATTCAGCCGCCGCCCCATCGCGCGCAGCGCAAAGAGGCGCCCCTCAACCCCGTCAAGATCGCCCGCGTCCAATGGTAACCGTTCCAGCCGCGAGATCGCGCTTTCCGCTTCGCGCACTTCGATCAGCGCCCGTTCGATTGCCTCGCAGGCCGCCTTCGCCGCGTCTGGCAGCGCGCCTTCTGCGCCTTCAAAGCCTGGCAGCCGCAGAATGCGCTCCGCCGCGCGCGACGCCTTCGACAGCGCCGCGTCCGTGTCGGCCGAGTCCATCGCCGCAACCGCTTCAGCCACCGCTTCCACCACGCGTTCGGACTGCATCAGCTGCGCCCGGTCCGCCGTCAGACGTGTCGCTTCGCCGGACTGGGGCGCAAGCCGGGTCAGCTCTGCCACCATCTCCCGCAGGAAGGCCTGCGTCTCTGCTGCCGATTGCGCCTCGGCCTCCAGCGCTGCACGCGCCTCGCGCGCGGCCATCCGCGTAGCATGCGTCGCCGCACAGGCCGCCAGCAGCGCGTCATTGCCCGCAAACTGATCGAGCAACCGCCGATGCACGGCCGGTCTCAGCAAGCTCGACGCTGCATGCTGGCCATGCACTTCCACGAGCAACTCGCCCGCTTCCGCCAGCAGCGCCGCGCCAACCGGCTGGTCATTGATGAACGCCCGCGTCGGCCCTTCAGCCCGCACCAGCCGTTTCAGGGTCAGCGTCTCACGATCGGACGCCTCCACGCCTTGCGCCGCCATCAGCGCCCAGACCGGATGTCCAACCGGCGGCGCAAATTCGGCCGCGACACTCGCCTGCGCCGCGCCGTGCCGGATCACCGACCGGTCCGCCGGCCCGCCAAGCGCCAGCGACAGTGCATCGAGAATGATCGACTTGCCCGCACCGGTCTCCCCGGTGAGCGCGGTGAAGCCCTCACCCGGCGAAAGGTCGAGCCGGGAGATGAGCACGAAATCACGAATGGAAATTGAGAGCATCATACCGCGTTCCCTATCATAGGAACAAATGCGGAACAAACGGAATCTCACTTGCCTCGCGCGGCGCCATGCTTTCATCTGGCTATTACGCGGATCGCGGCCAAGGGAGACGGGGTGGACGCACGCCAATACCTGTTCAAAGGACTTCGGGCCGCAGGCCTCGCCTTTGCTGCGCTGCTGGTCTGCTTCATCTG
Source organism: Hyphomonas sp. (assembly GCA_040223555.1). Lineage (GTDB taxonomy): Bacteria > Pseudomonadota > Alphaproteobacteria > Caulobacterales > Hyphomonadaceae > Hyphomonas. The sequence goes on from JAVKGA010000003.1 coordinate 157,164, forward strand.
GTATGCGGGCGCCGCCTGGCTGTCCGGCGCGATGCCAACGCGCGGCAAGACGGCCCACCTGCCGCCCGCCAAGCCCGCTGCCTATCTTTGCGAGGCCGCCTTCCACACCGACATCGCCCTGCCGCTGGACGGCGAAGTCATCAACTGGCGCAAGGAGCTGCGCGGCTACCTGCCGGACTACCTGCCCCGCGACACCTTCCTGCTCTTCGGTTGGGGCGACTCGGTCTTCTTCACGAAAGTTCTTTACCCGGAAGACCTGACCGTCGGCCGCGCGCTGTCTGCCCTTGCCGGCATGAACCCGGTCGCGATGCGGATCGTGCCGGTCTATGGCTCGGATGTGCGCGAGTTCTGCCAGCCGCTTCCCGGCGGCCAGGACACCAAGGTCATCCTGATCGACGAGATCCGTTCCAGTCTCAAGAAAGATGCCGAAGGCGCCTATCGCCAGCTGGAGACGACCGTGCCCGGCGAGTTGCTGCTCCTCGCCAAAGGCCGCTACAGCCCCTTCAATACCTGCAACCAGTGGACCGCGCGCGCCCTCGGCAAGGCCGGCCTGCCGCGCGCCCTGTTTGCCCCCTTTGCCTGGAGCGTCACAGAGCCGCTCAAAGGCACCAACCGGACCGAACTGGAAGACGACGATGGCTGACGGAGAAACCCGCCCCTGCCCTGAATGGTATGCCAGGCCCCAACTCGGCATCTTCATTCACTGGGGCATTTTCACGATCCCGGCATGGGCGCCCCGCGGGCGGATGATCCACGAGCTCACCGGCGAAGATTTCGACATGAGCGCCGTGCTGACCCCTTATTCGGAATGGTATGAGAACGCGATGCGCGTCGAAGGCAGCGCCACGCGCGCGCGCCACAAGCAGATTTACGGCGACAAGCCTTTCACCGACTTCCGTCCGGAATTTGACGCGGCCAGCGAAGCCTTCGACGCGAACGCCTGGGCCGATTTCTTCGTTCAGTCCGGCGCGGCCTATGTCGTCTTCGTCACCAAGCATCATGACGGCTACTGCCTCTGGCCCACCGGCGTGCCAAACCCCCATCGCCCCGGCTGGAATACGTCGCGGGATTTCGTCGGCGAACTCGCAGACGCCGTCCGCGCCCGGGGCCTGCGCTTCGGCGTCTATTATTCCGGCGGTCTCGACTGGACCTTCCGCGACACGCCGATCGCCAATATCGGCGACATGTTCGCCTGCGTGCCAACCGAGGCCGATTACCGCGCCTACGCCCTCGCGCAGGCCAAGGAATTGATCGACCGCTACAAACCGTCCGTCTTCTGGAACGACATCGCCTGGCCGGACATCGAAGGTGTCGTCGCGCTGCATGACTATTACTACGCCGCTGTGCCCGACGGCGTGACCAATGACCGCTGGCTCGCCGCATCCGACTTCTTCAATTCCCTGCGCGACCCTGAAACCCGCGCCAGCTTCAATGCCATGCTGAAAGCCCGCACCGCAGGCGGCAAGCAGGAAGAGACCCCCGCCCCGTTCGGCGACTTCCGATGCGTCGAGTTTGGTCTCGGCGCCATTCCGAAAGAGCAGAAATGGGAATCCTGCCGCGGCCTTGGCCTCGGCTTCGGTTACAATTCGGACGAGCTGCCGGAAGATTATATGGGCGCAGACGAGTTGATCGCTCTGTACAAGGACGTCACCGGCAAGCGCGGCAATCTGCTGATCAATGTCGGCCCGATGGCGGATGCCTCGATCCCTGAAATCCAGTCTGGCCCGCTGCGCGCGCTGGGAAAAATTCTGCAAGGCTGAAACAAATGAGGGTGGCATGATCGACTATCAGGACAAGGTCGTCCTCATCACTGGCGGCGCCTCTGGCATCGGCAAGGCCGTCGCCGAAGCGCTCGCCGCGCGCGGTGCGCACATCATCATCGCTGACCGGCAGGCCGACCTCGCCCGCAGCGTTGCCGCCAGCCTCGGCGGCCTTGCCATCCCCGGCGACCTGTCAGACCCGGCCGTGCCCGCCGCCCTCCTCGACGAAGCCTGGGCCTGGAAAGGCGGCCTCGACCTTGTCTGCGCCAATGCCGGCACGGGCGTGCGCAACCCAGTCCTGAAAGAAGATTTTGGTCCGTCCACTGAGCGCGTCTTTGCCGTCAACATGCGCGCGCCGATTCTCATCGCGCAGGCCTACGCCGAGCGCCTCACCGCCGCCGGCACACGCGGGCGCCTGATGATCACCAGTTCGGAAAACGCCCTCAGCCTTCCAGCCGGTGTGCGCCGCAGCCGCATCGGAGCCTATGCTGCCTCCAAGCACGGCGTGCTGATCCTCGCCGAATGGTTGCGCGAGGAACTCGCGGGCGAGACCATGGACCTGCACGTCCTCCTGCCCGGCGCTGTCTACACCCCGCTTGTCGCCGCCGGCGTGCCGGACTTCAACGCCGCACCAAAGGAACTCGGCCTGATCATGCCGGAACGCTGCGCCGAAATCGCCCTCAAGGGCCTCGACCTCGGCCTCTTCTACATTCCGACCCACGCTCACACGGCCGAAGACATGCGCCCGAGGACCAAAGGTGTGGCAGCGAGCCTGAAGGCGTTGGGGCTGATCTGAGGGCCGCCCGCCAGGCTTCAGTATCCGTCCTTGCAGATACCATCCATCTGGGCATCATACGCGGCAAATGTCATCCAGATGCCGACGGCTGACCGGCGCGCATCGACGTCTTCGGCAGGCGCTTCGATCTCGGCCGCATCCCAATTGTCCGCACTCTTACAACCGCCTTGCGTACCATACCGCTGCGGCCGCTGCTCGGCTACCGCCACGCGGTCCCACAGATAGGCATAGTTGCTCCCGCTGACCTCGCCGGCCTCAGCCAGTGGCTCCATCAGCGCGAGCGCTCGCTTCTGGAAATCGCGGTCCTGATCGGCGTGCTGCGTCATCAACCAGATTTGCCCGGAAGCTTCAGAGCCGATTTCGGTGATCGTCCACCACTGCCCGCCGCGTGCGTCCAGCTCGCGCTTCAGGAAAGCGGAATTGTCCTCATCCAGATCCATCAGGGCGTAGAATAATCTTTGCTGGAAACCGCGCGCCTGCACGTCATTGAGTTCGATGCCGAGCCCCTTCGCGAGTTCGCCTGCCAGTTCCGGCGTGAACGGAATGCTGTATCGGCCATACTGTTCCAGCGCGACCCGGCGATAGACCTCCTTGAGGAAGGCGTCCGGCGCTTGAGCCGACGTCTTCCAGTAATTCAGCACCGGCTCATGCCAGTGCAGAGACGGCTCAAGCGCGCCGGAAAACAGCGCGTCCCGCTCCGCCTGCCAAGCGGTGAGAGCTGCATCGGCTTCCGCATCCGGCTCTGGCGGCGCACGTTCCGCGGGATCGGACGTCTCCGAACCTTCCTCCGCTGACGGATCAATTTCTGCGGAGATTTCAGGTTCGGCTTTGACCGCCGGGTCTGCCGCAGCAGGGCTGACGCAACCTGCGAGCAGGATCGCCGCAACACCGATTGCCAAATTCCGCATGCTTCAATCTCCCCGCAACACCCGGAGATAGAGCAAGCGGCGGCATATGGTTGCAAGCCAGAAACCTGATCCTTACAGAAAAATCATGAGCCCGCCGCCGGGTCAGGTCAGGTCCGTGATCATCTCAAGCGTATCCGGCGCCTCGTTGTCTTCCCCGGCCGGCCTCGCCGCCTCCGCGAGGCTCAGCCTCAGGAGATGGTTGAGGTCGCGCGCCGCGTCCACGCCCGCATAGGCAAACCACAGGATGCTGACCACAATCGCCAGCGCGATCACGACCGGCAGTAGGATCGTGCCCGTCGGCATTGTCGCGACAAAGGCCTGGATGTTGCCCGGCAGGAACTGGTTGAAGAGAACGAGCATGCCGACAGGAATCGAAATGTTGGCCACCAGCGTCAGGCGAAGCGCCGAGAGCGCCTGATCATGATTGACCTCGCTGTAGACGAGCAGGCGCTGAAGCTGGGGCTTGTCCAGCCCGTTGATCAGGGTCTTCAGTTTCTTGGCCGGCCCTGTCGCCTGCAGCCTGTCCAGACGCGACGCGCCCGCACGCGAACCCAACCCGGACAACCAGCTCGGGCTGACGCGCATGAACGCCCGGTTCGAAAACACTTTCGCGATTTCGGGCCACAGGGTTTCGGCTGCCGGCTTTGCAGGATCGCTCAAATCCGCGCGCAGGCTGCTTTCAGCCACTCCTTCACGTCGCCTTCGAGTTTCCGGCTCAGCAGTTTCCAGACGCGCTTGTGATAGTCGTTGACATATTTGCGTTCGTCCTTCGACAGCATCTTCACGTCGATCAGCCCGCGCGCCAGTGGTGCAAAGGTCAGGCACTCGAATCCCAGCATAGGAATCTCGCCGCCCGGAATATCTTCCGCAGGCGTCACATATTGCAGGTTCTCGATGCGAATGCCGTAAGCGCCGGCCTTGTAAAATCCCGGCTCGTTCGAGACGATCATTCCCGCCTGCAGCGGCGTCGGGCTCCAGGCCTTGGCGATCCGCTGCGGGCCTTCGTGCACGCCGAGATATACGCCGACCCCGTGGCCCGTGCCGTGCTGGTAGTCGAGCCCTGCCTGCCACAGCGCATGGCGCGCCAGCACATCCAGGTGCGTACCGGTCGTGCCCGCCGGGAAGCGCACGGTCGCCAGCGCGATATGCCCCTTCAGCACCAGCGTATAGTGCTTGACCATATCGTCCGAGGGCGGACCAATCGGCACGGTTCGCGTCACATCCGTGGTGCCATCCAGGTACTGCCCGCCGCTATCGATCAGGAACAGCGAGCCCCGCTCCAGCTTCCGGTTCGACGCGGTCGAGACCCGGTAATGCGGCAAAGCTCCGTTCGGCCCTGCTCCGGAAATCGACGGGAAGGACAGGTCGTTAAGATTTCCAAGGTCTTCGCGGAATCCTTCCAGAACCTCGACGGTCTGGATTTCCGTCACTTCGCCGCTCTGCGCTTCGGTATCCAGCCAGTGCAGAAATTTCGTCAGCGCCACGCCGTCACGCGCATGCGCCGCTGTCGTGCCCTTGATCTCCGCCGCATTCTTGCACGCGCGCGGCAAGGCGACCGGGTCGCGCTGGCGCAAGATTTTTGCGCCCGCTGCGCCCAGCCGGTCAAAGAACCAGGCCGAGGCCACATCCGGGTCTAGGCTCACCGTCTTGCCCGACAGCGAGGCGATCCCCTCTTCCAGCTGCGACAATGGCCGCAGGGTCACGGTATTGCCGAGATGCCGGCGCAGCGCGCCGTCCGTCTTCGCCTCATCGATGAACAGCTCTGCCGATCCATCCGCATACAGAATGGCGCGGCCCAGCGGCAGCGGCGTGCAGCTCACGTCCCCGCCGCGAATATTGAGCGCCCAGGCCAGCGAAGCGGGCGAAGTCAGCACCGCCGCCTCCGCCCCGTCCCGCGCCAGCTGCGCACCAACGGCCTCAAGCTTGTCCGTGTGCGCCGCGCCCGCATGTTTCACCGCATGCGGCACGACCTTTTCCATCGGCTGCGGCGGGCGCCCTGCCCAGGCCTTGTCGATCGGGTTCTCGGTCACGGCCACCAGCACCGCGCCGGCCTTCGCCGCCGCTGCGCCCAGCGCGGCCACATCATTCGGGCTCATCAGGCGCGGATCATACCCCACCTTCTTGCCTGCCATGGACTGCACCGCCAGCCAGCCGAACGCGCCGGGATCGGGAATCCCTTCCACATCCACCAGTGCCGAGTCCGTCTGGTCGCGCCCCTGCAGCGTGTAGCGCCCGTCAACGAATAGCACCGCCCGGTCCGTGAACACGAAGGCCGAGCCGAACGAGCCGGTAAACCCGGTCGCCCAGGCGAGGCGCTCGTTGGCGTCCGGCAGGTATTCATTCTGGTACTCGTCGTCATGCGGCACATAGAGGCCATCTAGGCCTTGCGCGGCGAGTTCACGGCGGAGGAGCGGAAGGTGGGCCCGGCCGTCCTGCGGCCCACCCTTGATGTCAAATGTCTGTCTCATGCGCCTTCTTAACGTGATGCGGCGCCGCCGGGAAGCAAGTGAGCTATGCAAAATTTCATGCTGTTTTGGCCATTGCCATACTGTTTTGTTTACCTGGCCTCCTATATAGGCGGCACACGAACAATGCTGCACCGCACAAAGTAAAGATTAACAAGGTATTACCAATGAAGTACGAATTGAACATGACCCCCGCCGCCGAGATCGCCGCGTCGCAGATCCTCCGCCCGGTCCAGGTCAACGAGCTGACCGCTGCCGCCGGCGTCCCTGCCGCTCCGGCGCGCCTCAACCTGCTCGCCCGCCGCAACATCCGTCAGGCCCGCCGCGACGCACGCTAACCTGACCGACTGCTGCCTGCCCGGACTCCACCCGGGCCGGCAGTCCTGAAACCGCAGACCGTCGCGACTCCCCCTCCCACCGCGCCGGTGCGATCCCCTCGCCGCCCGTTCCGCCTCCCCGGAATGTGGCGGGAGGGACTACCTACCCCGCCTTCGCGAACACCAGCGTCGACCAGCCGTCGCGCTTGATCTTGCGTTGAAACAGCATCCCGTGCCCCTCGAACGCCGCGCGAACCGGGGCTGCCTGATGGTGAAGAAGCCCTGACAGGATAATCGCCGCTCCCGGCGCCGACAGGCGCTGGATTTCCGGCGCGAGGCCGATCAGCGGCTTCATCAGGATGTTCGCGAACACCGTGTCATACGGCCCCATGGCGCGCATCGCCGTGCTGTTGGCTCCTCGCACATGGTACGCGAAGAAGCGGCTGACCTTGTTCTTGCGCGCATTGTCGCGCGCCACGAACACCGAGTCCCGGTCAATGTCGCTGCCGGTGGCAAGTTCCGCGCCGACTTTCAGCGCCGCAATCGCCAGCACGCCGGATCCCGTCCCAAGGTCCAGCACCCGGCCGATCTTCCGGCGGCGCTTCACTTCGGCCAACGCCAACAGGCAGCCGAGCGTCGTGCCATGATGCCCGGTGCCAAACGCCGGCCCCGCCTCGATCAGCACCGCGGTCTTGCCCGGAGAGGTCGCGGCCACCGCATGACTGCCGACCACGACAAACTGCCCGGCATTCACCGGCGGCAGGCCTTCCAGCGACAGGGTCACCCAGTCGCGCTCGACGATCTCCTCGATCCGCGCGGTCAGATCCGGCACCGTCTCGGTAATAATCGCGGCGCACTCTTCGGCTTCCTCGAGTGTCTCGCAGAAGGCATCGAGCCGCCAGGCGCCGCGCGCATCCTCCTTCGCATCGACCGCGCCGGCCGGTGACGGATCAGCCCAGGCAAGCGCATCCCAGGCGAGTTCAATGGGCCCGCGCGGGCCCTTGGCGGTGATCTGGTACATGGGCGCTGCCGTTAGCAGGCCGCAATCAACCCGTAAACGCCGCCCAGGCAATCCAGGTTGACGAAACTGCCCCGAACACGCCGAGCCCCCGCGCCGTCCAGCGCAGCCAGCGGCGGCCGAACCCGCCTGCAAAGCGGATCAGAGCCAGGCCGCACAGCGCATAGATCAGCAGGAACAGGTAAACCGTAAAGTCCGCGATCAGTGAGAATTGCGCCACGAGATCCGGCGTCATGGTCATCAGCGCGACGAGACTCATCAGCACGCCGGTAAAAATCAGGTCGCGCACCGGCGCCGCGCCTTCCGCCATGTTCGAGACCTGCCTGGGCAGGAAGCCGCGCCGCGCGCCCGCCTGCACTGTCTCGCCTGCCACAAGGATCCAGCCCGCCGTGCACCCCATCGTCCGCGCGAACGCCGCCGCGGCAACGGCCACGCCGGCCCATCCTCCGACAACGCCCCCGATGACATCTGCGAAGGGCGCGGTCGATGCCGCCAGCACGGACGCGGGCACAAGCCCGAACAGCGCCGTTGTCGCAAGCGCGTAGACCACGGCTGCCAGGCCCACACCGCCCGCTGCTGCAATCGCGATATTGCGTTTCGGATGGCGCACTGAACGCGCAATTGCATTGGCGCTTTCCAGTCCAAGGAAAGCCCAGAAGATCGCCAGCAGCGTCGGCGGCAACGCAACAGAAAGCGGCTTGTCCGTCATGTTCCACGAGGCGGCAAACACGTCTAAGTCAAACCCGGCGAACCCGATCAGGATCGCAGCCGCGATCGGCGCCAGCCCGATCACCAGTGTCGCCGAAGACATCCGTCCGACAAAGCGCGGCCCCGCCATCGCGCAGCCAACCAGCACCCAGATCACCGCGAGCAGCGCCGCGAGCCGTCCGGCCACCCCCAGTTCAACCCCAAAGATCGCTGCACCATAACCAACGGCCACGACAGCAATCGCGACATTGCCGACAAAGCACGAGACCCAATAGGCCGCCCACGCAAGCCATCCGAGCACCGAATGAAGCCCCGTACCCGGATAATCCGTCAGCGTTTCCGTGCCGTCGCGCAGCGCGCCCAGAAAGGCGAACACGAGCGCCAGCGCAATCGCGATGACTGCCGCCGCGCCCCAGGCAATCAGACTCGCCGAGCCGACCGAAGCGAGCACTGCCGGCAGGAGGAACACGCCCGACCCGATCATGTTGCCCGCGACAATCGCCATCGCGAGGCCGGGGCCAATCTGCTTGGCTTCGGCGCTCAAGCGGGATAGCCCGCATCCCGGCGCAGGCGCGCCTGGAACCAGGCCACGGCCCCTTCATGCCGGGGCGACAGAGGCCCGGCCTTGTAGATACCGCCGGTGATATTCCGGTGCACGATCTCGCACATCTTCAGGTCTTCGTCCGTCACCGCGTCCGACAGCTTCAGCATGTCTTCCAGTTCGCGCGTCCGCGCCGGATCAAAGAAATAGAGATAGTCGAGGCGCGTCTCGTCCGGCCCGACCGGCGTGATCCGTTCCATCATCACACCGTGCTCATAGACATTGATGCCCAGCCATGGCCAGGCCCAGGCCCAGTACCCGGAATAGACATTGCCTTCCTTACGTGACGGCGCCCGGTGCACGGCGATCTCGCCTTCCATGTGCACCGTGTATTTCGACGAATCGATCTCGGCATCCAGCCCCGGATGGATTAGCGGCACGTGATAGCCTTCGAGGTAGTTCTCGACATAGGCCTTCCAGTCACACCGGATCATGTGCGACCGCGTCAGCGCAAAAGGCTGCACGGTTTCATCCGTCCACGACGCATCCACCGGCGCAAACATGTCTGTCACCGGCGGCGCCGCCTCGCTTAGCGTCACAAACAGGAAGCCTCGCCATGTCTCCATCCGCACCGGCGTCAGGCCATGCTCGCGCGGGTCGAACCCTTCGGCCGCGCCGAAATCCCGCGCCGACTGCAGGCGGCCTTCAAGGGTGAACCGCCAGCCATGATACTGGCAGGTGATCGCCCCTTCGCAATGCCCACGCGCTTCAGTTGCCAGCGGCCCTGCCCGGTGTGGGCACACATTATGAAACGCGCGCACTGCGCCGTCCTTGCCCCGCACCAGAAACACGGATCGCCCGGCGATCTCGTCCGTCAGGTAGTCCCCCGCGACCGGCAGCATGTTCTCATGCCCGACCAGCCGCCAGGCTTTCGCGAATACGGTCTCGCGCTCCAGCGCAAAGATCTCCGCATTTCCGTACAGCGACGGATCCAGAGCCCGCACAGGCGAGTTTGCCGGCCCGTCCGCCATCAGGGCACCGTGCCTTCGACGATCATCAGGCGGGAGGTGGTATTATCCGTCCGCAGAAGAAGGATCTCGCCATACTCCGGCGATTCCAGGAATGCCTTTGCCGCATCAAAACTCGGATATTCCAGTATGACCACTCGCCCTGAAGGCGGCGCGCCTTCACGCGCTTCCACCTTGCCGCCGCGTACAAGATACCTGCCGCCCGCCGCTTCCACCAGCGCTGCAGCCGCCGCTTTATAGCCTTCGTAGGCTTCAGGGTTCGTCACGTCGATTTCGACGATCACATAGCCCTTGGGCGTGGCGGTCACTTCGGGCGCCGGCGCGCTCGCGCAGCCCGCCAGAACCAGCGCGCAGCCCGCAGCCATCGTCTGCATCCAAGGCGTCATCTGTCCCTCCCCCGAGTACGCTGCCACCAGACCCGAAAGCCCACCCCCGTGCAAGTCTGAGCGGTTTTTTTGGGGCCCGCCCCTTTAAACGCCCGTCAAAAGGGATTATCTGTTTATCGATAAGAAAGAGGAGCCCGCTCGGGAACTAAAATGTACACGACTGAAGACATGATCCTGATTGAAAGCCGCGTCGCCAACGCGCGCAAGAGCGCAGGCGCTGCCTATTTCCTCTGGTTCTTCCTCGGTTTTCTCTCGGCGCACCGCTTTTATTTGGGCAAACCGGTCACAGCCATTCTACAAATTTTCTCATATTTTCTCATCATCGGCTTCGTCTGGTGGATCGTGGACCTCTTCCTCATCCCCTCGATCATCGAAGACAAGATGGACGAAACCCGCGGCCGCATGACCCGCGACCTGCGCCACTACGCTTACTAGGCAGTCATCTCGGACAGGCCGCAGAGCGGCCGGGATGACAGATGAATGGGCTTGACTATTTAATTTCACTTTTGTAGAAATATTATCACTCTACGAAAGGATAAATCCATGGCCGAGTATTACCGCCCCAAAGGTCTCGCCAGCGCCCTGTGCTATGTTGATCCCAATGCCGCCTTCAAATGGCTGGAGGACGCGTTCGGGTTCGAGCCCGTCATGGTCCTGCTCGACGAGAATGACAAAATTGCGCATTCCGAAATGATGTATGGCGACAGCTTCCTCATGGTCGGAAGCGAGTGGTCCGAGAACCATCGCAGCCCAAAGAACATGGGCCACAAGAACACACAGACCGTCCACGTTCAGCTGGCGAAGGGCGATGACATCGACGCACATTGCGAACATGCCCGCAAGGCCGGCGCCGAAATCCTGCAGGAACCGGACACGCAATTCTACGGCGACCGCACCTACCGCGCGCGCGACCCGGAAGGCCATATCTGGACCTTCGGCGTCACCGTCAAAGAAATGGCGCCTGAAGAATGGGACAAGGCCTCCGGCGGCTCCCTCCGTACACAGACGCGCCTGTGAAGACAGGTCTGAACCTCGATGCGACGCTGACCGCCCTCGCCGATCCCGACCGGCGGCGCGCCATCGAACTGCTCGGCAAGGCGCCCCGCCGCGCGGGCGAGCTGGCCGACGCGCTCGGCCTGCCCGCCCCCGCGATGAGCCGCCACCTGCGTATCCTCAAGCAGAGCGGCCTTGTCGAGGAGACGCATCCGGAGTTCGATGCCCGTGTGCGCATCTACACGCTGAAGGAGGGCGGCATGGCCGATCTCAAACTCTGGCTCGCCGACACCGAAAAACTCTGGGCGGCTCAGCTCACATCCTTCAGGGCGCACATGGACAAGAAGCGCAAGTGAGCGCCGTTCTCGTCGCCATCCGCGTGCCCGCCGCGCCGGAGGACACATTCGATGCGTTCACGGACGAAATTGGCGCATGGTGGCAGCCCAACGCATTGTTTCAGCTGACCCCGCGCGGCGACGGCATTCTGAGCTTCGAAAGCCGCGAACGCCTGATCACGACTCTCCCCTCCGGCAAGATTTTCGAGATCGGCCGCGTCACCGAATGGGACCGCGGTGCCCGCCTCGCTTTCACCTGGCGCCAGGCGAATTTCACAGCCGACCAGATCACGTCCGTTGATGTCACCTTCGAAGCCGTCGGCGACGAGACCCGCGTCACGGTTACCCATCGCGGCTGGGACACGATCCCGCAGGATCACGTTTCGCGGCACACTTTCCCGATTGCCGCCACCCAGATGCACCTCGCCAAAGCCTGGCGCGCGAGCCTCACTCGCTTTGGCGCATCAATTCCGGATAGATCTTGCTGAACCTGTCCCAAAGCGCCTGACGCGTCGTCTGGAACTGTTCGACCACGAGCGCATCCCGCGCGATCGCGGCATCCTGAGCCGAATCTTCGATGAAGATGTGGGATGTCGGGACAGCCCAGGTCGAATCGTCCAGCGTCCCGGCGCAGAGGATCACAAGGTCCGGGGCGGCATCCGGCAAATGCCACATCCGGGAGCCGCATTCGCTGCATCGCTCGATGCTGATCTGGTTGCCACTGCCGCCCGTGCGCCGGAATGTGTGGAAGGTTCCGCTCTGAACAATCAGTTCCGACTTGAGGATATGCAGGTAGAGCCCGAACGGGCCGCCCGACAGCTTCTTGCAATCGTCGCAATGGCAGGCATTCACCGCCAGCGGCCGGCCCGAGATGCCATAGCGGACCGCCCCGCAATGACAGCCGCCGTCCAGTACGGTGTAGGGAAGGGATTCGCGCTCAACGGTGATGTATTTCATCGCGCCAAGACTAAACCCCGCCTGCAGCCCGTGCAATCTCTGCCCATTGACGCCGCCTGCCGGTCCGGAGAACAGTTCACGCCATGAAACATGCGCTCGCTTTCACCGCCCTCGCCCTCGCTGCCTGTACCAGCGTTCCCGCCTCGCTCGCCGAAGTTCCTGCCGAGGCAGAGACTTCTGCCTGGCGCCCGGTCGATCCTGAGAACCTGATCCTCATGGAACTGAACACCGGCACGGTCGCCGTCGAGCTGTTCCCGGAGGCTGCCCCGGCGCACGTCGCGCAGATGCGCGAAATGCTGCGCGAAGGCTTCTATGACGGCGAGGCCTTCTACCGCGTCATCGAAGGCCATGTCGCGCAGGCGGGCCGCGAGTTTCCGATGGCGTCGAAGCCCTGGCCGGAACTTCCGCTGGAGGCCGAACGCGCCGCCAGCGCAGACGGCTTCACCCCGCATGGCAATGCCGACCTCTTCGCGCCCGAGATCGGCCACCGGGCAGGTTTCGCGGTTGGCCGGGACGGCAAACAGGAATGGCTGCTGAACTGTCCCGGCGCCCTCGGCATGGCGCGCGATGATGCGCCGGACACCGGCAATACGGAAATATTCTTCCCGCTGCAGCCGCGCCGCTATCTGGACCGAAATTACACGATCTTCGGCCGTGTGATTGCCGGGATGGAACATATTCACCGCCTGCCGCGTGTCGATCCGTTCACGGAAGAAGAAATGAACGCGATGTTCGGCGAAGACCCCGAACTGGCCTATCAGATGTCGCAATACCGCCGGTCGAACCTGAGCTATAACTACATAACGTCCGCGAAGCTCGCCTCGGACATCCCCGAAGCTGACCGGCCCGCCTACGAAGTGATGGACACCGCCTCCACCGAATGGGACGCGCTGAAAACCTCCAAGCGGGATTATTCCGCAATCCCGGCCTTCATCGCGCCGCCGGTCAATATGCTGGATATCTGCACGCTGCCGGTTCCGGCGCGTTTGGTTGAGGCTTCGCAAGACTAGTTCACCTTCGCGCCACCCCCCCTCCTGCCGCTCACCCCGGCGGATGCCGGGGCCCAGACTCAAGCCAAGACTCAGGCCCGCCTTTCTGGATCCCGGCCTTCGCCGGGATGAACGGCAGGGAAAAAGCGCATTGCCCAACAAGCGTTCAACTCGACCGCACCCCCAACCTTACGCATTTATAATCTGCCCCATTCCCTACAGGATTCAGGGCATTAGCGCCTGGCACCCGGCCTGCCCCCAGAAACCCGCCTGCCCCTGCCTTGCTAGTTCCGGGGCGCCATTGTTTCGTCAGCTGAGCAGCGTGGGGCATGGGCGCCCATACGTTTGATACGCAGCGAACAGGTAGGGTGGCCGGTTCGAACGGAAGGCGACGGGGCAAGTGACGATGGCGTTCGAAGGCAAGGCACAGGTCGCGGAGAAGCCCGCGGAATTCGAGGCACGCCAGACCGGGCGGCGCTGTTTCGTCATCCTGCCCTATGCGGCGCCCGCGACGGCAGAGACGCCCGCGATCGATTTCGATGCGGTCTTCCACGAGATCATCCAGCCGGTTGCCGAAGACCTCGACCTGGACTGTATACGCTCCGACCGGGTCAGCCGTTCCGGCCTGATCCACCGCGAGATGGTGGAGAACATCATCGACGCAGACGTCGTGATCGCCGACATCACGCTCGGTTCGCCCGACATCTTCTTCGAGCTCGGCATCCGCCAGGCCGCCCGCCGCGCGGGAACGGTCGTGATGTGTCATTCCGGCGCCGGCGAGGAATACAACATCACCGGCGTGCGCGCGCTCGACTATGAGCTGCCGCCCGAAGGCGCCCCAGCCCGCGCCCAGATTATCGCCGACTGCCGCGCCCTGCTGCGCACGCATATCAAGAACAGCCTCGACAACCGCGCGACCGATTCGATTGTCCATTCGCTGATTCCCGGCATCACGATCCGCCTGCCGGACCGGCCGCTGCCGGAGCGGCGCTATCATGTCTACAAGCTGGGCCTCGCCGGGATGACGGGCCCGAAGGCCGTCCGCCAGATCGAGATCGTCACCGGCGACATTGCCGATGTCGATGACATGGATGTCTGGGTGAACCCCGAGAACACGCGGATGGAACTCGCCCGCCTGCACGACAGTTCGATCTCGGCCACGATCCGCTATCTCGGCTCCCGGCGCGACCGGCACGGCTTCGTGCGCGATGACGCGATCAGCCGCCTGCTGCGCGACAAGGTGGGCGCCAATCATCGCACCGGCATCGAGCCGGCCACCACGATGCTCACCCGCCCCGGCGCCCTCGGCAAGACCAACAAGGTCAAGCTGCTCGTCCACGTCGCGGCCCATCAGGGCGAGCCGGGGCGCGGCTATCAGATGATCGGCGCCTACCGAAAATGCGTGACCAACGCGCTTGCCGCCGTGGACAAGTACAATACCCAGTTCGGGGCCAAGCTGAGCCCGCGCTCTGCGCTGCGCTCAGTGCTCATCCCGCTGTTCGGTGCCCGCTCGCCGGGCGAATCGCCGCACGAGCGCGTTCAGGGCCTGATCCATGCCGCCCACCAGTACCTGCTCCACTCGCCGGACACGAAAATCGAGCGGATCGGCTTCCTCGCCTGGACCCAGGTGGACCTCGAACTCTGCCAGGCCGCCCTCCACCGTCTCGGCCTGAAGCCGGCCGGCGCTCCCAGAGGGCCCGGAAAGGCCTGATCTTTCTCTCCACAGGCGACTGCAAATTGTGTAATTCTCGTCGCACATCTTGCGGCGTTAACTATTCTTAAGCACTATATATGGTGTTTGAAGCGCGTATGATGATCGCGCACGAAGGAGATTCCCATGGCTGACGGCAACGCTAACCTTCCCGGCCTGCTCACCCCGAGCAATGCCTACAAGCCGTTCCGCTATCCGTGGGCCTACGAGTTCTGGAAGAAGCAGCAGCAGGTCCACTGGATGCCGGAGGAGGTTCCCCTCGGCGAGGATTGCAAGGACTGGGCGGTCAAGCTGTCGGACGCCGAGCGCAACCTGCTGACCCAGATCTTCCGCTTCTTTACCCAGTCGGATGTCGAAGTCGGCGCGAACTACATGACCAACTACATGCCGCGCTTCAAGCCGGTGGAAGTGTCGATGATGCTGGCCTCGTTTTCCAACATGGAGACGATCCATATCGCGGCCTACGCCCTGCTGCTGGAAACCATCGGCATGCCGGATTCGGAATTCTCGGCCTTCATGGAATACAAGGAGATGTCGGCCAAGCACGACTATCTCGGCCAGTTCGGCTGCGAGACGAATGAGGACATCGCTGTCTCGATGGCGGTGTTTGGTGCGTTCACGGAAGGCTTGCAGCTGTTTGCCTCCTTCGCGATGCTGATGAACTTCCCGCGCTTCAACAAGATGAAGGGCATGGGCCAGATCGTCACCTGGTCGATCCGCGACGAGTCGCTTCACTGCGAAGGCATGATCAAGCTGTTCCACACATTCTGCGCCGAAACGAATGTGATGACGGACGAACTGCGCGAGAAGATTCGCGAATGCTGCCGCACGGTGATCGCGCTGGAAGACAAGTTCATCGACCTCGCCTTCGAGATGGGCCCGGTCGAAGGCATGACGCCGGCGGACATCAAGAACTATATCCGCTACATCGCCGACTGGCGCCTCGGCCAGCTGAAGCTGGAGCCGATCTACGGCATCGACAAACACCCGCTGCCCTGGCTGTCGGAAATCCTCAACGGCGTCGAACACGCCAACTTCTTCGAACAGCGCGCCACGGAATATTCCAAGGGCGCCACCAAAGGCGACTGGCACGGCGATGACGGCGTCTGGGGCCGCTTCGACGAACGCCGGAAGAAGGCCGCCGAGAGCGTTCCGGCGGAGTAGTGAAATAACGTACCACCAGATTGCGCAACAAGGCGCTGCATGAAGCCATTCTGCGTCATCGACTGCACACCAAAACGCTTCCCTCAAAGAGGGTTCCGTTTGGAGCATGATGGCCAGCTGTTTGACTTTACGCCTTATGCGAACCTGAGTGGCTGGAAAATAGCAGTCGGGAATGTTCAATACACAATCCGGCGTAAGGGGCTGCTCCTGTTCCGCTGGAGCATGATGCACGGATCTGACAATCTGATCACCGCCGAGCATAAAGGAATTCAATCGCACATCGACATCGATACTCCCTCGGGCGCGATGAGGGTTGAACGGGTTCCATTCATTTTTCTTTCGACGGTGGATCTGGTCCAGAATGAAAAGATCCTCGCCAAGATTGCTCCCAGGCACCCATTCGCTCGCGCGATCAGAGTGACGTTGTTCGCAGGCGAGCTGCCAACAGAGACGCTCTTGTTCACAATCTGTCTTGCAGTAAGCCTGTGGTCCCAAATCCCCTGGCGCTAGGGATAGGAAGAGTGGAAACCCACTGTTCTGATTTGCCCACATGCCGTTTGCCCCCGCGCCCCTCCCCCGCTAGTGTCCGCCCGATCATGAGCGGCGACGATTCCCTTTTCGGAGACTCCCCCGGCGGCGCCTATCAGGTGCTCGCCCGGAAATACCGTCCGCGCCGGTTCGAGGACCTGATCGGCCAGGAAGCGATGGTCCGCACGCTCTCGAACGCCTTCGAGACCGGGCGCATCGCCCACGGCTTCATGCTGACCGGCGTGCGCGGCGTCGGCAAGACGACGACCGCCCGCTTGCTGGCAAGAGCGCTGAACTATGAACCTGCCGAGGCGCCCAAGGGAAAGAAGGGCAAGGCCGAGTCCGGCCCGTCGATCCATCTCGATCCGCCCGGCGTGCATTGCGAGGCGATCATGGCGAGCCGGCACCCCGATGTGCTGGAACTCGACGCCGCCTCCCGCACCGGCGTGGCCGATATGCGCGACCTGCTGGATTCGTCCCGGTACGGACCGGTTTCAGCGCGCTACAAGGTCTATATCATCGACGAAGTGCACATGCTGTCGAATGCGAGCTTCAACGCGCTGCTTAAAACGCTGGAAGAACCGCCGCCGCACCTCAAGTTCATCTTCGCGACCACCGAGATTCGCAAGGTTCCGGTCACGGTCCTCTCGCGCTGCCAGCGGTTTGATCTCAAGCGCCTCGATACGCCCCTGCTCGCGCAGCATCTGGCGAACATTGCCGGGCAGGAGAAAGCGAAAGTTTCCGAGGAGGCGCTCGCCCTGGTCGCCCGTGCCGCCGAAGGCTCGGTGCGCGATGCGCTGTCGCTGCTTGATCAGGCGATTGTTCAGACCCCGGACGGTGAAGTCTCCGGCGCCGCCGTGCGCGACATGCTGGGCCTCGGCGACCGCACACGGCTCTATGACGTGTTCGAGAAAGCGATCACCTCCGATTCCAAAGGCGCGCTGGCTGAACTGAAGGATCAGGTTGCCGGCGGCGCCGATCCCGCCGTCGTGCTGAAAGACCTGATGGACATTGCCGCAGACGTCTCCATCGCACAGGCGACCGGCGATGACTGGGCGGCTGCCGGCCCGGCCGACTGGGCCAACCGCACGCGCGCGATTGCCCAGCGTCAGACACCCGCTCAGGCCGCGCGCACCTGGCAGATATTGCTGTCGGGATACGGCGACCTGCAAGTCGCGCCCGATCCCGCAACCGCGCTCAACATGATCGTGCTGCGTCTTGCGGCGGCCTCCAGCCTTCCGTCCCCGGAGGAAGCCGCCCGCATGATTGCCGAAGGCGCCGCGCCGCCGGGAAAGGCAAGCGCGCCCCTTGAGGCTTCGCCGAGCGCGCCCGGCGGGATCGCCACCTTTGCCGATATCGTCCACGCGCTGACACAGGCGCGCGAAGTTGCCCTGCAGGTCGATACCGAACGCTTCGTGCGCTTCGCTTCGGTCCGCGCCGGGCATCTGAGCTACGCCCTCGCCCCCGGCGCGCCGCAAGGCCTGGCCGGGCGGCTCAAAACCTTCCTCGACAACGAGACCGATCTCGACTGGCAGGTCGAGGAATCCGATACCGATGCCGAATCCCTGCGCGAGCGCGAACGGCGCGAGAAAGCCGAGCGGATTTCCGCCGCTGCGGCGCATCCCCTGATCGCCGCCACGCTCGAAGCCATCCCCGGCGCTGTCATTCTTGATGTCATCGATGAGGCGCCGCTGCTTGAAAATCCCCCCGAGGCGGACAATGTGATTGAACTGCACACCCGCCGCCGACCCGCCTGACGGAGCATTCCCATGAAAGACCTCGCCCAGATCATGCAGCAGGCCCAGGCCATGCAGGCCAAGATGGCCGAAGTGCAGGCGCAGATCGAAGCGACCGAAGCGGACGGCGTGTCCGGCGCCGGCCTCGTCCGCGTCAAGCTGAAGGGCAAGGGCGAACTGGTCTCCCTCAGCATCGACAAGAGCCTGATGGGCGACGATCCGGAAATCATCGAAGACCTGATCAAGGCCGCCCATTCCGATGCCCGCCGCCGCCTCGACCAGGCGATGGAAGACGCAATGCGCGCCGCGACCGGCGGCATGGGCGGCCTGCTGCCCGGCTTCAAGCTGCCGTTCTGATCGCAGCGTGACAAGGGCCGGGGCCGCCCTATAGTCGCGTTGGAATGACCCAGGCCCCCTACACCCCGCCCCTTCGTGTCCCTGAACCGCGCGGCCTGTGCACCGATTGCGGCGTATCGCGCATGGCAGACGCCAAGGCCTGCGGCCGGGCCTGCCAGTTCATCCAGCCGGATTATCCCGCCCATGAATCCCGCCTGCATGGCCGCGCGCGGGATGATCAGCAAGCGGACGAAACGCCTTTCGGCGTGTTCCGCCGGATGGTGCGCGCCCGCCTCTCCC
Organism: Hyphomonas sp.; assembly: GCA_040223555.1. Classification (GTDB taxonomy): domain Bacteria; phylum Pseudomonadota; class Alphaproteobacteria; order Caulobacterales; family Hyphomonadaceae; genus Hyphomonas. The sequence continues at coordinate 176,140 of JAVKGA010000003.1, forward strand.
CGCCAAAAGCTGGCGCGCAATGGACCGGCATCGCGACGACGCTGGGTGAGCGTCTGCTGGCCGCCGGAAAAGTCGAAGCGGTGCTCACCGTGACGCCGGATCCCGAAGACCGCTGGAAGCCGAAACCGGTAATCGTCACCCGCGCCGACGACATGGCCCAGTGCCGGGGCATGCGGATGGGCTATTCGCCGCTGATCGCGCTGATGGAAGAGGTCGCCGCGCGCGGCTTCAAACGCATCGCCTTGATCGGCATTCCCTGCCAGGTCTATGCCCTGCGCGCGCTGGAGGCGGAGTTTGGCCTCGAGAAACTCTATGTCATCGGCACGCCCTGCTCCGACAATACGACTACGGATAATTTCCACGATTTCCTGAAACTTCTCGACCCCGCGCCGGAGACGATCTCCTATCTCGAGTTCCGCGCCGATTTCCGGGTGGAACTCCGCTTCGATGATGGCCGCCAGAAGCTGATCCCCTTCCTCTCCCTTCCCATTTCCAAACTGCCGCGTGACTTCTTCCCCCTCACCTGCCGCACCTGTGTCGACTATACCAATGCCCTCAGTGATCTTACGGTCGGATATATGGGCGGCGAGGGCGAGCAATGGCTGATCGTGCGCAACGGGCGCGGAGAGGAATTGATCGAACTTCTGGGCGCAGACCTCGTCACCGCCGAGCCCGGCTCGAAGGGCAAGCGCGCGCCGCATGTCGCTTCCTTCATCAAGAATGTCGAGCTGGCGGCCGGCGGCCTGCCGCTGCGCTCAATGCCGAACTGGGTGCGGCCCCTCGTATCCTTCCTGCAGCCGCGCATCGGGCCGAAGGGGCTGGAATTTGCGCGCACGCGGCTGGAGATGAAGGCGGCTGAGACCGTGATCCACCTGCGCCGCGAGGAGCCGGCAAAGCTCAAGAACATGGTGCCTGCCCATGTCTGGAAGCTGCTGGAGTCCTACGGGATTTTGCCGAAGGATGGCGAGCGGAAGGACCCGGGGTGACAGTTTCGGCGGACTCGGGCAGAACGCGCCTATGTCCCAACGCTCTGCCGGCCCTGAACTCCTGCGCCTGATCGACCTGATCGCGAAGCTGCCCGGTCTCGGGCCGCGTTCGGCGCGGCGCGTGGCGCTGCACCTGCTGAAGCGCAACGATACGCTGCTGAAGCCGCTCGCCGAGGCGCTGGCGGAAGCCGGCGCGCGTATCCAGAAATGCACGACCTGCGGCAACTATGACACCGTGCAGCCCTGCGCCGTGTGCCAGCTGCCGGGGCGCGACGACGCGCTGATCTGCGTGGTCGAAGATGTGCCAGACCTCTGGGCGCTGGAACGTGGCGGCGCCTATCGCGGGCGCTATCATGTGCTCGGCGGAGTCCTCTCCGCCATCGATGGCATCGCCCCCGCGGACCTTGGCATTGCCTCGCTGCTGAGCCGCATCGAGTCCGGCGAAGTGCGCGAAGTGATCCTTGGACTGAATGCCACCGTCGATGGGCAGACGACGGCGCATTACATCGCTGACCAGCTCGAAGGCAAAGGCGTCGAAGTCACCCGCCTTGCCCACGGCGTGCCGATCGGCGGAGAGCTCGACCATCTGGATGACGGAACGCTGGCCGCTGCACTGAGATCCCGCCGGGGGGTTTGAGGCGGCCGCCGAGCTTACTTTTCGAGGTCGTCCAGTAGCCAGCCATGGTGCACGGGCCCATGTCCCTGGCCAAACCCCTTGGCGGCTTTCAGCGCGCCGGTGAGATAGTCCCTGCCCTCTTCAACCGCTTCTGGCACGGAGCGACCCTGCGCCAGCAGCGCAGCGATAGCGGAGGCAAGCGTGCAGCCCGTTCCATGCGTCGAGGTCGTGTCGATGCGCGGGCCTTCAAAAATCCATTCGCCGGTCGTGGTCTGCAAGACATCGTGGATGAGTTTGCCGCCGATATGACCGCCTTTGACGAGGACGCCGTTTGCACCGAGCTCGAGCAGGCGATCTGCCGCGCGGCGCTGGCCATCAAGGTTTTCGACCGGCTTGCCGGTGAGGACTTCCGCCTCCGGCGCGTTCGGCGTCACGAGGCGCGCGCGGGGGATGAGTTCAGACCGGATGGCGCCGATGGCTTTCTGGTCCACCAGCCGGTCGCCGGAGGTTGCGACCATGACAGGATCGATGATGCGCGGCGTCAGCGGCGCGTGCTGCGCGAGCGCTTCAGCGATGGCTTCCACGAGCGCGGCCGAGCCGAGCATGCCGGTCTTGACAACGTCGGCGCCGATGTCGGCAAGCGTGACCTGTATCTGGCCGAGGACGGCATCGAGCGGCACCGGCCAGACGCCGTGCACGCCTTTGGTATCCTGCAGGGTGATGGCGGTGACGGCCGTCATCGCATAGCCGCCGAGCATCGTGACGGCTTTTATGTCCGCCTGGATGCCGGCGCCGCCGCCGGAGTCGGAGCCGGCTATGATGAAGACGCGGCCTTGGGGAGTGGTCATGGGAGTTCCTTTGATGCCGGACTTGTTCTTAGCGCGCGCAATCCCGATGAGGAACAACCCCCTCCGGCCCTTCGGGCCACCTCCCCCGCTTCGCAGGGGAGGATGACTTTGCATCCGGACGCGCATTTATCCTCCCCCGTTTACGGGGGAGGTGTCAGACCGCGAAGCGGGATGACGGAGGGGGAAAGACTAAACCTTGATCCCCGCCTTCTTCGCATCCGCAAGGAAGGCCTCAAGGCCTTTATCCGTCAGCGGATGATTGACGAGGCCCTTGATGACCGATGGCGGCGCGGTCATGACATCCGCGCCGATGAGGGCGCAGAGCTTCACATGGTTGGGCGTGCGGATGGAGGCAGCGAGGATTTCCGTGTCGAATCCGTAGTTGTCGTAGATCTGCCGGATTTCGGCGATCAGTTCCATGCCGTCCATGTTGATGTCGTCGAGGCGGCCGATGAAGGGCGAGATGAACGTCGCGCCCGCCTTGGCAGCGAGCAGCGCCTGGTTGGCGGAGAAGCAGAGCGTGACGTTGACCTGCGTGCCCTCGTCCGTGAGCGTCTTGCAGGCCTTCAGGCCGTCGAGCGTCAGCGGCAGCTTGACCGTGACATTGGAGGCGATCTTCGCAAGCTTGCGGCCCTCCTTGATCATGTTGTCATAGTCCACGGCGACCACTTCAGCGCTGACCGGGCCGGGGGTCAGCCCGCAGATTTCCGCGATGACTTCCGCGAAAGGGCGGCCCGATTTGGCGATCAGCGACGGGTTCGTGGTCACCCCATCAATCAGGCCGCTCGCGGCCAGATCTGCGATGTCTTTGGTATCAGCGGTATCGACGAAGAATTTCATGGGTTCGGGTTCCAGTCTGGTGAGGCGCGGGGATCGGATGCCGCTTCCTTAGCCAATCACACGCCCGGGTCCAATAGGTCGAGGCCTGTCATACCCTAAAAATGTTAGCGCTCCCAACGTTTCCGGGGGAGCGCTGATATTCCTGTCGGCAAGCCGCTTCAGACGGCAGGGCGGCCGATCGAGGTATAGGCAAAGCCGTAGCGGGCCATGTCTTCCGGCGAATAGATGTTGCGCAGGTCGACTACGATATTGGACTTCATCGAGGATTTGACGCGCTCGAAGTCGAGCGCGCGGAAGCTGTCCCACTCAGTAATGATGACCATCGCGTCGGCGCCCTCGACCGCCTTGTAGGCGCTGTCGGCGTAGGTGATGTCCTTCAGGAGGTGAGAGGCCTCCGTCATCGCTTCCGGATCATAAGCCACGACCTTGGCCCCGGCCGCGACGAGGGCCGGGAGGATGTCCAGCGACGGCGCATCGCGCATGTCGTCCGTATTCTGTTTGAACGCCAGGCCCAGCACGCCGATGGTCTTGCCTTTCACGTCGCCGCCCATCGCCGCGATGACCTTGGCGGCCATCGCTTTCTTGCGTGCGGCGTTGACCTCGACAACCGTGTCGACGATGCGCACCGGGCTGCCATAATCATTGGCGGTCTTGGTCAGGGCCAGCGTGTCTTTCGGGAAGCAGGAGCCGCCATAACCGGGACCGGCGTTCAGGAATTTCTTGCCGATGCGGCCATCAAGACCGATGCCGCGCGAGACTTCCTGGACGTTGGCGCCCACTTTCTCGCACAGGTCCGCCATCTCGTTGATGAAGGTGATCTTCACGGCGAGGAAGGCGTTGGCGGCATACTTGATCAGCTCCGACGTGCGCCGCTCAGTGAACAGGATCGGCGTCTCGTTGAGGAAGAGCGGACGGTAAAGCTCTTTCATGACCTGGCGGGCGCGCTCGTTATCGGTGCCGACGACGACGCGGTCAGGGATCTTGAAGTCCTTGATGGCGGCGCCTTCGCGCAGGAATTCCGGGTTTGACACAACCGCAAAGTCGCCATCCGGACGGGCCTTGCGGACGATGGCCTCAACTTCGTCGCCGGTGCCGACCGGCACGGTCGACTTGGTGACGATGACGGTGAAGCCGGTCATCATCTGGGCGATTTCTTCGGCGGCGCCGTAGACATACGAGAGGTCCGCATGGCCATCGCCGCGGCGCGACGGCGTGCCGACAGCGATGAACACCGCGTCGGCATCTTTCACCGCTTCAGCAGCATCAACCGTGAAGAAAAGGCGCTCTTCCTTGACGTTCTTGGCGACCAGGTCATCGAGGCCCGGCTCGTAGATCGGCATGATGCCGGCGTGCAGCTTGTCGATCTTGGACTTGTCCTTGTCGACGCAGGTAACGATGTGGCCGAAATCGGCAAAGCAGGCGCCAGACACAAGGCCGACATAGCCGGTACCGATGATCGCAACACGCATGGAAAGTCCCTCAATATGTTTCAAAGCCGGGGTGATCGCGTGCGGGGTGCATTTTTTGAGCCAGAGGGTCAAGGGGCTTTGCCGCAAGGGTAGGTTGCTTGACTCCGCGCGATCCCGATTGCTAGATCAAAACGTGAACAACTTGGAGGAAACCATGAGCCTCATTCTTTATACGAACCCCGCCTCACGCGGCCGGATCGCCCGCTGGATGCTGGAGGAGACCGGCGCGCCTTACGAGACGCGCTACCTGCGCTACGGCCCGGAGATGAGCTCCGCCGATTATGCCGCGATCAATCCGATGAAGAAGGTTCCGGCCATCGTGCATAACGGCACAGTGGTGACCGAGTGCGCGGCGATCTGTCTTTACCTTGCCGATGCCTTTCCGCAGGCGGATCTTGCGCCCCGGCTCGACCAGCGGGCGGACTATTACCGCTGGATGCTGTTTGCGGCCGGTCCCTGGGAACAGGCGACGATGATGCACGCGCTGGGGACCGAGGTGCCGCCGGACAAGACCGCGATGGCTGGGTTCGGGGACTTTGCGCGCACGCTCGACGTGCTGGTCGGCGCGGTGCCGGAAGAGGGCTATCTTCTCGGGCCGAAATTCTCCGCACTGGATGTCTATATGGGCTCGCAGATTCTGTGGGGCGTGCAGTTCGGCCAGATTCCGCCTTCCCCAAGTGTGGAGACCTATGTGGCGCGAATCCAGTCGCGGCGCGGGTTTATCCGGGCGAACGAGGCGGACAATTCCGCTACCGCAGAATACGCGCCCGGCTGAGCCGGATCAGCGGCGTTTGACGCTGTAGATCGTGGCCGGCGCGGCAAAGCCGGCGGGCTCGAGCCAGACCGGGACGTCCCCGGAAACAAGGCTGGCGGCAAATCCGTCCGGCGCGTAGTCCGCAAAAAAGCGCAGGTCGATGTCCGACGGGCAGGCGAGGACATAATCCACGCGCGCCGCGGCCAGTCCGGCGCGGGCCTCCTCCGGCGGGCCCGTGAAGATGGCCAGCGCGGCATCAATGCCGGCGCGGTTGCGGTGGTAATGGCCATAGAGCACGCTGTGCTGCGTCTCGAGCAACAGGCCGGGCGCATCGGAGGCGGGCGCAAGAATGCGCCCCGGCGGCAGAGCGGCGAGCGCTGTGTGGATCGCCGCCGGGTCGCAGGCTTCAGCGCTGACGATTGGCGCGGCGGCGGGTTTTGACGGCGAGAACGCCATGCCCGCCGCGCCCCAGATCGCAGGCACGCCCGCGACGACCACCGCCAGATAAGCCAGGCGCGGAACCGGCGGGCTCGCTTCGCCGGCGTGAATGCGCGCGGCGACAATGGCCAGCGGGATAACAGCAAAGAGCTGTCCGAAGACATAGAAGCGCGTCTGGTAGAGCGCAAAGACGAGCGAAACCGTCAGCAGCAGGACGAACAGCAGCGCCGCGCGGCGATGCAGGCCCGTCCAGGCAAGCCAGACAGCTGCAGCAAGGCCGGCCGTCATCGTGCCGAGGCGGAACAGGAATTCATCCAGACTGCCATTGAGATAGGCCAGCGTCGGGCGCGCTTCATCAACGCGCGCCAGCCACAGATCGCGCGCTTCGGGCGACAGGCTGGCCAGCGGATTGGACAGGCATTGCGGCCCGCTGACGAGGATCAGCGCGCCGCAGATGGCTGCTACATTGGCCAGCGCGGCAAATCGGATGAGGCGGCTCTTGTCCGAGGTGACCTGCGCCGCCAGCGCAAACGCCGCCCCGCCCGCGAGCCCGCCAAGCAGCGTCACCGAGGAATGTGCATCGCAACGCGCCGTCCAGTAATCCAGCGGCGCTACGGTGAAGAGGAACGTCGCAGCGATCACGGTAGCGAACGTCGCCCCGAACGCGACTGCACCGCGCTGGGCCGGCACGCCCGAAATGGCCCAGTCCAGCGCCACGAACGCGGCGATCACTGCCGCGAAGACGTGGACTTCCACACCGATCGCGACAGAGAGGGCAAGGCTCGCGGCGGCAAGCGCCATCGGCCGCGCAAGCCGGTCCTGCGCGAGAAGGGCCGCAACGGCCAGCATCAGCAGGCCGAGCTGGAGATTGTGATGGTCGATCGCGCCCGGCAGGAAACGGAAATGCCGGAACAGGACGGCAAAGCCGAACAGGCAGGTGAAAGCGACAACGCCGCGTCCGCCGACCGCCCGCGCGCCCATGACCAGCGCGGAGGTAGCGATCAGCACACTGAGGACCGGCCAGAAAGTGACCGCAAAGCTGAGCGCCCGCTCCTGTCCGAGGAAAGGCTGGAAAATCATGGCAATGGTGGCAATCGGCAGGTCAACCAGGCGCGACCAGTGCATCAGCGTGCCGCCCTCCGGGCCAAGGCGCGGTTGGTTGAGATCGAACCAGCCCTGGCCATTCAGAAGGTCGCGCACTTGGACCAGCCGCATGACATCATCGCCGTCCGGGCCGATGCTTCCAAAGTCCCCGTTCAGCAGGCTGACGATTATCAGGGAGAGAAAGACGGCGACGGACAGGACGCGGCCGGCATGGTGTGCGCCAAACGCGGCAGCGCGGCTCTGCAACGTCATCGGAGAACGCCCCTTCAATCAAGGCTAACTTAACGAGTGGCGGGTATGACACGGAAACATTCACCAAAGACTGAACGCGATGATGACCGATTCCAGCCGCTACAGCCTCGCCGTGCTCCTGCCCTGTTACAACGAGGGCCTGTCGATCGCATCGGTGGTGATCAGCTTCCGCAAGGTGCTGCCGGGCGCGCGGATTTACGTCTATGACAATAACTCCACGGATGACACATCGCAGCAGGCGGCGCTGGCCGGTGCGACTGTCATCCGCTGCCGCCGGCAAGGCAAAGGCAACGTTGTCCGCCAGATGTTCGCCGATATCGAGGCCGACATCTATATCATGGCCGATGGCGACGGCACGTATGATGCAACTGCGGCGCCGCGCATGATCGACGCCCTGATCGCCGACCGCGCGGACATGGTGGTCGGCACGCGGCGCAACATCACCGAGGACGCCGGCCGGCGCGGACATGCCTTCGGTAACCAGATGTTCAACCGCATTTACCAGTCGATGTTCGGGCGCGACTTCACCGATATCTTCTCCGGCTACCGCGTGTTCACACGCCGTTTCGCCAAGAGCTTCCCGGCCCATTCGGCCGGCTTCGAGATCGAGACGGAAATGTCCGTACACGCCTCGACCCTGCGCCTGCCGGTCACCGAGATCGAGTTCGACTATGGCCGCCGCGTCGAAGGCTCCGCTAGCAAGCTGTCCACCTTCCGTGACGGCGCACGCATCCTGTCGATGATGGCGATGCTGCTGAAGGAAACCAAGCCGTTTGCCTTCTTCGGATGGATCGCAGCCGCGCTGTTCATGGTCACCACGATCCTGATGGTTCCGATTACGCTGGAATTCTTCGCCACCGGCCTCGTCAACCGCGTACCCACCGTGATGCTCGCGATGACGCTGATGGTCGGCGCGATGCTGTCGCTTTCCTGCGGCATCATTCTCGATTCCGTTTCGCGCGCGCGAATCGAACAGAAGCGCATCTTCTACCTGTCGCAGGCGCCCGCGCGCGGCGAGCGCAGCTTTCCCGGCGCCCAGCCCATCGAGGAGCGCGAAGCGCCGCTGAGAGGGATGCCCTACTGATGCGCCGCGAGATGACCAACCGGATCCGCTTCGTGCTCGAAGATGTCGTGCCGCCTGTGCTGCGCGATTCCGGGCTGTTCCGCGCCGCCGCCGGCCTCGCCTGGGGCAGCCATGTCGACCATCTCGCGCGCTTCCGCGAGCGCGCGGCTTTCCTGACCGACGCTGAATATGAAGCCCTCTACCGCGAGCATCCGCGTGTGCACGAGGACACCGACAATTCCGAAGCCTGCATCCAGGCGATCATCGCGGACGTCGTCGGCGCAGGCGTCGTGGATGTCGGCTGCGGCACCGGCGCCCTGCTGCGCCGCGTCCAGGTGGCACGCCCGGAACTGGCAGCGTTGACCGGCATCGATTTCGTGATCGACCCGGCCATCGCGGACGACGGCATCGATTATGTCGCCGCAAAGGTCGAGACGCTTCCGTTCCCGGATAAGATGTTCGACACCGTCATCTGCACGCATGTGATCGAGCATGTGGTGGATTACCGCGCCGCGATTGCCGAACTGCGCCGCGTGACACGCCGGCGGTTGATCATCGTCGTGCCGCGCGAGCGCGAATACCGCTACACGTTCAACCCGCACCTGAATTTCTTTCCGTATACGCACAGCTTCCTGCGTGCCATGATGCCGGTGCCTGAGAATCATGTGTGCCGCAATATCGGCCGCGACATCTATTACCGCGAGGATATCGCGCCGTGAAATCGCTGCCGCTGCACATGATCGGCCTGCTGGTCATCACCCCGTTCCTGATTGCGGCAGGACAGGTGATGTTCAAGATGACCGGCATGAAACTGGCGGCCCATCCGGGCCTGCCGGCGCAGTCCGCGCTGCTCAGCCCCATCTTCATTGGCGCGCTCGCCCTTTATGGCGGTGCCACGCTGCTCTGGGTCTATGTGCTGAAAAGCGTGCCGCTGTCCTATGCCTACTCCTTCATGGCACTGACATTTGTCATCGTGCCACTGATGGCGCGCTTCTGGCTCGGCGAAGACATCACCCCGCGCTATTACCTCGGCATGGTTCTGGTGCTGGCAGGGCTCTTCACGCTCTGGTCGTAAGACCTCAGATTTCCTGATTGTAGTCGCCGACTTCCTTGTGCTTGCCGAGGCGCGGTTTCACTTCCTTGTGGAAGAGATCCTTCATGTCGGCTTCGCTCGCCATGGATTCGACCACGACAACCAGTTCCGGCTTGTTGGACGAGGCGCGCACCAGAACCCATGACCCGTCTTCCAGCGTGACGCGCGCACCGTTGACCGTGTTGACCTCGACGACCTTCCGCCCAAGGATGGTCGCGCCGTTCAGGCCCTTGTATTCCTCGACCATCTTGTCGACGACATCATACTTGATCTCGTCGCCGCAATGCGCCGCCATGGTCAGCGAGGTATAAGCCACGCCAAGTTCACCCTTGAGATCAGCCATCGTGCGGCCCGGGTTGCGGTCCAGCATCTCGAGGATCGCCTTGGCGGCGGTCAGCCCGCAATCATAGCCAAGCCCGATGGGCGGGCGGAAGAAGAAGTGGCCGGACTTTTCAAAACCGGCGAGCGCGCCAAGCTCGTTGGTGCGGCGTTTGATATAGGAATGGCCGGTCTTGTAATAATCGACGGTGGCGCCGTTGGCCTTGAGCACGGGATCGGTCTTGTAAAGGCCAGTGGACTTCACATCGACCACAAATTTGGCATTCGGGTGATGCTTCGACAGATCGCGCGCCAGCATCAGGCCGATCTTGTCGGCATAGATTTCCTCGCCCGTATTGTCGACCACACCGCAGCGGTCCCCGTCCCCGTCAAAGCCGAGGGCGATTTCGGCGCCAAGCTCCTTCACGGCCTCGGACATGGCGTGCAGCATTTCGGCATCTTCCGGGTTCGGATTGTATTTCGGGAAGGTGTTGTCGAGGTTGCAATCCATCTCGATTACTTCCGCGCCCATGGCGCGCAGGCAGTCGCCCGCGAAAGCGCCGGCCGTGCCGTTTCCGCAAGCTGCAATGACGCGGATCGGGCGCGACAGCTTCACGCCTTCGGCCACGGAAGCGATGTATTTCTCGCGGATGCCGTCGACCCGGAAGTGCGCGCCGCCCGCTTTCGGCTTGAACGCGCCGCTCATCACGATTTCCTTGAGGCGGCCCATCTCTTCCGGCCCGAAGGTCAGCGGCCGGTCTGCGCCCATCTTGACGCCGGTCCAGCCGTTTTCATTGTGGCTGGCAGTGACCATAGCGCAGCAGGCTGCGTCCAGTTCGAACTGGCTCCAGTAGACCATCGGCGAAAGCGCAAGGCCGACATCGAGAACTTCGCAGCCACCCGCGACGAGGCCGAGGGTGAGGGCGTTCTTGATCGGCTGGCTGATCGAGCGGAAATCATGGCCGGTGACGACTTTCGGCGTCACACCAAGTTCGTGGAAGAGCGTCGCCATGCCCAGGCCGAGCGCCTGGACGCCGGTAAGGTTCAGTTCCGCCGCCTTCTCGTGGCCGATGCCGTTGAACCACCAGCGCGCGTCATATTCCCGGAAGCCTGTGGGTTTCACCAGCGGCAGAATCTCGAATTCGAGCGTGTTCTGGACAATATCGGTACGTGGTTTCGGCAGCATCTGTCTCTCCGTGACACGAGGTTGGGCGCGCTCCCGGACGGGGCGCAGCGTTCTGGCCGCTCTTCTGCATTTTTCGCGCCGCGGGGGAAAGGGCAAGTCGGCGGAATGATCACGAAAAGTTTAGGACGGAAACCGTGGTCAGCGGCTTAGCGCGTTCTATCTGGCGCCATCGAGGGCAACACCCCTCCGTAACTGCGGCGCCAGAAGGGCGTCCTCCCCCGTGTTCCAGAGGAGAATTCCGAATGAAATTTCATGTTTTACTGATCGCGTTGGGCGCAGCCACGTCCGCCCTGCCCGCCTCGGCGCAGGAATGGTATGTCGGCGGCTCGGTTGGTTATGTCATGCAGAAGGACAGCTCCAACAGCGGCGAAACCGGCGCCTTCACTACAGGCAACGGCGACCCGGCGCTGCCGTTCGGCACACCGATCGCCGCCGGCACCCCGTATGGCTGGGAAACCGAATTCGATAACGGCTATGCCCTCTCGGGCGAATTCGGCGCCAGCTATGGCAACGGATTCCGCTCCGGCGTGGAACTTGTCTACTCGAAGGCGGATGTCGAGACCCATTCGGGCGTCAACGTGAACGGCACCGTGATCGACGGTGTCGACGCCGCTGTGCTGACGGGTTCGCCCACACAGCTCGGCGCGACGGTTGGCCAGGTCGTGGCCACGCCGGACGGCGACCAGATCGAGTCGACCAGCCTCTTCGCGAACCTCTACTATGACTTCAACCGCGAAGGCATGATCAGCCCCTATCTCGGCGCCGGCCTCGGCTATTCGGACGTTTCGGTGACCTACAGCCCATCGGGCGTCGGCATCATTGATGACAGCGAAGGCAAGTTTGCCTACCAGCTGAAAGCTGGCGCCACATGGTCTGTCAGTGAGCGGATCGACCTCTTTGGTGAGGCCGCCTACCGTGTCACCGACGATGTGGAACTGGACAACCAGCTCTTCCCCGGCACGCTGAACATCGAGAACAAGCAGACGGTGCTCAGCATCGGCGCGCGTTACCGCTTCGGCAGCTAGAACCGGATGTCAGCTTCCTGCGTTGGCGCGCAGGAAGCTGGCGATCCAGCCGGCCAGCAGGCGGCGGTCGCAGTCACCTTCCAGAGAGGCGGCCGCGGCATCGGCCATTTCCTCGCCCAGTGTTGCGCGCCGGGCCCCATACAGCGCGGCGGCATAGTCTGGTTCGAATTCCGGATGGCACTGGAAGCTGAGGGCAGGAAAACCGTCATACTCAAGCCCGGCGAACGGGGTAAAATCGGACCGGGCAATGACCCGGGCCGCAGCGGGCTTCACGACGACCTGGTCCTGATGACTGACGGCGATGCTAAGCGTCTCCGGGCAGGGCTTGGCACTCCAGTCCGGACACTGAACAATCTCGTAGCTGTGCCGGCCGACGCCCCAGCCCTTCTCCGACTTCACCACCTTGCCGCCGAGCGCCTCGCCCATGACCTGATGGCCGAAACAGATCCCGACCTGCGGTGTCTTCGTCGCGGCGGCCGTGCGGATAAAGTCCGATAGCGGCGCGATCCAGGGCTCGGGATCATAGACGCCTGCCGGCGAGCCGGTATAGAGGACGGCGCCCAGCGTGCCGGGATCAGGCAGCACCTCGCCCTTGATCAGCGAGATGGTATCGCAGGTGATGCCGGGATCGGCGCCGGTGATCATCCTGCGGAACATCTCCGGATAGTCCGGGAAGCGGTCACGGATGACAGCGGGAACGAGCCCCGTCTCGACGATTGTCAGTCTCATGCGCCTACTCCGCCGGCACGTCTTCAGCTTCGCGAATTTCCGGCTGCACGAGAAACCCGCCGGACTGGCGTGCCCAGAGTTCGGCATAAAGCCCGCCGGCGGCAACAAGCTCCGTGTGCGTGCCTTGTTCGGCGATGCGGCCTTCGTCCAGAACGATCAGCCGGTCCATCGCCGCGATGGTGGACAGCCTGTGCGCGATTGCGATCACCGTCTTGCCTTCCATCAGCTCGAACAGGCTTTCCTGGATCGCCGCTTCAACTTCGGAATCGAGCGCGGAGGTCGCCTCATCGAGGATCAGAATCGGCGCGTCCTTCAGGAAGATGCGCGCGATGGCGATGCGCTGGCGCTGGCCGCCGGACAGTTTCACACCGCGCTCGCCGACATGCGCGTCTAGGCCGAGCCGGCCCTTGGAGTCTTCAAGGCCGGTAATGAACTCCGTCGCGCGGGCGCGCTCGGACGCGGCGAGAATGGCTTCATCCGTGGCGTCCGGGCGGCCATAGGCGATGTTCTCGCGGATCGAACGGTGCAGCAGGGATGTGTCCTGTGTGACCACACCGATCTGTGAACGGAGGGAATCCTGCGAGACGCGCGTAATGTCATGCCCGTCGATCAGGATACGCCCGGATTCGGCGTCATAGAAACGCAGCAGCAGGTTCGTCAGCGTCGTCTTGCCCGCGCCGGAGCGGCCGACAAGGCCGATCTTTTCGCCGGGCCGGATGTCCAGCGAGAAGCCGCCGATGACGCCCGCGCCCTTGCCATAATGGAAGGTGACATCTTCGAACCGTATATCGCCTTTGGCAGGCGGCAGCGCGGCGGCGCCGCTCTGGTCCGTGATGGCGACGGGTTTGCCGAGCATCGACATGCCGTCATAGACAACGCCGATATTCTCAAAAAGCCCGGCAACTTCCCACATGATCCATTGCGACATCGCCTTCATGCGCAGCGCCAGGCCGATGGCAGCAGCGACCGCCCCTGCCCCGACAAGCTCGCCCATCCAGAGCAAGATGCCGATGCCCGCGATCAGCGTGACCAGCAGCGCATTGTTGAGATAGACGAGCACGTTGAAGCCCGTCACCATCCGCATCTGGCGATACACGGTGTCGAGGAAGCCCTGCATGCTGCCGCGCGCATAGGTCTCCTCATGGCCCGCATGGGCGAACAGTTTCACGGTCTGGATGTTCGTGTACGAATCAACGATGCGGCCGGTCATGACCGAGCGCGCATCGGCCTGTTCCTCGGAAATCTTGCCAAGGCGCGGCACAAACCACCAGAGAATGAGCCCGTAGACCACCGCCCAGAGAATGAGTGGGATGGTCAGTCGCGGATCTGCCGCGCCTACCAGCGCCATGGCCGAGAAGAAATAGACGAGAATGAAGACGAAGACGTCGAGCACCTTCATCACGACTTCGCGCACCGAGAGCGAAGTCTGCATCACCTTGGTGGCGACACGCCCCGCAAACTCGTTGCCGAAGAAGTTCATCGACTGTCCAAGCATCTGCTTGTGCATGCGCCAGCGCGCGCTCATCGGCACATTGCCCATCAGCCCCTGATAGATGATCAGGCCGTTGAGCAGCGTGACCAGCGGCATGGCGACCAGCAGGAAACCTGCCATCAGCAGCAGGCGCCCGCCCTCGCGGTCAATGAAACCGTCGCGGTCCGCCGCCGACAGCCAGTCCACAATGCCGCCGAGGAAGCCGAACAGCGCCACTTCGCCCACGGCGATGATCGCGGTCAGCACAGACATGGCAATCAGCCAGGGCACTGCGTCCTTGATATAATGCCAGATGAAGGCACGGAACGCCTTCGGCGGCACGCCGGGGCGCGTGTCGGGGAAAGGCTCGAGACGGCGTTCAAAGAAGCGAAACATGGCCCGCCCCATTTGGCGTGCGCGGCGCCCAAGAACAAGGTGCACCGCCGGGCAAAAAACCCCTCAGTTTGAGCCCTTCTCCGCAATCCACGCCTTCACCTGTGCGTCCAGCACATCCAGCGGCACCGCGCCCTGTCCGAGCACGACATCGTGGAACTCGCGGATGTCGAACGCATCGCCCAGCGCCGCTTCGGCCTCGGCCCTCAGCGCGCTGATTTTCAGTTCGCCGATCTTGTAGGCGGTCGCCTGCCCCGGCCAGCCGATATAGCGGGTGACTTCGGTCTTGATATTGAGCGGCGAAAGCGCCGAATTCTCGATGAAGCAGGTCTCGGCCTCTTCGCGCGTCCAGCCATACCAGTGCAGGCCGGTATCGGCGACGAGGCGGCAGGCGCGCCACATCTCGTAGGACAGCGCGCCGAAATGCTCATACGGCGTCTCGTAAATGCCCGCTTCGCCCGCGATCCGCTCAGCATAGAGGCCCCAGCCTTCGCCGAAGGCGGTCGCGTAATAGTCCTGCCGGAAACGCGGCTGGCTCGCCATTTCCTGCGCCAGCGAAATCTGCAGGTGGTGGCCGGGCACGGCTTCATGCGCCGACAGTGCGGGCAGTTCGTAAAGGGGGCGCTGCTCGAGCGCGTAGGTGTTGACCAGATAGCTGCCCTTGCGGCCTTCGGCGGGATTGCCCTGCGCATAGCGGCCCGTGGTGTAACCGGGCGCAATGGACAGCGGCACGGGATCAACGGTGTAACCAAGCTTCGGCAGTGTGTTGAACCATTGCGGCAGGATCAGGTCGATCCGGTCAGTGATCTCCTTGGCCTTGTCCATCAGCTCGGTGTCGGTCTGCGCATAGAATTGCGGATCGGTGCGCAGGAAGGCCTGAAATTCCGCAAACGTGCCGGTGAAACCGGTTTCGGCCATCACACCGTCCATCTCGGCGCGAATGCGCGCGACCTCTTCGAGGCCGATGGTGTGGATTTCCTCCGGCGTATAGCCCGCGCCCGCGGTGTGCTGTTCCACCAACGCCGCATACGCTTCCTGTCCGCCCGGCAGGCCGGCAATGCCCGCCTGTTTGCGCACGGCCGGCGCGTAGGTCGTGTCGATGAAACGGGCGGTATCGCGGTAGGCTTGGATGGCATTGGCGGTCGCGGCGAGGCCTTCGGCCTTCAGGCGCTCAGCAGCCTCGGGCGGTATCGTGTCAGGCAAAGAGAGGAAGGGCTTGTAGAGCTCGCTTTTGGCCGGATCGTCGACGATCTGGGCCTCGATCTGCTCACGGGTCGTGTCCAGCGGGTCCTTGTAGGACGTCCAGCCGGTGGTGATGCCCCGCGCCATGTTGATGCGGTTTTCGGCGAAGTACCTGGGTACATCATTCAGCCTCTGCACCCAGGCATCGGCGTCTGCTTCGCTCTTGATACGCAGACGAAGCGCCGCAAAGACCGGCGCGCCCTGGAAACCCCAGTCGCCGGTGAACGGGATGCGCGCCGAATCAAGCTCCTCGCTGAAGATATCCTCGGCCAGAAGCCGCTTCAGGATGGCTGCATCGACGGTGCGCGTCGTATCAGCGGCCTCGATTTCGTCCAGCAGTGCGCGCGCAGACTCGGCGCGGGCGGCAACATCGCGCGGACGCACGCCGCCCCAGCGCACGGGGGCTTCTCCTGCCGCCCTCGCTGCCTCGCCGGGATCACCTTCCAGCACGTAGGATTCATAGGAGGCGATCAAGGCGTCCAGCGGATCGGCAAAAGCAGCGGGCGACAAGGCCAGAAGGCCTGCCGCAAGGACAGTCAGTTTCATAATGTCGCTCCCGTCTGCGCCTGCGTTGACACGACCATAGAGGCGCCTAGAAGGCAGAGCCAAGTGTTTTCACGGCGCATAAGGAAATGCCTCATGTCCGGCTCCCCGAAAGCTGATTCCCGGCCGCTCTCTCCCCACCTTCAGGTCTGGCGGTTTCATGCCACGATGCTGGCCTCCATCACGCACCGGTTCACCGGCATGGGCCTTTATGGCGGCACGCTGCTGATTGCCATCTGGCTGGTCGCGCTGGCCGGCGGACCGGAGATGTATGCGCTGGTCGAATCGATTGCCTTCTCGATTCCCGGCCAGATCCTGCTCTTCCTCTGGGCCTTTGCCGTGCTCTTCCATTTCGCCAATGGCATCCGCCACCTGATCTGGGACGGCCCGGGCCTTGGCTTCTCGCCGAAGGTCGCCAGCCAGGTGTCGATCTTCAATTATGCGTTCGCGCTGGTCGGGGCGATTGCCCTGATGGCCGCCGCGATCCTGTCCTGAGAGGCGCGCGCAATGTCTGACAGCCAATACGTCACGCCCACCAAGATCACCCGGGGCCTCGGCGCCTCGAAAACCGGCACCAGCCACCATATCCGCCAGCGCGTCTCCGCGCTTGCGCTGCTTGTTCTCGTGCCCTGGTTCCTCTTCTCGGTCATGAAGGCCGCGCTCGGCGGCTATGCCGACGCGCTCGCCTGGGTCAGCGCGCCGCTGAATGCAACACTCCTTATACTGACGGCCGGCGCCGCGTGCTACCATATGCGCCTCGGCATGCAGGCGGTTATCGAAGATTATATTGGAAAGCCGGCGACGCGTGCTGCGCTCCTGATCCTCAACACCTTCTTCACCGCCGGCATCTTCGCTGCCGTGATGATGTCGGTACTGAGCATCTGGACGGGCCGCTGAAGCGCAGGCGAAAGAAAGCAGGACATGAGCAACTATACCTGGACGGACCATACTTACGATGTCGTCGTTGTCGGCGCGGGCGGATCGGGCCTTCGGGCAGCGCTCGGCGCGGCGCAGGCGGGCCTGCGCACGGCCTGCATCACCAAGGTCTTCCCTACCCGCTCGCACACGGTCGCGGCGCAGGGCGGCATCGCTGCCTCCCTCGGCAATATGTCCGAGGATAACTGGCGCTGGCACATGTACGATACGGTCAAGGGCTCCGACTGGCTCGGCGACCAGGACGCGATCGAATATCTCGTGCGCAATGCGCCGGACGCTGTCTACGAACTGGAACACTGGGGCATGCCCTTTTCGCGTACCGAAGAAGGCAAGATCTACCAGCGCGCCTTTGGCGGCATGACGAAGAATTTCGGCGAAGGTCCGGTCCAGCGTACCTGCGCGGCGGCTGACCGCACGGGTCACGCGATGCTGCATACCTTGTACGGACAATGCGTGCGCGAAGACACCGAGTTCTTCATCGAGTATTTCGCGCTCGACCTGATCATGGATGATGACGGCGCCTGCGTCGGCGTGACTGCCTGGAAACTCGACGATGGCACGCTGCACCGTTTCCGCGCGCAGAAAACCATCCTCGCCACCGGCGGCTATGGCCGCGCCTACTTCTCCTGCACCTCGGCGCACACCTGCACGGGCGATGGCAATGCCATGGTTCTGCGCGCCGGCCTGCCGTTGCAGGACATGGAATTCGTGCAGTTCCACCCGACCGGCATCTATGGCTCCGGCTGCCTGATCACCGAAGGCGCGCGCGGCGAAGGCGGATACGTCACCAATTCCGAAGGCGAGCGGTTTATGGAGCGCTATGCGCCTTCCGCGAAGGACCTCGCCTCGCGCGACGTGGTCAGCCGCGCGATGACGATGGAAATCCGCGAAGGCCGCGGCGTGGGCCCGGAGAAAGATCACATCTATCTCCACCTCAACCACCTCTCGCCCGAGACGCTGCATGCGCGCCTGCCCGGTATTTCCGAGACGGCGAAAATCTTTGCCGGCGTCGACATCACCAAGGAGCCGATCCCGGTTCTGCCCACGGTGCACTATAATATGGGCGGCATCCCGACGAACTATCACGGCGAAGTGCTGACCAAGAAGAATGGCGATGCGGACTCGGTCGTTCCTGGCCTGATGGCTGTGGGCGAAGCGGCCTGCGTGTCCGTACACGGAGCGAACCGTCTGGGCTCCAACTCGCTGATCGACCTTGTCGTGTTCGGCCGCGCCGCCGGCCTGCGCTGCGGCGCCACGACGGAAGCCGGCGCCCGCCAGCGCGACCTGGCGCCGAAATCGACCGACGCGCACCTCGCGCGCTTCGACAAGATGCGCAATGCCAGCGGCGACCAGCCAGTCGCCAAGCTGCGGCTCGAAATGCAGAAGGCCATGCAATCCGACTGCGCCGTGTTCCGCACCGGATCGGTGCTGAAGGAAGGCGTGGATGCCATCGAGGCCGTCTACAAGAAAGTGCCGGGGATCGATGTGAAAGATCGCGGCATGATCTGGAACACGGACCTTGTGGAAGCCCTCGAGTTCGAGAACCTGATCTGCCAGGCGGCCGTGACGGTGAACTCGGCTGCCAACCGCGAGGAAAGCCGCGGCGCGCATGCGCGCGAGGATTTCTCCAACCGCGATGACGCGAAATGGATGAAACACACGCTGGCCTGGGCGGACGATGCCGGCAAGGTGACCATCGATTACCGCCCGGTGCATGAATACACATTGTCGAATGACATTGCCTACATTGAGCCGAAAGCACGGGTGTACTGATTGAACAGGTGTCTTCAGGCAGGAGGGGTGGATGAGTGAATACAAATCCGTCTGGGTCCGCACCGGAAGGCAGAAACGAGAAGAGAAGAAACTGCTCGGACGGGGCACAAAACTGGTCGACGAACCGCAACAGGCGGACATCGCAGACCTCGCCGCCCAGATCGAGACTGCCTGCAACACTTTGAATGACGAAGGCTATGACGTGATTTCGATACTTCCCTCCGTGAGCGGACATTCGGAAAAAGGCCCCCTGAACCAGGGCGGCTACGGCTTTGGCTTCAGCGTGACAGACGGCGCCGTGATCACGGCCCGCCGCCGCCCCTCTTAACATCGACACCGCCAGGACGAGACCATGGTTGAACTGACCCTCCCGAAGAATTCCAAAGTCCAGAAGGGCAAGTCCTGGCCGAAGCCGCAGGGCGCGACCAATGTGCGCGACTTCCGCATCTATCGCTACAGCCCGGAAGAGACCGGCAATCCGCGCTGGGACACCTATTCGGTGGACATGGACAAGGTCGGGACGATGATTCTCGACGTCCTGATCTATATCAAGAACAATATTGACCCGACGCTGGCCTTCCGCCGCTCGTGCCGCGAGGGCGTGTGCGGCTCCTGCGCGATGAACATTGCCGGACGCAACACGATTGCCTGCACCAAGGGCTTCGACGACCTGCCGGGCGGCGTCATTTCGATCAGCCCCCTGCCCCACCTGCCGGTGATCCGCGACCTGATCCCGGACCTGACGAACTTCTATGCGCAGCACGCCTATGTGCAGCCCTTCCTGAAGACCGACACGCCGACCCCGGAGAAGGAATGGCGCCAGACGGAGAAGGACCGCCTTGAACTGGACGGCCTGTATGAGTGCATCCTGTGCGCGTGCTGCTCGACCTCCTGTCCTTCGTATTGGTGGAACGGCGAGAAATACCTCGGCCCCGCCGCGCTGTTGCAGGCCTATCGCTGGCTGATCGACAGCCGCGACGAAGCGACCGGCGAACGGCTCGACGATCTCGAAGACCCGTTCAAATTGTACCGCTGCCACACGATCATGAACTGTGCACAGGTCTGCCCGAAAGGGCTGAACCCCGCCGAGGCGATTGCCAAGATCAAGCACATGATGGTTGAGCGGGTGAGCTGAAGCCCTAAAGCCCCTTCTCCCTTCAGGGAGAAGGGGTTGGGGATGAGGGGGCACTCCGCCCACAACCCAGCACGAGATTTCGGACGTAGCGCCCCCTCACCCCTGCCCCTCTCCCAGAGGGAGAGGGGTTCCAGGTCGCGCATGGGAAACGCTGCTAGCCCTCGAACGGATCACGCATCAGGATGACGTCTTCGCGTTCCGGGGAGGTGGAGACGAGGGCGCAGGGTTTGCCGACGAGTTCTTCGAGACGGCGGACATAGACGACGGCTTCGGCGGGAAGGTCGGCCCAGGAGCGGGCGCCGCGGGTGGAGCCGGACCAGCCTTTGAGGGTTTCGTAGACCGGCTCGACCGCGGCCTGATCGGTGAGGCCGGCGGGGTAATGGTCGATGGTCTTGCCGTTCAGCTTGTAGGCCACGCAGACCTTGATCTCGTCAAAGCCGTCGAGCACGTCGAGCTTGGTCAGGGCGAGGCCGGTAACGCCGGAGGTCGCGCAGGCCTGGCGCACCATGACCGAATCAAACCAGCCGCAGCGGCGCGGGCGGCCGGTATTGTCGCCGACTTCCTTGCCGATCGTGCCGAGGCGTTGGCCGATCTCGTTGTCCTGCTCGGTCGGGAACGGGCCGGAGCCGACGCGCGTCGTGTAGGCCTTGGCGAGGCCGAGGACATAGGAGATGGCGCCGGGGCCGACGCCGGAGCCGGCGCTGGCATTGCCCGCGACGACGCTGGACGAGGTGACGAAGGGATAGGTGCCGTGGTCCACGTCCAGCATGACGCCCTGCGCGCCTTCGAACAGGATGCGCGTGCCCTTGCGGACATGCTCGTCGAGGATTTTCCAGACGGGCTGGGCATAGGCGAGGATCTGCGGGGCGATGGCCAGCAGATCAGCCTTGAGGGCGGCGCCGTCCGGCTCCGGCAGGTCGAGGCCGATGCGCAGCGGACGGTGGTGAGCGAGGAGGCGCTCGATCTTCATGTCGAGGGCGGCGGGGTCTGCGAGGTCTGCCACACGGATGGCGCGGCGCCCGACGCGGTCTTCATAGGCCGGGCCGATGCCGCGCTTGGTGGTGCCGATCTGGGCCGCGCCGAGGGCCCCTTCCCGCGCAGCGTCGATATCCTTGTGCCAGGGCAGGATCAGGGAGGCATTGTCGGCCAGAACGAGGGAGTCCGGCGAGACTTCGACGCCCTGCGCCTGGATGCCGGCGATTTCGGTGAGCATGTGCCACGGATCAACCACAACGCCGTTGCCGATGACCGACAGCTTGCCGCCCCGGACGAGGCCGGAGGGCAGCAGCGCCAGCTTGAACACCTTGCCGTCAATGACGAGCGTGTGGCCGGCATTGTGGCCGCCCTGGAAGCGCACGACGACATCGGCGCGCGCCGACAGCCAGTCCACGATCTTGCCTTTGCCTTCGTCGCCCCACTGGGCGCCTACGACGACGACTCCTGCCATGTTCCGCTCCGTTTACAGCCGCGGGGACAAGGGCAGGAATTGGCGCCGAATTGCAAGGGGCAGATGCGCGCGGGTCCGGCTCGGCCGCGTTACAATGTGACACTCATCCTGAGCGAAGTCGAAGGATGGGCCAAACAAAGCTCAGCTCGCCCCGGCTCTCCTTCGACTTCGCTCAGGATGAGCCGTCCGGCGGGTCGCGTCCGGTTGCCTAGTCGTCGAAACGGTAGATCAGCCGGACGCCGATATTGTCGATGCCCTGATTGCGGCCCGAGCCAAGGATCTGGCCATGGCTGAGGTGTTCGTACATCACCTGCGCGCCCCATTTTTCGGAAAGGTCGCGGTTCAGCGACAGGCTGGTGCGGAAGAGATCGCGCGAGCCGAAATAGACCTTGCGCGCCGAAATCGGGTCGTTGCGCGGGTCGCCCTGCGGGAACGGGAAATCCAGCTCGCCGTCATGAATCACATAGCCGACGCCCGGCTCCAGCGACCAGCCGCTGGCAAAGTTCCAGTTCCAGTGCAGGCCTGCCCCGCCAAAGCTCGTGTCGCCGGCGGTGTTGACGCTGCCCATCACATAGGGGCGCGGGCTCCAGATGATGTCGAGAAGATCCGGCGACTTGAAGACGATCTCGCCGCTGATGTTCGGGCCGTCTTCCTTGTTGGCATTGTCGCAATCGAGGACGCAGATGTTGTGCTGGGTGACGCCAACGCGGATTTCATCGACGGGACCAGCCTGAGCGGCGAGCGCGGGAAGTGCGGCGAGGGACAGGGAGACGGCAAAGCGGCGCATGGGCGCTCCTTCATGACAACTTGGACATGAGGCATCGCGCCCATACGCCGTCCTCGTCAAGCCAGTTCAGGCTCCGCCGGGACGCGAACCCAGCGAAGGGTGGCTTCCGCGACACGCTTTCCGAAGACCTCGGCGGTTTCGAGTTCGTATCGGTCCGGCGTCTGCTCGGCCGGCAGGTCGGTGAGGGCCTGAACGGCGAGACCGAGGAAGTGACCCGCGCGGTTATGGGCCGTCGCGAAGTCGCTCTTGGAAGAATTGTAGCCGCTGGGCAGGTCAGCCCCGACCCAGACCATGCCCTGCTGGGCAGCCAGCGTTGCAAACTGTTGCAAAGTGACGGTCTTGTCGCCCGAGAGCGAGCCCGAAACGGTGAAACCGGCGGCGATCTTGTTGGCCCAGGCCCGGGTGAACCAGGCCTTCGAGGTGGCGTCGATGAAAAGTTTCATGCCGCCCGAGGCCGAGCCCATATAGGTCGGCGCGCCGAAGATTATGGCGTCGGCTTTGGCGAGTTCGTCCCAAGGCCCGGCATCCGGAGAAGCGAGATCCTCGGCCTTGCAGAGTTTGACATCGGCGCCGCCGGCGGCGGCGCCCTTGCGGACATGCTCTGCGACCTTGGCGGTGTGGCCGTAGCCGGAGTGGTAGACAATTGCGATCTTGGCCATGACGGGGCCCCTTTGTTGTTGACCCGTCACAAATGGGGCGGGCTGCCCGAAGAACAGCCCGCCCCTGCTGGATAGCATTTATGCCATTCGCGTATGGCGTCGGATGCGAAAGGCCTAGAAGCTCAGGACTTTCGCATAGCGGACCTGCGGGAGGGCATCGAGTTTCTCGATCAGGGACGCGGCCGGCATCGAGTCGATTCCGACCAGCGCAATGGCCTCGCCGCCGGCAGCCTGGCGGCCGAGGTGGAAGGTCGCGATATTGATCTTCGCCTCGCCGAGCATCTGGCCGAGGGCGCCGATGAAGCCCGGCTTGTCGAGATTGTTGACGTAAAGCGTGAAGGGCGAGAAGTCGCCTTCGAGCGCCATGCCTTTGACCTCGACGATGCGCGGCTTGCCGCCGATGAGCGCGCCGGCGAGCGTGCGCCAACCGCCTTTGGGATCGTTCTTCGTGGCCTTGGTCTTCACCTTGACCCGGATCAAGCTGTCATAGACGGGGCTCGATTCGGTTTTGGTCTCGGTGAGCTTGACGCCGCTCTCGTGAAGGATGGCCGGGGCGGAGACCATGTTCACATCGCCGCGCGAGGCGCGCAGCAGGCCGGAGAGAAGCGCGGCAGTCAGCGGCTTGCGGTTGAGGTCTGCGACCTCGCCTTCATATTCGATGACGACCTCTTCATATCCGTAGTCGGAGATTTGCCCGGCGAAGCTGCCGAGCTTTTCCGCGAGGACGGCAAACGGCTTCAGGCGCGGCGCTTCCTCGGCGGTGACGGAGGGCATGTTGAGCGCGTTGGTGACGGCGCCGGTGAGGATATAGTCCGCCATCTGCTCGGCGACCTGAAGGGCGACGTTTTCCTGCGCCTCGACCGTGGCGGCGCCAAGGTGGGGTGTGGCGATGAAATTTTTCGCGCCGAAGAGGACGTTTTCCTTGGCGGGTTCGACGGCGAAGACATCGAAGGCGGCGCCGGCAAGGTGGTCACTTTCGAGCAGGTCGCGCACGGCTTCTTCGTCCACAAGGCCGCCGCGGGCGCAGTTGACGAGGATCAGGCCCTTTTTCGTCTTCTCCAGCGCTTCGCGGGAGAGGACGTTTTTCGTCTGGTCCGTAAGCGGAACATGCAGCGTGATGACATCGGCGCGGGCAAGCAGCGTGTCGAGCTCGACCTTCTCGACGCCGAGTTCGACGGCGCGTTCTTCGGTCAGGAAGGGGTCATAGGCGACGACTTTCATCTTCAGCCCGATGGCGCGCTCGGCGACGCGGCTGCCGATATTGCCGCAGCCGATCAGGCCGAGCGTCTTGTAGGAAACTTCGAGGCCCATATAGCCGGACTTCGGCCACTTGCCGGCCTGCGTATCTGCGTTGGCGGCCGGGATCTGGCGGGCGGCCGCGAACATCATGGCGATGGCGTGCTCGGCAGTGGTGATGGCGTTGCCGAAGGGCGTGTTCATCACGACGACGCCCTTGGCGGTCGCCGCCTTGATGTCGATATTGTCGACGCCGATGCCGGCGCGGCCGATGACTTTCAGGTTGGTGGCGGCGGCGATGACGTCCGCGTCCGGCTTGCAGGCCGAGCGCACGGCGAGGCCGTCATATTGCGGAATGATCTTGATCAGGTCGTCCTTGGACAGACCGACCTTGATGTCGGTTTCGATGCCGCGCGCCTTGAAGATCTCGACGGCGGCGGGGGAGAGCGTGTCTCCGATGAGGACTTTAGGCATTGGGGTCTCCAGTGCGCCAATCGGCGCGTGTGAGTTGATAAACGAGCGTGTCGTCAGGGCCAAAGAAGCGCTGTCCGAGAAGTTTGAAACCGAGGGATTCGTAGAAGCGGTGGGCGGCGGTATTGTCCGCCATCGGATCGATCAGGATGTCGTTGCAGAGCGGGTGGGCAAAGCACCGTTCGATGGCAAGGCGCATCATCTGCGTGCCATAGCCCTTGCCGAGACAGTCAGCCTCCCCGATCCAGATGTCGATGGCGCGGGAATGCTCAGGGCAGTCTTCGCCCCAGTAGTGGCTTTCCTCTTCGCGGCAGTCGATCAGCTGGACGAAGCCGATGGGCCGATCCTCCAGCATGGCGATGAGGAATTCCCGCCAGGGCACATCGCGGCCGAGTTCTTCGGCCCAGTTCCAGTCGTTCCAGTCGGGGTCGCCGCCGACATCGCGCACGTGCGGCTGCTCATCCCAGTGCAGGATGAGAGCCAGATCGTCCGGAGTGGCGGGGCGCAGGGTGATCATCGGCCGGAAGCGTGCTGCTCCCTTCTCGGTTCAGAGGTTCGACGCTTCCTCATGGAAGGCCCAGTCGAGCCAGGGCAGCAGCTTTGACACGTCCGACGGCTCGACCGAGCCGCCGCACCAGATGCGCAGGCCCGGAGGGGCCTTGGCGTAACCGGCGGCGTCGTAGCAGGCGTTTTCGGACTCTAGGCGTTTCATCATTTTCTTGATGAAATCGCGCTGGCCGGCCTCGTCGAGCGCGGTGACGCGCGGGTCAACGATCTTGAAGGTGACGCCGGTGTTCGAGCGGGTGAACTTGTCGGCGCAGAGGAACTGGACCCAGTCTGTCTTGCCTTCCCAATCCGTCAGGGTACGGAGGCTATCGTCCGAGCGCTCTTTCAGCTTTTTCCAGCCGCCGAGCCGCTCGACCCAGTCGAGCGCCTGCAGGTAGTCTTCCACACAGAGCATCGAGGGCGTGTTGATGGTGGCGCCTTCGAACAGGTCTTCGTCCAGCTTGCCGCCTTTCGTCATGCGGAAAAGTTTCGGAAGGGCGCGGTCCGGCACATAGGATTCGAGGCGTTTCACGGCGTTGGGCGACAGGATCAGCATGCCGTGGGCCGCTTCCCCGCCGAGGCATTTCTGCCAGCTATAGGTGATCACATCGAGCTTTTCCCACTCGATCTCCTGGCTGAAGGCAGCGGAGGTCGCGTCGCAGATGACGATCCGGTCCGGGTTCGGCTTGATCCAGTCGGCATTCTTCACGCGCACGCCGGAGGTGGTTCCGTTCCAGGTGAAGATGATGTCGGCGTCGTCGCGGGCCTTGGCGAAATCCGGCAGCGCGCCGTATTCGCCGGTGTAGGTCTTGCAGTTTTCGAGCTTCAGTTGCTTGGTCGCGTCCGTCACCCAGTCGGAGCCGAAGCTTTCCCAGGCGAAGACATCGACGGGGCGCTGGCCCAGCATCGACCACATGCACATTTCGACCGCGCCGGTATCCGACGCCGGCACGATGGCGACCCGGTAGCCTTCCGGCAGGCCGAGGATCAGCTTGGTGCGGTCAATTGCGGCTTTGAGTTTCTTCTTGGCATCGCCCGAACGGTGCGACCGGCCGAGGGCGGCGGTGACCAGATTCTGAAGGGCGAAATCGGGGTATTTGGCCGTCGGGCCCGAGGAAAAATGGGGGCACGCGGGGCGCACTACCGGCTTGGCGGTGGTCATCGTCATCTGTTTTACTCCTATCCTTACAGATAGGCTGGGCGCCGTTGGGGGCGCCTGGCCCGCGGCTGCATTCGCATATTCCGGACCGGTCGGCCAGTGACATTTTGGTGGCGAGCCGCATTCGAGACCTGAGTTTACCTAAACCCTCCCTGATCTTGCACCGCGCCGAGCCCAGTGGTTTCGTACTTCCATGAGTATCGAAATCATCCCCCTGTCGGGCACGCTGGGCGCTGAAATCTTCGGGCTGGACCTGCAGGCCGGCCTGTCGAACGCGGCGTTTGATCAGGTCCACCGCGCCTTTCTCGATCACAAGGTGATCGTGATGCGCGGGCAGAAGAGCCTGCAGCCGGACCAGCACAAAGCCTTTGCCCGGCGCTTCGGCACGCTGAACGTGCACCCTTATGTGAAGGGCATGGCAGACCATCCGGAACTGATGGAGATCATCAAGGAGAAAGAGGACAAGGTGAATTTCGGGGGCGGCTGGCATACCGACATGAGCTTTGAGGAAGTCCCTGCCCTTGGCTCCATCCTGCATGCCATCGAGCTGCCGCCCTATGGCGGGGACACGCTGTTTGCCGACCAGCAGACCGCCTATGACGCGCTCTCGCCCGGCCTGAAGGAGACGCTGGCAGGACTGAAGGCCATGCATTCGGCGAGCCGGGAATACGGCGTACACGGTATTTCGGCGCAGGAGCGAAAGTCGATGGATTCGACGGTGGTGGAAGAGGCGCCGGAATACGAGCATCCCGTGGTGCGCACCCATCCGGAGACGGGCCGCAAGGGCCTTTATGTGAACCCCGCCTTCACGCTGCGTTTTGCGGGATGGTCAAAGCGCGAGAGCAAGCCGCTGCTGGATTACCTGTTCAACCATTCGCGCGAGGAACGCTTCACCTGCCGCGTGCGCTGGCAGGCCGGCGATGTGACGATGTGGGATAACCGATGCACCTGGCACTATGCGCTGAACGATTATCCCGGCCACCGCCGCCATATGCGCCGCGCCACGGTAAACGGCGACAAGCCGTTCTAGGCGGCGTTCAGGAAGCCCCAGGCGATCAGCGCCTGCCCGCCAAAATACAGGATCCAGACGGCGAGCGAGGACGGCACGCTGGCCGGCTCGTCTGCCGGCTTTCGGAAAAGCTGCAGTGACAGGATCACGTCGGACGCGATGAACATCAGCGCGCCGAGGCTGACGATGCGGTAGGCTTCAGGGAGCGCGAGCGCGGCGGCGCCCATCATCAGGATCACCGCGCCATATGCGATCACCGGCAGGCGCATCCCGCGCTCGATCCATGGCATCAGCCAGCGAATGAAAGCGGCGCCGCCAAACACGAGCACGATCTGCGCGGCGAGCACGGCCAAGGTCCGCTCGTCGGCCCCGAGGCTCCAGAACAGAGGCACATAGGCCGCGTGCGCGACGAAGAACGCGCCCATGCCGGGAAGCAGCCAGCGTTCCGGCTTGCCCGCCAGAAAAGCATCTCCCAGCGCGCTGAAGGCCAGCGCGGCGACCAGCAGGAGCGGGCCGCCTTCGAGAAACGCATAAAGCGCGAGCAACGCCGTCGAGCCGGTTTTGATCAACAGGCCGGCAAGGCCCCGGTCACGATAGCAGAACGCCGCCCCGTAAACGGCGCCGAGCGCGAGCGCGATGTAGAGTGACATCTCCCCCGCCGTCATGCGCGGTCAGGTCGCGTCGCGGACAGGCTCAGGCAGGCGCAGCAGGCGGCGCGCCATGTTGCGGTGCTTTTCCTTGACGTGCATGCCGACCACGCCGAGCGCCGTGGCGAGCACGGTTGCGTCATCGGTGAAGCCAAGGCCGGCGATCACATCGGGCAGCATGTCGGCGGGCATGACAAAATAGGCCAGCGCGGCGAACAGCACGGCTTTTGCCTTCATCGGGGTCTGCGGATCGCGGGCGCAATAGTATGCGCTGGCCAGATCGTCCGCGAAGGGGATCTGGCCCGCAAAGCGCAGCAGCTTGGGCACAAGGCGCCGCGCCGTGCGCTCGTTGCGCTGGATCGTCTTGGGCAGGTAGACCCCGCCCTCGTCTTTCACCGTATTGATGATTTCCGCTGCGTCAGACATTGCGCTCTCCTAAGGGCATTATAATTCATCGCGGCCATCGCCGAAAGCAATACCAACACTCAGGAGGGCTTTGCCCATGGAATTGAACTCAAACATCTCCGCCGTCATCACCGGCGGCGCTTCGGGCCTCGGGGCCGCAACGGCCCGCAAACTGGCCAGCTATGGCGTCAAGGTCGCCCTGTTCGACCTCAACGCCGAGAAAGGCGAAGCCCTCGCCAAGGAACTCGGCGGCGTGTTCTGCAACGTCAACGTCACCGACGACGCTTCCGTGGATGCCGGCTTTGAAAAATCCCGCGCCGCCATCGGTCAGGAGCGTATCCTGATCAACTGCGCCGGCACCGGCAATGCCATCAAGACCGCCAGCCGCGACAAGGCGACCGGCGAGATCAGCCACTTCCCGCTCGATAAATTCAACCTGATTATCCAGATCAACCTCGTCGGCACCTTCCGTTGCATCGCCAAATCGGCCGCCGGCATGCTGACGCTGGACCCCATCGACGGCGAGCGCGGCGCGATCGTCAACACGGCCTCTGTCGCCGCTGAAGACGGCCAGATCGGCCAGGCCGCCTATTCCGCGTCCAAGGGCGGCGTTGTCGGCATGACCCTGCCGATCGCCCGCGACCTCAGCCGCGACTTCATCCGTGTGAACACGATCCTGCCGGGCATCTTCAACACCCCGCTGCTGGCCGCCGCGCCGGAGCCCGTGAAAGCCGCCCTCGGCGCGCAGGTTCCGCACCCGGCCCGTCTCGGCAATCCGGAAGAGTATGCCTCGCTCGCCACCGAAATGTGCCGCAACGCCTATTTCAACGGCGAAGACGTCCGCCTCGACGGCGCGATCCGCATGGCGCCGCGTTGATATAATGCTCGCCGCTGTTCCCGCCTGACGGCGGGGCGGCTGCGCCTTCGCCCTGCTCGTGGGGGCTCTCCCCACAAAGGTCAGAAAGTCCGCTCTCCGGAGCGGGCTTTTTTTGATTCCATGAGCTTCTCAAAACGATGCAGCGCTCATCCTGAGCGAAGTCGAAGGATGAGCCGTCCGGAAGGCGGGTTGCTAATCGATGGGCGCGCCCGGATCGCGCACGCGGATCAGCCCGTTGCCGATCATCGTCATCACCACTTCGCCGTGCTGGTTCAACACCGTCTGGCGGGACTTGGTGAGACCCATGTCCGGACGCGATTTCGAACGGCGCTTTTCGATCAGCTCGACTTCGACCCTCAACTCATCGCCCGGATAGACAGGCTTCACCCAGCGCAGTTCATCGAGGCCTGGCGAGCCGAGGCCGGCGGTTGGCTCGCCGTCCCTCCAGGTGTCCACCATCATCCGCATCGCCATGGCGCCCGTGTGCCAGCCGGAGGCGGAGAGGCGACCGAAGAAGGTGTTCTTCGCGGCCTCGTCATCCAGATGGAAGGGTTGGGGGTCGTATTTCGAGGCGAACTCGATGACCTCCTCGCGCGTGACCTTGTAGGTGCGCGAGGAGCGCGTGCGCGTGCCGACCACCATGTCTTCGAAATACCGCATGTGCCCTGCCCTTGCCGTCAAACCTCACCCGAAATTGCCGGATCGAAAAGGCTTGGCAAGCCTGACCCAGCGGGAGGGGGTGCAGAGACGCACGCGCGCGCTAGAACAAGCGCTGGAGAGTGACAGGAGTGTGATGTGGATTTCGATGAGGTTGTGCGGGGCCGCCGCAGCATTCGCGGCTATCAGAAGAAGCCGGTGCCAAAGGCACTGATCCGGGAAATCCTCGAACTCGCGATGCGCGCGCCGACCTCGCTGAACACCCAGCCCTGGAATTTCTATGTCGTGGCCGGTGAGGTGCTGGACCGTATTCGCGCAGGAAATGTGGAGCGTAACCTTGCCGGCGTGCCGCACAGCCGCGAATTCCGCCTCGGGCCGGAATACGCCGGCGACCACCGCAAACGCCAGATCGAGATTGCCATCCAGCTGTTCGAGGCGATGGGCATCGAGCGCGACAACAAGGAAAAGCGGATGGATTGGGTCCTGCGCGGCTTTCGCCAGTTCGATGCGCCGGTCTCCATCGTCATCACCTATGACAAGTCGATCCAGGGCAGCGACATCGCGCCGTTCGATTGCGGGGGCGTGGTCAACTGTCTCGTCAATGCGGCCTGGAACCGGGGGCTGGGCTGCGTGATCAACTCGCAGGGCATCATGCAGAGCCCGGTCGTGCGCGCCGAAGCCGGCATTCCGGACGACCAGGTCATCCAGACCTGTGTGGCGATGGGCTGGCCGGATGACAGCTTCCCGGCGAACGCCGTCGTCTCACGGAGAAAGTCCGTGGACGAGGCGGCCGTGTTCCGGGGCTTTGACGACTAGACCACAGCTTGGCGCGCCGGCATGAAGCGGCTGTTGCGCAGAAGCAGGGCCGAGATCAGCGAGACGAGGATGCCCACGGGCAGGATCTCGGTGAAGGTGATCGGCATGCGGAAGAGCGGGTTGGCGTACATCTTGGCGAACTCCTGCGCCTTGGTCAGTTCGGCGGCAATCTCGGCTTCGGAGGCGCCACGCGCTTTGGCGGCTTCGACGAGGTGTTCGGCATACATGGCTCCGAAATCCATGCCGCTGATCGCCAGCGAGACTTCCCACGCGAGGACATAGAGGATGCCCGCCACAGCACTGATGCCGAGGCCCATGAGGAAGGCCGGGAGGAACTTGATGACGCCGCCATTGTTTACGTCGCGCTGGCGCTTGACGGCGAGGAAGATGACACTGAGCGCGACCAGCATGGTCGTATAGCCGATGGCCATGCCGAGAGCGCCGGTGGGCGCGTTCTCGCCGAGGGTCAGCGTCAGGAGGATCATCGGGATGCCGACGATCAGGCCGGCAATGACGCCGTTCTTGAGGATGGTTTGCAACATGGGAAACTCCTTTGCGGGTTGCCCGATGGACCATCCGGTTTGGGCGCGCAGCTACAATCGCCCGAAAGGGTGATTTTCGCCAGATCACCCGCAATTCTAGGGCAGAAGACCCAGTTCGCGGGCGCGGGCGAGCGCGGCGGTGCGGCGGCTGACTTCGAGCTTTCCGAGCACGCGGGCGACATGGGTTTTCACCGTGTTCGGCGAGACATTCAGGCGCGCGGCGATTTCCTTGTTGGAGAGGCCGCCGGCAATCAGCGTCAGCACTTCCATCTCGCGCTCGCTGAGACCGAGGGTGCGTTGGGCAGCGGGATTGCCGTCAAAGGCCGGTGTCTCCCGTCTTCCGGCGAAAATCCGCGCGCCCGCCCAGATGCCGAGGGCGAGGAAGCCGGCGGCGATCAGGAAGATCTGGAACTCGCCGGGAAAGGTGCGGGCAAAGCGCAGGTAGTCGAGCCAGGTCAGCAAAAGGGCGCCGGCGGCGAGGAGGGCGCCGTAGAGGAGGAAGGGCCGTACGGCAGTCGCCCAGGCGGCGAGACGGCGCGTCAGGGCGCGTGATTTCGGCAATTTCCGCTCCCAGCTGATCGCAGGCGTATACTATCGCGTGCCGTCTTTTTATCAGGCTGGTACGAAAGATTCTCGTTTTTTCTCACTTTGTCTCGCCTCCCCCGTCAAAGCAGAAAGCCCGCTCGGTGCGAGCGGGCTTTCCTTTGTCCGGCGAGGCGGAGGGGGCTTACTGGCCCTGACGATCCTTCACGCCTTCTTCGTCTGCCTGGGCGCGGTCTTCAGGAGTGAACTCGACTTCCGGGGCAGCGCCCTTGCCATAGGCGCGGGCTTTCTGGGCGAGGTTGTCCATCGACTGTTCCATCCGGCCCTGGCCGACGGCCATGGTTTTCGAGGAGGACACACCGACGGCTTCTGCGTCCGAGAAGCTGGCGAATTCAGCGCCGAGGAAGATGACTTCCCAGCCTTTGGCACGGGCCCGGTCGAGGGCGGCCTTGGCGCCCTTGTTGGTCAGTTCGCTGGACGAGTTTTCCAGGCCGTCCGTCATGATGACGATGACGGCTTTCTCCGGATTGTCGGCCTCGGCGCGGCTGATGATGCGGCCGATGGCGTCATAGAGCGGGGTCATGCCGCGCGGGTTGGCTTCGTCATTGGTGACCTTGGTCCATTTGGCCGGGTCGACCTTGTCGCGCAGCACGTCGAACTGCATGCCGTCCTGATGGTCGAACACGGCGAGCGTGACGGCGGTCTTGATGTCGCCCCCGGCGATTTCGGCGCCCGGTGCGTCCGCAGCGAAGCTGTCGGCATAGGCGTTCACCGAGGTCAGCGCTTCGTCCCAGATGTCGGACATGGAACCGGTCCGGTCGAGCAGGATGTAGGATTGAACAATGTCCGATTGTGCCGGCATCGGCAGAACCTTGGACTCGGCGGTTGCGGCCAGTGCCCAGACAGCCATGACGGCGGCGATTGAGTTGAGGAATTTCATGAGATGCGTCCCTTCCCGATTTCAGGTGACGAAAAACTGCTCCCCGAATGCGGCACGTCTGTGTCGCGAATCCGCCAAGCCAAAGGAAATGGGCCACCTTTTGAGGGGTGGCCCATCTTTTTTCTGAACGCCTGTTCAGACTGCGGATTTTAGCTGAACAGGTGTTCAGTTTCGTCCGAACAAGGACGGATCAGCTGCCCTTGCGATTCTTCACGTCGGCCTCGCCGGAGGCAACGCGGTCTTCCTCGTCGAAGTCCACTGACGAGGCCTTCTGGGAGAAATAGGCCCGGTTTTTCGACGCGAGCTTGCGCATCGAGCCTTCGAACATGCCCGGCGACATCGCCATGGACTTCGAGCCCGCGACCCCGACGGCATCTGCATCGCTGAACTTCGCAAAGTCTGCGCCGAGGAAGACAACTTCCCAGCCGCGGGCACGCGCCCGGTCGAGGGCCGCCTTCGCGCCGTCTTTCGTCACTTCCTTCGAGGCGTTCTCGGCGCCGTCCGTCATGACGACGATGACCGCCCGGTCCGGATTGTCCGCCTCGGCAAGCGCCACCATCCGCGCGAGCGCGTCGAACAAGGGTGTCATGCCGCGCGGCGTTGCATCGGCGTTGGTGACCTTTTTCCAGTCCGGCAGATGGACGCCTTTGCGGACGACATCAAAGTGCAGGACGGAATGATGGTCGAATACGGCCAGCGTGACCTTCTCGCCGGCATCGGGCGCCGAGCCGTCTTCGGGTTTCGACAGGGCATCAACATAGGCGTTCACAGAGCCCAGCGCCTCGTCCCAGATCCCGCCCATGGAACCTGTTCGATCAAGGAGGATGTAGGAATGGGCAGGGCCAGAAGGCGCAGGCGTCTTTTGCGTGTTGGTCATGTGTAGTCCTCCGGTCGATGCGCCCCCACGCCCCGGACAGTGCAAATGGGAAAGCGCCCTCCCGGTTAAAGGGGGCGCTTCCCATAATTCGATGCTGCGGGTGCGAAGAGCGCCTTACGCGAAGCGGGGCGCGATCTTCAGGTCCTTCACCCAGCCGATCTTCTCGAGGAAGAGCAGCACGGTGCCATTGTAATCCACGATCCGGTTCCAGACGCCCTTGCGGGGGCGGTGGAGTGCGCTTTGCGGCTCGTCATGGTGGTGGTCATGGAAGGCTTCGCCGCCGGTCAGCAGGGCCATCAGGTGATCGGCCCATTTCGGTGTCTTCAGGTGGCCCAGCACATTGATGCCATAGACGGTGGCGTGGAACTGGATGGCACGGCCGATGATGACGCTGGCATGCAGCAGCGCAGTGAGCACCAACGAGCCGCCGGCCGCCCAGACGATCAGGTAGATGATGGCCGGGATGACGAAATGGATGACCAGGCTGAGCTGGTTATAATGCCGGTCCATCCAGACGACGATCGGGTGTTTCTTCAGCCAGAGCGGCATGGGGCGCGCGGTGTCGTTCTTGTCGCGGAACAGGATCCAGCCGACCCAGGCCCAGCGTTTGGACTCGAACGGGTTGTGCGGATCGCCCGGGGCGTCTGCGAAGCGATGGTGCTGCGAGTGATAGTTCACCCAGTCCTGCACCCGGCCCTGCATGGCGATCATCAGGTTGATCATGGCGAGGACCTGCGCGGGCGGCGCGAGGACGCCCGCCCTGTGCTGGAGGATACGGTGCAGCGGGCCGATGCCCATGTTGCACCAGAAAACCGAGAAGGCGATGACGCCGAAGGCGAGGGGCAGATACCACCAGTGGAAGGTGAGGTCGCTGATGAAGATGCCGAGCAGGATCATGGTGGTGAACAGCGCGACGCCGAGGACCGGATAGGCAAAAGCCGAGAAGAAACTCGGCATATCAAAGGTTTTCCAGGTTTTCGGAATCGCGATCGAGCGCGGTATCATCGTGGTTTCGTCCTTTCAGCCGCCGGTTCTGGCAGGTAGCCCCATACGGACAAGTCTTCCCGCTTGCCGCTTAACACTTGATTAAGACCTCCCGGCCGCCCCGCAAGGATGAAAATGCGTCTCACCTGCGAACATCGCGCAAGTGTGTTCCCTGCGCCTCGGGGTGGTGACGGGGCCGGTGCGCTTCGTTTAGATGGGGCGGCAAGCAAGCGGGGCAAGCATGGCAGATGAGCGTCACCTGCAAGACGTCCGGGATGTTGCCCGGTTGCTGCGCCTTGATGCCGAGGCGAGCCAGGACCCGGCGCATGTGCCGGTTGCCTGCCCCCTGCATGACGATTGTATCGCCTCGGGTGATCGCAACCTGATCCTGAATCTCGAGACGGCGGCCTATGCCTGCACGGCGACCGGCGAGGCGGGCGGGTTTCGCGAACTGGTCCGGAAACTGGAATCCGGGGGCGCACTGGTTCCGGCGGCGCCGCTTGCTGAAGACGAACCCTCGCCTCTGCCGATCGATGCGGAATTTTCCGAAGTCATCCGCGCGGTCAATCCGGTGCGCAAGACACCGCCGCAGGTCTATGAGCTGCACGAACGCCTGCCCTCGCCCGAAGAAATCAAGGCCGAGCGGGAAATCCGGCTTGAGGAAATCCGCACGGCGCGCGCCGAACGGCGGCGGGGCGCGGGCGAGAAAACCATCGTGGCGCTGCTGGCGCTGGTGTTCGTGGTCGCCGGCCTGATGGCGGCGGGCCTGTCCGGCTTTGCCAATTACAACGCTTTCGCCTCGACGGTGGCAGACCCGACACAGGCGCGCATCTGGGGCGCAGCGGGCATCATCGCGGCGATTGTCTCGTTTGGCGGGTTCACCTTCGTCTACTGGCACGCGGCCAACAAGCGGACATGGGAAAGCCTGCGCGCGCTTGTCTTCGCGCTGATCGGCGCGGGCGCCTCTATTCTTGGTACCGAAATCTATATCCGCGCCAACAACCTGACGGCGGCCGCGGAAGTGACCAGCGCGGCGTCGAACCGCGACGTGCTGGAAACGCAGCTGGCCGACTGGCGCCGCCAGCTGGACGGCATTCCGCCGGACACGCGTTCCGTGGAGGGGCTCGAGGCGTACATCTCCGAAGTCGAACGCGTGGGACGTACCGAGCAGAAGCCGTACCGTGACGCACAGAACGAGCTGGGCCTCGCCAAACGGCGTGATGATCTGATCATGAAGATCGAAGCGGCGAACGCGGAACTGCTGGGGCAAGGCTCTGGCAATATCCTGCTTCAGGCGGAACAACGCGCTTCCTTGCCGAGCTGGCTGTTTGCGGTCTTGCTGGAACTCTTCTCGAGCCAGGCGACGTCCATCGGCCTTGTGGCCCTGCTGATCCTGACGGGGCGGCGGCGCGAGGATCAGTCCGCCAGCGGATAGGTCTCGCCGTCGCGGCCGCGCACAGCCCAGGCATCGTCGATGCGCTCAATGTCGGACAGCGCGAGCGATGCTTTCGAGACGCCGCCCGCAATGTCATAGACATAATGCGGCACGGCGAGACCCGAGAGCGAATCCCTCAGTTCACGGACGAGGCGCTGGCCTTCTTCCACCGGCACCCGGAAGTGCGACGTGCCGGGCGCGGCGTCCAGCTGGTGCAGGTAGTAGGGCTTGATGCCGACGGAGAGGAAAGCGCGCATCAGGTCTGACAGGTTTTCCACCGCATCGTTCACGCCCCGCAGCAGCACCGACTGGGACACAAGCGCGATGCCTTTCTCCGCGAGCAGGCGGCAGGCGGCGATGGCCTCCGGCGTGAACTCGCTGGCATGGTTAGCGTGGACGGCGAGGAAGACAGCTTTCGTCCGGCTGGACAGCGCGTCGGCATAGGCCGGCGTGACCCGGTCCGGCCGTGTCACCGGCATGCGCGTGTGCCAGCGGATGACTTTCACATGGTCGATCGCCTCAAGGCGCTGCGTGATGTCGCGCGCGCGCGCGGCGGACAGCATCAGCGGATCGCCGCCGGTCAGGATGACTTCGAAGATTTCCGGATGGGCCGCGATATAGGCAAAGACCGCGTCAAGGTCGGCCTTGCTCAGCGCTTCGCCCTTCTCAGGGCCGACCATTTCGCGCCGGAAGCAGAAGCGGCAATAGACCGGGCATGTGGACGTGACCTTGACCAGCACGCGGTCCGGATAGCGGTGCACGAGGCCGGGCACGGGCGAATGGCGCGCGTCGCCGATGGGATCGCCGGACTCGCCCGCGCGAACATTCATTTCCTCCGGTGACGGAACAAATTGGCGGCGGATCGCGTCGCCCGGATTGGCCGGGTCGATCACCCTTGCGAGGGGTTCCGGCAAGGCAATCGCATAGGCGGCCTCGACGGCGGCAAGCTTCGGGGCCAGCGTCTCGGAGACGAGGCCGGCGGCTTTCAACGCAGCAACGGAGCGAAGGGTGGTGACGGTCATGGCCGCACGTCTACAGGCACCGGCGTCCAGAGAACATCCGAAATCTGCGGCGCGCCGGTGGCCAGCATCACCAGCCGGTCAAAACCAAGGGCCACGCCGCTCGCTTCCGGCATGGCGGCGACGGCGGCGATAAAGTCCTCGTCCAGCGCATAGCGCTCGCCGTAAACCTGTTGCTTGAGGTCCATCTCGGCGGCCTGACGCGCGCGCAGGGCGGCCGGGTCGGTCAGTTCGCGGTAGCCGTTCGCCAGCTCAACCCCGCAGGCATAAAGCTCGAAGCGTTCGGCAAAGCGCGGGTCTTCCGGATACGGACGGGACAGCGCCGCCTCGCTGACGGGATAGCGGTGCAGGAACGTGAGGCGCCCCTGCCCCAGGTTTGGTTCGATCCGGGTGACGAGCACGGCAGAGAACACATCCGTCCAGCTCGCGCCCGGCGATGTCTCGACGCCGGACTTGCGCGCGGCGGCGGCCAGACCGCCAGCGTCTGTCAGCACGGCCTCAAGCTCGATACCGGCATGGCGCTGGAAGGCCTCGGCAAGGGTGAGGTATTCCGGCTCGGCGAAGGGGTCGCAAGCGGCGCCCTTCCAGTTCAGCGAGGACGATTTCGCCGCCTCTGCCGCAATCCGTGCCAGCCGGGCGGCGTCGTCCATGACCGCTTCGATGCCTTCATCCGCACGGTACCATTCCAGCATCGTGAATTCCGGCGCATGGCGCGCGCCAATCTCGCGGTTGCGGAAGGCGCGGGCGAAATCGAAGATGCGCGTCTCACCGGCGGCGAGCAGCTTCTTCATCGCAAATTCCGGAGAGGTATGCAGGTAAAGCGGGGTTCGCGCGCCGTTTTCGGCGACATAGGCGGTCTCGAAGGCATGCAGGTGCGCCTCGTTTCCGGGGGAGCGCTGCAACTGGCCGCATTCGGTCTCGGTGAAACCTTCGGCGGTGAACCAGGCCCGCATCGATGCCTTGATGGCGCCGCGCGCGGCCAGGTAGTCCCGGCGGCGGGCATGGGCCTCGGGCGACCACCAGGGAAGGGTGTCGGGCAAGTGAAAGCTCCGGAGCGGCAGGGTCAAAGCGGGCCAGAACCGCATCCGGCGCTGGCCAAATGGCGCGGAGGCGGTATATAGCGGCGCTTTCGACCTCGCAACTCAGGAACGCCCCATGGCCGTTGAAATCGCTGCGGATATCCGCAAAGGCAACATCATCGAATACACCGACGGCCAGCTTTACGTGGTCCTCAAGGCGGAATCCTTCCGTCCCGGCAAAGGCACGCCGACCACCACCATCGACATGCGCCGCATCTCCGATGGCATCAAAATCTCCAACACCTACAAGACGTCCGACAAGGTCGAGCGCGCCTATGTCGAGGAAGTAGACCACTCCTACCTCTACATGGAAGGCGAAAACTACGTCTTCATGAACTCCGCCAATTACGAGCAGGTCACCGTGCCCGGCGCGATGCTCGGCGACAGCGCGCACTACCTGCAGGAGAACATGACGGTCATCCTGCAGATGTTCAACGGCGAAGCGGTGTCGATCACCCTGCCCCAGCGCATCACGGCCGAAATCGTCGAGACCGAGCCGGTCGTCAAAGGCCAGACGGCGTCGGGTTCCTACAAGCCCGCCAAGCTCGACAATGGCGCGCGCATCATGGTGCCGTCGCATGTCGGCGTGGGCACGCGTGTTATCGTCAACACCGAAGACGGCAGCTACATGGAACGCGCGAAAGATTAGGCCGAAAAATGATTGCCCGGCCGGGAACCTTTCCGGCCGCCGGCGCATAGACCTCTCGAAGCCATTGAGCTTCTCCATCTAACAAGAACGACCTGGAGCCAGCGTTTTGCCCGACGCTGGCTCCATTTTTTTGGAAGTCCTGCGGAAAACGGTGTATTAACCGTTTAAGGCGCAGGTTTGCATATGTTGTCGTCCGCAGGTGGGGACCAGCTTCAGCCGGCGCACGCTGAAATGAACCCAGAGCCACAGGATGTCTGATCCAGAATCCGAACTGCCACGCCAGTCGCCCCGTCAGCGCACGCTGAAAGGCGCCCGGATCATATGTGCCGGCGCACTGACTTATGACGTGACGATCCGGGATATGTCCGAAGGCGGCGTGAAACTGAAACTGGGGTCGCCCTTCGCGGTTCCGCCCGCATTCGTTCTGGTGATCCTAAATCCGAACACCGGCGTTACCGAAAAACGCGCCTGCGAAACGCGCTGGCAGCGCGGCGACCATGTTGGCGCGCAGTTCGTGGCGGCCTCGCCGGGTCAGGCGGTCACGAGACTTGCGCCTGCCAGTCTTCGGCGCACAGACAATCTGCAGTAAACAGCGCCGTTTCTGGGTCCGGCGATTGATCCGAGACCCCGTTCCCCTATAAGCGGGCGCTGGTGGGAATGTCGTAATACAGCCGCAGGCTGATGAGGCTGACCTTGCAGATCCTTCTCGTAGAAGACGATTCCGATCTGATCGAAACCATCCAGCTCGGCTGGCCGGATGGGGATGACCAGCTTGTCGGCTATACCAGCTTTGCCTCGTTCAAACCGGTGCTCTATTCTGGCGGGATTGCTGCGGCTGACTGCATTGTCCTCGACATGAAACTGCCCGATGCGTCCGGCACGCAGATCATCGCGGAAATCCGCCGCGTCAGCGACATTCCGATCATCGTCCTGTCCGGATGGGGCGAAACGGAATTCCGCGCCGACCTGATCAATCGCGGCATTGATGATTATGTCCTGAAGCCGCTCAGCGTGAAGGAATTGCATGCCCGGGTTGCCCGGCTTGTGCGCCGGCGCGCGGCCGTGGTCGGCGGCGACACGACGCCCGCGCAGATCAACGCGGTTACCTTCGACCGGCCGAGGCGCAGCCTCCGGCTGGGCAGCGAGGAAATCGAACTAACGCATGCCGAGTTTCAGCTGCTCAACACCCTGGTCGATGCCGGCGGGCGCGTCGTGGCGCGCGACGAGCTGTATCTCAAGGCCTTCGGGCGCCCGTACCGGGAAGGCGAAAAGGTGCTTGAAACCTATATCAGCCGTCTGCGGAACAAACTCGGGCAGCTCGAAATCTCGACCGGCGATGCGATCCAGACCGCACGCGGATCGGGCTACCGCGTCATCGCTCAGACGTCTGACACCTGAGCGGACGTGGCCTGGCGCGCGGCGCGCCGGTTCAGCAATTCGCGGATCTTCACCGCGAGTTCCGCCCGCCGGTAAGGCTTCGGCAGAAAGTCGATATCCGTGGCGAGACGCCCGTCCTTTTCAATCGCGGACGTGGGATATCCGGAGGAATAAAGAACCTCGATGTCCGGAAAATAGCTGCGGGCCACCTGCACAAGGTGGCGCGTATCCGTGTGGCCCGGCATGATCAGGTCCGACAGGATCAGGTCGGCCCCGCCGCCATTGTGGAAATAGGCGATGGCTTCATCGGTGTTCTGGCAGGCCGTCACGCGGTAACCGAGATCCGCCAGGACGCTCTCGATATGATCGCGCACA
This sequence comes from Hyphomonas sp., assembly GCA_040223555.1. Taxonomy (GTDB): domain Bacteria; phylum Pseudomonadota; class Alphaproteobacteria; order Caulobacterales; family Hyphomonadaceae; genus Hyphomonas. The sequence continues at coordinate 216,890 of JAVKGA010000003.1, forward strand.
CCGGCATCGTCTTCCACGAGAAGGATGTGCTCGTCGCCGCCCGTGATGATGGCCTGCGCGGCGCGACCCGCCGAGCGTTGCCCGGGGCGCGCTGAAGGAAAAACGAGCGAGACCTGCGTTCCCTCGCCCGGCGTAGATGCGATCAGGAGCTTGCCGCCGGACTGCGCCATAAAGCCGAAGCCCATGCTGAGCCCGAGGCCCACGCCCTCGCCGACCGGTTTGGTCGTGAAGAAGGGCTCAAGACACCGGCGCAGCGTTTCGCTGTCCATGCCGACACCCGTGTCCGAAATCGTCAGGATGACCTGCGCCGCGCCGTCTTCCTCGCCCCGCCTTGTCTCCAGTCTCAGCACGCCGCCATCCGGCATGGCGCCGCGCGCGTTGACGGACAGGTTCAGCAGGACCAGTTCAAGCTGCGCCGGGTCGCACTCGATCATGGCCGGATCGGCGCGCAGGTCCGTCTCGATACGGATGTTTGAGCGGAAGGTGCGCTGCTGCAGTTCGGCGCTGCGGCTGACCTGCTCATTGAGATCCAGCAGCACCGGCTTGAGCGGCGTGCGCCGGGCGAAGGCCAGCAGGCGGCCGGTCAGGTCGCGCCCGCGCTCTGCGGCGACCAGAACGAGTTCAAGCAGCCGCTGCTGGCGCGGATCGCTGACATGATCGAGCAGTGTTTCGGCGTTGCCGAGAATGATCATCAGGAGGTTGTTGAAATCGTGCGCCACGCCGCCGGTGATCTGACCGAGGGCTTCAAGCTTTTCGGCCTGCGCAAGGCGCGCCTCGGCCTGTTTCTGGGCGGTGATGTCCACCATGCTGCCGACCATGTGAAGCGCCCGGCCCGTCTCGTCGCGTGCAACGAACCCGCGGTCAAACACGTAGCGCACGTCGCCGTCATCGCGCAGGAACCGGTACTCGTCCGACCAGGTTTCGCCCTCCCCTTCCGCCGCGCCATAGAAGCCTTCCAGCACCCGCGCGCGGTCGTCCGGGTGCAGACGGTCGATCCAGGAGGAGACGCCGGCCACGAGCGGTGCATCCGGGTCACCGGCGATCTGGCGGAAGTTTTCGTTCCAGGTGATCTGGTCTTTGTCGAAGTCCCAGTCCCAGACGACATCATGCGTTGAGCGCGACAGAAGGCGGTAGCGCTCCTCATTCGTCTGCGCCCGCTCATCCGCGGCATGCTTCTCGGACATGTCCCGGATGACGGCCACCCAATGGGTCAGCACCCCGCTGAGGCCGCGCACCGGCACAAGATCGATATCGGCCGGCACCACACGGCCTTCGCGGTTGACCAGCCGGATGTCCGATCGCAGCGAAACCGGATCGGAAATCACCGACGTCAGCACATTCAGCGGGACGCCCGGCGCGGTCTCCAGCATGACCTTCGACACCGGCTGTCCCAGAACATCCTCAAGACCGAGCCCGGTGATGCGCAGGAAGGACGGATTCACGTACACGATGGGTGCGTCCTCACGGCCTTCGCCGGAGGCCGCTTCAAAGATCAGCACGACATCGTTCAGCCGGCTGACGGACTGGTCCAGCAGGTGAAGGCGGTTGTCCTGTTCGATCTGCTGCGTGACATCCTGCACCACGCCCGTGAGCAACCGCCCCTCCGGTGTCTCGGTTATCTCACCGACACCGCGAACATGCGCAATCCGCCCGCCCGGATGCAGGATGCGGTGGGAAAACTCGAAGAACTGCTGGCCGGACTCTTCGAACACCGCATAGTTCTCGGTCATCGCCTGCTGGTCATCGGGATGCACACGCGCCGTGTACGCATCAAATGTTGCATCGAAGTCTGCTTCGGTCGCACCGTACATGTCATACATTTCCGGAGACCAGATCAGCCGGTTGGACCAGATTTCGTATTTCCACACGCCGATCCGCAGCAGGCGTTGCGCCGTGCGAAGGGTCGCATTCTGCCCGGCCAGCTGGGCGGCGGTCTCCTCCGCCATCCGGCGCAGGCCTGCCTCCTGAACCAGCAGGGCCTCGCGTTCCTGCGCCAGCGCGACATTGCTGGTCATGTCCCTGACCGAGACGAGTTCCCCCCGATGGCCCTTCCAGTCGACCGGGCGCGCCGTGATCTGCACATGCAGGATTTCGCCGGATTTCCGGACATGCCGCCAGAGCCCGGGGAGTGCGCGCGCGTGTCCTTCGTCCGCAATGCTTTCCAGAAAGCGCGGCACATCTTCTGGCGGCCAGAGATCAGTGACCTTCATGGCCAGGAATTCTTCGCGGCCATAGCCATAAGCCGCCATGGTCGCCAGGTTCACGTCCAGGAAGAACAGCGTCTCGCGGTCAAAGACCCACATCGGGTCCGGATGGCGCTCATAGAAGAGTTCGCTTTCCTGCATGCGTGCGGCGGACCTGACCTGCTGAACCGGAACTGGATGGGCCCGCTCTCTCTATCACGCGCCCTCGCGGAGCGCACGGGGCCGCGCGTCAGGCGGCGGCGCTGGCGCGGTCGTAGGTTTCCGGGCCAATCGCGGCGCGCACGGTTGCCAGCCGTTCGGCGGCTTCATCGGCCGAGATGTCCAGCAGGTCGGCCACGTCGCCCACGCTCATGCCGGCGCCGAGATGGAGGGCTGCGGTCTCGCGTGTTTCCAGCGGCAATTGCAGCAGCGGCTCCAGTGCCTGGTCCAGGTCCGTCCCGCGGCGGGCCCGCGCGCCTGTGGTGCGCATCAGACGGCGCACGGCGGTGATCATGTAGGCGCAGCACCCGTCGACCTCATCCGGCTCCGGATCGGTTGATAGGTACAGGATCAGCGCGTCCTCGACGATCTCATCCGCCTCGACCCGGTTGCCGATCACGAGACAGGTGAACGCGCGCACCTTCCTGAGGACTTTTTCAACGGACATGGCTGTCTGCAGCTCTATCGCGGAGGCGCTGGCAGAACGACGATGTGCGAGGTTCATGCGCGCCTCCACGTTTTGTGGGTTTTCAATGCATGCAGCTGTTGCACGGCACGTCCTAGGGACACGTTTCGCAACAGTCTAAAACCTTAAATCCGGACAAGCGGCTGCGGGAGCCGAAAACGGCCTCGTGCAAACACAGCATAGGGAAGGCGTGGTGCACCCGGAGCGATTCGAACGCCCGACCCCCAGATTCGTAGTCTGGTGCTCTATCCAGCTGAGCTACGGGTGCATTGCCACTGCAAGGAGGGGACACATACAGGCGCGCCCCCGGCCTTGCAAGCCTCAAAAACCCTCGATTTTCAGCCCGGTGTTTCGCCGGTTTCAAGGGTCTCTTCCGGCGCTTCCGGACCCGGAAGCACAGGAATATCAACCGGTTCGGCAAGTTCCGGCGCGGGACCCGGTTCGGGCTCTGCTTCCGCCGCGGCGGGCATCGCAAGGCCGGTGGTTGCGCCGATCCAGCCCGCATAGGCCGAGACGCGCATATAGACGCCGGGATTGTCCGGACGCGCGCAGCCGAGGCCCCAGCTGACCACGCCGACCTGGACCGGGCCATTGTCGGTGCGCAGCACGAGCGGGCCGCCGCTGTCGCCCTGGCAGGCATCGCTGCCACCGTTTCCAGCGCAAATCTGTGTCGCGCCGTCCACCGAAACGCCGGCATAGGTCGCCGCAAGACCTTCAAGCGCGAGACCCGCCTGGATCCTTTCGGCGCAAACCGGCGGCTCGACAGGCGGCACATAGCCTTCCTGCAGGATCAGGGACCCGGCCTCGATTTCGCGGCCACTGCGTGTCACGCCGCCTTCGCCCTGCACATTCTCGCCCTTGCGGCCGTAGCCGGCGGCCAGAAGTTCGACATAGGGGTCATACGCACGAGCCGCGACATCGCCGAGCCGGTCGATCGCCATCACCGGCGATGTCGAGGCCCGCTCAAGCTTGAGCAAGGCGAGATCATTGCCGCGTTCCGGCGCGCCGGGCTGGTAGCCCGGATGGATCACCACCTGGCTGACCGGCACGACACTCCCGGCGGGGATGGTACGCAAATCGCCGAGGCCGATGGCGACCGCCACCACGCCCTGGCGCACGCGCCTGCCGTCAGCGCCCGCGCCAAACTGCGCTGCCCCGCCGGAGGCCTCGATCTGCATGTCTTCGGCGCAGTGGGCCGCCGTCAGCACCCAGTCCGGCGCCACCAGCGTGCCGCCGCATTCATGGAACACGTCTTTCCCGGCTATCGTCTGGATCGAGACCATGCCCGGCCAGTCGGCCACGTCTGCGTCGCGCCCGGCGACCATGCAGCCTGCAAGAACCAGCGCGCTGGCGCCCGCGAGCGTCCATACCTTCAGTTTACGGATCATGTTCCACCCTCCTGTTTTTCTGATTCGTAGACACCCCGCGCGATGCTGCGCGCCAGAACCGAGGCGGCCAGTTCGCCAATCCGCGCGACCAGTAGCGGCCGCGGGCCGTCCATCTGGCGCTGCGCCGTCGAGATCACGAAGACGACATCGCCGTCCGTCGGCGCAAAGACCGGCCGGATGGCACGCGCCATCCCGGCCAGCGCCATCTGCGCCACGCGTTCGGCTTCCTCGCGTGTCAGCGCGGCGTCGGTGGCGATACAGGCGATGGTCGTGTTCTCGCGTGGCACGGCGCTGGCCTTGGCGGCGCCCCAATCCTCGGCATCGAATGGAACAGACACGTCCGGCCGCGCGCCGCCGAACTCGCCTGCGATCTCGTAGGGCCAGGCCCAGAACGCCGCGCTGCCGGGAATCCGAACCGATCCGAAAGAGTTCACCGCAGCAAGCGCGCCGACCGTCAGGCCGTCTGCCGCGACGATGCTGGCCGATCCTGTGCCGCCCGGCGCGAGCCCTGCCTGCGCGCCGGTGCCCGCCCCTGCCCGGCCGAGGGCAAAGGTGCCGCCAGCTGCGTCGAACGCGGCGCGGCCCATCGCGGCATAGGGCGCAATGTCGCCCCAGTCCTTGTCGCCGCCATTGGCGAGGTCATAGAGAATCGCGGCCGGGACGATGGGCGTCGGCGGTACACCGGGACGCGCCACCAGTGCGAAACCGCGCCCCGCCGCCTTGAGGCCCGCCATTACGCCGTCCGCCGCTGCGAGACCGAAGGCGCTTCCGCCGGCAAGGCAGATCGCATCTGCGCCGCCGACCAGCCGTCCGCCGCCCAGCAGGTCCGTTTCCCGCGTTCCCGGACCGCCGCCCGCGACGGCAACCGCCGCCACGCTGAACGTATCCGGCAGAATGACGGTCACGCCGCTGCGAACGCCTGCATCCTGCGCTTGGCCGACCCGGATGCCCGGAACATCGGTTATGAGGTTGCGTGACCCCGGCTTAGCCATGTTAAGAGCCTTGTCTGCTGATTTGTCTGCTCCGGTCTTTAAGGGCCTGTGGGCGTCCCGCCAAGCAAAGGGTTTTCTCATGCGTCTCCTCTCCAGCCTCGCCCTCGCGCTTGTGGTCACTGCCTGCGCCCCTCCGGCCGCGACGGTGTCCAATGGCGAGGACACGTCCAAACCCGCCTCCGGCGAAATTGAAGCGCTCGGTGATCTGTCCTGGACCAAGGGCGGCATGGTCGCCGCCGCCAACCCCTATGCCGTGGATGCCGGGCTCGAAATCCTGCGCAATGGCGGAAATGCCATCGATGCCGCCATCGCCGTGCATGCCGTGCTGGGCCTGGTCGAGCCGGAAAGTTCGGGCCTCGGCGGCGGCGCCTTCCTCGTCTATTACGACCGCGCGAAGGACACGATCACCGTATTCGACGGGCGCGAGACCGCCCCAGCTGCCGTAACCTCCGAATGGTTCTTCAAGGACGGCGAGGTGATGGATTTCATTACGGCCTGGCAATCGGGCCATTCGGTTGGCGTGCCTGGCCAGATCGCGCTCTACAAGGCGGCCCACGACGCCGGCGGGCAGGCGGACTGGGCCTCTCTGTTCGACCCGGCCATCAATCTTGCCGAAGACGGGTTTGAAGTCTCGCCGAAACTCGCTGCCGTCCTCGCCTCCCCGCGTCTACGCGGCGCAATCCGTCTCGACGACAATCCGGTCACGGCCGCTTACTTCTATCCGGATGGTGAGCCCCTACCCGCCGGCTTCGTCCGCACCAACCCGGCCTATGCCGCCACCCTTGCCGCCATCGCGCAGGAAGGCCCCTCGGCCTTCTATTCCGGCACCATCGCCGCCGAGATTATTGCGGCCACCAATGAAGGCCCGGATGGCGGCGCCATGACACTGGAAGATCTCCAGAACTACAAGGTCGCGGTGCGCGAGCCGGTCTGCGGCGAACTCCAGAGCGGGTACAAGATCTGCTCCGCCCCGCCCCCGAGCTCGGGCGGCATCACGCAGAACATGATCATGGGCCTCTATGATTACCTGAAGCCCGCCGCCAATCTGAACGCGGACGAGAGCCTCTTTCTCAAGGCCTTCGTGGACGCCCAGCGCCTCACCTATGCCGACCGCGACCATTATGTCGCCGACGGCGATTTCGTGAGCGTGCCAACCGCCGAGCTCATCGACCCGGCCTATATCAAGGCGCGCGCGCTGGAGGCCTTTGCACCGGACGCGAAATCCTTCCCCGGTGATCCGGGCATCGTTCTCAGCAAGGACCCGATGCGCGAGATGTGGGGCGAGGACACGACCACACCCGGCGCCGGCACGACGCATATTTCGATCATCGACCTTGAGGGCAACGCCGTCTCGATGACGGCCACAGTCGAAGCCGCCTTCGGCTCGTCCCGCATGGCGGGCGGGTTCCTGCTCAACAACGAACTCACGGACTTCGCCCTGACGCCGACCAAGAGCGGCAAGCCGGTCGCCAATGCGCCGGCCGCCGGCAAACGCCCGCGCTCCTCGATGTCGCCGACACTGGTGTTTGACGAGGGCGGCGACCTCTTCATGGTCACCGGCTCGCCGGGCGGAAACTCGATCATCGCCTATGTCGCCAAGACACTGGTCGGCGTGCTCGAATGGGGCAAGACGGCGCAGGAAGCCGCTGCCCTCCCGAACATCATCGCACGCGGTGATACGGTTGCTGTCGAAGTGGATGTGGCGGGCGGGCCGGAAGCGGCCGAAGCGCTGCGCGGCCTTGGATACACGGTTGAGGAACGCACGGGCGAGAATTCCGGGCTTCACCTGATCGTGGTGCGCGAGCGCGGCCTCGAAGGCGGGGCCGACCCCCGCCGCGAAGGCGTCGCCCTGCCGATCCGCTAAGCCGGAGCCGCGCGCCGCCATGGCCAAGCTCTACTTCTCCTATGCGGCGATGAATGCGGGCAAGTCGACGCTCCTCCTGCAGGCGGCCTACAACTACCGCGAGCGCGGCATGGAGGTCCTTCTGCTGACCTCAGCGCTCTACCGCGACGCTGCCGATGGCCAGATCAGCTCGCGCATCGGCATCTCGGCCGAGGCGACACTGTATACGCAGGACACGGATCTCTTTGCCCTGATCCGGGAGCGCATCAGCGCCGGGCGTATCGATGCGGTCTTCGTCGACGAGGCCCAGTTCCTGACCAAGGCGCAGGCCTGGCAGCTGGCCCGCGTGGCCGACCATCTCGGCCCACCGGTGCTCGCCTATGGCCTGCGCACGGACTTCAGGGGCGAACTCTTCGAAGGCTCCGCCGCGCTCCTAGCTATCGCCGACAACCTGCGCGAAGTGCGCACCATCTGTGAGTGCGGCCGCAAGGCGACGATGGTAGTTCGTCTGGGCCCGGACGGAAAGGCGCTCACCGAAGGCGACCAGATTTCGATCGAAAAGACGACCTATGTCTCGCTCTGCCGACGTCACTGGGAAGAGCGGATGGGGCGGTTTCCGCCCGCCTGAAGGGCGAGCGGCCCAAATCGGCACGATTTTCGCAGCAAAGCCTCCAAGCGTGCACAATCTGGCCATTGAGTTAATCAACTCTGGAGCCTGAAGGCCGCTCGAGGAGACCGGCCATGAATAACGAGCCCATGAAAACGAACATGCCAATCGTTGCGATCTTTGCCCTGCTCGGCCTTCTGGCCATGATCATCGGCGCGGTCGCCGTGCCGCCCGCCCATTCCCAGACGGAGCCCGGCCTGGTCGACTATCCGGGCTTTCTCGAACTCGGCGCCGACATTGCCGCCTACCGCGAAGACCGCCTCATCGATCTGGACACGTTCAACGCAATGAAAGCCGATCCCGGCACGATCATCATCGATGCCCGCAGTGGCAGCGCCTATACGCTCGGCCATATCGGAGGCGCGGTTAACCTCAATTTCTCGGACTTCTCGGACGGCATGCTGGCCGAAGTGATCGGCGCGAAAGACCGCCGCATCCTGATCTATTGCAACAACAATTTCACCGACAATATTGCCCCGGTGATGCTGAAACGGGTCGAACTGGCGCTGAATGTGCCGACCTTCATCAACCTCTATGGCTACGGCTATGAGAACATCTACGAGCTCTCCGGCGCCTACAGTATCGATGATCCGGAAATCGGCTGGGTCAGCCGCCCGACCTATCAGTAAATCTAAAGCCATCATCTGACGCATTGCTTTTGGCGCCGCCCGCGCTCAATTGGGCCCGAGACATCTCCCAGGAGGGCTGAAGATGAGCGCACAGGCGCCCGCGAGCCAGACGGCCACCGTCGCAGTGAACCCCAACGGGCCGACCGAAGAGACGGTCCTGTCGGTCGAGCACTATACGGACCGCCTGTTCCGCTTCCGCACCACACGCCCGCAGAGCTTCCGCTTCCGCACCGGCGAGTTCGTGATGATCGGCCTGCGCAAGGAGGACGGCAAGCCGCTCCTGCGCGCCTATTCCATCGCCTCGCCCGCCTGGGACGAGGAACTCGAATTCTATTCGATCAAGGTGCCGGACGGCCCCCTCACCTCCCGCCTGCAATCCATCAAACCCGGCGACAAGGTATTGCTCGGCCGCAAGCCCACCGGCACGCTGGTGCTGGACGCGCTGACCCCCGGCAAACGTCTCTACATGTTCTCCACCGGCACCGGCTTTGCCCCCTTCGCCAGCCTGGTGCGCGACCCGGACACCTATGAGCGCTATGAGCAGGTGATCGTCACCCATACCTGCCGCGACGTTGCAGAACTGACCTATTCGCAGAACCTCATCGCCAGCCTGAAGGAAGACCCGCTCGTCGGCGAAATGGTCGAGGGCAAACTGACTCTCTACGCCACCACCACCCGCGAGCCCTTCCCGAAGATGGGACGTATCACCACGCTGATCGAGAACGGCCAGCTGTTCGCCGATCTCGGCGTGCCGCCACTTGATCCGTCCACGGACCGCGCCATGATGTGCGGCTCGAACGAGATGATCCAGGACCTGAAGGCCCTGATGCTCAAGGCCGGCCTCACCGAAGGCTCCAACGCGGCGCCTGCAGAGTTCGTCATCGAGAAGGCCTTCGCCGGCTGAACCCGTCTAGACTTGCCGGTGCGGATCCGAATGGTCCCACTCGGCCAGCAACATCCGCAGCGCCGAAATAAACGCGATGGGCTGATCCAGCATCACGTGATGGCGCGCATGCGGGATCGACACGAACGGCACCTGGTGCCCCAGCAGCTCACGCATATAGTCGCGCACATCGTCCGGCATCAGCGCGCTCTCCTCGCCCCGGATGATCGCCACCCGGCACTTCGCCGCTTTCAGCAGCTCGCCGCCATCCCGGCCCGGCTCGAAGCGCGTCCAGATCGTCGGATCAAACTTCCACGTCCAGCCGCCTTCCGCCCGCTTCAGGCTCCAGCGCGCGATATAGTCCATCGCATAATGGTTCTCGCACAGCTGCGGCGGCGCGAGGCGGAAGCGCGCGAGGGCATTGGCAAGGTCAGGATAGATCCGGTGCGGGCGTCCGGCGCGCGACGGGCCCTGATGCGGACGTTCCGGCGGATTGACCGGACTGTCGACAATCACCATGCCCTCGAACCGCTCGCCATGTTCGGCGCCTGTGACCAGCGTGACAAAGCCTCCAAACGAGTGCGCGACGATCACCGGCTTGCGCGGCCCTTCGAACAGTCCGGCGTGTTCCGTCACCGCGACCTGCTCCGCCGAAAATGTCGCCATGTCATAGCTCTCGCGCCAGGCGCTCTCGCCCATGCCGGAAAAGGTCAGCGCGGCGCAATTGTAATGCTCGGCGAAATACGGCGCGACAAAATCCCACCAGTGCGCATGCGCGCCATTTCCGTGTACGAACAAAAGCCCGGGCGCGCCGCGCCTGCCCCAGCGCTGGTAAGACACTTCCGCGCCGAGCACCTCGACCCTGTGTGTCTCATACGGTGTCGCAATGGCTTCCGGAAACCAGTCCGGCGCAGGCGGCAGCGCCCCGCGATACTCGGCCAGCGGCCCGCCTTCAGACGGCATCTCCGCCGGCTGGTCGCGGACAATCGGATCTTTTTCCCGGCTCATGCTGCCTCCCCTGACTCAATCCGGCAGTGTGCGCCTGACCCCACCCCGCGATCAAGCCCGTCCGCTACGTCAGCCGCCACCAAAGCAAAAGGCCGGACGCAAGCGCCCGGCCTCTTCTTCCATCCGTCTCCGGATGACTACTTGTACTTCACTGCGCAGCCATAAGGCTTGGATGTCGGCGTGGCCACAGCCCGTCCAGCCTCAAGATCGCCGAGCGCGGCGGTGACATAGTTCGTGGCCTTGGCAATATCGTCCACCTTGGCCGAAGGCTTGGAATCGATCGCGCCGTCATACACGAGTTCACCTTCCGGCGTGATGATGTACATGTGCGGCGTCGTCTTGGCGCCGTAAAGCTTTCCGATCGTACCTTCCGCGTCGAGCACCACATGCGCCGGCGCAGCGCCGCGCGACGCGGTCAGTTCATCGGCCCGCGCGCCGTCGGCATAGCCCTGCTCGCCTTCAGCCGACGAGATCACGGAAATCCAGACGATGTCATCTGCGGCGGCCGTCTTCTGCAGCGTCTGCATATTCGATGGCGGCGTGGCATAATGCTTCTTCACGAAGGGGCAGCCATCATTGGTCCACTCGAGAACCACGGTCTTGCCGGCAAAGTCGGCGAGGGAGATTGTATCCCCGCCGGAGGTCAGCCCGGTGAAGGCGGGCGCCTGCGCGCCGGTGGCGGGCGCGGCCTGCGCGGTCGAGGCGATCAGCGCCCCGGCGGTGAGGGCCACGGCGGCCGTCATGCCGGCGGCGAGGGACAGGTGGCGGCGGGTAATCTGCATCGTCGTCTCCTTTGGAAGGTCTGCGTGTAAATCTATAGGCCTAACGGCCTTCGACAAGTCCAATGACAAGTTCTTGATTGAGCAGTTCCGGCAGCACCTGCGGCTCACGGCTTCCGGCCGGATACCAGAGATACATCGGCACGCCGGCGCGCCCGCGGCGCTTCAGTTCCTCGGCAATCGCCGGGTCCTTGCGCGTGAAATCCGCCACGAGAAACGCCACATCCGCCGCTTCGAAGGCAGACTTCACCTTCGCGGTATTCAGCGTCGTCAGCTTGTTGACCTGGCAGCTCGCGCACCAGCTGGCCGTGAAGTCCACAAACACAGGCCGCCCTTCGGCCAGCAGCGCGTCGACCTGCGCCGGGCTCCAGGCGCCTTCGGCATAAGACGGCACAGCGGCCTCACCCGTAACAGCGCCGGGCGGCACATTCGCCTGCACGGCCGGCAAGCCGAACCCCACGGCCAGTGCCGCAATCGCCAGGCCGCGCCGCACATTGCCGCCGCCGCGCGCCACCCAGACGGCAAAGCCGAGCGCAGTCGCCCCCACCAGCGCCCAGCCGACCGCCCCTGCTCCGGCAAGATCTGCCAGAACCGACAGGAGCCAGGCCGCCGTCAGGAACATCGGGAAAGCGAAGGCCTGTTTCAGCGTGTCCATCCATTTGCCCGGCTTCGGCAGCACGCGCTGCAGGCCCGGCACGAAACTGAGGATCAGGAACGGCAGCGCCATGCCGAAGCCCATGGCGAGGAAGACCGCGATCACGGCAACCGCCGGCTGGCCCATGACCGCGCCAAGCGCGGCGCCGAGGAATGGCCCGACGCATGGCGCACCGACCACCGCTGCCAGAACGCCCGTAAAGAACGCGCCCGTCGCCCCATTGCGGCTCGCAAGGCCCGAGCCTGTATTCTGGATTGAGGTGCCGAGTTCAAAGAAGCCCATCAGCCAGAGGCCGACACCGAACATGATCAGTGCAAGGACGGCCACAGTCGGCGCATGCTGCAGCTGGAAACCGAGCGTGGCAAAGCCCGTCGCCTGACGCACCGCGAGGATCGCAAAGCCCAGCGCCGCGAACGAGACCAGCACACCCGCCGTATACCAGAGGCCATGCGATTTCAGTTCATTTGCATGCCCGCTCGCCGCCGCCGACACCATGCCGATGGCTTTCATCGACAGGACCGGCAGCACGCATGGCATCAGGTTCAGGATTACGCCGCCAATGAAAGCGAGCCCCGCGAGCCCGAGCAGGCCCCGCCAGCCGAGCACGGCGGCCTCTGCGCCGACAGGTTCGGCCAATGCTGTCTCTGCCGTACCCGCCAGCACATCGCCGCGCGCCGCGCGGATCTCGTAGCCGACCGGCTCAGCGCCCGGCGCATCGACACGGATGATGCCGTCGAGCGTCTCGCCGACCTTGCCGGACCGGTCGGGCGTCAAGGACAGACTGACGCCGTCCGGCCCGTACCGTTGCGGCTGGTCTGCCGGATGGCTGATCTCATGATTTGACGGGAAGAACCGCACCCGCGCGCCTTCCGGAAAGCCGTCCGCTTTCGCAACGCTCAGTGTCCATGGCGCCGCTGCATCCGAGATGCGCGCTTCGCCCTCGAACGGTCCCGGCACTTTCGCAATCCATTCGCCGATGATCTCGCCCGAGGCGACATTCTCGATCGGCTCGCCGACTGTCAGCACCAGCGACACATCCGCCGTTTCGGGAATACAGATGGACTCGCAGATCAGGTAATCGGCCACTGCATTGATACGCACCTGGCCGCTCGCGGTCTCCGGCACGGTCAGAGGCAGTACGAAAACCGCCTCGTCATCATAGCCGTAGTCCATGATCTCGCCTTCAACGACCGGCAACAATTTCGGCAGCGGCCACATGAACTCGCCGAGTGCCTCTTCCGGAATGTTGGAACCTTCGTCGAGGATCAGCTCCGGCGGCAGGCCCGCATCCCCGGCATTGCGCCAATAGACGTGCCAGCCGGGATCGAGGGTCATCTTCAACGCCACGAAAATCGTTTCACCCGGCAAAACGCCGGCGCGCTCCGAAATCAGCTCAGCCTCGGCGCGGCGCGCATCCGGCGCAGCCTGCGCGGCCGCCATCGGCGCCCACAAAAAAAGCCCCGCCAGGGCCGCCAGCATTGCGCGGTGGAATCGGATCATCAGTCAGCTTTCCTGCCAAACCTCTACAACGCCAGCATATGCGCTGGTCGCGCCAGCGGGAAAACCCCTGATCGCCTTATCGTGATGAGGCGGGGGCCTCCCCCCGAACACAAACGGCCCTCCACAAGGGAGGGCCGTTCATAGGTCGATTGGGCGGCGGCAAGGGCGTTTACCCTCGCGGGGCCTGTCAGGAGGCGACCTGGCCCGGCGGCACCGTGCGCACAGCGCGCTGGATCACTTTCGACCAGTTCAGCAGCGATACGAGGTGCGCATAGCACGCGCCCAGCGCGCCATTGTTGCGCAGTTCGAGGTATTTCTCGGCCGGCAGGGCGTTCAGGCGGTCCTCGGAGATCGCCCAATAGTCAGCCACTTTCTGCGGCGGGCCGTTCTCACGGCCCTGCGGATCGCGCGGCTGGAAGGTGACGGTCTTCTGCTCGAACAGGTCCATCGACGAGACCATCTTGACGAAATCGAGCGTCGCGCGGCGCTGGCGTTCGAATTCCTTACAGAACTCAATGGCGTCATTGGTGAACTTCGACGGCTGGCCAGCTTCGAAGAACGGCACGTCCGGCTGGTTCGACACCATCGGCGCCTGGCGGTCGACGCAGAGCAGAAGGCGGTCGGAGCCTTCATCGGCGGCAAACACGAACGGATAGCGGCGCACGAAGGCCGGGATGTAATAGTCTTCGAACACATAGCCCTTCTGGTCGACGAACAGGTTCTGACCCTGACGCACACCCATCACGGCCACCGGCGTGCGCTCATCGCCCACGAAGATGATCGGATAGGACGCGGCGGCGACCCCGAACTCAGTTACCGTCACCGGCACCGCGTGGGCTTCACGCAGGAAGGCGAAAGGTTCGGCGATCTGTTTCACACCAAGCCCGCCGTGATTTTCGGCGGAAAGGGGCTGCGGGTCCTTGTAGAACAGGACTTGTCCGGTGATGGGCGGCTGTCCGCCAGCTGTAGTAGGCATGGTCACAGGGTCTGAACTCCTCAGGATTTGGCGCGAGCGATACCGGAAATATACTCTGGCCACAACTCCCGAAACGGGCTCAACTGCAGTGCCCATTCCGTGAAAAATCCGTCATGCAGCTACAGTTCCAGCCTCACCGCCGCCCGCTGAGTACCCGCCTGGGCTTGCTCATCGCCGCCAGCGTTCTGGTGGCCTGTCTGGTGGCCTGTTCCGGCGCCAGTGATCCGGAAGGCACGCCGCGCCGCGTCGCCCGCGAAGTCGAGCGCACGCTGACCACCGTGGCGCAGAACGAACTGGTGCGCGATCCGGAGCTCGCCACCGAGCTGGGCCTGACCCCGGAAGCGGCGGGATTCCCCTTCGGACGCCTGCTAACGGATCGCTCCCAGGCCGCTTTCGAGCGGGCCCGGCTCGAGCGTCTTGAGACCCTCGATGTGCTGGTGCGCACCGCCCGCCCTGCCCCCGGCAGCGCCCTTGCCCGCCACCTGGACACGGTGATCTCTGCCCATGAAGCCGCCGAGCGCGTGCTCGTCTCCGGCCATGGCACGGGCGATCTGTCCTTTTTCTACCCCTATGTCGCCGACCATATGCGCGGTGCTTATCTTGATGTCCCCGAACTGCTGGTGCGCCGCCAGCCGATGGAAACCCCGGCCGATGTCGATGCCTTCCTGGCCCGGGTCTCGCAGCTTGCGGGCGCCATTGACGATGACCGTCGCCGCCTCGACGCCGATGCCCAGTCCGGAGTGGTGCCGCCGGTTGCCGTGCTGGCGCGCATGCAGGGCCTTGCCGCCACAGGCGCGCTGCAGGTGCCGGAGACCTCGTTCATCGTCCAGACATTCGACAATCTCCTGGCGGGGGTCGACGGCCTGACACCCGAAGCCCGCGCTGCCCGCTCGGCCACATTGCGCACGCTGCTCACCGACTCCGTCCTGCCCGCTTACACGCGCTTTGGCGAAGCGGTCGCCGGCCTCGCCGGCAGCGCACCGTCCGAACCCGGCGTCTGGCAGATCACCGGCGGCGAAGCCTATTACCGCGCCGTGCTCGATGCCTATACGGGCACCCGCGAGACTCCGGACCAGCTGCACACAAGCGGGCTCGCCGATGTCGCCCGCCTCACCGCCGAACTGGACGCCGCGTTCACCGACCTCGGCCTGGTCGACGGGACCGTGGCCGAGCGAATCCGCTTCCTTGCCGAACAACCGGGCCAGCTCTATGAGGATTCCGATCTCGGGCGCGCCGCCCTGATCGAACGCCTTGCGGGACTGGAGGCGCGCGCCCGCGGCCTGGTCGAGGCGCAGATCGGCCCGCCGCCTTCCGGCGCAGTCACGATCAGCATGGTGCCGCTGGAATTTGCCGCCGCCGCGCCGTCCGCCGCCTATACGCCGCGCACCGCCGATGGCCGGCGCCCGGCCCGTTTCGAAATCAATCTCGCGCGTATCACGGACTGGCCGGATTTCACCCTGCCGACCCTGGTCTTCCACGAAACCCTGCCGGGTCATCATCTCGAAAGCGCGCTGACGGCCGAAACGGCCAACCTTCCGCTCGCGCGCCAGCTGATCTGGAATGTCGGCTATGGCGAAGGCTGGGCCTCCTATGCCGAGACCCTCGCCGATGAAGGTGGTCTTTACACGGATGATCCGCTGGGGCGCATCGGCTACCTGCAATCCATGCTGCTGCGCGCCGCGCGCCTTGTCGCCGATACCGGCATCCACCAGCAGGAATGGACGCGCGACCGCGCCATCGATTATATCATTGCCACAACGGGTCTCGGCATCGAAGCGGCAGCCGATGAAGTTGACCGCTACAGCGTCTGGCCGGGACAGGCCGCCGCCTACTGGATCGGACGTCAGCGCCTGCTTGATCTACGCGAACGGGCCCAGCGCGTGCTGGGCCCGAAATTCGATCCGAAAGCATTTCACGCGGCAATCCTCGGCGGCGGTCCCCGTCCGCTCGACATGGTCGAGGCGGACGTCACCCGCTGGTTCACCGAAGCCGCGCGCTGAACCTTGAGCGTTCAGGCCGCGAGCCTCAGCACATTGCCCGAGCGCAGGACCGGCTGGAAACCGGCTTCCAGATCCGCCACCATCTGCTTGCGCACCGAGGGGTCGAATTCCATCGCCACGAACACCGCATTGGCGCCGTAACGTTCGGCCTCGGCGAGCGCCCAGATCGGCTGGATGTCGTGCGGCTTGCCGGTGAGTTCCATCACCCGGAAGATCCGCCAGCCACAGGCCTCGGATATTGCGAAAATGGCGATCCCCGGAGCGCGTGCCCATGGTGCGTCAGCGGCTGCCCGCTGGAAAGACCATGCCTTGCCCGATTGACCGCGAAAGCTGACTGCGTTACCCATGTTCTTGCTCCGTTCCTTGTAGGTTGTTCCTACTCTGTTCCAGTTTGGTTCGCAAGAAGTTTTTAGTAAACAACAAGTTAACGCGGGGCTGAGTCCGTTAACGGACGATCGTGAACTTGCGGCTGTCGAACACCCGCAGCACCTGCTTCAGTTCGCGCCCGCGCCGCAGCACCTGTCCGCCGAGTCCATACACCGCATACTGGCCCTGACGGTTGGCCAGCGCCGGTTCCTTCTCGATTCGCCAGGTCGGGCTTTCGGCATGGCGCCGGAAGATCGCGAAGGTCGCAACATCCTTTCCGAAGCCGATGGAATAGTCGCGCGCTTCGCCCGAAATCACGAGGCGGCCATAGACATCAAGGATGGGCTGGAGTTCGCTCTTCTGGAAGGCGACAACCGGATCGGGGGCAAGCTTGCGCGAAACATGTTCCGTCATTGATGACAGTTCCGCACAGGTTCACGCCGACGTCCAGCCCTCCCACGAGCTAACTGCGAATTAATCCGTATTTCGCACAAAAGCCTACATTCGGACTTGCCGTCGCCGCACGCGGCATCCATCTTTAACTCGTCGGGCGGTGGTCATTAGCGAGTGTCCCAGACCCATCAGCCCCCCCAGCCCCCTGGGGCGCTTGAACAGCTGCCGTCCGACACCTCCCGCCCAAAAGTCAGCCCTGAAAACCTGAAGCGTTTCAACGCTTCAGGGCTTTGCGAACCGCTCCAGCACGGGCTTCACGAAGCGCCCGGCGCGTTGTCCGATACCGGAAACATTGGCCAGCCTGCGGGTGATGAAGGCATCAAGATCCTCCGGGGCCGGATGATCGGCCCAATAGAGGATGATTGCTGGCAGTACGGCTGCCAGAAGTCCGCGCTTGGAATAAAGGTTATAGTCCTCTGACGTGTCACCCGCCGCGGTCCATACCATGTCCGCCACTTTCCAGGTCCGTTGCAGCGCCGGCCCGGCGCTCCACGGCAGGAAACCCCGGCTGGCTGCGCGCCGCACCGCTTCACGATTCGCCTCCAGCGCGCCCAGCCAGGCCAGCACGCCGCGCTTCACCTTGTCCGGCACCCGCATCCCGCTCATGTCAACGTCGGCCAGCGCCGCCCGCGCGGCGGCCTCGGCCTCGTCAAAGAAGGCATCGATGAGGTTGACCACGCCCTGCGGCGCGGCCAGCGCCTGTTCACCTTGTGTGAGCCCGGCGCGCGCGGCGGCCAGCCTTGCGGCCTCTTCGCTCCAGCCCTCAAACGCCACCTCGGGCAGCAATTCGGCCAGCCAGCGGCGGCGCAGGGTTTCGGAAGGCGGCTCGGTCATCGTAAATTCCAGTGCGGCAAGGGCTTGGCGAAGCCTTATTCCCCGTGATATAGGCCGCGCTTTCCGGGCTGTCAGGCCCAATCTACCCCATTTCCGGGCCGCTGCCCGAAACAGAACCCGATGGAGAAGTCCTATAGTACAGATCGTTGTCCGCGATAATAACGTCGAGCAAGCCCTGCGCGCTCTCAAGAAGAAGATGCAGCGCGAAGGCCTGTTCCGGGAAATGAAAGCGCGTCAGGCGTTTGAAAAGCCTTCCGAGAAGAAAGCCCGCCAGCGCGCCGAAGCCGTGCGCCGCGCCCGTAAACTGGCCCGCAAACGCGCCCAGCGCGAAGGTATCGTGTAGGCGACATTCGCCGGACCGGACAAAAAACCCCGCCAGATCACTCTGGCGGGGTTTTTTCTTTGGGGGTGGGTCACCGGGCGCCACTGACAGAAATTCGCCGGCAGGGGACATTCCGCTATCCGCGCTCAATCACTACTAACGGCGTAGGATTGACCCCTATGCATCCTAGGCCGCATTGGCGTTTCCTAGATCACTCTCCAGATTTTTCTGACCTATTCCAAAATTAACCGTTAGCAATCTGTTCAACCCACGCGTACCTTGCTGTCCGGGTCGAACGAATGGGGGGCAATATTATGGTGTACGTCGATCGAGACAACAACGAACCTCGATTGAATGATTTCCTTTCGACGATAGGTGGTCCCGCGGTCGCAATATTTGACATTGGGACTCGCGGCGCGCGCCTTATTGTAGGGCCTACAATCGTGCCTGACATAATCAGCAGTCACACCATCAAGATGGTGGGGCACGCTCCAAATCTCGGATTGGATGTTGATCAGGATAGTCGGCAGCTCCCACTTGATGCCCGCTCGCTGAGGTTTGTCGCTGAGTTCATTGCGCATTGGCGCTCTTACCTTTCTGAACGCGGCGTATCGGAATTTCACGTCATCACTACCGCTTGGTTTCGGTGGCTTGCGAACAAGGAAGAAGTCCGGGGATTCCTTTTAGATAAGACCGGCATCAATATCGAAAGTGTAACGCAGCAAAGAGAGGCTCAGCTGACGCTGCTCAGCCTCCCAGTCCTCATGGAACGCTGCCGCAATAGCAATGAACCGCCCAGTATCAGGGATGAGGACACTGTAGCGATGATCGACCAAGGTGGCGGTTCGCTCGAAATCTCGTGGATGCGTTGGGGAGACCGTCACAACGTTAATGTTGACATCGAGATGGTCCCCTTTCCAACACTCGGAACAGTGGCGCTACGCCGTGACTTTTTTCATCTCCGGAAAAACCTGTTTTCTCGGACGAAGCCAGACGACAACAAGACGTTCGTAAAGCACCAAGTTGATCGGATACGACGCAAAGCCAAGGAGGCACTGACAGCCAGTCCTGAGTTACCGACCTTGGAAAGTAGTCGGCCAGGACGTTTGCATCTGTTCGGAGTCGGTTCAGGTATTACCAAGGTGGTAAGCGGTGGTCCGCACGTGATTCACAATCGGTTTGTAGACCCACGATTGTTGGAGGACAGTCTCGATAGAGGCCTGATAAAGCTCGACGCCAATAGAGAACAGGTTCGATCGATTTGGCGTGGCCTGCACGGCGCACGCGACCAACAAACCGAAGCTTCATCAAAATGGTTCGACCGAAGGCCCGAGCTCGACGGGCTGCTTACCTCGCTGTTCGGGATTCCTGTTTATCAAGAGATGCTATCACAGACCAATTCGTCGGGAATTTTCATAAACGGATACGGGCTAGCGTTTGGGTACTATTTCAATCGATACATGACTGGCCCCGAGCCGAAAATTGCAGACGTGGATGATAGCGGTCCTTACGTCTTCATCAGCTATTGTCGCACCGACAAAACTGAAGTTGAACAAGA
This sequence comes from Hyphomonas sp., assembly GCA_040223555.1. GTDB lineage: Bacteria > Pseudomonadota > Alphaproteobacteria > Caulobacterales > Hyphomonadaceae > Hyphomonas. Next base: position 236,611 of record JAVKGA010000003.1, read on the forward strand.
GCTTGACCTTCTAAGAGAGATGAAGACACGCCTTTGGTATGATGCTGACGCTTATGGCCAGTTCGACAAGCAACTCGCCCACAAGATCCAAGGTTGTTCCGCATTTGTAATTTTTGTTTCGGAGCAGTCCGTGCGGAGCGATTGGGTTTTGAACGAGGTTGCATTCGCACAGCAAAAAAAGAAGCGAATAGTCCCAATTTTCCTGGACCGTGCTTTGCTACCTGGCGAACTGGCCGTTCGGTTGGCCCGATTTGATCAGATCCATCGGATGGACCTCACAGAAGATCTCTACCGGTTCAAAATTCAACGATCGATACCAGCAAAATGTAGAAAGACGAGGTAGAGGCACTAGTTCTGCTTTTTTCAAATGATCGCCTCTGACGTGTTTGCACAGCAGCTGGTCTTCAAAGTAAGCTAGGACCGTATTTCGCAGCCTTTTCAGGGCCCACTTGATGTACTGGTATGAACGACTGGATCGAGACCAATAATTCGTTCCTGAAACAAATGCTGACTGGCAGCTTAGGGCCAATTCCGGTCACAGCAAAATCTGCCTAGGGCAGGATAAAATCCCGCCATCCTTAATCCTTGCGCAAGCACATGGCCGCGGCGGGATTTCATCCCGCCCTACGCCTACCCCGCCTTCGGCTTGATCCCCATCGCGCTCTTGATCATGCCGCCGAGTTCGCCGATGCCCGCGCCGTGCACGGCGCCTGCCCGGTAAACCTTCGTGGCGCCCCAGACGATCAGCGCCGTCGTCACGGCCATCAGCGCCATCTGCGCCAGGATTTCCCAGAGCGGTGGGTCCTGCGGGATGCGCAGGATCAGCAGGAAGGGCGTGAACAGCGGCACCCAGCTCGCATAGTCGATCACCGGTGAGCCGGGATCCTGGAAAGCGATGAAGATCGCAAACATCGGCAGCATCAGCAGGATCATCATCGGGCTGAGCAGTGTCTGCGCCTCCTGGATCGTGTCGCACAGCGAGCCGAGCGCCATGAAGATCGCGCCATACAGCACATAGCCGAGAATGAAACTGATCAGCGCCGGGATGATCAGGCCGGGATCGGTCGCCGCCGCGATGAACGGCCGGATCATCTCCATGATCGCCGGAGACTGCGTCGCCGCAAAGACAGACCCCGCCCCCGCAAAAAGCGACCAGGACAGCATCATCGTCGAGGTCACCGCAAACACCGCCAGCAGTTTGCCCGCCAGGAGCTCCGGCAGTTTCACAGACGTCAGCAGCGTGTCGAAAATCTTGTTGGAGCGTTCCTCGATCGTGCCCATCAGCAGGTATTGAATGATCGAGAACACCATCAGCCAGAGGAAGTAGGCAAGCCCGCCCGCCACATAGGTCGGCGCCTTGTCGGCCATCGTCACTTCCGCCGCGCTTTCGGCGTCCACGCCGCCATTGAGGCGCAGCGCCACCACCGGAATAGCGGCGTCGTCCACTGTCTTCAGGAAGTCGGCATTCAGCCCCGCCCCGATCAGCGCATCGCGCCGGCTGAGGTCGCGCACCGCATTCTCCGCCGCGTATTGCAGCGTCTGCACATTCACGTCCGCGCTCCAATACTGCAGCGCGCTGCCATCCGGGGTCAGCACGAAGGCTGCAAACAGCCCCTTGCTGCCATCCGGGCCATCAACCTGTTTCTCGCCCGAGAGGTAGGGCCGCAACTCGTCAATCGTGCGCGCCGGCGCCTCCACCTGGATGAACTTGCGCGGCCCCGCCGCACTCTCCACCTGGGCCTCGGGAATCTCGACATTCAACTGCTCGGCCATCGCTCTGGCCTCGTCGACCGCGCGGGATTCGCTGCGATCGAATTCCGCCTCGATGGCCTGCGCCAGCGTGCCCGAAGGCTCAACCACGGCATAATAGCGCACGGGTGATGAGGTCGCCGCGAATGTCCCGAAGGCCACACCGACGAGCAGGAAGATCGGCACCGCCGCAAGGCTCAGCCAGAAGCCCCAGGCTTTCACATAGCCCAGGAAATCGCGCCGGAAGATGAGATAGATATTGCGCATCACACGGCCTCCGCTTCAGCAACAATCGCGGGCGTATCAAGCGCGGATGCCTCCGCTTCGCCCACCAGCGACACGAACACATCGCGCAGGCGTGCCTCTTCCGGCTGGAAGCCGACAATCGGCGCGCCCGCCTCGAGCGCTGCTCGCAGAACATCCTGCGCGCCGCGCCCCTTCGGCAATTCCACGCGCCAGGAATCGCCCGGCCCCTTGTCCACGGCCCGGTGCGCCTCAAGCCCCTTCGGGGCCAGCGCAGCGGCAAGGTCAAAGCCATGCTCCACCGCCATCCGTGCGCCCTGCCCCAGCGTGGCATAGGCCGCGTCCAGCGATCCGTCGAACACTTTGCGCCCGCGCGCCATCATCACGATCCGGTCGCAGAGCCGCTCGGCATGTTCCATCACATGTGTCGAGAACAGGATCGTCGCGCCGCGCTCATGCTCGGCCCGGATCAGGTCCTCGAGGATCTGCTGGTTCATCGGGTCGAGGCCGGAGAACGGTTCGTCAAGGATCAGGAAGTCCGGCCGGTGCGCCAGCGTCGAGAGGATCTGAACCTTCTGCGCCATGCCCTTCGACAGTTTGGAAATGCGCGAGGTCCGGAACTTGCCGAGCCCCGTCGACTCCAGCAGCTCGTCGGCCCGCGCCCGGGCATCACCCGCGCTCATGCCCTTCAGGCGCGCAAAATAGGTGATCGTGTCGCGCGCGCTCATCTTCTTGTAGAGGCCGCGCTCTTCGGGAAGGAAGCCCACCCGGCGCAGGTTCCGGATATCCGGCCTCGCGCCGAACAGGGCCACGTCGCCTTCATCCGGCGCCATCACGCCCAGCGCCATGCGCAGGCTGGTCGACTTGCCCGCGCCATTGGGTCCGAGAAAGCCGACGATCTGGCCGGCCGGCACATCGAATGAGAGGTTGCTGACGGCTGTGAAACCGCCAAATCTCTTGGTCGCGCCAGACATGACGAGCGGGGCATCGGCCATCAGCGGATTCCTTCAGCAGCTGATTCTCAGACTTTAGCGTTTGTCGATAAAGTTCAAGTCGTATGCCGCGCGAAGGCTTAGAGCCGCGTTAAACACGCGCTCCGGATTTAGCCAGATTGCAGGTATCAGGCGGGTTCTAGAGCACCGCGCCGAACAGCCAGATCATCGCCTGCACGATCAGCGCGAGGAGGATCAGCACGACAACCGTCGCCATCCAGCGGCCACCGAGGTTCATCAAGAGGCCGGCGCCGAAGCCGACCAGCGCCATCAGGCCCAGCGAGATCGCCCAGTTCATGCCGATGGCAACCGCCAGCGTGGCATGACCGACCATGAGGATGATGATCAGGCCGCCCCAGACACTGCCCGCGATAAAGCCGTCCCAGGTCGCTTTCTGGTCGCGGATTTCCATCTCGCCGTGGTGGTATTCTTGGCTGGCCATGTTGCCCTCTCGGATTCGGTATGCCGCCTTCTAGCGGCGCCCGGCAGTGTCATCAAGCGCGGCAAAGCGCCCCTCTCGCGGTCAGTTCAGGGCCTTGCCGGACTTGCGCTTCGGCTTCTTCGGCGCAAACGGCGCCGGTAGCGGCATCGCCTGCACGCCCTCTTCCTTCAGCGCTTCGCGCTCATCCGCCGTGGTCTCGCCCCAGATCGGCCGGTCGTCCTGCTCGCCGTAATACATCGCGCGCGCCTCTTCGGCGAAGGCGTCGCCGACATAGTCGAAGTTTTCCGCCACATGCTCGCGCGCCTTGGCCGCGAACTCGGCGAAGGCCTTTTCCGGGTCCGGCGCCGGTGTCTTGCCCTTGGTCGTTTTCACCGAAGGCGCCATGATCTGCTTGGCCACTTCCCGCCCGTCGCATTCCGGGCACAAGACCAGCTTGCGCCTGGACTGCTGGTCATAAGCGTCCGACGAGGCAAACCAGGCCTCGAATTCATGCTCGCATGTGCCGCAGGAGAGCGCGTAGCGGATCATCGGTCCGTCCTCAGGCCCCCGCCAGCATCGGGTCAAGCTTGCCCGCCCGGTCCAGCGCCACCATGTCGTCGCAGCCGCCGATATGCGCCTCACCCACGAAGATCTGCGGGAAGGTCTTCCCGCCATTCGACCGCTTGATCATCTCTTCGCGCTTGGCCGCGTCCATCCCGGCATCAATCTCCGTGAAGTCCGCCTTCTTCTCCTTCAGCAGCGCCACCGCGCGCGAGCAGTAAGGGCAGAACATCCGCGTATAGATCGTCACTTTTGCCATCTGACCGTCCTTTCAGAGCCGGCAGTCCATCCTGCCTGAACCTCTTAATTATATGGTTACGTCCGTTTCCCGGACAACGCGCGCCAGCACAAGCACGTCAACCTGCCGCGCCCCCGCCTGTTTCAGGGCACGCGTGCACGCCGAAAGCGTTGCGCCGGTCGTCAACACATCATCCACCAGCAGCACCCGCCGGCTCTCGATCTCCCCCGCCCGCGAGGGGCGCACCTTGAAGGCCCCGGACACATTCCGCCGCCGCGCCCGGCCTGCCAGCCCCGCCTGACTGGGAGTGCGGCGCGTACGCACCAGCCCGTCCACCACCACCCGCCGGCCCGTCTCCGCGCCGATCGCCTGCGCCAGCCAGCCGGACTGGTTGAACCCCCGCACCAGCAGCCGCGTATAGTGCAGCGGCACCGGCACCAGCACATCCGCCTCGTCGATCAGCGCCCCGCCTGCCTGGCGCATCCAGCCGGACAGGGTCTCCAGCCCGTCGCGGCGCCCTGCGCGCTTCAGGTCCAGCACCGGGCGCCGCGACTGGTCATCATACACCAGCGCCGCCCGCGCCCGGTCCCAGCGCGGCGGCCGCGCCAGGCAGACCACGCACCAGGTCTCGTCGCCCGTCCGGTAATCCAGCGGCACCCCGCACCGGTCACAGAGCGGATCGGAGATGAAGCGCAGTCGGGCAAAGTCTTCCGGCGAGAGCGGCCCGCTGCCGATGCCCCGCGTCCCGCTGATCAGCGAGCGTGGCGGCCAGAAGAAATCCGCCCCCTGCCGGAGAAACGCCTTGGCCCCGGCCCGGCGCTTGGGCATATCCCCTGTCATGTCGCCTGCCCCTCCCGCACCGCCCAAAATCTTCGATCGCGCGCGCCTCGCCGCGCGCCGCAACCGGGCGGCGAAAACTTTTGCAGACTATGCCTTCCTGCGCCAGCGCGTCATCACCGATCTCGAAAGCCGGCTGGACGATACGCCCCGCCGCTTCGCGCGCGGTCTCGAACTTGGCGCTGCCGGCGGTGAACTTTCCGCCCGCCTGATCGCCACTGGCAAGGCCGACGCCATGGTCGCGGCAGACAGCGCGCCTGCATTCGCCGCAATGGCTGAAGCAAACGGGCTGACGCCGGCAGACGCCGACGAGGAAGCCCTGCCTTTCCCGCCGGAAAGTTTCGATCTCGTGGCCGCGCCGCTGACGCTTCACTGGGTCAATGACCTGCCGGGCGCCCTCACCCAGATCCGCCGCACGCTCACACCGGACGGCCTGTTCGTCGGCGCGCTCTTCGGTGCCGGGACACTCGCAGAGTTACGCAGTGTACTGACGGAAGCGGAAACCGAGATTATGGGCGGTCTTGCGCCTCGCCTGTCCCCCTTGCCGGGCCTGCGCGACATGGCCGCCCTGCTGCAGCGTGCCGGCTTCGCCCTGCCCGTGGCAGACCGCGATACCGTCACCGTGCGCTATGGCGATCCCTTCCGCCTGCTGACGGATCTCAAAGGCATGGGCGAACGCGCCGCCTTCGCGCGCGGCACCGGCCAGCCCCTGCCCCGGCGCGTCCTCGCCCGCGCGCTTGAGCTTTACCGGCAGCAATACGGCGAAGCCGACGGCCGCGTGCCGGCCACGTTCGAGATTGTGCATCTTTCGGGATGGGCGCCCGCCCCCAGCCAGCCAAAACCGCTGCGCCCGGGCAGCGCAAAGGTCAGCCTCGCCGACGCGGTGCGCAAGGCGCGGGATACTGGTCCATCGTCAGACTGAATTACCGGTAAAAGATCAGACCGCGATCCGCTCGTCGAGCATCTCGTAGGTCGCATCATTGGCATCGCCAACAGCGGTCAACCCGCCCAGCAGGCCAATCACGATGAGGCCGGCAATCAAGCCGTATTCAACAGCCGTCGCGCCGCGCTCATCGGCGATCAAGGCTTTGAAACTCTGGCACATCGTCTTCATGTACGGTCCATCAGGTCTTGCGGGCAAGCCAGTCGAACAGAGGGATATCTGCCGGTGGCGCCGGGTAGTCTCGCAGCCTTGATGTCTCTACCCACGCTATGGCCTGGCCTTCGCGCGGACGGATAGACCCCGACCAGCTTCTACACGCGTATAATGGCATCATCAGGTGAAATGCAGGGTAAGCAAAGCTGGCGAAAGTCAGCGGTTCGAGTGAGGCTTCGTTAACCCTGATCGACAGCTCTTCCTCGAGTTCACGCACCAACGCGGCCTCCGGCGTCTCGCCGGGCTCGAGCTTTCCGCCCGGAAACTCCCACAGGCCCGCCAGCTGTTTGCCTTCCGGCCTTTGCGCCAGAAGGATGCGTCCTTTGCCGTCGAACAAGGCCGCCGCCACCACGAGCAGCACAGAGCCACTCATGTCCGGTAAGCGCCGTTGATGTCGACATATCCGTGGGTGAGATCGCAGGTCCATACGGTCCAGGCGAGCCCGCCCGTGCCCAGATCGACCCGGATCGTGAATTCCGGCTTGGCAAACACCGCGCTGGCGGCGGCTTCGTCATAGTTCGGGGCCCTGGCTCCGTCCTTTGCCACCTGGACGTCGTCAAACCAGATCGCGAGCGCTTCGGTGTCCACCGGTTCGAAGGCCTTGCCGACCGCCATGACCACCCGGCCCCAGTTCGCATCGCCTGCCGCCATCGCGGTCTTGATCAGGGGTGAATTGGCAATGTGACCAGCCACGAGCTTGGCGGAGAGATGCGAGACCGCGCCTTCGACCCGGACGGTCACGAACTTGCTGGCCCCTTCCCCGTCCTTGACCACCTGCAGAGCAAGATCGAGGCACACCGCTTTCAGGGCCTGTGCAAAGGCCGGGAAGCGCTGGTCCTCCCGGCTCTCGATGGGCGAGTCACCTGCCGCCCCGGTGGCAAACACCATGAGCGTGTCCGACGTCGACGTATCGCCGTCCACGGTGATCGAGTTGAAGGTCTCGTCCGTGATGTCTTCGAGGATATCCTGCAGCAGTTCAGGGGCCACCGCCGCGTCGGTGAAGACATAGGCGAGCATGGTCGCCATGTTTGGCGCGATCATGCCCGAGCCCTTGGCGATGCCGGCAAAATTCGTCGGCACCCCGGCCAGGTCGACCGTCAGGCCGGCGCCCTTGGCAAAGGTATCCGTCGTCATGAAGGCGCGCGCCGCCTTCTCCCAGTCCGGCGCGCCGAGCTTTGCGGCGAGGTCCGGCACGAAGGCCCCGACATAGTTCGGGTCCGTCAATGGCTCGCCGATCACGCCCGTCGCCGCGAGGAAGCAATGCTCCCTCGTAACCCCCAGCCTGTCTTCCAGCGCCTTCAGCGTCGCGTCATTCTTCAGCACGCCCTTCGGCCCGGTGAACGCGTTCGAGTTGCCCGAATTGACCACCAGCGCCGCCGCCTTGCCGCCGCCCGCCTCCAACGCCTCACGGCACCAGCGCACATCCGCCGACGCCGTCAGCGAGCGCGTATAGACACCGCCGCACGTCGTGCCCTCATCGAACACGAACAGGAACACGTCATCGCGCTCGACGCCCCGGCGGGCATAGAAGCCCCGGCTGCCCGTGGCAGCGCGAAGCCCGCGCACCTCCGGCAGTTTCGGAAAGGCGGCGGGCGCAAATGGCGAAGGCTTAAGGTTCAAAGGTCGTCCTCGGTGGCAGGGGGTGGATTGATCGTCGCGGCAGGATCGGTCGTCGGCACATAGACCTGCCCGCTGCCCTGCTCAATGTTCGCCTCGGTGCGCAAGCGGCGCAGGATACGGCTCACTTCGTTCAGCGTCAGGAAGGTCGCGATCTCGGGGCGCATCTCGTCGCGCGTCTTCGGCGGCTCGGTGCGCCGGTCCTTGACCTTCACGATATGCCAGCCCTCGGCCGTCTCGAAGGGCGGCGAGATTTCGCCTTCCGGCGTATTGGCAATCACCACCGGGAACGGTTCGGCCAGGTCATTCGGCGCCACATAGCCGAGATCGCCATGCTCCATTCGCGTCCGCGTATCCTTGGAATTGTTGAACACGAGGCTCTCGAACGTGTCTCCCTGCTCGATCCGCAGGAACAGGGCGTCCGCCTCTTCCTTCGTGTCCACCAGGATGTGCGCCACCGACACTTTGTCGTTGGCCTGCTGCAGGCGGACCTGCTCGCCATACATCCGGTCGATGGCCTCATCCGTCACCTGCTGGGCCACCAGGCTTTCAACCAGCAGGTTCCCGAGGATGCGCTCGCGCGCCATCTCCAGCCGCCTCTGGCCGCCCGGATCGCGGTCCAGCTGTAGTTTCAAGGCCTCCTGCGCGATCAGCTTCTGGTCGATCAGCTGGTCCAGCACGATCCGGTATTCCTCGTCATTCGGGCCGAAATCCTGCCCGGCACTGATCAGTCCGCGGGCCACCGCCTCCAGCTCGACATCGCCCTCGAACACCGGCTCGCCATTGACAAAAGCTGCGACCGTTTGGTCCATCACCGGCATTTCGGCTGGCTTTGTCTCGGTCTGGTCACATGCCGAAACGGCGCCCAGCAGCGTCAGGGCCGCCAAATGTACGGGAAAAATCAAAGGCCTGGCTCGCATCGCGGACACCCTCACAGACTGAAGGCGCCTCATTGACACCCTTTGGCGGCGTTCTTAAGTCTGCCCCGCGTACTGGTCGAGTGATTTCAGCCAGGCAATACGCGGTGGGATAGCGACTTAAATTCCTGTAAGCTCCGGTTCAGGATCGCTCGCGTAAATCCTCAGATGATTGGTTGGTGCTGCTTCATATGCTTACTGTTGCCCGCAAGATTTTCGGAACTGCAAACGACCGCAAACTGAAACCGCTTCGCGCCCGGGTAAACCGGATCAACGCGCTTGAGCCGATCATGGAAGCGCTGTCCGACCAGTCGCTGAAGGGCAAGACCAACGAATTCCGCAAACGCCTGGCCGATGGCGCCACGCTCGACAGCCTGCTGGAGGAATCCTTCGCCGTCGTGCGCGAAGCCGCCAAGCGCGTCAGCAACATGCGCCATTTCGACGTCCAGCTGATGGGCGGCATGATCCTGCATTCCGGCGCCATCGCCGAAATGCGCACCGGTGAGGGCAAGACCCTCGTCGCCACGCTCGCCGCCTATCTCAACGCCCTCGACGGCAATGGCGTCCACGTCATCACCGTCAACGACTACCTCGCCCGGCGCGACTCCGAATGGATGGGCCGCATCTACGGCGCCCTTGGCATGTCCACCGGCGTTGTCGTCCACGGCATCTCCGACGAGGAGCGCAAGGCCGCCTACGCCGCCGACATCACCTATGGCACGAACAACTAGTTCGGCTTCGACTACCTGCGCGACAACATGAAATACTCGCTGGAGCAGATGGCCCAGCGCGGACACCGCTATGCCATTGTTGACGAGGTCGACTCGATCCTGATCGACGAAGCGCGCACCCCGCTGATCATCTCCGGCCCGACCGATGACCGCTCCGACCTCTACATCGCCATCGACAGCCTGATCCCGCGTCTTGAGGCGGCCGATTTCGAACTCGATGAGAAACAGCGCTCGGTCGTCTATACCGAGACCGGAACCGAGAAGATCGAAAACTGGCTGGTCGAGATGAACCTGCTCGAAGGCTCGCTCTGGGAGCCGGGCAATATCTCGCTCGTCCACCATTCGAACCAGGCCCTGCGCGCCCACAAGCTTTATGCCCGCGACAAGGACTATATCGTCAAGGACGGTCAGGTCATGCTGATCGACGAGTTCAGTGGTCGGATGATGGAAGGCCGCCGGCTGTCGGAAGGCCTGCACCAGGCCATCGAGGCCAAGGAACGCGTCGACATCAAGCCCGAGAACGTCACCCTCGCCTCGATCACCTTCCAGAACTATTTCCGCCTCTACAAGAAGCTCGCCGGCATGACCGGCACGGCGCTGACTGAGGCCGACGAGTTCGCCGACATCTACAAGCTGGCCGTCGCGGACCTGCCGACCAACAAGCCGGTCCTGCGCCAGGATGACGATGATGTCGTCTACCGCACCGCGAAGGCGAAATACGCCGAGATCGTCAAGGAAGTGAAGGAAGCCCATGCCAAGGGCCAGCCGATCCTGCTCGGCACCGCCTCGATCGAAAAATCCGAAATCCTGTCCAACCTGCTCACCGCCCAGCGCATCACGCACAAGGTGCTGAACGCGCGCCATCACGAGCAGGAAGCCTTCATCGTCGCCAATGCCGGCGTGCCGGGCGCCGTCACCGTCGCCACTAACATGGCCGGCCGCGGCACCGACATCCAGCTCGGCGGCAACCTCGACATGCGCCTCGCGCAGGAACGCACCGACAAGGAAAAGGCCCTCGGCCGCATCCTGTCGGACGGCGAAGTGTCCTTGCTGGCCGCGCAGATCAAGGCCGATATCGAAGTCAAGAAAAAGCAGGCGCTGGACGCCGGCGGCCTTTATGTTCTGGGTACGGAGCGTCACGAATCCCGCCGCATCGATAACCAGCTGCGCGGCCGCACGGGCCGTCAGGGCGACCCCGGCAAATCGAAATTCTACATCTCCATCGAAGACGACCTGATGCGCATCTTTGCGGCCGACCGCATGGACACCGTCATGCGCCGCCTCGGCATCAAGGAAGACGAGGGCATCACCCATCCCTGGATGAACAAGGCGATGGAAACCTCGCAGCGCAAGATCGAGGAACGCAACTTCGAAATGCGCAAGAACGTCCTCAAGTATGACGACGTCATCAACGACCAGCGCAAGGCCATCTTCGAACAGCGCCTTGAGTTCCTGCGCTCCGACGACGTGTCCGAAACGATTGCCGACATGCGTGAGACCGTGATCGAGGCCCTCGTAGCCCGCACGATGCCGGAAAAGGCGTATGCGGAACAATGGGACATCGACGGCCTCGCTGAAAGCCTGCGCACTGATCTCGCCATTGACCCGCCGGTCAAGGAATGGGCCGCCGAAGAAGGCGTCGCCAACGAAGAAATCGCCGAACGTCTGCGAGCGGCGGTTGAGGCCCAGTATCAGGGCCTGACCAACGCCGTGGGCGAACAGCAGATGCGCCGTATCGAGAAACAGTTGCTCCTGCAGGTGCTCGACCTGCGCTGGCGCGACCACCTGCAGCATATCGACCAGCTGCGTTCGGTCATCCACCTGCGCTCCTATGGCCAGCGCGATCCGCTGAACGAGTTCAAGCGCGAAGCCTTCAACCTATTCGACACGCTGCTCGGCGAACTGCGCGCCACCGTCACCCGCTCGCTGATGCACATCCGCGTGCAGCCCGCGCCGGATGCCGCCCAGCGCCGCCCGACCGCCGTACCGCCGCCGGCCCCGCCGCCACGGCCGCCTGTCGCCCGCGAAACCAAGCTTGATCCCGATACCGGCGTCAACGAGATGGACCCGGACGCCGCGCCGACGAAAATTCCGCAGGCGGAAGATGACTGGTCCAACACGCCGCGCAATTCGGCCTGCCCCTGCGGCTCCGGCAAGAAATACAAACACTGCCACGGCGCCATCGAAACCCAGAAGGCCTGAAGCCGCTTCAGGTCCGTTTTTCGTAGGCGTAAGTTTCGCCTTATGCCTACGAAACCGCGCCCCCTCTCCGCTCCCACAACAAAAGTTTGTCGTCATCCCGGTTTCGCCGAAGGCGAAGACCGGGACCAGACTTCCTTGTTTTGTTGGGTTTTTTGGATCCCGGGCATTTGCTGCGCAAATCCCGGGATGATGACCAACTGAACTTTTCCACAGCTTGCGTGTCCGACCGGGTATCCACCCGGCCTATTCTCCCACCCATGCAGTTCACGCCCGCCCATCTCGACGAGATCCTCACCGCCAACTGGCCGGTCGCCGCGCGCCTTGTCGCCTGGGCGCGGTCGCTGGCGGGCCTCGCGGCGGCGACCCTGCCGAAACATGTCCTGTCCGACGCCCGCCGCATCCTGCGCCCCGCCGAAAGCCTCATCCGCCGCCTGATCGTCATCATGGCCTCCCGGGTTGAGATTCCGCAAAACCTGTCATCCCGGACAAAGCCCGCGCAGCCGGCGATTGACCCGGGACCCTCTCTCCGCAAAACGCCAACAGGCCCCGGAAACCTCACCCCCACCGAACCCATCACCTTCGGCACCGAGCCATTCCCCGGCATCACGCCCTTCACCTACCCCGGCATCTGGTCGCCCGGCATGGTGCGCTACACGCCGCCGACACCGGAAGAACTCGCCGCAAGGCTGCTGCCCGCGTCGCATTTCTTCGCACGTCTCGCCAAACTGGAAGCCGCGCTCGCCGCCCCGGAAGCCGCCGCACAGCGCCTCGCCCGCTGGATGGCCCGCCGCCGCGCCAAACAGGAACAGACCGGAAAACCCGTCCGTACCCAGCCGATTCTCCCCTGGGGCATGATGCCCGGCCGCGGATCACAAATCCTCGACGCCCTTACCCGCGACCGCCTGAAATACTCCGCCTGTGGCGCGCAAGCGGCCATCGCGGGCGCGTGGAATACGTCCTGAAAGACCCCCTCCGTCTACTGCGCAGACACCTCCCCCGCTTCGCAGGGGAGGATCAGCGTGCATCCGGCGAAGCCGTCATCCTCCCCCGTTTACGGGGGAGGTGGCACCGAAGGTGACGGAGGGGGCGCGGGTTATAAATTTGTCGCGCGGGCCATCGCAGGGCGATGGCTTATCCGCACGACCCCTTCCGCCAATTGCACACCGCATGCGCCAGCTGGAGATTGGACCATGCTTCCGACCCCCCCGCCGCCTTCGGCCTTATATGATCAAAGGTTGGCCGCTGCTTCTTCCACAAAGTCGCATGCGCCAGATCAAACCGGCTCGCCGGCATCGCCATTCCGCACAGTGCGCAGCAGCCGTCCTGCTTGTCCCAGAGCGAACGAAACAGCTCCGTATCCGGAGGCGCGAAACTCTGGCTCACAATCCCGCCGGCACAGGCCAGCCACGCCGCGCGCAGGCGGCGAGCACGGTATTGCGCAACAGGCAGGCAATCGTCATCGGCCCGACCCCGCCCGGCACCGGCGTGATGAAGCCCGCGACTTCCGCGCAGCTTTCATAATGGGCGTCGCCCACCAGCCGCGTCTTGCCCTCGCCCTTCTCCGGCGCGGGGATACGGTTGATGCCGACATCAATGATCGCCGCGCCGGGCTTCACCCAGTCGCCGCGCACCATCTCCGGCTTGCCCACCGCCGGCACGAGAATATCCGCCTCACGGCACACCGCGGCGAGATCCGCCGTGCGGCTATGCGCAATCGTCACCGTGCAATTCTCGGCGAGGAACAACAGCGCCGCCGGCTTGCCGACGAGGATCGAGCGGCCGATCACGACGACAGACTTGCCGGAGAGATCATCCCCCAGCGCGCGCTTGGCCAGGATCACCGACCCAACCGGCGTACACGGACGAAGCCCCGGCTTGCCGAGGCTGAGCCGCCCGGCAGAGGTCTCCGTCAGCCCGTCAACATCCTTCGACGGATCAATCCGCTCAATCGCGGCGTCTGCATCCAGCCCCTTCGGCAGCGGCAGCTGCAGCAGGATGCCATCGACTTCGGGGTCCGCATTCAGCGCCGCAATCAGCGATTCCACTTCGCCCTGCGTGGCGCTCGCCGGCAACCGGTGATGATGCGACACCATCCCCGCCTCGGCGGTCGATTTTACCTTGTTGCGGACATAGACCTCGCTCGCCGCATCCTCGCCGACCAGCACAACCGCGAGGCCCGGCTTACCCGGCAGGGCGCTGACCGCGCGGGCCACCGAGGCGCGCACATCGGCGGCCACTGCATTTCCGTCAATCCGAACTGCACTCATCTGCCCGCCAGCCTTCCCTCATGCCCGCTCCGGCGGGCGCCCATTCCGGGGCCTTTTAGCCGAGTCGCTGCGCAGGCGTCAGATGACGTTCGGGTAAACATAATAAATGATCACCCGCTGCAGGAAGAAGATGAGCAGCAGCACGACCAACGGGGTCAGATCGATGCCGGACATCGGCGGCAGCAGGTTGCGGATCGGCCGGTAGAGCGGCTCGGTCAGGCGCTGCAGGCCGGTCCAGATGGAATCGACAACATTGTTGCGCAGGTCCAGCACACGGAATGTGAGAAGCCAGGACAGGACGGCCTGGATAATGATGATCCAGGTCGCAATGTTCAGGATGGCGAGGATGACGTCGAAAATCGCTTTCATGAGGGCGGTTTCGCTCCGGCGAGGGGTCAGGAATATGCGTCACTTAGGGTGTATCCCCCCGGTGAGGCAAGGTTCACCCCGCTGATTGTCGCAACGTAAGGGTTTGGCAGGCTCAGCCAACCACCCTAGCGTCTCCCCCAACCTCCCGGGAACATGCACATGGATGACACCGAAACGCCGCTGCATCCGCTGTCCCCGTTCCAGCGGAACATTCTGATGCTGGCCACCATCGCCATGGGCGCCGGCATGAGCATCAATTTCGTCGTCGTCGCCCCGCTGACCCGCAAGGCCGGCCTCGGCGAGATCGAGGTCGCGGCGATCCTGACGCTGTCCACCCTGCTCTACGCCGTGATGATTCCCCGCTGGGGCCGAATTGCCGACCGGGTGGGACGCAAGCGCGTCATGGTCTTCTCGCTCTGCGCGATGGGCCTCACCAACATGGCCTTCCTCTTCGCCCTTGATGCGGGTCTCAAAGGCGTGATCGCAGGCACCTCGTTGATCCTGCTGCTGGTCTTCGTGCGCCTCTGGTTCGGCCTGCTCTCGCCCGGCCTGCAGCCCGCGTCGATGGCGGCGATGACGGACGCGACCACGACGCATGACCGCGCCGCCGGCCTCGGCATGTTGGGAGCGGGCATGAGCATCGGCTCGATCCTCGGCCCTGCCGGCGCCGCCGTGCTCGCGCCCTTCGGGGCTCTCGCCCCGCTCTGGGGCTCGATCGTGCTCTGCCTTCTCGTGGCGGTGCTCCTCGGATTTTCGTTGCCGAAAACGGTGCCCCGGCCGCGCGATTCGGTCCGCCCGAAACCGCTGGCGATGACCGATCCGCGCGTGCGGCCGCACCTGATCTTCCTCGTCTCCTATTTCGTCGGCGTCGGCATGGTGCAGCAGACCCTCGCCTGGTTCATCGAGGACCGCTACCGGCTCGACGAAACCCATGCCGCAAATGCTGGCCAGGCGGCCGTGCTCTACACCGGCATCGCCTTCGCCTGCATGGCCATCGCCACGATCGCCGTACAGTTCGGATACATCGCGCGGGTAAAGCCCGATCCGCGCCGCATCCTGCCGGTCGGGCTGGGGATTGTCAGCCTCGGCTATATTGCGGCGGATGCGTTTCACGCCTTCCCGATCCTCTGCCTCGCCTTCCTGATGGTCGGCGTAGGCTCGGCCCTCGCCATTCCTTCGGCCAATGCGCTGGGCAGCCTGTCGGTCAGCCGGGAGGAACAGGGCGCCGCAGCCGCGCTGATGTCGGCCGCGCCGCCGGCGGGTTTCATCTTCGGGCCGCTGATCGGCGCGGGCCTCTACCAGGTCGACCATGCCCTGCCCCTGATCGCTTCGGCGGTCGTGGTGGGCGGGCTGGCCGTCTATGCCTTTCTGGTGACGGGCAAGCAGCCCCTGCCGAACGGCTAGTCGATCTCGGCCTTCGACTTGCCGAAGGCGATGATGGCGCCCGGCAGGGTGAAGGAAAGCAGGATCAACCCGCCGAAAATGGCATTCCAGTGTGCGCCGGTAGACGGGCGCCAGAGGTGCAGTTTGTCATTTGCCGCCATGTCGGTGGTCAGCATCATGTAGAGCACCCCGATGAGGACGATGCCCGAGAAAACCGAATGCGCCTGGAAGGCCGCGCGGTTGCGCTCGCCCAGTTCGCGTTCGTCGAGCACCGCTTCGGGTTCCTGTGTCTGACGCTGCAGGCTGGAGCCCGCAAGCACGGTCACAATGACCAGGGAAGCTACCACGAGCCCGAGACCAACGAGGCTGGAGACGACACCTTCCCCGGAGGACATCGGCACCAGCTGCAATATGCAGCCGAGCGGATACAGCGTGTAGAGGCCGATCAGCAGTATACGGACGGTACCCGTCGAGAACTGCCGGCCGAAGGGATGGGTTTTCGTGCGGATGAACATGGGATCAGGACTCCTGGTCTCTGAGGCTGAGGGCGAGAGGGGCGAACGGTTTCAGCGAGAAGAGCTGCTCGACCGGCACTTCGAACAGGGCCGCGAGCTTCAGCGCCAGCTCGACCGAGGGCGCATAGTCGCCCCGCTCAAGATATCCGATCGTCTGCGGATTGACCCCGACCGCCTCGGCAAGGTCCTTCCGGCTGAGACCGCGTTCAGCCCTGAAGACGGAAAGCCTGTTGTGGATCAAGGGTTTTTGCCTTTTATTTGCATCGTTATATTGTGTTTACACAACGATATGTTGGTTGTCAATACGCTTTTAGGGAATGCTTTCGATGACGTCCCGCCCTTGAGCCGGTGCACAAGAGGTCTGGGTCCCGGGCATTTGCTCTCGCAAATCCCGGGATGACGACCAACGGAGGGTGCGTATGCGGAGGGTTCGGGAGATGGGCCCTCTGATGGCCTCCGGCCATCGAGGGCGACGCATCTTCACAGGACGAGCTAAACTTGGAGGCACACCGACATGGGCGGCTCAACTCAAAAACCTAAACGTTCGGAAGCCAGCGGCCTTCCGGATCGTAGCTGATGATGTCCATGTAGGTTGTCATGCTCCAGATGCGGAAGTGGAACATGTTTTCACGCTCAAGGTCAGGCACCTGCGCCAGCCAGGGCGACCCGATCACTTTCACGAGCGGAAAAGCGCCCCTGCATTTGGTCATTTGGGGCCATTCTTCAATAGGAAGCGTAATGCCGACATTCTCGGAAAACTCTTCGTGCGTCATCCATCCCCAGATGTGCTGGAATTCGAGCCTTAAATAGCGCTCGCCTTCAACAATCTCACGACTGCCGCCCAAGATTAGCTTCAATGCGTCGGTCTCGTTTGGATCGACCTTGATCGGATCGGGGAGCGTCCTGCTGGGGATCAGGTCCAACTCCAGATAATATTCGTCCAGACGCGCCCGAATATTCCGAAGCGGCGACGTGAAATCTCCAAACTGAAGAATTGGCTCGATTGAAATGGTCATCCGCCTACATCGCGCTGATGCCGCCATCGACCTTCAGTTCGATGCCGGTGACGAGCTTGGACTCGTCGGAGGCGAGATACAAAACGGCATAGGCGATATCGTCCGGCTCGCCGACCTTGCCGAGCGGGATCTGCCGGCCGAGTTTCTCAAGCGCTTTTTCCTCGCCGAACATTTCCTTGGTGCGGTCAAGGATCGGCGTGTTGATGAATACGGGGTGTACGGAGTTTGACCTGATCTGCCCGCCAGTCTTCGCGCAGTGCAGCGCGATGGATTTCGACAGGTGGCGCACGGCCGCCTTGGCGGTGTTGTAGGCGACATAGTTCCCGCTCGCGATGATGCCCGCGATGGACGAGATGTTGACGATTGAGCCAAGGCCATGCGCACGCATCAACGGGATGGCATACTTGCAGCCGAGGAAGATCGAATCGACATCCACCGTCTGCACCTTTTTGAACATGTCGTAATTCTCGTCCTCCACTGAGCCAAGCGAACCGATACCCGCGTTGTTGACGAGCACATTGAGGCCGCCCATCGCATCATGCGCCCGCTGTAGCACGTCCTGCCACTGTGCTTCGCTGGTGACGTCCTGCTGGAAGGCAAACGCAGTACCTGCGCCATGCGCGGCGTTGATGGAGGCGGCGACTTTCTCGGCGCCGGCGCCGTTGATATCCGTCACCGTGACCTTGGCGCCTTCCTTCGCGAGCATCCGCGCGGTCGCCTCGCCGAGGCCCTGCGCGCCGCCCGTAATGAATGCCATTTTTCCCGAAACGCGGCCCATGAATTTCCTCCTGATTTCTTGTCCGGCTGATCCCTAGCAGGGCGGACCGATGGCGGCCAATGGCAATCTTGCTGAGGCCCATAACACAGGATGAACCAATCCGAACCCGCGCATTCAAATCGCGTTCAGCGCGCAGCCCTCATTCCTGTGCGGGATCGAGCACTGCCTTCATCGAGGTGCGAGACGAAAACAGGAGTTTGAGTACCATGAACCGTCTTCTTTCTACTGCCGCCGCTGCCCTGCTGGTCTTCAGCCTCGGCGCCGCTCATGCCGACCCGCGCAACCGGGTCCGCATCGACCAGTCGGGTTACAACAATGGTGCAGCCGCCGCCCAGCAAGGCACACGCAATGGCACCGTCATCGTGCAGGGCGGCTCGGGCCAATATGCCCGCGGCGTCCAGTCCGGCTATAACAACTTCCTGCGCATGGATCAGTACGGCAACCGCAACAGCGTCGAGACCGGCCAGATCGGCGAGAACAACTACGCCGTCACCGGGCAGGATGGACGCAGGCTGAGCGCCAGCACGCTACAGACCGGATATGGCAACGTCTCCGGCATCGCGCAGATCGGCACCAACAACACCGCCGTGGCCGATCAGGACGGCTGGAACAACACCTCCGGCATCATTCAGGTCGGCAATGGCCAGGATGTAACGGTGCGCCAGCGCGGCGACGGCAATATCTCCGTGGTCGTACAAAGCGGCTATAACTGAGGTTGCGGGCGGGGAGGAATCCTCCTCCCCGCCATACCCTCCGCTCAAGGAGCAAGGTCCATGAAGTACGCAATGATCGGCGCTGCACTTGCGCTGGCGTCCGCCTGCGCCGCCCAGACGCCTCCCGCCACGCACACCGTCTCGGAGCCCGGCGCCTGCGAGATCCGCGAGACACGCACCGCAAACGGACTGCGGCTCGAAGCCGTGGCCCATGCGGATTACGGCCTGCGCGCGGACTATACGTTCAAGATCAGCGCCCACAGCACAGACGGTTCGTCTGACGTGACGCAAGGCGGCCCGGTTGATCTGGTGGCGGGCGAGAGCGCCGTCATCGGCGGCGCAGAGATTTCGCGGGGGCGCTACCGCGCCCTGCTGACACTGACAGATGCGGCCGGCGAACTCTGCCGCCTCGAACGCCGCGCCTAGGAGGCAGGGATCGTGCAAAACCGCAAACTACTCATCGCCAGCCTGCTGCTTGCAGGCCTGACATTGCCCGGCGCTGCCTCAGCGCAGGCCGGCGGGCGGGCGACTTCGATCATCCAGCAGGGAAGCGGAAACGCGGCCGGCATCGTGCAGGCCGGAAGCGACAACGCTGCCGGCATCCGGCAGTTCGGGGCCTATAATACAGGCACCGTCGCGCAGACCGGTTCGGGAAATTCAGCCTGTCTCATCCAAAGCGGACGCCATCTCGACGGCGCCGTCGTGCAGACCGGCGACAACCTGAGCGTCGGCGTGGTGCAGACTCGCCTGGGCGTGATGGCGGTCTCGGCTGAAACCTGCGCGACAATTACAGAGCGCCGGCATGTCTTCGCCCTGATCGCGGGACGGAACTCGACCTTTCAAGGGACGCTGCGCCGCTGACGCAGCGTTCCCGAATCGCGGACGGCCGCTTGATGACAACCCCATCAGGCGCCATGTTCAACTAATGCGCCCGGCGAGCTATCACCTGTTTGAAACTGAAGCTGGCACGTGCGGCCTCGGCTGGAACGCGGCGGGCCTGACGCAGGTGCAGTTGCCGGAAGAGACGCCCGCAGCCACTGAGACGCGCCTCGCCCGCCGGTCAGGCGGGTCGCGGACGGATGACCTTCCCGCCCCTGTCGCAGATTGCGCCGCGCGGATGCGTGCCTACTTCGAGGGCGCCGAGACAAGCTTCGCGGATGTGGCGCTCGACCTGTCCGGGGTCAGCGCCTTCAACGCGAAAATCTATGCCGCCCTGCGCGGTGTCGGCTGGGGCGAAGCGACCAGCTATGGCGCGTTCGCCGCCGCTATCGGCGAGCCGGGCGCCGCGCGGGCCATCGGCGCGGCGATGGGCGCCAATCCCTGGCCGCTGATCGTACCCTGCCACCGGGTGCTGGCCGCGAACGGAAAGATCGGCGGCTTCTCCGCGCATGGCGGTCGCGCCACCAAGCGGCACATGCTGCAACTCGAACGTATCGATGCGGACGGCGCCGCGCCGATGCTGCCGGGCTTTTCCGACTGATCGCGCGAAACGCTGGCGCTTCCCCGGCACCGAAAGTACCAAGGCTCGCCGGACATCATCCCGGCGCCACGAAGAGATGCAGAAACGCCATGACCGAGAAATTGAACCGCCGATCCTTCACGGCCCTGAGCCTGGCCAGCACGGCGGCGATCCTGACGGGGTGCGCGCATGCTGGCGAGCAGGCGCTCAACGACACAAAAGGAATACGCACCGGCCAACGGACGCAGGTTACAATACTGCTTTATCCGGGCGTGACCATGCTTGACTGGATCGGTCCTTACGAAGCCCTGCACAAAGTGGACGGAGTGGAGGTCGTGCTGGCCGCGAAGACGACCGAGCTGATGAAAAGCGATAGCGGCATTGTCGACTACAAGGCCAACGTAACAATTGATCAGATCACGGAAACCGACATCCTTCTGGTGCCCGGCGGCGCGCAGGGCCTTATGGTTGCGGCAAACGACCCTGTGATCGCGGACTGGGTGAAGCGGATGGATGGATCGGCAACCTATACGGTCGGTATCTGCACGGGCTCCCTGTTGCTGGCCAAGCTCGGCCTCCTCGAAGGGCGGCGCGCGACAACCTACTGGAAGTTCTCAAATATGCTCGACGGCGGCGGCGCGACCTTCGTGCCGGATCGCTGGGTGCAGGACGGAAAATGCTGGACCTCGGCGGGCGTCTCAGCCGGCATCGACCTGACCCTCGCCCTGATCGCCGACCTCTATGGAACAAAAGCCGCCATGATGGCGCAGCTCGCGATCGAATATGATCCGCACCCGCCTTTCAATGCCGGGTCGACCAGAACCGCGCCAAAGGAAATCATCGAAGCCCTGGGCGGATGATCTGGCGCAAGACTAAGTATTCCCCCGCCTACCCCGGTCTTCCTGATCCCAGCGCCGGCGCAGGCGGCTGATGCTCTCGGGAAAACGGCCCTGCAGTTCGGCGGCGCTGACCCGGTCGGTGCGGAAATGGCGGAAGCCCTGCCGCAATTCGCACCAGGCGCAGATCAGGCTGACCTCTTCCCAATAGGCGAGCAGGAACGGCCAGACGACGCGTTTGGTAACGGCGCCGTTCTCGTCGGCATAGTCGAGCTGCAATTTCATCTGCCTACGGATGGCGCGGCGCACGAGCGCGACATCAAACTGGTCCCTGGGGCGTTTCCTGTAGCTGACCGGGGCGAGGCCGGAATCGACGATGACCGGCTGCAACTCGCGCGGCACGGCGACGGTGAGCTTGGCGATCAGGTCTCGCGCGCCGCGGGATAAGGCTGCATCGCCGCGCGCGGCGACCCATTGCGCGCCGAGCACGGCGGCCTCGAGTTCATCCGCCGTCAGCATCAGCGGCGGCATGTCATACCCCTCCTCCAGAACGTAGCCGGTGCCGGCCTCTCCGCGGATCGGCACACGCTGGGCGATCAGCTCGGCCATGTCGCGGTAGAGCGTGCGCAGGGAGACTTCGAGTTCCTCCGCAAGCGCCTGCCCGGTGACCGGCGCGCGGTGGCGGCGCAGGACCTGGATGATCTGGAACAGGCGTTCGGTGCGTCTCATTTTTTGATCCTACTGCCACGCTGCTGACACCATGCTGTCAGCAGACCTCCGCTATCAAGTGCCTATCGCAAACCGAGACGATGGAGACGGATCATGATGACACTTTACGGATGGGGCCCGATGTTCGATTGCCCCTCGCCCAGCCCTTTCGTGATGAAATCGGACATGCAGCTGCAGATGCTGGGCGCCGAATTCAGCCGCGATTTCGCGGACCTGGAGTCCGTGTCCAAGCATAAGGCGCCTTACCTGAAGGATGGCGGTCTGCTGGTACAGGACAGCAATTTCATCCGGGCGCATGTCGAGGCGAAACTTGGCCGGTCGCTGCTCGACGGGCTGGACGATCAGCAGCGCGCGGCCAGCTGGGCGTTCGAGCGCATGGCCGAGGACCATCTGACCCGCGTGATGATGATGGAGCGCTGGCTGCAAGACGGAAACTTCGCCAAAGGCCCCGCCCTGTTTTTCATGGACGTGCCCGAACCGGCGCGCGCTGATGTGATGCAAGGCGTGCGCGCCGAAATCGCCGCGACGCAGTATGCTGCGGGCCTTGGGCGGCACTCGGACACAGAGCGGATGCAACTCGCCGCGCTGGACCTGGAAGCGCTCGCCAGCCAGCTGGCCGGACAGGACTTCCTGTTCGGGGACACGCCCTCCGCCGCCGATGCCAGCGTTTCTGCCGTGCTCATCAGCTGCGCGACCGAATATTTCGACACGCCGCTGACGGGCCTCGTGCGCGGGCATGGCAATCTGGTCGACTATATGGACCGGATGAAGGCGCGGTATTTCTCGAAGAATCTCTGGCCCGCCTACGAAATGGCCTGACACGCAACCCGTCTGTGTTACGCCTCTAGAGGTACAGGTCCGCGCGCGATTGGTCGCGTGCGGGCCTTACCACAGGAGGCGAGTGACACACGGCATGACCTGGCTGGCCTTCATGACGGACACGAGCGGGTCACGGGTGGTTTACCTGTGGCGCGCCTATCTTGCCGTGATCCTGGGCACGATGCTGGTCGCGGTGATGGCCGTGCTGGTGATTCCGCAACCTGAGCCGGGTGCCTCATCCCCGCCACCGCCCATCGTGGGGTTCGCGCTCATCTGGCCGGCGGCGTCAACCCTGATGCTCTGGGGCATTCTGGAAGTGACCCGCCGCCTTACCCCGACTTACTGGCATGCGGCGGGCGCTGCGATGCTGGTATTCACGGCCCTGTTCAGCCTCGCCGCCGGACTGGATGGCGGGCTGATGTTTGGCTGGGGCTATCTGTTCTACGCGCTGACTTTCCTCGCCTGGCAGCTGAGGTCCAATCTCGACGGGTTCCTGATGACCTATACCCTGCAGGCCTCGGTGCATCTGACACTGAGCCTTTTCGTGTTCCCGGACCCGGTCTGACCGGCCCGGCAGCGGCAATCGGTGAAATTTCACCGACCGCGTTCAGCCAGCGCTTACTACGCGCGTGTTACGCGGGAGGATGCGCCGTCTTATCGCCATCCTGCTCACGATCTATGCGATTGCCTTTGCTTTCGGCGCGCTGACCGCCGTGCGCTGGCCGTCGATTGTCATGGTGATGAGCTGGATCGTGCAGGACGACGTGGCCAATGGCCTGAGCGGCGTGAACTGGCGCGAACTCGGCATTGCGCATGGCAGCGCCTACCTGTTTGCCGCGCTCGGCTATTACGCCGCCGGAGCCACGATTGCCGGCCGCAAGGGCGGCGCGGTCGGCTGGTACATTTTCGCGCTCTGCTTCTCGGTGCCTTCGGTTTTCCTCGTGCATTTCGATCCGCAATGGTGGCTGGATCCGAGCGCAGGCGAAGGCGCCATGGCAGGCCTGATGGCCGGGGCCATGCTGCTGCTGATCGCAGTCTGGGAATTGCGCAAGCGCCCGGTCGAGATGATGGACGTCGAAGTGCCCGACGGCATGGACGAGGCCACCGCCGTGCAGATGGCGATGCAGCGCGCGGCGAAGCCGGCGAAAGTCAAACCGCCGAAGAAGAAACAGCCGCCGATCTTCGTGGCCGATATCGTGGTACAGCGCCAACGCGCGATGTTCATCGCGCAGGCCCGCCGCAAGAAAGCTGCCCGCGCGGCCAACCTCGCCCGCCTGCGCGGCGAGATGGACGAACAGGAAGAAGCGGCCTGATTGGCTCCCCGGTCGTCTGGCCCGTTGCCGGACGCCGCGCATCGGCCTAGCCTCCTTTCCACAGAACACAGGTCCGGGAGGGGACGCACATGATCCGCAGGATTGCCGCCGGGCTGCTGGCCCTGATCGCCGCCTGGCTGCTCTGGCAGGGCATTGTTCCGGTGCAGATGATCGTCAGCCGGGGAAGCCCGCTGGAGGATGCCCTGTTGCAGCCCCCGACCAGCCTCTGGCGTATTGTCGCCGCTGCCATCACCCTCATTGGCGCCGCATTGGCCACCTTCAATATCCGGGGCGGCGGCTGGCTTGCGGGGGTCGGTGTGATCCTGTTCGCAGCGCTTCCCGCAGTCATGGCCGGGATGGGCTCCTCATCCTCCTTGTGGAGGGCCGATGCGATGACCGCGGCCGTGCTGGTTGCCCTGGCCGGCGTGCTGGCTTTCGTGAAGCGAAGCTAGGTCCAGATTAAACTCCCTGCGGATTGATTTCGGGGCTGGAATGCCTAGGTATGCCGCGCAACTGACTCGCGCCTCTCCCCGGTGCGGACCAAGGCCCCAATCAAGGATGAAATCCCATGGCAGAGACCTATGACGTCGTCATCATCGGCGGCGGACCCGGCGGCTACAATTGCGCGATCCGCGCGGGGCAGTTGGGGCTCAAGGTCGCCTGTATCGAAATGCGCGGCAAGCTCGGCGGCACCTGCCTGAATGTCGGCTGCATTCCCTCGAAAGCGCTGCTGCATGCCTCGCATCTCTTCCACTCGGCGCAGAACGACTTTGCGGCCCTCGGCATCAAGACCGGCAAGGTGGAACTCGATCTCACCCAGATGATGGCCCAGAAGGCCGACGCGGTGGAAGGCCTGACCAAGGGCGTCGAATTCCTGTTCAAGAAGAACAAGGTCGATTACGTCAAAGGCAAGGGCAAGATTCTCGGGCGCGGCAAGGTCGAAGTGACCGATCCGGACGGCAAGGTCAGCGTGCTGGAGACGAAGAACATCGTCATCGCAACGGGCTCGGAACCCGCCTCCCTGCCCGGCATCGAGATCGACGAAGAGCGGATCGTCTCGAACACCGGCGCGCTGTCGCTGTCGGCGGTGCCCAAGCGCCTCGTGCTGATCGGCGCGGGCGTGATCGGGCTGGAGATGGGCTCGGTCTGGGCGCGGCTGGGTTCGGACGTGACGGTGGTTGAATATCTCGACCGCATCCTGCCGCCCGCTGACGCGGAAGTGGCGAAGGAAGCCGAGAAGACCTTCAAGAAACAGGGCCTGACCTTAAAGCTGGGCACGAAAGTGACCGGCATCGAGAAGCAGAAGACCAAGCTGAAAGTGTCGATGGAGCCCGCCAAGGGCGGCGACAGCGAAACGCTCGACGCCGACATCGTGATCGTTGCCATCGGCCGCAAACCGTACACGGAGGGTCTTGGCCTGGAGGCTGTCGGCGGCAAGACCGACAAGCGCGGTGTCATCGAAGTGACCGATCATTTCAAGGTGGCCGACGGTGTCTGGGCGGTCGGTGACTGCATTCCCGGCCCGATGCTGGCCCACAAGGCCGAAGATGACGGCGCGGCCGTTGCCGAGCTGATCGCCGGCAAGGCCGGCCATGTAGATTATAACCTTGTGCCGAGCGTCGTTTACACCAACCCGGAAATCGCCTGGGTCGGCCAGAACGAGGAAGAGCTGAAAGCCGCCGGCATCGAGTATGTGAAGGGCAAGTTTCCGTTCATGGCCAACTCCCGTGCACGGACGAACCATGAAACACTCGGCTTCGTGAAGATCCTTGCCGAAAAGGGTACGGACCGGATCCTTGGCGCCCACATGATCGGCGTCGGCGTGGGCGAGATGATCGCGGAAATCTGTGTCGCCATGGAATTCGGCGCCTCGTCGGAAGACATTGCCCGCACCAGCCATGCCCACCCCACCCTGTCCGAGGCCGTGCGCCAGGCCGCGATGGGTGTCGAAGGCTGGACGATGCAGATGTAACCCCTCGGGGGCATGCCTTGATCCTCGAATTGGGCTGGATTGGCGTCACCAGACGTGAATAGGCTTCCGGCTGGGACAATCAGGGGACGAAGACATGATCAGGTTGGCGAAACTCTCGGTGGCTGCAATGTGCCTGTGCGTGCTCGGTGCGCCGGCATTTGCCCAGGCGCCCCCTCCCGGCGCAGCCGCCCCTGCGCCGCCCGATCCGAACCGGATCATGGCGGAACTGTCGAATGTTGCGCAGATCACGGCGGCGGCAGAGAAGTGCAACTGGTCCGATCCGATGTATGTGCTGGCTTCGGAATCAATGCTGGCGATGAAGGCCGCTGAGCTGAAAGCGATGGTGGCGCCGGAAGTGCGCGGACAGGTCGACACGGCACTGGAGCAGGCCACGGCCAGCGTCAGCACGTTCGCCTGCAAGACGCCCGACGGGATAGACCCGGCGCAGCGGCACGACATCACCATGTTCGTGATGGACCAGTATTGGCGTATGGTCGCGCACGTCGATGTGCTGGGCAGCCTGCGATGGGGGGAGGTATTCCGCTACACGCCAGAAGAGCGTCAGGCGCTGGACAAGGAAATTGCCCATATCAGGGAGTTCAAGGGCTACGGCTATTGGGAAGTTGGCAATCCGCTGGAGACGCTGGCGGACAAGACGATCACGCTGGCCTGCCGGGAGCGCCCATCGAATGCTAAGCCCTGCCGCCCCGTGCCGCCCGAACTGGA
>JAVKGA010000004.1:0-551555 GCA_040223555.1 Hyphomonas sp.
GACGGGACCGCCCGGGTCTGGCGCGAGGCATAGAACGGCACATGGGACAGCAAGCTCCTCGAAGGTCATGACGAAGCTGTCTATTCTGCCGCCTTCTCCCCGGACGGGACACGCATCGTTACCGCCTCAGGAGACAGGACCGCCCGGGTCTGGCGCGAGGCAAAGAACGGCACATGGGACAGCACGTCTCTCGAAGGGCACAACTGGGCTGTCACCGCCGCCGCCTTCTCCGTGGACGGGACACGCATCATCACCGCTTCTGGAGACAAAACCGCCCGGGTCTGGCGCGAGGCAGAGGACGGCACATGGGATGGCACGCCTCTCCAAGGGCACCAGTTAGAAGTTAACGACGCCGCCTTCTCCCCGGACGGGACACGCATCGTCACCGTCTCATCGGACAACACCGCCCGGGTCTGGCGCCAGGCAGAGGACGGCACATGGGACAGCACGCCTCTCGAAGGGCATGGGGGCATTGTCTGGTTTGCCGCCTTCTCCTCGGACGGGACCCGTATCGTCACCGCCTCAGGGGACAAGACCGCCCGGGTCTGGCGCGAGGCGGAGGATGGCAGCTGGGACAGTACGCCTCTCAACGGGCATGAGGACGATGTCAACTCCGTTGCCTTCTCGCCGGACGGGACTCGGATCGTCACCGCCTCAGACGACAAGACTGCCCGGGTCTGGCGCGAGTCGGAGTACGGCAGCTGGACCAGCACGTCCCTCGAAGGCCATAAAGGCCCTGTCTACTCCACCGCCTTCTCCCCGGACGGGACCCACATCGTCACCGCCTCATCGGACAAGACCGCCCGGGTTTGGGAGGTTAGACTACTGGCGGGAGACAATGACTGGGCTGCGAGTGATACGCGCAGCCGGGCGGTCGCCGTTTGTCTTGACCAGATGAGCCACACCTCACTTCTTGTTGAGGACGAAGAGACCGGCGAAGCCAGACGCATTTTCTCCAACCGTATCGTGACGCAGGAAGACGCGGCGGCCTTCCCGGTGCTGCGCGACCGGATCGGATACGATGTCTGCAGCAAGCACCTCAACCCGCCGCCCTGGTGGCATGCCCTGCTCTTCTGGAAATGAATATCATTCAATGAATTGCGAAACGAATTTCCCCCACGCGTCATAAAGCGGGCGGCGCTGGTCCAGATAATCCGTACGCCGATAAGCGCGCTCTACGTTGCCACCGGTCTTATGCTGGACCATACTTTCCTTGACCTCGTGGCTAGCGGTGGTGGCCTCTTCGAGCCAGAGTCGTAAGCTCGTTCGGAACCCGTGGGGCCGCGCAGCCAAACCCCGGCGCTCCATCATCCGGCTGAGCGTCGCGTCGCTCATCACGCCTTTTCGGATCGATGGAAATAGAAAGCCGTCGCGCGTAAGCGGCTTGGCGAGCTCGATGACCCCGAGCGCTTCGGGCGACAAGTGGCACCGGAACGAGTCGGTTGACCCCTCCCTCCCCTTGATTAGCTCGGCAGGCGCTGTCCAGACGTTGCCATCGATCTGATCCAGCCGCAGGAACCGGACCGGCTTCAACCTGTGGCCGGTCAGAATCAGCAATCGCATGGCCAGATTCGCGGTCGTCGGCTCGCTCAGGCTTGCGTAAAATGTCGGCACATCCCGCCACGGCATCGCTTCAATATGAGAAACCTGATGGCGCTGCTTTCCCAGCAAGGCTTTCGCTTTGTCCGTCGCCTGAATATCCACATCGAGCCCCAGCGCGGCGGCATGTTGCAACACCAGGCCCAAACGATTCATAGCTTTGCGAGCGGTCACCGCTTTATCGTGCCATATCGGTGCCAGCGTATCCCGGATCAGCCGCTGATCGATCTCATTTACTGGAACCTCGCCAAGATCTGGCAGCACATGCAGTTCAAGTGGTGAAAACCAACGGCCCGCCTTGCCGTTATCCCGAAGCTCCGCCTTTCGCGCCTCGAAGGCTTCTTCAGCGATTTTCTTGAGCGTATTGTCAGCACGAGCCGCGTCGCGGCTTTCTCGTTCCTTCTGTTGAATCGGATCAATGCGGCGCTTCGCAAGTTCGCGTGCAGCGTCTGCCAACTCACGCGCCCGCTGCAGAGAGACGTCGGAAAGACTTCCAAGGCCCATTTCCCGGCGGCGCCCATGAAGCGTGAACCGGAAAAACCATTTGGCACTTTCGGTCGTCCGCCGGTGCAGCCAGAGCCCATCTCCGTCGTTGTGCTTTCCCATTGGCGCCGACTTAACAAACGCCGCTGACAGTTTGTACCGGGTGCGCTGGCGTGCCATTTCCTGACCACCTTTCAGACCACCCTTTGTAAATCGATACCCTCGGACACCGCAAGACCGTATCGGACTTTTAGTATTGTTTTTTATCGATATTTATAGATGTTATCGGACGTTGCCGGACCCAGCAAAACCGCTGTTCAATGCACCTAAGCGGCACCATTCTTTCCTCTCTCCCTTTTCTGTTGCGGGCCGCGCCCTAGTTGGGCGGGATCATGGTTGCAGTTGTGTTTGGCAGTTCGGGCGGGATTGGCCGCGCACTGACGGAGCGTCTTCTGGCGTCGGGCATCCATGCGCACGTATTTGCCGTTTCCCGCACAGGCGGGCGGATCGACGGCGCAGAGAACCGGCAGGCCGACTTTACGGATGATGCGTCTCTCAAATCCCTCGCAGATGAAATCCAGTCTTTTGGTCCTTTGAACCTGTGCATTGTTGCCAGCGGGCTTTTGTCTGATGGCGATCTGCAACCCGAGAAGTCCTACCGGGCGCAAAGCCTTGAAGCCTTCCGGCGCGTATTCGAAGCGAACACGTTTGGCCCGGCGTTGATTGCCAAACACATGCTGCCCCTGATGCCGAAGGCGGAGCGCAGCGTGTTTGCGGCGCTGTCGGCGCGGGTCGGATCCATCAGCGACAACCGGCTGGGCGGCTGGCATGCCTACCGCGCGTCCAAGGCGGCGCTGAATATGCTGATCCGCAACTTTGCCATCGAGCAGGCGCGGCGGGCGCCGGAGAGTATCTGCGTGGGTCTTCATCCGGGTACGGTCGATACGGGTCTTTCGAAAGCGTTTCAGGGCGGAGTGGCGGAGGAGAAGCTGTTCACGCCGGCGCAGGCGGCGGGGTATCTGCTGGGCGTCGTCGATGGTCTGACCCCGGAGGATTCGGGGAAGTGTTTTGACTGGGCGGGGAAAGAAGTTCCGGCCTAGAGTGTGAACTGGCCCTGGATCACCGTGACCGCTGTGCCGGTCAGCTTGCAGCGATCACCTTCAAGGCGCACGTCGATGCGGGCGCCTCGGCCGGGATAGGCCTGATGGCAGCTGGCGGCGGAGCGGTAGAAGTGTTCCGCGAGGATGCGGGCGAGCATCGTGTGCCAGCTGCCGGTGGCCGGGTCTTCGTCGATGCCGGAGCCGGGGGCGAAGAAGCGGGAGGTGGCGTCGGCGCCGTCTTCGCCGCCGAGCGCGAAGCAGCCGAAATTGCCCCGGTCCCAATCGTCGCCCTCGGCGCCGAGGGATTTCAGGGCGCGGTGGTCCGGCGCGAGGGCGCGTACCTCGTCCGGTGTTTCGAAACGGGCCGCGTAGAACATGCCGCCCCAGGCCTCGACCGGGCGCGCGCCGAGCGCGGCGGCGATATCGTCCGTGACCGGAACAGGCGTGACGGGGGCCGAGGGAAAGTCCATTTCGAGCCGGCCATCCGCGAGGCGTTTCACGAGCAGGCGGCCGGACTTCACGGTGTCAAAGGCGATGGTCTCGCCCTTGAAGCCGCCATGCGCAAAGAGGACATGCGCCGAGGCAAGCGTGGCATGGCCGCAGAGGGGCACTTCGACGGCCGGTGTGAACCAGCGCAGTTTCCAGACGCCCTCCCCCGCCGGCACGAGATAAGCCGTCTCCGAGACGTTGTTTTCCGCCGCGATGGCGAGCAGCGTCTCGTCGGGAAGGAAGGCCTCCATCGGCATGACGCAGGCCTGGTTTCCGCCGAAGGCTTTCGAAGCGAAGGCGTCGACCTGGTAGAAGGGGTATGTCGGCATGGCGGTTGTCCTTGTGAGGCGGGTGTGATCGCACGGCGCGGCGGAGAATGACAAACGAGGAATTCTGATGGGGTGTTGAGTTTGTTTGCGGGCTGCGCTGGCGGCCTCCCCGGCGGTGCGGGGGAGGTCTGGGTCCCGGCTTTCGCCGGGATGACAGGGCAATGAGCACGGAATCCGGTGCTAGGGTGTGTCGAAGCGCGCGAGTTCTGGTTGCACGTGTACAGAATGTCTGCACTCCTCATGCAGCGGCGCCACGGATACACACACCTCCGGCGCCAGCGCGTCGAGCAAGCGCCGTGCTGGCGCAAACAGGTTTACCTGCGCCGTGGTCGGCTGCAGGGGTCCCGGCGCGGTGTAGCCCCAGGTGAAGTCGATGGGCATGTGGCGGAGGGAGACCCTGCCCCAGCGGCTGACGGTGTACCAGTAGGGCAGGCCCGGGCCGTAATGCTTGCGGACCCAGGCCTTCAGCGCGATGAGTTGCACGAAGACCAGCGGCCAGATCAGCAGCAGGAAGCCGGTCATGCCGGCGGGCGGGCGGTTGAGCGAGTAGGTCACGGGGAGGAGACTAACCTGGCGGGATACCCCGTCGGATTCGCATTGATGGGAATAGTTCATGCCCCTTGTCATTCAGGTGGAGGCCGGTGTCCGTATTCTCAAGTGAAACAAGGGGTTCTGGGCCCGGCTTTCGCCGGGATGACAGGGGAAAAGTTTCGGGAGGGGGGCTGGAGGGGCTGTTTTCGTAGGCATAAGGCGAAACTGATGCGCCGAAACCGCAGCTGGAATGACGGGAGATCGGGCACTCATGCCCATCCGGCAGGCAATTCGCGTCTGAGACGAAAAATTCAACAAACGATCAAGAACCGGTGCTTGTATTGCTGCGCGTGCGAGGTATTTGTTGCATTGCAACATGAACCTCGGCCGCATCGGGAAGGCCTCAGCACCTTGGGGGGTGTTGACCCGGGAGACGGCAAGGCGAGGCGAACGCATGTTGCGGGAGGAGTTTCCGGCCCTGCCATGTGGCATGGCCCTAACTCTGAAGGACTTGTTCCATGTTCAAATCCACCGTTTCGGTCCTCGTGGCCGCTTTTGCCCTGTCGCCTGTCGCCCTCGCAGAAGGCGGCAAGGAAGTGACCCTGAGCCATACCTATGACACCGCGCTGCTGGAAACAGATGCCGGCGCCACTGCCCTGATCGCGGACCTGAAGAAGGCGGCCAAGCGCGTCTGCACGACCCGCATCCCCGCGTCGGGCACGCCCTATGTCGACCGCGACTGCGCCGAGTCGCTTGTCATGGCCGCCGTGAAGGACATTCACGCGGCGCAGACCGAGAATGGCGTTGCCATTGCCCCGGCATTTGAGCGCGTCGCTCTGGTGCAGCTGGCTTCGGCTGACTAGATAGCCGTTTCCTCCCGGAACAACGCCCAGGCCAACGTTTCCTCCCGGTCTTCGGCGTTGGAGGGGCCATCCCCGGCCAGGGATGGCCCCTCACTTCGGGTTTCTCTTTTTGATTGACGCTAGGTAAAGTTGACGTAAGGTCAGCCTCGGAGCGGCGACTCCGCCGCCCATGCCCATAGAGGGCCGGGAGGACTGACTTATGATCCTGAATCTGGACCGGGCGCCGCCGCGCCTGTCGATTGCGATGCTGCTGGCTGCGCCGCTGGTCTATGCGCTGTTCCTGATGGCGAGCTGGCTGGTGAGGGTGGATGAGGTCGTGCTGGTGGCCAAGCCGGAGCGGACTCTGGGGATTATCGTACCGCAGACCGATATTGTACCGGATAAGCCCGAAGTCGAGGTGAAGCCCCTGATCGTAGTGGACAAGCCGCCGCCTCCGCCGCGGACGGTTGTGCAGACTACGGGGACCGCGCCGACCTTTGTGTTCGAGCCGCCGAGTGCGGACGATCTGGGCCTTTCGAAACTCAAGCCGCCGGTGGTGTCCGTGACACCGATGACCGGGCGCAACATCGAGGTGGTGCGGGCGCCCGCGCCTTCGATGCCGCCGATGGCGCTGGCGCGAGGCATCTCGGGCAGCTGTGATGTCCTGTTCGATGTTGACGTGCGCGGGCGGCCGTTCAACCTGTCTGCTCAGTGCACGGACAAGGTGTTCGAAGCCGAAGCGATCCGGGCGGTCGGCAAGGCGGAGTTCCTGCCGAAGATCAGCCAGAGCGGCATCGCCGTGGAGCAGCACGGCGCGATCTATCCGCTGGAATTCCAGGTGAACTGAGCGTGCAGCCCCTCTCCCGCTTGCGGGAGAGGGGTTCAGGCGGCGTTACGCGTCGGCGCTGGCCTTGGACTGGCGCTTGCGCACGTTCGGGTCGAGGTGGATCTTCCGCAGGCGGATCGATTTCGGGGTGACTTCGACCAGCTCGTCATCAGCGATATAGGCCAGCGACTTTTCGAGCGTCATCTGCAGCGGCGTGGTGAGGCGCACGGCCTCGTCCGAGCCGGAGGCGCGCATGTTGGTGAGCTTCTTGCCCTTGAGCACGTTCACTTCCAGGTCGTTGTCGCGGTTATGCTCGCCGATGATCATCCCGCCGTAAACCTTGGCGCCGGGATGGATCATCATCGGGCCGCGGTCTTCAAGGTTCCAGAGCGCGAAGGCGACGGCCTCGCCCTGCTCCATGGCGATCAGCACGCCGGTGTGGCGGCCGGTGATCTTGCCTTTGTGCGGGGCGTATTCATGGAAGATGCGGTTCATGATGGCGGTGCCGCGCGTGTCGGACAGCAGTTCGCCCTGGTAGCCGATCAGGCCGCGCGTCGGCGCATGGAAGACGAGGCGCGTGCGGCCAACGCCCGAGGGGCGCATGTCGAGCATGTCGGCTTTGCGCTCGGCCATCTTCTGCACGACGATGCCGGAATGGTCGTCATCGACGTCGATAATGACTTCCTCGATCGGCTCGAGCTTCTCGCCGTTCGGGCCGGTCTGCATGACGACCTGCGGACGCGAGACGCCGAGTTCATAGCCTTCGCGGCGCATGGTTTCGATCAGCACGGCGAGCTGGAGTTCGCCCCGGCCGGAGACGGTGAAGGCTTCGGCATCGGTGGCGCGGTCCACTTTCAGCGCGACGTTGCCTTCGGCTTCCTTTTCCAGACGGGCCCAGATCATCCGTGAGGTGACTTTCGTGCCTTCGGTGCCGGCGAGCGGCGAGTCGTTGACGCGGAAAGTCATGGAGATGGTCGGCGGGTCGATCGGGCGGGCTGCGAGCGGCTCGGTGACGGACGGGTCGCAGAAGGTGTCGGCGACGTTCGCCTTGGTCATACCGGCGAGCGAGACGATGTCGCCCGCAATGCCTTCTTCGACCGGCACGCGCTCAAGGCCGCGGAAGGCGAGGACTTTCGAGACACGTCCCTGCTCGACCAGCTGGCCGTCGCGGGAGAGAACCTTGATCGACTGGTTCGGCTTGATCGAGCCGGAGAGGACGCGGCCCGTCAGGATGCGGCCCAGGAAAGGGTCTGCCGAGATCGTGGTGGCGAGGAAGCGGAACGGGCCTTCTTCGACGCGGGGGACCGGCACATGGTCCACGACGAGCTGGAACAGTTCGTCCATGTTGGACACCGGGGTTTCGTATTGTTTCGACATCCAGCCATTCTTGGCCGAGCCGTAGAGGATCGGGAAATCGAGCTGTTCGTCGGTGGCGTCGAGGTTGGCGAAGAGGTCAAAGACTTCGTTGACGACTTCGTCCGGGCGACGCTCGGGCTTGTCGATCTTGTTGACGGCGACGATCGGCTTGAGGCCGACCTTGAGGGCCTTGGAGACCACGAACTTGGTCTGCGGCATCGGGCCTTCGGACGAGTCGACGAGCACGATGGCGCCGTCCACCATGTCGAGAATCCGCTCCACTTCCCCGCCGAAATCGGCGTGGCCGGGCGTGTCGACGATGTTGATCCGGTAGCCGTTCCATTCGACCGAGGTGGTCTTGGCGAGGATCGTGATGCCGCGCTCGCGCTCCAGGTCGTTGGAATCCATCATCCGCTCGGCGGTCTTCTCGTTCAGGCGGAAGGTGCCCGACTGTTTGAGCAGCTCGTCCACAAGCGTGGTCTTGCCATGGTCAACGTGCGCGATGATCGCGATGTTGCGCATCTTTTCGATAGGGGTCGTCGTCATATGGAAGGCTTTCCGGCGGGCGGCGTTCGGGAGGAGAACGGGTGGATTTTTCGCGCACGTAGCAGAGCCCGCATGATTTGACCATGCCGATGCGGCAGGCTTCTTCGCGGGTGCGATATGCTTGACGCGGCCGGCCGGGGCAGCCAGCTTGCAGCCGTATGCACCCACCCTTTGTGACGGCCTCCTCCTTGACCGGTCTTTCCGGGCTTTCCCATGGTTTCTTCGGCCGGAGGGGCGGGGTTTCCGGCGGGGACTATGACAGCCTGAATTCGGGCGAGGGATCGGCCGATACGCCCCGGAATGTGGCCGAGAACCGGGCGCGTATCTCCGGCGCCATCGGGGCGCGCTGGATGCTCTCCTGCTACCAGGTGCATTCGCCGGACGTTGTGCGGGTGACGGGGCCGTGGACCGAGCGGCCGAAGGCGGATGCGATGGTGACGGACCGGCCGGGGCTGGGACTCTGCGTCCTGTCTGCGGATTGTACTCCGGTCCTGTTTGCAGACCCAGATTCCGGGATCATCGGCGCGGCGCATGCCGGCTGGAAAGGCGCGGTCGGCGGCGTGCTGCTGCGCACGCTGGAGGCGATGGAGGCGCTCGGCGCCGAGCGCAGCCGTATCCGCGCGGCCATCGGGCCGACCATCGGGCAGGCGAGCTATGAAGTGGGCCCGGAATTCCGTGAGACATTCCTCGCAGCAGATGCGGCGAGCGCGGACCTGTTCATTCCCGGCAAAAGTGACCGCTACCATTTCGATCTTCCCGGATTCTGCTTGCGCCAGTTGCAGGGCGCCGGTGCCGGGTTTGCAGAAAACCTTGGCCTCGATACCTGCGCGCTGGAGGAAATCTATTTCTCCAACCGCCGGCGCAACCTGCGCGGCGAGGCAGACTATGGCCGCAATGCCTCAGTGATCGTTATTCCGGAATAACTGGCAGAATCCAGTTTTCCGTGGCTTGCGACTCGCGGCTCGCTGTTACAAAAGCGTCGCGAGCCGGGCAGCAGAGGGTCAGCGCGCCATGAAACTTATCTCCTGCAACGCCAACAGGCCCCTTTCCGAAGCGATCGCCGACTATCTCGACATGCGGCTGACGCGCTCGGAAGTGAAAACCTTCGCCGACCAGGAAATCTTCGTGCGCATCGACGAGAACGTCCGCGGCGAGGATGTGTTCGTCATCCAGTCGACCTCCTACCCCGCCAATGACAACCTGATGCAGCTGCTGATCATGATGGACGCGCTGCGGCGCGCCTCGGCCCGGCGCATCACGGCGGTGATCCCCTATTTCGGATATGCCCGGCAGGACCGCAAAACCGATGGCCGCACACCGATCTCGGCGAAGCTGGTGGCCAACCTGATTTCCGCGGCCGGGGCAAACCGCGTGCTGACCGTGGACCTGCATGCCGGCCAGATCCAGGGCTTCTTCGACATTCCGACCGACAACCTGTTTGGCGGCCCGGTGATGATCGACGATATCAAGGAGCGGTTCGGCAAGGACAAGATCGTCATGGTGTCGCCGGACGTCGGCGGCGTGGTGCGGGCGCGGGCGCTGGCGAACAAGCTGAACGCCGACCTTGCGATCGTTGACAAGCGCCGCCCGGAAGCGGGCAAGTCGGAAGTGATGAACATAATCGGCGATGTCAGCGGCAAGGCCTGCATCATGCTGGACGATATCTGCGATAGCGGCGGCACGCTGGCGAACGCGGCAGCGGCGCTAAAAGACCAGGGCGCGGTGTCGGTTTCGGCCTATGTCACGCACGGCGTGCTGTCGGGCAATGCGGTCCAGAGAATCGAGAAATCGGTGCTGGACGAGCTGGTGATGACCGACACGATCCAGCCTTCCGAAGATGCGGCGAAGTCGAAGAAGATCCGTGTGCTGCCAATGGCGCCGCTTCTGGGCGAAGCGATCCGCCGGATTGCCAACGAGGAAAGCGTGTCGAAACTGTTCGACCGCTGAGGCCCTGCCCTTCCAAACGCGATACGCCCGGCTGCCGATTGGGCCAGCCGGGCGCCGCCTTGCGGAATGAGATCAGGATACGGACGAGGGCGCGTCCTGGCCTGACTTGTCCTTGTCCGGACAATCCGCTGGCGCTGCGGCCGTCGAGGAGACCACAGAGGCCGGCGCCGGGGAGCCTAGCGGCGCCGATGCAGGGATCAGTTGGTAGGGACGCGCCGGTGGGGCAGCCGGGGCGCTGATGGGTTTTACGCTGCCGGCTGCGGGCTTGGGTGCAAGCGGTGCAGACGTTGCCGTGACGCGCAGCACATCAGCCAGCACGAGACCCTCTTCCGCCTGCGGATCAACCGCAGTGCCATCGCGCCAGACTTCGAGGTGCAGGTGCGGGCCGGTGGCCTTTCCAGACTGTCCGAGCGTGGCGATGGTCTGGCCGGGCGTGACGTTGTCGCCCACCTTCACGTTGATGTCCTTGAGCTGGGCAAAGCGGAGCATGGTGTCACCGGACGCGACTTCGACAAGGTTTCCATAGGCGTCGGTATACTCGGCGCGGGTGACGGTCGCGGCGGCGGGCGCATATATCGGCTTGCCTTCCTCTTCGGCGAGATCGACGCCGTTATGGTACTTCATCTCGCCGGAAATCGGATGCTTGCGTTCGCCGAAGGTGCTGGTGAGCTTGGCCTTGTCGAGCACGGCATGGCTGTAGGTGAGGCCGGACCCGGCCATCGCAGGAGCCCCTTTGATCAGGAGGCCTTGCGCCAGGGCCAGCGGCGCGGCGAGGCTGAGCGCGGCCGCGAGGACCAGTCCGATGCGGCGGGGACGGCGCGGGGAGTCGTTGAGCAATTCATTCAGGCGCATTTTCAGGGTTCCTTGTTTAGGCAGGATAAGAGCCGCGACCGGAAGCGTGACGACCGGCCGGGCAAGACGTGCGGCCCGGGTCAGCGCGCGCGCATAGGCAATGCGATCTCCGGTCAGTTCCGCGGCGGTTTCGTCGACGACGACTTCCCGCCAGTAATCGAGCCGCTCGCGCAGGGCCCAGGCGAAGGGCGTGAACCAGAAGATGTCTGACACCAGGCGTTCGAGCGGACGGGTGAGGAGATCGCCGCGCTTCAGGTGGACGAGTTCGTGGACGAGAATCTGGCCGGCATCGCGGCTTGTGATCAGCGCAGCGGGCACGAAGACGGCGGGGCGCAGGAGGCCGGCAAGAAACGGCGCGCCGCGCGGCGTGACGTAAACATCCGGCACGCGGACAAGGCCGATCGCTTCGGCCCAATGGCCGAGGGGCCGGCGCACGCGGTAAGCACGCTGCTTGATAGTCTGCAGGCGGACCTGGCTGAACAGCCAGAGGGCGAAGCGCGAGGCCCAGCCACCCGCGATGACGGCGAGCAGCAGCGCGCCGGTGTCCGGCATGCCCTGAGGCGCGGCCTCGACCAGAACGCCGGGGACTTCCTGCTGGATGAAGAAAGGTTCGAATGCCGGAACGTCGGGCATCGGTGCGATGGCCATCTGCGGCAGCCCGGGCGCTATGGCAGCCGCCAAAAACGGCGCCAGCATGAGGCAAGCGGCGCCGCGCCAGATACCCTGCGCGAGTCGCGGCGCTGGGCGAAGCTGGCATATCAGGCTGGCACCCGCCCAGACCACAGCGCTCCAGGCGATGGTGAGCACAAGAATTCCAACAGGGCTCATGATTTCACTCCCTTACGGTCTTCAGCGGCATTGATGATGGCATCGAGATCGTCGAGTTCTGCGTCCGACAGGTGCGGGCTTTCGGCGAAGAGGGCCGCGGGCAGCGGGCCGTCCATGTCGAGCACCTGGCGGGCGAGATGGCGCACGAGGCCGCCGAGGGTCGCCGTGCGATCAAGGGCGGCCGTGTAAACCGCCATGCCGTGCACGTCGGCGCGGATGACCCAGTCCTTTTCTTCCATCCGGGCGATGACTGTGCGCGTGGTGGAGGCTTTCCACCCCTGCCCCGGGCCGACAGCGTCGTGCACTTCACGGGCGCTCTGGGCGCCGTGTGTCCAGAGGTGTTTCAGGACGGCAAGTTCGGAGGAATTGGGCTGGGACATCGCGGCCTCGCTATCAGTGTCACCACCACGCTACATATGTAGCGCTTTGGTGTCAACTGACGCTGGGCAAGGGCTCGGGGAAAAGTCTCAGGCCACCGCCCGCGCGAGGGCGCAGTGTGACCAGAGTTCCGACAGGGCGTTGACGAGATCATCGATATCCTGGTCCGTGTGCACAGGGCTTGGCGTGATGCGCAGGCGCTCTGTGCCTTTGGGAACGGTGGGATAGTTGATCGGTTGAACGTAGATGCCGTTGCGTTCCATCAGCCAGTCCGAGATCATCTTGCACTTGACCGGATCGCCGACCATCACCGGCACGATATGGCTCGGGTTTTCCATTGCCGGGATGCCGATCTCGCGCAGCCGTATACGGACTTTCTCGACGCGGTCGCGCTGGCGCATCCGCTCCCAGTTGCTCTGCTTGAGGTGCTGGATGGAGGCGCGGGCGCCGGCAGCAATGTGAGGTGGCAGGGCGGTGGTGAAAATGAAGCCCGAGGCGAAGCTGCGGACGAAATCGACCAGCGCTTTCGACGCCGCGATATAGCCGCCGACGACACCGAAAGCCTTACCGAGTGTGCCTTCGATGACCGTAAGGCGGTCCATCAGGCCTTCGCGTTCGGCAATGCCGCCGCCATGGTCACCGTAGAGGCCAACGGCGTGGACTTCGTCGAGATAGGTCATCGCGCCATACTCGTCCGCGATGTCGCAGAATTCCTTGATGGGGGCGATGTCGCCGTCCATCGAGTAGACGGATTCGAAGGCGATCAGCTTCGGCGCGGCCGGGTCCAGCGCCGCGATTTTCTCGCGCAGGTCCTGCGGATCATTGTGGCGGAAGACGACGCACTTGGCCCGGGAGTGGCGAATGCCTTCGATCATCGAGGCATGGTTCAGAGCGTCCGACAGGATTATCAGGCCGGGGATTTTCGCGCCGAGCGTGCCGAGGCCGGCCCAGTTGGACACATAACCAGAGGTGAAGAGCAGCGCGGCTTCCTTGTTGTGGAGGCTCGCGAGTTCCTGCTCCAGCAGGACGTGGTGGTGGTTGGTGCCGGAGATGTTCCGTGTACCGCCAGCCCCAGCTCCGCAGCTGTCGAGCACTGCATGCATGGCGGCGAGCACTTTCGGGTGCTGGCCCATGCCGAGATAGTCGTTCGAGCACCAGACCTTGACCGGCTTCTGGCCTTGCGGACCGTGGAAGACGGCCTTCGGGAAGGCGCCCTTCTCACGCTCGATATCGGCGAAGACGCGGTAATTGCCTTCTTCCTTGAGTTTCGTCAGCTCGTTCTCGAAGTAAGCTTCGAAGTTCATGGGTCAGGCCCTCCAGTCCGTTTTCGTTTTTGTTAAAGGCGTAGTTGCATTGGAAGCAGGCTTCATTGCCCAGCCCCAGAGTGATGGATCGCGCACCGGCAGGATGAGCACCCAGTGCTCGATGACGGCAAGGATGGCGAGCGCGGTGAGCAGCAGGAAACCGGCCGAAGCATGGCTGCCGGCAGGATGCCCGAACGCGGTAAAGGCGAGCAACACCGAGACCGTCGTGATGGTGACGAGCGCGGCAGCAAAGACGCTGCCCGGCGCGCGGCGTGAGAAATAGGTTTTCATGTAGTCGAGATGGCGCGGCATGAACTGGTCAACGAGGTTCGGCGCGCCGGTGAAGACGACCAGCTTGGCGCTGATGCGCATGCCCCAGAGGATGAGGAAGGTCCACAGCGCGAACTGGTTGGCCGCGCCCCAGCTGAGCCAGATGATGAGGCCGGCATGGGCAATGATGGCGAGTTCGTGATGCAGCACGGCGGCGACGCCGGCGCGGAAGCGGGCAAAGCCGGTGAGACCCTCCGGGCACGGAACACGGGACGGGCCGGTGATGAAGCCGGTGAGGAACATAACCTCATGCCAGGCCCAGAGCGCAAGGCCGGCGGCAAAGCCGGCATAGGCGCCGGTGACGCTGGTATCCGTGCGTAGGGAGACGAGCATGAAGGTGGCGCCCACCAGGATCAGCGTCGCACCGAGCGCGGTCCATTTGAACGTCGCGCGCGGCCTGCCGATGAGCCAGAATATCGCCCCCGTGCTCAGCCACCAGGCGAGCGCAGCAAAGATGATGGGGGGCGCGTAATCGGCCATGTGGTGTGTGTCGTCCCTTCTCTACCAGGCCGGCTGGAGCCGGACTTTCGCCGGCAGCTTATTCTTGCGCACAGGCAGGAAATAGAGCTTCAGGAAGGTCATGCCGTTGGACAGCATGCAGCCCTTCCTCTGGAGCCAGGCGACCGGGCCTTTTCCCTTAATGGTTTCCATCCTGTCCGTAGTTTGACGGATCTTTTCGAGACCCTCGCGGAACTCCGGTGCGTCGATGTTGAGCTCGACCGGATAGACCTGGCGGGCGATCTCGTTGGTGACGCGGAAAACTTCATAGTCATACTCGGTGGGGTCCACGCCGAGCGCTTCATGGAAGGCCGGACGGCGATGGTCGCGCACATACATGGTTGCGTAGACGGCCACCAGGAAGAATCGGATCCAGTACTTGTTGCCGCCTTGAAGCAAATCGGGATTGGCGCGCAGGATCATCGCGAAGGCTTCGCCGTGACGGAACTCGTCATTGCACCACTGCTCGAACCATTTGAAGATCGGGTGGAAGCGGAATTCCGGATGCTTTTCCAGCTGGCGGAAGATCGTGATGTAGCGCGCATATCCGATCTTCTCGGAGAGATAGACCGAGTACCAGATGTATTTCGGCTTGAAGAAAGTGTATTTCTTCTTGCGCGTCAGGAAGCCGAGATCGACGCCGATGCCGAAATCCTTGAGCACGAAGTTGATGAAGCCGGCATGGCGGGCTTCGTCGCGGGCCATCAGGCGGAACAGGGCTTTCATGTCGGGGTTTTCGACCTGGCGCGCGATCTCGCGATAGAGGACGCAGCCCGAGAACTCCGATGTCAGTGAACTGACAAGAAAGTCGACGAATTCGGTGCGCAGCTCTGGCGAGAGCGTGCCCAGGATATTGTCGAACTCGTTGGTGCGCTTGAAGTGATTGCGGTTGGGGTCCGATTCCATTTCGGCAATCAGCGCGTCCCATTCGCCGCGCACACCGGAGACATCGACCTTGTCGACCTCGGCAAAATCGGTGGTGTAGAAGCGCGGCGAGAGCATCGTCTCTTCCATCGCGATCTTGTTCGTGTCGAAGCTGGGCGGCGCCTCGAGGACGCGCATCTCTTCGTCTGTCATCACAGCTAGGCTCATCGCTCAGACCCTCCCATCACTGAAGCTCACTTCGTAAAGTTCGGTGAGCTCGAACACTGATTGAAAGCGCACGAGCGCCCTCTCGAAAACATTGGCGCGGGTGACGGTCGCTTCCCGGCGCAGCACGAGGCTGCGGCCGAAAGGAACGCTGACCGGCGCGCCGTGGACGAGCACCTTGTCGCCGATGCCTGGCTCGATGCCGCCATCCAGTTCGACGTGGGCTTCGAGCGACTCATAGGTATGCTCGACGCGGATCGTGCACGGGACTGTGAAACTGCGGCGGGTCATTGGGCCGCCTCCACGGGGGCAAGCAATTTGCGGAACTCGGCAACATTGTCACCGCCGAAGGCATCCAGGCTGACCCATTCCCCGGTCTCGGGATCTTCCATGATCAACTTGTCATTCTCCGTGCGGTGCAGGACGAAAGCCGGGCCGGAACCGATGCCCATCTGGCGGCGCTGCAGCGCCAGCGAGCGCATCGCGGTGCGCACAAAGCCGCCGGTTTCAGGCTCCCAGGTGCGCAGCAGTGCGCCGGTGGCCGGATCGGTGACGACGATGCTGCCATCGGCGCCGTCTTCGAAGACCAGCGGCAGGGACTCCACCGACAGCGCGCGCCAGTTGGTGACGTGCCCCGCGCCCGAAAGCTGGGTCGCCCCTACCCCGACCAGCGTCAACAGGAGCAGCGCCCCGATCGCCATCAACAGATGCCGCGGCGGATGCAGATCATGGTTGTGTGCGGGATTGGTCATGGGCGCATCGGTCATGTCAGGTCCTCAGGTCGCGCCGGCAGTGAGGCCGGGCGCCTGTACGGGGGCGCGCTCCGGCGCTGTTGCGGGCGTCAGTTTCACGCGGTTTGGCGCATGGGCGGCGATCGCCGAGGCGAGCGTACGGGCAACCGCGTCCACATCGTTCAGCCCCCGGAGCATCGGCTGGGGCTGGTTCATCCGCAGGGGACGGACATGCGGCCAGAGGCGCAGATATCCAAGGCCTCCGGTCGCTGCGAGTTTCAGGACGAGGTCGCCCTTGCCCTTTCCATAGCGGCGCAGGTCCGCCGAAGCGATCTGGTCGAAGGGCAGGTTGATGTATTTGCGGATCGCCACGCCATAGCGGAAGACCACGCGCTTCGAGGTGACGGTGTACACCGTCGCCCGCACCATCAGCCAGGCGATGAGGACGAGGAGGCCAATGCCGGCCGTCGCTCCGATGCCGGAATTAATCGCAACGCGCGTCATCTCGAGGCCGGTTGCGCCAGCGGTTTCGAGATTGGCGAGCCGCCAGCTGGTGGCGAGCACGAAATAGGCCAGAACGAAGCGGATGTGGAAGGCATGGATAGCAAAGGCCAGCGTGCCGGGGCGGCCCTGCCAGAGGAGCTGTTCTCCCTCTGGCAAAGCCTGGGGCAAACCACGTACCGGCTCGCCTGCGCCCTCGTCTTCTTCGTCGTGCAGCTTGATCACA
Organism: Hyphomonas sp.; assembly: GCA_040223555.1. Taxonomy (GTDB): domain Bacteria; phylum Pseudomonadota; class Alphaproteobacteria; order Caulobacterales; family Hyphomonadaceae; genus Hyphomonas. The sequence goes on from JAVKGA010000004.1 coordinate 16,786, forward strand.
GCCAGGGCTCCTGGCGCTGCGGCGTGGCGTAGAGCGTGCCGCCACCATAATAGCCGCTGATCATGTCTTCCTCGAGCCGGGTAATCTGGTCGGGTGACTTGGTGCGCGGCACATGGGCGAAATGTTCGGCCTTCACGGCGTCCACTTCAACCCTCTTGCGGGCCTTGGAGATATTGCAGAAGGGCACCGGGAGCAGGACATGCGCGCCCGAACCGTCCAGTTCCACTTCGAGATAGCGGATGATCGCCTCGGCCGTGTCGACCCATAGGTCAGTCACGGTGCCGGCCACGAGGCGGTCGAGACCGACGACCTTCAGGCCGCGCGGATCGATGTCCTTCTTCGAGACTGAGTAGTCCGGATGCAGACGGTAAGGCGAAATGCGGATCTGGCCGTCCCAGTTGAGGTCCGGAACATCATCGCGCATCGCGTAGGAAGCGGGGCCAACTCCGTCCTTCATACCGTCGCCCGAGGGCACGAAGGGCGAGCCGGCCCATTGCGCCGTGCGGGACAGCGCGAGGTCGCGCGTGTCGCTCCTGCCATAGGTCAGCTCGATCGTGCCGCGGCCATTTGGCAGGATAAAGGATTTTTTCGGCGGCACGAAGAAAAGCGCGGGCGCTTCCTGACGGCCGCTGGGATCTTCCTCGAGCGGATAGCCTTCCCGCATGCCTTCGCGCTGCAGGTGGTAGATGAGCCAGAAGAAGAAGATCGTGAAGGCCCATAGGGTCACATCCACAAGATCTACTCCGTTGACGAACTCTCCACTGAAAATCATGACCGTTCTCCTTGAGGTCGTATCAGCCCGGGTATGCAGCCAGGCCGAACTTGGTGGATGGATTTGAAGGTGTCTTGAGCGTGTGACGGGCCAGCGGGCCGATCACGATAAGCGTGGCAAACAGAAGCAGGATCTCGAAATGGTAGACCGCGCTGTAGCCCGGCGCGGGACCGGTGAACGCTGGCCCAAGCTGTCCGCTCTGGCCAAGGCCGGTAACGATATCGCGCACCGCGCCGCCGAATGCGACCGCAACACCGGTCGCGGTCGCCGTGACGGCGCCCCATGCACCCAGCGCGATGCCGCTGTCGTGATTGCGCGCGATGGCCATCACGGCCGTCAGCGTGCCAACAGCAAAGAGGCCGCTGCCGAAACCGATCAGGAAAACGCCGAGCATGAAGGCCGCGACTGACCCGGCGGGGTTTGCGAACACGACGAGCGCGAAAGCAAAAACGCCGGCAACCGCGCCGGTGCCGGCGAGGCGATGCGGCTCGCCGCCCTCGCTCAGCTGGCCGGAACAATACATGAAGCCGATCAATGATCCGAAGGCGGACAAGGCGGTGAGGCGTGTCGTATCGGCGACGCTCATGGCAAGCACTTCGGCGCCGTAGGGCTCCAGCAGCACATCCTGCATGCTGAACGCCGCCATGCCGAGGGCGGAGGCGACAAGCAGCCGGACGGTGCCCCGGTCTCGCACGAGATGCGCCCATGTCTCGGAGAAGCTGGCGCGCGGACGGTCGGCGCGGGTGACTTCCGGATTGCGCGTCTCCTGCTTCCAGAGCGCAATGACATTGAGCACCATCGTGACGACGGCGGCGCCCTGGACCACCTTGATCAGGGTGAGCGTGTTGAAGTCCTTCAGCAGCCAGCCGAAGGCCAGCGAGCTGACGACCATGCCGGCCAACAGCATGACATACAGAAGCACAACGACGCGCGGGCGCGTTTCGTCTGTGGCAAGATCGCTGGCGAGCGCGAGACCCGCCGTCTGGGTCGTGTGAACTCCGGCGCCAACCAGAAGGAATGCAGCCGCTGCACCGGCATGACCCACCCAGGCCGGGCCAGTGGAATCGCCGGAGAGGAGGATCAGCGCGAAGGGCATCAGCGCGAGCCCGCCGAACTGGAACATCGAGCCGAACCAGATATAGGGCACGCGGCGCCAGCCGAGGACGGATTTGTGGGTGTCGGATTTGTGGCCGATGAGCGCGCGCAGCGGGGCGAAAACCAGCGGCAGGGCCACCATCAGCGCGACCAGCCAGGTGGCGACGCCAAGTTCGACGATCATCACGCGGTTCAGCGTGCCGGTCAGCAGGACCATCGCCATGCCGACGGAAACCTGGAAGAGCGAGAGACGCAGGAGACGGCCCAGCGGGAGCTGCGCACTTGCGGCATCGGCGAAGGGAAGGAACTTGGTTCCGATCCCCATCCAGACTTCCGCGAAAGAGCGCCGCTCAGGGGTCATCCGTATACGACCTCCCGGGCTTCGGAGATGTAGAAGGTGGAATTGACACGGTGCGTGCGGCCGGCGTTCCAGCCAGCGTCCGATTGTTCTGCGAGCAGGCCCATCAGGCGCTTGCCGGACACCGGGATGATCGCCGGTGAGCGGTCGCTGCGCGGGAAGAGTTGTCCGGCGGCGTGCATGGCCAGCAGGAGCGGCGTACGCGGCGCGATCGTGAAGATAGCCGAGCGGCGGACACGCGGCAGGATTTTCGCCAGCATCGCGGCCATGTCGGGCGCATCATAGTGGATGATCGAATCCATCGCGACCATATGGTCGAATTCGCCGAGATCGGCGCGCGTCATGTCCCCTACCCGCCAGGTGATCCGGCTACGAAGCACCGGGTCCAGCAGGCGCTCGGCGGCGGTCTCTACCAGCGAGCCGGCGATATCGATCGCCACCACTTCGGCGCCGCGACGTGCGGCTTCGACCGCAAACGAGCCCGTGCCGCAACCAGCGTCAAGAACGCGAAGCCCGTCCATATTTTCCGGCAGCCATGAGAGGATGTTCGCATGCATCGCGTCGCGGCCCGCGCGCACGGTGGCGCGGATGCCGCTGACCGGCGCTGTCGAAGTCAGCTTCTGCCACGTGACCGAAGCGGTCTCGTCGAAATAGGTCTGCAGCTCGGCGCGCCGGGTCTGGTAGGCGGTTTCCATCAATCAAACCCCAGGAAGTCAAAGATTTCTCGGTCCTTCATCGGCACCGCTTCGACCGGCTCACCGCCGAGCCAAAGCGCAGCCGCGAGGCGCAGGTATTCCTTCTGCACCGCTTCAAGTTCGGGCGACGCTTCCATCTCGAAGATGGTGGATTTCTTCAGTCGGGAGCGGCGGATTACGTCGAGATCCGGGAAGTGCGCGATGCGCTGCATCCCGGTCGCGTCGCAATACCGGTCGATCTCATCGGTGTCTTTCGACCTGTTGGCGATCACGCCGCCAAGGCGGACGGCGTAGTTCTGGGACTTCGCCTTGATGGCTGCCACGATACGGTTCATCGCAAAGATCGAGTCGAAATCGTTGGCCGTGACGATGATGCCGCGTTCGGCATGCTGGAGGGGCGAGGCGAAGCCGCCGCAGACCACATCGCCCAGCACGTCGAAGATCACGACATCCGAATCTTCCAGCAGGCGGTGCTCCTTCAGAAGCTTGACGGTCTGGCCGACAACATATCCACCGCAGCCTGTGCCAGCCGGCGGACCACCCGCTTCCACGCACATCACCCCGTTATACCCTTCGAATACGAAGTCTTCTGTGCGCAGTTCCTCTGAATGGAACTCGACCGATTCGAGCACGTCGATCACCGTCGGCATCAGACGCTTGGTCAACGTAAACGTCGAGTCATGCTTCGGATCGCACCCGATCTGCAGCACACGCTTGCCGATTTTCGAGAAAGCGGCGGAGAGGTTTGAGGAGGTCGTCGATTTGCCGATCCCGCCTTTTCCGTACACGGCAAATACCTTGGCGGTTCCGGCCTCGAAGCGGGTATCGAGCTTCACCTGAACGCTGCCCTCCCCGTCGGGATGGCGGGCCCCTGGACGATTGAGTGTAAGATTGGTCATGCGGCGGCTCCTTGCAACGGAATGATACCTTCGAGCCGATCTTCGATTTCTGCACTGGCCGCTCGAAGGGCTGCCAGGGTTTCCGGATCGGGCGACCAGTACTGGCGCTCCGAAGCTTCGATCAGCCGACTCGCAACATTGGCGGTGGCGGCGGGGTTGAGGTGCGTGAGTCGGCGGCGAAGCGCCTCGTCGAGCACAAAAGTTTCGGTCATCTGCTGATAGACCCAGGGCGCGACCTGGCCGGTCGTCGCCGACCAGCCCATCGTGTTGGTCACCTGCGCCTCAATCTGGCGCACGCCTTCATAGCCGTGGCGCAGCATGCCTTCGAACCATTTCGGATTCAGCGTGCGGGTGCGGGTTTCCAGCGCGACCTGCTCTGCCAGAGTACGGACGATCCCGTCGCCGCGCGTCTGGTCGCCGATATAAACCGCCGGCGCTTCGCCGCGCGCCTTCGTGGCGGCGCGGGAGATGCCGCCGAGTGTATCGAAATAATGGTCGATGGTGGTCAGGCCCGTCTCGACCGATTCGAGGTTCTGGTAAGCAAGCTCGACGGTAGACAGGATATTGGTGAACAGCGCTGGCTGCGCGGCCGGGCGGCCATCGCGTCCGTAGGCAAAGCATTTGCGCTTGGCATAGGCCTCACCCAGCTCGTCTTCGTCTTCCCAGGCGCCGGTATTGATCAGCAGGTTGACGTTGGCGCCATACGCGCCATCGGCGTTCGAGAAGACCCGAAGGGCGGCCGTTTCCAAATCTGCGCCGGACTCGGCCTGCCAGGCGAGCGCATGCTTGCGCGCGAAATTCATCTCCACCGGCTCGTCAACGCTCGCCGCAGCATAGGCGGCGTCGGCAAGCATGCGCGTCTGCAGCGGCAGCAAGTCGCGGAAGATGCCGGACAAAGTCACCATCACATCGACGCGCGGGCGGCCGAGCACGTCCAACGGAATGAGATCCGCGCCGGCAAGGCGGCCATAGGAGTCGAAGCGCGGTACTGCGCCGAGCAGCGCCATGGCTTGCGCGATCTGCGCGCCTTCGCTCTTCAGGTTGTCGGTGCCCCAGAGGATGATCGCCATCGTTTCCGGATAGCGCCCCGTATCCGCCTTGTGCCGCTCAAGCAGCCGGCCAGCCTGGCGTCGGCCATCGGCGACGGCGAACGCACTTGGCAGGCGGAAGGGATCGAAGCCGTGGATATTGCGGCCCGAGGGCAGGATTTCCGGCGTGCGGATCAGGTCGCCGCCCGGCACCGGCGGGGTGAAGCCGGCGTCCAGCGCATGGATCAGCGCGGAGAGTTCATGGTCTACGCTGAGCAGGGCGTTGGTGTTCGCGAGGCCAGAGATTTCTTCGGCGCGCGCCTCAAGCTTCAGTTTACGGACGATGTCAGCCGGCGCTGTCCCGGCCACGATGGCATCAAACGCGGCGGCCGGCATAACGACCTGCCCTTCGGCAGGCGGCATCAGGGCAAGCATTTCGCGGCGGTCGGCGGCGCTGAGGCCTTCGCCGGCAATGTGCAGTCCGTTCGGGATCAGCGAAGATTCGACTTCGGCGAGCTTCGCGCGGATCGCCTCAACCCGGTCGCGCGGACGGTCGAAGGAGGCGGCGGGAAGGATGTCGAGTTCGCCCGCCTGCGCGAAGATCAGCTCTTCAAGGTCCGCCCGTTCAGCGTCCGCCTGCGGATCAAGTCCGCGCCAACGGCTGATCGTGGCCGAGAGATCCGACAGGCCGCGATAAAGCCCCGCCTCGGTGACCGGCGGCGTCAGGTAGCTGACGATGGTCGCATTGCCGCGACGCTTCGCGATGGTGGCTTCCGACGGGTTGTTGGCGGCGTAGAAATAGATGTTGGGCAGGTCGCCGATCAGATAATCCGACCAGCAATCGCCCGAGAGGCCCGACTGTTTGCCCGGCATGAATTCAAGCGCGCCATGCGTGCCGAAGTGCAGCACGGCGTCGGCGAAAAAACCCTGCTTCAGATAGGTGTAATAGGCGGCGAAGGCATGCGTCGGTGCAAAGCCTTTTTCGAAAAGCAACCGCATCGGATCGCCCTCGTAGCCAAAACCCGGCTGCAGGCCAACGAGGACGTTTCCAAAGCGGGCGCCGAGCACGAAAATCGAACGGCCGTCGCTCAGAACCCGGCCCGGTGCCGGGCCCCAAGCCGCTTCGATGTCCTTCAGGCGGCGTTCGCGGCGAACGTGATCTGCCGCCGGAACTTCGGCAACGACATTGGCCTCGGTGCCGTAGCGATCTTTGTTGCCCTCGAGAAGCGCGTCCTTGAGCGCGTCCACAGAGTCAGGGACCCTGACGTCATAGCCTTCCGAGTCGAGGCGCTTGAGCAGATTGAAGAGGGACTCGAAGACCGAAAGATAGGCAGCGGTACCGACGCTGCCCGAGTTTGGAGGGAAGTTGAACAGCGTGATCGCGAGCTTGCGGTTGGCCCGCGCAGAGCGCTTGAGGCGAACCAGCTTGTCGACACGTGCGGCGAGTTGCTCGACCCGCTCGGGGCAGGCCTGCATGCGTCTGTTGTCATCGACGAAAGTGCAACGGCGGGCGCATCCGGTACACGTCGTGCCATGGTCGGCGCGCCCGCCGATGACAATGGATCCTGTCGCGCCGTCGAGCTCCGGGAGCGCGACCATGATGGTCGTCTCGATGGGCATCAGACCCCTTGCATTCGCGCCCCAGTCCGACAGGGACTGGAACTCCGACGCCAGGGCGCACACATAAGGAATATCGAGGGCTTTCAGCATTTCGACGGCGCCGTCCGCATCATTGAAGGCGGGGCCGCCGACGAGCGAGAAGCCGGTCAGGGAAACAAGGGCGTCGATGGTGGGCGTCTCGCCGCGCATGAAGAACTGGCGGATCGCAGACCGGGCATCGAGGCCGCTCGCAAAGGCAGGAATGACGCGCAGGCCGCGCGCTTCAAGCGCCGCGATCACGCCGTCATAATGGCCGGCATCGCCGGAGGTGATGTAGGAGCGCAGCACCAGCAGGCCGACGGTCGGCCGGTCGCCGGCAACTTTCGGCAGCGCGTCGAGGCGCTCGGCCACGCTGGGCTTCATGCCCGGATGATAGATCCCCGTCTCCGGATATTCTTCCGGCGGCAGAGGATTCATCTTGCCGCGCAGATGGGCGCGCTCACCGCTGGCATACCGGTCGACCATGAAGCGCACCGCGTTGGCGATGTTCTTTTCCGAACCGGCCAGCAGGTATTGCATCGTCACGAAATAGGCCCGCACATCCTGGGCCATGCCCGGAATGAAGCGCAGGATCTTGGGCAGGCGGCGCAGCGTCTTCATCTGCTGCTCGCCGGACTTAGCCTTGTCACCCGATCCGCCGCGCAACCGCTTCATCAACGCGATGGGTCCGCTGGCGGGCTTCGACATGTCGAACCGGTCAAGCCGCGTCAGCTGCACCACTTCCGAGGCCGACATTGCGCCGACCATCGCGTCGCAGGCATCGCGCCGGGCCTGCAGGGCGGGCAGCACGGCCTTGATATGGTCCTCGATGAACAGCATTGACGCGATGATGAAATCCGCCTTGCCGATATCCTCGACGGCGCGGGCGAGCGCCTTGGGCTGGCGATCAAATTCCGAGGCCGGATGAAAGGCCAGCGACAGGCCGGGATGCGTGCGGCGCAGTTCGCTTTCGGCAGCGCGGATCGCCGTGCCGAGATGCGAGTCGAGTGACAGGATCACGACCCGGATCGGCGTCTTGTCGACGAGGATTGCGCGCTTAGCGACCATAGCTCGCCTTTGCGTCATAGAGGGTCTCGAGGGTGATCGTCTCGAGATGCTTGTCGCGGGCGAAGGCTTCCGTGTTCCGGCGAGCCTTGCCGCGCACGAAGAACGGGATTTTCTTGAGTTCGTTCTCGGCCTCGGGCGCCCAGTGCAGGACGGCGGCCACCCCTTCCCCGCCTTCAGCGGCCACCGAGGCCAGATCCGAAAGCTTGTCGGCCGCGCCGTGCCCGCCAAGGTGCGAGGCGCCGGCCGTATCGTTGAACTCGAAATCCTCGCGGAACATGCCGAGCAGGTGCTCTTCGAGGCCCATGATCAGCGGGTGGACCCAGGTATCGAACAGGACGTTCGCGCCTTCGAACCCCATCTGCGGGGCGTAGCGCGCCGGGAAATCCTGCACGTGCACGGGCGCCGAAATCACGGCGCAGGGGATGCCGAGACGTTTGGCGATGTGGCGTTCCATCTGGGTGCCAAGAATCAATTCCGGCTGGAGACGCTCAATGGCGGCTTCCACTTCCAGATAGTCGTCCGTAATCAGCGCTTCGAGGCCAAGCTCGGTGGCGGCTTCGCGCACGGGCCGGGCAAATTCGCGGTTGTAGCAACCCAGGCCGACGACCGTGAACGCGAGTTCGTCGCTGGCGACGCGCGCTGCCGCAAGGGCATGGGTCCCGTCGCCGAAGATGAAGACGCGCTTGCCGGTGAGATAATTGGAATCCACCGAGCGCGACCACCAGGGCATGTTGCTGGCGAAGGCCGACAGGTCCGGCACTTCGATACCGGCCAGGCCGCAGACTTCAATGATGAAGTCGTTCGTGGCGCCAACGCCAATGGGGATCGTTTTCGTGTAGGGCTGGCCGAATTCCTTCTCGAGGAAACGGACGGCGACATCGGCGATTTCCGGATAGAGCGAGACGTTGAAGTCTGCAGCCGGGAGGCGTGTCAGGTCATGCGGCGTCGCGCCCAGCGGGGCAACCACGTTCACATCGATGCCGAGTTGGAACAGCAGGCCAGTGATCTCGCGCACATCATCGCGGTGACGGAAGCCGAGCGCCGTCGGGCCGAGCACGTTGCAGATCGGACGCGTCAAGCGGTTCGGGGCGCCCTTGGGCTGCTCCGTCGCAAGGCCGCGCACGAGGCGGTAGAAAGTTTCCGATGCCCCCCAGTTTTCTTTCTTGGAATAGGATGGCAGCTCCAGCGCGATCACCGGGATCGGCAGGTCGAGCGCCTTGGTCAAGCCGCCCGGATCATCCTGGATGAGTTCCGCCGTGCAGGAAGCGCCGACAATCATCGCCTGCGGCTGGAAACGCTCATAGGCGCCGCGCGCCGCGCTCTTGAAAATCTCGGCGGTATCCGAGCCAAGGTCGCGGGCCTCGAAGGTCGTGTAGGTCACCGGTGGGCGCTTGGCGCGCCGCTCGATCATCGTGAACAGCAGGTCCGCATACGTATCGCCCTGCGGTGCGTGCAGCACATAGTGCAGGCCTTCCATGGCGGTCGCGATACGCATCGCGCCGATGTGCGGAGGGCCTTCATATGTCCAGACAGTGAGTTGCATCAGACCGCGAGCCTCGTGCGCCGGATAAGCGGGCGTGCAAACAGCTCGGCGAGGTCGCCGCATTGTTCGTATCCCTGGATGGGGGTGAAGACGAGCTCGATCGACCATTTGGTCGTCAGGCCCTCGTCCTCGAGCGGATTGGCCAGGCCCATCCCGCAGAGCGTGATGTCGGGGCGTACCTCGCGGCAGCGGTCGAGTTGCAGGTCCACGTCCTGGCCTTCGCTGAGACGCACATCCTGTGGCAGCAGCGCCAGCTCGTCCGCCATATGCCCGGCGTGCAGGTAAGGCGTGCCGACTTCCGTCAGCGTCATGCCCAGCTCGCGCGACAGGAACCGCGCCAGCGGAATTTCCAGCTGCGAATCGGGGAAACAGAACAGCGACTTGCTCGCCAGCGTATCCGCGTACCTGCCGAGCGCGCGAGTTGCGCGGGCTCGGGGCATCTCGGTAACCGCGTTGAATCTTTCTTCCGGCACACCGAACGCATCGGCCGCGGCTTTCAGCCAAGCGGTCGTGCCTTCCGCGCCCAGCGGGAAGAGTGCCGGCAGGTGCACAGCGCCGCGTGCCTCCAGCGCCCGGGCCGTATCGCGCAGCCAGGGCTGGGCGAGCAGGAATTTCGTGTTCGAACCGACCGGCACCTGCATGCCCGCCTTGCGGCTGGGCAGGAAATGGACCGGGCCGATACCCAGCGCTTCGAAGATGCGCGAAAACTGGTCCTCGACCACATCGGCCAGCGCGCCGACGACGACCAACCCGGCCGCGTCCGAAGCCGGCATCTCCGGCACCATCGCTGTCAGGCAGGCATCCTCGCCTTGCGTGAAGGTCGTCTCTATCCCGCTGCCGGAATAGTTCAGGATCCGCACGCGCGGCGTGTAAGTCATGGACAGGCGCTCGGCGGCGCGGCCAAGGTCCAGCTTGATCACTTCCGACGGGCAGGAGCCGACGAGGAACAGAAGTTTGATCTCGGGCCGGCGCTCCAGCAGGCGGGCAACCGTCTTGTTCAGCTCTTCATTGATGTCCGCCATGCCGGCGAGGTCGCGCTCCTCGATGATTGCCGTCGCGAATCGCGGCTCGGCGAAGATCATCACGCCCGCTGCCGATTGCATCAGGTGCGCGCAGGTGCGCGAGCCGACGATCAGGAAGAAGGCGTCCTGCATCTTGCGGTGCAGCCACATGATCGAGGTCAGACCGCAGAACACTTCGCGCTGCCCCCGCTCGCGCAGCACGACCCGCGCGGGCGGCGCCGCGCAATCGCTCAGGGCCTTTGTAGCGAGCGGCGGGATCAGCTGGGTCAAGCGGCAGCCTCCAGGGACGAGGCCGGCTGAAGCCGCGCGAGGCGCAGCTTCCAGATGAACTGGGCGGCATTGATGACATAGGCGCCGTATCCGGCGAGCGCGACGGTGAGCTGGAGCGCCGGCGATCCGATCGAGGCCAGCAGCATCACGAGATAAAGCGTGTGCAGGAAGATCACGATCATCGAGAAGGCGTCTTCCCAGAAGAAGGCATCAGCGAAGAGATACTTGCCGAAGACTTCCTTCTCCCAGATCGCGCCGGTGATCATGATGGCATAGAGGATGAAGGTCTTCAGGACGATAGAGGCGGTTGCCACATCCAGCCCCTGCCCGGTCAGCAGGTAACGCAACACCAGGAACAGGCTCACCGCAAAGACCAGGAACTGGAGCGGCGCCAACACGGCCTGCACCAGTGTCCAGGGGGATGCGTCCCGGCGCGCGCGTTGATCTGCGGTATACAGCGGTTTCCTCCGGTCGGCTTTTTGGGGTTGGTCGAACATGCCCTGAACCCTGCCGCTCCCCTTCTTGTCTTGAGGAGACGATACCTCTCGAAGGCAGTATGTCAATCTATGTTGACGTCTATTTATGTTGACACTCGAGGCATTTCGAGCGAATTTTCAATTGGTCGCCGAAAGCAGGATGGATTCAAAAAATCTTCCATGTTATTTCTCGGGCGAAATGGACGAGGCTCATCATTTGCCAACAGGGAAAGGCGGGTGCTCTTCATTAGAATTATGCCGGATCTGACTCCTCCCATGCAGATCCAGCCCCCGGAATCATCCGCCTGCGGATGATATATACCGGGCAGCCTTTGCAGGGACGACGCTGTCCCTCAAGACGTTGGAAGTGTACTGAGGGCTGCACTTGATAGCGCGCGACTTATGCGTGCACATGTGCGGCGCTCCCATGGGAGATAGTGATGTCATTTGATCAGCAACGAAGCCTCCGCTCAGATGATGCCGGCCGGACGGGCGCCGATTTTCTCTTCAAACCGATACCGCTTCTGGTCGGGCTCTGGCGCCAGCTCGGCAGCGAGCCCCTGGCCAAGTCACTTCCCACCGACGAGCCTGAACTGTTTGCGGCCCTGCAATCCGAAATAATTCCGCGGCTCATGATCGCCAGCCGGATGCCCCAGACACCGACGACGCCTGCGGGTTCGGACATCCAGATACGCGGCGTCGCGTTCAGCGCGGTGGAGCGGCAGGAATTCCTCGACGCGCTGCTCTCGGACGACGAGCAGAAGGCCGGCCAGCTCGCCGATGCCCAGATTGCGCGGGGGCACGAACTTCCCACATTGATGATCGAGCTGTTTGCCTCCAGTGCCCGCGAGCTGGGCGAGATGTGGACAGAAGATCAGGTCAGTTTTGTTGATGTCACGATTGGCGTTTGCCGATTGCACCAGATTGTACACAAGCTGACGGGGCAGCCGGATGCGCCGGCGGACATCGGCAAGAATGGATCGCCGAGCATCCTGATTGCCAGCGCTCCCGGCGAGCAGCACGTGTTTGGCGTTCTGGTCGCCTCTGAACTCTTCCGCCAGCATGAGTGGACCGTGTTCACGGAAACGTCCGGCAATCCGGAAATCATTGCCAGCCATCTGGCGAATCACCGTTTTGACATCGCGGGTATCTCCGCCTCGCATGATGGTGTGGTCCGGGACCTGCCAGCCCTGATCAAGACCCTGCGGCGGACGTCCCGCAACCCATCAGTCAAACTGATAGTAGGCGGGCCGCTTTTCGACCAATCACCCCATATTGCGCGTGAAATCGGTGCAGATGGTATCGCAGGGCGCGGTCTTGACGCACCTGAGCTTGCGAGGAAACTGTTGGCAATCTGATAGTGAGACTGCTATTTGGCGTTCAAGGGGAGCTCCCGCAGTCTTTTTGGAACGGTTATGGATGCTTCGCCCGACGCTTCGCAATCGAAACACTCGTTCAGCGATGCCACTGCCCATCTTTCAGGCCTTGATGCGCAGTCGGTCGCGCTGCTTCTCGAGCAATCGGCGGACATCGCCATTATCCTCCAGGATGGTGTCGTGCGAGACTTGGCGATTGCCTCAGAAGAGCTGCGGAAATCTGGCTTTGCCGCCAACTGGATTGGACGGCGCTGGATCGACACGGTTGCCATGGATAGTTATCCCAAGGTCGAGGCGCTGCTGAAGAACGCCAGTGCCAAGCCAAATGGCCGGATGCGGCAGATCAACCATCCTTCCGGTGGCCTGCGGGACATTGCGATCGCCTATCGCGTTGTCCGCGCACACGCGCGTGGCCCTGTGATTGCGCTCGGCCGTGACCTTCGCGACATCGCCGACCTGCAGCAGAAGCTCATCAAGGCCCAACAGGAAATCGAGCGCGATTACTCCCGGCTGCGTAAAGCAGAAGCGCGCTACAAGATGGTGTTTGAAGCCGTCGCGGAACCCATCCTGATCGTGACTGCGGATGACCTGATGGTCGAATCGGCGAACCATGCAGCGGGCGCATTGTTGGAACTTGATTCGCACGAGGTTGCCAAAGAGGACTTCCCGTCGCTGTTTGCGCCGCGCGCCGCTCGCATTGTCGAGCGGATGGCCGCAAAAGCGCTGGTGTCGGGCAATGCCTCGGCTGACCGGGTTGAACTGGTGACCGGCAAAAAGGTTTCTGTATCCGCCTCTGTATTCGGGCACGGCCCTGAGGCGCGCCTCGTGGTCAAGTTCGGCGGCGAATCGCAAACGGCGAGATCGGTTGATTCTACCCGCGATCAGCTGATGAAAACGCTGGAAACGTTGCCGGATGCCTTTGTCGTAACGGATGACGAGCTGCGAATTCTCGCGGCGAACCGGTCCTTTCTCGAGATGGCGCATCTCAGCGAAGAGGACCAGGCGACCGGTGCACGCCTGTCGCTTTATCTCGGCCGCTCGACGACGGACCTGAACGTGCTCGTCTCTACCCTCAAAGCGAACGGCACGGCCCGGAATTTTGCAACGGTAATGCGTGACCGCTTCAATTCCGAAGAACAGGTAGAAGTTTCCGCCGTTTCGACGGGCGCTGGACGGTCGGGGTATTATGCGTTTTCGGTTCGGAATGTTTCGCGCCGTTTCGTCAACGACCCTCCGCCCGGAGAAGAGCTGCCGCGCTCGGCTGACCACCTTACAAATCTGGTCGGCCGCATGCCGCTGAAGGATATCGTGCGCGATTCCACGACTCTCATTGAGCGCCTCTGCATCGAGGCCGCGCTGAAGCTGACCGATGACAACCGCGCCTCGGCGGCCGAAATCCTCGGCCTCAGCCGGCAGGGCCTCTATTCCAAGCTGAAACGCTTCGGAATCGACGACAAGGCGTGATGTCCCGGATAATTAATCCGCCTGCAGACGAAATTCTAACCCTCTCATTCCGGTGAAAGCCGGGACATGGCCGTTCCCGATTTCGCGCCGAAAAGGCGCAGAATCACGCCCATAAAGCGTCAATCTGCGTTGACACATTATACTGTCAACATTAGCCTCATCAGATGCTCCACGCGACGATCCCCGCGCCGTCCCGCCAACTGCCGAAGCCGGCCGCCATCCTCGAATTGTTCAAGCCCGTCACCTGGTTTGCCGCCATGTGGGCCTTCATGTGCGGCGCGGTCTCCAGCGGGCAGCCCTTTGCTGGAAACCTGCATCTCGTGCTCGGCGGCATGCTGCTTGCCGGCCCGATGGTCTGCGCGTCCAGCCAGGCGGTGAATGACTGGTATGACCGGCATGTCGACGCCATCAACGAGCCGGGCCGCCCGATTCCGTCGGGCCGCATTCCGGGCCAGTGGGGCCTCTACCTGGCGATCATCTGGTCCACGCTTTCGCTCCTTCTGGGTCTCGCGCTCGGCATCTGGGCCTTTGCGGCCACGCTCGTTGCCGTCTTTTTCGCCTGGGCCTACAGCGCGCCGCCCTTGCGGCTGAAGCTCAATGGCTGGTGGGGCAATGCGGCGGTCGGCATTTCCTATGAAGGCATCTCCTGGTTCACCGGCGCAGCCGTCATGCTTGGCGCCCTGCCAAACGGGCTGATCCTGTTCCTGGCGCTCGCCTATTCGGTCGGCGCGCATGGCATCATGACGCTCAACGATTTCAAGTCCATCGAAGGCGACAAACAGATGGGCGTGCGTTCGCTGCCCGTGCAACTCGGCCCGGACCGCGCCGCCCATGTCGCATGCCTCGTGATGGGCGCCTCGCAGGTCGCCGTCATCTTCATGCTCGCCTGGATCGGCCAGCCGGTGCACGCCGTCATCATCATCGGACTCCTCTGCGCGCAGATCCTGCTGATGATCGAGCTGCTGAGCGATCCGCGCGGCAAGGCGATCTGGTACAGCGCCACCGGCGTCACCCTCTTCGTGCTGGGCATGCTGGTCAGCGCCTTTGCCGTCCAGCCCTGGTCCGTACAAGGATGACCGCGCACGCCCCCCCTGCCTTCGGCTGGCCCGGCATCATCCGGCTCGGCCTCGTGCAGACCTCGCTTGGCGCCATCGTGATCCTGATGACCTCCACGCTGAACCGCGTGATGGTCGTCGAGCTGGGCCTCGCCGCGGCCATTCCGGGCCTGCTCGTCGGCTGGCATTATGCCGTGCAGATGTCCCGTCCCCGCTGGGGCTACGGCGCAGATGCGGGCGGGCGCCGTGCGCCCTGGATTCTTGGCGGCATGGCGGTGCTCGCCTTCGGCGCGATCAGCGCGGCTTTTGCCGCCTCGCTCATCCCCACCAGTTTCTGGACCGGCTTTGCGCTTTCGGTCATTGCCTACGCCCTGATCGGCGCCGGCGTCGGCGCAGCCGGCACCAACCTGCTTGCCCTCCTCGCGATCCGCACCGAACCGTCCCGCAAGGCGGCGGCGGCAGCCATCGTATGGATCATGATGATCATGGGCTTCGTGTTTACAGCCGGCATCGGCGGCGGGTTCCTCAAGCCGTTCAGTTTCGAGCGGCTGATTCTTGTTACTGCTGTCGTCTCGGCGATTGCGCTGGTGGTCACCTTCCTCGCCTTGAGAGGCCTTGAGCCCAATACGGCCCGCATGTCCGCGCCTGCCACAAGCCCGAATGACGGACAGGCCTTCCGCGCCGCCTTGCGCGAAACATGGGCCGACACCCAAGCGCGCCGGTTCACGGTTTTCGTCTTCGTCTCGATGCTGGCCTACAGCGCGCAGGACCTGATTCTCGAGCCCTTCGCCGGGCTCGTGCATGGCTATGACGCCGGAAGCTCGACGCAGCTCGCGGGCGTGCAAAACATGGGCACGCTGGTCGGCATGATCTTCACCGCCGTCGCCGGCACCGTGATCGGCAAGTCCCGCGCCGGCTTCATGCGCGCCTGGACCGTGGGCGGATGTATCGCGTCCGCCGCCGCGCTGCTCGCGCTCGGCCTTGGCACGCAGGCGATGGGCACAGACTGGCCGCTGGTGCCCAACGTGGTCGCGCTCGGCGTCGCAAATGGCGCCTTTGCGGTGGCCGCCATCGGTTCGATGATGACACTGGCGAGCGCCGGACCGAAACAACGCGAAGGGACGCGGATGGGACTCTGGGGCGCCGCGCAGGCGATTGCCTTTGGTCTCGGCGGCTTCCTCGGTGCCGCAGCGGTCGATGTCGCGCGCCTGTTCTCGGAGACCCCTGCCCCCGCTTTCGCGCTCGTGTTTACACTCGAAGGCCTGACCTTCCTTGTCGCCGCCGCGCTGGCCCTGCGGGTCGGCGAAACCCGCGCCGATTCGCAGCGCCTGCCGGCCCTGCCCAGCAATGAATTCCTCGCCGTCCGATCCGGAGAACCGACATGACCCATTCCAGCAGTGATGAGACCTATGACTGCGTCGTGGTCGGCGGCGGACCTGCGGGCGCTACGGCGGGGCATGATCTCGCGACGGCCGGCAAGCGCGTGCTGCTGCTCGACAAGGCCGGTCGCATCAAGCCCTGCGGCGGGGCGATCCCGCCGCGCCTGATCCAGGATTTCGACATTCCGGAAAGCGTGATCGTCGCTCGCGCCAGGGCGGCGCGGATGATTGCGCCGTCGGGGCGCGTTGTCGATATGCCTGTCGAAGGCGGCGCGGTCGGCATGGTGGACCGTGAGCATTTCGACGAATGGCTGCGCGCCCGGGCGGCGAAGGCTGGCTGCGAGCGCCGCGCAGGCAGCTTCACCGGCATCGAGCGCGAAGCCGACGGCCTGGCGAACATTGTGTACAAGCCGAAGGATGACAGTTCGGAGACCGTGAAAATCCGTACCCGTACGGTCATAGGCGCGGACGGGGCAAAATCGCGCGTTGCGGCCGAGGCGATTCCCGGCGGCGGCGAGACGAAATGCGTGTTCGCCTATCACGAGATCATCAAGTCGCCCGAGCCGACCGAGGGCTTCGATCCGGCGCGCTGCGACATCTATTATCAGGGCCGCCTGTCGCCGGATTTTTATGCCTGGGTGTTCCCGCACGGAGAGACGACGAGTGTGGGCGTCGGCAGCGCCAACAAGGGCTTCTCGCTGCGCGATGCGATCCGTACCCTGCGCAAGGATATCGGGCTGGACGAAGCCGAACTTGTCCGCAAGGAAGGCGCGCCGATTCCGCTGAAGCCCCTGAAGCGTTGGGACAATGGCCGCGATGTATTGTTGGCCGGCGACGCAGCAGGCGTGGTGGCCCCGGCTTCGGGCGAAGGCATCTATTACGCCATGCTGGGCGGACGCGAAGCAGCCACGGCCATCAGCGAGCTGCTTGAAACAGGCGACGTGCGGGCCTTGGCGGCGACGCGCAAACGCTACATGAAGGCACACGGGCAGGTGTTCATGATCCTCGGGATCATGCAGCATTTCTGGTACCGGTCTGACAAACGGCGCGAAGGCTTCGTTGCCATGTGCAATGACAAGGACGTGCAGCGCCTGACCTGGGATGCCTATCTCAACAAGCGCCTCGGCAAGCCGGATCATATGGCGCACCTTAAGATCTTCCTGAAGGATAGCGCGCACCTGCTCGGCCTCGCCCCTGCAAGGCCGAAACAGACGTGATCCCGACGCGGCCGCTTTTCATCGCGGCTGGCGTAGCGCTCGCCACGGCCATTGCCGGAGGCGCGATGACGCGGATCGATGGCTGGTACCGCGCGCTGGAGAAATCCTCGCTGAACCCGCCGGACTGGGCCTTCGCGCCCGCCTGGACGCTGATCTATGCGCTCGCCGCGCTGTCGGCGACGCTCGGCTGGCGGGACGCGAAAACGCAGCGCGACCGCTCGGTGCTGACCGTGCTGTTCTTCATCAATGCGGTCCTTAACACTGCCTGGAGCGCGGTGTTCTTCACGCTGCGCCGGCCGGACTGGGCATTGGCGGAGGTGGCGACGCTGTGGATTTCGGTGGCGGTGCTCGGCATTTTCCTCGCGCGCTTCTCGCGGCCTGCGAGCCTCTTGATGGTGCCCTATCTCGCCTGGGTGTCCTATGCGGCCTGGCTGAACTACAAGGTGGTCGAGCTGAACGGGCCGTTCGGCTGAGCCTTTTCCGGATGACCTTGCATGACCCTTGACCCCTGGATGTTTGATCTCGTGCTGGCCGGTGTGGCGGCGGAGTTCATCGGGCTGGCCTACCTGCTCGCGCGCGCCGGGCAGCGGCCCTGGGCCTGGCCGCTCTTCTGGTTCCTGATCTCCGGCGCGCTGCTGATGTCGGCGGTGCACAGCGCGGTAGCGGACGTGCCGGATTTTGCGGTGGCGGGAATCCTGTTCGTCAGCCTTCTGACTCATCTGGCGTGTCTCTGGAGCGCGTGGCGGCTCATCCGGGCGAAGCGATAGCGGCGGGCAGCAGGTCTGGCCGGTTGGGGATTGCATTGAGGGTCTTGAGGCTTGGAATTTTCCTGTCTGAACATGCGCGCAGTATAAATCCGCTGACGGAGGGGGCGGACAAGTTTTGACGGACTATTTCATAAGCGCTTGATCCAGCTGGGTATTATTTTTCTGGGGCGTGTGTTTTTGTAGGGATAAGTTTGGGCTTCTGCCCTTGCTCAACCTCCAAAAGCTGCTTCATCCGTATGCGATCCGTGCACTTTGAAGTGCGAGTTCTTCTCATTCCTTTCTCATTGATTCTCATTTTTTATCGCTCCGTATCGATTGGTTATCGCCTCCGCGCAGGAAAGTGATGGTAGGACCGGAGGGCGCGCATCGGGATCAGGACGCGCAGTATACCTCCGCGCACGGAGGGGTCGGTTAAGAATTGGCCAACTATTTTGCAAGCGCCTGATCCGGCTTGGTTTTATTTTTTCCGAAGGGCGTTTTTCGTAGGGATAAGTGGCTCTGTTCCGCCCTCTCCCACCATAAAAATGGCCGGGCCCGGGGAAACCGGATCCGGCCTTGCAAGCTGGGAGGCGCCAGCTCAGTTGGTCCGTGCAGCGGGCAGGTGGTTTGCCACCTGCCCTCAGCGCTGCATCAGTAACGGGCGAAGCCGTTATCCGCGCCCCAGAGGAACCAGTTGTCCACGACCGTACCGGTCAGGAGGACACCGATGCCGCCGGTGATCGGGCAGAGGATGGCGAACCACCAGGCCCAGCGGTGGATGGATTCCATCGAGGCATTGAAGCCCATCGTCCAACGCCAGAAGAGAGCGGCGCGTTCGGAGGCCGTGCCCCGGTCCGTGATCTGCTCGATCTCGCGCTCGCCGCCATAGCGGCCGACCGCAAGGATCGTCGCGCCATGCATGGCGAACAGGAGGGCCGACCCGTAGAGGAAGGCAATCGAGAGCATGTGGAAGGGGTTGTAGAAGAAGTTGCCATAGACGAGCGAGAGATTGTTCGTCCAGTCGAGGTGGGTGAAGATGCCGAAGGGCACGGCCTCGTTCCAGCTGCCCATCATCACGGGACGGATGAAACCGAGCACGAGGTAGAGCCAGATGGCGGCGGCGAAGGCCCAGCAGACATGCGTGCCCAGACCGAGCTGGATGGCCCGGCGATAGGAGCGCACCCACCAGAGCAGGATGGCCGCAGTCAGGAAGAAGCCCGCCATCAGCCACCAGCCGCCTTCATGCAGGGGCATGAAGAGTTTGAGGCCATGTTCCGGCAGCGGCGCATCCAGCGACAGCCAGGGCAACTGGCCGAAGAACTTGATGGGATCCCAGCCGACACTGGCCCACATGTTGAGACCGATGATCTCGATCGCGATGAAGCCGCAGATCAGCGAGGCGACGCCCGACCAGCCGAGATAGACGGGCCCGAGCTGGGCGTCGCCGATGCGGCCGAAGAGGTGGCTGGTGGAGGTCAGCTTGAGGCGGTCTTCGTCGCCCTCCCCCTGCACCACGCCGTAATCGACGTGGCCGCGGACCTGAACCTGGGTGAAGATATTCTGATAGTCAGCCATGTTCCGGTCCTCCTACACGCGCCAGATAGCGAGGTTTTTCCAGCCATCCCACCAATCGATCCACGAGCCTTCATAGAGCGGGCCGGAGATGACGATGCAGATGGCGCTCCAGATCCCGGCCGAGAGGGCGAGGAAGAGGCCGAGCCGGTGGATGCCGAGCGTGCCGATGGAATAGCCGATGAAATCGCGGAAGAAGGCGTTCTCGTGTTCCGGCGTCTTGACCGTCTTGCCGCGTCCGGGATTGACCGCGGAGAGGACAAGGCCGCCATGCATGGCGAGCGCGAGACACGTTGTGAAGAAGAACGTGATCGCGACCATGTGGGCGGGGTTATAGTGGAAGTTGCCATACGAGTAGCCGACATTCGATACCCAATCGAGATGGCTCATGATCCCATACGGGAAACCATGACCCCAGGCGCCCATCAGGAAGGGGCGGATGACGACGAGGGTGACGTAGGCCAGGATGGCGACACCGAAGGCGATGGGCACATGCAGGCCCATGCCGAGCTTGCGCGCGATTTCGACTTCCCGGAGGGCCCAGGAGCCGAAGGCGC
Source organism: Hyphomonas sp. (assembly GCA_040223555.1). Lineage (GTDB taxonomy): Bacteria > Pseudomonadota > Alphaproteobacteria > Caulobacterales > Hyphomonadaceae > Hyphomonas. Next base: position 37,016 of record JAVKGA010000004.1, read on the forward strand.
CGATCGCGCAGATCGTGACCAGTTGCCAGATGCCCCCTTCCGCCATCGGCGCGAACTGGAGGCCGTATTCGAGGGGCGGCGGATCAATGCTGATCAGCCAGGGATTCCATGTTCCTTCCATCGACGCGCCGAGGAAGATCAGCGCCGTGCCGAGGAAGGCACAGAAGAGGGCCGTTACGCCGAAGAAGCCGACATAGAACGGGCCAATCCAGAAATCGAACAGGTCACCGCCAACCAGCGTCCCACCTCGAATCCTGTATTTTCTTTCAAAGTTGAGTAGCGCCATCGCCGGGGCTCCTTCGTTTGGCGCGCGTCCGGGACATCCGGTATCAGCGCGCCGCTAAATCCTTCATGCGTGAAGCAGGTGGCGGACAGGTCTGGCCTGTCCGCCACCCACGATTGGGTCAGGCACTCTGGACCGTATCAACCGTCAGCTCCGCAACAGCCGTCGGCGTGGTGCCGAGCCAGTTGAAGCGGGGTGAGCTGAGCAGGATGAAATGGATCAGCAGTGCAAGCACGAACAGGAAGACCGAGAGGGCTACCAGTACGCGCCGGGGATCAAAGAGAAGCCAAAGTCTCCACATGGGTCAGTTCTCCTCTATGCTTTCCAGCTCACGAGTGCGCTCGCGAGTTTCAGTCCGTCCTCGATCATTGCGTAGCCGCCTGGTCCTGGGATCCAGGGCCGCCACGACCAGACGAGGAAGTGGGCGCCGATAGCGATCAGCGTGAAGATTATGAAGCTTGCCACAAAGATTTTGTGGAACTCCTGGGCTTCAGACGCTGTCAAACCTGTCAGCGACCCGGTCCTTTCAGTTGTATTTTCGGCCATTCACTTTTCTCCGTTCATGGGCCTAGGTCAGTGACCGCAACAGCGCCCTGCTGCGATCTGTTTGACGATACGGTTACCCGCAGCGCCAAAGCGTACTTCCGCTTACTGATGATATTTCCACAATCATCTGTACACGAAAAACCAGGGAACGACGTTCCGGGTCTGGTCAGCCGCTTCGGCGAATGCGGACGGACGAACCCGCGCACTCGAACCAAACCGCGGCACAATCCGCCCCAGCAACGCTACAACGAGGAAGACCGGGTAAATAAGCGCTTGGTATGCGACCATCGACTGTTGGTCGCGCTCGCGCATCTTCTCAAACGCTTCATACTTCAGCAGTGCCATCGCTTCCTCCTTCAGTTTCGTTTCTCCCGGAACGCCCTCACCTTGAAAGGTCAGGCGGCCCGGTAGCCTTCCAGTTCAGTCCGGCTCTTACGGACCGTTTCTATTGTCACACGTCCCGACCCTTCCCTGACTGCAAGCGCTTCGGCGTGATCACGCAGACGCTTGGCGGCAGAGATCCGTGTCAGGACGGAATGTGTGGAGATGTAGGTTTCGAGTTCGTCATTCGCCGCTTCGTCCCAAGTGACCTGGACCGTGCCGCGGGCGAGGGTCGCCTCTGCTTTGTCCATCGTGGTGGCGAGTGGCAGGATATGGAACAATGCATCAAACAGGGCATTGCAGTATTCCTGCACGACATACGTGGCGCCAGAGTAGCCCATGAAGGGCGTACCCGTATGGCGGCGGATGATCGCCCCGGGGAAAGACGCGGGCACCCAGACGGACCGCGCACCTGCTTCCTGCAGATACATGCGCTCATTGAAGCTGCCGAACACGACAAACGGTGCGTTATCATGGATCATCGCCCGCACGGCGTCGTTGTCGGTCTTCTTGCCGGCAACCCGGGTCACCGCGAAGTTGCAGGGAATGCCGAGATCGTTTTCGAGGAAATTGCTCAGGCCGCGGGCATGCGTTTCATTGGCGACGATGCCGAAGCTGGCGGTTGCGAAGAAGTCCTGTGTCACCGAGCGCCAGAGATCCCAGAGGGGCTTCAGCGTCGAGTGCTTTTCAGCTTCGATGAAGGGTTCCGGATCAAGCCCGGTCAGTTCGCCCAGCGCGCGCAGGAACTTCGTTGTCGATTGCAGGCCGATGGGCGCCTGGAGATAAGGCTGGCCCAGCGCTTCACAGAGGTTGCGGCCATACTCCCGGTACATGCAGATATTGACGTCGGCATCAATCAGCCTGCGAACTTCCGAAACATGGCTGCCCAGCGGGAATGTCAGATTGATTTCAGCGCCGATGCCTTCGACAAGGCGGCGGATCTCCGCCAGGTCGGAGGGCATGTTGAACATGCCGTAGGCCGGCCCGAGGATATTGACCTTTGGTTTCGCACCTTCGACCTTTTTCGCTGGTTTCGGATTGCGTCCTTTGGTTTGCGCATACTCCGTCCACAGCCAAAGCATGGCCCGGTCAGCGGTCTGCCACTGGTCTTCGTCAATCGTGCGCGGGAGGAAACGCTGGATGTTCGAGCCTTCAGGGGTCACACCGCCGCCGATCATTTCTGCGATCGAACCGGTGACGACGACGGCGGGCAGCTCCGGATCCAGCACTGCGCGGGCGCGTTTCATCGCAGCCTCGGTTCCATGCTGGCCCAGTTCTTCCTCGCCGAGACCTGTAACTACGATGGGCAGTTCATGCGGCGGCAGCGCGTCGGTGTAATGAAGCACTGACGTGACCGGGAGGTTTTCGCAACCGACAGGACCGTCGATGACGACCTGCAGGCCCTTTATGGCCGTGAAGACGTAAACGGCGCCCCAATAGCCCCCTGCCCGGTCATGATCCTGGATCAGCATCCTGTGGGTGCCTCCAGGTTGGCGGCTTGCTTCGCCTTGGCGGCGAGTTTGCGGCGCTGATGTTCGCGGAACTCTGTCTTGATGGACGGCTGGCCTTCCCACACGCCGGCGGTATCTCCGGAACCGACGCCTTCGAAGAAAGACTTCATGGCGCCAAAACGGTCTTTGCCGGCGATGGCAGCGGTGATCACGTCTGCAAGCGATCCTGCGCCGGCCGGCCCCATGAGCGGGCGGGCCGAGATCAGGTTCGTGAAATAGAGGCCCGGTGTTGCGATCTCTTTCGCGGCCTGCACGACCGGTGTGGTACCGATCGCCAGGTCCGGTTTGAATTCATGCATCGCTGCGAGGTCCTGCTCCAGTGATGCGCGGAACTGGACGTGGACACCCTTGGATTCGAGCCATTCACGGTCGGGATCCGACCAGCGGGTGCGCGGCAGGGCGGTGCCGACATAGCGCAGGTCTGCCCCGCTTTCGACGAGCAGGCGAGCGACGAGAAGTTCGGAGCCTTCATAGCCGGACAGAGTGATCCGTCCCCGGATGGGTTTCGAAGCGAGCGCCCCGGCAATGGCGCCGGCGAACATGTTGCGGGCGGCGTCGATTTTGGCAGCGGGCACGTTGGCGGCGTCGCCGATGGCTTTCAACCATGCGTCGGTGCCGTCGAGGCCCACGGGAGCGGAGCCGACAATCGGGCGGCCGGCGGCTTCGAACTCGCGGATCGAGGCGGTGTAGAAGGGGTGGACAGCGGCCACGACGGCGCCGTCGAGCGCTGTGTAGAGTTCGCGCCATTCACGTGTCGGAACCACTGCGCCGGCGGCGAGACCGAGCGGCTCGAGCATGCGGCCAATGATGACCGGATCGGCTGGGAACATTTCCCCGAGCAGGGTGACTTTGGGCAGGTGCGCCGTATCGTTCGCTGCGCGCGGCACTGGGCCGGACAAGGCCTCCTTGCGGGCATAGGCGAGCATCGCGCCTGCGAGGACGTCTTTCGCCTCGGCATGCGTCGGGATGCCAAATCCCGGCACGTCGATCCCGATGATCCGCACACCGTTGATCTCGTCGGGCAGCAGACGGAGCGGCACGCCGGAAGCGGTGGGCACACAGAGATTGGTGATGACGATCGTGTCGTAGAGCGCTGGATCGGCCGTCTTCTCGACCGCTTCCTTGATGTCTTCGAAGAGCTTGCCGGTCACCAGGGTTTCGGAATTGAACGGCACATAACCGACCGAGCGCTTGGCGCCGTAGAAGTGGGACGTGAAGGTCAGGCCATAGACGCAGCAGGCCGAACCCGAGAGGATCGTCGCGGTGCGGCGCATGCGCAGGCCGACCCGAAGCGAGCCGAAGGCGGGGCACATGCTCTGCGGCTGATCGTGCGGGCCTTGCGGATAATCCTTCGCGTACTGATCAAGGACTTCGCTCTTGCCGGCTGCTTTTGCCGCTTTCAGCATTTCTTCCTTGCCGCCATGGCAGCCGGAGGCTTCCGCCACGGGCGCGTCCGCGGCTTTGAGCTTTGTCGTCGGAACCACGACCGGCGCCGCCGGGCGTTCGCGATGCTCAAGGAGGGTCCGCTTGGAGGCCATTACGGATCAGATTTCCTCGTAAATCACTTCAAGGGTGCGCTTCTCGGCCTCGGCGATGCCGCACATGTCGGCAACGGTGGCGGGCTCAAGAACAATGTCGCCGCCGGTGTCCTTCGAGGAGAAGAGGCCGAGGAGACCGTCAGACGTCAGAGGATTTGGACGGTTCGGCACCGAGCCGTGGATATTGGCGGCGAGTTCCGAGAAGAGCGCGCCCCATTCGGAAGCTTCGGTGCCGACGATCTGGTAGTTCGCCGACTTGCGGCGGATGTCATCGTTCGCGGGGATCGTGGCGAGGACAGGGATGCCGACGGCGTTTGCGAAAGCAGCCGCCTCGCCGGTGCCGTCATCGCGGTTGATGACCATGCCGGCAACGCCGACATTGCCGCCCATCTTGCGGAAATACTCGACCGCCGAGCAGACATTGTTGGCGACATAGAGCGATTGCAGGTCATTCGAGCCGACGACGATCACCTTCTGGCACATGTCGCGGGCAATCGGCAGGCCGAAGCCGCCACAGACCACGTCGCCCAGGAAGTCGAGCAGCACATAGTCGAAATCCCATTCATGGAAGCCGAGCTTCTCGAGCAGTTCGAAGCCGTGAATGATGCCGCGTCCGCCGCAGCCGCGACCAACTTCCGGGCCACCGAGTTCCATGGCGAAGACGCCGTAGCGCTTGAAGCAGACATCGCCGATGGCGACTTCCTCGCCGGCGAGTTTCTTCTTGGACGAGGTCTCGATGATCGTCGGGCAGGCCTTGCCGCCGAAGAGTAGCGAGGTCGTGTCGGATTTCGGATCGCAGCCGATCAGCAGGACTTTCTTGCCCTGCTCCGCCATCATGCAGCTGAGATTGGCGAGCGTGAAGCTCTTGCCGATGCCGCCCTTGCCATAGATGGCGATGATCTGGGTGTCTTTCTTGACCGGACCGGTCGCCACCGGATCGGGCTCGACCGAAGCTTCATCGCGCAGGGCATCTGCATACTCATCGCGGGCGTTGCGGGGCGTCAGGCGAATTTGGTCAGACATCAGAGGAACCCCAATCAAGGATCATTTTCAGGCAGGACGGATCGCTAAACGCGGTCGCGTAGGCCTTCGCAGCCGCGGCTGCAGGAGAGACATGCGTAATGAGTGCCGACAGCGAGAGTCTGCCCTCGCCCGTCAGGGCAATGACAGCTTCGAGGTCGGACGGACGCCATTCGGCGGCGACGCGCAGGCGCATTTCCTTGCGAAATGCCAGCGGAAAACCGAACGACGGGCGGACCGAATAGAAACCCGCGAGGCAAAGCTCCGCGCCATGCACGGCGTGGGGCAGAACCTTATCGATGATGTCGGAATCGCCGCTCATGTCGCAGATCGACGCGTAGTCCCTGCGCGTATCCTGATCGGGCGCGATGACGGCGTAATCCGCATTCGAGCGCCGCGCGGCGTCGAGTTCCCAGACAACGGGATTGCCACCAAGCGATTTGACGAGGCGCGCCGTGAGTTGTCCGAGCACACCGTGGCCGATAATCAGGTCAGGCAAGCGGCCGCCGGCAACGGCGTGATAGGCGGTTGCGGCGAGTGCAAGAAGGATCCCCTCCTGCGGTGTTTCAAGATCAAGCCGATGCGCCTTTGCAGACGGCACCACGAGACGTGACGCCGAGGCGCCGAACAGACCATGCGCGCCCTCGAAGCAACGCGCGCCAGGAACGAAAACAAGTTCGCCTTCTCGATCAGGCGCACTTTCGGACTGCACGATCCGGCCCACTGCTTCGTAACCCGGCACCAGCGGATAACCCATGCCTGGGAACGACGGCATCTCGCCGGACCACATCAGGCGCTCGGTCCCCGTGCTGACACCGGACCAGTAAACATCGACCACAACTTCATCCGCCTGCGGAGCAACAAGCGACAGGGTGCGAAGGGTGGCGGTTCGCTGTCCATCGAACGTGACGGCGGAGGCGATCAAGTTCAAGCCGGCGCGCGCTGCGGAGCGCCAGACCGGCGCGGGCAAAGCGGGTTTTGCACCCTGCGACTCGATGACGCCCGTTTTCATACTTGTCACTTTAGTTTGACAGTTCTGAGTGTCAATCTGGATTTACGGATTTTGCTCGAAAATCGGGCATGGTCACAAGGCGTCAACGGGCGATGACGACGCTGACCAATAGCGGCTGATGGGTCTGGAGCTGGCGAACTTCGGAAAATTCCGCTTTCAGGAGCAGATTCTTGATTTCCTCGGGCCGGCGCGGCGCCCCGCGGCCCATGGCCCAGAGATAGAAGCCGAAATAGGCATCCGCCATTGCCTCGGCGCCGCGCAGACCTGCCATCGGCTCGGCAATCAGCAGCCGGCCGCCCGGCGCAAGTGCCGTTCGGGCAGACCTGAGCAGGTTGAGAACCGGACCGTCGTCATGGTCATGGACCACCCGCACCAAGGTGATCAGATCGGCCCCTTCCGGGAGCGGCTCACTCAACATGTCGCGCGGTTCAATGCGGAAGCGGTGCCCAAGCGGACTGGCTGCAAGCCTTTTTTCGGCGAGCGGGGTGACGGCGGCAAGGTCGACGAGGACCAGTTTCAGTTCAGGATGCGCATCTCCGACCGCCGACAGGAATGCGCCCAGTCCGCCGCCCACGTCCATGACGGTATGATGGCGGCTGAAGTCATACGCCTCGAGAACGGATTTCGCGACAAGTGCCTGGGTTTCCGCCATCAGGCCGGAATAGGCTGCCGCGTCGTCCGGACGGGCAGAAGGCCCATAGATCCAGAATTTCGACACTTCTGTATCCGCGCGCCGGCCGCGCAAGAGCTGCAGGGGATCCTCGATATCCCGGTAGAATGCACGGTGGTGGCGGATCATTGCAAATACGGACGGATTGCCGAGCAGCGCCGCCCCGGTTTCGCCCAGCGCAAACCGGCCGTCCGTACGCTGACGAAGGAGGCCGAGTGCCGCTGCGGCGCGCATCAAGCGCATCGCTCCCTCCGGTGGGAGTCCGGCGTGGCTTGCAAAGCTTGCCGGATCAATCGGGCCGTCGCGCGCCTGTTCGATAAGCCCGCTTTCAACACTTGCGGCGAGGACCTGCGAATAGACGAAGCCGGCAACGAGATCGAATGTTGTCTTCGCCTTTCTTTGCGCAATCGCGCGCGTGAACGGGTTGCGAACCGCCCATGCCTGGAACGTTGGATTGGCAATAAGATGATTGCGCCAGTCGGCGAACTTGTCAGAGAGGCTCATGACACAGCCCTCCCTGCGTTCCGGCGCAGCTCAGGCGACGTCGCGCAAAAGGCTTTTCGGCATCAGGCGCGCAGCCTGGCCGTGGACAATATCGCGCAGCATCGGCGCGCCGGCGCAATCCGGTATCGAGTCAGATGCATCCGCGATCAGGCCCTTCAGGCGGGCGATGGCGCCTGCCACGCCGAAGTTGTGGACAGCGTTCGGCCGGAGCAGCGAGGCATCCTGACCGGCGGGCTTTCCAAGTTCAGCCTCGTCGAGCAGGACGTCGCGAAGGTCATCGGCAACCTGGTAAGCTTCGCCCAAGCGCTCACCGAGTGCACGCCAGGGTGCCGGATCCAGGCCCGCAGCGGCGGCGCCCGACATCGACGCGGCCACAAACAGGGCGCCGGTCTTGGCCTGATGGTAGGCGCTCAGGTCAATCGACGCTTCACTTTCCCAGGCTTGCCCGGCGACGATCCCGCGCGGCGAACCGACGGCTTCGATCAGGATCGTCATGAGGGCCGGGAGCAATTCCGGGGCCGACCGGCACTGATTCAGCAGTGTCTCGAATGCTATGACGATCATCGCGTCACCCGCAAGCACGGCGAGAGGTTCACCAAAGGCAGAATGGACTGACGGTTTTCCGCGGCGTATCGCGGCGCCATCGAAGGCCGGCAAGTCATCGTGGACCAGCGAAGCGCAGTGCATCAGCTCAAGCGCCGCGGCTGCGCCACTTGCGGCTTCCATGCCCCGACCTTCTCCGCATGCTGCCGTGACCGCGACGCAGAGCTTGGGCCGCACCCGCGCACCCCCTGGAAAGACAGCATGACGAATGGCCTGCCCCAACATCGGCGGCGCCCCCGGCACCTCGCTCGCAGCGACAGCTCGATCCAGCACGCGGTCAATCAGAGTATCAACGTTCATGCGCTCTCCTTTGTGTCATCTTATGTTGTCATTCTTGACTGTCAAACTGTATTGACGTTCTTTGAGCAAGAGGGAGTGCAGATGGCCGAACCCCGACTTGCGCCGACACAACTGGGCCGCTTCTTTGATGCAGCGACCGATCCGGGTGGCTATGCCTGGTGGTATGCGGATGGCCTCAGCCTCGACGGAAACTATGGTTTCACGCTGATTGCCTTCATCGGCAGTGTCTTCTCGCCATATTATGCGTGGTCGCGCCGGGCCGACCCCTACAATCATTGCGCGTTCAATCTGGCCCTGTACGGGCGGAGCGGCGGGCGCTGGACGATGACCGAACGCGGACGCGGCGACCTCGACGTCAGCGACAATCGGCTGGGCATCGGCCCGAGCGCCATGGACTGGAACGGCGAAACACTGACGATTGATATTGCTGAACGCGGCATGCCTGTTCCCCGCGCAGTTCGCGGCCAGATCCGGCTGAGGCCGCGCACCCTGAACGCCAAGGCCTTTGACATCGACACGCCGGGCCAGCATTTTTGGCAACCCATTGCACCCTCGGCTGAAGTCGACGTCCGGTTCACGGAGCCGGGACTCCGATGGACCGGGGACGCGTACATGGACACCAATCGGGGCAGTCGCCCACTCGAGGAGGCGTTCCGCTCCTGGAATTGGTCACGCGTCCACGGCGCGGATGGCCGCACGGGCATCCTTTACAACACGGTGGAGCGTTCAGGCGCCGAGCGGAATCTTGCTCTGGTCTTTGCGCCGGGCGGTGGCTTTACGACAATCACTCCCCCGCCCCGCGCGGAACTTCCGCCAACACCGGTTTTCCGTATCAAGCGAACCACACGGGCGAATGATCCCGCATCGGTGCGTCTCGGACGCACGTTGGAAGATACGCCGTTCTACAGCCGGTCCATCATCGAAAGCGACATGCTCGGAGAACGGTGCGCTGGAATACATGAGAGTTTTGATGGGGACCGGTTGGCGATGCCCTTGGTCAAGTTGATGCTGCCGTTCCGGATGCCTCGCCGCCCTATACGGAAATAAGCGGGATCAGGCGTCAGCATCCGGGCGCCCGGCGTCAGCGGCCTCTTGCGCCTTGCGTCTTCGAATGGCCCGGTTGGTGCTCCAGAGTTCCCAGAAACCCCAGACCAGTGCCGAGCCACTGAAAATAACAAGTTCCAGAAGGAAGAGGCTGTGCACGGGGCCTACTCCTGCGCGGGATACAGGTCGCGCTGCTCGAGGCGCAGAAACAGGTCGATTGCCCAGGCGGTCGATCCTGCTTTGGGCGAGGTCCCTGCCTCGGGCGGCGGCGGCGCGGCCTGAACCATGTCAACCAGAAACCGGCATTGAGCGGCGGCGGGCGCTGCGGGGTCGCTGCCGCCTGCCCGCACCGGGATGAACGAACTTGCGGCGAGCGCAATCTTGCGCCGCCTAGACACCACGGCGCGCCGCGCGATGCTGTCATGACCTGCGCGTGCGATTTCTGCGCCAATCTCGGCATAGATCGACGCGGCCGCGCGGATCGCAGGCCGGCACGCTTCGGGCAACAATGCGATTCCGCTGACGCCCGCATCATAAAGCGGACGCGCCTCTTCCAGTAGACGCGCCGTCAGGGCGCGGACGCGGCTGTCTGCTTCAGCAAGGTGGGCCAGATCGTCTGGCGTCAGCCCCGCCTCCCGCAGCCAGGCAGACGGGAGATAGCAGCGACCGGCGCGGGCATCTTCGCCCACATCGCGAGCGATATTGGTCAATTGCATCGCAAGACCCAGATCGCACGCCCGCGCAAGCGCTTCGCTGCTGCGCTCCCCCATGACCAGAGTCATCATTACGCCGACCGTTGCCGCAACGCGCGCCGCATAAGCCTTGACGTCGTCAAGCGTTTCGAACCGGCGTCCGGACGCGTCCCAATCAAACCCTTCCAGCAGGGCTTCCGGCACGCCGACCGGAATTGAATAGGTGGCCAGCACCCATGAAAAAGCGCGGTCGACACTGGTCGGATCCGGACTGCCCAGATGCGCGCAGCGCAGCCGTCGGCGAATATCCCGCAACGCCGATTCCGGATCGGCGCCGATATCAACAGCATCGTCGGAAACCCGGCAGAACGCGTAGATCGCATAAGCGGCTACCCGCACATCGCGCGGCAACAGAAGCGACGCTGCATGAAAACTCTTCGAACCATCGCGTATGATGCGCCCACACGCGACGAGGTCATTGGCCAGTTCGGCAGCCGTGTCTGGCGCCGGGGCGAGTCGTGGTTCCATTTCGCGCGCCGTCTCCTCGGTGACTTCAGCGGGCAACCGTGCACATCAAGGCACCTTCCCATGCGCATGCTACGCTTTACACTTTCCTGAGTCATCCCTCCTGGACGCGCGAGACCGACGACATGGCGAAAACGCCTCGCATTGTAATCATCGGCGCTGGAGCCGGCGGACTGGCAGCGGCTGTCGACCTCGCAGGGGCCGGGCTCAATGTGACCGTTCTGGAAAAAGCTGACGAGGAAGGTGGCAAGATACGCCAGGTCGCGCACGGCGATGCCCGGATCGATGCCGGCCCGACGGTGTTTACGATGCGATGGGTCTTCGAGAGTTTGTTCGGGGATCACGGGCAGGATCTGGATCAGGCGATGTCCCTGTCGCCCGCGAGCATTCTCGCGCGACACGCATGGACGAGTGGCAAACGGCTGGACCTGTACGCAGACCCGGACGCCAGCGCCGAAGCTATAGGCACATTTGCAGGGCGGGCCGAGGCAGCAGCGTACCGGAGTTTCGTTCAGGACTGCCGCGGTGCTCATGACACTCTGCGCGACACGTTCATGGCGGCCCAGAAGCCTTCCCCTGGCAGCCTGCTGTGGCGCGTCGGCGATCTCGGTGCGCTGTGGCGGACACGGCCGTTCGAAACCTATGGTGAGCGCCTGGCGGCCACCTTCTCGGACCCGGCACTGCGCCAGATGTTCGGCCGATACGCGACATATGTCGGATCGTCCCCGTTCAAGGCGCCGGCGACTTTGATGCTGATTGCGCATGTCGAACAGGAAGGGGTCTGGATTCCACAAGGCGGTATGCATGCCGTCGCCGGAGCCATGCGCCGTCTGGCCGAGTCCCTCGGGGCCGTCATTCGTACGGGCGCGGCAGTTAGCGAGATACGCGTTTCAGGCGGCAAGGCAACCGGCGTCACGCTTGCTACGGGCGAAGAAATTGAGGCAGACGCGGTTGTTTTCAACGGCGACGCCAGCGCGCTGGCCGCCGGACTGCTCGGGGAGCGCGCTCGGGGCGGGGCCCGACCGGTTGGCCGAAAGGCGCGGTCCCTGTCGGCTGTGACCTGGTGCCTGGAGGCATCCACGCGCGGCTTTCCGCTGGACTATCACAACGTTTTCTTTGCCGACAACTACGAACGCGAGTTTGATTCCATATTCCGTGAGCGGACCATCCCGGATACGCCCACTGTCTACATCTGCGCGCAGGACAGGCACACCAACATCAATCCACAAGGGGATGAGCGACTGCTCGTCCTGATCAACGCACCCGCCGATGGCGACCTTGCGGATGCCGGCTTCGGTGATGGCAGCCTTGAGGCGCATAAGGCTCTCCGGATGCTGGAAGCGTGCGGACTGGAACTTGCAGGCGGGCTGCCTGCCGGGCAGGTCTCAACACCCGAAACCTTCAATCGCCTTTTTCCCGGAACGGGCGGCGCCCTCTACGGGCGCGCCAATCATTCATCAATGGCAAGCTTCGCGCGGCCCGGCGCGGCAACATCTGTAAGCGGCCTCTATCTTGCGGGCGGGTCCGCCCATCCGGGGGCGGGTGTGCCGATGGCCACGCTTTCGGGACGCCTCGCGGCGGAGCGGCTGCTTCGGGACTACAAGCTCGCCCCCTAGAGCGTCGGGCTCACCGGGTTCGCGTTGCATGCTGCCAGACGGCTGCGAGCGGCACCAGTTTATCGACAACCTTCGCCGAGCACAGAACGCTGGGAACACCTGCGCCGGGATGGGTGCCCGCCCCGACCAGAAAAAGGCCTTCGACATCAGGGCTGAGATTGTGGGGCCGAAACCATGCACTCTGGAAAAGCAGGGGCTCCGGACCGAAAGCGGCGCCTTTGGATGACAGGAGACGGTCGCGGAAATCTTCAGGGGTCAGCATCCGCTCGCTGACGATATTCTCTCTGAGCCCCGGCAGGATTGTCTCTTCAAGTCGCGTGGCGACCTTGTCGCGGAATGCCGCCGCTGCACGTTTCCAGTCGACGCCGCTATCGAGATTCGGCACCGGCGCCAGAACATAGAAAGCATCGCAGCCTTCCGGGGCCAGTGTCGGATCACTCGCTGTGGGGCGATGAAGATAGAGACTGAAATCCTCTGCGAGAACCTTATTGCGGAATATGTCGTCCAGCAGACCCTTGTAGCGCGGGCCCAGCAGGATCGTGTGATGATCGACGCCGTCATACTGACGGCGTGTTCCGAAATACCAGACGAAGAGGCTCATCGACTGGCTGACCCGGTCAACCTTGCCGTCGGTCCAGACCGCGCGGCGCGTGTTGCGCAGAAGCCGGGAATAGGTCCAGCCCACCTCCGCATTCGAGACGATGAGGTCGGCGCTGATGACTTCGCCGCTTGCCAACCGCACACCTGTTGCGCGGCCCTCTTGCGTGATGATCTCGTCGACTTCGCAATCGTAGCGCAGCTGGTTGCCCTGCCCCTCGATCAGGTCAACCAATCCCCGGACCACCGCGCCGGTTCCTCCGACCGCATAGTGGACACCCCACAGACGCTCGAGATGCGAGATCAGGCAGTAATAGGCCGATGTCGAGAATGGATTGCCGCCCACAAAGAGCGGATGGAAGGAAAAGGCGATGCGGAGCTGCTCATTGCTGAAGTAGTCGGCAACCTTACCGTAGACGGAGCGATATCCCCCGAGGCGCACCATGTCCGGCGCCGCCGCAAGCAAAGCCGGCAACTCATGGAAGGGTTCGGCCGCAAGGCGCGTATACGCCGCGTCGAAAATTTTTGCGCTGGCGGCAAGAAAACGGTCAAAGCCGGCCAGGTCCCCGGGCTCGAACCTGGCGATTTCAGCGCGGGTTGCCGCCTCGTCCGCATAGGCGGAGAACACCGTTCCGTCATCAAAGCGGATCCGGTAAAAGGGATCGAGAGGGCGCAATTTTACGTGGTCCTCGAACTGCTTGCCGCAGATCTCCCAAAGTTCGGCGAACAGATGCGGCGCGGTCAGGATTGTCGGCCCGGCATCGAACGTGAAGCCGTCCTGCCTGAACGTGAAAGCACGCCCCCCCGGGCCCTCCAGCCGTTCGACGACTGTGACGCGATAACCCTTGGCACCAAGCCTCACGGCCGCCGCGAGACCGCCGAAGCCTGACCCGATCACCACCGCATGCGGCGCCGCCTCATCCCAAGATGGTGATGCACTCATACCGTCCATCTTGCCCTGTCTTTCATCCCGGTCATTTTGCCGGCGGGGGATCACGCTGCTCGATCTGGCGGCGCGTATGCCAGACACCGGCGATCGCGAGCGCGAGCGCGAGCGGCGCGGCAACACCCATCGCAAACTTCGGATCGACATGCACGCCGATCGCAGAAAGCCCGCCCGCGAAGTACCCGATCACACCAACGACGTAGTAGGTGACGGCTGCTACGGAGAGGCCTTCAACGGTCTGCTGCAGGCGCAGCTGTAACTCGGCCCGCTTGTTCATGCTTTCCAGAATCTGCCGGTTTTGGATCTGCAGCGACTTGTCGACTTTTGCAGAAAGAAGCTGCGCTGCGCGGTCAACCCGCTCAGACAAGGCCGCTTGGCGCTGGGCGGCCGACTGGCAAGTGTCCATCGCCGGCGCGAGCCGGCGCTCCGTGAATTCGCTGAACATCTGCATGTCGGCGAGACGGTCTTCGCGAAGCTCCAAGATGCGCCGCTGAACCAAGGCATAATAGGCCGCCGCGGCACCAAAGCGAAACTGCGTTTCGGTGTGGCTCTTTTCGATGGCCGCCTGAAGCGCCGTCAATCGATCCAAAAGGCGCGCCTCATCATCCGCGCCGGAAGCCGTCATTTCGGTGACCACCCGGGACAACTCGGACTCCCATTCAGATAGCTGAGGCGAGAGGGTCTGGGCGACCGGCAAGGCCAGCAGCGCCATGATCCGGTATGTCTCGATTTCGAGCAGCCTCTGGACAATGCGTCCGGCATGCCAGGGCGTCATGGAGTGATTGAGAACGAGGAATCGGGAAAACCCGTCCGCATGCAAACGAAAGTCGGTCACGCTATTGGCGGCGCCGCCCGCGATCGACGAGCCGATCAGCGCGTTGCCACTGAAATGCTGTGCCGAAAGTTCACCGTGAGTCGGAGGCCCCCCCGTGCTTTCCGGCATCAGCGCGGCATGCGTTGCCACGATCAGTTCTCCCGGCAGTTTGGCAATCCAGTCCGCCGGCGCCGACTCGATGGCGGTCGCTGAAAAGGCCGCGCTGCCGGGTTTGGCGGCGACAATGAAAGTGTATCGGGTGAACTCGGTATGACGTTCCCAGATCAGCCGGAAGTCGCGCAAATCGACACTGTAATGCTTGACGCCCGGCCCCGGCGGCGTCGCACCGTACCGCCGCGTGACTTCCGCGACGATTTCGCGGTCGGCGTCGGAGTAGGGCCAGTTCGTCGTAAGGGCGATGCAGGAAAGCTTGACCGCACCCTCCAACGGTTCAGACGGACGCGCGTGGACCTCGTTGCTGAGTCCGTATCTCTGCTCATGGCTTTCTGGCAACGTCAGCATGTGTCCATCTCCCGCGTACGCCCAAAATGTGATCTGGAGCGCGTGAAGCATTTGTCACGCGTCTTCATGTCCCGGACTTCCGCACCCGCGCCTGTGCCTGTTGCAACACGGCGAAAATCGAAGCGGCCACGCGTTCCGCATCTTCTTCGTGCGCGAGATGGCCGAGCCCGGTGAGGCGCTCCAAGGTAAATGACTTGTAGCGGCGCGCGATGTCAGCTGCATCCTCCGGCGCCACCGCGCGGTCGTTGAGGCCAACGATCTGGTGGAGGCCCAGCCCGGCACGGGCAAACCCGGGCAAAACCCCTGACACGTCCCAGTTCGCCATCATGGTCAGGGTTCCGGAAACATGGCGAGGCGCGCCAAACAGGCGGCTGTAGTTTCTGAGGTAGTCCGGGCCCGGACGCGAACCTGTGCCTTCGATCAGCCGGGCAACCCGCTCCGGGTCTCGCCCGCCTTTCGCCAGCGCATGATAGGCAATTGGATTGATCGCCAGCGCCTTGGCCATCATCGGCGCTATCAGCGCCGCTGGCCCGCCGAAGGGTTTGAGCGCGCCGTTCAGGGCAATGACGTGGCGTAGAGGGGAGCCCAACTGCGGCGCCATCTTCAAGGCAATCGCCGCCCCAGCCGAATGTCCGACAATACAGGCGGGATGAAACTGCTCCGCCGCGAGCAGCGCGTTCAGGCTGCGCACCATTCCGGGCAATGATGCATCCAGACGTCCGACCGGCACGGTAAATCCATGACCGGGCAAATCCATCGCGAGCACATCAAACTGCCGCGCGAGCGCCGGTAGAAGACCGGCCCATGAATGGGTTGACGCACCCGTGCCGTGCAGCAGGAGCAGGCTTTCGCCCTGCCCTGCCCGCTGGATATGCCAGCGATAGCCTCCTGCCTCGACAAACCGGCTCACATCTCGGTTCGGCCAGTCTGCGCCCTCAGTCGTCCAGTCGAGTCCCTGCGCCTTCACATGTCACTCCAGCAACAGGCTGCGCACGGTTTGCGACACACGGGCCGCATCCGCCACCGGCAGCGGGCGATAGAGCGCGCCCATCTCGGTACTGATAAGTTGTGCCTGCGCACTCGGGCGTTTTGAAATATCGAAAAACAGGACAGGTTCCTGCAATGCCCTGAGCCGGCGCGCCATGTCGCGGGCATCTTCGGCGGCGCGTTCGCGGCCCGGCGTTCCGTCAAGCGCGATATTGCCCTGCCCGTCGGAGAGGAAGACGACATGCGGCGCCTTGCGCTTTCGCCGCTCGATGCGCACCAGCTGGGCCGCTGCGGCGATGCCGGCTGCCAGCGGCGTGCCGCCGCCGCCCGGCAATCGCGACAGGGAGCGTTTGACGCGCGTGAGCGATCGTGTCGGCGGCAGGAGGAGGTCCGCACCATCTTTTCGGAACGCAATGAGCGCGACCGATTCGCGGCGCGCGTAGCATCCACTGAGCAGCAGTTCGATCGCGCCCTTGGCTTCTGCCAGCCGGTTCATGGCGGACGATCCCGAGGCGTCCACGACGAAGATGACGACCGCTTCGCTGCGATGCCGGAAACGCTTTACCCGAAAATCGCTGGCGCACACCGCAATCAGGGCGCCGCCGGCCGGCGTCTCGCGAATCCTTTGCCAGGGCGCCGCCGTGCGCAGGGTCGACAGCAGATCAAGCCGGCCATCCCGGCGCGGATCACCGGGACGAGACCCGACGCGGCTGCCGCGGCGGCGCGAATCGACCATGTCGCCCGATTTCCCAGGCGGCACTTCCTGGCGCGGGCGCTGGCGAGTGACCTTTGGACGTGCCGCGATGTCGAGCGAGATGCGCAGGCGCACCGCACCGACCATCATTTCTGTCAGCTCATCGGGCTCGGGCTGCGGGCGCGACGCTTCATCGCCTTCGTCCTTGGCCTCAGAGGGTTCCGGCTCCGGCGGCGCGGGTGGATCCGCGCGGTCCATCAGGAAGTTGGCGCGGCTCGCGAAGACGAGTTCCGAGGCAAGTGACGCATCCGCGTCCGTGACCATGTCGCGGCCCGCAAGGGCGGCGATACCGCGCGCCGCTGCCAGGCAAAAGGCCGGCGCGCGCAGCGAGCGGATGCCGAGGCGAAGGGCGGCATCGATGAGGGCTTCGACAAGTTCATCGGGGACCGAGACCCGGCCAAGACGGGCACGGGCCTCAACAATCATCTCGCAGGTCAGGCTTTCCTGACGCGACCTTGCGGGAGACACACCCTGCAGGGACAGTCCAAAGGCGAGCCGGTCGCCCAGCCCGGCCGGCAGGCTGTCGCCCGGTTCGTCCGGATCACAAAATACCAGCGTCACGAAGCGGGCCGGCGTGCGCAGCGACAAGCCATCCCGTTCTGTTTCCAGCTCACCGGTATCCAGTACACGCGCGAGCTGCGCCGCCGCTCTGCCGGGCAGGCGCTCCGCCATCGGAACAATCAGTATTCCGCCCTCGGCACGCGCCAGGAGTCCCGTTTCGGCGACGGGACGGCCGGCGGCGAGTGTCGCCGCGAGGTCAAGCCCGCCGACCAGGCGGTCATCGGTAATCGACACCGGCATCCGGTGGAGCGCGCCGCCCTTTTCCAGACGCTCGACAAGCCTGTCCTGAAGCAGTCCCGCCAGTTCCGGCGCTGCGCCCTCAAACACCACGCCCTTCAGCCGCGCTGGCATGATGGCCAACAAGGCAATTACAAGGTCGGCTTGCCCCCATCGCGCGCTATCAATCCGTTCAAATGCCGCGCGCTCAGCCTGCAGTGTCACGACACGAACACTTCCGACACGGCGCGCTCAACCCGGATGCCGGCATCGGTGTCATCGAGCGGGTCTTTGCGCAGCCGGTGGCGGAGGGCGAGCGGTGCGATGGACTTCAGCGTCTCCATCGACACGTGTGCTTCGCCAGAAAGCGCGGCGCGGGCGCGCGCCGCTCGCATCAAGGTCAGCTCGCCGCGAAGACCGTCTGCGCCGAGGGTCAGGCAAAGTTCGACGGCCTTTTCGAGCACCGCGTCCGGAAAGGTAACGGTATGCACGAGGGCGCGTGCCTCGACGATGCGTTTTCGAAGTGCAGACGTCTTGCGCGACCACTCTTTTGCAAAGGCAATCGGGTCCTGTTCAAACGCGTCTCGCCGCCGGACGATATCCATCCGTTCCTTCAGGTCTGTTGAAGTGCGAACATCGACGCAGAGACCAAACCGGTCGAGCAGTTGCGGCCGAAGATCCCCCTCTTCCGGGTTGCCGCTGCCCACAAGGACAAAGCGTGCCGGATGCCGGATTGAAAGTCCTTCGCGTTCGACGACATTCTCACCCGACGCCGCGACGTCGAGCAGGAGATCGACGAGATGATCGTCCAGCAGGTTGACCTCATCAATGTAGAGGAATCCGCGATTGGCCCGCGCCAGAAGTCCAGGTTCAAAGCGCTTTTCCCCCTTCGACAAGGCGCGTTCGAGATCAAGTGCTCCGACAACCCGGTCCTCGGTTGCGCCAAGGGGCAAGTCGACGACCGGCGCCGGAACTTTCGCCCGCGCAGGCGGCTTTGTCTGATTGCAGACCGTGCACAGCGCCGCCGGCGCGGAAGGCAGGCAGCGATACGGACACCCGGCCACGACCTCGATTTCCGGCAGCAGGGCGGCGAGCGCGCGAATGGCGGTGGACTTGCCGGTTCCCCGATCACCGAGCGCCAGAACGCCGCCAATGGCCGGCTCGATGGCCGACATCAGCAAAGCATCCTTCAGCGCTTCCTGCCCAACGATTGCAACGAAAGGATATATGGCCAAGGGACGGTCCTGCGCGGTTTGTGTAAACCTAACTGGACACGAGCCTATGTCAAACGAAGCCATAAGAAAAGCCGCCAGAGAAAACCCTGGCGGCTTGGCTGTCTTCTGACTTCGCCTTTCAGGCGGTCAAGGTCAGGTCGGATTTTTCAGGTAAGCAATCACGTCCGCACGATCCTGCGGATTGCGCAGGCCCGGGAAGGCCATGATGGTGCCGGGAATGAACTCGGTTGGTTTCTCGAGATAAACGAAGAGATTCTCTTCGGTCCAGATCACATCGGAGTTCTGGTTCGCTTCGGAATACTTGAAGTTCGGGATCGTGCCCGATTCGCGTCCGACAATACCGTAGAGCGACGGGCCGACATTGTTGCGGCCCTCCTGAACGGCATGGCAGGTCATGCACTGGGCGAAGACCCGTTTGCCTTTGGCAGCGTCGCCGGTGAAGGAGGCGTAGTCGGTGCCACCGGCAGCAGCAGGCGCCGCCGCTTCGGTCGGGGCCGGAGTTTCTTCGGCTGGTGTTTCGACGGGCGCGGTTTCAGCCGGCGGCGTTTCCGCAGGCGTTTCTGCGGCCGGCGCCGCAGCGGGTGTCGGGGCAGGCTCGGAGCCGCCGCAAGCGGCAAGCACAAATGCCAGGCCGGCGGCCATCGAGATCGTCAGATGCTTGGTGTCAAACTTCATGTGTTTCCTCCACGTAGTATAGGCGTAACGAAAGTAGATCGATCAGGTTCCACGCCAAGGCAGGGAGTCCTCGGAAATTCGGGCGCCCAGGGCCCGGTCCCGCCATGCGGCGAGGTCTTCAGTATGGGCTGTCAGGTAATGCTTCAGCCAGGCGGCATGAGCCTCTGGCGCGGCCACGACGTCTTCGGCAAGCCGCTCCAGCGATCTCCAACGCACAGCCTGCACCTCGTCCGGGTTGAGCACGGCCTTGTCCTGCGTCCAGCCGAAATAGAGGTAGGGGATCTCGTTCTCGGTCATATTGTTGTCGAGGTGGGCGACATAGCGGCTCTTGAAGCCGAAGGTCAGGTCGACCCGAAGGCCGACTTCTTCTTCCAGCCGGCGTGCGGCCGCGCTGGATGTCGTCTCGCCCGGGCGCGGATGCCCGCAGCAGGAATTCGCCCACAGGCCTGCCGAGTGATACTTGCCGGCCGCCCGTTGCTGGATGAGGCATTCACCCCTGGCATTGAACACGAAGATCGAGAACGCACGGTGCAGCAGGCCATCCCGGTGAATCTGCCATTTGTCCCCTTCGCCGAGAGCCGCATCGGCCTCGTCCACAAGGATCACCTGTTCGAATTCATCGGTCACGTGGCAATTGCCTCCGCGCATGAGCCTAGGCGCAGCAATGCCGTGCGTCAAACCCTCTTGACGTCAACTTGGATTACTCGACGGTCCAGCCGCGCGGAGTGCGGCGAGCCTGCAGCGTGACCGGGCCGTCATTGACGCGGACCGGAACCGGCTTGCGGACAGCCGCATAACGCAGCACGAGCGCCGCGGCGGCCAGCATCAGGCCGGCCAGCGCCGTCATCATCGCAACCAGGCTGGCCACGAAGATCAGCATCGCGCCGATCACCAATTGGGCAAACAGCCCGAGGCCTGCGCGGAGCGAAGCCAGCAGGCTGAAGGGGCGGCGGGGAGGTAAGGTCTGGTCCATGAGCCCTCAAGTTAGGCCACCAAGATGGCGCCATCATGGCAGGCCGTCAACGCAATCAGCGCCGCAGCCGTATCACATTTTCGCAATGATCAGTCCTGATGCACCAGCAAACCGCGCTCCGCCCGGATGCGGGCATAGGCGGCGGTGATGGACGCCGCCTTGGAATGGGCGGCATCTTCGAACTCACGCGGGGCGCCCATCTGGATCACCCGGTCGGGGTGGTGGTCCGCCATCAGGCGGCGATAGGCAGAGCGGATATCGGGAAACTCGGCGTCATGGGCAACGCCGAGGATATGGTAGGGATCATCGCGTTCCGGCCCCAGATGGCTGGCCCGGATACGGCGGAAGGTGGCCTCGTCAAAGCCGAAGGCTTCGGACACATTCCGCAGGTAGGTCATCTCGGCTTCGGTCACGACCCCGTCGGCCCCGGCGATCTGGAACAGGCCGTCGAGCACGCCTTCGAGCAGGCAGGGCCGGTCGCCATAGCGCTTGCCGATCCGGCGGGCATAGGCCTCGTAACCGCGCACCGTCTGGCGGGCGAGGGTGAAGACGCGGCGGACATTCTCCGCCTCTTCGGGCGGGGCACGGAAGACACGGGCAAAGGCCATGATCTCGCTGTCGCTGACCAGGCCGTCCGCAGCGGCCATCTTGGCGCCGAGGCCGACGACGGCGGCGGTGAAGCCCACATCGTTCGGATCCGGGGCACAGCCATCCGCATCGGCGCTGTCGATGTCGGGCTCAGGTCCGCTATCAAACAGGCGCCGGCCACTACTGAGAAGGGTCGTCCAAAGGCTCATGGTCTGACAGGTTATAGCAGGTAGACGCCGCCCTTGCCCAGCGCGCCGGGCTAACAGGTGCGTTCAAAGGAACGTGAACAACCGCGGCAGGGCGGCGCAGGCGGGTTAAACCTTGTCCACAAGGGGATTTTCAGCGGTCACGGGCCGCCAGCATCGCCTTGATGGACTGGACGTCTGCCCGCAGCTCCGCGAGCACCTGCATCATCTGCGTGCGCCCGGTCTCGGCTTCTTCCAGCTCGTCTTCGACATGTTCCAGCGCGTCTTCCACCGATCCGTCATGCAGACGCTCCTCGATCGCGTCGATCTGCTCGTCGAGCGCGGCCTTCTGTTCGGTCGTCAGCGCATCGACGATCAGGGCGATAAACAGGTTCAGGATCGCGAAGCTGGCGATGAAGATGAAGATCAGGAAGAACACCCAGGCGAAGGGATTGCCATCATCCATGACCTTCTGCAGCACTTCGAACCGCCAGCCATCCATGGTCATGACCTGGAACAGCGACAGCGCCGAATCCGGCAGCGTGCCGAACATCTGAGCCACTTCGGGATTGTCGGTCTGGCCGAACAGGTCTGTTGCCATCACCGCGCCGACATAGATGACCAGCGCGATGACCGCGAGAATCGCGCCCATGCCCGGGATGGACTTGAGCAGGGCCTCCGTGATGCGTTTCATCATCGGGACGAAACGCAGGAGCCGCAAGACCCTCAGTACCCGGAGCGCCCGCAGCACGCTGAATCCCGACGAACCGGGAATCAGAGACACGCCGACAACGCTGATGTCGAAAATGTTCCAGCCCTGTTTGAAGAACTGCCCGCGGTAGACATACAGTTTCAGGGAGATCTCGGCGACGAACAGCCAGGTGATCGCATTGTCGAAGAAGTTGAGCAGCGAGACGACATCCGGCGACAGTGACGCGCGATAGGTCAGCGCGCCGAGGATGATCGCATTGAAGATGATCAGCGCCGTAATGCCGGAGCGCACGGCCGGACGTTCGAGGAAGGCTTCGATCGCCGAATTACTCGTTTCGTTGTCGAGAGTCGCGCGCGGCATTCCAGCTGTCCCCTTTCAACACGCAAGGCTGCGGGGGCTGTTTGCCCTGACCCGGGGCGCCTGCCAACCAGCGATTGTCCCTGCGCCTAGTCGGCAGACGTGGTCGTGTCCGAAACAATCAGCCAGTCCCCGCCGATATTGCGCAGGACCAGCGTGTAAAGCCCGGCCGAGCTGCCGGTGGCGGTGGTGACTTTCCAGCGTCCGTGCGCGATGGCCGCATCTGCTGACAGGATCTCGATTTCATAGTCACTGGTCGTCAGCTCGCCCATCGCCGCACGGTCCGGATAGCGCCGTTTGTAACGCGCCAGCGTGCTGTCAAAGCCATGGACCACATCACCGCCCGAAGCGAAGCGCAGCGCTTCAGATGGCCAGTAGCCGTGCATGAAACCGTCAATGTCGCCGGTGTTCCAGGCCGCGTCCTGCGCCTTGAGCATCGCCGTGATCGTTGCGGCTTCCGCCGATTGCTGCTGCGGCGTGAGCGCGGCGGGCGCCGTCGCGCAGGCAGCGAGGAACAGGAATGCGGCGCCGGACAGGGCGGAACGGATCATGGCAAAGTCTCCTACTGACTGCGCCGCAGGAAAGGCTGAGTCATCCCTGCACGCAAGGCGCACGGGAATAAGCGCGCTCAACTGCCGGATTTCGGCTCGTCGTCCGGCGGAACATCAAAGTCCGACATGTCGAACGGAGCATCCGGTTCAGCAGCAGGCGGCGGCGGCGGAGGCAGTGCGGGAGCAGGCGCCGGGGTTTCGACTTCAGCCACTTCAGGCAGCACCGAAACGGGTTCGGGTTCCGGTTCCGGCTCTTCGAGTTCAGCTACGTCTTCCTCGAAGACATCCGCTTCCAGCGCTTCCGGTTCCTCTTCGACCGGTTTGCTGCCGAAACCGAACAGGCCGCGCTTCTTCTTCGGCGGCTCCGCTTCGGCTTCGACCTCTTCCTCGATCTCTTCGATCTCTTCTTCGGCGGATTCTTCAACCTTCGGGGCGCGGCGGCGGCCAAGCGGGCCGTCGCGGTCGGCATGGCGGTCATAATTCATGTTATAGTATTCCCACGCGGTGTGGGTGAGCGGCTTCGGCGTCAGCTCCAGGCCATACATGCGCAGGCGTTCCACGACTTCATCGCGCAGGTGCATGCCCGGGAAGGCTTCGGCCTTGAAACCATGCGCCTTCATCCAGTCGCGCACATCCCAGCTGCGCACGCGGCCGATTTCGGATGGCAGGGCGCCATGATGCACTTCCCAGAAATACAGGGCGGCCATGCCGTTGATGGCGGCGTCCATCGCGTCATCGAGCACGGCGCCGGGCGTATTGCCCTGCGCGAGCTGCGCGCGCAGCGACAGTTTACGGGCTTCGAGCTCCTGATAGGTGACACCGATCACGGCGATGCCGTTGCGGTTGGCATTGATCAGCGAGCGGTTGACGCCGTCGAGCTGTGGATGGCGGATCGGCAGCAGCACATCCGGGCCGACCTGCGGATTGCCGGCGACCTGGGACAGTTCGCTGACCATGCGCTGAAGATTGATCCGCAGCTCATGCGAAATACCGCCCAGCGCTGACTCGCGCCCGGCGCGCGTATCTTCGCGCATGCGCCACAGATGCCAGGCGACCAGCGTCATCAGCGCGGTCAGAAGGCCAAGACCCCCGGTCAAAAAAGTGTAAAATTGTGCTTCGCTCATTCTGAGATCCCCCGACGCACTTCTGCAGGAAGCAAGGCCCGCGCCATTTCAGGGGCGCCGGAAGGAAACTCTTAACCGCCGAGCACGCGGCCCGCAATCACCCGCACCTTATCAAGAAATTCAGGTTCGCGGGTGTCTGGCGCAGTGATCAGCGCAAAATCAAGACAGGATTCAATGCCCTGCGGCGAAGGTGTACGCGGCGTCTCGTTCAGGACGGATGCCAGATTGGCAATCGCCTTGCGGGCGAGTGCACTGTTTTGATGCATGATTTCGAGAACATTGGTCACCGAGACCGCCTCGGTGCCGGAGCGCCAGCAGTCATAATCGGTGACCATGGCGAGGGTTGCGTAAGGCAGTTCCGCTTCGCGGGCGAGCTTGGCTTCGGGCATGTTGGTCATGCCGATCACATCGCAGCCCCATTGGCGGTAGAGTTCGGACTCGGCGCGCGAGGAGAATTGCGGGCCTTCCATGGCCAGATAGGTGCCGCCGCGGTGAACCTTGCCGCCGGCCGCCGTGAAGGCATCTGCCGCGAGCGCGGAGAGGCGAGCGCAGACCGGCTCGGCCATCGAGACATGCGCGACCATCCCCTCCCCGAAGAAGGATGTCTCCCGCGCGGTGGTGCGATCAATGAACTGGTCGACGGCGACGACATCGCCGGGCGCATATTGTTCCTGCAGCGAACCGCAGGCGGAGACGGAGAGAATGTCGGTGCACCCGGCGGCCTTCAGCGCGGCGATATTGGCGCGGTAGGGCACATCCGTCGGCGAGAGGCGGTGGCCCTTGCCGTGGCGCGGCAGGAAGACGAGGTCGACCTGGCCGATGCGTCCGCGCAGCAGCGTGTCGGACGGCGCGCCCCAGGCGGTTTCGATTCTCTCTTCGCGCCGGTCCTCGAGCCCATCGAGACCATAAAGGCCAGAGCCGCCGATGATACCGAGGGTCCATTGGGTCACTTGCGTCAGTCCTCGAACCATTTGCGCATGCCGAAGGGCGGCGGCGAGAGCGGATTGACGGTCGTCAGTTCCACATCGTCTGCCGGGACATAGCCGAGACCGGCATAGAAATCGACGAGGCGCAGCTGGTCGGCGCGAATGGCGAGCTGCGCGCCTTCGGCGCCGGTCTCGCGGCCTGCGGCTTCGAGCGCACCCAGAATGACCGCGCCAAGGCCCAGCTTGCAATGGTCCGGCAGGACGCCGATCCGCTTTACCTCCATCCAGCGCCCCGCCTCTCCGGGGCCCGGAACCGGCACCCAACGGCCGGAGCCGATCAGCGTCTCGCCGTGCATCAGCAGCGCGCCGCCGCCTTTGGCGATCTGCGCCGCAACGGTTTCCGGCGTTTCGCAAAAGACGGTGGATTCCAGAGAAACCCGCCCTGTCCAGATACGCCGCGTCAGGGCCTCAACGAGAAAGCCATCCGCCGGGCTTGCCCTGCGGATGGCTGTTTCAGTCTTCGGGCCGGAAGGCAGAGCCTAGTGCTCCACTTTCCGCCAGATGCGCTTGTAGGAGAACCAGAGCAGGATCGCGAGGATGAACAGGTAGACCATCGTGGCGAGGCCGACTTCCTTGCGGACTTCCATCTTCGGATCACCGGCCCAGGTCAGGAACTGGGCAACATCGTGCGCCATCTGATCAACCGTCGCTTCGGTGCCGTCGGTATATTCGACGCGGCCATCCGTCAGCTGCGGCCCCATCGCGAGGAAGCCGCCCGGAGGCGCATGACGCGGATCGCCCTGATAGTTCGGCTTGGTGTCGCCGGCCATGTAGGGGTTGTAATACTGGCCCGTCGGCTGGACCAGGTAAGCGGGCCCGTGCTCCGGCATGTACTCGCCGAGCTTCTCGAACTTCGCCATGTCGATGACGGTCGTGTAGACTGTCTCGCCATTCTCTTCGGTGATCTGGTCCTCATACATCGAGAAGTCAGGATAGCCGGTGAGCAGGCTGTAGACATAGGAGCCGCCGCCATGGCGGGCCTTGGTGATGACCGAGAGGTCAGGCGGCAGAGCGCCGCCATTGGCCGCGCGGGCCGCCGCATCGTTCGGGAACGGCGAGCGGAAACGGTCTGCCGGTGTGGCCGGGCGCAGGTCATACTCGCCGGCATCGTTCGGCGTCGGGCTGACGATTTCGTTCTCGGCGGCGAGCGCTTTGACGAACGGGTTGTCGTTCGGATTCGGGTATTCCGGATCGTAGAACGGGCCGCCCGGTTCACCGAGGTTGCGGTAGCTGAGCAGCTTCATGCCGTGACAGCTGGAGCAGACTTCCTTGTAGACTTGGTAGCCGCGCTGGAGCGAGGCCTTGTCATAGGTGCCGGTGGCGCCGTCGAACGGCCAGCCGCCTTCAGGCGCGTGCGGATGCTTGGCGCCGCCGGCCGCGTGGGCAAGCCCGGCCAGCGCGAGGCCGGCGAAGCTGATGGCGAGGATGCGGAAGGTTTTCATCTTGTCTGTCCTCTCCAGTCTCATTCGGCCGGAACGGCGGCGGCGGACGTCGGCTTGTGGGCCTTCAGCACGGATTTGTGGATCGATTCCGGCAGCGGTTTGGTCTTCTCGCCGAGGCCGAGGAAGAACAGCATGATGAAGTAGCCGAAATACATGAAGGTCAGGATCAGCGACAGGTGCCGGAACTGGAAGGTCGGGGCAGGCACCGCATCCAGGCTGGGCGAAGCCGTGGCCGGAAGGGTGGCCATGAAGGCTTCCGCCGCTTCGAGCGCTTCGCCGCCGCCCTCATAGGTGCTGGTCGCCAGCGTGCCGTCCGCCGTGTAGCTGACAACCAGGCTTGGCTCGCCCTGCAGAGCCTTGATCACCGGGTCGTCCGGATTGGCCGCGCCGCACCAGCCGAGCAGGAGGCAGACCGCGACAAAGCCGAGGAAGAACTGACGGGCCACCGGGCGGTAGCGCATCGATTTGACCTTCGACGTGTCGAGCCAGGGCAGCACGAACAGGATGGCAATGGCCGCGAACATGAAGATCACGCCGAGCAGCTTCGCATCGATCGGGCCGATATCGAACGTGATGGCGCGCAGGATGGCGTAGAAAGGCAGCATGTACCACTCGGGCACGATGTGCGACGGCGTCACGAGCGGGTTAGCCTCGATCGACTGGTCTGCGTGGCCGAGCGCGTTGGGCGCATAGAACACGAAGAAGGCGAACATGATCAGGAAGACGACAATCGCGAAGGCGTCCTTGACCGTGTAGTACGGGTGGAACGGCACGGTGTCCTTTTCCACGTCCTGCACTTCAACGCCGGTCGGGTTGTTGTTGCCCGGCACGTGCAGCGCCCAGATGTGGAGGATGACCACACCGGCAATCATGAAGGGCAGGAGGTAGTGCAGCGAGAAGAAGCGCTGGAGCGTTTGGTTGCCGATGGAAGGCCCGCCGAGGATCCAGGTCTGCAGGCTTTCGCCGACCAGCGGGATGGCACCGAACAGGCCGGTGATCACGTTGGCGCCGTGATAGGACATCTGGCCCCAGGGCAGCATGTAGCCGAGGAAGGCGGTGGCGATCATCAGCAGGAAGATCACGCAGCCGAGAATCCAGAGCACTTCGCGCGGGGCCTTGTACGAGCCGTAATAGAGGCCGCGGAACATGTGGATATAGACAGCGAAGAAGAACATCGAGGCGCCGTTGGCGTGGATGTTACGCAGCAGCCAGCCGAACGAGACGTCGCGCATGATGCGCTCGACCGACGCGAAGGCGCCGTCGACGCTGGCTTCATAGTGCATCGCCAGGATGACGCCGGTGATGATCTGGATGACGAGGCAGACGGCCAGGATGCCGCCGAAGACATACCAGTAGTTCAGGTTCTTCGGCGTCGGGAAGGTGATGGCCGTGTCATTGGCGAACCGGATGATCGGCAGGCGCTTGTCGAGCCAGCGCTCGAAGGCCGAGTTCGGTGTGTAGGAGGATTCATGTCCGCTCATTTAAAGGTATCCTTCTCAGAGGGAGATGTTGACGACCGAGTCTGAGACCCAGTTGTAATTCGGGACGGGAAGGTTCTTTGGCGCAGGCCCCTTCCGGATGCGGCCGGACGTGTCGTAGTGCGACCCGTGGCAAGGGCAGTACCAGCCGCCATAATCACCTGTGTTGCCCTGTGCCGGGCCGACCGGCACACAGCCAAGGTGGGTGCACGAACCGGACGTGATGAGGATCGCCCGGTTCAGCGTGCCATCAGGCTTCGCATGCAGGCGGGCATCGTCCGTTTCAGGGTCCGGCAGGGTCGCGAGGTTGACCGATTCGGCCGCCGCAATCTCGCCGTCCGTACGGTGGCGGATGAAGAAGGGCTTGCCGCCGATCAGGACGCGAATCTCTCCGCCCAGCGGAACCTTGGAAACATCAACGTCCAGCGCGGAAGCGGCCTTGGTATCGGCAGCCGGGTTCCACTGGTCGATGGCCGCCCAGGCAAACATGCCTGCGCCGCCCAGCGCGACAGCGCCGGTTGCGATGTGGATGAAGTTACGGCGGTCGTCATCGACCGTTTCTGTATGAGTGGTCTCAGCGGTCACGCGTGACTCCGTTCCCTGATATCGAGGCGATTTAGCGCCTGTCTTTACTAGAGCTGTCTCGCCCGCACATTGCGGCAAGTAGGCGCGGGCGCCGCAATTCTGCATGCGCGGCCTGCCCCTTGCGCCCTGCGCGTTAGCGCGCCCTGACGACTGTGACAACAGGCCACTTGCGAGACCCGCAAAGCCGGGTCCAGTGTCTGGCGATGACAAATACCCTCAAAAGTGCCGAACTGACGGGCTGGCAAGCCCGCGCGAGCTCCTGGTTCCAGGCCTTGCAGCTGGACATCTGCGCCCGCTTCGAAGCGCTCGAAGATGCCGCCAACCCGCCCGTGTACAAGGGTGCGGCGGGGCGATTCGAATTGACCGACTGGTCGCGCGGAGACGGAAGCGAAGACCTCGGCGGCGGACGGATGGGCCTGATGCGCGGCAAGGTGTTCGAAAAGGTCGGTGTGCACTTCTCGCAGGTCCACGGCACATTCTCCGAAGCCTTTGCGGCGCAGATCCCCGGGGCCGACAAGTCGGACGGCAAGTTCTGGGCAAGCGGCGTGTCGCTGATTGCCCACCCGCGCAATCCGCGCGTGCCGGCGGCGCACATGAACACCCGGATGCTGGTGACGAGCGAGACCTGGTTCGGCGGTGGCGGCGACCTCAATCCCCTGCTGGGCTACCAGCGCAACCAGGACTACCCGGACACGATCGACTTCCACGCCGCCATGAAGGCCGCCTGTGACACGCATCCTTCGGTCGATTACCAGCACCTCAAGGATTATTGCGAGACCTACTTCCACCTGCCGCACCGCAATGAGCCGCGCGGGACCGGCGGGATTTTCTATGACCGTTACAATTCCGGGGACTGGGAGCAGGACTTTGCCTTCACGCAGGAAGTCGGCCGGCAGTTTGCGGGGATCTATCCGGCGCTGGTGGCGCGCCGGATGAACGAGCCCTGGAGCGAGGCCGAGCGCGAAGAGCAGCTGGTGCAGCGCGGCCGTTATGTTGAATACAACCTGCTCTACGACCGGGGCACGACCTTCGGCCTGAAGACCGGCGGCAACGTGACGAGCATTCTGTCAAGCATGCCGCCCGTGGTGAAATGGCCCTGAAGCCAGTCCAGAAACCGTCTACATCGGCGTGTGGAGAGTCCAGAGGCTTCAGGCGGGGATACAGGTGCGCCTGAGCCAGTCTGCGTAGACTTTTTCATCGATCTCGCTGGCAGCAAGCTGAAGTGTGAACGCGAGACGTTCAGCCATGGGGGCGGCCAGTTTCCAGCCGTTGGCTTCGAGGAAAAGCAGCGCCGAGAGGAATCCGATCCGCTTGTTGCGATCCAGGATCGGATGATTGCGGATCAACCCCGCCGCATAAAGTGAGGCGAGCGAGAAGAGATCGGTCTCGCCATATGACCACGCGTTCAACGGCCGGGCGATTGCGCTTTCAAGAAGGCCGGGGTCGCGGGTTCCGGGCAGGCCTCCATGCAGTTCGATCTGGCGGTCGTGAAGCCGGATGATCAGGTCGAGCGGCAACCATGTCGGTTCGCTCATTTCGCCAACGCCCGAAGGACCTCGCGATTCTCATCCATGATCCGCTCCGCCATTTGCATAAGGCGGTCGACCTCTTCGTCGGAGACAGAAAGGGTCACGCCCGCAGGTGTCGGCACCACATCCAGCGTGTCGCCTTCCTTGACTTTCAATTGTTCCAGCACGTCCTTCGGCAGCACCACGCCGAGCGAGTTGCCGATCTTGCGGATTTTGAGACGGGTCATGGCGGGCTCCTGTAGCTACACGTGTTATAACATGTAGGCGCGCCGGGTGGAAGATGCCCGGTCAAATGCTGCCTGATGCCTGTTCACCCTGGCTTTGCCCGGTCAATTTAGGGTCGGCACACCTTTGAAACGGTTGCACAAACCGCCTATCTTCAGACAATGGGGACGACATGGCGATCATTTGACTGGCCGGGCGCGGCATTGATTGCGGCTGGCACGATCGGCGCGCTGGGACTGGGTGGGTTATTGAGCCCCGGCAGCCAGGACGTGTGGTATGCGGACCTGCAAAAGGCGCCGCTGAACCCGCCGGATATCGTCTTTGCCTTCGTCTGGCCGGTTCTGTTTGCGCTGATGCTGGCCGGCGCGCTGATGGTGCTGCACGCGGCCGGCAACTTCAAACGCGCCAGCGCGGAGATGGGCCTCTATTTCACCATGCTGGCGGCCAATGTGTGCTGGAGCCTGTTCTTCTTCGGCTTCCGTGATCCGGCGATTGCGATGGGCGTGCTCGTGGCGCTCTGGCTGCTGATCGCCACGATGATGCTGCGCTTTGCCATTCACGCGCCGTATGCCGCCCTGATGCAGGCGCCCTACCTGCTGTGGGTCACCTTCGCAGGCTATCTCAATTTCTATGTCTGGGCCTTCAACCCGGCGCCTTGAGGCGCGCGAGAAGTTCGTTTCGCTTGAGGCTGAAGCCGGACGCGATCCAGTCTTCTTCGAGCGCGGACAAGGCGGCGCCGATGCGCGGGCCTTCGAGACCCGCCGCGAGCGCGTCATTGCCACCGAGGGGAAATTTGGGGCGAACCCATTTATCCGAGGCGTGGGCGAGGGCGGCAAGGTCGCCGGAAGCACCAGCGGCCGCTTCCAGCGCTGCACGGTCAAGCACCGCTTCCGGACCATAACGGTAAAAGGCTTCGGCGACGGCCGCATCACCTGCCCCGAGGACGTGCGGCAAGGCCGGGTCCGCCCATGCGGAAAGACGCGACGCTTCCTCGTTCGAGAAACGCAGGCGTGCGGACACATCGCCGGCATCGCGCAGGCGGCGGGGCAGGAGCGCCATCAGGCGGCGCATCGCGTCCGGCGCAAGGCCGGCCGCTGCTTCGGCGGCAACGAGGCCCGGCAACAATGAGGCGCCGGCGTCCGGCAGGACAGCTTCAAGGACGCCCGCCTCCTCCATCGCCAACACGGCAGTAACAGGGTCCGGCGCGGCAAGGGTGCGCTTGAATTCCTTCCAGATGCGTTCGGCGGCGATCTTTGAGAGGCCTCCGCGCTGGCGGGTGCAGGCGGCCTGCCCTTCAGCGTCGATTTCGGCGCCGTACCAGGCATTGAACCGGTAGAAGCGCAGGATGCGGAGATAGTCTTCGATGAGGCGCTGGTCGCCGTCGCCGATGAAGATGACGCGGCCGGCGATAGCATCGTCGACCGAGTCCGGGATCACTTCGAAGAGCGTGCCATCGGGGCCGGCATAGATCGCATTCATCCGGAAATCCCGCCGGGCGGCATCTTCGGCCCAGTCCTGCGTGAAGGCGACGATGGCGCGACGGCCATCGGTTTCGACATCCCGGCGCAGGGTGGTGATCTCGACCGGCACACCGGCATGGACGGCGGTGACGGTGCCATGCTCGACTCCGGTCGGCACCGAGCGCACACCCGCCGCCTTGAGCGCGGCGATGACTTCATCCGGGGTGAGCTGGGTGGCCACGTCGATATCGTCGGCGGGCAGGCCTCGCAGGGCGTTGCGCACGCTGCCGCCGACAAAGCGTGCGCCGCCGGGACGCGCCGCCTCAAGCGCCTGCATCACCGCCTGTGAGGCGGGCGCCATCAGCCAGGCGGCTTTCAGGATTTCAGGTCGGGTCATCGGCGGAGGGTGGTCCCGTGCGGGCGCTTGGAAGACCGACATCTTCCGGGCGGTGCTCGCAAGGATAGGAGCGGGCCGGAACGACAACGCCGTTTTCGACGCGCGCCGGTTCGATACACATGCCCCGCTCGCGCGGCTCCAGCGCAATCATGATGAACCAGGCCGCCGTGGCGAGCCCGATACCGATCAGGAACAGCATCTGGACCGGCCATTTGCGGCGACCTGCGTCTTCCGCCGACTGGGTGGCCAGAAGGAATGTGCCGAACACCAGAAAGGGCAGCGAGAAGATGAAGAGTTCGATGAGAAGGCGTCCGGCCACGTGGGGCGATTCCTTTGCGAGACATTCCAGTCACTTACATAGGGGAAGCGCCCCCGGTGCGGAACCCTGAAGCTCAATCGCTCTCGTACAGGGTCTGGTAGAGGCGCCGGATGATGCCGGCGGTGACGCCCCAGATCCGGTAGCCGTTATGCGGCATCTCGTAATAGGTGCGGTGCTTGCCCCTGTAGAAGGCCTCGCCGGTGTGATGGTTCGCCGTGTTCATCAGGAAGTCGAGCGGCGTCTCGAAGACCGCGGCGACTTCACCGGGCTCCGGGATGGGCCGGAAATCATGGGGCAGGAGGCCGACAACCGGCGTGATCCGGTAGCGCGTGCCCGTGACATAAGCGGCGCCCTTGCCCAGCACGTCTACGTCTTCCGGCGCAATCCCGACTTCCTCATGCGCCTCGCGCAAGGCGGCGGCGACTTCATCGAGGTCGAGCGGGTCGACCTTGCCGCCCGGAAAGGCGACCTGTCCGGCGTGATCGGCCATCGTGTCCGGCCGCAGGGTCAGGAGCGCCGTGGCGCCTTCCTTGCGCGGCAGGATGCCGAACAGAACCGCGGCCGGACGAATGATGGCCACCTCTTCCGGCGTCAGGAATTCCATGTCGCCATATTCCTGAAGCCGTCCGTCACCGACGGGAGGATCGAGTTTGGCGTGCACGCGCGCGAGGAAATCATCCAGATTGGTGTAGGACATCGCTCGCCTCAGGACGCCGGGCCGAGGGGGAAGAATATCCCCTGACTCCAGACGCCGAGACGGTCCGTACCGTCCGTGGCAGGAACCGCAAGCTCCACGAGGTCATAAAAGGCAGGGCGGGTGAGTTTCGCCTCAAGGCGGCCCCGGACAAGGACGTAAGGCGCGGGCTCGCCGGTGGCCACATCGGTTTCCACGCGGATCGGTGCGTCCGGGCCTGCTGTGGTGGCGTAATCGAGATTTGTGGTGAAGGTCAGCGCCTGATTCGGGCCGGGCTCGCCCGCCCGGTCCACGCGCACGGCAAGGAACGGCGCGTCTTCGACGTGCACGATCACCTTCTCATACGGGGTGACGAGGTAGGTTAACCCGTCCTCATCCTTGCGCAGGATGCGCGAGAAGAGGCGCACCATGCGTTCACGAGTGATGCGCGAACCCTCGTGCCACCAGCTGCCATCGGCGCGGATTTCCATGCCGATATCCGTGACATTCTGGGGATTCCATTGGTGAACGGGCGGCAAAGGCCCGCTGAACTTGCCTTCCGGGAGGATGGCTTTAAGCGTGTCTTCCAGAGCAAAAGTGCTGCCGGGGCTGGATGTCACATCTATCTCCGCCAAAATCACGCCTTACAAATAGGCTTGTAACTCACTCAGGTGAAGCCGGAGAGGCAAGGCGAATATGGCCGATAGCACGACTAGTCCCGAAACCGTTGTCGCGGACGCAGATGCCGCAACCGAAGCGCTGGCGCGCGTCAAGGCCGAAATCGGCCGGGCGATCTTTGGCCAGGAGCGGGTGATCGAGCTGTCGCTCGCCGCCGTGCTGGCCGGCGGGCATGCCCTGCTAATCGGCGCGCCGGGCCTTGCCAAGACACGGCTGGTCGAGGCGATGGGCACGGCGCTCGGCCTTGCCAACCAGCGCATCCAGTTCACGCCGGACCTGATGCCGTCCGACATTCTTGGCTCCGAAGTGCTGGACGAGGCGCCGGGCGGGCAGCGCAGTTTCCGCTTCCTCAAGGGACCGGTGTTTACCCAGCTGCTGATGGCAGACGAGATCAACCGCGCGAGCCCGCGCACCCAGTCCGCCCTCCTGCAGGCCATGCAGGAGAAACATGTGACCGTGGCCGGTGTGCGCCATGACCTGCCCGCGCCTTTCCATGTGCTGGCGACGCAGAACCCGATCGAGCAGGAAGGCACCTATCCGCTGCCCGAAGCGCAGCTCGACCGGTTCCTGCTGAAGGTGGATGTGTCCTATCCCGATCTCGACACCGAGCGGCGCATCCTGATCGAAACCACGCGCGGCGCCGATGCGCCTGTGCGCCCGGCCCTGGATGCGGGACGCCTGATGGCGATCCAGGCGCTGGTGCGGCAGATGCCGGTCGGCGAAAAGATTGTCGGCGCGATTCTGCAGCTGATCCGCGAAGCGCGGCCTGAACAGACGTCGGATGCGCGTGTGAAGCGGCTCGTGGACTGGGGCCCGAGCCCGCGGGCCGGGCAGGCGCTGATGCTGGCGGCGCGCTCGCGCGCCCTGCTGCGCGGACGCCTCGCGCCGTCGATGGAAGATGTGGAGGCGCTGGCCGAGCCCTGCCTCGGCCACCGGATGGCGATGCGCTATGACCCGACGGGCGAAGCGCCGAAGCTCAGTGACCTGATCAATGACCTTGCGAGGAAGGTGGGCTGAGCCGACCGATTGGACCGCATGACCCCCGCTGCTGACCTTCGCGCTGAAGCCGAACGCCTGGCCCGGCAATTGCCGGGGCTGAACTTCAAGGCGGAAGCCTCCGAAGCGGCGCATATCGGCTCGGCCGGACGGCGGCGCGCGGGCAATGGCGAGACGTTCTGGCAATACCGCCGCCATGTGCAGGAAGATGATACGCACCGGATCGACTGGCGCCGCTCGGCCAAGGGTAATGACCTTTATGTGCGCGAGACGGAGCTGGAAACCGCGCGCACGGTGATGTTCTGGGCCGATGACCATGCGGGCTTCCGCTGGAAAGGCGAGGGCGACCTGCGCACCAAGGCGGAGGAGGCGATCCTCCTGATGCTGACGATGGCGATTCCGATGTCACGCGAAGGAGAGCGCATCGGCTCTCTCGGCAGCGGCCGGCGCCCGAGTTTTGGCAAGCGCGCAATCGACCGGCTGACGACGGACCTGCTGCGCGGAACGGGCGGGCGATTTCCGGCGCCGCCGCGCGCAGCCGCCACGCTGATCGTGGCATCCGATTTCTATGATCCGATCCCGGAATGGTCGGCGCGCCTCGCGCCGCTGGCGGCGAAATGTCCGGAAGGCGTATTGCTGGCTGTTTCGGCGCCGGAGGAACTCGACTTTCCCTATCAGGGCCGCGTGAAATTCTCGCGCCCCGGTGCAACCATCGGCCGGATCCTCGGACGCGCCGAGACGATGCGTGAGGAATATCATCAGCGCTTTGCCGCGCAGCGCGAGGGGCTCGAGGCGCTGGCGCGCCGGATGGGCTGGGGCTTTGTCACGCATGTGACCGGCACGCCGGCGATCCAGAGCGCAGCGCGGCTGAAGGCCGAGCTTGAACGCTTCGGGGCGGCGCGGTGACCACGTTCGGACCGTTCCTTCTGGGTGCCCCCTGGGCGCTGGCGGCGCTTGTTGCCCTGCCCATCATCTGGTGGGTGCTGCGCGCGACGCCGCCGGTGCCGAAGAATGTCGAGCTGCCGTCACTGCGCCTGCTGGAAGGCGCCGAGCCGCGCGAGGAGACGCCCGCCCGCACGCCCTGGTGGGTCTGGTTGATCCGTACACTGGCAGTGCTGGCCGCGATCCTCGGCCTGTCGCAACCGGTCTATGCGCCGGGCGCGCGCACGGGCGAGATGGCCGAGCAGGGCCCGATCCTGATTGTCATCGACAATGGCTGGCCGGCGGCGCCGCGCTGGACGGAACTCACCAATGCCGCCAGCGCGACACTGGATGCCGGAAGCCGCGACACGCCGGTGCACCTGCTGCTGACTGCGCCGCAGCAGCTGAATCCGGACCCTGCCGTGCGCCTGTCCAAGGCGGACCTCGCCAAGCGGATCGGCACGCTGCGCCCGCAGCCTTGGGCGAGTGACCGGGCGGACGCGCTGAAGCGGCTGGACGCATCAGGCCTCAAGCCTGCGCGCATATTCTGGGCGAGCGACGGGCTGGAGAATGGCGGCGGCACGGCGTTCGCGGCAGAGCTGGCCACGCGCGCGCCGCTTACGGTTTTTGCAGCGCCGGCTGAGGGACCGGTGGCGATCACCGGCCTGTCGGCAGAGACCGATGGGGTCACCGTGCGGCTTGCGCGCGCCGGCACGCAGGGCAGCGTCAAGGCATTCGTCTCGGCGCAGACACGGGACGGGTCCGCCATCGGATCCGCCGAAGCCGAATTTGAAGCCGGCGCCCGAGAAGCCGCGGCCACGTTCGAGATTCCCGCCGCGGCGCTGGCGCGGGTGTCGCGGTTCAATGTGACCGGCCGCTCCGGCGCGGGCACCGTCTGGCTCTGGGATTCGGTGGACCGGACGCGGCGCGTCGGGCTGGTTGATTCCGGCACGGCGGCGCAGCCCCTGCTCTCGGACATGCACTATATCCGTAAGGCGCTCGAACCCTTCGCGTCGATCTCTACCGGCGATATTGACACCGTCGTCGCCACGTCCCCGGATGCGATCATATTGTCCGATGTCGGACAGATCCCGGCACCAGATGTCGAGACGCTGACCAAATGGGTGGAAGGTGGCGGCGCGCTAATCCGCTTTGCCGGCCCGCGCCTTGCGGCGCAGGGCGATGAACTCCTGCCGGTCAGCCTGCGCCGTTCGTCGCGAGCGCTGGGCGGCACGCTCGCCTGGGACGAACCCCAGGGCCTTGCCGAGTTTCAGGACACGTCACCCTTCTTCGGACTGCCGGTGCCTGCAGATGTCCGTATACGTCAGCAGGTACTCGCGAGCCCGGACCCCGAACTTTCCCGCAAGACCTGGGCGCGGCTGGTGGACGGCTCGCCGCTGGTGACGGCGGACGCACGTGGCAACGGGATGCTGATCCTGTTTCATGTGACGGCCGGGCCGGACTGGGCGGACCTTGCCTATTCCGGCCTGTTCGAACAGATGCTGCGCCGCTCGATCACGGCGGGGCGCGGCGAGGCCATCGAAGACACCGAAGGCACCTACATGCCTCAGCTGACCCTTGACGGGTTCGGCCGGCTGTCGGCGGCGAGCGCCAATGCCGCGCCGATCAAGGCCACGGAATTTGCCACAACAATGCCGTCTGAAATTCACCCGCCCGGGCTCTATCAGGGCCCCGCCGGCACCCGCGCACTGAACGCCGGCGCGGACGCAGAACCGGAACTCTTGCGCGAATGGCCGGCCGCGGCGCGCCTGCTGGGCGATGCCGAAGCGCGCTCGTTGCGCCTCGCCGGCCCCTTGCTGGCAATGGCGGCAGGCCTGCTGGCGCTGGACCTGTTCATCGCCTTGTTCGTGGCCGGACGACTTCGAGGATTCCTGCCAAAACGGCGCGCCGCTCAGCTCGCCGCTGGCCTCACCTTGTTTGCCGGCCTTTCGCTCGCAGCGCCGGAGCGGGCATTTGCCCAGTATGACTACCAGCTGATGCCGGATGGCAGCTACCGGTCTGTGTCGACAGCCGCGCGCACAGTGCCGCTGCCCGGCAACGACACGCCGCAGAAGCAGATCGACGCCGCGCTGGAGATGCGCCTCGGCTATGTCGAGACAGCCGACAGTGCGCTGAATGCCCGCACCCGCGCCGGCCTGATCGGCATTTCCAACATCCTCCTGATGCGGACATCCGTGGAGCCTGCTGAGCCGCATGCCGTGGATCTCGAAACCGACGCGCTGGAACTCTATCCGCTGATCTATTTCAATGTACCCGGAAGTGCCGCGCCGCTGACGGACAAGGCCGTACAGCGGCTGAACGCTTACCTGCGTTCCGGCGGCGCGCTGCTGATCGATACGCGCGCGGGAGAAACGGCGGGCACCCAGAC
Organism: Hyphomonas sp.; assembly: GCA_040223555.1. Taxonomy (GTDB): domain Bacteria; phylum Pseudomonadota; class Alphaproteobacteria; order Caulobacterales; family Hyphomonadaceae; genus Hyphomonas. The sequence continues at coordinate 75,136 of JAVKGA010000004.1, forward strand.
CGATGTCTCGCAGCTGCAGAACCTGTTGAAGGGTCTCGACGTGCCGCCGCTCCAGCCCGTGCCTCAGAACCATGTCCTGTCGCGCAGCTTCTACCTGATCAACGACTTTCCGGGCCGGTTTGCCGGGCGCCGCCTCTGGATCGAACAGGCCGGCGATGCCGCAGCGCCGCGCGGGGACGGCGTCTCGCGCCTGTTCATCGGCGATGCGGACTGGGCCTCGGCATGGGCGGTGGACCAGAACGGGCGCGACATTTACTCCGTTGACGGAGGAAATGAGCAGCGCGAGACGGCCCGCCGGTTTGGCGTGAACCTCATCATGTATGTGCTGACGGGCAGCTACAAGGACGATCAGGTCCACGTGCCGGCCTTGCTGGAGCGGCTGGGGAATCAGGAAGGCGAGCGGCGCGAAGGCCCGATGGGCATCGATGAAATTCTGGAGCAAGTTCCGGAATGAACGAGGCCGTCCGCCTAAGCTTCGAGCCGTTTCTCGGCTGGCCCGTATTCTGGGGTATCGCGGGACTGACGGCGCTCGCCTGGGTCGCCTATCTCGCCTTGCGGGGGCGGGCCTGGCTGACACGCGCGCTCGGGCTCGTGCTCCTGTCGCTGGCGCTGCTGAACCCGTCGCTGGTGCATGAGGAACGCGAGCCCCTGCCGTCTGTGGCCGCCGTAATTCTTGACCGGTCTGAAAGCATGCAGTTTGGCGACCGGCAGAAGGCTGCCGACGCAGCGTATGCCGCGCTGATTGCAAAGCTGGGCGAGGACAACACGCTGGAAGTGCGCACGCTGGAGACCAATCCCGGCGATGACGGCACCTATCTGACCGGCGCCCTCGAAGGCCTGATGTCGGATGTACCGCGTGACCGGATCGCGGGCGCGATCTTTGTGACCGACGGGCAGATCCACGATCTTCCGGACCCGGAGCGTGTTGAAGCGCTGATCGGGCCGCTGCACGGCCTGATCGCCGGCGACGAGGACCGGGGCGACCGCAGCGTGCGGATCGTCAATGCCCCGAATTTCGGCATCGTGGGCGAAAGCGCAAACCTTGTCGTGCGCGTCGAGGATCCGCGCGGCGGCGATGTCGAACTGCAGGTCTCGCTCAACGGCGGCGCGCCGGAACGTATCCGCGTCAAGGCCGGTGAAGACACGCCCCTGCCCGTCGAGATCGAACGGCGCGGCGAGAACATGGTGGTGATCGAGGCGGCGCCCGGCCCGGAAGAACTGACACTGGCGAACAACCGCACCGCGATGACCATCGCCGGTGTGCGCGACCGGCTGCGTGTGCTGCTCGTCACCGGCAAGCCCAACCAGGCAGGGCGGGTCTGGCGCGATCTTTTGAAATCCGATCCGTCGGTGGACCTCGTGCACTTCACGATTCTCCGCCCGCCGTTCAAGACCGATTACGCGCGCCCGGAAGAACTCGCGCTGATCGCCTTCCCGACCGAGGAATTGTTCGAGGAGAAACTGACCGAGTTCGATCTCATCATCTTCGATCAGTATGAGCGACAGGGCGTCATCACGCAGGCCTATCTGGCGAACATGTCGCGCTATGTGGCCGATGGCGGCGCGCTGCTGATCGTGGCAGGCGAGCAGTTTGCAGGGCCTGCGAGCCTTGCGCGGTCGCCGCTCGCCTCGGTGCTGCCGGCCACACCGACAGGGGTAATCCGTACCGGGAGTTTCAAGCCAAGACTGACCGGCCCGGGCAAGCGCCATTCGGTGACGGTGCCGTTGGACGACAGCGAATGGGGCGAATGGATGCGCTTCATCGAGGCGGACGCCGTGGCCGGGGACGTTCTGATCAGCGGGCCGGAAGGCCGGCCCCTTCTGATCGTCGACCGTGTGGAAAAGGGCCGCGTCGGCATGCTGATGTCCGACCAGATCTGGCTCTGGGCGAGCGGCCATGATGGCGGCGGGCCGTTCGCCGAACTGATCCGGCGCATGGTGCACTGGATGATGAAAGAGCCCGAACTCGAAGAGCGCCGCCTGTCCGTGCAGGCCGATAGCGGCAAGGCGACCGTGGAGCTGCGCACGCTGCTCGACAGCGCGCCGCCGCTGGAAATCGAAACACCGGAAGGCGATACGCTTCGCCCGAACTGGGTGAACCGGGGCCCCGGCCTGTTTTCCGCCGAAGCCCCGATTGACCAGCTGGGCATCTACCGGGCGCGGTCCGGCGGACTGGAAGCGATTGCCCTCAACGGGCCGGCAAACCCGAAAGAGTACGAGGATCTGACCTCAACTTCGAAAGTGCTTGAACCGGTCGCCAACGCCACCGGCGGCGGCGTGATGCAATTGAACGCAGCAGGCACGAACCTTCCCGAAATCCGCCGCATCGGCAACCAGCGCACGGCCGCCGGCAATGGCTGGATCGGCCTGCGCGAGCGCGACGCCTATGCCGTGCGCTCGTCCACCAGCCAGCCTTTGCTGCCCGGCATTCTTGCGGCGGCCGCCCTGATCCTGATGCTGCTGCTCGCCTGGCGCCGCGAAGGGCGCTAGCCGGATTTCGTCCGCTGTCTGACGAGCCAGATCAGGATAAGTGGCGGGATCGCGGCAAACGGCGTCATCGTGAACCAGGCGGCAAAGCCGCCCATTGAGGAACCCGTCTGCGCCTGCAGCGCCTCCACTGCGAGGCCGGAGAATCCACCGAGCAAGCCGGCCACCAGCGTCATGAGCGAGGAGAGCAAGGCGAACTGCGCCGCCGTGGCGATAGGGTTCGTCAGCCGGCTCGCCCAGGCGACCATCGCGGCGGTCGCCATGCCGCCGCTGAAGCCTTCGAACAGTGAGGCAGCGATCCAGACCCGCATATCCCCGCCGGACATCGCGAGAAACGCAAAGCCTATATTGGAGACGCCGGCCAAGGTGACAGCAATCGCCATCGCGGGGATCGTCCCGAACCGCAGCCCGATCAATCCCGCCACGATCACCCCGACGAGCGTTGCCGGAAAGCCGAAGACGGTCCGCGTGGCGGCAATCTGTGGTCCGGTAAAGCCAAGGTCGATATAGAGCGGCCCGACCATTGAGGTGATCAGGCCGTCTGGGACGAAGAACACCGCCACCAGCGGCAGGAAGATGAAATTGTTGCGACCGTGATCCTCCCAGAAAACCTTCAGGGGACGGAACAAGGCCGCCAGCACGCTGGCGAGGCCGGTCGCGGGTGTAAAGTCGCGCGGCTTGTCGGGTTCCCGCGCGATCAGCAATCCCGCGAGGCCCGCAATGCCGCCCACCGCTGCGCCCGCATAGGCAAGGTGCCAGCCGATGACGGCAGAAGCCGCAAGGATCGGCACATTGCCGAGGAAATAGCCGGAGCGCAGGCCGAAGATATAGGCCGAGGCCATCAGGTCCTGTTCGGCGTCCTCCGCGCTCTCGATCCGCCAGGCGTCCACGGCGATGTCCTGCGTCGCGGCGGCGAAGGAGGTGAGCATCGCGAACGCGGCAAACACGGCGAGCCCGCCGGAAGGCCCCGTCGCGGCCATGCCGAGAATGCCGATGGTAACAAAGACCTGCCCGAGCAGCATCCAGGACCGGCGATGGCCCAGCCGCTTGCCGATCCAGGGCAGACGGATCCAGTCCACGAAGGGCGCCCAGAGGAATTTGGTGGAGATGAAGATGCCAACCCAGCTCATGAAGCCGATGGCGCTGAGCGCAACGCCTTCCGAGCGCAGCCAGAAGCCGAGCGTCACGCTGACGAGAACCGGCGGCATGCCGGTCGCAATGCCGAAGATCACCGCCAGCGCGACTTTTGGCTGGTTCAGTGACGCCAGGACCTGCCGCATGGTCGCGCGCGGGCGCTGCGGCTCGTCCTGGCCGGTGACAACATCGGCCATGCTTCCTCCCGTGGCGCGAGACCGACCCGCCTCCCCTCTTGATCGGGAGAGCTTTGACCGGGAGGGCTGCGAACCAGATGGATCGTGCCAGCCGGTCGGGGCGGCGGCAAGTGATACCGGCGTCAGGGCGCGGTGACGAGGCCTTCGAGCACGGACGCATCACCCGCCAGATCGCGCACCATCACGCGCGACTGGTCCTGCGGGCCGGGAAAGGTCAGGCGATTTTTCGGCGCGACGATGAAGCCTGCCTTTCCGAAGAGGCTGTGTGCCCCGATCAGGATCGCCGCCGGCCAGCCGGCGGCCTTGCCGGCTTCGAGCGCGGCTTCGGTGATGCGCAGGCTGAGGAGATTTCCGCGATGCTCCGGGTCAACCGCCACCGGGCCGTAGAACAGGGCGCGGGCCTTCGCTGGGCCTACCACCAGCGGCCAGACCCGGCAGACGCCGACCACCCTGCCCTGATCGAGCGCCACACGGTTGATCTCCGGCAGCGAGACGGACGTCTCGCGCAGCCGCTCTGCGGTCTTGGCAAAGTGTCCCGGCCCGAAGGTGCGATCGAAGAGAGCTTCGATCGCGTCGGCATGCAGGGCGGGTGTTTCGGGCACAATCTCGATCATGGCGCGCGCGTCTAGGGCGCAATCGGCGCGGCTGCAAGCATCATCCCGTGTCAGGGCCTCAACCCTGCCCGAAGACCGCGTCAGGATCTGCCAGAAGGCTGTAGGCAACATGACGCTTCAGTGTCTCGGTCACCTCGGCCTGATCGCCCTGCAGGCGGTCCGGATGGATCATCTCTCCAAAGGTCATCCTGATCTTCGAGCCGCGCTTGTTGAGCAGTTCGTGGAACAGGGTGATGTCGCGCAGCTCGTTAGAGAGATCGCAGAAGAGATAATAGAGCGCCGAATTGCGGGCATCGAGATTGAGCGGCACGACCGGAGCCGCCTGCTTGCGGGCGAGACCCACGACGGTCGGGAACCAGTCTTTCTCTTCCATCTGTCCGCCGACCTTTTTCGCCAGCCGGCCGGACGGGAAGATGACGACGCATTTCTCCTGCGCAAAGGCCTCTGCGGCCCGTTTCAGCGTCTCGCGCGCCTTGGCCGGGGAGCGTTTCGCCACCACCCATTCCACCGGGATGATCACATCCTGGAAATGCGGATTGACCCGGATGGCATCGGCATTGGCAAAGAAGACGATATCGTCGCGCTTCTTCTTGAGCAGATCCCAGACCGCGACGCCGTCAGCAAGGCCGGTCGGGTGATTCGCGGCGACAATGCAGCGGCCGGTCTCCGGCAGGCGGTCCAGTCCGCTGACGGTCATGTCGAAGGCGAGCTGGCGTGACAGGCGGTCAAACGATTCGCGGCCCGTCAGCTGGACCAGTTCGTCGGCCATTGCCCGTGCCTTGCCATAGCCGAGGATGGAATAGAGCAGTGGCCGGGCCAGCGGCCAGGCCGGGCTGGCCCGCAATTTGGGGCAGCGCTCTTCAATCAGCACATCGACGATATGTGCGTCCGTGCGCTCTTCTGCGGGCAGGAAGGCCGCAAGCGACCGTGTATTGGCAGCCGGAGTGACGGTTTCGTCGGTCATGGCCTGTCTTCTGATTCCTCCCGTGGACCCGTCTGTGCAGGCTTGCCGGAGCATAGGGCCGGGCCCCCGGACTGCAAAGGGATTGGCACATTTCCGATAACTTCGAAAAAAGTGCGTTCAGGGCCGTTTTAAAGCTTTCAGAAAGTTTCGATTTACCAAGGCGCAAGACGCGCGTGGCATGGTGAACTCAGAACGGGGCCCGGCTTAACGCTTCTGCCCCCCGGCCAGTGTCCATATTGAGGTAGATGTAGATGAAAGTTCTGTGGGTTGAGGATCATGAGCCGGTGCGCGACATGCTGGCCATCGCCGCTGACAAGGCGGCGCGTGCGCGCGTCCAGGTTGACCTCGTCATGGCGCCGACGCTGATGGCTGCCGAAATGCGCCTGCGTCTTGAGCGTTTCGACCTGGTCGTCCTGGACCTCGGCCTGCCGGACAGCATGGACCCGGATATGACGATCGCCCGCGTTGCCAATATGGGCAAATACCGGATCGCCGTCGTCTCCTCGATGGAAACCCGTGACCAGGCCGTCGCCTCGGCCGTGCGCTGCGGCGCCAACATCCACCCGCAGGCCGTGTTCAAGGCGAACCTTCCCTTCAACCGCTTCATCCAGCGCCCTGAGTCCTTCGAAGACTTCTTCATGGAGCTGATGCCAGCCGCCGGCGCAGCCAGCACCAAGAGCCGCCCGGCCCGCGCCGCCTGATCGGCGCGCTTGCCGCAACACATCCGAGATTGCTAAGCCGCCCGGAAGAATGCTTCCGGGCGGCTTGTCGTTTCCGGCCACCCGCACCAAGGTATCTCGATGGAAAACCTCATCGCCTCGCCCGTGACGATGGGCCTTCTCGCGCTCAACGTGGCCGCCAGCCTGATTGCCTTCAGCAATCCGGCTTTCATGTCGCAGAATGTTCTCTGGGTCCGCCCGATGCGCGAGAACGGCGAATGGTACCGGGCGCTCAGCTCCGGCTTCCTGCACGTCAACGGCCCGCACCTTTTGCTGAACATGTACGGCCTCTTTCTGTTCGGTCCGATCTGCGAATACGTCCTCGGCGGCCTCGGCTTCGCCATCGTGTATTTCGCCTCGCTGGTGGGCGGCAGTCTCTGGGCCTACCTGCACAACCTGAACTCGCCGGACTACCGCGCGGCGGGTGCATCGGGCGCCCTGTCCGGCATGATCCTCGCCTTCTGCCTGTTCCAGCCCTTTGCCGTGCTGCTCGCCTTCTTCGTGATCCCGATGTGGGGCATCGTGTTCGGCATCGTCTACATCGCGCTCAGCTATGCCTTCGCCATGCGCGCTGACCGGATCATCGGCCATGAAGCCCACCTTGGCGGCGCGGTCGCAGGCATCATCGCAACACTGGTTGTGCGCCCGGAAACCTGGAGCGAGTTTGCCGCGAAGGTCGCCGAAAAAGCCTCGATGTATCTGGGTTGAGGCGGTGATGGGCGGGGTACGGGCGCGATATGACGAACGGATCACGTCCGGCACCCTGACGGAGGATCCGGCGCAGGCCGAAGCGGCAGACCGGCTCGACGCGCTGGCCGCGGCCCTTGCTGTTCCGCAGAAGCGCCGCCTGTTCCGCAAGCCGCCGCCGCCCGTGCGCGGGCTCTATCTCTGGGGCGGCGTCGGGCGCGGCAAGTCCATGCTGATGGACATGTTCTTCGCGCGTGTGGATGTGACGCCCAAGCGGCGCGTGCACTTTCACGAATTCATGGCCGAGGTGCACGAGCGTCTCGATGTCTGGCGCAAGATGAGCGATGCCGACCGCAAACGCTCGCCCTGGCATGTCAAAGGCGCGGGCGACGATCCGATTGCACCGGTCGCCAGACAGGTCGCCAGCGAAGCCCGCCTGCTCTGCTTTGACGAGTTCCAGGTCACGCAGATTGCGGATGCGATGATCCTCGGCCGGCTCTTCGATGCCGTGTTCGGATACGGCGTCACGATGGTCGCCACCTCCAACCGCCATCCGGACAATCTGTACAAGGATGGCATCAACCGGCAACTTTTCCTGCCCTTCATCGCGCACCTGAAAGAACGCTGCGACGTGTTCGAGCTGGCATCGGCGCGCGATTACCGGCTGGACCGTCTAGTCGAGGCCCCGGTCTGGTATGCGCCGCTCGATGCAGGCAGCGCGGTGGCGCTGGACCTCGCCTGGGACCGGCTGACCCTTGGCGCCGAGCCGCAGCACTGCCTGCTGACCGTCAAGGGCCGCAAGCTGCGCGTTGACCGGGAAGCCGCTGGCGTCGCGCGCTTCACCTTCGAGGAACTCTGCGCCCGCCCGCTCGGCTCGATCGACTATCTGACCATCGCGGCGACCTTCCACACAGTCATCCTGGAAGGCATCCCCCTGCTCACCCCCGACCGGCGCAATGAAGCGGCACGTTTCGTCAGCCTGATCGATGCGCTGTATGAGGCGAAGGTGAAACTGGTGGCGAGCGCGGCCGCAGAGCCTGACAGGCTCTATCCGGACGGCGAAGGCGCCTTCGAATTCCAGCGCACGGCCAGCCGGCTTCATGAAATGCGGTCGGCGTCCTACATGGCTGCGGAACGCCGCGACGTCGACGCAGCCACCCTGCCCGGCGATCAGTCTGCCTGAAGAACGTCCCAGCCAAGGTCTTCCGACAGCACACGGATTACCTCACGCGCCATCAGGGCCTGCGTATCGAGGCCCGGATGCGAGTGGCACCCCCGCACGCGCCCCGAGGGGCTGAGCGTGAAATGGATACGCCCAGTGTCTACGCCGCTCGCGGATAGCGCGTCCTCAATGGCCTTGTCCTGCAGGGCCTGCGCCTCCGGCTGTAGCATCGGGCCGGTCACGGCATAGATGCGCGCGCCGGGATAGGTTTCGGAGAGCTGCGTCAGGAGATTTGCATACGCCTCCGCATAGGCAGGGCCCGGATCGGCCGTGCTGAAGTCGTTCGTGCCGAGCGCGATCAGCACCGCATCCGGCTGGAACAGGCCCGCATCCCAGGGCGCGCCTTCCGGCGTCATCCAGGCCCACATCTCGCGGAACACCGCCCCCTCTCCGCCATCCCAATTGCGCACGATCCCCCGGCCAGACACCGCGACAGCGTGTACCTCCGCCTCAAAGGCGCCCCCCAGCGCCGCCGCATAGGTTTCGCCATAATCCTCCGTATCCGGACTATAGCCGCAACGCTCGTTCTCACCGAGCACGCCGTAGCCAACCGTGATCGAGTCTCCGAAGATCAGCACCTTGCGCAGCCGCGTAGGCGTGGGCGCGATCTCGCCGCCGCGGAATGCTGTGAACGTGACGGCGCCCGTCTGCGGCCCCGTGCGGCGCGTCACGCTGACGTCCACAAGGACCGCCCCGGCGTCCTCAACCAGCGTATAGGTGTGCTGGCCCTCTTTCAGCTGCAGCGCGCGCCGCACACCGTCCACCGTGACATTCAGCCAGGAGTCTCCCGTTTCCGCCTCTATGTCTGCTTCCAGATGGTCACCGGTAAACATCCAGCGGGCGCCGCTGCCCGGCCAATGCACCGTCAGGCTGCCATCGCCGGCAAAGACCGCCCTGCCTTCGATGGCCACGGCCCCTGCCGGACGCACGTCCCGGCCTGCCGTCTGGCAGGCCACGCAGAGCGCAAGGCACAGGAACTGGAGAAACCGGATCATTCGTGCCGCCACCTGAAAACATTCGTGTGAGCGCCAACAGACCGCGCGGCGCACGGTTCTGCAAGCCCGGCCTTGCGACGCCGCGTCCCGCGCCTACATCTGCCCCAGACAGCGCCGGTCCTCCTCCCCGGCTCGCCAATATTTTCGGGCCCGCGCGAAATCCCGCGCCGGGCCCTCTTCCACACCCCTGCCTCAATTCCTATTTATGCAGGTACGCGATGAGTGAATTGCGCGGACCCGGCGGCGACGTTGCTGCCATGCAGGACTAAGGTGCCCGGGTAGTTCCAGAATTAGGAGGTGGGCCGCCGAGAGTCGGGACCTGCCCCGAACAGGAGGACGAATAATGGCGAATGCGCCAACAAAAGCAGGTTCTGTGGCTCTCAGTCCAGAACAGGGACTTAGCCGGTATCTCAGCGAGATCCGCAAGTTCCCGATGCTCGAGAAAAACGAGGAATTCATGCTGGCCCGCCAATGGCGCGACCAGGAAGACACCGAGGCTGCCGAGCGGATGGTCACCTCCCACCTTCGCCTCGTCGCGAAGATCGCCATGGGCTATCGCGGCTATGGCCTGCCGATGGCCGAAGTGATCTCCGAGGGCAATGTCGGCCTGATGCAGGCCGTCAAGAAGTTCGACCCCGAGAAGGGCTTCCGTCTCGCGACCTATGCGATGTGGTGGATCCGCGCCGCCATCCAGGAATATATCCTGCGCAGCTGGAGCCTCGTGAAACTCGGCACCACCGCCGCGCAGAAGAAGCTGTTCTTCAACCTGCGCCGCCTCAAAGGCGAGATGAAAGCCCTGGACGAAGGCGACCTTCGCCCCGAACAGGCGCAACTGATCGCCGAAAAACTCAACGTCACCGAAGCCGAAGTCTATTCGATGAACGGGCGCATGTCCGGCTCGGACGCCTCGCTGAACGTGCCGATGGGCCAGGACGGCGACATGGAATGGCAGGACTGGCTGGCCGACGACGAGCCCGGCACCGCCGAGACCTTCGCCAACCGTCAGGAACTCGACTCGCGCATGGACCTGCTCACCCGCGCTATGGAAGACCTGTCCGAACGTGAGCGTCACATCCTCACAGAGCGCCGCCTGATCGACGAGCCGAAGACGCTGGAAGAACTCTCCGACCAGTACAGCGTCAGCCGCGAACGCATCCGCCAGATCGAAGTCCGCGCCTTCGAGAAACTCCAGAAGGCGATGAAACGCATGGCCAAGGAACAGGGCATGCCGGTTGGCGACTGATCGCCTGAACCTCATTCCGATAACCGAAAGCCGCGATCCCAGGGTCGCGGCTTTTGCGTCTATCCGCGAGCGCGACCTCACGAACGGCCATGGCGGACGTTTCATCGTCGAGGGCAAGGTGACGCTGGAGACACTGCTGACGCGCGGGCGTTTCGAGATCGAGAGCCTGTTCCTATGCGAAACGCGGCTGGCACCGTTGGCAAACCTGCTCTCAAAAGTGCCGGCGAGCGTGCCGGTCTATGTCGCGCCGCAAGGCGTGATGGACGAGGTCGCCGGCTTCCCGATGCACCGCGGCGTGCTCGCCTGCGGCCGGAAAGGCGCGCCGCTCTCCTCGAAAGATATTCTGCCTGCGGACGGTCCCTCCACCGCGCTGCTTCTCGCCGGCCTCTCCAATCACGACAATGTCGGCGCCTGCTTCCGCAATGCGGCGGCCTTCGGAGCCAGCGCCGTCCTGCTGGACGAAACCTCCTGCGACCCGCTCTACCGCAAGGCGATCCGCGTCTCCTCCGGCACAACGCTCTGGCTGCCCTTCGCCCACGGCGGAACCGGCGCATCCCTGATCGAGGCCGCCGAAGCTACAGGTCACGACGTCTGGGCCCTCACACCAGATGCCAGCGCCGAGCCCCTGCCCTCACTCAAGGTGCAGAACCGTGTTGCCCTGCTGCTCGGCGCCGAAGGCCCCGGCCTGCCAGCAGCACTGATCGCCCGGGCTCGGGCGGTGCGTATTCCGATGACGGAGGGATTTGACAGCGTGAACGTGGCGACAGCCGCTGCACTGGCGCTGTGTCTTGTGATTTCCGGGCGGGGATCGTTCAGCAGCCCCTCACCGCCCATGGCTGAGCAATGGGCCCCTCCACTCCCGGAGGGAGAGGGGTAAAGTGGCGTTTGCGATGGAGAGGTGACAACCCCTCTCCCGAAACGGGAGAGGAGGGGCCCGCGCCCGAAGGGCGTGGGAGGTGAGGGACTTTTACCCCTCCGCCTGAAAAATCAAAAAACCCGCGGCCGCTCGTTGCGTTCCACATGCAGGCCGCATTCGGTCTTGTCCTGACCGGCCCAGCGGCCCGAGCGGGGATTGGACGGATCATCCGCAGGCTGAGTGCACGGCCAGCAGCCGATCGACGGATAGCCCTGCGCCACCATCGGATGGCGCGGCAGGTTGCGCTGTTCCAGGAAGAGGTCAACATCCTCCTGGTTCCAGCCGGCCAGCGGGTTCACCTTGAAACGGCCGGCGGCAAACTCGAACACCGGCAGGCTCATGCGCGCGCCGCCATGGAAACGTTTGCGCCCCGTGATCCAGGCCGAATAGCCCTCCAGCGCCGGCTCCAGCGGGCGCACCTTGCGCAGGTCGCAGCAGGCATCCGGATTGGAATTCCAGAGCATGGATTTCGGATCTTCAAGGCGCCGCTCGCCTTCGTTCGGCGCCAGCGTGCGCACGCCGGTCAGGCCCAGCGTCTCGATCAGCGTGTCGCGGTAGTCCAGCGTCTGCGGAAAATGCATGCCCGTGTCGATGAACTGGATCGGCAGCGACGGATCAACATCCGCAATCAGCGCCAGCATGACGGCGCTTTCGGCGCCAAAGCTCGACACATAGGTCAGATCGCCCGCCCATTCGCGCACGATGGCCGCACGCAGGATGGTTTGCGCCGAGGCCTGACGCAGCTCGCCGTTGAGGCGGGCGAGGCGAACGGACGGATCCGTGGCCGGGCTTTCAATCAGGCTGTCGAAGGGCATTTGCCTCAGGCTCCGTGTCGCTTGCGGAAGACCGCTGCCGGGCCGGTTGCTGCAGGCTGGTAAGCCTCAGTATACTCGGCAAGCGCTTCCGCTACTTCAGATACGGTCGCGCGGGCGGTTTCGTAAGCATCGAACCCTGAACGGTGCATGTAGAATATCTGATCGCGGAGCACATGGCCGACCGCGCGGATCTCGCCCGGGTAACCATACCGCCGCCGCAACAGCTGGGCCTGGCTGAAACCGCGCCCGTCCGTGTATTTCGGGAAGGCCACCTCAATCAGGCCCAGTTCGCTCAGATAAGGCTCCAGAACGGCCGGATCGTCCTCCGGCGCGAGGCGCACCCCTTCCGGCCCCGGCTCATTTGCCTGCGCCTGTTTCAGCTCCAGGAACCGGCCAAGCGAGACCGTCACCTTGCTATGGTCCGGCAAGGCTGCCCCGTCCGCGACGTGCATCCAGTCATTGGCGATCTCCTCGCCCCCCTTAACCAGCGGCATAGAGCGCCTCCTGGAAAGGCTTGTGGCCGAGGCGTTCGAGCGTCTCGATGAACTTCTCCTCCGGGGCCGTGCGCTGGGCGCGGTAAAACTCGACGACGCGGTGGATAGCGCCGGGCACCTCCTCCGCCTTGAGGCCGGGGCCGACAATCTCGCCCAGCGCCGCCTTCTCGTCCGCGCGTCCGCCCAGAAGGATCTGGTAGAATTCCTCACCCTTCTTGTCGACGCCGAGGATGCCGATATGGCCGACATGATGATGCCCGCAGGCATTGATACAGCCCGACACGTTGATGTGCAGCTTGCCGATGTCTTCTTCATAGGCGGGATCGGCAAAGATCTTCTGCACTTCCAGCGCCACCGGGATGGAGCGCGCATTCGCAAGGTTGCAGAAATCGAGCCCCGGGCAGACGATCATGTCGGTGATCCGGCTCTCGTTGGCCGCGCCGAGACCGGCGGCGTCCAGCGCCGCATAGATTTCCGGCAGGTCGTCCAGCGCGATGTGCGGCAGGATCAGGTTCTGCGCATGGCTGACGCGGATATCTCCGTGTCCGTACTTTTCGGCAAGATCGGCGACGAGCGCCATCTGCGCATCCGTCGCATCCCCCGGCGCCACGCCCAGCGGCTTCAGGCTGACCGTGACCGAGGCATAGCCCGCCACCTTGTGCGGATGCAGGTTGGTCCGCGTCCAGCGCGCAAAGGCCGGATCGGCCGCCTTGGCCGCTTCCAGCTGTTTCGAGACGTCAGGCCTTTCGGCCAGCGCCGGCGGCGCGAAGTAAGCGTGGATACGCGCCACTTCCTCAGCCGGCAGATCAATTTTCTCCTCCGCCCGCTGCGCCGCAAACTCTTCCTCGACCTGGCGGATATATTCCGCCTCGCCCAGTTCCGAGACGAGGATCTTGATCCGGGCCTTGTACTTGTTGTCCCGGCGTCCATAGCGGTTGTAGACGCGCATGATCGCCTCGAGATAGTCGAGAATCTGCGCTTCCGGCACGAACGGATTGACCAGCGCGGCAATGTGCGGCGTACGCCCCTGCCCGCCGCCGACATGCACTTCGAAACCGACTTTCCCGTCCACACGCCGGATATGCAGGCCGACATCATGCACGCGGATCGCCGCGCGGTCGACCTCGGCCGCCGTCACCGCAATCTTGAACTTGCGCGGCAGGAAGGCAAACTCCGGATGGAACGTCGACCACTGGCGAATGATCTCGCACCAGGCGCGCGGGTCCATCACCTCGTCCTGCGCCGCCCCGGCGTAATGATCCGTGGTCGTATTACGGATACAGTTGCCCGAGGTCTGGATCGCATGCATCTCGACCTCGGCGAGCTTCTCCAGCACGTCCGGGATATCCTTCAGCGCCACCCAGTTGAACTGGATGTTCTGGCGCGTCGTGAAATGGCCATAGCCCTTGTCATAATCGCGCGCGATCTCGCCGAGCCGGCGCAGCTGCACCGGCGAGAGCTGGCCATACGGAATCGCGATGCGCAGCATGTAGGCATGCAGCTGCAGGTAAACGCCGTTCTGCAACCGCAGCGGCTTGAACTCGTCTTCCAGCAATTCGCCCGACAGGCGCCGCGCGACCTGCCCGCGAAACTGCGCCACGCGCTCGCGCACGATTCGCGCATCAAACTGGTCATACCTATACATGCGTCACCTCGTGCAGGTGTTCGAGGCCGAGCTCCAGCTCGCAGCGCGCGACCCAGGCATGCACCGCCGGAAACTCGCCGAGATCAAACCCGCCTTCATGCGCCATGCGCGTATAGGCAACGAGCGAAATGTCGGCGAGCGACAGCGCCGCACCGCCCGCAATGAAATCATTCGAGATCAGCGCCATCTCCATCCGCCCCAGCGCCCGGCGGCCCTTGGCCATCAGGTCCGCATCAATCGCCTCATCGGACTTCTTGAGGTAATGTTTCTGGAACCGGCGCACGGCGATCGTCGGCTCGTGCGAATACTGTTCCCAGAACATCCATTCCAGCATCTTGGCGCGCTCGAACGCATCCGCCGGGATCAGGTCCGAGCCTTCTGCCAGATGCAGAATGATGGCATTGGACTGAGACAAGGTTCGTCCGTCATCGAACTGAATCACCGGCACCTGCCCGAACGGGTTGAGCGCGAGGAAGGCATCCCCCCGCGTCTCGCCTTTCAGGATATCGATCTCGACCCATTCATGCGCAAGGCCGAGGCGCTCGGCCACCCATTTCACCTTCAGGCAATTGCCCGAGATACTGTCGCCAAAAATCCGGATCATGCGTCGCCTCCAAAAGCGAGAGCCGGGTCGGCTCGCAGCGATTCGCGCAGCGTCTCGCGGCCGGCGACTTCACCGGTCTCTGTGACTTCCATGAAATAGGGATCGGTGATCAGGCCTTCCTGTTTCATCGCCGCCGCAAGGCGCGCCTCCGCCTCCTCGCCCGTGAACACGCCGAGCTTCGCGGCATCCTCCGTCCACGATCCATCGGCGCACATCCAGGCCGAACGGCCCGTGGCCGTGAACCATGCGGTCACGGCTTTGGGGGTCTCAGGTTTGAGTTTCGCACGTACCGACGTCATGACGGATCAATCCTCCAATGCGAGCGTTTCAAAGCGCGACGCGCCTGCAAATTCCGGCGGCAGGAACTCACGCAGCTGCGCGCTGTCGAGCGGAATGCCGGCCACTTCGCCGATGATCAGCAGCGCCGGGCCGGTGATCCCCTCTTCCTCGATCAGGAAAGGCAGTTCCGACAATTCGCCGAACACCCGGATTTCATCCGGGCGCGTCCCGTTCTCGATCACCGCAATCGGCGTGCGCGCATCGCGGCCCGCCGCAATCAGGCGCTCGGCAATGATCGGCGCCGTCTCGACGCCCATGAACACAACCACGGTCTGCGCAGGTCTCGCCAGCGCCGCCCAGTCAAGGTCCGGCACGCCGCCGGACTTGGCATGGCCGGTCACGAAGGTCAGCGTCTGCGCATGGTCGCGGTGCGTCAGCGGAATACCCGCCGAGGCCGCACATCCGAGGGCGGACGATATGCCCGGCACCACATGCACCGCCACGCCTTCGGCGCGCACCGCTTCCAGCTCTTCGCCGCCGCGCCCGAAAATGAACGGGTCGCCGCCCTTCAGGCGCACAACGCGCAATCCTTCCCGCGCCGAGGCCACCAGCCGGTGCTGAATCTCCGCCTGCGGAACAGAATGATCGCCCTTCGATTTGCCCACCGGCACCCGCGCCGCATCGCGCCGGATCAGGGAGAGAATGTCCGCGCTGACCAGCCGGTCATAATACACCACGTCCGCTTCCTGGATGACGCGCAGCGCTTTCATCGTCAGCAGTTCCGGATCGCCCGGCCCTGCCCCGACAATATGCACTACGCCGGATGCGCGCGCCGCGCTGCCGGCCGCCGATTTCAGCAGGTCTTCCGCCGTCTCCAGATCGCCCGCATAGGCCGCCTCCGCCGCCGGGCCGGACAGCGCCCGCTCCCAGAAACGCCGGCGGGCCGTCTTGTCGGGAATGGCCTCCGAAACGAACGGGCGCAGCTTGCGCGCCAGCGCGGCAAGGTCGCCAATCCGGCTCGGCAACAGCGCCTCAAGCTTGGCACGTATGGCTTTCGCCAGCACAGGCGCGGCCCCGCCGGAGCCGATCGCGGCGACGATCTCACCCCGGTCGAGGATCGACGGCACGGTGAAATCACAGTCTTCCGGCTGGTCCACCACGTTCACCGGAATGCCGCGCGCACGCACTGCGGCGAGCGCTTCGGCGCGAAGGCCCGCGTCTTCCTCGGCAATGATCGCGAGACGCGCGCCGCTCAGCGCGGCAAGTCCCGCAAACACCACACGACCCTCGAATTCCGCCGCCAGCGCCGCATCGGAAAATCCGCCGACCAGCACAAGTTCGGCCGGCGACGAGACCAGCAGGCGCAGCTTGCGCGCGGCTTCTTCGCCGCTGCCGAACACCACAATCCGGGTGCCCTCAAGATTGAAGAATGCAGGAAACTGGCGCATGGGGCGCAACTCTCTTGTTTAGCTGTTCTGGAGGGATACATGCACAAAGCGCCCTTGACGACCCGGCAACAACGGGCAACCCCTAAGTCTATCTTTTAGAGAAACTATCCATGTCTGACACCAATGACCGCCTGCCGCCGCTCAATGCCCTGCGCGCCTTCGAGGCCGCCGCGCGGCGCCTGTCCTTCACGCAGGCGGCCGAGGAGCTGAACGTGACGCCCGGTGCGATTTCCCAGCAGATCCGCCAACTGGAAGACTTCGCCGGCACCCCGCTGTTCAAGCGTACAGGGCGTTCCGTCCTGCTCACCGACGCGGCGCAGGCCAGCCTTCCGCTCGTGCGCGATGCCTTCGACCGGATTTCCGAAGCCGGCCGGATCATGCAGGCCCCTGCCCGCAAGGGGCGCGTGATGGTCTCGTGCGCGCCGTCCTTTGCCGCCAAATGGCTGGCGCCGCGGCTGGAAAAATTCAACCAGACCAACGAAGGCATCGAGGCCTGGATCTCGGCCGACATGTCGCTGACCGATTTCAACACCGCCGATGCCGACCTCGCCATCCGCTACGGGCGCGGCAATTACGAAGGCCTGAAGTCCGAGAAGCTGCTGGACGAAACCGTGCTGCCGGTCTGCTCGCCGCGCCTGCTCGAAGGGCCGGACGCGATCCGCAAGCCCGAAGACCTGAAAAACCACACCCTCCTGCATGACGAAAGTTCGGAGAATGATCCGTCCTGCCCGGACTGGACCAACTGGCTGCGCGCGCATGGCGTCACCGGCGTCGATGGCAATCGCGGGCCGCGTTTCAACCAGGGCATCCTTGTCATCGAATCCGCCGCCGCCGGCCGGGGCGTTGCTCTCGCCAAACATGCCATCGCCGCCAACGACATCGCCGCCGGCCGCCTCGTTGCGCCCTTCGCCAACGGCTCGATCCCGATCGACTTCGGCTACTGGCTCGTCTGGCCAAAAGGCCGCCACCTGACCCTTGAAGTGCGCGCCTTCCTCAAATGGATCAAGGACGAGGCCACAAGCAGCGAAATCGTCGGCGTCTAGAGCCCGGATGCGATAACGAACCGTCACGGCGCGATAAAAAAACGAGACTCAGTGAGACGGCGTGAGAAAAATTCGCCCGTCAATGTGCATTCGATGCATACGGATGAAACGCTTTGGCGCCCCTAAAGCGCCGCATCCACCAGCAGGAACGCCGCCAGACGCGCGCTCGCGTTCCGGCTCGTGCTTTGCGTCTGCTCCAGCGCGACCAGCGCATCCGCCTGTTCCATCGCCGCAAACTGGCGGGCCATGTCCATCAGTTTGTTGTCGCCGCGCAGCCGGTGCGAGACACGCTCGACTTCCTTCTGCGCCTGCTCCCTTGTGGCCTCCCGGCGGGGCGTATCACCCTTCAGGCTCGCCGTTGCGATGCGTTTCTTCGAGCGCGGCTTGAACACATCGCCGAGCGGAATGCCGGATGACTGGAGCCGGTTCACCAGCGCTTCGGCGACGTCTTCACGGTCTTCCGGCATGGCGCCGGATTCTTCGCGCGAGATATCGGAGATGATGTCGCGCAGCGCAGACCCGTTCTGGCCCTGCCCCGAAACATGGTCGCTCGCGCGGCGGCGGGGTTCCGGCGGCGGCAATTGCTGGTCTTCGAGGCGGCGGCGCGGTTCGGGCGGCGGCGCCTGCTGGTCTTCATGCCGGCGGCGCAACATCAGCGGCTCGCCTTCGCGGGACGTGACATCCCGGCCGAGCACCAGCGGCGACTCCGACACATCGTCGGAGGTGGCGCTGGCCGCAATCACGGCGTCGGCGCTGGCTTCGAACAGGTCGTCGTCCATACTGGACCGGCTCGCCTGAAGGTGGCCGTTGCCATTGGAATAACCGGACGCATGCCCGTTGGAATGACCATTTGCGCTGTGCCCGTTCGCGTATGATGGCTGCGGCGCAGCAAGGCTCTGGCGCATCGGCGGCGGCGGTATGGAGGGAGCCGCCTCCGGCGCAGGGATACCGGTGCGCCGCTCAAGGTTCTCGCCTTCGATCCGCGCCGCATAGTTCGCTGTGCGCAAAGCATAAGCTGCCTGCTCGCCGGCATCACGCAGGCGCGCGAGTGCGCGGGCCGCTTCTTCAGCCGCGCCGCGCGAGGCGGCATTAATTTCGGCATTGGCCTGACGCGCACCGTCCAGCGCCGAAGCGACCGCGCCCTTCAGCGCGTCCCCGGTCGTAGCCGCAGCAGCGGCCGCAACCTCGCTCGCCCGGACAGCGGAATCGACCGTGCGGCGGGACTGTTCCAGCTTGTCTTCGATCCGCGTGATCGAGAAGGTCAGCGCCTCGGTCCGCGTTGCTGCTTCACGGGCAAGCCCGTCGAGGGCTTCGAGGCGCCGGGAGAGATCTTCTCCGGCATGGCCCATCGAGTTGAGCCGGTTTTCCAGCGCCATATCGGCGCGGCCGACTTCGTCGCTGGCCTGGCGCGCAGCCGTCACCATCAACTGTGCCTGGCGCGGAATGGCTTCGCTCATTGTGCTGATCTGGCTGCGCAGTTCGCGCGCCAGCGCTTCGAGCGCCTGACGCTCGGCGGCAAGGCGTGTGGCGAGGTCGCGCGCATTGTCAGAGGTTGCATAGGAGACAGACTCAAGACGCAGGCGCTCGTCGCCGATCTCACCGGCCATCGCCTTCATCGCGGTCAGGGCATGCGCCATCGCGTGATCAACTTCGGACGCTGCCTGCTTCATCTGCTCGGCAAAGGAGATGCCCTCGGTGCCCGCTTCGCGCGCCGGCGCCATGAGGCGCGACGCCGCTTCCAGTACAAGCGCGTTGGCCGCGGCAGCCCGGCGGCTTGAGCGGCCCATGTAACCTGCCATCAGGATCATGAAGGCCGGAATGAACGCGGCAATGCCGCCGGCCGCCAGAATGAAGGGCGGGAACTGGCTGGCGAGCGACATGCCGCCAAGGCCGAGAAATGCGAGATAGACACCGACCAGCCAGAGCGCCGCGACGAAGAATCCGGCCGCGACCATCCAGTTGCCGCCACTCTGCGCCATCTCAAAATTTTGAGAGGCCTGGTGACGAACAAGGTCGTCCCGGCCCGAAGGGCGCGTGGAAGGAGCTTCTGTCATAATATGTGTATAACGCGCCTTGAGGCCTGCCGCGAGGACAGAATGCACGCCGGGAGATTAAGGCTTTGCAGGATTCCTCAGCCGAGGACGGCCAGCACTGCCACAGGCTCAGCCGGTTTTTCGTCCTTGTCGGACTTGTCCGGTGCAAATTCGATCCCGAGCCAGCCAAGAATCGCTGCCAGTACGAGGTTGCGGATAAAGATGAGCAGGTCAGTCATCGCTCGGTTCCCAGTCGTTCAGGCCATGCCGGATTGGCAGCGCATTCGAGTTTACGCCGCGGACAACTACCAGAAAGAGACCTTTCCGACAATCGATAACACGTGAATTTTTTGCGCCATTCGCACCGTTAACAGGATGCTAATGGCCCTCGTTCAGGCTTTCAGGGCACAGGAGCCCCTCGATGACCGAGCCAACCCCTTCCCTACCCGTGATGGACCTCGATCATCTGTCGGCCATGACCGGGGGCGATACAGACCTCGCCATCGAAGTCATCGAGATCTTCCAGCACCAGGCCCAACTCTGGTCGCGCCTGCTCGATCCGCGCCTCGAGGCGCGCGAATGGTCGGACGCCGCGCATACGCTGAAAGGCGCCAGCCTCGGCATCGGCGCGCTGAAACTGGCCGCCGCCTGCGAGCGGGCCGAAAAGGTCGGGCGCAGCGAAACTCCGCCAAGCCCGGCCCATGCGGCTGTCCTGCTTGGTGATGTGAAGGATGCGCTCGGCGAAGCGCTCGAAGCGGCGGCCCGGGCGTCTTACGACCTCGCATCTTCCGGACGCCGCAGCGCGTCATAGCTTTCGAATTCATAGGCGATGCAGCGGTCGATCAGCGTGCGCCAGACCGGCTCGGCAATCGCCGGAGACAGGCCCTGCTTCGGGCATTCGGCTTTCACCTTCGCGACGACATCCTCGATCCGCGCCCGGTCATGCACGACCTTCCGGTCGCCCTTGATGCGCGCGGCGGCGTCCATGAAGGACTGACGCTCGGCCAGGATTTCGACCAGCAACCGGTCGATCCGGTCGATCTCATAGCGCACATCCGGCATCGACTGGGCCGTCTCGGCCGTGTGGCGGCGGGGGTCTGAAGTATAGGTCGTCATGCGTCACCGGGATCGGTTCTTGGAAGGGTCCAGCCCGATACATGGGGCGCCCGCGCCCCGCAAGCCACGGGGCACGGCGCCGCAGCACCGCTATTGCCGGGGAAGGCCCAGTTCCTTGCGCAGCCTGGCGATGAACTGGGGAATCTTGTCCCCGGCATGATAGCCCCACGGCGTCGCCGCCGGAACGGCGAGGGCCACAAGATGGCGCTTCACACGCTCGCGGCTGATGAACGCCACAAACAGGCAGGCAAACTGGTTGCGGGCAAAATGCGCCTCGGCAGCCGTCATCGCGGGGCCGGTCTTCTCCATCTCGAGAAAGCGGTCGTCCAGATCGGCCAGGGCCTGCTTGAACGCCGATGTCGCCGCCCGGGCCTTCAAGGCGGCGGCAGCACCCTTCTCGTCACTCATCCCGGTCTCATAAAGCCATTCCTCAATGAAGGCGCGCGCCTTCAGTCCGAGGAAAGAGGCATTCGGCGCGCGGGCCACGGCGGCGTCGGCGGCCGCGTGCATCTCCACGACGCTGCCATGCCATTTCGGCGTCAGGTAATTCAGGCGCGCGAGTTCGGCGAGGACGTTCGGCTCGCCCGCTGCATCAAGGTCCCGGGCGGCCGCGTCGAACCCGCCATCGACCCCGCGCGCGAGCATTTCTGCGCGCATCCGAAAAGCGTGCACCGCGCTGTCACCGGGCGTGAGCCTCGCCGCTTCAGCCAGCACCTCATGCGCCTCAGCGGCCATGTCATACATACTGAAGGCCTGCTGGTCGCTGGTGAGATCCGCAATCGCAAAGCCCCTCAGCCTGTGCGCCCAGACATAACGCAGGCTGCCTTCGACCGCCGCCAGCGCCGGATGCTGGCTGCGCGGCGGCAATGCGGTGCCAACTTCGCTGAGCTGGCCGAGGCCATCGATGAAATGCACGCGGTCCGCCGGCGGCAGGCCGGCATAGAGCGCACCCAGCGCCGCGCCATCGCCTGCCTTCAGAAGCTTCAGCGCCGGTGCAACGAAGGCGTTGCCTTCCGCCACATCAAAGGCGGGCGGCTTTTTTCCGAACAGTCCGAACAAGGATCAGTTACCCGCCTGCGCTTCGAGCTTGTCCTGCGTCTTCGTGTCGAAGTCGCTGGCATCATGGCGTTCGCGCAGCTGGGATTCCGGCTTGCCGAACGTGCGGTTCACCATCTGGCCGCGCTTCACGGCCGGCCGCGCGCCGACCTGTTTCATCCAGCGGATAACATGTGTGTATTCCTGCACCTGCAGGAACTCGCCGGCATCGTAGACCGCGCCGGTGACCAGCGCGCCATACCAGGGCCAGATCGCCATGTCGGCAATCGTGTATTCGTCGCCGGCCATGTATTCATTCTCTGCGAGGCGGCGGTTCAGCACGTCGAGCTGGCGTTTCACTTCCATCGCATAGCGATTGATCGGGTATTCGTACTTCGCCGGGGCATATGCGTAGAAATGGCCGAAGCCGCCGCCGAGGAAAGGCGCAGACCCCATCTGCCACATCAGCCAGTTGATCGTCTCGGCGCGCTTGGCAGGCTCTGTCGGCAAGAAGGCGCCGAACTTCTCGGCGAGGTAGATCAGCATCGAGCCGGACTCGAACAGCCGGATCGGCGGATTGACGGAATGGTCCATCAGCGCGGGGATCTTGGAGTTCGGGTTCACATCGACGAAGCCGGAGCTGAACTGCGCCCCTTCCCCGATATTGATCAGCCAGGCGTCATACTCGGCGCCCTTGTGGCCGGCCGCGAGGAGTTCCTCGAACAGGATCGTGACCTTCACGCCGTTCGGTGTGCCGAGCGAATAGAGCTGGAACGGATGCTTGCCGACAGGCAGCGCCTTGTCATGCGTCGGCCCGGCAATCGGCCGGTTGATGCTGGCGAACCGGCCGCCGCTTTCCTTGTCCCAGGTCCAGATTTTCGGGGGCGTGTATTCGGGATCGCTCATGGCTTGGTTTCCTCAAGGTGGATCGGCGTGCTGCTCTTAAGTCTGGTCTACACGCCAAATTACAAGCTGCAAAACGAGCCTGTTTTCGCTGGCCCGATCAATTGTCCGACACCGCCGCCAGGCCCGCTGATTTGCAAAAACCCCGCTTTTTACTTAGGGTTGTCCCACTCGGGTTGATCAGAAGGATATCTGGCGCAGAAATTTCCGGTTGGGTTCTACACGCAATAGGCGGGCATCACGGCGCGCCGACTTCGCTGGGTAGGCCTGTGTCTTCTACTTTCTTCAACCCTTGGCGCCGGGCCAACCCGGCGCCTGGCCCAACAGAAAGGGAAGAAGGACATGCAGGAATTCTGGAACAATCTGGTCGAGCAGGCGCAGACTTACGGCCCGCAACTGGTCAAGGCCGCGCTGGTCATGCTCGCCTTCATAATCGCCGCCTATGTCGTTCAATGGCTGATCGTGGCGGCCATCGACAAGACCGGCCTCGCCAAACAGATGAACAAGCTCGTGCGGCCGAGCAAGGCAGCGGCGCCCGACCCTTCGCCCGAGCCGGCGGCAGCTGACCCCAGCGCATCACTCGGCAAGAGCCTTGCCAAGGCCGCGTTCTGGATCGTCATCCTGATCGGCCTGATGCAATCGCTGGCCATTGCCGGCGCCACCCGCATCTCCGGCGCGCTCGACGCGGTCGTGCGGCCGGTCATGGACTATCTGCCCAACGTCATCGGTGCGGCCCTCGTGTTTGCGATCTTCCTGATCGTGGCGAATGTCGTGCGCGAAGCCTTCAAGGCGATCTTCGTGTTCGCGGACGGGATGCCGAACCGCCTCGGCCTGACGACCGGGCCGGTGCAGATATCGTCGATGGTGGCGAGCGTGGCCTTCGGAGCGCTGGTGATCATCGGGGCGATCGTTGCCTTTGACGTCCTCGACATCGCGGCTGTGTCCGAACCCGCGAGCGCCCTGCTCTCCGACATCATTGGCATCCTGCCGCAAGTGTTGGCCGCAGGCGTGATCCTCGCGGTCTTCGTGATCATCGGACGGTTCATCGCCGCCCTTGTTGAACGGGTCCTGCCCGGGACCGGCATCGACTCGGCGGCCAGCGAACTCGGTCTCCTGAAAGGCGCCGATACCGGACTGACGGCGAGCAAGGTCATCGCCAAGGTGTCCCTGTTCCTGATCGTCCTGCTCGGGCTCGTGTCAGCGCTCAATGTGCTGGGCGTCGAGGCTCTGACCAACGCCATGGCGATCGTGCTGGAAATGGGATCGCAGATCCTGTTCGGCGCGGTGATCATTTTCGCGGGTGTCTTCATCGCCAACCTCGTGAGCAGCGCGATGGAGTCCGCCGGCGAAGGCGCCTCCGATGTGGCGGCGCGGATCGTCAAATGGGTCGTCATCGTCCTCTCGGTCATCGTCGGGATCTCCCGCATGGGGCTCGACCCGACCGGCGGCCTGTTCATCCTCGATGTCGCCAAATGGCTGGTGATCGGGGCGGCGGCCGCCTTCGCGCTGGCCTTCGGCTGGGGCGGACGCGACTGGGCCGCGCGCCAGCTGGAGAAATGGCGCAGCAGTGGGCCGGCCACACCGCCTGATCGCCGTCTGCCCTGAACCGAAAGCCCTCCTGTTTTGCAGGAGGGCTTTTTCCTTGGGCAGCCGTTTTGCAAAAAACCTCTTGCCAAGGGCGACGATCCATAATGTTATATTATAACTTTATGGAGTGCTGCCATGACAACTGCCCCGTCGCCTCTCTCAACGCATTTCGATGCGGCGCGCGCCGAAGCCTATGACAACCAGTTCGCGGCCATGCAGCCGATCAAGGATGCGGTCCACCTGCTGATCCAGGCCCAGTTCGCCGGCCTGCCGGCGGACGCACGCATCCTGATGGCGGGCGCGGGCACCGGCGCGGAAGCGCGTTACCTCGCGCCGCGTTTTCCGGGCTGGCACTTTACGCTGATCGATCCGTCGGCACCGATGCTGGCGGTCGCCCGGCGCCATGCCGAGGCCGAAGGCTTTGCGGAGCGCTGCACGTTCATCGCAGACTATGTCTCGGCTGCGCCGCTGGACGCACACGATGCCGCGACCAGCCTGCTGGTCTCGCATTTCCTGACAGAGGCGCCCGCGCGGCAATCCTTCTTCGAGGACATTGCCGCGCGCCTGAAGCCGGGCGGGCTCTTGTTCAATCTGGACCTTTGCGCCGATCAGACCGCGCCGACATTTTCGGGCACGCTGGGCCTATGGCTGGACCTTCTGCGCCTTGGCGGCGTGGGAGACGACGCGCGCAAGGGCTGGGTCGATGCCTATGGCCGCGATTTCGGCGTACACGGACCATCGCAGCTGGAAGCGCTGATCGAAGCGGCGGGCTTTACCCCGCCCGCCCCGGTCTACCAAGCCGCGATGATGCGGGGTTGGATCGCGGCGAAGCGTTAGACTTCCAGCAGAAGCCGTTCCGGATCTTCCAGAGCTTCCTTGACGCGGACGAGGAAGGTGACGGCCTCCTTGCCATCGACGATGCGGTGATCATAGCTGAGGGCGAGATACATCATCGGCTTGATGATGATCTGGCCATTGCGC
This sequence comes from Hyphomonas sp., assembly GCA_040223555.1. Taxonomy (GTDB): domain Bacteria; phylum Pseudomonadota; class Alphaproteobacteria; order Caulobacterales; family Hyphomonadaceae; genus Hyphomonas. The sequence goes on from JAVKGA010000004.1 coordinate 100,297, forward strand.
ACGATGGGCCGGTCTTCGATCCGGTGCATGCCGAGCACACCGGACTGGGGCGGGTTGAGGATCGGGGTCGACATCAGCGAGCCATAGATGCCGCCGTTGGAGATCGTGAAGGTGCCGCCCTGCAGGTCGCCGATGGTCAGCTGACCATCGCGCGCCTTCTTGCCGAGGCCGGCAATCGCCTTCTCTATATCGGCGAGGGACATTTCGTCCGTACCCCGAACAACCGGGACCACGAGGCCCTTGTCGGTGCCGACGGCGACGCCGATGTCATAGTAATTCTTGTAGATGACGTCCTGACCATCGATCTCGGCATTGACGGCCGGCACTTCCTTCAGCGCGCTGGTCACAGCCTTCACGAAGAAGCTCATGAAGCCGATCTTGATGCCGTGGCGGGCGACGAAGGCCTCCTGGTGTTTCTTGCGCAGGTCCATGATCGCCGACATGTCGACATCATTGAACGTGGTCAGCATCGCGGCTGTGTCCTGCGCCTCTTTCAGGCGGCGGGCGATGGTCTGGCGCAGGCGGGTCATCCGTACACGTTCTTCACGCGGTCCGGTTTCGCGGGGTGGGCGGGCCTCAGTATCAGGCATCGAAGGGGCTTTCGGTTGGTTCACATAAGCAAGGGCATCGGCTTTGGTGGCGCGGCCATCACGGCCGGACCCCGGAATGCTGGCGGGCTCGACATTGCCTTCGGCAGCGATGCGGCGCACCGAGGGCGAAACCGGGCGCTCGCCGGATCCGGTTGCGGCGGGCGCGGAGACGGATTTCGCCGGAGCGGCCTCGGCGGCGGCCTTGGCAGGCGCTGCACCAGCCGCGCCGATGCGGGCGATCACCGAGCCCGGCGTCACGCTGGCGCCGGCTTCGACCAGCAGTTCGAGGATCACGCCGTCGGCCGGCGACGGCACTTCGAGCGCGACCTTGTCGGTCTCGATCTCGGCAATCGTCTCGTCTTTCTTGACCTTCTCGCCGACCTTCTTGCTGAAGGAGGCAATCGTGCCTTCGGCGACGCTCTCGCCCATTACCGGTACTTTGACATCCGTCACACCGCCAGCGGGCGCAGCTTGAGCCGGCGCGGCCTTGGCAGGCGCTGGCTCTGGCGCAGCGGCCGGCTTTGCAGCGGGCGCCGGCTTGGCGGCCGAGGCACCGGACGCATTGATTTGTCCAAGGACGGCCCCGATGCCGACCGTCTCGCCTTCCGGCACGGAGATGTCCGACAACACGCCGTCTTCGCTCGCCGACACTTCAACCGAAACCTTGTCGGTTTCGAGTTCGACCAGGACGTCGTCCCGCTTCACGGCGTCGCCCTTCGCCTTGAGCCAGCGGCCCACGGTGGCTTCCGTGACGCTTTCTCCGAGAGTGGGTACAACAATGTCTGTCATGGGTTCAGGTCCGAAGGAATGGCTGGAGGTGTCAGGCAGGCGTGGTCCGGTCATCGACCGGGTCCGGCGAAAGGGCAATGCGAATGAGCGAGGCCTGCTCGGCCTGGTGCTTGGACAAGAGGCCCGTGGCGGTCGCCGCGCTGGGCGGACGGCCGGAATAGTTCGGACGCGGATGAGCATAGCCCGCCTGCGTCGCGCACCATTCGATCTCGTCACGGATGAAGGTCCAGCCGCCCATATTGCGCGGCTCTTCCTGGCACCAGACAAGCTCGGCCTGCGTGAAGCGTTTCAGCTCGGTCACCAGCGACTTGCGCGGCACCGGATAGAACTGCTCGACGCGCAGCAGGTAGACATCGTCCACGCCGGCTGCCTCGCGCGCTTCGAACAGGTCATAATAGACCTTGCCCGAGCAGAGCACGACCCGGCGGATCTTGTTGTCCTTGGCGAGTTTTACCTTGCCCTCGCGGCCGGGCGTTTCGGCATCGTCCCACAGGATGCGGTGGAAGGTCGACTTCGCGTTCATGTCGTCGATGGTCGAGGTGGCCAGCTTGTGGCGCAGCAGCGATTTCGGCGTCATGATCACCAGGGGTTTACGGAACTCGCGGTGGATCTGGCGGCGCAGGACGTGGAAATAGTTCGACGGCGTCGTCAGGTTGCAGACCTGCATATTGTCTTCCGCGCACATCTGCAGGAAGCGTTCGAGGCGGGCCGAGGAATGCTCCGGGCCCTGACCTTCATAGCCGTGCGGCAGCAGCATCACGAGGCCCGACATGCGCAGCCATTTGCGCTCGGCGCTGGAAATGAACTGGTCGAAATAGACCTGCGCGCCGTTGCAGAAGTCGCCGAACTGCGCCTCCCAGAGGGTCAGCGTATTCGGATCGGCCAGCGAGTAGCCATATTCGTAACCGAGCACCGCTTCTTCCGAGAGCAGCGAGTCGATGACCTCATAGGGCGCCTGCTTGTCGCTGATGCGGTTCAGCAAGGTGATGCGCTCGCCGGTCGTCTGATCGACCATGTGGCTATGGCGCTGTACGAAGGTGCCCCGGCCGGAATCCTGTCCCGACAGGCGCACCGGGAAACCTTCATCGACAAGGCTGGCAAAGGCGAGATGTTCTGCGCCGCCCCAGTCGATATCCTTGCCGGTCTCGTAGCTTTCGCGGCGGCGCAGGATGACGCGCTCAACTGTCTTGTGGGCGTCGAGGCTTTCCGGAATCGCCGTAATCGCATCGCCCAATTCCTTGAGCTTGGCCTTGGCGACGCCGGTCTTGCCGCGCCGGTCATCGTCGATCGGCAGGCTGAAGCCCGACCAGTGGCCTTCCAGCCAGTCGGCCTTGTTGGTCTTCAGGTCCTTGGCGGCGGTGAAGGCTTTCTCGAGGAAGTCCTCGAACTCCTTGACCTGCGCGTCCACGTCGTCAGCGCTCAGCACGCCTTCCGCAACGAGGCGCTTGCCATAGATTTCGCGCGTCGAGGGCTGGTCCTTGATCACCTTGTACATGATCGGCTGCGTCATCGTCGGATCGTCGCCTTCGTTATGACCGAAGCGGCGATAGCAGAACATGTCGATGACCACGTCCTTGCAGAATTTCTGGCGATACTCGGTCGCAACCTTCGCGGCATAGACGACCGCTTCCGGATCATCCCCGTTGATGTGGAAGATCGGCGCCTGAACCATCAGCGCCACATCCGACGGATAGGGCGAGGAGCGCGAATACATCGGGCTCGTGGTGAAGCCGATCTGGTTGTTGACGATGAAGTGGATCGTCCCGCCCGTGCGATAGCCCTGCAGGCCCGACAGCGCGAAACATTCGGCCACGACCCCCTGCCCTGCGAAGGCGGCATCGCCGTGCAGCAAGAGCGGCATCTTGGTAGAGCGGTCGAGCTTTCCGGTCTGCTGGGACTCGGTGAACTGTTTGGCCCGCGTGCGGCCGAGGACGACGGGGTTGACCGCCTCGAGGTGCGAGGGGTTGGCGTTCATGGTCAGGTGGACGGTATTGCCGTCGAACTCGCGGTCCGACGAGGCCCCGAGATGGTATTTCACATCGCCCGAGCCGAAGGTGCCGGCGCCCTGCGTGGAGCCGCCCTGGAACTCGTGGAAGATCTTGTCATAGCTCTTGCCCATCACGGCGGCGAGCATGTTGAGGCGGCCGCGGTGGGGCATGCCGACCACGATCTCGTTGACGCCGAGGGCGCCGCCGCGCTTGATGATCTGCTCCAGCGCCGGGACCGCCGCTTCGCCGCCATCCAGGCCGAAACGCTTGGTGCCCGGGAAACGTTTGTGCAGGAAGCGCTCGAAGGTTTCCGCTTCGATCAGCTTGCGGAGGATCGCAATCTTGCCTTCGCGGGTGAAAGCCACGCCCTTGTCGGGCCCTTCGATCCGCTCCTGCAGCCAGGATTTCTCTTCCGGATCGGAAATGTGCATGAACTCGATGCCGAGCGTCGAGCAATAGGTGCGCTTCAGGATGTCGAGCATCTCTGCCGGTGTGGCATGCGCCAGACCGAGATAGCCATCGATGAAGATGCTGCGGTCCATGTCCTCGGGCGCAAAGCCATAGGTCGCGGGGTCGAGTTCCGGCTGGACCTGCGGCGCCTCGAGGCGCAGCGGATCGAGATTGGCCGCAAGGTGGCCGCGCATCCGGTAGGCGCGGATCATCATGATCGCGCGGATCGAATCGGTGACGGCGCGGGAAATGTCGACCGGCGCCGCCGAGGGTGCGCCTGCCTTGATCTTCTTCTCGAGCTTCGGCTCCAGCAGCGCCCAGTTGCCGTCAAAGGCAGCGATCTGCTCGTCGCGGGCGGGCATCGGCCATCCGGCACGCTTCCAGCTGGCGCCTTCGGCGTTCTTCGTGGCAGCCGCGCTCTCGTCGCCGAGATCGGCAAAGAAGGCGCGCCAGCTGTCCGGCACGGACGATGGATCCTTCGCATAGGCGGCCTGCATCTGTTCGATCCAGTGCGCCGACCCGCCGTAAAGGAACGCGGTTTCCAGCATCGCGGTGTTGCCGGAGCTGCGCGGACCGTTCACCGGGCTGCCATCGTCTGCCATTGAAAAATCATCCTTCCAGTGCTTGCCGCCCCGGCGAGCAATATGGGGGCGGATGATGCCGCCTGCAGGTCACGGGCTGCAGAGCCCCGCTCACAGCCGCGTGTCCTTCAGGACATAACGGCTGCAAGCTAAACCAAAAGGGTCTTCTAACCCTTTAACACTTCGACCAGCGTCGTACCAAGGCGCGCCGGGCTTGGGCTTACACGGATTCCCGCCTGCTCCATCGCCGCAATCTTGGATTCGGCGTCGCCCTTCCCGCCCGACACGATCGCGCCGGCATGGCCCATCGTGCGGCCCGGAGGCGCCGTGCGGCCCGCGATGAAGCCTGCCATCGGTTTCTTGCGGCCTTTTTTCGCTTCGTCGATCAGGAACTGCGCGGCTTCCTCTTCGGCAGAGCCGCCGATTTCGCCGATCATGATGATCGATTTCGTTTCGTCATCGGCCAGGAACATTTCCAGCATGTCGATGAACTCGGTGCCTTTCACCGGGTCGCCGCCGATGCCGACCGCGGTGGTCTGGCCGAGGCCGGCATTGGTGGTCTGGAACACGGCTTCATAGGTAAGCGTGCCGGAGCGCGAGACGATGCCGACCGAGCCCTTCTTGAAGATGGAGCCCGGCATGATGCCGATCTTGCACTCGTTGGCCGTGATGATGCCCGGGCAGTTCGGCCCGATCAGGCGCGACTTCGATTTGGCGATCTTCGCCTTGACACGGACCATGTCCATGACCGGCACACCTTCGGTGATGCAGACGATCAGCGGAATTTCCGCGTCGATGGCTTCCTCGATGGCCGCGGCTGCACCGGCGGGCGGCACATAGACGACAGACGCCGTGGCGCCGGTCTTCGCCTTGCCTTCAGCAACGCTGGCGAAGATCGGCAATTCCTTGCCGTTCGCTGCCGTCCACATCTCGCCGCCCTTCTTGGGGTGGATGCCGCCGACCATCTGCGTGCCGTAATATTCAAGCGCCTGGCTGGTATGGAACGAGCCGGTATTGCCGGTCATGCCTTGCGTCAGGACTTTGGTGTTCTTGTCGATCAGAATGGACATGACGATTAACCCCGCACCGCTTTGACAATTTTCTGGGCCGCATCGTCGAGATCGTCTGCGGAGATGACGTTCAGACCACTTTCCTTGATGATCTTCTTGCCGAGTTCGACGTTCGTGCCTTCGAGGCGCACGACCAGCGGAACCGACAGGTTGGTTTCCTTCACGGCTGCGATCACGCCTTCGGCGATGACATCGCATTTCATGATGCCGCCGAAGATGTTCACGAGGATGCCCTTCACGTTCGGGTCCTTCATGATGATCTTGAAGGCGGCTGCCACCTTCTCCTTGCCGGCGCCGCCGCCGACATCGCAGAAGTTTGCGGGCTCTTCGCCGTACAGCTTGATGATATCCATCGTCGCCATCGCGAGGCCGGCGCCGTTGACCATGCAGCCGATCGTGCCGTCGAGCGCGATATAGGCGAGGTCCCATTCCGCCGCTTCGAGTTCCTTGGCGTCCTGTTCGGTTTCATCCTTCAGGGCGGCGACATCCGGATGGCGGAACAGCGCGTTGCCATCGAACGAGACCTTCGCGTCGAGCACGCGCAGGTGGCCGTCCTTCATCACAATGAGCGGGTTCACCTCGAGCATCGACATGTCCTTCTCGGTGAAGGCCTTGTAGAGGATCGGATAGAGCTTTTCGCCGTCCGAGGCTGCCGCACCGGTCAGGTTCAGCGCCTTGTTGATGGCGGCGGAGTCTGCAGCGGTGACGCCTTTCAGCGGGTCGATGCCGAGGGTCAGGATTTTCTCCGGCGTGTCATGCGCGACCGCCTCGATGTCCATGCCGCCTTCGGTCGAGACGACGAAGGCCACGTGCGAGGTCGAACGGTCCACGAGGATCGAGAGGTAAAGCTCTTTCTCGATATCGGCGCCGTCCTCGATATAGAGGCGGTTGACCTGTTTGCCGGCGGCAGAGGTCTGCGCGGTGACGAGGTGTTTGCCGAGCATCGCTTCGGCATGCTTCTTCACGTCTTCCTTGTTGAAGGCGAGGCGGACGCCGCCCTTCTCACCGGCTTCCTTCTCGATGAACTTGCCCTTGCCGCGCCCGCCGGCGTGGATCTGGCTTTTCACGACCCAGAGCGGGCCCGGCAGCGTATCAATGGCTTTCTGCACATCAGCCAGCGACAGCACCGGCACACCGTCAGCGACCGGCGCGCCAAACGACTTCAGCAGCGCCTTGGCCTGGTATTCGTGAATGTTCATGGAGTTTTCCCTGTGTGGCAGCGAGATCTGGTCGCCCTCGCCAGCCCGTCGTCCCTATGGTTCGCGCCGCTGTATACCAGCGAAATCGCGTGTAGCAATCGCCTGAGTACTAGGGTTTGGACCCAGATGTCATGATTTTCCCCGAGGTCAATCCGCTTCGCCGGACTCGCGCGGCGGGGGAACAGGCGGGTCCGGGACGGGCACGGCGACCGGTGGGACCTCGGCGGGCATGAAGGCCTCCGGCGCGACCGTCTCGGGCGGCGCGCGAACACGGCTGCGGACCAGCATGATCCCCGCGAGGAGGAACAGACCGGCAGCGGCGAAGCCAAACAGGGCCTGCGGCCCGCCGAGGCTCATCGCGACACCGGACAGGACCGGCCCGATCACCGAGCCCGCCGCCCAGACAAAGAGAATGCCGCTCATCACTTGCGGAATGCGTCCCGGCCCAGCCCGGTCGATCGCATGCGCCGCGCAGACGCCGTAGAACGCGAAGGCGCCGGCGCCCCATAGGCCCAGCAGGGCGAGCACGACCGGTTCGCTGAAGCGCGTGGCCCCCACCGTCAGTGCGAGGGCCGCTGCGCCCGAGAACAGCGAGAGGCCCGCAACCACGAGGCGCCGTTCCACCCGGTCGGACATCCGCCCGGCCGGCCATTGCACCAGCAGCGCGCCTGCTGCCGCCGCTGCCGCCGCCAGGGCCGCCGCGCCGGTTCCGCCGCCGCCGATGGCAAAGGTGCTGGTCCATGTTGGCAGCAGGGCCAGCGTGCCCGTGTTGAGCAGGCCGGCGAGGAAACACCCGGCCACTGCCGAGGGGGCGAGCCGAAAAAGGTCCAGCGGCCGCATGACCTCGCGGCCCGGCGGCGCGGGTTCCGCCTGCCGGGTCAGGCACATGGTGACGAGGGACAGGCAGAGCAGGATCGACACCCAGCTGAGGCCGCGCGGATCGAGGGCCGAAAGGCCAAAGGCGAGAAAAGGTGCGAGCAATCCGGCGATCCGCGAGAGGAAATAGTAGAAGCCCATCATGTCGCCGCGGCGCTCTTTCGGGACCGCCTGCCCCAGCCAGCTTTCGGCGCTGGCAAACAACAGACCGAAGCCGATGCCCTGCATCACGCGCGCCGCGCCCCAGGCGGCAATGCCCGGCACCATGCCCATCACCAGCGCGCAGACAGCGGTGATCGCAGCGGCGGCAGCATAAAGCCGGATGGTGCTGTAGCGGCCGAGCAAGGCAGGTCCGGCCCAGGCGCCCGCCATGAACCCGGCCGAGTAGATTGCGCCGATAAAGCCGGTCAGCGTGTCACTGGACTTCAGTTCGGAGAGCCCGACCGGCGTGATCACGCCCAGGAAACTTGCGGCCGCCTGCATCAGGCAGATCGCAAGGATCAGGGTGATCACATTTCGGTAGCCTGACATGCATGTCCCGGATCAGCGGAAAGCGGCGCTCGCCTGCCGAACCGTCTCGCCTGATTTCGATCTGATCTCAAGGCTCGCCGTGCCGGCAGTGCTGTCTCATTTTCTGGCTTTCTCGATTTCGGCCAGCACGGCTTCACCGCGGACAATCTGTTCCTCAATGCCATAGCTGAGGCCGAGCTTGCCATACAGGATAACCTGGAACTGCTGGCGCGTGGCCGGTATCAACTCCCAGTCATAGCGATCCAGAAGAATGTCCGACGAGGCCGGATAATCCGGATTGACGTAAATGGCGTCGTGAAAACCATCGTGCGGCGAGGAGACGCGCGAGAGAATCAGGCTGGCCAGTTCGGCTTGCTGGACAGCCGTCTCATGGTAGCGGATCAGCGCCGTGCGAAGCTCAGGCGAAGACAAGTCCGAAAGCCCGCCCGCCGACACCAGCTCGACCAGGGTGACCGGCTCGGACGGGCCGGAATCCAGACTGCCCGCATATCCCAGCGTCTTGAGGAAAGCCGCCTTGTCTTCCGGTTCCGTACCTTCACGGATCACCCTCAGTACGTCCCGGGTTGCATCGAGCCTCATGTCGCTGTTGGCCCTCGCCTCCTTTGCCAGATCAACCGCCGAGGAAAATTCCACGGCAAGCTGTTCGAGGACGACCGCTTCTTTGGCACGGTTTTGCGCCGCCGCGTTCCAGTTCCCGACCTGCAGGCCAACGAACACACCGGTCACCACGATCACGAAGTCGAGCCCCACCGCGAACCAGTTCTGGTCCTTCACATGCTTGGTCAGATGGCGGAGGATCATCGCGCCCGCTCCCGTTCGGCCCGGATAAGCTCAAGTATCGCGAGAACCTGGCCTTTAGTGCGATAATTGAGCAGGTAAATATTATCCTGAATCTCATAACAGACTTGAAGCGTTGTCATCATCTCCGGATCGTTCAATAGCCTCTTGCGGTTCACATCATCAGGCAGATCAAATTGGCTGAAGTCTGTTGTCGGAATGTTTGTGATCTTAACGGTCGTCGCTTTGAGGAGAGTTTGGCGCGCGTCGCTCAGAGACGTTACAAACGATACGCCGAACTGGCTTTGAGCGAAATTGAGGTAGGCGTGATATTCGGTCAACGCGCGCCTCAGCTCCTGATCGCGGATAAGCTCCAGCCGGCCGCTGGAGACAAGCTGGGTGAATGTCGACGACGGCCCGGGCAATGTCGTAAAACTGCTGGCAGACCCGATATCCTCCAGTATCGTCTCTTCTTCGAATGCCTGATTGCGGATGCCCAGGATCAAACGTCCTGCCGCTTCAAGATTGCGGTTATGGGCGACCAGAGAGAGGTCAGCGCGCTCCAGAATTTGCACAAAATCCTGCTCAAGCCTTTCAAGCACGACGCGAGAGCTCGCCTGATCAGACCGCGCCTCGTTCCAGTTGTTGACCTGCAAACCGATGAACACGCCGAACACCACGATCAGCGTCTCCACCGCGACGGTGAACCAGTCCTGCTTGCGGAAAGCGGTTGTGAGGCGGCGCAGGATCATGGGGCGTCTCCCACCACCGCGCGCAGGCTGTCCCTGATATCCTTGTTGTTATTGGCGAGAGTGATAAACGAAGATCTGGCATTCATGGCCTGCAACCGAAGCAGCGGAATGAGCTGAGGGTCCGTACGCAAGGCCTCTGCCCCCTGTTTAACAAGTTCAGGTGACAGGCCGGTTTCGCAATCATAGTTGAGCTGGCTTCCAATGCCCTCATAGTCGCCGATAGCCATAAATTTGTCGCCACAGGTTTCCCCCAGAGCCACCTGCACCTCGACCGGAACGCTTTTCCGGAATGCGTCGCGATAGGGCGAGTGCACGCCTTCTCCGCTGGCCGGTGCAATACTGGGCGTCGTGTAAACGAGAATGGCTGCATCCCGCAGCACCTTGTCCCTGATCAGCGACATGGACCCGGTTGAGGTCAGCTCATCGAAGGTCGCACGCTGACGCACCCCGCCCTGAAATTGTGTCGCGCGGTAGGCGTAGATCAGGAGGTCTTCATCCGACGCGTCGGCTTTGGCTTCAAGAATAGCGAGCGCGCGATCGGCATTGTCCCGGACGGCGCCAAGATAGTCGATGAGGCCTTCGTAATTCCAGGCCTCGACCAGGAGATCGGCTCTGAGCTGCTCGGCAAACACCGCGCCGCGCTGCTTATCGTTCCGCGCCGCGCTCCAGTTGTTCACCTGCAGGCCGATGAATACGCCGAACACCACGATCAGCGTTTCAACGCCAACGGTGAACCAGTCCTGCTTTCGGATAGAGGTGGCGAGACGGCGGAGGATCATGAAGTGCTTTCCTGCAAGACCTGAAGGACCTCCTCCAGCGCGGCCTCCTGTCCGCTGATGTTGATCTGAATCCAAGTCTGGTTCTCAATAAGCAGGTCCAGCGCATTCCGGAATTCCGGATCGCTCGCCATCCCCTCCAGATCATAGGTTTCAACCGGGCTGAGTGTGATACGGCCGCGATCGTCGCGGGTCAGTGGCGCAAACGCCTTATAGGCGTTGAGATCGGGCATGTTGGTATGCATGTAATTCCGGATCTGATTGAGATTGAAAAGCACCCTTTGCGCGCGCGTGTCATATCGGAGGAGCGCGACCCGCAGCTCTTCCTTAGAAATCAGGTCCAGACGACCGCTGGACACAAGCTCCAGAAAGGTGCCCGATCGGTGTATCGGAGACTGATAGCTGAACCCGACCGATAGGGCGGCTTTGATCGCCTGATCCTCTTCGGGGAGCGCTCTACCGCGTGCGATTGCCCCTCGCAGGATATGAAGCGACTCGATCACATCCTCATGATTTTCAGCTGCCGCAACGACATCTTCATGCATCAGGGTGAAATCGCTCAGAAGGCGGGTTTCAACATGCTCACGCTGCGAGTCGGTATGCCGCGCCTCGTTCCAGTTCGACACTTGCAAACCGACAAACACACCGATCACCACGATCACGAAATCGAGCCCCACCGCGAACCAGTTCTGGTCGCGCACGTGCTGCGTCAGTCGGCGCAGTAGCATGTTTTTTGATTCCCCCGGCCCCAATACCGGATCACCTTGCGGGCAAGCCGCCTGCCTGCAAAGGCCTAATGTCGGCTTCTGGCCAGACTCAGCGGAACGCCGCCGTCGCCTGACGCACGGTTTCGCCGGAATTCGACTTGACCTCGAGGCTCACCGTACCGGCGGCCCAGTCGATGCCGATGGCGCCGTAATTCTCGGGCGGATACCCCTCCCCGATCTGCGCCTTGTCCATCTCGGTCGTCGTCTCGGCAAACGCGACGTTCACGGAGGAGGCCGTGATCTCGTGAGCCGGATAGGGCAGCGCGGCGTCGTCCCTGTAGAGGAAGGCCGTGTGCCGGTCGCCGGAGACAAAGACGACGCCCTTGGCTTCACTCTCGCGGATCAGGCGGTAGAGGCGTTGCTGTTCCAGCGGCATCGTCGCCCAGGCCTCATATCCGTGACCGTCCGTCGGCAGGACCTGAATGGACGACACGATCAGGCGCAGGTCCGCCTCGTCCTGCAGCCGGTTTTCCAGCCAGGTCCACTGGTCATTGCCCAGCATGTCCTGCGCTGCGTCCGTGGACGGAATATAGCGCTCCTTGCCCTTCTTGCCCCATTCATCCGTCGGCGTCAGGGGCGAGCGGAAGAAGCGCGTGTCGAGAACGATGACCTGCGTGCGCTGGCCTTCGGGGCCGAAGGTGCGCTCATAATAGGTGCCGGGATAGGCGCCGACATCTTCGTTCTCGAGTCCCCAGAAGCGTTCATGGATCCGCTCGGCGAGGCGGCGGAAGGGAAATTCGCGCCCCGCATCATTGGCGCCGTAATCATGATCGTCCCAGGCCACCATCATCGGGAACTTCGCCCGCACGGCCTGGAAGTCCTCGCGCGCCGCAAGGTCGCGGAAACTCGCGCGCAGCTCGTCCAGCTCGGGCTGGTTGTTGACATAGGCCGGGCCATTGCGGTCGCCGTACACATTGTCGCCGATCATCAGGAACAGGTCCGCCGTCTCGCCAGCAATTGAGCGCATCGTCGCGCTGTCACCCTTTTCCTCATCGAGGCAGGAGGCGACGAGAATGCGCGTCATCGCCTGGCCTTCATCCGGCAGCGCCATGCCCTGCGGCGCGCGCGGATAGAACTCGTCCGGCAGCGTCCGGTAATAAGGCTCCAGCGCTTCATCCGCCGATTTCGGCGCGAACACATCCCCGATCAGCGGGATATGCGGCGCAGACTGGCAGGCCGCCAGAACCGACAGGATTGCGAGCGAAGTAAGTCTTTTCATGGCGTGCCTCCTCTTGACCCTTGTAGGTTTGTAGGCGGCTTCTGTGACAGCTGTAAGGGCCGAAAGCCAATCAGACGGTGAAGAACAGATGCCACATGAACCGGCCCGGCAGGAAACTGAACAGGCCGGCGATCACCATGCCGCCGACAAACAGGCCGGTCATTTCCTTGCTGTGCTTGCGGATGTCCCGCCGCCAAGCCGCAGCCAGCGCCATCGGCAGCACGATCACCGACCAGCCCGAAAGCAGGTGAATGAAGCTGTAGCTGTTCCCGTTGAGGCCAACGAGGAAGAACGAACTCACCACGGTCACGGCCATCGTCACGACCCAGACATAGCCAAGGACGCGGTGAAAAGTCCGGCCCTTCACTCCCAGCAAGAGCACCGTCCCGATCAGGAAAGACAGGATCGCCCCGGCAATGTGCGCCTGAAGTACCGACGGAATCCGGAGCAGCGGCGACAGGTCGATGCGAAACCGCACCGCCTCCGCCCCCTGCGACGTCAGGATGGCGTCAGAGACAAGTGCGTAAAGCACCAGCCCGCCGATCACCGCTACCGTATTCTTGCGCCTCTCCCAGAAACGGCGAAGCGAGAAGGAGGGTGCGGCGCGCGGGGCAACGAGGTCTGACATGGTATGGACTCCCGGGGTTGGATGTAGACGGTTTATGGACGGGCCTTCGCCCTGCCCGGCCTGTCTCGCCCCGCCTTCCCCTGCCCGCCAGCCGATCTACGTGTTGCGGGTGGAATCCTTCGTGAAATGCGGCCATTACCGTTCACGAAGCGCCAAATACGGGCCAGATACGGGGGGCAGCGACCACGCCATGAACATCGACTGGCCCCGCCGGCTCCGGGAACTCGGCGTCTTTGCAGCTGCCGGCCTCTTCCTCGCGGTGATCAACCCCTACAACGCCACACCGGGCGCGTCCTTCGCGGTGCGCATGGCCTACTGGGTCGGTCTTGTCCTGTTGGGCAGCTATTCGGCCGAAGCGGGCCGGTACGGCCTTGACCGGTTCTGGCCCCGCAGCCCGCTGATCGTGATACTCGGTGTCACATCGGTCGCGGCGACGGTTGCCGTCACCGGCGCCATCCTGCTGGTGGAATATGTGTGGAACGACCGCGCCGTCCCGCTGCGGTACCTGCCCCGGATGTTCAGCCTCGTCTGGGTCATCTCGATTGCCATGACCGGCGTCGGCTACATGGCCGACCGGTCCATCCTCGCCCCGCCGCCCACCGACGCACCGGAAGGCGCCGGCCCGGTCGAGACTTTCCTCTCCCGGCTGCCGCTGAAATACCGCCAGGCCGAACTGCACGCTGTCTCGTCGGAGGACCATTACCTGCGCGTCCACACCAGCGCCGGCGAAGAACTCATCCTGATGCGCCTCGCTGATGCCGTGCGCGAACTGGACGGCGCCGGCGGCCTTCAGGTGCACCGCTCCTGGTGGGTGGCGAAAGACGCTGTGCAGGACGTGAAGCGCGAGGGCGGCCGGGTCTCGCTGGTCCTGCCCTCGGGCAAGGCCGCGCCGGTCTCGCGCACCTTCACAGCCAGTGCGAAAGCCGCCGGTCTGCTTTAGCCGATTTAGCCGAGATTGGGCGGCAGCGCGTTGCCAGGCCCCAGCAATTGTTTCACGAACTCGACATGGCTGCGCAGGCGGTAGAGGTCGTCCGTATAGGACAGCGGCACGTCCAGCTGCCCAATATCCACCTGCAACCGCTCCAGCCGGCTCAGCACCGAAGTGCGCGGCTCGCCTTCCGGCGTTGCCCGGCCTTCTTCCTCCAGCGCCCGCAGGTCCTTGTACCAGACATAAATCTTGCGCCGCACGCGCCAGCGATAGAGCGGCGGCGCTGCCCGCACGAGCGGAAAGGCCAGCGTCAGCAGCGGAATCGCCAGTACCCAGGCCCGGTCGAGGAAATTGGCCACGCCGAACGGAAAATAACGCCGCAGGAAAGATGGCCCGTCCCGGTAAAACCGGGTCGTCTGGCGGCTGACCGGCAGGTCGGCATTCTGGACATTCGGGAAGCGTCCGGCCGAGGAAAACACGCTCGGCTCGGAATGGATCGCCAGCGCCGCATCCAGCAACACCGCCTCGATCGCCGGGTGGACATCATCGCGCACGACCAGCTGCGCCACGGCGGCCACCAGCGGCACATCCTGCACCGGAATGTCCGCGCCAATGTCGGTGACGCCGCGCAGCAGCACAACCGAGGACAGGCCCTCATCACGCCGGGCGATGGCTTCGGCGCGGTCAAAGACCAGCAGCCGCACGCCGTCCGCGCGCATCAGTGACTGGATATAGGCAGCGTCCGGCGAGGCCGCGAACGCTGCAGCGTCCAGCTCGCCCGCCAGCAAGGCCGCTTCGGCCTCACGGGTCGACAGCGCGAGGCGCGCACTGTTTTCCCATTTGCCGCCATAGGACGTCTGCAAAGAGGAGGCGAGCGCGCGCGTGCCCGAACCTTCCGGCCCGATCGACACACGCAGGCCGCGCAGGTCACCGTAACTGGTGGCCGCCGCATCCTCGCGCACGAAGACCCAGAACGGCTCTTCAAACAGGCCGCCGAGGGAGCGCAGGGTCCTGGCCTCGCCGGTCCCGGTCAAGCCGCCCTGAACCAGCGCGACATCAAGGAAATCGTCCTCCAGCAGGCGCAGGTTGTCGATCGAGCCCGCCGTATCCACAAGCTCCACTTCGACGCCCTGCTCGGCCAGCAGGCGCTGATAGCGCTCGGCATATTCATGATAGGCCCCGCCCGGCGCCCCGGCGCCAAACCGGATTTTCTGGGGCGGCGCGGGGTCCATCAGGAAGAGGGCAATCACGAAGCCCAGCACGGCTATGCCGATGACCGGCCCGTATATCCGCCACATGTCCCGCCGCCCCTGCATGGATACTGTCTCCTGCTGCCCCGGCTTTCACACCCGGCCGTCTTGCATAGTCTGCGTCCGGCCTGCGGGGCAACCGGCCAGTAAATTTCTATCTCCGGTGATCCGATCTTCGCCCGGCGCGTAAACACTTCAGGTCGGCGGACGGGCCCCTGTAAAAATTCCCGTTCGCTCATCCCGGGCCCCTGCGCATCTCCTCCCCTCCAGAGCGCGGGGGCCTGCTCCCTTCAGGCCTTGTGGTAGGGCGTTCCGGCCAGGATCGTCATCGCGCGGTAGACCTGCTCGGCCAGCATCGCGCGCACCAGCCGGTGCGGCCAGGTCTGCGCCCCGAAGGCCAGCGTCCGGGGCACCGCGCGGCGGACCTCCTGGGAATAGCCCTCAGCCCCGCCGATCAGGAAAACCGTGTCGCGCACGCCGTCATCGCGCCAGGCGGCCAGCCGGCGGGCGAGTTCTGCCGAGGTAAGATTGTCGCCGGCTTCGTCGAGCCGCAGGCAGGTCGCGCCGTCCGCGATCCGCGCCAGAAGCCGCGTGCCTTCGGCCTCAAGGCCGCCGCCGCTGGCAACTTCATGTTCTTCGAAGGCGCGGAAACCGAGCTGGCGGGCCAGCGGGAGCGTGCGGGCGATATAGTCATCCGTCAGGGCGCGCTCAGGGCCTTCTTTCAGGCGCCCTACCCCGACAATCTGCAGCCGCATGGATCAGGTCGACGCGCTCGCCCGGTGGGCAGAATTGTCCGACATCCAGATTTTCTCGAGATTGTAGAATTCCCGGACTTCCGGGCGGAACAGATGAACGATCACGTCGCCGGTATCGATCAGCACCCAGTCCGCATTGGCCATCCCTTCGACGCTGGCCGGGCGGCCGGTCAGGCGTTTCGCCTCCTGCGCGACATGATCGGCAAGCGCAGAAACGTGGCGCCCGGAACGGCCGGACGCGATGATCATGAAGTCAGCAAGGGAGGATTTACCCTCAAGAGCGATAAAGGCGAGGTCTTCGGCCTTGTCGTCTTCGAGAACTTTGGAAAGCGCCTCGGCCAGCAGCTTGATGTCTGCGAGTGAGGCGTTCTTGCGGGGCTCAACCCGGTTTTTGGCGGATGACAGGGCAAGGGCTCCTTTTGCAGCTGCAGGTGCAAACTTAACATGCAGAACGCCCCGCAACCAGCAAAAAGGCGCAGCGCCCTGAAGCGGCTGATCTGTTCATAAGCTATACAGGGTTTCATTAGGAGAATGCCCGACTTTGGCCCTATCTTGATGGTAATGAAGTTTCCTCCACTGTGACTTCCAGGACACCTCCCATGCGTACCGTTTTTGTGCTCCCCGCCCTGCTCGCAACCCTCTCGATGACTGGCTGCGCCGCCGCCGTCGTCGGCACAGCCGGGGCGGTCGGGCTGACCTCCGTTCAGGAAAAGACCATGGGAGAGGCGCTGGATGACGCCACTGCCTCGAATGAAATCAAGGCCAAGCTGCTGAATGAAAGCGGCGCAAAGTTCGGCGAAGTCGATGTGGAAGTGGCCAACGGCCTCGTCCTCCTGTCCGGGCGCGTGAATGCGCCGGAAGACCGCACCTATGCCGAAGGGATCGCCTGGAGTTCCTCGCGCACGATGGACGTGGCCAACGAGATTCGCATCGAAGCGCCCGGCGGGTTCATGGCCAACGTGTCCGACGAGATCATCACCGGCCGGGTTCGCGCCCGCCTGATCGGCTCCAGCACGGTCAAGAGCGTCAACTTCAATGTCGAAACCTATGGCGGGGTGGTTTACCTGATGGGCCTTGCCCGCACGACGGAGGAGCTGCGCAGCGCGGCGGAGGAAGCCGCCATTGTCGGCGGCGTCAAACAGGTCATTTCCTATGTCCGCATCCGCGAGGCGGCAAACCAGCCCGCAGCCCCGGTCACGACAGAAGCGCCGCCCCCCACTTATCAACCGGCCCCTGACGCTTCATATACAACCGAGCCGATGCCCGAACTGACGGGCGCAAGGTACGACACAGGAAGCCGCTGACGCCGCGCCTTCCGCAAGGACGGGGCGACAACACGCGTGACACTTCGCATAGCCATTCAGATGGACCCGCTCGAACGGGTCAATATTGACGGTGATACCACCTTTGCCCTCGCCGAGACGGCGCAGGCGCTGGGCCATGAACTATTCGTCTATGGCGCCGGCGACCTCGCCTGGACGGCAGGACGGGTGACCGCCCGGGCCCGCCCTGCAAAGGTCCAGCGCGTGCGCGAGACCCCCGGCCTCTTCGGCGAACCCCTGACGCTTGACCTTGCGAGGGACACGGACGTCATCCTGATGCGTCAGGACCCGCCCTTCGACATGGGCTATATCACCGCCTGCCACCTGCTCGAGGAAGTTGCCGGCGAGACGCTGGTGCTGAACGACCCTGCCGGTGTGCGCTCCAGCCCGGAGAAGATTTTCCCGCTGATGTTCCCGGACATCATGCCCCCGACCCTCGTCACCCGCGACCGCGCCGCCATCGACGCCTTCCGCGCCGTGCACCGCGACATCATCGTCAAACCCCTCTACGGCCATGGCGGCGCCGGCGTCTTCCGCCTCGCCGAAACCGACTCCAATCTCGACTCTCTGCTGGAATTGTTTTTCAGCAAAAATTCAGAGCCCGTGATGGTGCAGGCCTTCCTTCCGGCGGTGTCGGAAGGTGACAAGCGGATCATCCTGATCGACGGCGAAGCGGTCGGCGCCATCAATCGCCGCCCGAAAGCGGGACAGGTGCGCTCGAACCTCGTGGTCGGCGGCACCGCCGAGGCGACCGAGCTCAGCGCCGCCGATCTTCTCATCTGCGCGACCATCGGCCCGGAGCTGAAGCGCCGGGGCCTTGTGCTGACCGGAATCGACGTGATTGGCGGGCGACTGACGGAAGTGAATGTCACCTCCCCGACGGGCTTGCAGGCCCTGAAACGGCTATCGGGCATTGATGCGAGTGCCAAATTCTGGGACGTTGTGAAGACAAAGCTTGCGGCCCGGTCGCCGCAGCGTCATGCTTGAGGAATGCTCATGAAACCGATCACAGCCTTTCTCCTGTTGTCGCTGGCCGGCGCCGGCACGGCCTGTTCCGACACGGGCACGAAGGCAACGCCTGAACCCGCCATCGAAACGGCAGATGCCGGATCGGAAGTGCAGGGCACGCTGAACCTGAACATCGGCAAGGCGCCCGAAGGCCCGGGCCGCCAGATTATCGGCTCTAACACCGGCAGTACAACCGGGGGTCTCATCGTCGCGCCCGGCGCAACCGGCGGCAATTTCGAAGACGTGCCGGACCTCGGCATCGTCATCGAAGACATCGAAGATCCGCTGGCCGCTCCGGCGCCAAAGTCTGACGAAGACGAGATCGTCCGACTGCCAGACTAGCCGGCAAGGCTTTCCTGTTCGAGCCAGTCCCCGCAAGCCTTGAGTGCCTGCGGCAACAGGTCCGGCCGCTCGATATAATAATGATCTGCACCCTGAATGTCCTGATAGGACTTCCTCGCGTGCCCGACCGCATCGAACAATCGCCGCGCGTGGCTCGGCGTGCAGGCAAGGTCGGCGGTATTGTTGATCACCAGCACCGGGCACGTGATGCGAGCGGCATTGCCAAGTCCGTCCGCATGCGTCGTGTCATACCCCCATTGCGACAGCCATGAGCGCAGGGTGGTAAACCGCGCGAGGCCCACCGGCCCGTCATTGGCAATGCGCGGCTCGCCGAGATAGCAGGTGTAGGGGCGCCGATCGGAAGGCTCCTGCGCCGGATCGGTCCAGCACACATTCGCCATGGTGCCGTTCACGGTGAAGGCGCGCTCGGCGTTCACATCGCCCCTCTTGCGCAAGCCTTCGAGCGTGTCCTTGACCCAGGCCGTGATGCGCCGGTTGCGCGCGAGCTGCGCCGCGCGGAAACTCGCGACAAACTCCTCCGTATAGGGAGGCTGCGCCGGGCAAGCGGGATCATAGATATTCAGCGCCGGGTTACGCTCGAACGGGCGCGCCTCGTCCGAAATCGAAGGATCCATCCACTCGGTCAGGGTGATCGCCCGGCTGACATGCGCCGCGAGCAGCATGATGCCATCGGCAGGCGGCAAGGCTTTCTTCGTCAGGTCATACGCATCCCCGGCCGGCGTGTGCGTGATCGTCTTGCGTTCGGCCTGATCCTGATAGAACAGCGACATCGAGCCGCCGCCGGACCAGCCGCCTAGGATCACACGCTTGTAGCCGAGGCGGCCACGCGCATGCTCAAGGCAGGCGCCGAAATCGGCAATGCATTTTTCCATGATCAGCGCGGTGTCGTTGCCGCGATAGCGGGTGTTGCAATAAATGACATGGTGACCCGCCCGCGCCAGCGCCGTGACGAGCGGCAGGAACGCGCCGCCGCCAATCGGGTGGCTGAACACGATAACGCTCTCCGCCTTCGTGCCCGCCGGATAGATGCGCATGCATTCGACGGGCACCGTGTCCCCCGCCCCGCCGTACACATCCTTGAAGCTTGAGGGGTCCTTGTGCAGGACCAGATACGGTTCCCGGACGATTTCCGTAGCGCCAACCATGATACGTGCCTCCTTGCCCCTTATGCTTATGCCGTGCACATTATGGACAAGAACGGCCCTGTCCATGTGGCCGCAGGGTCAAGGGAGGAAGACGCGATGATCAAGGCGAACGGTATCCACCACATTGCCATCATGGCCGCCGACATCCGCGAGCATATCGCCTACTTCTCGGACGTGATGGGCTTCCAGCTTTCAGCCTTGTTCGACATGCACGGCGTTCCGGGCGGCGTGCATGCTTTCCTGCACATGGATGACCATTCCTATTTCTCGGTGGTGCAGCTGCCCGCCGTGAAGGACATCCCGATCCAGATCGGCGTGACGCATGCCGGCACGGGCGCGGGTCCGTCCGCACCCGGAACGATGCAGCACCTGGCCTTCCGCGTGGACACGCTGGACGACCTGCACGCCATCCGCGACCGGATTCGCACCAAGGGTATCAACGTGATCGGGCCGATGGATCATGGCATGTGCCATTCGATCTATTTTGCGGGGCCTGACCAGCTGACGCTGGAAGTGGCCTGCTCGACCGTCGCGATTGATCACCGGGCCTGGATTGATCCGGCGGTCGTCGAGAAGGTCGGCATCAGCGCCGCAGAACTCGAATCCTTCGTGAACCCGGACGACTATTCCGGCGAAGGCGGCACCGTCAAACAGCCGCCCTACGATCCGGCCAAGCCGCATCAGGCCTATCCTGACGCCATGTACCAGGCGATGATCGCGGCGCCGGATGATGTGATCCTCAAGGCCACGAAATTCGATCCGCCGGTCAAGGTTACCGCCTGACGAGATTGTTTCCGGAATCGCGCGCTGGTTGCGCTTGGCCCGCAGGTTGCATCTGCCGACCAAAGCAATTCGCCCGACTGCGCCGGAGGCAGGTCAATCATGGTAAAAGCCGCCCCCTCGCCCGCCCATGAAGCGCGCAAGCCGACCGATGCAGACCGGTTCGTTGGCCAGCGCCTGCGTCAGGGCCGGCGCGAACTCGGGCTGACGCAAGAAGGCCTTGCCGCCCTGCTCGGCGTGACCTTCCAGCAGATCCAGAAATATGAAGCCGGACACAGCCGCATGTCGGCCGGACGCCTTCTCGAGATCGCGCAGGCGCTCGGCCGGCCGGTCGGCTGGTTCTATGAGCCGTTCGAGATTACCGTGGCGGCTGACGGCGCCCTTACGCGCGACCTGCAGGCCCATGACCTGAAGCGGGACGCGCGCCGGCTGGTCGAAGAAATCCGCGATGTCGAAAGCCTTCAGGCCGCCGTGCGCGTGCTCGAAGCGCTGGCCCTGCGCCCGCACTGAACACCGGTCTCAGTCCTTTTTCTGGCTGAGCGTTTTCAAGTCATACAACATCTGCAAGGCCTCGCGCGGGCTCAGCCCGTCGGGATCGATTCCGGCCAGCGCGGTTAGCACCGCTTCGGCTTCGGCTGGCAGTTCGGTATCCGCTTCCGGCGCGGCCGCGGCAAACAGCGGCAGGCTGTCAGCGGCCGAAGGGCTCGCCTCAAGCTGCTTAAGTATCTGTGCGGCGCGCGAAACGGCGCTGCGTGGCAGGCCGGCGAGCTTTGCCACCTGCACGCCGTAAGACCGGTCAGCGGGGCCGGGCTGAACCTCGTGCAGGAAGATCAGCTCCTGTTTCCATTCGCGCGCCTTCAGGCTGGCATTGGCCGCGCCCGGCAGGTCGGCGGCGAGCGCGGTCAGTTCATGATAATGGGTGGCGAAGATCGCGCGGCAGCGGGTCTGTTCGTGCAGGTGCTCGACCGCCGCCCAGGCAATGGCGAGCCCGTCCCAGGTGGCGGTGCCCCGGCCGACTTCATCGAGGATGACGAAGCTGTCGGGCGTCGCCTGATTCAGGATGGCGGCGGTCTCCACCATCTCGACCATGAAGGTCGAGCGGCCGCGCGAGAGATCATCCGAGGCGCCGACGCGCGAGAAGACACGGTCTGCGAGGCCGAGGCGCATTGACGTGGCCGGCACGAAACATCCCGCCTGCGCAAGGATGACCGCGAGCGCGGACTGGCGCAGATAGGTCGACTTGCCCGCCATGTTCGGCCCGGTGACGAGCAGGAAGCGCGGCGCAGATTTGCCGCCCGCGTCGAGGGCAAGATCATTGGCGGTGAAGCCCTTCCCTTCCTTGCGCAGCGCCGCTTCGACAACCGGATGGCGCAGGCCCTTCGCTTCGAAGATGGGCGCGCCCTCGATCACGGGGCGGACGGCACCCGCCTCGTCGGCCCAGACCGCATTCGCCGAAGCCACATCGATTTCGGCAAGCGCGTGGGCGACCTGCGCGAGAGGCGCGCTTTCGGCGGCGATTCGAGCGCAGAAACCGTCGAAGATCCCGATCTCAATGCCTTTGGATTCTTCTTCCGCGCGGCTGATCCGTCCGGCGAGTTCGGCAAGTTCCGTGGTCGAGAAGCGCACGGCACCTGCCATCGTCTGGCGGTGGATGAAATCATTGGCGAGCGGCGGCTTCAGCATCGGGTCGGCGGCGCGCGCCGGCACCTCGATGAAATAGCCGAGCACATTGTTGAACTTGATCTTCAGCGCGTTGATGCCGGTCGCCTCGGCGTAGCGGCCTTGCATCTCGGCGATCACGCGGCGGCTGCCATCGCGCAGCTTGCGGACCTCATCCAGCGGTGCGTCCCAGCCCGGCGCGATGAACCCGCCTTCGCGGGCGAGCATCGGCGGCGTCTCGGTGATGGCGGCGCCGAGATCGGCCGCAAGCGTTTTGAGACCGGGCAGGCTGTTCAGGCTGAGAACAGCCGCCGCAGATGAAATGCGCGCGGGCAGCGCGGCGCCGGATTTTCCGAGCAAGGCGGCGGCCTGCATGCCCGCGTTCAGTGCCCGCCCCAGCGCCTGCAAGTCGCGTGGGCCGCCGCGACCCAGCGCGAGGCGCATGCAGGCGCGTTCAAGGTCTGGTGCAGAACCGAGCGCGGCGCGGGCATCCGTGCGGGCGGCGCGCTCACCGGCGAAGTAGCTGACCGCGTCATACCGCGCCTCAATCTCGGCCCGGTCCCGTGAGGGCCGGGCGAGCTGCGATGCCAGCAGGCGGGCGCCGGGCGCAGTGACCGTGCGGTCGATGGCGGCGAGCAGGCTACCCTCCCGCCCGCGCGTGAAAGAGCGGTCGATTTCGAGGCTGGCGCGGGTGGCAGGGTCGATCAGCAGCGCGCCGCCGGGTTCGCTGCGGGATGGCACCGACAGCCGCGCAGGTCGGCCTGCCTGCGTCAGCTTTACATAGTCGAGCAGAAGGCCGGCGGCGGAGAGCTCGGCCTTCGAAAACTCGCCAAGCCCGTCGAGCGCGGCGACGCCGAAGGCTTCCTTGAGCAGGGCTTCGCCGGATTTGGGGGTTGCCGTCCGCGCCGGGCGTTCCGTTTTGGGAACCGGTGTCAGTTCGCCGAGGTGGGCCAGCACAGGCCGGTCGCGGTCGGCTTCGGAGACAACGAGTTCGCTGAGTGGCCAGGCGAGCAGAGCGTCGCCGATCCGGGCAGGCTCCAGCGCGGCCAGTTCGAACAGGCCGGTCGACACGTCGCAGACCGCCAGTGCCGCCTCGCCCTGCGCGGTGAACGCCAGCGCGGCGAGCGCCTGGCCTTGCCTTGCCGGCAGCAATGTTTCCTCGGTCAGCGTGCCCGGCGTGACAACCCGCACGATTTCGCGCCGCACAATGGATTTCGAGCCGCGCTTCTTGGCCTCGGCGGGGCTTTCCACCTGCTCGCACACCGCCACCCGGCAGCCGCCCTTGATGAGGCGCGCCAGATAGCCTTCGGCGGCATGGTACGGCACGCCGGCCATCGGGATGGGCTTGCCGTCATGTTCCCCGCGCGAGGTGAGCGTGATGTCTAGAATGCCCGCCGCCGTGACGGCATCCTCGAAGAAAAGCTCGTAGAAATCGCCCATCCGGAAGAACAGGAGCGCATCCGGCTGCTCGGCCTTGATCGACAGGTATTGCGCCATGAACGGCGTCGGCTCCGCCGGAGCGCTGGCAACAGGGCGGGATTTGGGAGCGGTGTCCGGCATGGCGCGGCACGCTAGCCCTTGCGCGGGAGATTCGCAAAGGCGCCACCTGCATGTGTGCGGATTTGGCTGTTGGCAGGCGCATCGGCGCGGCCTAGACGAAGAACAGCCCCCTTGCACAACCGATAAGAGCCCCGATGACCACGCAGCGCCCGAACTTCACAGATCAGGAAGCCCTCGACTTCCACTCGCAACCGACCGCGGGCAAGATCTCGATGAACCCGACCAAGCCGATGGGAACGCAGCGCGACCTGTCGCTGGCCTACAGTCCCGGCGTGGCGATCCCCGTGCTGGCCATCGCCGGGAATGAAGACCTTGCCTATGACTATACGTCAAAGGGCAACCTCGTCGCGGTGATCTCCAACGGCACCGCCATCCTCGGCCTCGGCAATCTCGGCCCGATGGCGTCGAAGCCGGTGATGGAAGGCAAGTCGGTGCTGTTCAAGCGCTTCGCCGATATCGACAGTTTCGATGTCGAGGTGAACACGACCGATGCCGAGGACTTCATCCGTACCGTGCGCAATATCGGCTCGACCTGGGGCGGCATCAACCTTGAAGACATCTCGGCGCCCGACTGTTTCATCATCGAGAGCCGCCTGCGCGAAGAACTCGACATTCCGGTCTTCCATGACGACCAGCACGGCACCGCGATCATCGCCGCCGCCGGCCTCATCAATGCCTGCCACATCACCGGACGCAAGATGTCCGACGTCAAGGTCGCCGTCTCCGGAGCCGGTGCGGCCGGATTGTCGGTGGCCGGACTGATCCGCCACCTCGGCGTGAAGGCCGAGAACATCCTGATGTGTGACACGGCCGGCGTTGTCTATGAAGGCCGCACTGAGAAGATGGACCAGTTCAAATCCGCCTTCGCCGTGAAAACCACCAAGCGCACGCTGGCCGAAGCCATGAAGGGCGCCGATGTGTTCATGGGTCTTTCGGTGAAAGGCGCCGTGAACAAGGACATGGTGAAATCCATGGCCAAGAACCCGATCATCTTCGCCATGGCGAATCCTGATCCGGAAATCACGCCGGAAGACATCAAGTCCGTTCGCAGCGATGCCATCATCGCCACCGGCCGGTCGGACTATCCCAACCAGGTCAACAACGTCCTCGGCTTCCCGTATATCTTCCGCGGCGCGCTGGATGTCCGTGCCCGGAGCATCAACGAGGAGATGAAGGTCGCCGCCGCGCAGGCCCTTGCCGAACTCGCCCGCGAGGACGTGCCGGATGAGGTTGCCGCCGCCTATCACGGCGCGCGTCCTTCCTTTGGCCGCGAGTATATCATCCCGACTCCGTTCGACCCGCGCCTGATCAGCTTCGTACCGCCGCTGGTGGCGCAGGCCGCGATGGACACCGGCGTTGCCCGCAAGCCGATTCCCGACATGCACGCCTATCGCCAGAGCCTCGCGCGCCGGGCCGACCCGTCTGCCGACTTCCTGCAGGGCGTGCAGGCGAAATGCCGCGACGTGCAGCGCCGGATCGTATTTGCTGAAGGCGAAGAGCCCGCCGTGGTCCGCGCCGCCTGGAGCTTCAAGAACCAGGGCCTCGGCAAGCCCATCCTCATCGGCCGCGAAGCGCAGGTCGCCGCAACGATGGAACAGATGGGCGTGCCGGCCGGCTCGCTCGATATCATCAATGCCCGCCTGTCCGACAATAACCCCGTCTATGTCGACATGCTCTACGCGCGTCTGCAGCGCAAAGGCTATCTCAAGCGCGACGCGCAGCGCCTGGTGAACCAGGACCGCAACGTGTTCGGCGCCTGCATGCTGAAGAATGGCGACGCAGACGGCATGGTGACCGGCGTGACGCGCGCCTATGACGTGGCGCTCAACGATGCGCTGCTCGTGCTCGACCCGATCCCCGGCCAGGCCGTGATCGGCATGTCGATGGTGATCAACATGGGCAAGACCGTGTTCATCGCCGATACCAGCGTCAACGAACTGCCCGACGGCCAGACGCTCGCGAACATCGCGCTGGAAGCCGTACGCGCCGTGCGCAGTGTAGGCTTCAGCCCGCGCGTCGCCTTCCTGTCCTACTCAACCTTCGGCAATCCGATGGGCGAACGCGGCGACAAGGTGCGCGAGGCCGTCTGCATCCTCGACAGGACGCCGGATCTCGACTTCGAATACGAAGGCGACATGAACGCCGACGTTGCCCTGAACCCGAACCACAAGCTGCTCTATCCGTTCTCGCGCCTGACCGGCCCGGCGAATATTCTCGTGATGCCGGCGATCCATTCGGCCTCGATTGCAACAAACCTGCTGGAACAGATGAGCCGGGCGACGATCATCGGCCCGATGCTGCTCGGCCTTGAAAAGCCCGTGCAGATCGCCTCGCTCGGCGCGACGGTGGGCGATATCGTGGACCTTGCGACGCTCGCCGCGTTCGACATTGATCAGGTGCACAGCGCCTGATCGGTCAGAGGACGGACGGTTCTTCCGCCGGCTTCGGCAGGCGTGACTGGCGTAGCCATTCGAAGGCTGACAGGGCGACGGCCACGCCGCCGAGCCAGAAGGTCAGGATAAAGACGCTGAAATAGCCATCGGTCTCGATGAGGGCGCCGAGCCATGGACGGCCGAGCGTGCCGACCAGCATGGTCAGCGAAGCCAGCAGCGCATATTGCACGGCGGCAAAGCGCGGGTTCACCACCGAAGTGAGATAGGCGACGACCGCCACACTGGCAAAGCCGCCAGCGAGGTTTTCGCCGGCAATCGCGATCATCAGCCGAGCCATCCGGTTGCCGGCTTCGGCGCCCTGCCCTTCCGGCGAGATCTGCGCGGCCCAGCCGGCGAAGGTGCGGAACGGATCGGCCAGCCGCGTCCATTCAAGGAAAGCATCAATCGCAAAGCCGCCGCGCGAGAGATCCGCGAACAGGAGATTGGTTGCGGCAGCCAATACGGCGCCTGCCACGAGAACCGGCATGCGGCCCACAAAGCTGATCACCACGGCGCCTATGGCTGCGCCGGCAACTGTCATCAGCACACCGAAGAATTTAGAGGCAACCGCGACATCCGCCATCGTATGGTGCAGCGCGCCGAACCGGTCATCCAGATAGAACGGATAGGCGAACGAGCCCCAGACCGAATCCGTGAACCGGTAGGTGAGTGCCAGCAGCAACACCAGAAGCGCGCCCCAGCCGAGGCGGCCGATCAGGTCCATCAGCGGATCGAAGATGGCGCGGAAGACAGCCCGGACGATACGCTTGTAGGCCGGCTCGCCCTCGGCACCGTCGACAATTTCGGCCGGCTGGCGCCCATAGCGCAGCAGCAGGAACAACGCGCCGGCAGCCGGCAGCAGGACCGTCAGGCCGACGATCCACGGGCCTTGTTGCTGGACGAATTTTCCGCCGCTCGGCGCGGGCACCTGCGTGAAGGACGCGATCACAAAGCCCGCGATCATCAGGAAGGCGGCGATCCAGCCGGCGGCGACAAGCAGGGTCGCAAGGGTCCGTTCGCGCTCCGGCAAGCCCGCCTGGAAAGTCAGACGCCGGCTGCCTGGACCGGTTTCGATTTCAGGTTCCGGCGCGAGCAGCGTGCCTGCGATCGACAGGACCATCATCGCCGCGATCATCACATAGACCACGACCCAGCCGAAATATCCGGCCAGCAGAAGCGCGAGGAAGCCGGTTATGAAGCCTGCAATCCGGTAGCCGAACTGATAGAGCGCGGCCATCAGATCCTTGTCTTCTTCGGACCGGGCCACTTCGATCCGCCAGGCATCGAGCACGATGTCGTGCGTCGCCGAGAAAAGCGCCGCGAACAGCGCGATGACCGCGACCATTCCGATATTTTCGCCGGGGTTCGAGAAGGCCAGCAGGAACAGGAGGCCGGCAATCGGCAGCTGCAAGCTGAGCAACCAGGTACGGCGCGGGCCCAGAAGCGGAAACGGATGATGCGCGGTCTGGAAGGCCGGTGACCAGAGGAACTTGAACGCATAGCCGATGGTGACGATGGACAGGACGCCAATGGTCGAAGGCGACACGCCTTCGGTGGTCAGCCATGCATTCAGTGTACCGAGCACCGCGCCGTAAGGCAGGCCCGCCGACAGCGCCAGCAGGAACATCGCCGCCATGCGCCGGTCACGCATGGCCTTCAGTGCACGGATGAAACGTGGCGGCGCCTTTTCCGTTTCCGGTATCACTGCAGCGTCGGTCACGCAGCGCCTGTCAGGCGGCCTGAGCCGGCTGTCCATTGCAGAGCGAGCGCGCGAAGCGCCTGGGCATCCAGCGGCTTGGCGGCCACCCCGCTCGCCCCGGCGGCCCGGGCCCGGCGTTCGATGTCGGGCGTCATTTCGGCAGACACGGCGATGATCGGCGGCGTAAAGCCGTCTGCCCGCAGGCGCCGCATCGCTTCAAACCCATCCATCACCGGCATCCTCAGATCCATCAGTACAAGGTCAGGCGCCGTTCGCGCGGCCGCATCAAGCGCTTCGCTTCCTGTCGCCGCCACATTGACCGTAAATCCGGCTGATTCCAAGGCGCGCCGCGCAATCAGCGCATTTACAGGATTGTCATCTGCGATCAGCACGCGGCCACGGCCGGATTCGGCTTCCGGTTCATCAGAAACGAGCCGGCCACTGCGGGCGATCAGGATACGCTCTGCCACGGAAGACATGCGCAGCGGCCGCACCAGCCAGCCCCGGCAGCCGAGCTCGCGGAAACGGCCGATCGCGCCGCGATCTTCCGGGCGCAGCACAACCAGCGCGGGCGCTTGCCGGGCGAGCGAAGCGACCATCGCTTCGGGAAGGTCGGCGCCGACCAGCAGGACACCGATCCCGGGCGGGACCTGGCCGGAAGAAAGGTCGATCTGGGTGACAAGCGTGTCGAGGCCTTCCATCGCCGCGGCCAGCGAGAGCGTGGTGGCCGGCGGCAGGCCCGCGAGGCCGATCCGGCCGCCAAGGCGTGGGGCATCATGCATCGGCGGCGCATCCGCGAGCCTGAGCGGAACCTCGATGGAAAAAGTCGCCCCTTCCCCGGTACGCGAGGCCACGCTGACGGAACCGCCCAGCAGATCGGCGAGGCGTTTGACGATGGCAAGGCCAAGGCCGACGCCGCCATCCCTGTAGGCATCCCCCGAAGAGGATTGGCGAAAGGCCTCGAACAGGCGCGCCTGATCTTCCTGCGGAACTCCCGGCCCCGTATCGCGCACATGGAAGGCGAGACTTCCGGCGCGTGGCTCGACATCGAGAAGCACCGCGCCGCGCGCGGTGAACTTCAGGGCATTGCCGACGAGATTGAACAGGATCTGGCGCAGGCGTCCGGCATCGCCCACATACACGGGCACCGGCCAGGTCAGGGCGCGCACGGCCAGGTCGAGACCCGAGGCATGCGCGCGCGGCGCGAGAAGCTCGGCGACTTCGCGGGCGAGCTGCAGCGGGCAGAAATTCTCAGACTCAAGCTCGACGGCGGAGGCATCGAGCCTAGCATAGTCGAGCACATTGTTGAGCAGATCGAGCAGGCGCCCGCCGGACAGCCGGATCGTGTCGGCATATTCGCGCTGGGCCGGCGACAGATCGGTTTCCAGCAGCAAGGACACGGTGCCGAGAATGCCGTTCAGGGGCGTGCGAATCTCATGGCTCGCGGTCGCCAGGAACGCGCGTTCGGGCGATTCGCTGTCATCATGGTCATTTGGGGGGCGGTCTGGCGGCGCGGTCATCCGGCAAACCTAGTTCAAAGGCCTGATCAGAGCCTTAACCCCGCCGCTTCAATAGGCCTTCACGTGCCCCAGCGCGGCGGGCATCCCGGAGGCCGGCCGGTGCCGGTAACTCAGCGCTTCGGCGACGTGTACGCGCCGTACCGCGTCAGACCCGTCAAGATCAGCGATCGTGCGCGCGACTTTCAGCACGCGGGTATAGCCGCGCGCGGTCAGCGACAATTTCACCGCCGCATCCGCGATCAGGGCCGCGCCGGGTGCGTCCGGCAGCGCATATTGGTCGATGGCACCCGGCGGCATGTCGGCATTCACCTGCCGGCGGCCTTCGGGGCCGGCCTCGAATCGCTCACCCTGAACCTCGCGGGCGCGCGCAACCCGGTCGCGCACCTGCTCGGTCCCTTCCGGTGGGGGCGGCAAGCTGAGATCGACAGCGGTCACCGGTGGAGTTTCATAAAACAGATCGATCCGGTCCATGAACGGGCCGGAAATCCGGGCCTGGTAATCCTGCGCGCAGCGCGGCCCGCGCGTGCACGCCGCCGCCCCCGGCCCGCCCCCGCACCGGCAGGGATTCATCGCGGCGACAAGCTGGAACCGCGCCGGATAGCGCACATGCCGGTTGGCCCGCGCGATCACGGCTTCTCCCGCTTCGAGGGGTTGTCTTAGAGAGTCCAGAACCTGGGCGGAAAATTCTGGCAGTTCGTCGAGGAAGAGGACGCCGTGATGGGCGAGGGAGACTTCGCCGGGCTTGGCCTTGATGCCGCCGCCGACGAGGGCGGCCATGGAGGCAGAATGGTGCGGCGCGCGGAAGGGCCGCGTCCGCGAGAGCTGCCCGCGCTGCAACAGACCCGCGACGGACTGGATCTGCGAGACTTCCAGCAATTCGCGCGCCGAAAGCGGCGGCAACAGGCCCGGCAGGCGCTGGGCGAGCATGGATTTGCCCGAGCCCGGCGGGCCGGAATAGAGCAGATTATGCCCACCGGCCGCGGCAATCTCGAGCACGCGCTTGGCGCCCTCCTGCCCTTTCACCTCCCGAAGGTCCGGCCCGATCGGCGCCTCCAGAAGGTCGCCCTTCTTCGGTGGGCCAAGCACACTGCGCCCGGCAAAATGGTTGATCAGCGCAATCAGGCTCTGCGCCGGCAGCACGCCGCCGCCCGCCCAGGCGGCTTCCGCGCCGCAGGCCTCCGGACAGATCAGGCTGAGCCCCATCGCCTCCGCCGCCATCGCCGCCGGCAGGACGCCCGGCGTCTCCACCAGCCGCCCATCAAGTGAAAGCTCACCAATCGCGGCATACCTCGCCAGCTGGTCTTCCGGCACCACCCCGAGCTTGGCGAGCATCGCGAGCGCAACCGCGAGATCATAATGGCTGCCTTCCTTGGGCAGGTCCGCCGGTGCGAGGTTCACGATCACCCGCTTCGGCGGCAGGGCGAGGCCGAGCGCCGCAAAGGCCGCGCGCACCCGCTCCCGGCTCTCGCCGACCGCTTTGTCCGGCAGGCCGACGATCATGAAGGCCACCTGCCCGCCCGACAGCTGCACCTGCACATCGACGGGGCGCGCCTCGACGCCGTCAAACGCGAATGTCGTGATCCGTGCGACCATCCCCGGCCCCTTCCCGCCTCCCTTCTGGCTAGCACACCCACCCGAACAAAGGAAGAACAATTTCTTAATGAAATGGAAATTTCTGCGCCCCGGGGAGTCCAGAAACTGTCTACGTGGGCTTGTAGACTGTTTGGCGTGTGCGGAGGCATTGAGGACGCGCGCTCAATCCTCCGACTTCGCTCAGGCTAAGCTTCCGGAATTCAGGCCTCAACCGTTTCGACGGCCGCCAATGCGGCGTGGAGCACTTCCAGGCCGGCGCCCTTCTTGACGGCGTTTTCGGAGAGGAGGCGGCGCCATTGGCGGGCGCCGGGTTGGCCTGAGAAAAGCCCGAGCATGTGGCGGGTCATGGCGTGGAGCTGTGTGCCTTCTTCGAGGCGGGCGGCGATGTAGGGCTCATAGGCGCGCACCGCGTCCCCTGCCGTGACGGGGGCGCCTGCGCCGAAGAGGCTTGCGTCGACTTCGCCGAGGAGGCCGGGGGTCTGGTAGGCGGCGCGGCCGAGCATGACGCCGTCAAAGATTTTCAGGTGGTCCGCACACTGATCTATGGTGGTGATGCCGCCATTCAGGATGATCGTGAGGTCGGGGCGCGCGGCTTTGAGCTCGGCGACGAGGGTGTAGTCGAGCGGCGGGACTTCGCGGTTTTCCTTGGGGCTCAGGCCTTTCAGCCAGGCGGCGCGGGCGTGGACGGTGAAGACCGAACAGCCGGCAGCGGCGACCTTGTCCACGAAGGTGAAGAGCGTGTCGCTTGCGGGCAGGTCATCGATGGCGATGCGGTTCTTGACGGTGACGGGGATGGAGACGGCGGCGCGCATGGCGGCGACGCAATCCGCGACAAGGTCCGGCTCGGCCATCAGGCAGGCGCCGAAGGCGCCGGACTGGACGCGCTCCGACGGGCAGCCGCAATTGAGGTTCACTTCCGCATAGCCGAAGCCTTCGGCGATGCGGGCGGCCTCGGCGAGTTTGGCGGGGTCTGAGCCGCCGAGCTGGAGGACGAGGGGGTGTTCCTGTGGGCTGTGGCCGAGCAGGCGCTCGCGCGGGCCGTGTAGGACGGCGTCGGCGGTGACCATCTCGGTCCAGAGCAGCGCCTTTTTCGACAGGGTCCGGTGGAAGGCCCGGCAGTGCCGGTCCGTCCAGTCCATCATCGGGGCGACGGAGAAGCGGTAGTCTTGTTTTTTCGTCATTTTTTAGTGCTGACAAGGAACCAGATCAGGAGCGTGTGCAGTTGGTATGCACGGATTTACACGCGCTTTGTACCCGCCTTGCCCTGTCTGTGCACACAGCGCGCACACAAATGTCGACCCTTTACAGGATGCCAAGGGGACAATCGCGGGCACAGGTAAGGCGTAAACGGTGTGAGCGCCGTGATAAACCACGGGATGTGGGGGCGGCGCTACCGGAGTTACCGTCGCCAGGCCGCTTGCCCTGGCAGGGTCATCCAGCGTTCACGTGTGTCGCAGAAGCTTTCCGAGGACATCGGCGAGAGAGATTTCCATCATCGGTTTCCGGACGTGGGCCGCAAATCCGGCCTGCTGGGCAATCCGCGCCAGCTGATCCACATCCCAACCCGAGATCAGGACGGCCGGCTCGGCAAAGCCGCGCTGGCGCAGCGTGGTCAACAATTGCGCGCCGTTGGCCCGGTCCAGTTTGAGATCGATGACAAAGCAGTCGTACCGGGCGGTATCCAGAGCGGCGAGCAGCTCAGGACCTCCGGCAAATGCATCGACGTCGAAACCGCGAGCACCCAGCAGGACCAGAAGCGACCGGCGGACGGCCTCACTGTCATCCACGACGGCGATCCGGTGGTTTCGTATGACGGGTAGCGGTATAGCCATGCAGCACTGCCGGATTGATCAGAGCCGCCAGCCTAAGCCGTCCCGGACGCCTGCGTCTTTAAGTACGATCCCCTAGGAGGCCGTGGTTCCGCCGAACCCGGCCGCAAATGCAATTCGAAGAACTGTGGACAGGCTCGGGGCCTCCATCTTTTCCATCAGGTTGGCCCGGTGGATCTCGACCGTCCGAGGGGAGATATCGAGTGTTTCGGCGATCACCTTGTTGGTCTGACCCTCGACCAGTCCGTTCAGGACATCGCGCTCCCGGGCTGTGAGGCGCTCGATCAGACCGCGCGCTTCCTCAGCGAGAACGTCCTCCTTGCGCCGGGCCTCGAGGCGGTCGAACGCCCGCGAGAGGGCATCGATCAGCGTTTGCTTCGTATACGGCTTCTCCACGAAATCGACCGCACCGGCCTTCATGGCGCGGACAGCCACAGCGACATCGCCGTGCCCGGTCAACACGATGACCGGCATCGCGACGCCCCGCGCATTGAGCGTTTCCTGAACTTCCAGACCGTCCATCCCGGGCATCTGGACGTCGAGCAGGATACATCCCCGCTCGGCCGCCGCCACCTGCTCAAGGAAGGCGACGCCATCCATGTAGGTCTTCACGCGAAAGCCGGCATGGCGAAGCATGAAGCTCGCCGAGTGCCGGATGGCTTCATCGTCATCAACCAGATGGATCAGGCGGGTTTCAGTCATGTGGGGCCTGCCTCGGTGTCCTGGCGCAGCGTGAATCGGAAACAGGTGCCGCCGTTTTCAGCGGCGAGGGCGCGTATCGTGCCGCCGTGCGCTTCAACGATTGTCTGACAAATGGACAGGCCAAGTCCCATCCCCTGCGCTTTGGTCGTGGCGAACGGCTTGAATATCGACTCTTTCATTTCGGGCGACAAGCCCGGGCCATTGTCACAGACTTCGATCTCGATGAGGCCCGGCTCCTCAGTGGGTGCCGCGCGGACTTCGATGCGCGCATCGCTGCGGCCGGTCATGGCGTCCATGGCATTCCGAATCAGATTGATCACAACCTGCTGGATCTGGATCGGATCTGCGAGGACTCTGTCGACGCCCGCATCGACTTCGATGTTCACTGGAATATCCGCCCGTTCCCGTGACGTCTTGGAGAGGGCGATGGCGTCCGCGAGCAAGGGGCGGAGGCTGACCGGGTGCGCATCCACTTCGCCGCGAGAGACATAGCTGCGAAGTTTCCGGACGATCTCGCCCGCGCGCACAGCCTGTCGCGCAGCTTCCGACAGGGCTTCGCGAAGGATTTCGCGCATATCGGGATCCGGCGAATCCAGAAGGTCACGGCTGGCTTCAAGGTAGTTTGCAACAGCGGTCAGCGGCTGGTTCAGTTCGTGGGCCAACGCGGAGGCCATGGTGCCAACTGCGCTCAACCTGGAAAAGTGCACAAGTTCCGACTGCATTTCCTGCATCCTCAGTTCCGAGCGTTGCTGCTCGGTCAGGTCGCGAATGAACGCAGTGAACAGGAACCGCCCATCGATCCGCGCCTCGCCGATTTTCAGATCGACCGGGAACAGGGTTCCGTCGGCGCGTGCCGCGATCACGACACGGCCCTTGCCGATGATCTGGCGATGACCCGTGCGGAGATAGTTGCCGATGTAGGTGTCGTGATTTGTCCGGTCGCGGCCCGCCATCAGGACATTGACGGCCCGCCCGATCATCTCTGCTGCGGTGTACCCGAACAGTTGCTCCGCCGCACGACTGAACGCGAGGATTGTGCCGCTCTCGTCTGTCACGACCATAGCGTCGGGAACAGAATTCAGAATGGATTCGAAATGCAGCTGGTGCGCAGGCGCGTCCAGTTGGTGGAGCGGAACCTGAAAAGCCTTTGGCGTGTCACTCATCGCCCGGGATCCCTGAAAGCGCTGGGCCCCTCACTGCCTTCCGCGAGCGAAGCACGCAAGACTGGAGCACAACTGTTTCAATATGGCAGCCTGGCCTGCCTGCGGCGCTGAACGGCCATCCAGAACATCGACAGTGCCAGAATTCCGGCGCCTGCAACCATCGCATAGCATCCCCAGCAATGCGCCCAGTTCAGCAACAGGGGACCTGCGGAGCCTGACATCTGCGCTGCCTCTGAAGGACCACACCGGAACGCCAGATAGTCCTCCAAGGTTGGCACCCGGTTCAGGAAGGCGGCGAATCTGATTGCACCGGCAATCAGCAGGACGCCGCCTGTGGCTGCGAGTTTCCACATGAGTTTCTCCCTTTTCGGACCAGCCCAGACTTACCGCCGGTGCGACAGGCGAGCCCATAAGTAGTTCCCCCTATACAGACCGCGCTGCACCTCCGGCAGGAAACGGCAACATTGCCGACACCGACTCGCTGGAGGGACTTCCATGAGCGCAAACTCAACACCAAGAGATCAGACCGGATGGGGGTTCAGCATCGGCACGGTCAGCGCCCTTGTCGGGCTGGCCGCCTTCGGCGCCCTCGTCATCGCAGGCAATGCCGCCGATCCGATGATGGCTATCCACGCCTGGACATTCTTTTTCCTGACCGTCGGCGGCCTCCTGATAACGGGTCTGTGGGCCGGATCACTGATTGACCGCAACCCATTCGATCCGGCAACCTACGAAGACACGATCGTCAAGTTCGGCGTCGCGGCGTCCATGTTCTGGGGTATCGCCGGCTTCCTCGTCGGCCTCATCATCGCGCTACAGCTGACCTTTCCAGGTCTGTTTTATTTCCCCGAGTTCGGATGGACCAATTTCGGCCGGCTCCGCCCGCTGCACACGTCAGCGGTAATCTTCGCGTTCGGCGGCAACGTCCTGATCGCGACCAGTTTCTATGTCGTCCAACGCACCTGCCGCACCCGTCTCGCCGGCGGGATGTGGCCATGGTTCGTGTTCTGGGGCTACAACCTTTTCATCGTCATTGCCGGCACCGGCTATCTTCTCGGCGTTACTCAGTCCAAGGAATATGCTGAACCTGAATGGTACGCAGACCTCTGGCTGACGATCGTCTGGGTGGCCTACCTGCTCGTCTTCCTCGGCACCCTCTGGAAGCGCAAGGAGCCGCACATCTATGTGGCGAACTGGTTCTACCTGTCTTTCATCGTCACCATTGCGATGCTGCATATCGTCAACAATCTGGCAATCCCGGTCAGTCTGGCAGGATCGAAGAGCTACCAGTTGTTTGCAGGTGTCCAGGATGCGCTGACGCAATGGTGGTATGGCCATAACGCCGTCGGATTCTTCCTGACGACCGGTTTCCTTGCCATCATGTACTACTTCATCCCGAAGAAGGTGAACCGGCCTGTCTATTCCTACCGGCTGTCGATTGTTCACTTCTGGTCCCTGATCTTTATCTACATCTGGGCCGGCCCGCACCACTTGCACTACACAGCCCTGCCGCAATGGGCACAGACCCTCGGCATGGTGTTCTCGATCATGCTTTGGATGCCCAGCTGGGGCGGAATGATCAACGGCGTCATGACGCTCTCCGGAGCCTGGGATAAGCTGCGCACCGACCCGGTCGTCCGTATGATGATCGTTGCGCTCGCCTTCTACGGCATGTCCACGTTCGAAGGCCCGCTGATGAGCGTGCGCGCCGTCAACTCCCTGTCGCACTATACAGAATGGGGTATTGCGCACGTGCATTCCGGATCGATGGGCTGGGTCGGATTCATCAGCTTCGGAGCACTCTACTGCCTCACGCCGTGGCTCTGGAAGCGCAAGGCGCTATTCTCGACGGCACTCGTCGAATGGCACTTCTGGCTCGCGACACTCGGCATCCTTTTCTACATCGTCGCGATGTATGTCGCCGGAATCACCGAAGGCTTCATGTGGCGGGCCTACAACGAGTTCGGGTTCCTGGAGTATTCCTTCATCGAGACCGTCAAGGCCAAGCACATCATGTACATCATCCGCGCGGTTGGCGGCGGGCTGTTCCTGATTGGTGCCCTGATCATGGCTTACAATCTGATCCGCACGGCCCTCGGGCACGGAGAAGCACGAGATGCCGCGCCGACGGCCGCGCCCCTCCCATCCCCTGCCCTTCAGCCGGCTGAATAAGGAGCACTGAAAATGTCCATCCTGAACAAGCACGGCAAACTGGAACGTCACTCGCTGCTTCTGACCGTCGGCATCCTGATCGTCGTCGCCATCGGCGGCCTCGTGGAGATTGCTCCGCTGTTCTACCTGGAGAACACCATTGAAAAGGTGCAGGGCATGCGACCTCACACGCCGCTCGAGCTCAAGGGGCGCAACATCTACATTCGCGAAGGCTGTTATGTCTGTCATTCGCAGATGGTGCGCCCATTGCGCGACGAAGTTGAGCGTTATGGCCATTACTCGCTCGCTGCGGAGAGCATGTATGACCATCCTTTCCAGTGGGGCTCCAAGCGCACGGGACCTGACCTGGCCCGAGTGGGCGGAAAATACTCTGACGAGTGGCACCTGGACCACCTCAAGGATCCGCAATCGGTGGTGCCGGATTCCATCATGCCGCCTTATGCCTTTCTGGCGAAGAAAAAGCTTCGCCTGGAAGGAATCGAAGATGACCTGAAGGCGCTTCGTCTCGCCGGCGTGCCCTATACGGATGACATGATCGCGAATGCCACGGCTGACCTGATCGCTCAGGCTTCTCCCGATGCGGATTATGACGCTGAGGATGCCCTCATCGCGCGCTATGAAACGGCTGCCGAGCGTGAAGGCACGCTGAGGATCGCTGACTTCGACCTCAACCGGTCTGAAATCACCGAAATGGACGCGCTTATCGCCTACCTCCAGATGACAGGCACGCTGGTCGATTTCTCGACTTATGAAGCCGATGACCTGAGCAACCGGCGTTAGGGGGACAGCCATGTACGAGACACTTTCAAGCTTCGCACAGACCTGGGGCCTTGGGCTCTTCGTGGGAATGTTCCTCGTCGCGCTCGCCTATGCGCTCTGGCCCGGCAATCGCGACACATTCCGCAACGCTGCGCATCAACCCCTCGTCGACAAGGATCCGTCCGATGACTGACCATAAGCCGGAAATTGACCAGGTCTCGGGTGTCGAGACAACCGGCCATACCTGGGATGGCATCAAGGAGCTGAACAATCCCCTCCCGCGCTGGTGGCTGTATATTTTCTACGGCACCGTCGTCTGGGCAGTGGTCTACATGATCTTCATGCCCGCCATTCCTGCCCTGCCGGGAACCGGCATGACCAATACGCCCGGCCTACGGGGGCATTCGGATCGGGCTCTCGTGGCGGAGGACGTGGCGAAGCTGTCCGCCCAGCGTACAGCGGGTTCTGCCCAGTTGCTGAGCGCAACACTCGAAGAAATCGAGACGGACCTGAACCTCCAGCAATTCGCCCTCGCGATGGGTGAAAGCGCCTTTGGCGACAACTGCGCGACCTGTCACGGCGCGGGCGGACGAGGCGCCAAGGGCTATCCAATGCTGGCCGATGACGTCTGGCTCTGGGACGGCACACTCGACGGAATCGAAACGACGCTCCGCCACGGTATCCGGCACAAGGAAGACCCGGACACACGCCTCAGTGCAATGCCCGCTTTCGGCCGGGACGGGCTTCTGACGCCGAAGGAAATCGATGATCTGGTACAATTTGTGCTCAACGTGTCCGGCCGCGAAGCGAGCCTGGACGCGGTAAACCGGGCCGCGCCCATCTTTGCCCAGCAATGCGTGAGCTGTCACGGTGCAGACGCGAAAGGCAATCGTTCCCTCGGTGCGCCGAACCTCACCGACGCGGAATGGCTGTTTGGCGGCGAGGCACGCGACATCCAGCAGACGATCTACAATGCTCGCAATGCTCACATGCCAGCCTGGCAGGACCGTCTGGATGATGCCACGATCAAGGCGCTTGCGGTGTACGTCCACTCCCTGGGTGGGGGCGAGAAGTGACCAAGGTTACGCTGATCTCATCAAAAGACCGGGAAGGCCCGCCACCGGGTCGTCCGGACTCGTTGTATGAGAAACGCAACCAGATTTATCCTAAGCTTGCGCACGGCAAGTTCCGGCTCGTGAAATGGCTGGTCATGGCCGTCACTCTGGGCGTCTATTACCTCATCCCCTGGATCCGCTGGCCTCGGGGTGAAGGCATCCCGGACCAGGCGGTTCTCGCCGACTTTGACGGCGAGAAGTTCTATTTTTTCTTTCTCGAAATCTGGCCACAGGAAATCTACTTCCTCGGCGGCCTGATCATCCTCGCGGCGTTGGGCCTTTTTCTGGTGACGTCGCTGTTTGGACGGGTCTGGTGTGGGTACACCTGCCCGCAGACGGTTTGGACGGACCTGTATATCTGGGTTGAGCGCGCATTCGAAGGCGACCGGGCAGCCAGGATTCGGCTCGACAAGGCACCGATGAGTTTCAACAAGGCCTGGCGCAAGGGTGGTAAGCACGCTGTCTGGCTTTTGATCGCTTTCCTGACCGGAGGGGCGTTCATTCTATACTGGCATGACGCGCCGACGATCGCGCGGACCTGGTTTACCGGCGAAGCTCCGCTCACGGCGTATTTTTTTGCCGCCATCCTGACATTCACCACCTACATGCTCGCGGGCACAATGCGCGAACAGGTCTGCACCTATCTCTGCCCCTGGCCGCGTATTCAAGGCGCGTTGACGGATGAGTATGCACTGAATGTCACCTACCGCTATGACCGCGGCGAGCCTCGCGCACCCCACCGCAAGGATGAAAGCTGGGACGGACGAGGTGACTGCATCGATTGCAAGCAATGCGTTCAGGTCTGCCCGATGGGAATCGACATTCGCGACGGTGCACAGCTCGAATGCATTCATTGCGCACTTTGTATTGATGCCTGTGACGACATCATGCGCAAAGTGGGTCGCCCCACAGCCCTGATCGCCTACGACACCGACAAGGCCGTGGAGCAGCGCGCCGCTGGTATCAAACCCCGCTACAGTTTTCTTCGGATGCGGACGGTGCTCTATGCCGTGCTGATCGTTCTGATCAGCACATTGATGATCTGGGGTTATGCATCAAAATCAACCTATGAATTCAGCGCGCTGAAAGATCGCTCCCCGCCTTTCATCAAATTGTCCGATGGCCGCGTGCGCAATGGATACACGCTCAAGCTGGTCAATAAATCTACGATCACGCAGGCGGTCGAGGTGACCGTGAGTGGGCTCGAGGATGCGGAGTTCGAGATCATTGGCCTGGGTGCAGCACAGGCGGAGGGAACCCTGACGTTGACCTCTGAAGCCCACGGCGTGGATCGCTACCGCCTTCTCGTCACGGCCCCGGCGGGCGAAGGGAAAACTCAAGATAACCTCATTGTTGAAATCGTCGACACGGATACAGGCGAAAGCGTTACCGCGAGCGCGCCCTTCACAACAGGAGACCACTGATGCCCGCCAATGTCTCAATGTCACCGCCTGCCGCAGCGCGCGGCCCGCTGAAGGCCTGGCACGCCCTCCTCTGGTTTCTCGGCTTCTTCGGCTTCATGTTTGCCGTGAACGGCATTTTCCTCTGGACCGCCATCACGACGTTTCCCGGCGAAGATATTGAAAAGTCCTACCTGACCGGACTCGACTATAATCAGGAAATCGCTCGCAAGGCGTATCAGGCAGACGAGGGCTGGAGCGCCGAAATCGGCATTGCCGGGCCTGCGCCGAGCAGGGAAATACAGGTGCGAATGATCCGGAAAGACGGAAGCATTCTCGCCGCATCGGGCACTTCCCTGCTGCTTCGCCATCCTGCAGACCGCGCGCTTGACCGCACGCTGGAGCTGATACCCGCTGGTGGAGGTGCCTACACAGCTCCGCTGGACGACGTCACTTCGGGGAGGTGGACTGTTCAGGTCAGCGCTGATGTTGATCCGGATGCGGACGGATACGAGTTCAGAGCGTCACGGGAGATTATTGTACCGTGACCAGCCTTCCTCTTGATGCCGAAGGTTGTCCGAGCGGACTTTCCCCGCCCAGCGTTTCGGATGCTGCCGATCCCTCGCCCTTTGTTCGCCGCGTCGGGTCGCAGTACCGCCTTTCGCTTTCTGTACGCGGCGCCAAGTGTGGCGGCTGCCTGTCGCGCATTGAAAGCGCGGTCGCGGCCTTGCGCGGTGTGGACGCAGCGCGGCTGAACCTGTCCACGGGACGCCTGGATGTCAGCTGGACCGGAGACCTCGCCGCCCGGCAGATTTCCCGCGCCGTCAGCGACCTCGGCTATGGCGTGGCCCCACTGGACGCGCAATCCGGAGACGCCGCCCACAAAAAGGAGGAGCAGTCGCTCCTGCTGGCGATGGGCGTTGCCGGCTTTGCCACCGCGAACATCATGCTGCTTTCCGTATCGGTCTGGGGCGGCCACTCTGAAATGGGCGAAGCGACACGCCAGGGCCTGCATGCGGTGTCCGGCCTGATAGCCCTGCCGGCGCTCATGTTTTCGGGACGGCCTTTTTTCAGATCCGCCTGGAATGTGCTGAAGCGCGGCCGGACCAATATGGACGTTCCGATCTCACTTGCGCTCATACTGGCTTTCAGCGTCAGCGTTGCCGAAACGATCCGGGGCGGAGCGCATGCCTACTTTGATGCTGCCTGCATGCTGCTCTTTTTCCTGCTCATTGGCCGGTTTCTCGATGCACGTGTGCGCCGGCGCGCCTACTCGGCCGCAAGCGATCTTGCGGCGCTGGCCAACCGGACCGTCACACGCATCGCCGGCAATGACACATACGAATCCGTAAGGTCTGACGACATTCGGCCGGGCGATAGGATCCTGCTCGCCCCCGGGGAACGGGCCGTCGTTGATCTGGTGATCGAGAGCGGCGAGTCGGAAGTCGATGAAAGCCTTGTCACCGGTGAGAGCCTGCCCCGTTTCTCGGCGGCGGGCATGCGCCTGATGGCAGGTGCAATCAATTTGTCCCAGCCGCTCATCGGCCGCGCGACCGCTGCTGCATCCGATTCACTGCTGTCCGATATCGCACGCATGCTGGAAGCCGGGGAACAGAAACGATCCACATATCGCCGGATCGCCGACAGGGCGGTCTCGCTCTACGTACCGGTCGTGCATTCAACAGCCTTGCTGACCTTTCTTGGCTGGTGGATAGCCGGCCTGGGGCTGAGAGAATCGATCCTGATTGCCGTCTCTACGCTGATCATTACCTGTCCGTGCGCGCTCGCTCTTGCAGCGCCGGTCGTTCAGGTCGTCGCGGCGGGGCGTCTGTTCCGGGGCGGCGCCTATCTCAAATCGGGAGACGCCCTCGAGCGCATTGCGGCTTGTGATCACATCATCTTCGACAAGACCGGGACCCTGACACTGGGCACGC
This sequence comes from Hyphomonas sp., assembly GCA_040223555.1. Lineage (GTDB taxonomy): Bacteria > Pseudomonadota > Alphaproteobacteria > Caulobacterales > Hyphomonadaceae > Hyphomonas. The sequence continues at coordinate 142,378 of JAVKGA010000004.1, forward strand.
CGCGCCTGGTGGACAACCTACCAGACAGCGTCATCGCCGAAGCGGCACAGCTTGCCCGCGCGAGCCGTCATCCACTCTCCCGTGCACTGACTTTCACTGCCGGTCCCGGCACCATCGGCGCCAATGTGAAAGAGTATCCCGGTCTTGGGTTGGAAGGTGAGATCGACGGCGTGGCTTGCCGGCTGGGTTCCGCAGAATGGACGGGTGCAGCTACGACCGGCTTTACAGGCGCAACTCTCTTTTTTGCGCGTGGAGCGGAACCGCCCGTCGAGATGCGGTTTGAAGACGACATCCAGTCCGATGCACCGGTTACGGTGGCCCGGCTGCAGGGGCTGGGTATAAGTGTAGAGATCGTTTCCGGCGACCGTGCCGAAGCGGTTGAGGGGGTCGCCCGGAAACTTGGCGTCACACAATGGACGGCCGCTGCCAGCCCGCAGGACAAGGTTCGCCGCCTTGAGCAACTGCAAGCCGAAGGCAGGCATGTGCTGATGGTGGGTGATGGTCTCAACGATGCGGGCGCGCTCGCGCTGGCGCATGCGTCCGCTGCGCCCGGAGGGGCCCTGGATATCAGTCAGTCAGCATCCGACGCAGTATATGCCGGCGGCCTCGCCCCCCTCGTTCTCCTGGTACGCGCGGCCCGGAAGTCCCGGCAGGTGATGCTCCAGAATTTCGGTTTTGCGGCCGCCTACAATCTCGTCGCAGTGCCGATCGCTGTACTCGGTCACGCCACGCCACTGGTTGCAGCCATCGCCATGTCGAGCTCATCCCTCATCGTGTGCCTTAACGCGCTCAGGCTTAATCTCACAGCGGAGAAAACCGGATGAGCGGTCTCGTCCTCCTCATACCCATCGCGCTCCTGATGGGCCTCTCCGGACTCGCCGCGTTTGTGTGGGCTGTGCGCACAGGTCAATTCGACGATCCAGACGGCGCAGCAAACCGCATCCTGATTTCGCCCGATCAGCCCCTGGCTACCAACCAACAAACGGGGGATGGCGACGTTGTCGAGGTGCCGGCTTAGCCTGCGCGGGGCGGGGTGGCCAGAGTGCGGCGTGTCTGGCCGTGCGGGCCGCTGCGCGCTATGAACCCGCATATGACCGACACATCCCGCCTCGACGCGCTCGAAATCCGCATCGTCCATCAGGATGAGGTGATCGAAGACCTGAACAAGACCGTGATTGCGCAATGGAAGGAAATCGACCGGCTGACGCGGCAGGTGGCGCGGCTGACCGAACATGTGGCGAATTCGCCGGCGCCGGGCGGGCGCGAGCCGGGCGACGAGCCGCCTCCCCCGCACTGGTAGGCCGGGGTCAGCCTTTGGAGGCGGCCTCGTTCAGGCGTTCCTGCGAGTGGAAGACATGTTTCAGCGCTTCCCGCGCGGCGTGGAGTTCGGTTTGCCTTATAGCGAGAGCGGCCTGTGCAGCGCGGATATCAGCGATCAGTTTGGGCGGGTAGCCGTGTTCCTGGGCGAGATGTACGGCGTCGCTGCCGGCGGATGAGGTATCGATGCCCTGAAGGCTGGCGCACAGCGCCTGGATATGCGTCTCGATCCGGTCCACGTCGTTCTGGACCGTGCGCACGCGCTGCTCGGCGCTCTGGCGTTTGAGCGCGACGATTTTCTTCAGGACATCTTTCTGTTTCGGCATGGCTATGTGGGCGGCTGGTTCTTGACGCGGTCGATGAACTGGATGGCGGCGGCGACGGCGGCGAAGTGTTCGGGGCGGATTTCCTGGTCGATCTCGACGAGGTTGTAGATCGAGCGGGTCGCGGGCGGGTCGCGGTAGATCGGGATATTGTGGGCGGCGGCGACTTCGCGGATCTTGGCGGCGAGATGGTCGGCGCCCTTGGCGACGACGACGGGGGCTTTCTGGCTTTCCGGATCCCATTTCAGCGCGACGGCGTAGTGAGTCGGGTTGACCATGACGACGGTCGCGGTGGGCACGTTCTTGAGCATCTGGCCGCGCGAGATTTTCGAGGCCTTCTCCCGGCGCATCATCTTCAGTTGCGGGTCGCCCTCGCTCTGCTTCATCTCCTTCTTCATGTCCTCGCGCGTCATCTTCAGCTTGTTGAGATGCAGCTGGCGCTGCAGCGGTAGGTCGATGATGGCGAGCGCCGCGTGGAAGGCGAGGAAGTAGAGGATTAGGCGGAGCGTCTGGTCGAAGGTGAACTGGTAGAAATTGCCCATCTGGACTTCGGAGCTGGCGTAATAGCTCTCGACGAACTGGACGAGGAAGACGGTGCCGATGATGCCGGCGAAGAGGAGCTTGACCGTGTCCTTGAGGAATTCGAGCAGGCCCTTGGCGTCGTATTTCTTCTTCAGGTTCTCGGCGGGCGAGATCTTCTTTACGTCGATCTGGATTTTCTTCATCGAGAAGGCAATCGAGCGCTGCAGGATCAGCGCGACCAGCACGACCGCCGCGAGCACGAGGAAGAGCGGCAGGACGTGCAGCATCACGGTGGCGAGCCAGACCCAGATGGCGCTGCCGCGGGAATCGAAGGCGTCCTTGGCGAAGGCATCGCCGTGATAGAGTATGGACGAGAAGTCGCGGAACAGGCCGGCGCCGACAACCGCGTTCAGAACGAAGGCGGCGAGCACGATGCCGATGATCAGGGCGAAGGCATTGGCTTCCTTGGACTGCGCAACATTGCCGTCCTCACGCGCCTGCTTGAGGCGCTGTTCCGTGGCTTCGAATTCCTTTTCGCTGCTGTCGCTGTTCTCTTCGGCCATGGCCTAGCTCACATCCATCCGACGATCTGCATTGCGCGGTCTTTCCAGGCGATCAGGAGCCCGGCCATGGAGATGGCGAGCAGCATGGTGCCTGCCCCGACCATGAAGGGTGCGCCGACGAATGCAACCATCAGCGAGGGCAGCGCCTTGTTTATGAAGCCGAGGCAGATGTTGTAGAGCAGGTTCACCGCCACGAAAGGCCAGGCGATGAGGAGCGCGAAGCCAAAGGCGGAGAAGAAACTCTGCGCCAGCATCGGCCCGCTGATCAGGGCAAGCGCGCCGAGGGGGATGTCGGTGTAGAGGCGCATCATGGCGGCAATCACTTCGACATGGAAATTGGCAGACAGCAGTACGGCGGCGCCGGCCATCGAGAGGAGATTGGCGGTCAGGGTCTGGGCCTCGTGTTCGAGCGCCGGGGCGAGGAATTGCGAGAGCCCGATCGACTGGGCAATGACGGAGCCGGCAATTGTCAGCATCCAGATGGTGATGCGCAGCATGGCGCCGAGCGCGAAGCCAATGAACACTTCGGTCAGGATCAGGCCCGCAAGGCCGGGGATGCTGGTGGTCACCGGCGCCGGGAACATGCCGGACCCGGTCATGGCCAGCGCCGTGCCGATCAGCACGAAGGCCCGCGTGCGCGCCGGGATCAGCTGTTCGCCAATACCGGGCATGAAGAAGATGACGAAGGACAATCGCGCGATGATCGTCATGAACAGCGCGATCCAGGCCGTGAGCTCTTCCGGCAACGGAAGACCAGAACCCATCACGCAACGCCGATAATGTAAGGCTTGCTCTTCGCGCTGATTTCCTCATAGGCCACCACGGCATTGCGAATGCCCTTGCTGGCGAGGACGGTTTGAAGGAAGCGGCGACGCCTCGATGTCGTGGCGACGGCCGCTACGATCCCCTTCTGGGCGACTTCATTCAGTTTTCCCTGAATGGCATTGATCAGTTCACCGAACAGTTCCGGTGGCAGCGCGATGTCCGAGCTGCCGCCTTCGGCGTTGACTTCATATTCCGAGAACTTCTGTTCCCAGTTGGCAGAGAGCTGCACCAGCGGGAGCCGGCCCTGATCGTCCTGCAGGCGGTCGACGATCTGGAAGGCAAGACGCTGACGCACGAGTTCGACGATACGCGGCAGGCCCGGCGACATCGGCTTCACTTCGGCGATGGTTTCGACGATCAGGAAGAGGTTGCGAACCGAGATGCGCTCCGTCAGCAGCAGGCGCAGAACCGACAACAGCATCTCGGGGGTGACCTTGCCGGGGATGTATTCGTCGAGGAAGCGCTGGTTTGCCGCGGCGCGCTCGGTATCGGAGATCCGGGTCACCGCATCGAGCGTTTCCATCATGACCATGCGTGTGAAGATCAGCGAGAAGTTCGACTGGATGACTTCCAGCATATGCGTCGCCAGCACTTCCATCGGCTCGACGGTCGGAATGGCGGCGGCGGCGAGTTCCTGCTTCTTGCCGTTCGGCAGCCAGCGGGCGGCGGCCTTGTAGACCGGCTCGCGGACTTTCTCGCCCTCAAGATGGGGCAGCTGGTTGTCTTCGATCAGGGCCAGCACATTGCCCGGACGCAGGAAGCCGGAATCGATGCGCACGCCTTGGATGCGGATACGGTATTCGTTTTTCTTCAGCGTCGGATTGTCCGTCATCCGGATCGACGGGAGGACGAAGCCGTATTCTTCGGCGATGTAGCGGCGGATCTTGTCGATGCGGCTTTCGAAGCCGTTCTCGCCGACCAGCACCATGTTCACGAGGTCTGGCGCCACTTCGAGATGGATCTCGTCGGCATAGATGGAATCGCCGATCTTGGCAGGCTTCGGCGGCGCCGCTTCGGCGGTGGCAGCGGCGCTGTCTTCCTTCGCCTGGTCTTTCTGGCGGATCAGGAAGGCCCCGGCGGCAAAGGCCAGTGCGGCGGCCATGAAGGGCACGAAGGGTAGACCCGGCAGCACAGCGAAGACGCCCAGAATGCCCGCAACGATCAGCAGCGGCGTGGCGTTGCCGGCAAGCTGGAGGCCGAGCGCGCGGTCGATGGCGCCTTCATCCCGGCCTTTGGAGAGCAGCAAGGCAGCGGCAACGGAGACGATGACGGCCGGGATCTGCGAGACGAGGCCGTCTCCGACCGTCAGGATTGAATAGGTGCTGAGGGCTTCCGTGAAGGAGAGCTGGTGGGCGACGACGCCGAATCCGATACCGGCGAGTAGGTTCAGCGCGGTGATCAGCAGGCCGGCGATGGCATCGCCCTTCACGAATTTCGACGCACCGTCGAGTGAGCCGAGGAAGCCGGCTTCTTCCTGTTCGCGCTGGCGGCGCAGCTTTGCTTCTTCGTGGCTGATGGCGCCGACGGCGAGGTCGGAGTCGATGGCCAGCTGTTTGCCGGGCATCGCATCGAGGGCGAAGCGCGCACCGACTTCGGCCATGCGGCCGGCGCCCTTGGTGATGACCATGAAGTTCACGATCACCAGCACGCCGAAGACGACGAGGCCGACGAACAGGTCGCCGCCCATGACGAACATGGCGAAGCCTTCGATGACCCCGCCGGCGGCGGCTGTGCCGGTGTGGCCCTGCCCGATGATCAGCTTGGTCGATGAGACGTTGAGCGCGAGGCGCAGGATCAGCGATGCCAGAAGGATGCTGGGAAAGGACGAGAAATCGAGCGGCTTCTCGACAAAGATGACCGTCGTGAAGATCAGGATCGACAAGGCAAAAGACAGGGTCAGGCCGACATCCAGCACCCAGGCCGGCATCGGCAGGATCATCACGAGGATGACGACCATCAGGCCGATCGCAAGCAGCGAAGTCGGATTGGTGAGGCCGGAAGGTTTCATGGTCGGCATGGGGACTCTATCCGGCAATAATCGGGATGACCCAGTTATTGAACAGGTCGAGGACGACCTTGGTCATGTAACCGAGCGACAGGAAGAAGACGACGACGACCGCCAGGATCTTCGGGATGAACGTAAGCGTCATTTCCTGAATCGAGGTCAGCGCCTGCAGCAGGCCGATGGCGAAGCCGACAATGAGCGTGGTCGCCAGAATGGGTAGGCCCATCATGGCCGCGCCCCAGATATGGGCGCGCAGGACCTCGAAGATTTCAGCTTCCGACATGTGTGTGCGGCCTCAGACCGGCATCCGGAGAAGTTCCTGATAGGCCTCGACGACCTTGTCACGGATCGTGACGACCGCATCGAGCATCAGCTCGGCTTCGCTGAGGGCCTGCACCATCGCGTGCGGATCGGCGCCGCTGACGGCGGTCTGCATGGCGGTCTGTTCGGCCTGCTGGAGCGCGGCGCGGAAGTCGCCGATGCCCTCGGCCACCGCATTGCCCGCCGCGTCCGGCTTGCCGGCGGCGCCCGCCGTATCGACCGCACGGGCGGTCGTGTTCAGCGTCGTATACGGATTGAATCCCAGGGTCGACATTCAGTTACTCCTTAGCGGCGCAGGACATCCAGCAGGGACCGGTACATCGACCGGGCCTGCTGGAAGGAATTGAGGTTGGCTTCGTAGGACCGGTTGGCTTCGCGCATGTCGGCCATCTCGGTCACGAGCGAGACATTGGACATCGTCACATAGCCTTCGGCGTCGGCCATCGGGTGTTCGGGGTCGAAATTGCGCAGGCCGTCGGCCTGGTCGAGCTGGACACGCGCGGTCATGAACTGCGCGCCGGTTGTCTGTTGCGGCGAGACCATCAGCAGCTTGCGATGGTATCCCGGCGTGTCGGCGTTGGAGATGTTCTCGGAGGTGATGCCCATGCGCTTGGACTGGAGTTCCATGCCCTGGACGGCCTGCATCATGGTGGCTTTAAGCGGGTTCATCCGTCGTCCTCCTATCCGCGCCGTCCGATGGCCGAGCGAAGCAGGTCCATCGATTTGGTGTAGACGGAGATGGCGAGGCTGTGCTGGCCCATCGCTTCCGCCGAGTTGAAGATTTCCTGCTCGAGGCTGACGCTGTTGCCGTTCGGCGACATTGGGCCTTTCGAATCGGTCACCCGGAAGCCTTGCGACATCGGGCCGGCTGCGCCGCCGGACGACACGCGGGCGAGATAGGCGTCGAAGGATTCGATTTCCTTCGCCTTGTATCCCGGCTCGTTGGCCCGGGCGATATTGGTCGCGCTGACGCTCTGCGCCTCGGCCGCGTAGCGGGCCATCGCACCGTAAACCTGAAACAGCGAAAGGTCGGAAATCATCGCAAGATGCTCCTTGGTTAACCTTTTGAGAAAATGTTCGGATTAATTGAAGAATAGGTTAACAACTGAAGGGGTTTTGTTTACTTGCCCGCGACTGTGTCTTCCCCGCCCTCTCGGCTCTTCACCCTCTGGGGCACCGTCACCGATGTGGCGCCGGGCCTCCTGAAGGTCGCCGGAGTCAGCGAACTGGCCGGTGTGGGCAATGAAATCCTGATCCGGAAACCGGGCGAAACCATTCGCGGCGAGATCCTCGCCGTGTCCGGAGAAAGTGTTACCGCGCTGCTTTTTTCGCCCTGCGACACGATTCGAATCGGTGACGCGGTCGAAATCGAGCAGGAAGCCCGGATCGAGCCCGGCGACCACTGGCTGGGCCATGTGATTGACTACCGGGGGGAGATTGCCGGGGGGGACCCGGCGACCGCCCCGATCCGCTCCTCGATCCGCCGGCTGAACGCCCCCGCCCTGCCCGCCCATGCCCGCCGCCGTCTCGGACCGCGTCTGGCGACGGGCTGGCGGGTGACGGACACGCTGCTGCCGATCTGCCGGGGCCAGAGGCTTGGCCTGTTTGCCGGGTCCGGGATCGGCAAATCGACCTTCCTGGGGTCGCTGGCGACCGGGCTGGAAGCCGACCGGATCGTCATCGCGCTGATTGGCGAGCGTGGCCGCGAGGTGAACGAGTTTGTCCAGCACACGCTGACGCCCGACATGCGCAAGCGCACGGTGGTTGTCACCGCGACGGCGAGCGAGTCGCCGGGCGCCAAGAAGCGCGCTGCCAATTGCGCCATCGCCACGGCGGAGCATTTCCGCGACCAGGGGCATAATGTGCTGTTCCTGTTCGATTCGATCACACGCCTTGCCGAAGCGCACCGGGAGACGGCGCTGCTGGCCGGGGAAGTGCCCGCGCTGAATGCGTTTCCGCCCTCGACTGTGCGGGTGATTGCCGAACTGGCCGAGCGCGCCGGTCCCGGTACGGAGGGCAAGGGCGACATCACGGCTGTGTTCTCGGTGCTGGTCGCGGGATCAGACCTTGAAGAGCCGGTGGCGGACATGATCCGCGGCATGCTGGACGGGCATATCATCCTGGCACGGCCGATCGCGGAGCGAGGACGGTTCCCGGCGATTGACGTGCTGCGCAGTGTTTCGCGGTCCCTGCCCCATGCGGCAACGGCCGAGGAAAATGATCTGCTCCGGGAATACCGAAGGATGATCGCCCTGCACGAGGACGTGTCCCCGATGCTGCGGGCCAACCTCTACGAGTTCGGCAAGGACCTGAACTCCGACCGCGCGATCAATCTCTTTCCGGCGCTCGACGATTTTGTGGCAACCCGTAGTCCCGACGGGATCGATGCCTCGTTCACGGCGATGCGCGACATGCTGGGGATTGCGGGCAGCGAGGCTCCGGCGCCTGCCAAGGCCTGATCAGAGGCCGCTGAGCAGCAGGTTGATCCCACCCTGCCCGCCGAGCCCGACACCGCCATTGAGCAGGGTCAGCGCGTTGGAGGCTGAGGATGTCGAAGCGGAATAATTGCTGATCGACTGGATCGCATGGAAACGCTGGATGACCTTGTCGATGGCGGCCGGCGCGGCAAGGTCCGTCACATCGCTGATTCCGAGACGTTTCTGCAGGCCTTCCTTCAGGAGCCCTGCCTGCTGTTCGATAGGCAGTTTGCGGATATCGCTCGGCAGGTTGATCGCAGACTCGAGGACTGTCCGCATCGGGACGTTTCCAAGGATGCGGTAGAGAATGGCGGATTCGCTCGATCCATTCCCCATCACGCCTTCAATCTCGGACTGGTAGTTCAGGGCGAGCCGCATGGAATCATCGACTTCACCGACGGCGGATTCGAACGATGCCGCATTGTAGGCTTCGGAAATCTTGTCGAGCGCTTCCGGCGTTATGGATATCTGTCCGTTCACCGGTTTGAAAGCCTGCGCAAAGGCCGTGTACTGCGTATTGTTCAGCCGCGCGAGGAAACTACTTTCAGGATCTGTTGATTCTTTCAGCACCTTGTCGATGAAGCCGCGCTTCCACTCTTCGCCTTCCAGGCCAAAAGCGGTCAGCGCGACACGCAGCAGGCGCTTGTCATTGAGGAAGTCTTCCGTCGTTATCGGCGTGGACAGTTTCTCGACGAGGTGCGAGCGGTCCAGCTTGATCTGCGCGGAATTGGAGTGGCTTTCCAGTTGCCGGTCATAGGTCGACTGCAGGAATTTCCATCCCGCATTGCCGCTCATGGGAATGACCGGCTGAAAGGACATCAGGCAACCCTGGCTTCCGACGGCATCGCCTGCTCAGGCGGCCGCCTGGACAGGAGTTGGGCTTCGATCGCAAGGATCTGGCGCAGGTGGCAGAGCGCTGAATAATGATTGCCGCGGCTGAGCATCGAACGCAGCGTCGGGATCAGCTCGGCATTGATGGGGCGGAAGATTTCAAGCAGCGCCACGCATTCCGAATCGATGGCCGGAACCGTGTCTTCAGGCTTGAGGTCACCCGTAATCAGAAGCTGGATCGCATAATAGATGCGCTTGACCGGCGTATCGATCTCTTCCGGGCGAAGCGCATCGCGGCAACGCAGCACACGGACGTCTGCTTCCGAAATCCGGATACGGGCCGGCTTGTCGCCGTTTTCAAGCAGGGCGCCGTTGACGATAAAACGTTCACCTGGCGCAATTTTCAGCACGAGTCCGGACATCAGGCACCCTCTTCTTCGACGCTATAAACAGTCTGGCGGACGAGCCCGGCCATGACGGTTCGGTTGACTTCAATGAGATCGGGGATGCGTTCCTCGCCGGCCAGGATCTTGAAGCTCAACTGGCGGACAAATTCGGAAAGGTAGAGAAGGCTGCGCTTCAGGTCATCTGCGAGCGCGTTGCCCGGAAGCAGGAGATCAGTGGCGATAATGGTCCATAATTGCTGGTTTCGATTGATGGCATCGGCCCAGTCAGAAAGGCTGCGTGTGTCTCGATCAAGGACGCTCTCAAGCGCCTCTGTGATCTGCTGGAAAAGAGCGTGCTCAATTCCCCTATCGTCTGCAGTGCGTTGCGTGACTTCGCCATACGCTTTCGACGCCAAAGACTGCAAAACACCCTCCTGGTGATTTTAAGAAACTGGCCCGGGAGCATAATGCCCCCGGGCCAGCCGTTCAGATTAGCGGAACAGCGACAGGAGTGTCTGCGGTGCCTGGTTGGCAATCGACAGGGCCTGAACGCCGAGTTGTTGTTGAACTTGCAGAGCCTGAAGCTTCGCAGACGCGGCTTCCATGTCGGCGTCCGTGAGGCCGCCGATACCTGTCGTGAAGGAGTCGATCAGGGTCATCACGAATTCGCTCTGACCTTCGATGCGGTTCTGAGCCGAACCAAACGAGGCAGCAGCGTCGATCGACGTCTGAAGAAGCGTTTCGATCGCGGTCAGGGCGCCGGCAGCATCTGTCGTGACGTCCATCGTGCTGAGGCCGGCGAGACCGCCGGTCGCCGTTGCTGGCGTACCGCCAGTTGTGGCCGTTGCAGTGATGTCGACGTCATCGCCCGAGTTGTTGGTGATCGAGATCACGCCATTGGCGACCGCGACAGAGTAGTTCGTGCCCTGGAAAGCCGTGTTGAGCTGGTCTGCGAGATTGTCGGCAACGCTGGTTGCGCTGTCGCTGGCGCTGGCAACGTAGCTGAACGATTGCGTGCCAAGTTCGTTGGCGGTGAGAAGGTCGTCAACTTCAATCTGGTAGGTGTGGCCGCTGGCAACCGATGCGATCGTGATGTTCTGCGTGCCGGTGTTGGCGAGTGTCACGGTATCGCCCGAGTCATCGCCGCCATTGTTGATGATCGTGGTGTCAGTGTTGGCAACAGCGCCCAGGACAGCGGGCGTGACAGTGCCGGTCAGCGACAGGTCAACGCGGTCAACAGCGATCGAAGAGGCGGTCACGCCCGAGCTCGAGCGGTCAAGCGAAGCCAGAACGTTCATGGCATCAGACGAGGTACCATCAACGAGGTTCAGACCGTTGAACTGAGCAGCGGCAACGTAGCCGGAGATCAGAGCGGTTTTTGCTTCGATGTCGGTCTGGATCTTGGTCGCATCGACGTTCTCGCCTTGAGCCGAAACGACGAGGTCTTTGATTTCCTGGAGCGTCTCGGTGATCTTTTCAGCGGCAGCGCGCGCGACGCCAACAGTCGACGAACCGAGGTTCAGCGAGTCGGAGATCTGTTTGAAGCTCGACACATCGGTCGACATCACGGTCGAGATAGCCCAGATGGCGGCGTTGTCTTTTGCGCTACCGATTTTCTTGCCGGTCGAGATTTCGGACTGAACGCTTTCGAGACCGCGGTTGATGTTGCGCAGGGTTTCGAGAGCGACCATCGAGCTGGTGTTGGTCAGGATACTGGACATACGTTTATTCCTATCTATGTCGCCGCGCTTCTGGGCGCGGCTTGTTTGTGAGCTACGTGTCGTCCTGACAGTGGAGATAAATCTCCGTACCACTCTTGGTTACAGTTGACCGGAATAAGCCCTAAGTTTGAATGTAGGGTTAATCCGTATCAGGCCTTTCTGTAGAAATTACCGGTCGCATTCGTGAACGAGAGTTGAGAACCGCCCCGTCCGTAGGACCCGACGTGCACTTCGGAGTTGATATTTTCCAACCGCCTGATGGCGTGGCGCAGCCCGTTGCGGACCGCATCCATGTGCGCCGCATTCTCTTCTGCCATCTGAACTATTCTTTCTACAGACCGTCTTTCCTGATGCGAGACACCTGAAAGGCCGTTCGTCTCGATGATGGCCTCGAAGTCCTGAAGAACCTCCATCTTCTCCTCGATCAGCGAGGCCACCTCAGCCGCCCGTCCGGTCTGGAGCAGCTCACGCTCCAGTTCAAGAATGTCGCCAAGCCTCTGGAATACAGCCTCGTTCCCGGTCTCGCTCATTATACTGCCTCATCATTCATGGCTGCCGGGCCTGTCTGCGGCGCGCCGACACCTGCTGTCAGGCCCATCGGATGTTTCTCGGCGAGATCCTTGGCGATCGCTTCAACGACATAGCGGGAAAAGGCCGAAGCGGCCTCCCCTCCCCCTTGCGTGAAGGCCTTCTCAAGCCCGGCATGGGTCAGCATCTCGGCCCAGAGCATCTGCTCGAAGCGGAGCTTGGTCTCTGCTGCTTCCTTTTCGGCGCGCGTCTTTGGTGCCTCGGCGGCTGACGTGCGCGCCTGCGCAGTGTCCATGCCTGGCAAGATCGAAGGGGTCATTCCTGGCTCCCGGATATTCATCCGTCTACGAAGTTACTAAAACAGGGCGTTCGGTTAACGCATATTTTACGGCGCATGGTTGTAGTAAGATTAACAAGATGCGGATGGACCCCGGAATGGCGATTGCGCTCGACGCTGACTTCAGAAGCCTCAAGACCGGCCCGAAGCCCGAATCTGCCGAGCGTGCACAATCGGCGCCGCGCCGCGGCGAGGCATTCGCCAGCCAACTGGTGCGCGCCCGTGATGCCGATCAGCCAGAGGCCGGGACCGATACGCCGGAGACGGCGAATATTTCCTATGGTGGCCTCGTTGTGCCCCTGCACCCGGCGGAAGCGATCGAAACTGCCCCTCCAGAAGAAGAGATGTCGCTGGACATTGAGGCCGTGCTCCTGCCGGACTCTAAAGGCGATGTGGCTGCCCCGGACATTGCAGCGTCTGAAAAGCCCGATGCAACCGCCCCGGAGCCTGACGAAGTGCCTGCTCCCGAGGCGGCCCTTCCGCACGCAAGCGCCGCCCCTGCGCCGCCCGCTGCCGAATCATCGAGCGATGTGCCAGCGCCTGTCATCTCGGCAGACAAGATTGAATCTGTTCCCGTTGAGACGGGTCCGGACATTGCGGGCACGCCCGTCACTCCAACCGCCACTCCGCCTGTCGCCGCTGCCCCGGCTCCAGCTGCAACGGCTGATCTGTCGACCGAGACCGTAGCCGCGGTCGCTGCGGTTACGCCCGCCATGCCCAAAGAGACCGGCGCGGCGCCGGATAAGCCCGCCCTGGCGGCCATCCCGGTTGCGCAGATTGCAAAAGAGGGTCCGAAAGCTGCGGATCCTGCAGAGCTCAAGAATATCCCTCCCACGGTCACGGAGACTGCGGCGCCTGACGTCGCGAGCGAAGTCCCTCGTCTGTTGGCTGACAAACCGGCGCCCGCGGATATCTCTGTTGCCACCCCAACGGCCACCTCAGCGGGTCTCAGCTTAGCAGGCCCGGCGGCAACACCGGCCTCGGCGCCTGCTGCCACGCCCGTGCCGATGACGCCCACTCAGGCCGTCATCACCGCCTCCCCTGCCCAACTCGTCGATATCGTCACGCAATCGGCCGAGGACGGACAATCCGACCGTATCGTGGTCCAGCTTGATCCGCCAGAACTGGGGCGCGTTTCGATTGACTTCAAGTTCGACGCAGCCGGCCTGCAGCATGTCACCATCACCGGTGAAACGCCAGAAGCCATGCGCCAGCTTCGCCAGATGCATTTCGAACTCGTCCAATCGCTTGAGCGTCAGGGCCTCAACAGCCAGAACATGACCTTCCAGCACCAGCAGCAGAATGCCCAGAATGGCCCCAATCCTGGTGCGGCCGGACGCCCCGTCCCCGCCGGTGTTAACGCGGAACTGCTTGTCGCGGCTGCGCTGCAGCCGGGTGAGCATCCTTTAACGCCGCGGACGATGTCCGGCGGGCGCCTCGACATCAGATTATAGGAGCGACCTCATGACCACGGTGAGCGGTTTAGGAAACACTCAGGTCCAGTCTGGAGCATTGGCGGCCAGCCAACAGCCGGCCATTGGTGAAGAGTTCAACACCTTCATCAAGCTGCTGACGGCGCAAGTGCGCAACCAGGACCCTCTCGCCCCGCTGGACTCGACACAATTCGTCGAACAGCTGGCAACCTTCTCGGCGCTCGAGCAACAGGTTCAGTCGAATTCGAGCCTCGGAATCATGGCGACGATGATGAATGACATGACCGGGCTGCTCGCCAGCCAATGGCTGGGACAGGCTGTGTCGATCGAAACCTCCAACGTCCCCTATTCCGGCGAAAGCATTGATTTCAGCGTGAATGCGCCGGATGGAACCGAGCGCAGCGTCCTGACGGTAAAGGATTCCAGCGGCCAGGCCGTCTGGACCGAAACACTTGATCCGGACACGAATATCCATTCCTGGAACGGGCAGCTGCAAGCGGGTGGCCGGGCGACATCCGGGGAAGTCTATACCTTCTCGATCGATACCTATGACGCTGACGATGTGTACATCGACGACGTGCCGCCGCAGGTGAGGACGACCGTCACCTCGATCAGCAGCGAGAACGGCATTCTCTATGCGAACACGTCCGCACAGCTCGTTAGCGAGCTCGGCAAAGTGAAGAAGATCTGATCCGCGATCAGGGCCAGCGCCAAACGGCGGCTGGCCCTGCCTGATCAGAGATCCTGTTTCGCAAAATCCACGATCAGTACGTTCCGGATACCGCTCGACACAATCGTCTGGAGGTTCATCAGGACCATGCTGCGCAGCGACTCGTAATTCTCGACATTGGTCATCGACTCGAAGGTCGAGCCGTCATTGCTCAGCGTGACCAGCGTCGTCATGATATTGTCCCGGATCTTGGGCTCCATCTCGAAGAGCTTCTGGGAAAGTTCCGCATCCGCCTCGATGTTCAGGTTGAGGATGATCAGGCTCTGGACCCGGCTTTCCCGAATGATCGGTACCACGAACTCGCGGCTGAACTTGTAATAGATGACGTCTGAACTCGATGCGCTTTCCTTGCCGTGCGCATCCTTTTTCTCAGACTTTTTCCCGTGGTCATCCTTCTTGGCACCATGGTCGTCCTTCTTCTCGCCGTGCCCCTCATCCTTCGCATCTTTGGCGGCGTGGCCATCATCGGCGGGCTTCTCGGCATGACTGTCGCCGCCCGAGCCACCGGACATGGTGCGCAGGAAGTGGCCCCCTACTCCGCCCGCAATGATGCAGGCGATCGCGATGACGGCGGTGATGATGTTTTTCATTCTCGGGATTCCTAGAACGGATTGTAGCGGTCGAGCAGTTTCGGGATGGCCTTCATCTCGGTATTGGCGGTCGCATCGCCGCTGCTGACATAAGCAAGCTGTGCATCTGCGATCTTTTCGTAGGACACGGTATTGGTACGGGTGATGTCCTGCGCGCGGATGACTCCCGCCACCGTCAGATAACGGACTTCATTACTGACCTGTGTCTGCTGGTAACCGCGAATCATCAAGTTGCCATTCGGCTCGATGCCCACCACCCGGGCGGCGAGCGTGAACGTGATCTTCTCTGCCCGGTTCACAGCGCCATTTCCGCTGAGATTCGAGTTGCGGTCATACTCATATGCTGGCGACAGGGAGGCCCCACCCGGAAGCACGCCATTCGCCCATTCGGGCAGGCCCAGAAAGGAGTCGATGTTCATGTCTTCGCTGGAGTCGCGATTGCGCGTCAGCGAGCTTTGCAGGCTGGCCTTGTCGTTCATCTCTACAAGGACGGTCAGCAGGTCGCCGACATCCTTCGCGCGGCGCATGCTGAGCAGCGAGTCTGACGACGTCGCCCACAGGGATGCATTCTCCGGCTTCGGCGCAGCGGCGGTCTCGGAAGCCCAGGGGCCCTGATAGGTATCGAATTGCGCCGGCGCAAGTTCCAGCTGCTCATGGGGAGAGCTCGCACAGGCGGTGACGGCCACGGCGGCGAGTGAAATGGACATGAAACGTTTCATTGTGCGAGTACCCATCCGTCTGCCTGGACAATGCCTTGAACCATCTGACGGGATTGAAGGTTCAGGACTGATACGGTTTCGTTCTTTGCGGCATCGCCCATGGCGCGGCCGGTCGTCGAGATTTCAAGCGGTCCGCTGACATATTTGATGGTCACGATCTGGTTGCGCGTGACGAGCCTTGCGGGCTGCGTGTTTTCCAGCGTGATCGGTTGGCCGACATAGACTGTGCGCCTGACTTCGCGGCCGGCCAGCAGGTCATAGGCGTCTGCCCCTGCCCCTTCGGCGAGTTCGGCATTGGTCACGGTGACGGGGTCGCCGGCGCGAATGACTTCGGCAGCGACGAGGGAAGAGGCATCGGTCAGGACCGCGATGGCACCAAGCCCGAGAGCAGCGAGTAATGTCATGGCGCTACCTCATTCTCGTGGTGGCAGCCATCATCTCGTCCGACGCCGTGATGACTTTGGAGTTGAGCTCGTAGCCGCGCTGGGCTTCGATCAGGTCTGCGATCTCTTTCACGACATCGACGCCGGAATCTTCCAGGAAGCCCTGACGTATGAAGCCGACACCTTCCGTACCCGGCACAAGCCGGTTGGCCGGCCCGGAGGCTTCCGTCTCGCGGAACATATTGTCTCCGAGGGCCTCAAGGCCTTTCTCGTTCACGAACCGCACGAGTGAAATCGTCCCGATCGGCTGGCCGGCCGTGCCATCGGCGAAATAGGCGACGACTTCGCCGTCCCGGCTGATCGAAATGCGGCGCGCGTCTTCCGGTATGACGATCCCGTCTGCCAACGGAAAGCCGTCCATAGTGACGACTTCGCCGGTCGGGCTGCGGCTGAGCTTGCCATCGCGCGTATAGGCCGGCTCGCCGGAGGGCAGCGTCAGTTCAAGAAAACCGTTGCCGTCGATGGCGAGGTCCAGTTCCGCATCGGTCTGGCGCAGCGCGCCCTGGGTAATCTCCATCGACACGGTCGAGGGGCGCACGCCCGTACCGATCTGGATGCCGGCCGGCACGACTGTGCCAACCTGCGACGTGATCGTGCCCGGCGTCAGGTACTGCTGGTACATGAGGTCCGAAAACTCGGCCACGCGCGGCCGGTAGGCCGCCGTGCTCATGTTGGCGATGTTGTTCGAGATGACATCGACGCGTGTCTGCTGGGCGGCCATCCCGGAGGCTGCAATCTGCAAGGACTTCATGGGGTTCTCCTCATTCCTGTGGCGTGTCTATCGCTCGCGCACAGCGCTTATGAGCTGGTTGATGCGTTCGTCTTCGCGTTCCATCATCGCCTGGCCCGCCTCATAGGCGCGCTGGACTTCGATCATGCGGGCGACTTCGAGAACGGGCATGACATTCGATTGCTCAAGCGCGCCCTGCACGACGACAGCCTCTTCGAATTGGGCATAGCCTTCCGGGGCAACGAACATCGTGTTCGAGTCACGTTGCAGCTCGCCTTGCGCTCTGACGACACCAACCCGGTCGATCAGCAAGCCGTCTGCCGAAACCGAGCCGTCATTGGCGATGAACACTTTCGTGGCCTCTTCGGGGATCGTGATCGGATTGCCCCCTGCTCCGAGCACGGCATTGCCGGATGCATCGATCAGAGTGCTCTCGGACGATAGCTGGAAATGACCTGCGCGCGTCAGGCGCGGTCCCTGCGGGGCCTGCACCACAAAGAAGCCCTCACCCTGCACGGCGAGGTCAAACTGGCCGCCTGTGAAATTGAAGTCGCCTTGCTCCAGCTTGAATGTGTGGCCGGCAAGTCCGCCCATCGACAGCGAGTCCTGCTGCGCGCCGGCGCCCACAAGGAACTCGGCGAAGATGGCGCGGTCGGTCTTGTAGCCCGTGGTGCTGGAATTCGCGAGGTTGTTGGCGACAACCTGCAATTCCTGCATCAGGCCCTGCTGGCGCGTCAGGGATGTGTAGATTGCGTTCGACATCAGGGGGCCTCCCCGGTGAGTTGGTCAAGGGACTGACGGGTACGGCTCAGCTTTCCCGGAATGCTGGACATCGAAACGCGCCCCGCAGACGCGGCCTGAACAGGCGCCTGCTTCAGCCTGATCACCCGGGCGACCCGGCGCTGCTGGCTCTCGTCCGTCAGTTTGGACGCGGCGCTGAAGACGGCGTCGGAGACAATCCAGTTTGCGGTCGCGGCGTCCTGTTCGATCAGGGTAAGGATCGTATCCGGCTCCATGCGCAGGCGCGCTTCGAGCGCGGGCAGTTTCACGCGGTCGTTCGCATCGATCGCGGCCTGCGCGGCGAGCAGGTTGATTTTCTGGTTGGCGGGATAGCGCGAGGCAAGACCGTAGACTTCCTCGGTTTTCTTTTGCCTATAGGCCAGCACGGCCCTTTGTTCGGCTACCCCTTCCCCGCCTTGTGCCTTGTCGGACAGCGCATCGCCAAGCGTTCCAAAACCGAGGCGAACCGCAGCGGTTGTCGCCGTTTCGTAAAGCTCTGCCCGCTCCGGCAGGCCTTCGAGCAGGCCGGGATCCTTGATCAGGGCTTCGATGGCAGCGAGCGTGCGCAGGGAATCGTCGCTGGCGAGATCCCGCTTCAGGCTGGCGGCAAGGTGCTGCGTCAATTCCTGACGCGCGGCGTCTGACTGCATACTGGGCAGTTCCGCCAGTTTCATCATCGGCAGGTACATGGACCCCGCGCTCATTTCATCGAGCACGAAGCGCAGGTCACCGCGGACATCGGCGTTCTTCTGGGCGAGTTCGATCCGGGTGACCATGTCATCGACCAGTATCTCGCGCACATTGCTGTTCACCGGGCGCTTGTGGCGGATCAGCGCTGCAAGGGAGGCTTCCTGGTAGCGCGACTGGATCAGGAACTGACCGATCAGTTTCTCCGCATCCGGATCACCTGCGCCCAGCGCAAGCACCGCCTGGCTGAAGCGCAGTTGGGAGGAGTTTGCGATCTCTTCCTCCGAGAAACTGGCGATCAGCATCGTCGCAAGGGTGCGCTTGCCGAGCGCATCGAGTTCGGAGATGGCAATCATCGCGGCGCGGTCACGCAGCTGGAGCGGCAGCTGGCGAAAGGCGGTCAGGTTGGATTCCAGAAGGTCGGCGCCGGCAGGTTCCTGTCCGGACACAAGCGCCAGGCCATGCCAGAACCGGGCGCTGGGGTAGCAGGCCGCGAGCTCGGCAAAGTATGCCGTGGGAGCCGGCGCGCTGCCTTCAAGCAGCACGGCCAGATTGCGCAAGGCAGCCGCGTCCTGGTCCCGGCCGGTGCGGACTGTCATCGCAGCTTCCGAGGCAAGGTCGAGCGACATATAGGCCTTGGCCAGCGTCAGGCCGGGATTTCCTTCGTGCGCCGCCTCGCCTGCTTCGGGCGTTTCCTCGCGGTAGGCGTAGATGTCGTCATACCGTTTCAGGCGGTCAAAGTTCGTAAAATCAAGGGGATATGGCCGCGAACAGTCGACCGGACCGGTCACGATCGGCAACTCTTGCGCGCGCCTCAATTCGAGCACCGGCTGCGCCGCCTCGGCGGCCTTTGCCGTGCCGACCGGATCGAGAAGCCCCTCGTCCATGGCCTGGCGAACAAAGGCGCTGAGTTCGTTGGAGAGGTCTGACGTATGCGCGTCTGATGCCGGGCTAGCCGGCGTTGGCTTGAGCGCAAGTCCCGGGGGTGCCAGCAAAAGGCCCCCCATCAGGATCCAGACGTATGGCTTCATGCCGCCTGCTTGAGACCCCGCAGTGCCTGGTCGACTTCGTCAAAGCTCGGACGCACACGCGACGGCGCATGCCGGCGGGCCACTTCGACGCACATGTTGACCGGGTTCTTGTGCAGGTTGGAGACGAGCACCTCGCCGATCATCGAATAGAACATGTGCTCTTCCATCCGCGTGTGCTTCACGCGCGCGGCGAAGGGGCCGACGACGCCGTAAGCCAGGAAGACGCCCAGGAAGGTTCCGACGAGCGCGCCGCCGATCATGCCGCCCAGAACTTCCGGCGGCTTGTCGATCGAGGCCATCGTCTTGATCACACCGAGCACAGCCGCGACGATGCCCAGCGCCGGAAGCGCATCGGCGGTCATCTGGAGCGCGTGCGAGCCATGCAGCTTGTCTTCCTGGAGGCTCTCGAGGTGTTTCTCGAGCAGGATTTCAACCTGGTGAACATTGTCATAGTTCATCAGCATCGAGCGAATCGTGTCGCAGATCATCTCGATGGCGTCGTGATCCTTGAGGATTTTCGGATACTTGGCGAAGATCGCAGACTCGTTCGGCGCCTCGATATGCGCTTCGATATCGACCGGGTTCGCCTTCATGACATTGAGCAGCTCGTGCATCAGGCAAAGCAGGTCCTGATAGTCGGACTTTTTCCATTTCGGGCCTTTGAAGGCCGCACCAAGATCGCCCATCGTATGCTTGATCGTCGCCATGTCGTTGGAGGCAACAAATGCACCGACGGCAGCGCCGCCGATGATCATCATCTCGAATGGCAGGGAGTGAAGGATGATATCCATCTTCCCTCCGGCCATCAGATAGCCGCCAAACACCATGACCACGGTGATAACGAGTCCAGCTATAGCATTCACAGGGCAATCTCCGTACTCCGGGCGCGGGGCCCGGGTGTCGTCGTTAAAGTTTCGCCAGTTCCCGGGTGAAGGGTTCCAGGATGGGCGTCGTAAGTTTCAGGGCGCGCTGGCGTTTCCAGACCCCCATTTCGCAATGACCGATATCGATTGTGCCGTTCACGGTTTCCGCCTGCAGCGATACACGCGCAGTATTTACGTCTGGCAAAGACAGCACCTGACCGACTTCAAGGCGCGAACACTCGCCGATCGTGAGAGACAGCCGGTCCAGCACGCCGTTGAGTGTGATCGTCGACGATTTGACACTGGCCCGCAGCGACACGCTGCCCTGCCCTGTGCCCGCCGGCCTGCTCGCCGCCTTCGCCTGGAATTCGAGTGCGTGGCGCTGAACGTAATCGAAGTGAAAGACCAGCCAGACCTGAGCAGGTTGCTCGTTCCGGGTGAATTTGAAGCCAACCATGAGATAGCGCTGCGCCGGATCAAAACCGCCCGCTGCAACGGTATAATCCGAGCACGGAGCTTGTAGTCCGGCAGCCATGTGGCCCTCCATTCCAGAGGCAACGGAGCGCCAGAGCTGCGCCGCAGGCGTCTCAAGCAAGAGTTTACGGAAGAGTTCCGATACACCTTCCATGCTGGCGGAATCCTGTTGGAGACGCAGCCCTGCATTCATCGTGGCGCCCGGCTCATCAATCGCAACCGCGCAAAGCCCCGGGGATATTTTTTCTTTGAAAACAAAGCTTAGAAGGCCGTCCAGCTGGCTGGCGGCAAGATTGCCCGGCACCGCGCGTCGGTCACTAGGCACCGCTCTGGTTTCCACCTCAAACGTATCGAACAACCAGGCCGAGACTTTCGTCTGCAATGAGTCCCAGAAGTCCTGGAACTTCAGAATGCTCGGAGGGATCCCCGCGCCCGCCTCAATCTTTTTACGAAGGACTGAGGACATGGAGGACCTTTACGGACGGGCGGGTTTCGTTAACACTCTCGTTAATTGTCCCGAATTGGTTGAGGAATGGTTAGCGCCACCCCGCCATCCTCCACGGTCATGTACGCGCTTGCTTGAGGTTACTCTGGTATTTCGACCATTGAACTATTCAGGTGTGTCATGGTCCCCGAGCCGTCAGCTGCCCTGCAGCCGATCATCATCAGACGAAAGAAGGTCGTTAAGGGCGGCGGGCACCATGGCGGTGCCTGGAAGGTCGCCTATGCGGACTTCGTGACCGCCATGATGGCATTCTTCCTTCTGATGTGGCTTCTCAACGCAACGACTGAAGAACAACGCAAGGGTCTTGCGGACTATTTCAACCCGACAATCCCCATCAGCCGAATTTCCGGCGGCGGATCGGACGCGTTGAATGGTGCATCGATCTTCACGGAAGAGACACTTGCCAGAATGGGCACTGGCGCCTCCCAGGAGCGCAGCGTCGAATCGCCGGCGACCAAGCCCCCTCAAGACACCGCCGAGGCCGACGCGCAGAAAAAGGCGATTGCCGCCGACCTGCAGTCCCTGAAGGACTCACTTGGCGAAAAGAGCCACCAGCTTTCCGAGCACCTCCTGATCAAGATGTCGCCCGAAGGCATTGTCCTGGAACTGGTCGATTCCGAGAGCACACCGCTCTTCCCGGTCGGACGGAGCCAGCCTTCGGATCTTCTGATTGAACTGCTTGATATGGTCTCTGAAATCTTCATGTCGTTCGAGAACGACATCAAGATCGTCGGCCACACCGACAATCGGCGCTACCGCAATGACGCCGTGTACGACAACTGGAACCTGTCGGCTGACCGCGCGAACACCGCCCGCCGCCTGCTCCAGCGCAGCGGTATCGACCGCAGCCGCATCCGGGAAGTCTCGGGCAAGGCCGATACAGACCCCCTGCTCAAGGAAAACCCTTCGGCCGCCCAGAACCGCCGTATCTCGATCACGATCCTGACGAACTAGCCCAGCCGGACCTAAAAGAATTACCGCATACTGATCCTTTAAAGTGAATCAGTATGAACGTTGGTTATCGGCTTGTTTACGAGTTGACTCCAAATTGCGTCACTATCTGACGCAGGAGCAACCAGATATGAGCATTTCATCGTCCCTGAATGCAGGGGTCATGGGGTTGAGTGTAAACGGTACACGCCTCGCAACCATCTCCGACAACATCGCAAACTCTGGTACCTACGGCTACAAACGCAGCCTGGTCGACTTCTCCAGCATGGTGCTGCAGCAGCGATCTTCGGCTTACGCCGCTGGCGGCGTCCGGGTTGATACGTTCAAAGACATTGCCGCCACCGGATCGCTGATCCGCACCGGCAGCGCCACCGACATCTCGGTCGCCGGACGCGGTCTTGTTCCGGTGACGGACACGACCGGCGTGTCTTCACTCGCTGCCGAGCGCAACCTGATGCTCACGCCGACCGGTTCCTTCTATCCCGACCAGAACGGCAACCTGCGCACACAGAGCGGCCTGTTCCTGCTCGGCTGGCCCGCAGACTCTGCCGGCGACATCGGCAATGTCAGCCGCAACAGCGGCATCAACCTCGAGCCGGTCAACGTTGCGACTTCGCAGTTCAACGCGACACCGACGGCGAATATCGAACTCGGCATCAACCTGCCGGCCGATGCCACGCGGACGGGCAGCCCGGGTGACCCTTACATGCTTCCGGTCGAGTATTTCGACAACCTGGGCCGCGCTCAGAACGTCACGTTCCAGTTCACGCCGGTCGTGCCGGGCACGGGCGCCAGCAACCAGTGGACCGTGGAGATTTTCGACGCGGCCGGTGATCCGGTCACGTCGATCGGCGATCTCGCCATCGAGTTCAACGATTCAACCAATTCCGGCGGTCGCATCACGTCGGTCGCCGCCTCCAACGGCGCCACCTATGATGCTGCGACTGGCCGCGTCTCGATCGCGCTCGCGCACGGACCGGTGGAAGTCTTCATCGGCCGCCCGAGCGACAGCGCCGGCATCACCCAACTCGCTGGCTCCTATGCGCCGACCTCGGTCAAGAAGGACGGTGCCCCGATCGGCGACCTTCAGTCCCTCGAGATCGACGAGAAGGGCTTCCTTCAGGCGATCTACGACACCGGCTTCCGCCGTACACTGTATCAAATCCCGGTGGGCGACGTGCCGAACATGAACGGCCTGCGCGCCCTCGACTCGCAGTCCTATTCAATCTCGGCCTCGAGCGGTAACCTCTACTTCTGGGACGCCGCGACCGGTCCGGTGGGCGGGCTCTCCGGCTACTCGCTGATGGAGTCGACAACCGACATCGCTGCGGAATTGACCGACCTCATCGAAACCCAACGGGCCTATTCGTCGAACGCGAAGATCGTCCAGACGGTGGACGAGATGCTCCAGGAAACCACGAACCTGAAGCGATAGAAACCAGAACGGTAAGGCGGGCTTCTGAGTGAGTCTCTCCAGCGCCATCTACTCCGCCCGGTCCGGCCTCCAGGTTAGCAGCCTGAGGGCCGAGATCGTGGCGACCAACGTCGCCAATGCGACGACGCCCGGTTACGTGCGCCGTTCGGTGACGATCAGCGAGTCGATCGCGGGCGGCAATACCGCCGGCGTCCGCTCCGAAGGTGTCAGCCGTGTCTCCGACATGGCGATCAAGACCCAGAGACGCGAACTGACCAGCGGCCTCGCGCAGGCCAGCGTCATGTCCTCGACCTGGAAATCCATCTCGATGCAGATTGGCGACACGGCATCCGGCGCCGGCCTGTTCAAGAGTTTTTCCGACTTTGAAACCGCGCTGTCGCGCGCCGCCACCTCCCCTGAATCTTCAAGCGCGGCAGCCGCGCTTCTCGAAACCGCGCGAGGCATCACGCAGGAACTCAACAGCCTGTCCGACATGGTGACCATCCAGCGCGCTGAAGCCGACCGCGAGATCGAAGACGGCGTCAGCGTCGTCAACGCTGCCCTCACCCAGATCGAACAATTGAACAAGCGGCTCTCCGGAATTGATCGCACAGGCGGCGAAGCGGCCGCCCTGATGGATGAGCGCCAGCGCGTTCTCGACACAATTTCCGAATACCTCCCGATACAGACAGTCGACCGCAACAGCGGCGCGATCGACGTCCTGATGACTGAGGGAGTCTTTCTGGTGGCCGGCAGGGCGCGCCAGATCGAGTTCAGCGCCTCCAACGCCTTTGGCCCGGACCAGACGCTCGCTGACGGCGACCTGTCAGGACTCACAGTCGACGGTGTCGACCTGACGCCGGGTGCGCCCTCGTTCGGCGCCGTCTCGGGCGGTCTGTTCGGCGCACTGTTCACCATGCGTGACCAGGACCTGCCGGCGCTCAGCGCCCAGCTCGACACGATTGCCAACGACCTTGTCACCCGCCTGTCCGCGGACGCGATCGACCCGACCAAGACGCCGGGCGACCCGGGTCTGTTTATCGATCCGGACTCCGCGGCGGGCGCCGGCCTGGCCGGGCGCATTTCACTCAGCGCGCTTGTCGATCCTTCGCAAGGCGGGGATCTCTTCCGCCTGCGCGACGGTCTCGGCGCCGCAACGTCCGGTCCGCCCGGCAACAATACCATCCTGCAGGGCCTGTTCGACGCCTTCACCGCCGTGCAGGCCGTCAACACGAACGGGTTCAACGGCTCTTTTTCGTCGACCGAACTGGTCGCCCAGATGACGTCAATGGCCGGGCAGAAACGTATCCAGCATGAAGCGGTGATGTCATCGACCGTCACGCAGCACAGCATTCTGGTTGAAGCCGAGCAGAACCAGACCGGGGTCGATATCGATGTCCAGATGCAGGACCTGCTCCTGGTCGAGCAGGCCTATGCTGCCAACGCGCGCGTGATCCAGGTCGCGAGCCAGATGATCCAACTGCTGATGGAGCTCTGAGAGAATGCGTATTCCCCCGCCCAACAGCCTGATTTCCGCGCAGTTCACGCAAAACATCACTGACCTGCGCCAGAGCATTTCCCAAACCGCCGAAGAAGCCACCACCGGGCGCTACTCCGATCTCGCCGCGCATCTGTCCGGGCGGGTCGGCACAGCCATGCTCAGTCAGAAGGCCGTGGACGACATTGCCTTCCAGCGCGAAAAGCTGAGCTACCGCGAAGGCAGACTGGACGTGACACAGCAGAGCCTGAAGGCTGTCCATGATCGCGCATCGGGTCTCGACGTCAGCATGCGCTCGGCGCTCGGCACCGGAGACCTGCTCTACCAGGGCACAGTCGCCCGCGATGCCGAAGCGGCGCTGGCAGACGTGTTCTCGGCGCTGAATGTCCGCTTCGGTGAGCGCTACCTCTTTGCCGGCGATGCAACCGCAACCCAGCCCCTGCCCAGCGCGGAAGACCTGCTCACCGACATGCGTGCGATGGCAGATGCTGCCACCACACCGGGTGACTTTGCAACAGCGCTGGACACCTATTTCAACACGCCCGGCGGCGGCTGGCAGCAGACGATCTATCAGGGCACGCCCGGCAGTTCGGATCCGGACGCCGTGACAGCCGCAGATCCCGCGCTCACCGAGTTGATCTCCGGCCTCGCCATTCTCGCGATTTCCAACCCGGTCAACAGCCCGGCGCTGATCGCCCAGAACCCTGACATCACGGACCTGGCGGCTGCGCGCATTACATCCGGGCTGAGCTCAGTGACCAATGTGCGCGCTGATCGCGGCGTGATGCAGGAACAGCTGCAGGTCCAGAAAGAGGCGCTCGATGTCGAAGAGACGATCTTCACCAACGCCTTCAATGCCCTGACCGCCCGCGACCAGTATGAAGCGGCCTCCGCCCTGAAAGATCTCGAGGCCGCGCTCGAAGCCTCCTACTTGCTGACGTCGCGGCTCTCGTCCCTCTCACTCCTGAATTTCCTGAGGTAATCCGATGAAGTGGTCTCACTGGCTGGTTGCTGCCCTCCTGGTCTCTCCCCTCGCCTGCCTGCCGGGCGCAGAGGCCCAGACCCGCATCCGCGATGTGGTCGATGTCGAAGGCGTTCGCCAGAACGATCTCGTCGGCTACGGCATCGTGGTCGGCCTCAACGGAACCGGGGATTCGGTGCGCAACTCACCGTTCACGGAAGATTCCCTGACCCACATGCTGGAACGTCTCGGCGTCAACGTGCAGGGCGAAGAAATCAAGCCGAAGAACGTCGCCGCCGTTCTCGTGACCGCCTCCCTGCCTGCGTTTGCCCGCAACGGGTCCAGCATCGATGTCTCGGTCTCGTCCATCGGCGATGCCAGCAGCCTTGAAGGTGGCACCTTGATCCTCACGCCGCTCAAAGGCGCGGACAACGAAGTCTACGCAGTGGCGCAGGGCAGCATCCTCGTCAGCGGCATCGACGTGAAGGCACAGGCGGCGCGCGAAACGCGCGGCACACCTACGGGCGGAGCCGTCCCGAACGGCGCCCGCGTCGAGCGCGAAGTAAACTACAGCTTCAACCAGCGCGACAGCATCGTGCTGGCCCTGCGCAATCCGGACTTCACAACCGCCGCGCGGATCGAAGACACGATCAATGCCTCGATGAGCATCCCCATCGCCTCGATGCGGGATTCAGGCACGATCGAGATTGACCTTCGCGGTATGTCGGACTCCCCGTCCCGCCTTCTGGCCAGTATCGAGAACCTGCCAATCTCGGTGACCATGCCGGCCCGTATCGTCATTGATGAAAAGTCCGGCACCATCGTGCTCGGAGAAGATGTGACGATTTCCCGTGTCGCCATTGCGCAGGGCAATATCTCGATCAAGGTGACGGAATACCCGGTCGCCTCGCAGCCAAACCCGTTCGGGCGCGGCGAGTCCATCGTCCTGCCGCGGTCGGACATTCAGATCACCGAGACGGGCAGCCGCAACATCGCCCTGCTGGAACCCAATGTCTCGCTCTCGCAGCTGATTGCCGGTCTCAATGCGCTTGGTGTGTCTCCGCAGGAAATGGCGGATATCATCCGTGCCATGAAAACTGCCGGCGCCATTCACGCCGAACTGGTCATCCGCTGATCTGACGGCTGAATTGCGGGCCCGGGCGGATCTATTCCGCTTTGGGATCGGGGCGAACAATCGTGATCAGGCCCCGGCGCTTCAGGTCCATGACCGAGGTCAGGAACTCGCGCTGCACCGTTTCGGACGCTTCCTGCGAAACCGCCGGCGCATCCTTCAGTGAATCGCGCAGCTGATCCGCCATCCGCGAGGAGATGTTACTCAGCAGGTAATCCGACACGGCGGCATAGGCCGGCTGCAGGCTCGCCAGCACCTTGACCATCACGTCATTCTCGATCTCGCGGAAGACCACCGGCACGGAATTGCGCGGCAGGATTTCCGGCAGGGATTCGATTGTGAACAGGCCCTTCTGGATGATCGGCAGCTTGGCCTCGTGCTGGGCCCGCAGGAAGCTGACGAGACTGTCGCGCTTGGCGTCCGGGATCAGGCTGAGGACTTCCCCGATGGTTTCCAGGTATTCGTCGGCAGACGGACCGTCTTCTTCCTTATTGTTGAGGAACTCGATTTCCATCATCCGCTCGATGGCCACATCGATGCCCGGATCAACCTTGTTGCCTTCGACCATCTGGCCCAGCGTCGGGCTCATCTTGTCGTCCGGCAAAAGGCAGAGGATGTTCGACGCCATGCCCGGGTCGAGCTTGCGCAGGATGATCGCAATCACGTTGGGCGGCATCCGGCTCAGGTATTCGGCAATATGTTTTGGTTCCCGCTGGCGCAGGCGCGACCATGTATCGCCCGTAGCGGCAGCACTCGTCTCAGCCGGCGCATCGCCGTAAAGCAGGTTGAAGCGCGAAGAATCGACAATGCCCGACATCATCTCGCGCGCCCGCGCCCGCCCGCCGCGCAGGGCGCCGGCATTGCTGCGCAGCTGGGTCAGGAAATCGATGACGATCTCGACCAGTTCTTCGCGGGCCAGCATCGAGATGTTCTCGAGCGCCGTGACGACTTTCGCCAGCGCAGCGTCGTCCAGTTTCTCGACAATCGGCTTGGCTGCCGCTTCGCCCAGCAACGCAATGATTACGGCAGCGCGCTGCGACGGCGTAATGGCGCTCGGCTTTGCGCCGCCCTTGGCCAGCGTCTCGACGCGCCGCAGCGTCGGCGTTTCACGTCGTGTGGGAGCATTCATCCGGAATAACCTCTGAGAACCGCTTCGGTGATCTTCAGCCAGCCATCGGCCAGCACGAAGAAACCAAGTTTGAACGGGAGCGACACGACGGTCGGCGGCACCATCATCATGCCAACCGCCATCAGCACCGATGCGACCACAAGGTCGATCACCATGAAGGGCAGGAAGATCACGAAGCCGATCTGGAACGCGTGCTTGATTTCGCTGAGCATGAAGGCCGTCGCCAGCAATGAGAAACCCGGCGCCTCCCCTTCCACGACAGGCCGGTTGACCGCGTCGCCGAGCGTCAGCAGCGCTTCGGGATCAGTTCGGCGCGTCATGAATTCGCGGAATGGGTCGGTCGTCAGGGTCCAGGCCTGCTGTTCATTCAGCGTGCCGTCCATGTAAGGCGTGATGCCATCCTGCCAGGCCGCCATGAAGACCGGCTCCATGACGAAGAAGGTCAGGAACATGGCGAGTGCCATGATCATCATGTTGGGCGGCGCCTGCTGTACGCCAATGGCCTGGCGCATGAACGAGAAGACGATGACCATGAACGGCAGGCAGGTCACCATCATGGCGATGCCCGGCACGAGGCTCAGCACCGACACGATGAGCAGAAGCTGGATGACCGAACTGCTCAGCTGGCCATCACCCTGCGGATTGATCAGGCCTTCCAGCGCCGGAATTTGTCCGGGTACGGCCTGCTGTGCATGCGCGCTGCCGGCGAGGACCGCCGTCAGCGCCACAAGCAGCAGGAACCGCAGGAAGGCGCCTGAGTTAGCCATTATCGTCGGAGGTCCGCTCGAGGATCTCGATGATCTTGACCGCAATCGAACCGTCGCCGGTTTCAACAAGCTCGCCTTTGGCAATCAGCTTGTTGTCGATGCACAGGTCGACCGGATCATCGATCTTGGACGACAGGGCGATGATCGATTCAGGCTGAAGCTCGAGGATTTCGGACACGCTGAGGCGTTTCGTGCCGATCGAAACCGTCAGCGTCACCGGCACGCTGTAGATCGAACGCTTGAATGCGTTGCGGCCGGACGTATCCCGCCGATCTTCGGCAACAGCCTCGGTCGGCGCCTTTTCGGGAATGGCCATTCCTCTACTCCTTGGTGACAGTCTGGGTTGATGTGAGGTGTGACAGGCAGCCTTGCAGGAGCCCATCGAAATCGAATGTCACGCCGCCGGTTTGCCAGGACACATCCACACGTCCCTGCCCTTCCGCCTCGGTCGGCGTGACCGTGCAGCGATGGGTGAGCGCCGGCAGGCGCTCGACAAGCTCCGTAAGCTTTCCGGCCAGTTCAGCCTCGGCGCGGATCTCGATCACGGCCGCCATATCAGGAACCAGGCCGGGCAAGTGCCGGGCGATTTCCTCAGCGAGGAAATGCCGGGACAATTCGGGAAACAGTTTCGCGGCCATCGACTGAACGGTCTGCAGCGCCTGCGCCTGTGCATCCCGCTCGATCTTGTCGAGCTTGCTGTTCAAGGCCGCGAGCGACGCTTCAATCTTCTTCAGGTCGAGCAGCGCAGGCGACTCGACCGCCGGCATCGCTGCCGGAGCGGGCCCGGTTGCGGCCTGAACGTCCTGCGGTGCTTTCCGGGCGGCGTCCGGCACAGCCTTGCTGTCCAACTCTCTCAGCCAACTGCTCGGACCTGACGAAGTGCCAGCTGCCGCTTCCGTATCAAAGCGGGGCAGACCCGTAAGCGCGGCGCTACTCATTCACGGCGACCTTCTGGTCTTCGCTCAGCCATTGCTGCAGCAGCGCGGCGGTCTCGTCCTGACGCTCCTTGGCGTAGTCCTTGAGATAGTTGAACGGATCCGACTCCGGACTTGCGCCCGAAGCAATGGCGGTGGCCCCCGCAACGGGCGCTGTGCCATCACCGGCGGCTGCGGGATCCTCGCCGGCCTTCGGTTTCTGGCTGAGCAGCGGACGCACCACGCCAAACCCGAGAACGATGACCACGAGGCCCAGCAACAGCGCCTGCAGGCCGGACCAGAAGTAACGCTCGACCAGTTGCGCCATCATGCCCGGCGCCTCGACCATATCCTCTGCCGCGATTTGCTGGAACGGCATCAGCTCGACCGAAATCGCATCGCCGCGCTCAAGATTGAGGCCGGCGCCGGAGGTAACCAACGCCTGCACATCCGCGATGATCTGGTCGCGCACGGTGGCCGCATCGGCCGCCGCCGGGTCGAGGCCCAGCGCCTGCTCGTTCAGCAGCACGGCAATCGAAATCCGCTCCACCTGGCCGGGCAGTTTCTCGATTTCGGTACGTGTTTCGTTGATCTCGTAAGCGATGCTTTCGCTCGAATTCTTCATCGCGCTCGAACTGGTTGTGCCACCAGCGCCTGCGCCTTCGTCCTGCGGCAGGTTGCTGGCAACCGTGAGCGCGCCGGAATTGCCGCCGCTGCCGCTTTCACTGGCATCATTGGTCGTCCGGTTACGGACAACTTTCGACTGCGGATCAAAGGAAACCGTCGAAATGCGCTGGCGCTCGCGGCTGACATCCATCGACACCGTCACACGGGCATTGCCCATACCGACACGGGCCTCAAGCAGGCTGGAGATCTTCTGCTCCAGCGCACTGGATTTGTCTTCCGCCGCCATGGCCGGCTCGGCCATGTTGTCCGTCTTCGGCCCTGCGAGAATGCCTTTGGTCGGATCGATCACAGCCACGTCTTCCGGCTTCAGTCCGGAAACCGCCAAGGCCACGAGATACTGGATCGCCTCGGCCTGCCCCTTTGAGAATGTATGTGTCGTCGCGATGGTAACAGACGCCGTCTGGGCGGCCTGGGAGCGCGTGAAGCCGGAGCGCAGGCTTGCCCCGATATGTACGCGTGCGGAGGAAATGCCGGGAATCGCCAGGATGGTCCGCGTCAACTCCCCTTCCTTGGCGCGCCAATAGGAGGCGTTGTACATTTCGGAAGTGACGGAAAATCCGTTGACGTCATCCAGCAGTTCATAGCCCTGCACCGACTGGCGCGGCAGGCCTTCCTTGGCCAGCGCAAAGCGAACCTCGTCACGCTTGCTTTCCGGAATGAAGATCGCGCCGCCCTTGAGTTCATAGGGCGTGCCACTCTGTGCGAGTTCATCAATGATCTCACCGGCATATTGCGGCTCGAGACCGGAATACAGCAACGCCATCGGTTCCTTGGTCGCGCTCTGGACCATGAAATTCATGGCGAACACAATGCCGAGCACTGCAGCCCCGAGCAGGAGCTGCCGCGACAAAGGCAAGGCTTTTAGCGTATCGATAAACTTCATGAACAAACTACCCCGGCCCGGTCTGATTCTGGCCTAATGATTAAAATTACGCGCCAAATCGTTAAGGTTATCTTTACCCGGCATTGTTCTAACCGGGGCTGTGGTGCGTGGTACAATCGGGGTTGACATGGCCAAGAAGCCAGACAAGAAGCCTAAGGCAGATCCGGCAGGCAAAGAGCCTGGGGCCGATCCGGCAGAGGCGCCTGCAAAACCGGCTGGCGGCATGATGGGCCTGCTGATCTTGGGCGCCGCATCGCTCGGCAGCTCGTTTGGCCTCGTTTACCTTCTGACACCCCCTCCTGCCGTGGCGACAGAAGCCTGCGCACCCGGGGATCATGACGCCGCAAGCATTGCGCCCGCCATCAAGGCCAACCAGGCCTATGTCGAGCTGCAGGAAATGGTCATCACGGTCGGAAGCGCCCCCGCGAACCGCTTTCTCAAGATGAACATCTCGGTCATCACGGACAGTACCAACACATCGACGGTCCATGCGGCCGAGCCCGTGCTGATCGATGCCTTCAACACCTATCTGCGCTCCATCGAGATGAAGGACTTCGAAGACCCGAGCTTCTATCCCCGCATGCGCGAGCAGCTGGCGCGGCGATCAGAGCTTGTACTTGGCAGCGGCGTCTCGAATGGTGTTCTGATTACAGAATTCCTGCTGAGGTAATGAAATGAGCATCCAGCCCACGGATATCGCCATTTTCCTGGTCTCCTTCGCGGCCTGCATCTACTGTTTCGTGCTCAGCAAGCGCTTGAAAGCATTGCAGAATACCAAGGACGGCCTCGGCGCCACCATCACCGCCTTGTCGACATCCATCTCGCAGATGTCCTCGACCACGCAGGATACCCGCGTGCGGGTGGAATCCATGGCGACACGCCTCGCGCACCTGATTTCCGAGGCCGAGAAGACCTGCCAGCGCCTCGAAGAGGCCATCGCCTCGGTCGATGTCGCCAAGGCGAGCGCGACGGACGAGGTCCACAATGCCCAGATGGATCTCTACGTGATGATGCGGAACGTTCT
This sequence comes from Hyphomonas sp., assembly GCA_040223555.1. GTDB lineage: Bacteria > Pseudomonadota > Alphaproteobacteria > Caulobacterales > Hyphomonadaceae > Hyphomonas. Next base: position 174,879 of record JAVKGA010000004.1, read on the forward strand.
TGACCAGTCCAAGGAGCGGGTCGCCGAAATGACCGGCCTCATGCGCCAGATGCGGGTCATGTCGGAGGAAGTCGGAGCCACGCTGGAGCCTGCCAGCCCGGTCCTGACCCGCTCTCGATCTGCCTGAGCCGCTGCCTTTTCTGCCAAAGGTTAGCAAAACCGGCTCAAAAATTTACGATTAATTAGTCCGATCCGTGAAAGATTTCGGAAAGGTTTGCACCGGTGTTCCGGTGCGCGCCGAACCGCCGGGGGCTGCAAAGAGATCCGATGTCTTTCGTTAAGAACAACACCTCAAATGTCCTTCTCACGCTCGGCATCCTGTTCACGATCGGGGGCGCCACGCGCTTCCTTCCCAGCGGCCTCGCCTTCGCGGAAGACCTGGGCCTGTCCTCCCGGGCGGCGAATACCGAGGAGGCAGTCACCAAGGCTGACCCCGCGCCTGCAGACCCTGCGGGTCCCGCTGAAGTCTGCTTCACAACCGAATCGGCCGCGATGGTCGCCGAGGATCAATGGCTCTTCGAATCGCAGAAAGAAGAGCTGAAGAACGAGAAGCTCGCGCTCCAGACCTGGGAAAAGGAGCTGGAGGCCCAGACGACTGAGCTGCAGACCCTCCAAACCACGCTTGAAGCGCGCTGGCAGGAAATACAGGGCGCCTCGGACCAGGACATCAAGCACCTGGCCGGCATGTACAGTGCCATGAAGCCCGACGCCGCGGCCTCCATCTTCAACCAGATGGACCCCGCCTTTGCCGCCGGCTTCCTGCGCCTGATTCCCAGCGAACAGGCCGGGCTGATCCTCGCCAACATGGAATCCAAGAAGGCCTATGTCATCAGCGTGAAGCTGGCGACGATGAACGCCGACGTGCGCAACGCACCTGCCGGCCTCAACGAGGGCTGACATCGCCCGCATGAGCACCTGACGCAACGTCCCGGTGCCCCTCCCTATCAGGTATGACAGGTCAGACGCACGCTGATGTGTGCTATGATCGGGTATGACGCCGCGTCGCGTCTTTCCGGGCATGAACGCCCGCGTTAGCCTCGGCCTGTCTCTGGGAGGAGAAGCATGAGCGAGATCAAGACTTATCTGGGCTGGAAGGTCGATTACACGTCCCCTGCCGGTGAGCCCGCTTTTGCAGGACCAGACTCCATTTCCTGGCAGGTGTTCAAGAACCCTGTCGCGCTCGCCGTGGGCGGCATCTGCGCGGTGCTCCTCGAATTTGCCGATGCCCGCATCCGCTCGGGCGTCTGGGACCATTCCGTGTTCAAGACCGACCCCATCGGCCGCTCCAAACGCACCGGCACGGCGGCCATGGTCGGCGTCTACGGCCCGCAGGCCGCCGCGCGGCGCGTCATTCAGGGCGTCACCAACATGCACGCCCGCGTCAACGGCGAGACGCCTTCGGGCGAAGCCTACCGCGCGCTGGAGCCGGAACTGCTGGACTGGGTCAGCGCCACGGCCAGCTATGGCTTCCTGATCGCCTATGACCGGTTCGTGCGCCCCGTGAGCGAAGCCGACAAGCTGCGCTTCTTCGCCGAAGGCGAAACCGTCGCCGGCCTCTATGGTGTTCAGGACAAGATCCGCTCGGTGGCCGACTTTGATCGCATGATGCGAAAGCTCCTCCCCCGGTTCGAACCGCACCCGATCAACACCGAATTCCTCGACATCATGAAATCCGGACGCGCCGCGCCCGGCGTGCCGAAAGGCCTGCAAAGTTCGCTGGTCAACGCCGCCGTCGAAATCCTGCCCCCGGAAGTGCGCGTGCGTCTTGGCCTCGGCCCGGACTATGACCTCTCACCGGCCGGCCGCTTCGCCGTGAAATCGATGGCCCGGATTGCCGAAACCATTCCGGATACGGCCGGTCCGCCCGCCCAGGCCTGCGAACGCCTCGGCCTGCCCCGCAGCTTTCTGTGGAAAAACGAAGCCGAGCGCGCCCGCCTGCTCGAATCCGCGCACCAGCGCTCCGCAACGCAGGAAGTCTCCGCATGAAACTCGCCTTCACGCGCGAAGAAGAAGCCTTCCGCGAAGAAGTTCGCGACTTCCTCGACCGGAATCTGACCGCAGACCTGCGCGCCTATGCCCGGCGCATGACCAGCGTCTATTCGACCAAACCCGTCGCCATGGAATGGCAGCGCACCCTGGTGAAACAGGGCTGGGCCTGTCCCTCCTGGCCCGCCGAATATGGCGGCACGAACTGGTCCGTCGCCCAGCGCTATATCTTCGACGTCGAGATGGCCCGCGCCGGCGCCCCGCCGCTCTCGCCCATGGGGATCGGGATGTGCGGCCCGGCCCTGATCGGACACGGATCGAAAGCGCAGAAAGACTACTACCTCCCCCGTATCCTCTCCGGCGAGGATTTCTGGTGCCAGGGCTATTCAGAGCCCCATGCCGGATCGGACCTCGCCGCCCTAACCATGTCCGCTGTCGAAGACGGCGACAGTTATGTCTGCAACGGCTCCAAGATCTGGACGACCCACGCCCACGAGGCGAACATGATGTTCTGCCTTGTACGGACGGATGCCTCCGGCAAGCCGCAGCAGGGCATCACCTTCATCCTGATCGACATGACCGCCCCCGGCGTGCGCGTCGATCCGATCCTGATGCTCTCGGGCGAGCATATCCAGAACGCTGTCTTCTTTGACGATGTGCGCGTGCCCAAGGCCAATGTCATCGGCAAGGTCAATGAAGGCTGGACGGTCGCGAAATACCTGCTCGAGTTCGAACGCGGCGGCTCATCCTATGGTCCGCGCCTGCTGGCCCGCCTGCGCAGCCTCCGCCAGATTGCCGCCGAAGAAGACCTGCTTACGGCTGATTTCGCGCACAAGCTTTCGCGCGCCGAAGCGGACGCCCAGACGCTTGAAGCCGCTGAATTGCAGATGATGTCCGAACTCGCCGGTGGCGGAACGCCGGGTCTCAAGGCTTCGATGATGAAGATCAAGGGCACTGAACTCAGCCAGCACCTGACCGAACTCGCCATCGAACTCGCCGGCGCCTATGTCGCGCCCTTCCAGCCCCACCACACTTCGCCCGGCGGCCCCGTCCCCGGCTTTGACGGCACGAACACGCCGCTGGTAGGCCCGGAAAGCGCCGTCACGGCGCCTGCGAAATATCTGAACGACCGGGCCGGTTCGATCTATGCCGGCTCAAACGAGATTCAGCGCGGCATTCTCTCCAAAGGCCAGCTTGGCCTCTGAAGCGGCGTTCCGAAAAGTGGGAACCGGTTTTCGGCCAAACGCCGCGACTTTGTCAGAAACCGCCGCCGGTCTTGAACCCGCCGCCCCGTTTGCGCCCGCCCCCACTCGGGAAAGAGCGCCCGCCACCGATCTTCGGCGGCCGGGACGAACGTTTCGGCGGTCCCGGAAAGATCGGCCCGCTGCCATAGCCGCCGCCGCTTCCGCGCTCACCGTCATCATCAAAGACGTCTTCAAAGACCTCTTCGAGCACCTCGCCCAGCACACCCCCGATCATCCCGCCCATGATATCCGGCAGGCCAATCGTGTCGCGCCGGCTGCGCCCGCCGAAATCCGGATGCGCCTGCGGATCCGCCCGGCGCACAGACCGGCTGAAACTGCGCAGCACATCGCGCGCATCCTTCCCGCTCCGCAGGAGATCAGAAAGCATCTGCTCGAGCGCCGAGCGCGACATGAGCGCATACGGACTATCGAACCGCGCCGATTTGAACTCGCGCCGCAGAGCTTCCATCCGCTCAAGGTCTTCGCGCAGCAACCGGGGGCGAATCCGCTGTTTGCCGGCTTCCAGCTCCAGAGACATTTCCTCCGTCCGCAGCCGCACCAGCTGGTCGACAATCCGGTCATCATCCAGTTCCACAGTTTCGGCTGCCAGCACACGCAGGTCCGGAAAGCTCGCCTTGCGCAGGCTGGCTGCCAGAAGGTCGCGCGCCTCGACGGCGGGCCCGGCCTCTTCATTCAGCGCGGCTTCGTGGCGCTCGGCTGTGCCGCGGTGCACGGATTCCGCAAGTGCGATCTCGCCGTCACACCGGTCAATCTCTGCCTTCAGCCTGTCTGCCGCCTCTTTCAGAGCGGCAACACCCGCCTCTGCCATCGCTTTCTGCTCGGCCGCAACAAGCGCCGCTTCGGCCTTGTCCTCAAGCCCGGCCACGAAGGCGGCATGTTCGGCAATCCGGTCCGGCAGTTCCGTCAGCCGCTGATAGTTGAGAAATGCCTTGTCATACTTGCAGAGTTTCGCCACCCAACCATCCAGCATACGGATCAATCCGCCGGCCTTGTAATCCGGAGACCGAAACTTCCGCTTCCAGAGATAGCTGAACAACGGGTCGGTATCATAGGGCACGCCCTTCTCTTCCCGGTCCGTGCGGGCCAGTTCCAGCTTCTGCTGCGCGCGCTGTGTCACCGCCCGCGCCTCTTCTGCCGCCTGCACCAGAGCCGCATAGCCTGCGCTGCCCTTGAGGCTGGCTTCGGCCTGCGCAACGGTCGTCTCATAGGCCGCAATCGCTTCGTCATGACGCGTCGCCAATTCTGACCGGGCCTGTTCAAGACGCAGGAGATCCGCTTCCGCCGCCTCAAGCGCACTTGCCTGTTCGGCAACAAAGATGGCGTGGCGCTCCGTCAACGCTTTTGCGGCCGCTTCCAGCTTGCCGAACGCCGCGCCATCGCCCGCCTGCATCAAGTCCAGCCGCAGCGCCGCCAGCGCGCCATAGGCCGCCGCCTGCTCCTGCTGGATTGCGCCGCGCCGGCTTTCCGAACGCTCCGCATCGGCCAGCGCATCCGCGATGGACTGGCGTAGTTTACCGAGCTGCGCATCGAGCAGCGCCAGCGCATCGCGTCCGTTCAGCAGGCTGCTCATGCGGTCACCATTCGAGGATCACCCCGCCCGGCGTTTCCACCGTGTACTGAGGAGACAAGTATCCGGCCATCTTCTGGCCGATGATGGCATCCTGCACGATCTGGTCATCACCTTTGTCGGCGGCAACACGGTTGAATACGGCCTCGCTCACCCGCTGGCCCCAGCGCGTGACCCGCTCCGAGCGGCGGTCTTCCTCACTCGTCACAGGTACTTCAACGAGGCGCCCTGCGGGATCCACCGCCTCGACGATCAGGTAATAGTTGCGCGCATCCGGCAAGTCGTCCGGCACCCGGAACACGCCGGTATATTCCTCACCCGGACCATAGACGACACGCACCTGATAGATCGCGCCGAGATCGCCCTGCAGGGTCTGCAGTCCGCTGCGCGCATCCCGCGCAGCCTCCACATCATCCGCCGCAACCGCCTTGAGCCCGTCCGAATACAAGGCATCCGCTTGCAGCCGGGCCCGGTCTTCCAGCACCAGCGCATCAATCTCGCCATGCAGGCGCGCGAGGTCTGCGGGCAGGGTCCGCGTAATTTCGGTCTGCGCCTCCACAGCCCGCGCTTTGGACGGGGCAACCACGCCGATCTGCCAGGCACCAAGCAGAGCAACGACGGCGACCAGCACAAACGTCACCGGCGCCATCCAGCGGCTGCGCGAGATATAGATCTTCGCAAGGCTCACACTGAATGACGGCGCCGGCGGTTCATACACGAACCGCTTTTCCTCCAGCGCCTGAACGCCCTCCTTGAGAATGCGTTCCGGCACATCGATGCCCTGCGCGGCATAAATATCCTTCAACCGCACCAGCAAAGCCGCCTCCCGCGCGCCCGCGTCCAGCTCGGTCAGGACCAATTGTTCGCGGTGGCGCAAGGTATCGACAACGTCCATCGCGAGGAGGACATCGTCGAGCTTGCTCTGATCACGGACTGCCGGAACGGCGGTATCGCTCACGGCTTGGGAAGCAGCGCGAGCGCCGCGCCCTCCTCAACCAGTTTCGTCAGGCGCCGCTTGCCATCTTCCACAGCCTCCCGGATCTCCTCGGAATTCTGCGTGGACAGCTTGCGCATTTCAGCGATGATTGTCTGTGTACGTTCCTGATAGGACACCACCGAGTCGACCAGCATCTTTACAGAGGCCGCCGAAACGGTCGGGCCGTAACCTGCTTTCACAGCCGCTTCCTGCACCTTGCCGCCGATTTCGGCGAGCACTTCAAGGCTCTGGTTCACGCCCTTCTTCATCGCTTCCAGCGTCTGCGTGCTCTCGTGCAATCCGTGCATGCCGGTGAAGCTCGCGGTCAGCGCTGTCAGCACGACTTCATTGGTCGAGAAGAAGCTGACCGACTGCGCATAGACGCGGTCCTTGGCATTGGTGGTCTGGACCAGCCGCGCCATCACGACTTCCGACGTGTTGTAGCCGATGGTGATATTGTCCGAGAGGTCCTTGGCGATCTGGTAGCGCTTCTCTTCGTTCTGAAGCAGGCGCAGCTTTTCGTCCCGGTTCAGTTCCAGCGTGGCGCGCTCTGCCGCGTCTTCGCCCGCATAGGCGCCCAGCGTTGCCACCGCTTCGCCGACCTGCGCGCGCGCAGCGTCCAGCTTGCCCTCAGCGACTTTCAGCACTTCCAGCGCCAGCACTTCGGACTGTTTCATCGCGCCGCGGAAATCGAGATAGGCTTCCAGGATCTTCCCTTCCCGGTCGATCTGGTTGGCGGTCTCTTCCTGCACTTCGAGATAGGTGTCCTTGATCTTGCCGAAGCGGCTGGCGATGTCGCCGCGCGTCATCTTCATCCAGACGTTCGAGGCGCGCTCCATGGTGGAAATCTTGCCATCGGCATACTGGTCGACCAGCGACTTGGCATCGTCGCGGATCGTGTTGAACGCCTTGGTGACGATCTCGTAGCGCTCGCCCACGGTGATGCCGGCCACCTGCTCGCGCACCACGTCATTGAACAGGCTCGCCTGGTCCAGCGTGCGCGCGATCGCGGCGACCTTGTCCGGCTCTATATCGGCGATCTGCTCCAGCAGGGCCACGATGGGCGCCGCGCCGCTCTTGCCGCCCGGCACCAGGCCAAGCTGTTTCAGCCCGCCCATTGCCTTGTCGAGATATTGAAGCGCCGTCGGGCTTTTGGTCACTGCTGCCATGATCGATGTCTCCCTTGCCGCCCGCAAGGCCTGCGGGCGCCTGCGATATACGTAGCGTCGCGCGGGCGCTGCACAAGAGAGAATTTATCGAAAAACGACGAATAAATACCTTGCGGCCGATATCAGGCCTTCGCCTGCAACCCGTCTTCTTGCGTGAGCAGGATCGCCACATCGCGGGCGGGAGGGCGACCGAACATCCGCGCATATTCGCGGCTGAACTGGCTGGGGCTCTCATATCCGACGGCAAATGCCGCCCGCGCCGCGTCTGAGCGCTCGCCCAGCATCAGCCGCCGTGCTTCCAGCAGGCGCATCTGCTTCTGGAACTGCAGCGGCGACATCGCTGTCACCGTCTTGAAATGCTGGTGCAGCGCAGACGGGCTCATCCGCGCCGCCTCCGCCACATCGCTGACGCGGATCGGCTCACGGAACCTCGACTTGATGAACTCGATCGCGCGGTGAACCTGGTTCAGCCGGCTGTCGGCCTGCGCGATCTGCGCCAGTGCCCGCCCCTGCTCGCCCGTCAGCAGCCGGAACAGAAACTCCCGTTCCGCCAGCGGGCCAAGCACCGGAATGTCCCTCGGCGAATCGATCAGCCGCACCAGCCGGGCCGCCGCTTCTAGCAAGTCTTCATTCGCCGTACTGAGCATCATCGCGCGGGCATCGGCAAATTGCTCAGGTCCGCCCATGCCCGCCGCCGCGATCACTTCGCGCAGGAGCGTGCGGTCAATATCGAAGCGGAAGCAGAGATAGGGCGCATCCGGTTCCGCCTCGATCACCTCGCCCATGCAGGCGGCATCAACCGACACGATCAGGTACTTTCGAGGATCGTAGAGCAGCGTCCGGTCGCCCATCACCACGCGCTTGCGCCCCTGCGCAATGATGCACACCGCCGGCTCGTGCAACGTATGGAGCGGCAGTGTCGGCATCGAGGCGCGGATCAGCCCAAGACGCGGCACAGCGGTCGGGATCATCCCGTCCTCCGTGATGTTTCGGGCAAGCAGGCCCGCGAACTCCTGAATCGTCGCCATTCGGCTTCTCCTCTGAACACGGTTTATCCGGCCCTGTTTTAGTAACCCATTTCATCGCCCCTCACTACCGGACGGCACCGATCATGTAGGAATAGGCAATAATCGCGGACGATCAGTCTACCGCTCTCAAGCCTGCTTGCGCCATCTCTGCACCCGTGCCGGGCGGCCCTCGCCCCGCCATCACGGAACGGAGAAACATCATGTCCATACAAGAAAAAGTCGTCCTCATTACCGGCGCCAGCAGCGGTATCGGTGAAGCCACAGCCCGGCGCCTTGCGGCCTCGGGTGCGCATGTTGTCATGGGGGCTCGGCGGATCGAAAAGCTGAAAGCCCTGGAGGCTGAACTGAACGGCGAGGGCCGTTCCGCGCTCGCGCTTCAACTCGATGTCACCGACCCGGCCAGTTTTCACGCCTTCGTCAAATCGGCCCTCGCTGCCCGTGGCCGCATCGATGTGCTCGTGAACAATGCCGGCATCATGCCGCTGTCGAACTTCTCGGCGCTGAAAGTCGATGAGTGGAACCAAACCATCGACACCAACATCAAGGGCGTCCTCAACGGCATTGCCGCCGTCCTGCCCGCATTCGAAGCGCAGGCCGATGGCCATTTCATCAACCTCTCCTCCATCGGAGGACACCAGACGTTTGCCGGCGCCGGCGTCTATTGTGCCAGCAAGTTTGCGGTCTGGGCGATCTCGGACACGCTGCGCATGGAGTTCCCGAACCTACGGGCCACAACCATCTCGCCGGGCGTCACAACGTCTGAGTTGGCAAACACGATCACCGACCCGGCGGCGAAGGCCTGGATCGATGATTTCCGTTCCATCGCCCTCACTGCAGACTCCATCGCGCGGGCAATCGCCTTTGCCATCGAGCAACCAGGCGATGTGGACGTCAACGAAATCATCGTGCGCCCCACAGCCAATACACACTAGGCAACGCTAGGAGGAGCAGGCCCGCCCTGCTCCTCAAACGCCGGACATAAGCCCGCAGCGCGAGAGAGCCGTTGCTACAGGAATTCGAACTGGAAGAAGGAATGGTGGGCGGTACAAGGTTCGAACTTGTGACCCCTACGATGTCAACGTAGTGCTCTACCACTGAGCTAACCGCCCGCTCGGCGAGGGCCTTTGGGGCCGCGCGTTGCGAAGGGTGCGTATTGGACAATCCGGCGTTCGGCGTCAAGCGGGCTTTCGCCGCGCGGCAGGCGGTTTCAGGCCGCCATCACCTTGTCCACTTCCTCCACGATTTCGCGCAGGTGGAAGGGTTTGGAGAGGACTTTTGCGCCGGCCGGGGTCGGAGCGCCGGAGGAGAGCGCCACGGCGGCAAAGCCGGTGATGAAGACGATCTTCATGGCGGGGTCGAGTTCGGCGCCGCGGCGGGCGAGTTCGATCCCGTCGAGGCCGGGCATCACGATGTCTGTCAGCAGGAGGTCGAAGACTTCGCGCTCCAGCGCCTGCAGGGCGCCTTCGCCGTCGGCATAGTCCTGGACATCATGGCCCGCGCGGCGCAGGGCCGCTGCGAGGAACCCGCGCATCGAATCATCATCTTCCGCGAGCAGGATTTTGGTCACAGAGGCCTCGTGCAAACTGAGTCGGAATAGATTACCGCATAAAGGATGAGGAAGGTAAATCACTGGTGAACAGGGCGGTGCGCGGCGCCCGGAACTTTACGCCTTGCACAGGAAAGTTCTTGACCTTCCGGCCGGTTCCCCGGCCCTTAGCAGGATGCACGAGACCTCCCCTGCCTTGCGGCTTGACGCCTTGAAATCGCCCGCCCGGACCCTGTTCGAGGCCCCGTTCGATTTCACGCCTGCCCTGTCTGGCGCCGCACCGGTCCTGTTCGCCAGCCCGCATTCCGGCTCGCATTATCCGGATGCCATGCAGGATGCGCTGTGCGTGCCGCTGCTGGATGTCCGGCGCACCGAAGATGCCTTCATCGACGAGCTGTTTGCGGGCGCGCCCGCCCTGGGCGGCGCCCTGATCGCGGCGCGCTATGGCCGCTCGGTGGTCGATCTCAACCGCGATCCGCACGAACTCGACGCCGCGATGTTCCGGGACGGGGCCCCGCGGGCCTGCGCCCTGCCGACGGCGCGTGTCGAAGCCGGCCTCGGCTGCCTGCCCCGTGTCGGCGCGCGCGGCGAGACGATTTATGCCCGTCTTCTGTCGCAGGCGGAGGGCGAGGAACGCCTCGTTCACATCCATGACGCCTACCACCAGCACCTGGCCGACACGCTCGACACGCTGCGCCGGGAGCATGGCCGCGCCCTGCTGATCGATTGCCACTCGATGCCTTCGGTCCAGCCGGGGCGGCGCATCCTGACGGATATCGTGCTGGGCGACCGGTTCGGCTCCAGCGCCGATTCGCGCCTGATGACCCGGATTGAGCGCAGTTTCCGCGCCCAGGGCTTCACCGTGGCCCGGAATGCTCCCTATGCCGGCGGGTATACCACAAGACGCTATGGCCGGCCGCGCCGGGGCATTCATGCGCTGCAGGTGGAGATTAACCGTGGTCTCTACATGGACGAGCAGCGCATCACCCGGGCGCCCGGATTCGCGGGCCTGAAAGACGCCCTGCAGGCTGTCATGGCCGAAATCATCGAGGCCGCGCACCTGCTGCCACGCGGATAAGTATCTGTAAAATATAGATATTTTATCGGAACGATCCGTTCCGACTCTCTTCCACGGGCACGCCCGGAAGAAAAAAGGCCGCGCTCGGAAGCGCGGCCGTAAGTCAAAGGGAGGAAACGCCAGAGGCGTTGCACCGAGGTGCAAGTCCAAACTATGCTGCGATGCACAAACCGCCAAGCAAATATCTGCCGCACCCTGTGCGCACCCCCGTTTTGCCCGCGAAAGAGGCAGATTTCGTCATCCGGCACGCCGATTGCGTAGAAATTGCGCGAACTTCCCCTTTTGGGACTGATAGCGGTCCCACGCCAATCGGAGACGGACTCATGGCTGATGAAACTGACCTGCATGTAGGCAAGCGGCTGCGCCGCCGCCGCCGCCTTCTGGGCATGACCCAGCAGGACCTGGCCGGACAAGTCGGGGTCCGCTTCCAGCAGATCCAGAAATACGAGTGCGGCGCAAACCGCATCACGGCCTCGCGCCTGTTTGACCTCTCGCGGGCGATGAATGTCACCGTGCAATACTTCTTTGACGGCATGGTCACGGCCAATCCGGCACCGAACGCCGCCAATGATGCCGACCAGATGGAAGGCGACATCCTCTCCCAGAAAGAGACCCTGGAACTGGTGCGCGCCTATTACCGCCTGGGCGAACGCCCGCGCAAACGCCTGCTCGAACTGGCCAAGGCCCTCGAAGGCGACAATTCGAGCACCGGCGCCGCTTGACGCCCTTCACCCGGCGGGGCATCGCCTCGCCGGATGAGCTCTTCCCGATCTCCCGATGCCGATCTCGCATTCGCCGCCCGGCTAGCTGATGCTGCCTGGGCGGCGATTCGCGTTCACTTCCGCGCGCTGACCCAGGTTGACGACAAGGGCTCGTCCACGCGGCCCGGATTTGATCCGGTGACCGAAGCCGACCGCGCCGCCGAAGTGGCCATGCGCGCGCTGGTCGCCGCTGAACGCCCCGGCGACGGTGTGATTGGCGAAGAGTTTCCCGAAACGCCCTCCACCACAGGCTATTGCTGGTATTTCGATCCGGTCGACGGCACCCGCGCCTTCGTGGCCGGCCTGCCGGTCTGGACCACGCTGATCGCGCTGGCGGACCCGGAGGGCGTGCCGGTCATCGGCGTGATCGACCAGCCCGTGCTCGGCGAGCGCTATCTCGGCTGGCCCGGGGGGGCGCGGCTCGACACCGCCAACGGCTCATCGCCGATCCGCGTCTCCGCCTGCAATGACCTGCGCCAGGCCACCATCGCCACCACCGATCCGTTCATTCTCTCCCCGCCTGAGCAAGGCGCGTGGAACCACCTGCGCTCCGCCGCCCGCATTACGCGCTACGGGCTTGATGCCTATGCTTATGCACGGCTTGCCGCCGGCACGGTCGATCTCGTTGCCGAGTCGGGGCTCAAGTCCTGGGATGTCGCGGCGCTGATCCCGGTCGTGCGCGGCGCCGGCGGGCTTGCAACGGACTGGCGCGGCCAGACGCCGAAGCTCGGTGGACAGATCGTTTGCGCGTCGAGCGAGCCGGTCCTCGAACAGGCCCTGCTCGCGCTCCGCCGCGCCGCCGATTAGGGCCCTGTGACCTCATAGCCTTCGGCGCGCAGCATCGCGATCACGCTGTCATCGCCGACAAGATGCCCGGCGCCGACCGCAATCAGGCGCGTGCCCGGCTCGTCCAGCATGCCGGCCACCAGCGGTGTCCAGCGCGCGTTCCGGTTTGTCAGAAGCGCCGTGTACGCCGCTTCGGATCCGAACGCTTCCGGCGAGGCGAGCAAGGCGCCAAGCCCGGCGGCATCCCCATCCACCCATTCGGCCACCAGCAGGTCGAGCATTTCGGTGCCTTGGTTCAGCGCGTTCGCCGTCGTCATCAGGAATTCGACCTGAGTGCAATTATCCAGACGCGCAAATTCGCCGAGCTGCTGGTCCACCGTTTCGAGATAGCCGAACGCGGCGCCATGTTCCTTCGCCTCGGCTTCGATCATTGTCTCCACACCGGCCTGCGGATTGAAGCCGTCGCGCATCAGCTGCATCACCGACAGATTGATCGCGGCATACCAGGGCCGCATCGGCTGGATCGCCTCGATCGGCAGGTCCAGGCTCTCGAGGGCGGCGCCCAGCTGCTCCGTTTCCTCCGGCGTCAGCAGGCTCGTCAGCTGCGTGCCATCGGTGAACATGCCCTGCGCGCCGACGAACTGCATCATCTCGCGCCCGGCCTCCGGGCTGGTCGTATCCACTTCCAGCACCACCGTATCCGCCGCCGCGATGGCCGCATCGATCTCGTCCGAGCGCCATTCCAGATCGGGGCGCAGCAGGTGAACCGTGCCGAGCAGGTAGAGCGTCGTGTCCTCGTCCTTGAGGGTCCAGATCGCCGGGCTGCCCGCGCCCCGGCTGGCCTTGGCGGTCGCGACCGCGCGCGCCTCGGCCTCAGCCAATGCCGCCGCCATGCCGGCCGGATCGCTTTCGCGTTCGCAAGCCGCCGGGCCAGTCTCTGCGGGCGCCGTCGCCGCAGCATCCTGTTGCTCGCAGGCGCCCACAAGGAGCGCAGTCGCAGCCAGCGCCGCAGGGATCAATCGGGTCAGGCGCATGGGTCTCGGGTCTCCGGGAGAAAGGGGGCAACCGGGCGAACCTAGCGGATCGGCGCGCCCCGTCCAATGCCAAGTGCACCCGGCTGCGGCCTGCAAACCCGGTTGCACCCTCCCCCGCCTTCGCCTAAACACCGCCTTCGGCGAGGCACCCATAGCTCAGCTGGATAGAGTGTTGCCCTCCGAAGGCAAAGGTCAGAGGTTCGAATCCTCTTGGGTGCGCCATTCCGCCGGAAGCGCGATCAGCTTTGCAGAAATTCTCCCTTCACGTCGGCGAGCCCATCAGAATACTGAGAGGTGGGAATTCGCCGTTTCACGACAGCCGCCGTCCCTCAGCCCTGGTGAAAACGGACGTCCAGATCAACGTTGGCGCAGACCCATTTTCGCCGGGCAAGAATGATAGGTAAGCGTCTGCGCCAGGAGCATAGAGAACGCCGTATCCCACTTGATAGAGCTCATAGCGCGGGCCTCGTCCCGTTTGAAGGGCCGGCACCCTCTCGTCGTCGGTGCTGATCTCCACCTCGCCAATGCCAGGCAGGTGATAGTGCCCGGACAGCGCCTTTGCATCGATCTCCATTTCCTCGGGCGGCAAGCGCGGCTGCGGCTCAGCTTCGCGCCCCTCCGCGATCGCCACAAGGCTCCGCATTAGCCAAGGCTGCAGCGGCGGCGCCATCGCATTGTTACTGACAAAAACCACACTGATCTGCCGCGACGCATCCCAGTAAACCAGATTGAAGAAGCCCTGATGATGCCCGGTATAGTAGCACCGATCGCGAGCCGGAGCGCAGTACCAGCTCGAAAGACTAATTGCGGACGCTTCCTCTCCAATACGCGCGGGTGACAACGCATCGGCGAGGACTGCCATGGGAAGTGCGCGCTTTTCAGACCAAGCTCTGGCCCACGCATGCAGGTCACGCGCTGTGAAATAGATGTTGGAGCCTCCATAGAACGCCTCGTTGTCGAAGACGTCGAAGATTTTCGCGCCGGGCAGACTGGATCGAAACCCGAGCGTCCGCGGCTGCGGCCAATTTGCAAATCTGACGGGCCGCAAAAAGGCATTATCCGCACCCAAGTCGCCAAGCAAGCGCCTCACCTGATCTTTATACGATACTCCGGTGACACGCTCAGTTAGCAATGCGAGCGTGTCGTAACAGATATTACAGTACGCGAACGCCGCGCCCGGCGCTTGCAGGGGGCGAGCAGACGTGCGCCGCATAAAGTCCTGCAGCTCGACATTTCCGACCACGCCGCCGGCGTCGAGCAGCGGTTGGATCGCATCATAGTCAGGCGCTCCGGATGTGTGACTCAACAAGTGCTCGATAGTCACGGCGGCGTAAGGAAACTCCGCGACATGATCCTGAACAGGATCATCCAGAGCAATGGTTCCTGCATCGATCAAGCGCCAGATAAGTGCGGCGGTAACGGTCTTTGCTAACGAGGCCCCATCCGCCGCGGTGTCCGGCGTAAAAGGGCGCGTTTGGTCCGCGTTTCCAAAAGCGTTCTCGTACACGATCTCGCCATCGCGCCCGATGATAACAGCTCCGCTGAAATCTCCCGCTTGATGCAGGCCCTCCAACAAGATGTCGGCATCCCGCCCAAGTGCCGTCGTCTCATGACCGGTTGCGCAGGCAACGACTGAAAGGAGGAGCACCGAAGCAACATTTCGTATTCCAAGCTGCATCCCGCTGCACCTCCGGTCGAAACAGGCCATTTCTTAGCATGAAACTTTCGCGCGGCACTGTCGGGAACGGGTCAAGAATTGCCCCCGGTTCAGCAAGCAACCGAATAAGCAGCACGAACGATCACGTGCCAGTTCCCATTTTCACCCTCACCGGTGCGCCATTTGCCTGAACCTGCAATCAGCGCGTCTGGCCTATGTCAGAATGAACCGCCTCACCGCTTCGATGAATTCGGCGGAGGCTGGCTCCCGCCCGAGAAGAAGGTGATTGTTGCTGTGCAGGCCGACAAATTCAGCCTTCGGAATTTCGGCGGCGATGGCGCGCGCGGATGACATCGGAATACGCTGGTCGCCCCGGCAGTGGATCACCAGCGTGGGGGCTTTCACGTCCTTCAGGCGGTGGCGCACATCGATCCGGGAAAACGCCTCAAGAAAGCGCACCGCATTCTCCGGTGAGGTCGTGTTCTTCTGGAACTCATCGAACCAGGCCAGTTCCTCCAGTGTCGCATCCGGCATGAAGGTCTGGGAGAAAAGATGCCGGTAGGATGGGTCCGTGCGTCCCCACCCCTTCTCGGTCAGCACCATAACCGCTTCGCGTTCGCTCGTTTCACTTGGGTCTGCTGTGTGGCGCCATCCCGCGGCATAGCTGCCGAAAAGGATGAGGTGGGAGACGCGGTCCGGGTGGCGAACAGCATATTCGATCGAGACCGCCGCGCCCTGGCTGATCCCCATCAGCGGAAACCGGTCCAGCCCCGCTGCATCGACGACATTTTCAAGGTCCGAGACGAAGGTTTCAAAGCTGATTTCGGGAACTTCCCAGTCAGACAGGCCGCATCCCCGTTCGTCATAGCGGATGAACTGGAAGGACTTGCCGAGTTCGCGGAAGAGCGGGCTCCAGATCGGCGCCTCCCAGTCGAGTTCCAGATGCGACAGCCAGTTGGCCGCCTTGACCAGCGGCGGATTGTCAGGCGATCCCACGCTGGCCCAGGCCAGTGACGTTCCATCCGTAGACTGAACGAACCGGATGGACTGGCGCGGCGTTACGGCCGCTTCGGATACCTCGCCGGAAACTCTCCGTACCGGGGCTGGCGCTGCCGGATCAGACGACCAGTCCGGCAACTCAAGGCCCGCCTCCCGGAATTCGCGCTCTAGCTCCTCGATGCGCGCCCGCGCTTCGCGCTCACGCCCCTGGCGCCGGCGGCTGGAAACCGCATATTGCGCCGCCAACTGATCAAACGGCGCATCCTGCAACCAGCGCTCGGCCCAAATTTCCGTATCGTCCGGTTTGAGTTCGGGAAAAATCGCCAGCCGCCGCGCCAGGCGCACGCGCAGGCGAACGGCTTCGTTACGGTGCTGCTCGAGCCAGGCCGTATAGGCGGGCTGACTCGGCAGTTCGCAATCCTCCAGCAGGATCCCGTTCGCCGCCTCCCAGGTCTGTTCCAGTTCGCCGACCTCGGCCTCATCCCCATTTGCGCACTCGCGTATGGCCAGGAAATCGACTGCAACCAGATCCGAGTCCAGCTGGATACGCTCCCGGTCGGTCAGGAGGCGGACCTGGCTACCGGCATTGGTGACTGGCCGCAGCTTGCTGAGCGACCAGCGCAGGGCGCCGCGCGGATCATCGGGAATATCCCAGAACAGCTCGCACAGGCGCTCGCGCCTCTGCGGCGTTCCCGACAGCGCAAGATAGCCCAGCAGCGCCCGCGTCTTGCGCGAGGCCGGCAGCGGCAACTCGGTGCGCCCCATGAAGACCCGCAAGGGGCCGAAGGTCTGGATCGAAATCATTGCTTGAAACGCTGCACTGGTACGGGGTTGGCCAAAAGGTCTGTACGCGGGCGGCAGGGCTTATTGATCAAGAATGCCTGAATAACACCCAGAACGACAGCCTCCGGTTCGGATGGCCTTAAAAAAAGCCCCGCGCCAGGCGCGGGGCTATCAAGGTAACGGAGCAAGAAGGGTGAGCGCTCCGCGGGGACCCGGCTCTTAGTTGGCCGACTGGTCTTTTTCACGATGCAGGTCTGTCAGGGCCGGCATGGCGGCCTTTTTCACAGCCTTTTCAACCAGTTCTGCCTGGCATTTGCGGATCGTTTCCGCAGCCTGGCGTGGCAGCTTGATGCCGTTTTCAGCGCGGCAAGCGGCTTCTGCGACGATCTCGAAGGATTTGTAGATGTCCTGGGCAGGCTGGGCGCGCGAGAATTCGAACGTGACCTGGAAGTCATCGTTCAGGCGGCTTGCGTGGGCCGACATCGCCGTGGCGAGGCCGAAGACCGAAACGGCCAGGATCTTGAGGGTGCGGTTGAGGGCTGGGTTGGTGTTGGTCATTGGGGTGTTCCTTGCTGGTTGTTGATGAGCGCTCAAGACACCCTCAGCGTGGTAGTGATCGTGGTAGCCAGAATAGGGATCACGGCGGAAAATCGTGGGATTGGCGTTTTAATCCGCGCCGCCATTTTTCCGGCGCGGGAAAAGACCGGGCGAAAGCACGCGATCCGAGTTGGCAGGCGCCTGTTTTGGCGTCACGGTGCGGGCTTTCCCGCTAACCTCTGCCGGGACCAGAAGGACATCGACCATGGATCTCGAACTCAAAGGCAAGAACGCGCTCATTCTCGGCGGCACACGCGGCATTGGCCGTGCGATTGCGGATACGCTGGCGAAGGAAGGCGCGAATGTTGGCGTCTGTGCGCGCAATGCTGATCAGGTGGCTGCCGCTGTTGCTGAGCTGAAAGCGCTTGGCGTCAGGGCGACCGGCGCTTCGGTGGATGTCACTGACGGCGCGGCCCTCAAATCCTGGATCGCGTCTGCTGCCGGCGAACTCGGCGGGCTCGACATTCTCGTCTCGAATGCCGGCGCGATGGCGCAGGGTAATGACATCGACGCCTGGCAGAAGAATTTCCAGCTCGACGTGCTCGCCGCCGTCAACGCCTTCGACGCGGCCCATCCCTTCCTCGAAGCGGGCGCGCAGAAATCCGGCGACGCCGCCTTCGTCATCATCTCGTCCATCTCCGCCGCGATGGCGGACCGCGCCGACAGCTATGGCCCGGTCAAGGCGGCGCTGATCCACATGGCCAAGGGCCTCGCGCGCCAGCACGCCAAGGCCGGCATCCGGGTCAATGTCGTCTCGCCCGGCATGGTCTTCTTCGAGGGCGGCGTCTGGGACATGGTGAAGAAGAATGCGCCGGACTTCTTCGAACAGGCCAATGCGCGCAATCCGACGGGGCGCTGCGCCACGCCGCAGGAGATCGCCAATGCGGCGGTCTTCCTGGCCAGCCCCCTCTCTTCTTACACGACGGGGTCCAACCTGATCGTCGATGGCGCCGTCTCCAGCCGGGTGAACTTCTAGCCGCCGGCGATCACAAACGCGTGAGACGGCGGCTCTGCATGCCTCACATGCAAAGAAATGTGCTGCGCCCGCGACGGACATCGTTGCCAAAAGCGTTTAAGATACCGATTACGGCCTTAACGGGCTCAGGGCCGCTATTGCCTTGATCGGTAAGGTTCGCCGTCTATCTGTCGAGGCAAATGACCCTGTTACACGTTCCCCGCCCGCCCCGCTTAGCGGGAGCCGCGCTCGTTGCCCTGATGGCGACGGCTTGCGCCAGCGTGCCCGCACAGCCTATCGCAGCAACCCCAACTATCGAAACCGGCACGACTTTCCCCGCCATGCCGGCCGGCGAAGCGCCGGACGCTGCCTGGTGGAACGGCTTTGAAGATGGTGAACTGAAACGCCTAGTCGAGGCCGCCCTGAAGGCCTCGCCCGTTCTGCGCGGCGCGGATTATTCCGTCGCCGAAGCCGAAGCCCTGCTCCGCCTCGCCCTGCTCGGCCGCAGCCCCAGCCTCTCGTCCTCCGCCAGCGCCTCCGTCAGCCGGCCGACCGGCGGCAATGATGACTTCGCCGCTGACGCTGATTTCGGCCTTGCGTCCGGCTGGGAGCTTGACGTGTTCGGCCGCCTCGGCGCCGCCATCGAGGCCGCACGTTTTGACGAGACTGCCGCGCGCGAACTGCGCCGCGACCTCGCCGTCTCCATCGCCTCGGAAACGGCGCTCGCCTATATCGACCTGCGCAGCGCCGAAGCCCGCCTCATGGTGGCCGAGGAGAACGCCTCGACCCAGCAGGAAAGCCTCGATCTCGTGCGCACCCTGTTCGAGAACGGCCGCGCCAACGAGCTGGACCTGAGCCGGTCCGAAACCCAGTTCCGCACCACGCTCGCCTCCCTCCCCGTCTTCCGCGCCAGCATTGCCTCGGCGCAGAGCCGCCTGGCTGCGCTGACCGGTGAAGCGGCGACCTCGCCCGCCTTCAACACCAGCATCGACGCAGCCCGCGTCGCCCAGGTGCCGCGTCTGAATACGGCCTTCGGCGCCGGCGCGCCGGAAGACATGCTTCGCCGCCGCCCGGACGTGCGCCTCGCCGAAGCGCGTATCGGCAGCGCGCTCGCCCTCGGCGACGCCGCCCGCGCCAACCTCTTCCCCCGCATCACGCTGAACGCCAGTCTCTTCGGCCTGATCAGCGATACGGGCGTCGCCTTCAATGAAGACTCCATTGGCTTCTCGATTGGCCCGGCGATCAGCTGGGCCGGGCCGGACCTGCGCCGCGTCTATGCCCAGATCGACGTCAATGATGCGCGCACGCTCGGCACGGTGGCAGATTATGAGGCCACGGTTCTCGACGCCCTTGCCGAGGCGCAGACCGCCTTGTCTGACTATGTCACCGAACGCCAGCGCCGCGCCGATCTTGAATCCGCCCTCGCCTCCGCGCGCCGGGCCTTTGAACTTGCCCGCCTGCGCTTCGAGGAAGGTCTCGACTCCTCCCTCGACGTGCTCGACGCGCAGCGCACCCTGCTCGACGCTGAAGACCGCCTTGCCGTGAACGAAGCCGAGATCGCCCGCCGCGCTGTCCGCGCCTACCGGGCCCTTGGCGGTATCTGGACTGACGAAGAACTCGCCGCCTTCCGGGCGGAATAGAAAGAAGCAAAGAATGCGCCTGATTCGAACCCCTCTGACACGTTTCGCCGCGGCCGCGGTGCTCGGTGTCATCCTGGCCACGCCGGCGCTCACCCAGCAGCGCGGCGGCCCCGGCGGCGCCCCGCCCCCGGCCAGCGTCTTCGTTGAAGCTGCCCGCATCCAGACCTTCGCCAACCGTGTCGAAGCCATCGGCACACTGGAAGCCAACGAGCGCGCCGACCTGACGCTCAGCGCGTCCGACCGCGTCACGGCTGTCTATTTCGAAGATGGCGAGCGCGTGAAAGCCGGCAAGACACTGGTCTCGCTGGCCCAGCGCGAGCAGAGCGCGCTGGTCGAAGGCGCCGAAGCCGAAGCCGAACAGGCCCGCCAGGAACTTGACCGTCTCGAGCCCCTGGCCGCCCAGGGCGCCGTCTCGAAAGCCGAACTCGACATTGCCCGCCGCAATGCCAATGCCGCCGCTGCCCAGCTGCGCGCCGTCCAGTCGCGCCAGCGCGACCGCGTCCTCGTCGCGCCTTTCGACGGCGTGCTGGGCTTCCGGCAGGTCAGTGTCGGCTCGTTCGTGCGCCCCGGCGACGTCGTGGCCACCCTGATCGATGACAGTGTGATGCGGCTCGATTTCGCCGTGCCGTCGATCTTCCTGACCAGCCTCAAACCCGGCCTCGAGATCGAAGCGCAAAGCGCAGATCTGCCGGGCCGCACCTTCAGGGGCACCGTCGCCAGCATCAACAATGCCATCGACCCGGTCACCAGATCAGTCCGTGTACGTGCAATGATCCCGAATGTGGACGGCATGCTGAAAGCCGGCATGTTTGTCGAAGTTACTCTCCTCGCCGAGCCGCGCGAAACCTTGTCCGTGCCGGAAGTTGCCCTGCAGCCTCTGGGGCCGGAAACATTCGTCTGGACGGTCTCCGAAGGCGCGCAGGGTCCGGTCGCCAACCGCGTGAAGGTGACCGTCGGCCTGCGCCAGCAGGGCCGCGTTGAAATTCTCGCCGGCCTTGAACGCGGCCAGCGCGTCGTCACCGAAGGCGCCCTGCGCCTGCGCGAGGGCGCCGGCATCCAGGTGCGCGACGAGTCGATCCTGAAACCGTCCCTGTCCGGGGGCGCAGGCGGAGGCGGCGCACCGGCTTCGGCGCATCAGGAGTAGGGCGCCATGCTGTTGTCGGATACCTCGATCAAGCGTCCGGTCTTTGCATCAGTCCTCGCGCTGATCCTGATCGTTTTCGGGCTGGTCTCATTCAGCCGCCTGTCGCTTCGCGAGTATCCGGACATCGACCCGCCGGTCGTCTCGGTCTCGACAAATTATCCGGGCGCCTCTGCCTCGGTCATGGAAACCCGCATCACCCAGGTCATCGAAGACCGGATTGCCGGTGTCGAAGGCGTGCGCTTCATCAACTCCCGGTCTTCCGATGGCCGCTCCAACATCTCGATCGAGTTCAACATCAACCGCGATATCGAATCGGCGGCCAATGATGTGCGCGACCGGGTTTCCGGCATCCTCGACAACCTGCCTGACGAAGCCGATCCGCCGGAAGTGGAGAAAGCGGATTCCGATGATGATGTCATTCTCTGGATGAACCTCGCCAGCGAGAGCCTGACCACGCCGGAACTGACTGACTATGCCAACCGCTATCTGGTCGACCGTTTCTCGGCGCTTGATGGTGTGGCCCGCGTGCAGGTCGGCGGCTCGCGCGAGTATGCCATGCGCGTCTGGATCGACCGGCGCGCCCTTGCTGCGCGCGGTCTCGCCTCAAGCGATATCGAACGCGCCCTGCGCTCCGAGAATATCGAGGCCCCCGCCGGCAACCTCGAATCCGGCGACCTCTATTATACCATGCGCATCGACCGCGCGTTCCGAAATGCCGAAGACTTTGGCGGCCTCGTGATCGCGCAGGGCGAAGGCTATCTCGTCCGGCTCGCCGATGTGGCCCGGGTCGAGCGCGGCACGGTGGATGACCGCACGACATTCCGCGGCAATGGCCAGCCGATGGTCGGTCTCGGCGTCGTCAAACAGTCAACGGCCAATACGGTGGATGTGGCCAAGGCCGCAAAGGCGCTCGCCTTCGAACTGAACGAGACGCTGCCGGACGGGATGCAGATCTACATGTCCTTCGACAGTTCGGTCTTCATCGAAGCCTCGATCCGCGAAGTCTGGACGACCCTTGCCATCGCCGTGGCGCTCGTGACGCTCGTCATCTTCCTCTTCCTCGGCAGTCTTCGCGCGACCATTATTCCGGCCATCACCGTGCCGGTCTCGGTCACCGCGACCTTCATCATCATGTACTCGCTCGGCCTGTCGCTGAACCTGCTGACACTGCTTGCGCTCGTGCTCGCCATCGGCCTGATCGTGGACGATGCCATCGTTGTGCTCGAGAACATCCACCGGCGCATGGAAGAACTGGGCGAGCCGCCTCTGGTCGCCGCCTATAACGGCACGCGCCAGGTCGGCTTCGCGGTGGTGGCGACCACGCTGGTCCTGATGGCCGTGTTCATCCCGATCACCTTCATGGAAGGCAATACCGGCCGTCTGTTCACGGAGTTTGCCGTGGCCATCGCGGCCTCGGTCGCCTTCTCCAGTTTCGTGGCCCTGTCCCTCTCTCCTATGATTGCCTCGAAGATCCTTCAGCCGCACCAGGAGTCCCGCAAGGGCGTGCTGGCGATCCTGCCCAACATTGTCGACAAGGGGTTCGACGGCCTGAAATGGCTCTATGGCCATATCTTCACGGTCGTCGTCCGCTTTCCCATCATCATGATGGCCGGCCTGCTCGCGGCATTTGCCGCCATCTGGCTGCTCTACCAGACCCTCGGGCAGGAATATGCACCGAGAGAGGACCGCGGCAGCTTCTTCGTTTCCGTGCGCGGCCCGGAAGGCGCCTCCTTCGAATACATGGCGAAGTATCTTGACGAGATCGAACGCCGCCTCCTGCCCTATACCGAATCCGGCGAGATCAGCCGCCTGCTCGTGCGTGCGCCCGGTTTCGGCAGCAATTCCTACAACCAGGGCAACGTGGTTGCCGTTCTGGATGACTGGGCAAACCGCCGGCCGGCCGATGAAGTGATCGGCGAGATCAACGGCAAGCTGGCCGACCTGCCCGGCATCCGCGCTTTCGCCATCATGCGCCAGGGCCTCGCCGGCGGCGGCGGCAAGCCGGTCCAGTTCGTCATCGGCGGCCCGTCCTATGAACAGGTTGCCGAGTGGCGGGACACCTTTGTCGCTGCGCTGGAGACCGATAATCCTGGTCTTACGGATGTTGACTGGGACTATAAGGAGACCCAGCCGCAATACCGTATCCAGATCAATTACCAGCGCGCCGCCGACCTTGGCGTCACGGTCTCCGAGATCGGCACGACCCTGCAGACCATGCTCGGCTCGCGCCGCGTGACGACCTATATCGACAATGGCGAAGAGTATGACGTCATCCTCGAAGGCCTGCGCACGGAACAAAGCACGCCGAACGATGTGCAGAACATCTATGTTCGCTCCAGCCGGTCGGGCGAACTCGTCCCCCTCGCCAGTGTCATCACCATCGAGCCCTTCGCCGACAGCCCGACGCTGAACCGCTATAACCGCGTGCGCGCCATCACCATCGACGCCAACCTTGCGCCCGGCGTCACGCTGGGTGCCGCGCTGGACGGGATGGAGCGTGTCGCGCGCGAGGTCCTGCCCGAGGAAGCCTCCATCGACTTCAAGGGCCAGTCGCTCGAATTCCGCAACTCCGGCTCGTCGATCCTCTTTGTCTTCGGCCTCGGCCTGCTGATCGTCTTCCTCGTGCTCGCGGCGCAGTTCGAGAGCTGGATCCACCCGGTCGTCATCATCCTCGCGGTGCCTGCCACCGTCGCCGGCGGCATGTTCGGTCTCTGGATCACCGGCCAGACGCTGAACATCTACACCCAGATCGGCCTGATCATGCTGATTGGCCTGGCGGCCAAGAACGGCATCCTCGTCGTCGAGTTCGCCAACCAGCTGCGCGATGAGGGCAAGGAATTCGACGTCGCCCTGCGCGAAGCCGCCCTCGCCCGCCTGCGGCCGATCCTGATGACGGGACTGACCACCGCTGCGGGCGCTGTGCCGTTGATTGTCTCATCCGGGGCCGGGGCCGAAACACGCCTCGCCATCGGCATCGTGGTCCTGTTCGGCGCCATCGCCGCCGTCTCGGTCGCCCTGCTCGTCGTGCCCGCCGCCTACAGCCTGCTGGCCCGGCGCACCGGCTCTCCCGGCGATGTTGCCCGCAAGCTCGAAGAGCAGACCGGCGCACTGGCCCAGCCCGCCGAATAGGCCGCCCCGGCGTCCGCTAAGGTTACCGCGTGCGGCATGGCGCTTGAAAGGCGTCCTGACGCTCCGCATAACCTTGTGCGGTACAAGAAACTTCCGAGGAAACGGCCGGGCCCTGCATGAACCTCTTCTTCCGATTCCTCCGGGTCTTCCTGCCCGCCTTCTTCTCGAAGGTGAAAACCGGCATCCTGGACCTGCACATCGTGCGTTCCGCCGTCTGGCTCGGCGACCAGGACCCGATGGGCCACATGACCAATTCGCGCTATTCCTCCTTCACAGATCTCGGCACGATGAATTTCATGGGCCGCACCGGCGCGCTGAAAGTCTATCGGGGGCGCGGCTGGGCCCCTGTCGTGCAGTACGAATCGTTCAACTATATCCGGATGCTGCGCTATCCCCAGAAATTCGAATTGCAGACGCGCCTTGCCGGATGGGATGACTGTTTCATCTGTTTCGAGCACAAGTTCGTCTCGAAGGATCAGGTCTGCGCGACGAGCCGCATGGTGGCGCGCCTCTATGGCCGCAAGAAAGCAAAGGTGACCGCAGACATGGCGATGGAAGCCCTTGGCGTGAAGTATGACAGCCCGCCGCTCGACGAACACTATCAGCGCATCATCAGCGAACTGCAGGCCCGCGCATGAGCGCCCCTTCAAAGTCTGCCCCCTTGGCCCTGATCATAGACTGCGATCCCGGCATCGACGATGCCGTGATGCTGATGATGGCCTTCCTGTCGCCCGATGTGGACGTGCAGGCCATCACCACCGTCGCCGGCAATGTCCCGCTCGCCTTCACCAGCCGCAATGCGCGTATGATCTGTGAGCGGATGGACCGGGGCGATGTGCCCGTCCATGCCGGCTGCCCGCGCCCGATGGCGCGCAAGATTGTCACGGCTGAAGATTTCCACGGCGAGACCGGCATCGCCGGCATTGACGTGTTCGAGCCGAAAGCGCCTCTCGCCGCCGGCCACGCCGTCAACGAATTGATCGCGCGCCTCTCTGCCCCACCGAAGGGCGGCTATACCGTCATCATCTCGGGCCCGATGACTAACCTCGCGACCGCGCTGATCATGGCGCCGCACATCGCCAGGGGCATCCGCGAACTCGTCGTCATGGGCGGCGCGGACACCGCCGGCGGCAACATCACGAAGACCGCCGAGTTCAACATCTACGCCGACCCCCACGCCGCCGCGATCGTCTTCGATGCCGACCTGCCCACCGTCGTGCTCGCCCTTGACGCCACCCATCAGGTGCGCGCCGAACAGGCCCGCGTCGACCGGATCCGTGCCCTGCCGGGCCGTCATGCCGCGCTGATGGCGGACCTGCTCGACGCCGCCAACCGGCTGGAGCTGCGCTGGCGCCCCGGC
This sequence comes from Hyphomonas sp., assembly GCA_040223555.1. Taxonomy (GTDB): domain Bacteria; phylum Pseudomonadota; class Alphaproteobacteria; order Caulobacterales; family Hyphomonadaceae; genus Hyphomonas. The sequence goes on from JAVKGA010000004.1 coordinate 200,339, forward strand.
ATGCAGGTGCCGATGCATGATCCGTCCACGGTTGGTTGGATTCTTGCGCCCCACCTCTTCGAAACCAAGCGCTGCCGCGTCAGCGTCGTCACCCGCCCCGGAAAGGAGTTTGGTCGCACCAAGGTCAAGGACGGGGCGCGCGGTCCCCACCGCTGGGTCACCGTTGCGGACGGGCACGGCTTCTTCGCCCTCGTCGAAGACCTGCTGAAAGCGCCCGCATGATTACCGTCGTCGGCTCCGTCAATCTTGACCTCGTCGCGTCCGGCGCCGCGCTGCCCGCCCCCGGCGAAACCGTCACCGGCGCGCGCCTCGCGCGCTATCCGGGCGGCAAGGGCGCCAACCAGGCGCTCGCGGCCGCCCGCCTCGGCCAGAAGGTTCGCCTCATCGCCGCCGTCGGCAATGACGACATGGCGGAGGAAGCGCTGAAGCTGCTGCGCGAAGGCGGCGTCGACCTCTCGACCACGCATTACCTCAACGGCGAGACCACCGGCGTCGCCCTGATCGCCGTTTCGCCCGAAGGCGAGAACCTGATCGTCGTTTGTCCGGGTGCGAACAATGCGCTCCGCCCCGGCGATGTCGAAGGCGAGACCATCGAACACCTGCTCGGCGTCCTCGAAGTGCCCGTCCCCGCCCTGCTCGCCGCCGCCAAACGCGCCACCGGCTTCGTCGCCCTCAACCTCGCCCCGGCGATGCCGGTGCCGCCCGAGCTCCTCGCCGAGGCCGACCTCCTCGTCGTCAACGAAACCGAGGCGGCCTTTTACGGCGACAGTCTCCACGCCGAAGGCCGCCGCGTCGCCATCTCCCTCGGCGGCGAAGGCGCGGAACTCTGGCTGTCCGGCCGGAAGATCGCCGTCGCCCGTCCGCCCAAAGTGAACGTCGTGGACACCGTCGGCGCCGGGGACACGTTCTTCGCCGCCCTTTCGACGGCCCTGATCGAAGGCCTCGCGGACGCTGACGCCCTCGCCTTCGCCGTCACCGCCGGCGCCGCCGCCTGCACCCGCCCCGGCGCCCAGCCCAGCCTGCCGACAAGGGCCGAAGTGGAAGCCCTGCTGCGGGCGTGAGCCCCTTCCCGGGCCTTATCCTGCCCGACCCATCCGGCGGCGCTGTACGCTCGACGGGATGTGCAGGCTCTCGCGATACTTGGCCACGGTGCGGCGCGCGATGTCGATGCCGAACCCGGTCAGGATATCGACGATCTGGTCATCCGACAGAACATCCTCGGGCGACTCGTCGTCGATCAGCTGTTTGATCCGGTGACGGACGGCTTCGGCCGAATGGGCCTCGCCGCCGCCGGTTGCGGGGATCGAGGCGGAGAAGAAGTATTTCAGCTCGAAAAGACCGCGCGGGGTCGACATATACTTGTTCGTGGTCACGCGGCTGACGGTCGATTCGTGCATCTCGATCGCGTCGGCCACCTGCTTGAGATTAAGAGGACGCAAATGCGCCACGCCATGTGCGAAGAAGCCGTCCTGCTGGCGGACGATCTCGCTCGCCACTTTCAGGATCGTGCGCGCGCGCTGATCGAGCGACTTAATCAGCCAGGTCGCAGACGCCGCGCATTCGGAGATGAATTCCTTCTCCTTCTCGCGCATCGGCAGCGCCGTGACTTCGGCATAATAGGCCTTGTCCATCAGCACGCGCGGCAGTGTGTCGGAGTTCAGTTCGACCGCATACATACCATTCGGCAGTTCACGGATATAAACATCCGGCGCAACGGCAACCGTCGTATCGCTGGAAAAACCCGCACCGGGTTTCGGCGACAGCTGGCGCAGTTCTGCCAGCATGTCCTGGATATCGGCCTTGTCGACACCGCACACATCCATCAGTGCCTTGAGGTCGTGCTTGGCCACCATGTGCAGGTTGTCGAGCATTGCCTGCATGGCCGGATCAAGCCGGCCGCGATCTTTCAGCTGCAGGCCGAGGCATTCCGGGATCGAACGCGCCATCACGCCGGTCGGGTCAAAGCCCTGGCAGACGCCGAGCACGGCTTCGATATTCGCAATGTCGGCGCCGAGCGATTTGGCCACGTCTTCCAGCGGCGCGCGCAGATATCCCGCCTCATCCGTCTCGTCGATCAGGCGGGCCGCGATCAGCCGGTCGGCATCGGAGAGGCCGGCAAAGTTCAGCTGCACGTGCAGGTGTTCATGCAGCGTCACATCGCTGGAGAGGTTGGCGGTATAGTCAAAATCTTCCGAGGCCTGACCACTTCCCGCCGTCGACCAGTCGGTCTTCGCGGACGGACCGGACGCATTCGCCGGCATCGCTGCGTCGGAGCCCGTGCCCGGCTCGTAAACGTCCTCACCCGGAGCATCGAGCTGTTCGCGCGCATTCGCCTGGCCCGCGCCGTCATCCATGGACAGCTCTTCGCGGCGCGCCGGTTCGCCCGTTTCAGCGCTGTTGCCACCATCATCCTCGACCTTCTGGAGCAGCGGATTGCGCTCCAGCTCGGCCTCGACGAATTCGGCAAGTTCCTGATTCGACAGTTGAAGGAGTTTGATCGCCTGCTGTAGCTGCGGCGTCATCACCAGGGACTGGCCCTGGCGCATGTCGAGTGAGTGTTTCATGGCCATTGGCCGCGCCCCCTGAGATCAAGCGGCGAACTGTTCACCCAGATAGACCCTGCGGACATCTTCATTGCTCAGCACGTCGTCGGGTGTGCCGTTGAAGAGGACAGCACCATCATACATCACATAGGCCCGGTCCACGATCTGAAGCGTTTCGCGAACCTGGTGATCTGTGATCAGAACACCAAGGCCGCGTTGCTTCAGGAAGCGCACGAGGTCGGAAATGTCGGAGATGGCGAGCGGGTCGATGCCGGTGAACGGTTCGTCCAGTAGCATGAAGCTCGGACGAGATGCGAGTGCGCGCGCAATCTCCACGCGCCGCCGCTCACCGCCCGACAGGGAGGTGGCCGGCTGCTTGCGGAGGTGTTCCACGTGCAGTTCACTGAGCAGGCTGTCGACCTGGGCCTGGCAGGCGGCACGGTCTTTCTCGACCAATTCCGCAACTGCCATGACGTTTTCCTCTACACTCATGCCCCGGAAGATCGAGGCCTCCTGGGGCAGGTATCCGACGCCAAGCCGGGCACGCTGGTACATCGGCAGGCGGGTGACATCCTCGCCGTCGATGGATATCGCGCCGGCATCGGCACCGATCAGTCCCATGATCATGTAGAAACAGGTGGTCTTGCCGGCCCCGTTGGGTCCGAGCAGGCCGACAACTTCGCCGCGGGCGAGGGAAAGGGAAACATCACGCACGACCTGGCGCTTGCCAAATGACTTGGCAAGATTGCTGACGACCAGGCCTTCAGGCGCTTCGTTCATCCCGTATTCCATCCATCCACGGCCAGATTTCCGGCCTGTCCAAGCCTTAACGCGGCATGCTTAAGATCGGCTTCACCTCCTTGGTGAAATTCACTGTTCCTGGCCCGGCTGGCTCGACGGATCGATCACCATCCGGGTCCGGCCGGAGCCGCCTTCGAGCGTGGTCCGGCGGTTTTTGACCTCCATACGCAGGGTTTCGCCCTCGGCGACGTCGCGTTCGCGCATCAGGGCGACATTGCCGGTGATCGTGATCGTGTCGGTGGCGAGTTCGTAAACACCGCGTTCACCCTTCGCCTTCAGCTCCGGGGTCACGTAATAGACGTTGCCTTCGGCCACGATCGTCTCGACCTGACCGAAGCCGCCCGCGACAGTCGTCGTCCGGGCGCCGCCCGAATTCTCAAGGAAGCGGATCGTCACCGTGTCGGCGCGCAGCCGTGCGGTGCCCTGCTGGATATCGACATTGCCGCTGAGAACGACCTTGCGTTCGTTCTGCAGGCTCTCGGTCCGCGCCGAGTTGATATAGATCGGCCCGCCTTCCGAAGATATCTGGGCAAAGGCCGGCGAAGCCATGAGGGCAAGGCCAAGCGCGGCGCCGACAGATTTACGGCCCAAAGCTCTACGGAATGACATCTGGCTCACTTTCAGGCGTTGCCGGCGGATCGTCCGGCTGGGGATAGATCACGGTCTTCACATTGCCCTGAAAGACGATGCGGTTGCCGTTGTCGAGGATTTCATACGAGTCTGCCTGGATATCGCCAAGGGGGCCCTTGCCTTCCAGAGGTGACAATCCTTCCACGCGGTCCTCGCCGAGGATCAGGCGAGCGCCGCGGCTGACGAAAGAATAGCCGGCGCTGTCGGTGATGTTGACCGCCTCGTAAAGCTCCAAGACGCCCTTGTCGCGGTCATAAAACCCGGTTGGCGCCATCAGCTGCGCGCCCTTGGCGTCGCGCATGACGGGGTTGATCAGGTCGACCACGCCGTCCGCCGTCCGCCGGCGCTGGGCCGCGTCTGCAGTGATTGTGAACACTTCGCCATTCGAATCCCGGCCGGTGAAGCGCGGGTTGATCATGGTCACCGCGTCATCGTCCTGCACAGCGGGCGGGCGGGAATCCTGGGTCATGGCGCTACGGAACACGTAGCCAAGGAACAGGTCGATCGCGATGGCGGCGGCGGCGACCAGTGCATAGCGCAGGTAGCGGACCCGGACCGAGCGCTTGCGCGCCTGCGCGAGCGTCAGCTGGCGCCGGGGCGCCCAGAGCGTGGCGGGGTCATGATGGAGGCTGGCGTCCATTGTACGGGGCGGCCTGATCCTGCGAACGTTGATACAGAACCGATCCTAGCCGCGATGGGCGCGAAGTGAAAGCGCGCCTCGCAGGCCGGGCGAGGCGCCCTCAGCTATGGGCGAAGATATCCTGTTCGCCCCAGCCGGCGAGGTCGAGTTCGGCGCGGACCGGCAGGAAATCGAAACAGGCCTTCGCAAGACCCATCCGGTCCTCACGCTGCAGCATCGCTTCAAGGCCGGCCTTGATCTGGTGCAGGTAGAGGACGTCGGAAGCCGCATACTGGATCTGGGCGTCCGACAGGGCGGCGGCGCCCCAGTCGGAGCTCTGCTGGGCCTTGGACATGTCGATGCCTGCGATCTCGCGGGCGACGTCCTTCAGACCATGACGATCCGTATAGGTGCGGGCGAGGCGCGAGGCGATCTTGGTGCACCAGACGGGCGAGACCGTGACGCCCATCCATTTGCGCATCATCGCGATGTCGAAACGGGCGAAGTGGAACAGCTTTTCCACTTTCGGGTCGGTCATCAGGGCCTTGAGGTTCGGGCAGTCGAAATCCCGGGTCAGCTGGACGAGATGGGCGGTTCCGTCACCGGCCGACAGCTGCACCAGCGTCAGGTAGTCCCGGTTCGGATTGAGGCCCATGGCCTCGGTATCGACAGCGACGACCGGGCCGAAGCTGAGGCCTTTGGGGAGATCCCCCTTGTGAAGCGTGATCTGGCTCATGCGCCGCCCTTAGCACGGTGCCCGTTAAGGGCAAGTGTGCGCGGCCGCTCAACCTGCTGCCTTCTTCGCCGCGACCAGCGCCGTATCCAGCGCGGAGAGGAAGCGGGAGCGGTCGGTTTTCGAGAAGGGTGCGGGCCCGCCCGCGCCGATGCCGGCAACGCCGACACGCAGGTCGGCCATGATGGCGCGGGTGGCGAGGGCGCCGCCGATGGAATCCGGCGTGAAGGGTTTGCCATTATGGCCGAGCACGCGCGCGCCGGCCTTCAGGCAGCGATCCGCCAGCGGAATATCGGCGGTGACGACCACGTCCAGCGGCGTGGCTGTCCCGGCGATCCAGTCATCGGCGGCATCAAAGCCGTCGCTGACGATCTTGCGGGAGATCAGCGCATGTTCCGGGATTCGGATATAGGAATTGGCGACGATGATGACGGGCACGAGATGGCGCAGGGCGACCTTGTAGATCTCGTCCTTCACCGGGCAGGCATCGGCGTCGACGAGGATGCGCACATCGCCGCTCATTCGGGCCGTTCCATTTCCGCAATCCATTCGCGCACGAGCGCGAGACCTTCCGGGTCCGGAACACTCCGGCCCAGTTCCGGCATCGCGACGCCGGGTTCGACAGAGGCCATGCGGAAGGCGAGGATGGAGCGGTCCGGCGCGCCGGGGACGATGACCTGGAAGAGCGTGCCTGCCCCGCGTCCGGCGGCGACCGGATGTTTGCCGATGCCGAGCTTGGCGGGGTCGGTTTCGGTTGACGACAGGACGAGACCGGAATTGGAGGCAGACCCATCCGGCTTGTGACAGTGCGCGCAGTTGATATCGAGCCAGGCACGGGCGCGTGCCTCGACCGGCAGTGTCACATCGAACACGGCAGGCGCGGCCGGCGCGGCCCCGTCCAACCCGGCGAGCAGGCCGCGTTCAGCCCAGTCTTCGAGCTGGCCCTTGTGATTGAGATTGCGCGCTTTCGGGCCAATCGGGGAGAGCGCGTCGCCGGCCTGATGGCAGGTCTTGCACTGGTTCTGGTTGGGTACGGAATAATTGATCGAGAGCGGCGCGCCGGATGGGCTGATCGTCTCGATCTGCTGCCGCCCGCCGATCGGTGCATAGACGGCCTCCGTGCCGCCGGCATTCCAAATATAGGCAAAGGCCGACCAGCCGGAGGCCTTGTGGATCAGCAGGCGCGTTTCAACCCGGTAGGCGCCTTGGTCTGGCTGGCGCATGTCCGGCGCGAAGGCGAAGGTCTTGACCAGCACCGTCCCGACCGGAAAGTCGAACACGTCCGTGTCGTCATAATCCGCTGCTGCTCCCAAGGGCACGAAGACGAAACGCTGCTTCTGTGCATGATCGGAAAACAGCGGATTGACGAGATCAAACGGCACGACGCCCGGCGCAGGGCGCGCCGAGGCCATGTCCGCGAACAGTCCGTAGTCTGACAGGTTCTGCGCCGGCGCCTCGTCAAGGATGACCGACATGTCCGGCCCGGACCTCTGGCCGGCACCGCACGCCCCGAGGACGAGCGCGAGGACGCAGGCAAGCCAGCGCAAGACCTAGTTCCCGCCGTGCGGCAAGACGATGGGCGCGGGCTCTGTCGGCGGCGCGCTGCCGGGACGTTCCGGCGACGGAGCGAGGGTTGACGGGTCCAGCGGATAGGACGGCACGCCGAGATTCAGGAACTGGATATCCGCCGCCTCGGCAATCGTCAGGTTCACATCTGTCGGTCCGGCGGCGCCCGGCCATGAGGACACGCCGTCCCAGACGATGGGCGGCAGACCGCCGCCCAGCGCGGCGGCGAGCGGGGCGAGCATGCCCTGCGGGTCGTCCCCGCCGCCGGTATAGCGGTTGTCGCGCACGACGATGTCACGCGGCAGCGGATTGTAGGCCTCGTCCGTGAACGGAAGGGAATAGGCCGTGATCAGGACATGCGTGGAGCGGTTATTGTCGAACGTGTTGTCGAAGACATGCACGTTGCGATTGGCCATGATGATGACGCCTGTGCCGGACGGCACGCCGGCGACGATATTGCCGGCGGGGGCGAAGTTGCGCGTATTGTTGGCGAGGATTTCGTTGGCGAAGATGCGGGTGGAATTGCCGCCTGAGACGGGCAGGTCCGGCAGGTCGAAGACGAGGATGCCGCCGGTATTGTTGCGGGCGATATTTCCGTACACGTCCGCGCCGGAGGAGTTCTCGATCTCGATGCCGGCGACGTTATATTCGACCACCGAGTTGCGCACGATGATGTTGGACGACTGGCCGACATAGATGCCGGCGTCCGAGGCGCCGCGCACGGTGACATTCTCGACCAGCACATCGGTCGATTCGACGGGGTAGACACCGTAGGCGCCGTTGTTTTCGTCTGGCTCGCCGCTCCATTCGACGGTCAGGAAGCGGTAGGTGATCCGGTCGGCGCCTTTCGACTTGATACCGTCGCCCTTGGTGTCGCGGACGGTGAAGTCCATCAGCGTGACGTCATCGGAGGTGACCAGAAGGCCCTCCCCTGCGCCGGACTGCTGGGCGAAATCGAGGATGGTCTTGCCCTGGCCTGCGCCGCGCAGGGTGACGCCGTCGATATCCAGCGAGAGCGGATCGGTGAGGGTGAACGTGCCTTCCGGCATGACGATCGTGTCGCCGGCCTTGGCGCTGATCAGCGCGCCCTGGAGCGTCGCGCCGAAATTGCCTTCGGCGGACAGGGCGGGCGGCAAGGCGGGGACGCCGCCTGCAGGCTCGGCGGCTTTCTGAGAGCAGGCTGCCAGAATGAGGGCCAGCGGAATCGCAAGTGCGGTGCGCGACAGGTTCATGGTGTTCTCCCCGGATTCGTTGACGCCAGTGTCAACTTCAATCCGGGGAAAAGCAATACAGCGCTCTGGTGACGTTAATGCACGCTGAGCGGGTTGAGATCGTTGGCCAGGGCGGCCGCAAAGGCGGCCTCGCGGCCCTCCACGATGGCCAGGCGCTGGCCGTCTGCGGAGGCGACGATGAACAGGTCATCGGGATCGTCCACATCGTCGAGCGCTTCGGGCGGCAACAGGCTGCAGATCTCGCCGTCATCAAGATGGCGAATATAGACGAAGGTCTCGTCTTCGGGAGTTGTGGTTTTCAGGCCGGTCGTCATGGTCCACTCCTTTCCGCGCCCCATCGGGGGTCGCTGGCAGGCTGGTTTCCTGCCATGAAGGAAAGGTGGGCCCCGAATGTGTCCGGTTCAAGCACCGCGATGCGGCAACACGGCGACTTATGCCTCACAGGCCCGTGTAGAGGGGCTAAATGCCCGGTTTCTGACGGATATGCCTAAAAAGCAGTTCCTGGTGGAGCCAGACGGAATCGAACCGACGACCTCTTGCATGCCATGCAAGCGCTCTCCCAACTGAGCTATGGCCCCTGACCGGGAAGCGGGAGGCTTAATCTCAGCCTCGCGCGCTTTCAAGTCCTATTTCAGCGTTCGTCCTCATCATCGTCGATGGCGAGATCGTCGTCGCCGTCTTCATCGTCATCGACTTCGAATTCCTCGTCATCGTCGTCGGCGAGGATCACGTCGTCGTCATCGTCGTCGCCTTCTTCCGTGAAGCCGGCCGGAACCTTGCCGGGGACAGGCTTTTCTTCCTCGTCTTCGGCGTCTTCGATGATCACGTCATCGTCTTCGCCAACGAGTTCCTTGGTTTCTTCTTCGTCTTCTTCCTCGTCGTCTTCGACTTCCTCGACTTCGGCGGATTCGTCGTCGTCATCCCGGGCGACGGCGTCGTCCTCTTCCTCGGCGTCGTCTTCGTCGTCATCGACGGCCTTGACGGCGGCGCGGGCGGCCTTGGCCTTCACTTTCGTGATCGTGGTGCGGATCACTTCGTCTTCGGGATCGAACTCGGCGCCGCATTTCGGGCACACGGCGGGGCGTTTGTTCAGATCGTAGAATCGCGACTCGCAGGTTGGGCAGACCTGCTTGGTTCCGAGCTTGTCCTTGGACACGGGCGCGCGCTCCTTTTTGTGGGTGGATTGACCAATTTGAAGTTGGCGGGGCGCTTGCCATGAACGCCCGGCGCTGTCAAAGCCCGATTGCCGACACCAACTCCTTATTTACAGGGCCTTTCCCATGGTCTGGACCAGCCGACCCGTCCGCCGCCTCAGCGGCGCCATCCGCGCGCCGGGTGACAAATCCTGCAGCCACCGCGCGTTGATCTTCGGCGGGCTGGCCTCGGGCACCAGCCGGTTCACCGGCCTGCTCGAGGGTGATGACGTGATCCGCACCGGCCAGGCGATGGCCGCGCTGGGGGCAACCATGACCAATACCGGCCCCGGGGCCTGGGAAGTGACGGGTGTCGGCGAGCGGGGCCTGACCTCGCCGAAGGACGTGCTGGATTTCGGTAATTCGGGCACCGGATCGCGCCTGATGATGGGGGTGATGGCGGGATTCGACCTGACGGCGGCGCTGGCGGGGGATGCCTCGCTGTCCTCCCGGCCGATGAACCGGGTGCTGAATCCGCTGCGCCAGATGGGGATGCGGGACACGGCCGGGCCGGAGGGGCGCCTGCCCTTCTCGCTGACGGGGTCGAGCGCGCTGAACGAGATCTATTACAAGCCGCCGCAGGCGAGCGCGCAGGTGAAATCCGCCATCCTGCTGGCCGGGCTGAACGCGGTAGGCACCACCACGGTGCTCGAGGCCAAGGCGACGCGGGACCATACCGAGCGGATGCTGCAGGGCTTCGGCGCGAAGCTGGGCTTTTCGACCCGGCCGGGCAGCGGCGAGACCGAAATCTCCATCAAAGGCAAGCAGCCCCTGTTTGCACTCGATGCCGCCATTCCGGGCGACCCGTCCTCGGCGGCCTTCCTGATTGCGGCGGGCATCCTGTCGCCGCAGGGCGACGTGATGGTCGAGGGCGTGATGTCTAACCCGACACGGTCGGGCTTCTATGACGCGGCGAACCTGATGGGCGCGCATCTGGGCGCGGAAGAGCGCGGCGAAGCGGCGGGCGAGCGGCTGATCGACCTGCATGCGGGCTATGCGGACCTGAAGGGCATCGCCGTACCGGAGCGGCTGGTCGCCTCGATGATTGACGAGTTCCCGATCCTCGCCGTGCTGGCGGCCTTTGCGAGCGGCGAGACGCGGGTGACCGGTGCGGACGAGCTGCGCGTGAAGGAGAGCGACCGGATCAAGGCGATCGTCGCGATGCTGCGCGTCAACGGCGTCGGCGTCGAGGAGACCGAGGACGGCTTCACCGTGCAGGGCTGCGGCGGTCCGGTGCCGGGCGGCGGCGTTGTGGCGACGCACCACGATCACCGTATCGCGATGAGCGCGCTGGTGATGGGCACGGCGGCCAAGGCGCCGGTGAGCGTGGATGACATCGCGATGATCGACACGAGCTATCCGGAGTTTCTCGGGCATATGAAGACGCTGGGGGCGGATATTTCGGAGGGTTGAAGATGAGTCATTTGCCGACCTTAGCACTAGCCCTTGTGGTGCTGAGCGCTTGCCAGACAATGCAGCCCCGAGACCCGAAAGAACCGGCGCCTTGCGATTTTGTAAGCGTTGCAGGTGAGTTCAAGAATCTTGGGCCATTGCCTTTCAAACTCGGAATGACGGCGTTGGATGCGTTCGAGCTTGGACAGAGAACTTATCTCTATCGGGGAATCTACATCGAGCGGGGCGGGGAAGTTGTGAAGAAAATACATAGCTCCGTAGGCTTGGAGCCGCTTTCAAAATTCAAACTGGAACCCTGCGACGTCATCCGTGGCATTGTGGGACCATTCTAACGAAGTCACCGCGGAAACGATCGACCCCTACCCCCACGGCAGAATTGACGGCGCGCGTCGGGGCGCCATTGTGGGGGCATGACCGATCTTCATTCCCCCCTCTCTCTCGCCCGTGGCCCCGCCTGGAAGAACCGTTTCATGCTGGCGCCTCTGACCAATCTTCAGAGCGGCGCGGACGGCGTCATGAGCGAGGACGAGTTTCGCTGGCTGACCTTGCGGGCGCAGGGCGGGTTCGGGCTGACGATGACCTGCGCGGCGCATGTGCAGGCGGCCGGGCAAGGCTTTCCCGGCCAGCTGGGCGTGTGGGATGACAAGCACCTGCCGGGACTGACGCGGCTGGCAGCGGCGCTGAATACGGCGGGCACGCATTCAGTGGTGCAGCTGCACCACGCCGGGATGCGCAGCCCCAAGGAGCTGATCGGCGAGGCGCCGCATTGCCCGTCCGCGAATGACGAGTTCAGCGCGCGGGCGATGACGCTGGATGAGGTGAAGGCTTCGCGCGATGCCTTCATTGCGGCGGCGGTGCGGGCGGAGACGGCGGGCTTTCACGGCGTCGAGCTGCACGGCGCGCATGGCTATCTGATCGGGCAGTTTCTGTCGGGCGAAGTGAACCAGCGCGACGATGAATATGGCGGCAGCTTCGAGAACCGCGCGCGGTTTCTTTATGAGTGTATCGAAGGCGTGCGGGCGGAATGCGGGAAGGATTTCTCGCTGGGTGTGCGGCTGTCGCCGGAGCGGTTCGGCATGGACCTTGGCGAAATCCTTGGCCTTGCGGGCACGCTGCTCACGGATGACCGGATCGACTATCTCGACATGTCGCTGTGGGACAGTTTCAAGGAACCAGTGGACGCGGGCTTCAAGGGCCGGACGCTGGTGGAACTGTTCGGCGCGCTGCCGCGCGGACGCACACGGCTTGGCGCGGCGGGCAAGATACTGACTGGGCGCAATTGCCTCGCCGCCATGGCAGCAGGCCTCGACTTTGTGGTGATCGGGCGCGGCGCAATCCTGCACCATGACTTCCCGAAAAAGGTGGCGGCGAATAATTGCTTCGAGCCCATCGCCCTGCCCGTGCCGGAAGAGCACCTGAAGGCCGAAGGGCTGGGCGAGGCTTTCCTGACCTATATGAAAACCTGGAAAGGCTTCGTGGCGGAGCCTGCCTGACATCATCCGCTGACTGACAAAAAGATACAAAGGGAGAGAGACAATGGAAATCACCAAAGATACAGCCGCCGTCGTGACCGGCGGCGCCTCGGGCCTTGGACAGGCCACCGCGCGGGCGCTCGCCAAGGCCGGCGCGAAGGTCGCCATCTTCGACATCAACGCGGAAGCCGGTGAAGCGACCGCCAAGGAAATCGGCGGCGTGTTCTGCAACGTCAATATCATGGACGAGGACTCCTGCGTCGCCGGCTTCGAGAAGGCGCGCAAGGCGCATGGCCAGGAGCGGATCACGGTGCATTGCGCGATGGCGGCCAAAGGCGGCAAGACGCTGAGCTGGGACAAGGAGAATGCGCGCTACAAGCGGCTGCCGACGGAAGACTATGCGTTTGGCGCGCAGGGTGTGCTCGTTGCCTCTTACCGGATCGCGTCGCTCTCGGCGCTGGGCATGTCCGGCCTGCCGGAACTGGAAGACGGCGAGCGCGGGGCGATTACGCTGACCGCGTCGGTGGCCGCGCAGGACGGGCAGATCGGACAGGTCGTGTACGGATCATGCAAGGCGGGCGTCAACGGCCTCGTGCTGCCGATGGCGCGCGACCTGATGGATGTGGGTATCCGCGTCAACTCGATCATGCCGGGCATCTTTGCGACGCCGCTGATGCTGCGGGCTTCGGACAAGGTGCTGAACTCGCTCGCCTCGTCGGTGCCGTTTCCGAAACGGCTCGGCAAGCCGGAGGAATATGCCTCGCTGGCGCTGGAGCTGGCGCGGAACACCTATTTCAACGGGCAGTGTATCCGGCTGGATGGCGGGATACGCATGGCGCCGCGTTAAAGCTGCGCGCCCTCCGGGCTTGCTGCTCGGTGCTGTTCGCGAGCGATGCTCGCGGCACCTGCGCCTGCGCCTTGCTTGTGGGGGCATCAGGCCTTGATGTTGCGACCGCTCCCTTCTCACCCTTTGGGGGAGAGGGGTGCCAGAGCCTTGACTCCCGTTCTCGTCTCAATCACTCCCCGGCCTCATGATCATAGCGATTGATGGCACCACGGCTTCGGGGAAAGGGACGATCGCGAAGCGGTTGTCCGGGTATCTTGGCTTGCCGCATATGGATACCGGGCGGCTTTACCGCGCCGTGGGCGTGGCGGCGCTGAAGCAGGGTGTGGCGCTGGATGAGGCGGGTCCGCTGGCGGATATCGCGCGGATGCTGGACCTCAATGACTTCATCGAGAGCGAATTGCGCTCGGCCGAGGCGGGCAAGGCGGCGAGTGTCGTGGCGGCCATCCCGAGCGTGCGCCAGGCCCTGTTCGAGCTGCAGCGGGCGTTTGCCACGCGAGAGGGCGGCGCGTTGCTGGACGGGCGCGACATCGGCACGGTCATCGCCCCGGACGCCGACGTGAAACTGTGGGTGGACGCGGATGTGACCCAGCGGGCCGTGCGGCGCTGGAAGGAGCTGGTCGGGCACGGCGAGCAGGTGACGCTGGAATCGGTGGTCGAGCAGCTGAAAATCCGCGATGCGCGCGATCAGGGACGGGCGGATGCGCCGGCCGCAATGGCCGCCGATGCCATCTTGATCGACACCACTGATCTGACTATAGACGCGGCTGTGGAAAAGGCGCTGGCGGCCGTTGAGGCTGCTCTCGCCCGTGGAAAGACGTCCTGAGGGCCGAAAAGCTCAATCCAAACAGGCTGTTACCGCACCAGATCAGACTACCCCAAGGGGCCGGATGTCCGCAGGCTGCAATGGTGCATGCCTGCCTTTGAACCATTCGATGACGCCTCACCGGAGATCAAATGACAAACCAAATGAACCCAACACCCGCCGATTTCGCCTCGATGTTCGAAAGCTCGGCCGCCGCTGGCGCCATGCAGGAAGGCCAGGTTATCCCGGCCACCGTCCTGCGCATCGACAATGACGCGATCGTCGTCGACATCGGCCTGAAGACCGAAGGCCGCATTCCGGTCAAGGAATTCGCCCTCGAAGACAAACAACCTGCCCCCGGCGACATCGTCGATGTCTATCTCGACCGGATCGAGAACGCCCTCGGCGAGGCCGTCCTCAGCCGTGACAAGGCCCGCCGCGAAGAGCGCTGGGTCAAACTCGAGCGCAGCTTTGCCAAGAACGAGCCTGTCAAAGGCGCGATCTCGGGCCGCGTCAAAGGCGGCTTCACGGTCGACCTCGGCGGCGTCAATGCCTTCCTTCCAGGTTCGCAGGTCGATATCCGCCCGGTGCGCGATGTCGGTCCGCTGATGGGCGAAGTGCAGCCGTTCGCGGTGCTCAAGCTCGACCGCGTCCGCGGCAACATCGTTGTCTCGCGCCGCGCGATCCTCGAAGAGAGCCGCGCCGAACAGCGCGCCGAGATCGTCTCCGACATGGCTGAAGGCGACGTCCGCAAGGGTATCGTCAAGAACATCACCGATTACGGTGCGTTCGTTGATCTCGGCGGCATCGACGGCCTGCTGCACGTCACCGACATGTCCTACAAGCGGATCAACCATCCGTCGCAGGTTGTGGAAGTCGGCCAGGAAGTCGAAGTCCAGATCATCAAGATCAACCCGGAAACACAGCGTATCTCGCTCGGCATGAAACAGCTGGGTTCGGACCCCTGGGACAATATCTCGGCTCGCTACCCATCGGGCGCACGCCTGACCGGTACGGTCACCAACATCACAGACTACGGCGCGTTCGTGGAACTGGAAGATGGTGTCGAAGGCCTGATCCACGTCTCGGAAATGAGCTGGACCAAGAAGAACGTACACCCCGGCAAGATCCTCTCGACCTCGCAGGAAGTCGAAGTGGAAGTGCTCGACGTGGACAGCGACAAGCGCCGTATCTCGCTTGGCCTCAAGCAGACCATGGACAATCCGTGGAATGCCTTCATTGCCGAGCATCCGGTCGGTTCTGAAATCGAAGGCGAAGTGCGCGGCATCACCGAGTTCGGCCTGTTCGTGGGCCTCGGCCCCGACCTGGACGGCATGGTGCACATCAACGACATCTCGTGGGACAAGTCCGGTGACCAGGCCATCGAAGCCTTCACCAAGGGCGACATGGTCCGCGCGAAAGTCCTCGATGTCGATGTCGACAAGGAACGCATCTCGCTGGGCATCAAGCAACTGTCGGGTGACCCGATCGAAGCAGCCAGCAGCGCCGGCGGCGATGCCGGCGGGATCAAGCGCGGCTCGACCGTGACCTGCACTGTGGTGGAAGTGACCTCGGGCGGCCTGGAAGTCGAATTCGGCACACCGCCGGTCAAGACCTTCATCCGCCGTTCGGACCTCTCGCGCGACCGGGCAGACCAACGCCCGGAACGCTTTGCGGTCGGCGACAAGGTTGACGCGAAAGTCGTGACGTTTGACCGCGCCTCGCGCCGTGTCTCGCTCTCGATCAAAGCCCTCGAGATCGCCGAAGAAGCGGAAGCCGTGGCCCAGTATGGCTCGGCAGATGCCGGTGCCTCGCTCGGTGACATCCTCGGCGCGGCGCTTGCCTCGTCGGGCACCAAGGCCAAGGCGCCGAAGGCTGCCCCGGCAGCCCCGGCTGCTACTGCGAAAGGCGACGCCAAGTCGCTTGACGCCCGTGGCCGTCTGACCGGCCCGCAGGGCGAAGCTGACGACCTGAAAAAGATCAAAGGCGTCGGCCCGGCCTTCGAGAAGAAACTGCATGAAGCCGGTATCTACCACTTCTGGCAGGTCGCCGCCCTTTCCGACGAACAGGTTGCAAGCCTTGAAGAAGAGCTTGCCTTCCAGGGCCGGATGGAACGCGATGACTGGAAGGGCCAGGCTGAAGAGCTGATGGCTTGAGGCTGGCACAGGCAGGCTTCCGGATGGGAGCCACCTAAAATTCAGGCAATGTTTGCGGCGGGGGCCTAGCGCTCCCGCCGCAAATGCGTTTAATATCAATGCGATGCTGAAGTCACAACTCATCGACAAGCTCGCGGTTGAATACCCGCACCTGCGTCACGAAGACGTGGAGAAGGTCGTCAACGTGATCCTTGAGGAAATCGGCGGCGCTCTGGCGCGCGGCGACCGGGTGGAGTTGCGCGGCTTCGGCGCCTTTTCGGTGCGCAAGCGCGAGGCCCGCAGAGGGCGAAATCCGCGCACGGGCGAGCCTGTAAAAGTGCCCGCCAAAGCCGTGCCTTTCTTCAAGGCCGGCAAGGAACTGCGCGCCCGCGTCAATGGCGGCGACGATCCGGAAGCGCGCTGAGCGCTGCCCCCTCCCCTCACACGATGGCTTGACGCTAGGGACAAACCCCGCAATCTGACGGTTGAGCTTCTGGGTCCTTAGAAACAGCGGAAGGGGAAAATATGCTGAAGGAATTCAAGGAATTCGCGATGAAGGGCAACCTCATCGACATGGCCGTGGGCTTTGTCATGGGCGGCGCCTTCGCGACTGTGGTCACGGCTTTCATCCAGGGCGTATTCCTGCCGGTGCTGGCGCCGATCATGGGCGGCATTGACCTGTCGGCCCTGACCTACACGATTTCGCCCGCCGTCGTAGACGCTGCAGGTGAAGTGACCAAACCAGCCGCGATCGTCGACATTGGCGCCTTCTTGAGCGCGCTCATTTCGTTCATCATCGTCGCCTTTGTCATGTTCCTGCTGATCAAGGGCATGAATAACCTGAAGAAAAAAGAGGAAGCGGCCCCACCGCCGGCCCCGCCGCGCCAGGAAGTGCTGCTGGAAGAGATTCGCAACCTGCTCGCCAAAAACGGCTAGCTGCGTCACCTTGTTCATAGAGTGTTAGGGATTACTCCCGCACTCTCCTGAACAGTAGAGTACCCGAGTAGAGTAGTGAGGGGCGGCCAAAAGGCCGCCCTTCTTTTTTGATTCAGCAGGTTCCGTATCGGCGCTTCTGCGCCTCACATGAACCAGGCTCAGGGCTGCTTTGATTCAGCAGGTTCCACGCGGCGTGCCGCTCATGAACCGGGCTCAGGGCTATCCAGCATAGCTGACGATTTCGTACTCAATGCCATCGAGGTCGAAGAAGTAGAACCGCCGGCCGGGTTCGTAATCGCCGTGGCTGAACGGGACGAGGCCGCGCGCGATGACCTTGCGCTCGACCGCATCAAGGTCGCCGACTTCGATTCCCACATGGTTGAGCGGCGCGCCTTTCTCATAGCCGGCCCGCGCGCCGGGGTCCGGCTTCATCGCATAGACGGCCAGATAGTCCGTATCGGTGCCAACATGGATCGTGTGGCCGCCCGAGGCCGCCTTGCCCTGCCAGCGGATGTGCCAGCCGAAAAGGGCGATCAGCATGTCGGCGGTCCGTGCCGGGTCGCTGACCGAAATGTTCACGTGTTCGATCCTGATCTGCGTCATGTCCTGATCTCCTTCCAGAATGTGTTCGAGGGTTGACGCACGCCTTCTGCAACCTCAACCTAGATTTAGGTCAAGACATATTTTCGGAGAGTCTCATGCATGCTCAGGACGTCCTGCTGATCGGGGATATCGCCGCGCGTACGGGCCTCTCCGTGTCGGCCATCCGCTTCTATGAAGCGAAGGGCCTGATTGCGCCGATCCGCAGTTCTGGCGGCCAGCGCCGGTTCCGGCGGGCTGACATAAGGCGCCTGTCTTTCATCCGGATTGCGCAGAAGCTGGGCCTGTCGATCGAGCGGATCGCGGGCGAGCTGGGCAAACTGCCCAGCCGCCGGACGCCGACTGCGGAGGACTGGACGCGGATCAGCCGGTCCATCCGTGCCGAGCTGGACGCCGAGATTGCCTCGCTGATGGATGTGCGTAACCGGCTGGACGGCTGCATCGGCTGCGGATGCCTGTCGTTGAAAAAATGCGCGCTCTACAATGCAGACGACCGGGTCGCCGCAACCGGGAGCGGGCCGCGCTACGTGCTGGGCGAAAAGCCGACAGCGGCCTAGGTGGCCGCGATGCCCAACGCTTCGGCGAGCGCGCCGTGCGAGCCTTCGGTGAAGTGGAAGGCCTGCCAACCCCGGCCGCGCGCGGCGAGGATGTTCTCGTGCATGTCATCGACCAGAAGGATCGCGGCGGGATCGACCTGCAGCTCGTCTTCGATGTGCGCGAAATAGGCCGTGTCCGGCTTGGCGATCTTCATACGCCCGGCGGCAAAGATGCGATCAACATGCGCAGTGAAGCCCATGTCGGTCTCGATATAGTTCGTGCGGTGCACTTCGTTATTTGTGGCCATGACATTGCGCACGCCGCGGGATCTCAAAGCCGAGACGATGGCCAGCGTGTCGGCATCCGGCAGCGCGTCGCGGTCGAACCAGTAGCTCAGGATTTCCTCGGTGCGGCCATGCGCGCCGTTCTTCACGGTCCAGTCAGTGACGATCTCGATCAGGCAGTCTTCGCCGACCATCGCCTTCTGGAACCGGCCGCCGAAGAGGTGGGAACTGAACGAGGTAATTGACAGGCCGAGGTCACGCTCGAAATTGCGCGACCATTCAAACACGCCGCCCCGGACATTGCGGTTCAGGACGCCGTCGAAATCCCAGGCGACGACCTGCAGGGCCGAAGGATCAAGCCGCATCAGTATTCGTATTCCTCGATGCCGGTCAGCTTGATCGTATAGGCCGCGTCCGCAAGTTCGCTTTCCTGCGTCTGGGCATAGATGATGCCTTCGATCCAGACGGCCTGGGCGAGGTCTTTCATCTTGATCGGCGTCTCCGCCATCACGAATACCGTCTGGTTGGGCGGTGGCGGCGGCGAGTGGATACAGGCGCCGAAATACGGAACCAGAAGGAATTCCTTGATCTGGGCATCCGCGCCGTATTCGAACGGGACGGTATAGCCCGGGATGCGGATCTTCTTGCCGTTCAGTTCCTTCACGGTGTTGAACGTGCCGATCTGTGTGCCGACATCGCCGGCTGAGCCTTCGGACACCGAATACATCAGCGCCATCTGCGCCTGGTACATCTGGGCGAGGCGTTCTTCCTCCCCTTCCGGCATCAGGTCTTCCCAGCCGATGCGCTGGATGCCCTTGGCGGCGAGTTCGGCGTCGCGCTTCTTGGCATCGGCGGCACGCTGGGCAGCCTTCGCTTCGCGGGCCTTAGCGCGGTCGGCGGCTGTCTCGCCGATCTTGTCGCCGACCTGCGGGCCAGACGTTGCCGTGCCCTGCACTTTTGCAGCTTCAGGCTTTTTTGCAGCGGGCGCTTCGGCAGAGGCCGGGGCTTCAGCAGCGCCGCAGGCGGCGAGGGCAAGGGCTACAAAGGCAGCAATGGCGGAGGCGGGGACGGAAAATGTCTTCATCATGCGTTCCTAACTAAGCGTCGCAGGCCCGTGGCGCCAGACCCGAATTCCATGACTTACAGCCGCACACTGAGGCCGTCGGCCAGCGAACGGCGCAGGGCCGTCAGCGCCGGGATGGCGCCGATCAGCAATGAGGCAGCGGTGACGGCGCCGAGGACGGCCGCATCCACCAGGCCGGGCGCGCCCATCGCGAAGGCGACGCCATACTGGGCCTGCAGCATCGGCGCGAGCACGGCGATCAGGCTATGGATCAGGACAATGCCGAGCAAGGCACCGAGGAAGCCGATCAGCCCCGCCTCAAAGACCAGCAGCAGGAAGATGTGATGCGGACGCGCGCCTGTGGCCCGCAGGATCGACATCTCCCGTCGGCGTTCGTTCAGGCTGGTGAGGATAGACGTGAGGATCGAGACGAGGCCGACCGCGATCACGAAGGCGGAAACGGCGAGCAGCGCTCGCTCGGCAACGGACGTCACGTTCCAGAGCTCCGCCAGCGCTTCGCCGGGGATGATCGCCATCAGGGGCTCGCCCTTGTTGGTATTGATCGCGCGCCGGGTGGTGAGGATCGTGCCCTTGCGCTCGAGACCTGCAAAGATCGCCGTGACGGTCTTCGGGGTCAGGTTGAACGAGCGGATCATGTCGGTGGTGATCGTGTCGGCGAGCGGGTTCTTGGCGCCGGTTTCCCAGCCGACATGAATGGCCGTGATGGCCTCAAGGGAGACATGGACCGTGCGGTCCACCGGCGTTCCGGTCGGCTTCAGGATGCCGGCGATGCGAAACGGACGGTTATCGTGGCCGGAGCCGAGATCGGCTGAGCCGAGGCCGTGGGAGAGCACGACGGGCGTATCCAGCGTGTAGCCCAAATCGCGGGCGACTTCAGAGCCCATGACCGCATCGAACAGGTCGTCGAAAGGCTGGCCTTCGGTGAAGGCGAGCGACTGACCGCCGCCGTATTTGTAATGTTCGAAATAATCGAGATTGGTGCCCATGACCCGGTAGCCGCGATGGCTGTCGCCGAGGGCGATGGGGACGGTCCAGGCGATGTCGTCGCGCGCCGCGATTTTCTCATAGGTCGGCCAGGAGACTTCTGCCGTGGCGCCGCCCATGCGGAACACGGAATAGAGCAACAGGTTTACCGAGCCGGTGGGCGCGCCGATGATCAGGTCGGTGCCGGAAATCGTGTTGCCAAAGCCTTCGCGCGCGCCGCTGCGCGCTTTTTCGACGCCGAGAAAGAGCGCGACGGAGAGTGCGACGGCGACGATGGTGAGGATGACCGAGCCTTTGCGATTGAGCAGGCTGTGCCAGGCAAGCGAGAAGAGCGCAGTCATGCGGAGACCCCTGCCCTGTTGATGGCGGCCAGATCGACGGCGCGCGTGAACAGGGGGGCGAGGCTGGCATCATGGCTGACGAAGAGGAGGCTGGCGCCGGAGCGTGTGACTTCTTCCGAGAGCAGCGCAATGAACCGGTCGCGCGCATCTGCGTCGAGGGCAGAAGTCGGCTCGTCCGCGATGATCAGTTTCGGCGCGCCGATCAGCGCGCGGGCGGCGGCGACGCGTTGTTGCTGGCCAACGGAGAGGTCCGACACACGGCGGCTGAGCAGGGACTCATCATCAAGGCCGAGACGCGCGAGCAGGCGGCGAGCTTCGCCTTCGGCGTCACTGCCGGCGGCCTTGCGCCGCGCCGGCGAGAAGCGCAGCGGCAGGAGAACATTACCCGTCACCGAGAGATATGGCACGAGATTGAACATCTGGAAGATCACGCCGACATGATCCGCCCGCAGACGATCACGTCGCGAGGGCGACAGCGCTGCCATGTCTTCGCCGAGCACGCGGATGCTGCCGGATTGTGGCGCAAGGACTCCGGCGATCAGGCCGAGCAGGGTCGACTTGCCGGAACCGGACGGGCCGCGCAGGAACACGCGCTCGCCAACGTCAACGCGGAAGGCCGGGATGTCCAGAACCTGCGGCCCCTGCTTCCAGGCAAAGGCAAGCTGTTCGATGTCGATGACCGGCTGGCTCATACGCTTGTTATTTCAGCGCCAGCTCTGGCGAGTCCGGGGTCAGGTCGCGGGCCTTCTGGTCGGTTGCCGTGATATAGACAGCGCTCACGGTCTCGAAACTCGGGAAGGCTTCGAAACCTGCGAACCGGACTGCGCGCACCGCATCTGGCCGTGCGCAGGTCCAGGAGAAATGGATGACACTGTCGGTATGACCGCCGGTATTATCCGTGGTCGGATGGGGCACGGACGCGGTGCACTCGCCCCCGTCCACTTCCACAAGGCCCGAGAGTTCGGCGATGACCACATCTGTATAGGCGCCGTCCGATTCTGACAGGCCAAAGTTGGCCATCGGCGAGATCAACTCACCGAGAAGCTGGCTGCCTTCCCGCGTCACGGCGAGATCGGCGAGGCCGTGAACGTGCGCTGTGCCGCCGGCGGTTTCTTCTTCGGCATGGTCGTGATCTGCGTCTTCCTCCGCCTCGCCTTCGGGAACCACAGGCTCGGGCTCGACAACCTCCTCAATGACAGGCTCGGGTTCGGGCACCGGTTCCGGCTTTGAGCCGCCACAGCCGGCAAGGAGAAGAAGCGCCGCTGCGGCGCAAAGGGTCGGGCGCGAGGCTGGAATTTTCATGGCAGGCTCCGGGAGGACAAGTACGGGGCTTGGCTTAAGACGGAAGATTCCGCTCGCCAAGCGCATAATGAAACATTATAACACTTCTCGCAAGCACCTTCCGGACCTGCCCGGGCGCGTTGCATGCGTTGCCAGCAGGACTGTTTCCGCCAATGCCCCTCTCCTTACAGGCCTCCGTATCTTTCGGCCTGCTCGCCGCACTTGTTACCTCGCTGGGCCTGATTGCCGTGGCCATGCGCAGCGAATGGTCGGCGCGCCAGTCCGGCCTGTTTGCCCTGTCGGCGGCGGGCATGCTGATCACGATCAGCCTCTTGCACATTGTGCCGGAAGCGATGGCCGCAGGACATGACGCGGCGCGCTTCGTGCTCGGCGGATTCTTTGCCGGCCTGCTGCTGAGCTTTGCGATGCGCACCTTTTTTCCGGAGCGCGCCGGGATGGCACGGGCGGAAGCGTTCACGCCGCTGTTGGCGGTGGCGGTGCACTCCTTCTTTGACGGTGTGATCTATTCGGTCTCGTTCGCGGCCAGCTTTCAGTCCGGCGTCTATGCGGCGCTGGGGCTGATCCTGCACGAGTTTGCAGAAGGCATCATCGCGTTCGCCATTCTCTCGCGCCACGGATTCAAGGTTAAGGAAGCGCTGCTCTGGGCCTTTCTGGCCGCCGCCGCGACGACGCCGCTGGGTGCGCTGGTTTCCGGCCTGTTCGTGACGGGGCTTGGCGCGGGCACGATCACAGCGCTCTATGCCCTGTCGGCCGGCCTGCTGATCTATGTCGCGACCGGGCCGATGATGAAGTCGCTGGACGAGGTCACAC
This sequence comes from Hyphomonas sp., assembly GCA_040223555.1. Classification (GTDB taxonomy): domain Bacteria; phylum Pseudomonadota; class Alphaproteobacteria; order Caulobacterales; family Hyphomonadaceae; genus Hyphomonas. The sequence goes on from JAVKGA010000004.1 coordinate 223,203, forward strand.
CGGGACGAGGTCTGGGCGCGCTCGGCGCGGGCGTCGCCTTTGCGCTCGCCATCCTGGCTCTGCCGATCCACAATCACGGGGTGCTGGATAACCATGATCATGGCGGCGAACACACGGTAATCGACATGCGCGAGCTGGATGCAGCCGCGGTTCAGCCGCACTGATCCGGCCTACCGCGAGGCCCGGCGGCATGTGCCTTGCACCTTCCTCCCCGAAACAGACGGGGAAGCGATCATGCCTCTGCAACAGAGAATCCGGCAGGTGATCGGCGCCGCCATTGGCGCCGCGATTGCCGCTGTCGTCTCGCTTGCACTTTCACTGCCGGCAGCAGAACGCCATGAGCGCCTGTTCGACACGGCAGAGCAAACGCCGCCGGCCGCGAACACGCCGCAAGGGGCCCTTCAGAGCGGCAGCTCGGTGGTGTTCTTGATACACTCCATGGCGAAGGTCGCGCTGACATCGGCGAGATCTATCCGCGAGATCAGGTCGCGGTAGACCCGGTCATAATCCTTCACGCTCGCGACCTGCACTTTCAGCAGATAGTCGACATCCCCCGCCATCCGGTAGAACTCGACCACTTCCGGCAGGCCGCGCACCGCTTTGGCGAAGCGCTCGACCCAATCTGCCGAATGCTCCCGCGTGCGGATGGCGACGAAGACCGTCTGGCCCAGCCCGACAGCTTCGGGATCGACCAGGGCGACGCGTTTTTGCAGGATGCCCGCTTCCTCAAGCCGTTTGACCCGCCGCCAGCACGTGTTCACCGAAATGCTTGCATGCGCGGCCAGTGATTCGAGCGATTCGCCGGCGTCAGCCTGCAGCGCACGGAGAATGAGACGATCCGTATCATCAATTTTTTCCATATCTGATGCAGATATACGAAAATTCTTATCAAATAAACGCCTGTTTCTCGAATTTTTAAAATGATCCCGCAGCCCGTCCATGAGACCTTCAAAAGGTCCAGACGGAGCGTTCCATGTCGGCCTTATCTCTTCGCGACGTCCTGCCAGAACTTCTCCCGGTCGCAGAACCGGCCCGGCTGCGCAGCCTGGCCGCCCTGATCGGACGAACGCCGCTGATCTCGATCCGCCTGCGCTACCGGGGCCGCGAGCACGTCATCCACGCCAAGGCCGAGCACTATAATCTCACCGGTTCGATCAAGGATCGGATGGCGCTGTCGATCCTGACGCGCGCCTATCGCTCCGGTGCGCTGCACCCCGGCGACACGATCGCCGAAGCGACCAGCGGAAATGCCGGGATCGCGCTTGCCGCCCTTGGCCGCGCGCTGGGACATCCGGTCGAAATCTTCATGCCGGACTGGATGAGCGAAGAGCGCAAATGCCTGCTGCGCAGTCTTGATGCGCAGCTCAACCTGATCAGCCGCGAGGAGGGTGGCTTCCTGGGCGCGATTGCGGCGACCGAGGCGCTGGCCGCGCGGCGCAATGACGTGTTTCTGCCCTGCCAGTTTTCCAACGGCGACAATTCCCGCGCGCATCTGGAAACGACCGGCCCGGAATTGCTCCGTCAACTGACATGTCTCGGACTTGTGCCGGATGCCTTCGTGGCGGGTGTCGGAACGGGTGGCACGGTGATGGGCGTCGGCGCCGCCTTACGCGCGGCGCATCCTGGTGTGCGCATTCATCCGCTTGAGCCGAAGGAGTCCCCCACCCTGTCGACGGGGCACAAGGTCGGCAGCCACCGCATTCAGGGTATCTCGGACGATTTCATTCCGGCGCTCGTGGACTTCCGCGCGCTGAACGATGTAATCGCGGTGTCTGACGGCGATGCGATCCGAATGGCGCAACGTCTGGCGCGCGAGCTCGGGCTGGCGGTAGGCATCTCCTCGGGCGCAAACCTGATCGGGGCGGTCATGGCAGCGGAACGCCTTGGCCCCGGCGCCTGCGTGGCCACGGTCTTCTGCGACGACAACAAGAAGTATCTCTCAACCGCGCTCGCTGGTGATGAGCCGGTCAAAGACAGCGATCTCGGCCCCGAGATCGAACTGGTCGATTTTGACGCCAGCTGCTGCGGAAACTAGCGGTTCGCGACTTCCGCCTCGGCGGCCTTGTTCGTGAACCGGCGCGTGAACTGCGTCACACGCGGCGCAATCTCGGTTTCAAACCGTGAGCCGTTGAACACGCCGTAGTGGCCGACGCCGGGCTGGATATAATCGTTCTGCATGTCTTCCGGAATGTTGGTGCACAGCGTATGCGCCGCCTGTGTCTGGCCGATGCCGGAAATGTCGTCTTTCTCGCCTTCGACGGTCATCAACGCCACAGTTCGGATCGCTGACGGCTTCACCAGACGTTCGCCGCGATAGTTGTAGATGCCGCGCGCCAGATGATGCTCTTGGAACACCCGCTGGATGGTCTGCAGATAGAACTCTTCCGTCAGGTCGAGCACGGAGAGATACTCATCGTAGAACTCGCGGTGCGTGCCTGCCGAGTCGCCGTCTCCGCCCACGAGGTGATTGAAGAACTTCCACTGTGCATCGACGTGCCGGTTCCAGTTCATGTTCATGAACGAGGAGAGCTGGACGAAGCCCGGATAGACCCGGCGCAGCATGCCCGGATACGGCGCCGGGACCGTGTGGATCATGTTCTGCTCGAACCATTCGAACGGGCGCTCTTCGGAGAGCTTGTTCGGGATGGTCGGCGACAGGCGCGCATCAATGGGCGAGCCCATGAAGGTCATCGAGGCCGGCAGGGCGGGATCTTCTTCCTCGGCCATCATCGAGATGGCAGCCAGGACCGGCGGGCCGGGCTGGCAGACGGCGAGCACGTGCGCACCGGGGCCGACCTTGGTGATCATCTTGCGGACATGGTCGATATAGTCGTCGAGATCAAACCGGCCGAGCCAGACGGGCGCCATGCGCGCGTCGCTCCAGTCCGTGATGTAGACGTCATGCGTCTCGAGGAAGCCTTCGACCGTCCCGCGCAGCAGGGTGGCATAGTGGCCGGACAGCGGCGCGACGATCAGCATGCGCGGCAGCGGCGCCGCACCGGGGCGGCGGCACGAGGCCAGAATGTCAGGGTCCTTGCGGAAGTGGACGAGGTTGCACCAGGGCGAGCGCCAGGCGGTTTCCGGTGTCACGGGAACGGTGACGCTGTTCAGCTTGACCGAGTCGATGCGCCATTCCGGCTTGCCATAGTAGCGCGTGGCGCTTTCGAAAACATCCGCCATGGCGGCAAGCGACCGGCCATAGCTGGTCTGGCCCATCGGGTTCAGCGGCGAGCCAAGCGCGGCACGCCCCGCCTTCGCCATCAGGCGCATCGGCGCCATCGCCACCCGGTTCATTTCGACAAGTGAGTAGAGCATCGCTGTCTTCACCCTTCATGTTGCAGTGCAGCGTAAGCCGGGGATTGCGATCCCGCAATGGCCCTCAACTGCGCCGCACAATTTTCAAAGGTTAACGCAAGGTATTGATGAAGCGCTAATTTTCTCCTGTCGCGCGAACAATCGGGTCAGCACTTACTGCTAAAAAGAGACCGGCTGGGCCGAAACACAAGGAATCTGCCATGTTCCTGAGTTGCCAACCGAACCCCCATGATGGTGGCCGGATGACCCGTGCGCTGGTGTTTGAGAAGACCCCGGGCACGCATTTCGCCATCGACGCCGAGGCGCTGCATCGCCAGCCCGAGCTGCTGAAGCCGTTTGGCCGCTGGCTGGATGTGCGGATGCGTGTGCTGGATGCACTGGCCTATCTCGCCTGCCTGCTGGGCGTCCTGGCCGCCATGCCTGTGGGCTGGTGGACGGCGGCCTTTGGCGTGCTGATCTGCGTTCTGACGCTGGCGGCAAACCGGAAAACGGCTGGCCGGCTCGCCCGCGCCGCTACGGAGCGCTCCACGGAGAGCTTCCGGCAGCTCCATGAAATGGGCTGTCTCTGGCTGGTGAAAGACTAGAGTCCGAACAGGCCGAGGATGGCGGCAATCACCGCCGCCGCCGTAAAGGTCAGCGACAGGGCGACCGATGTGCCGCGCTGTTCCTTGCGGCGGGTGCGCACGCCGGGGGCGTTCTTGCCTTCCTTGGGCGCCAGCAGCATCCGCGTCGCATAGAAGCCAAAGGCTGCGACCAGCGCGACGATGCCGGCAATCAGGCTGGCCCCGAACAGGAAGAGACCGCCGGCCACTGCCATCAGGAAACCGAGCTGCGGGCTGGTGCGGTGGATCAACTCTCGCACATGGCCGTCGGCCCGCGCGCCGGTCAGCTTGTCGAAGCTGCAATTGGGCGAGACAATGGACGCCACCCAGGACGCGCCGATTGCCAGCGCGCAGGTCATCAGGCCGAGATTGTTCAGGATTGTCTCTAGGTTGGCGAGCATGGCCTGACTCTATCTGCGGATTCGGCCCCTCGCGGGAAGGCCCTAAAGCACGCCTACCCGAATATGGGCCGTTCCCGGGACAGGCGCAAATCCTCCAGAATCCTGTAGTCGCCGTGTGCGCGAGAGCGTTGGAAGTTGCGCGGGGGCCATGCCATTTGAGGTTCGGGAGGCCGCAACGAAGGCATGGCGTACAGGTTCAAGGCACGCGACGCGTCGATGACCGACGGGCTCCGCCGCATTGCGGCGGAGGAATTCGCGCTGATCCGGCAAGGCCTCGCAGACAAGTCGCTGCCCGTTGCCCGCAAGGTTCACGAAAGCCGCAAAGCCACGAAAAGACTGCGCGCGCTGCTACGGCTGACGGCGCCTGTGTTTCCGGAAGCACGCGAGGAGATTGCCGCTTTGCGCGCCGCCGCCGCGCGCCTGTCGGCCTTGCGGGACAAGGGGGCGCTGACGGAAACTCTGGCGCGGTTGGGCCTGCCGGCAGAGCTTGCCGAGGATCTCCGCACAGCCCTGGCCAACCAGAACGCGACCAGCGCTGCAGCGCAGAAACGCCTGCTCGCCGCCTTCGCCGCCGATATCGAAGCCATCGCCGGGCGCGCGACTGGCTGGACGCTGGACCGCAACGGTTGGCGCGCGCTGGCGCCGGGCCTCGCCCGCAGCCACCACCGGCTGCGCAAGACCATGACCCGCGCGAAACGCGCCATCGACGAAGAACCGGTGCATGAGTTTCGCAAGCGGGCGAAGGATCACTGGTATCACACCCTGCTCCTGCGCGGCGCGTTTCCGGACGTGATGGACGGTTACGCTGTCGCGGGCGAAAGGCTCTGCGATGACCTCGGGGACTGGCGAGACCTGGGCCTGCTGGAGGCGGCCGTCGGCGCCCTGCCGGCGCATGTGCTGGCAAAAGACGATGCCGGACGGGTGCAGGCAGCGATCGCAAAGGCCCGGAAGCGGGCGCTGCGACAGGCTTTCCGGACCGCCCGGAAACTCGCGATCGAGCCGTCTGAAGACTATACCGCCCGGCTCAAGGCCTGGTGGTCTTCATCCCGCTAAAATGAAAAACGGGCCGCAGCGTTCTGCTGCGACCCGTTTCATCTGATGACGGAAGACCCGGATCAGAAGGCGTAGCGGGCCATGATCTGGAAGACCGGACCGGCTTCTTCGCTTTCAAGTTCGTATTCGTCAAAATCGCGATCCAGCTGGTCGCCGATATTGTCGAACTTGTTGAACACTTCTTCCTTCTTGCCGTTCAGCAGGTTCGAGCCGACAGCGCGGATGGTGAAGCGTTCGCCGAAGCTCTTCTCGAGGAAGATTTCGAGATCAGCGCCATAGGACGTCGTGACTTCTTCCGCCGCAATCCGGCCATAGGCATCGCCCTGTTTGCGATAGGTGGCGCCGAAGGCCGCTTCCAAAGCCGGCAGGTCATGCACGAAGCCGAAATTGTAGACGTATTCGGACTGGTCATTGAAGCGGCGCTCGCCGGCAAAGTCTTCGATCTCGCTGTCGAGGAAGGAGACGTTGGCGAAGACGCCCGTGTTCGGCAGGCCGAACGAGGTCAGCGGGGTCGAGAGGTCGAACTCGATGCCGTAGACCTTGCCGTCACCGGCATTCACCGGGGTCAGCACGAACGAGTCCGGATCGTAGACGGCGAGAGCCGCCGAGTCTCCGGCCAGGGCCTGCTCGCAGGTGAACCCTTCATCGTCTTCGAAATTGCCGCAGTAATCATCTGACGGAAGACCGGTGTTGGCGACTTCGATCAGGTCCGAGACATCCCGGTAGAAGACGTTGACGCCAAACACGCCGGCCTTGCCGATACGGCGTTCGTAGCCGATGTCGAGGCCATAGGCGCTTTCCGGCTCCAGCTCGGGATTGCCGATGAAGTCGTTGTCGCCAAACTCCCCTTCCAGCAGCGTCGGTGAGACGAAATCAAAGTTCGGACGGCGAACCGTGCGCGCAACCGACGCCGAAATGCGATCGGCATCGGTCAGGTCGAACTTCAGGTGAGCCGATGGCAGGAAGAAAGCGTAGTCGGTGCTGAGGTTCTGCAGGGACGGATCCACGGTCTGGTCGTTGATCGTGACGTCGGTCGTTTCGTAACGCACGCCGGTTTCCCAGGAGAGGCGGCCGATTTCGCCGTCGGCGACGAGGAAGATGTCAAGCCGGTCTTCCTCAAGCGTGCTGAGGCCGCCATCGACGGGCGAGAAGCCGGTATAGGTCAGGTCAAAATCTTCCGGACGGTCCGAGAACTGATCATATCCGGTCAGCGTATCAAGGTCGAGCTCGTCGTCGGCTTCCTGGATGTTGGTGGAGCGTTCCTTGGCCTGGTAGAAGACACCGAAGGCCAGGTTTGTATTGGGCGACAGCTCGAATTCATGATCGATCTGGGCTGAGGTCTCTTCATCCACGATCTTGGTGGTGACGAATTCGCCTTCGATCACGGGCACTTCGCCGTCGTCATAGTCGACGTCGAAGTCAATCTCTTCCTCATACTCGGTCTGGTCATCATCGAACTTGGCGAAGCCGACCTTGAAGGTCGTCTTGCCGAGCGACCAGTCGCGCTCGTAACGGCTGCGCAGGCTGTAGTTGGTCTGCTCGATGCCATTTACATTGGAGTTGTCGGACAGAAGGTTGCCATCCGGCAGAGGCCCGGTGATGGCGGTCAGGTCGTCATATTCGAACGAACGCTCCGTCTCGAGACGGTCGGTGTAAACAAAGAAACCGCCAAGCTCGAACTCGTAATCGTCCTCGTCTATGGAATACTCCGCGTTGAAGGAATAGTCCGTGCCGTCGCGGGTGTCGGTCTGGTCTTCGCGGTTGTCAAACTCGTTCTCGCGGAAGGCCGGATCATTTTCCGGGCTGTCGCCGTAGCGCAGCGATTTCTTGAGTTTCGGGTTATACCGGCCCTGAAGGTTGGCACCCAGAATGATCCGGCCCGGGCCGAGTTCGCCGCCATAGACACCGCCGAGGCTTTCCTTGAACTCACCATCATCGAAACGCAGCGCTCCGGCGCGGATATAGCCGCCGTCCAGCTCATAACCGTCGCGCAGCACGATGTTGAGCGTGCCGGCGAGCGCATCGCCAGAGCGGCGCGCGGAAGAGGAACGAACGATCTCGACGCGGTCGATCAGCTCGGCCGGGATACGGTCCATGAAGAAGGAGCGGTCGGCATTGGAGCCCGGCACTTTCTCGCCATTGATCAGGATCTGGGTATAGCCCGGATCAAGACCGCGAAGGCGGGCGCCGTCGCTTTCGATCACGTCGGAGAGGAAGGTGACAGAGGGCACGCGCTTTAGTGCGTCGCCGGCCGTCAGCGGCTCGAAGCGCTGGAAATAGTCCTGGCCGTATTCGAGCGTCTGGACCGTCTCGTCGCTGCGGTTGCGGTAGGAAATCTCGCCCTGGACCACGACCGTTTCAGCGCGCAGGATGGGGTCTTCCCCTTCGGCGACAGGCGCCGGCTCCGTCTGGGCCGAAGCTGATATGGCGACACCGATACAGAGGGAGACAAGGCTGGCGCTGCGGAGAAGAGCGAATCTGGTTTTCATAGGGCACCCCGTTGTGAATGAGGGGGCGCTATCATCCGTTCTTCGCAAACGAGTGACGGATTGATACAAGTTTTGTGACAGTCGCTTTTCTGTCACGCCTTACCGGTATGGCGGAAAAAAATCAGGCACCTTTATGAGGAACCCACGCATGCTTCGCACATCCCTTTTCGCTGCTACTGCTTCACTTGCGTTGATTTCGGGGTGCGCCTCTGCGCCGCCGCCGATGATCGAAGGCCAGGTCAGCGTCATGGCCGCTGTTGAAACCGCCCCGGCCGGCGCACGCGGGGATGCTGCAGATGATCCGGCTTTGTGGATGCATCCGACCATCGCGGCCAAGTCTCTGGTTCTCGGCACAAACAAGCAGGAAGGCCTTGTCGTCTACGCGCTGGACGGGTCGGAAGTGCAGCGACTGCCCATCGGCCTGATCAACAATATCGACGTCCGCCAATCCGCCGAGCGGTCACATGATGTGGCGATTGCCAGCAATGACCAGGTCAACGCGATCTCGGTGTTCCTGATTGACCGCGCGACCGGCGAAGTCAGCCACCGGGGTGAAATCCCGACCGGCCTGATCGAGCCTTACGGCATCTGCATGGGCCGCGAGAATGGCATCGACATGGCCGGCGTGACGTACAAGGATGGTACGGTCCAGGTCTGGACTGTTGCGGCCAGCCCGGATGTGCTTTCGGGCGAGCTGGTGAAAACCGTGAAGCTCGCAACGCAGCTCGAAGGCTGCGTGTTCGATGAGACGCAAGGGCTGATGTTTGTCGGCGAAGAGAATCACGGCCTCTGGAAACTGGCTTACCGTGACGAGGCCCCTGTGCCGGAACTGATTGACGTAATTGGCGGCGCGGCCGGCCTCGTGGCGGATGTCGAAGGCGTCTCGATCTGGCGCGGCAAGAATGGCGCCGGCTGGCTTGTCGTCTCGGCGCAGACCGCTGACCGCTTTGTCCTGTTCGACCGCCGGGCTCCGCATACCTCGCCCGGCAGCATCTCGATTGGCGAAAATGCCGAACTCGGGATCGACGCTGTGACGCACACGGATGGTCTGGATGTGTTCTCGGGGGCCCTTCCGGGCTTCCCGCGCGGCGTGCTGATCGTGCAGGATGACGGCAACCCGAAATCAGGTGTCGACCAGAACTTCAAGATCGTCGACTGGGCCGATATCGAAACGGCGCTTGGCCTGCCGGTTCTGGAAGCCGAATAGTCAGCCCACGCTCAAAGCCAGCAGACGGCTGATTTGCGCGCGCGGCAAGCCGCTATCGGCGTGATAAGCGTTGATGGCGGCCTGCAGCGCGGCAAGGTCGCGCTTGCTTGTGGTGGTCGGCTTTGCCAGCACGCCTTCGCGCATCAGCGCAGTGCAGACATGGCTTGAGGAGATCCAGGCGTCCCATCCGGCAAAGCGCAGGAAATATTGCGCCGTCGCGCCGCCAAGGCGTGAGCCGCGCTTGTTCAGGACTTCCATCAGGCCGGCCTGATCATCCGCCGGCCACTTGGCCAGGAACTTGCCGAAGCCGCCCTCCTCGCGCTCAACCGCCGCGACGAAGCGCGCATTCTCCAGCGTCGCCTTGATCTTCTGGCCATTGCGCACGATACGCGCGTCGGAAACCAGGCGGTCCATCATCTCGTCGCCAAAGAAGGCGAGTTTGTCGGGATCGAAGCCTTCAAAGGCCGCTTCGAATCCGTCCCACTTCGCCTCGATGACTTTCCAGTTGAAGCCCGCATTGAACACGCAGCGCGTCATCTCCGACAACAGACGGTCCGCCGGCACCTTGGCCAGTTTGCGCACGGCGTGCGTGTTCGCAGATTGTGCGAGTACGGCCTTTTCACCGCCATGATGCCCGGCGGCCATCTTCAGGATGGAACCGAACTTGCGGGCCATCAGGTCAGAGCGCGGTCTCGAAGACTTTTGCATAATCGTCCGGGGTCATCTCGCGCGGATTGCCGGAATGCGCGAGGTCATTCATTGCGTATTCGACGATGCCCGGACCATCCGACGCGGCCAGACCCATTGCGCCAAGGGACTTCGGAATGCCGATCGAATCGTTGAGATCCTGAATCGCATCCGCCAGGTCGGCGCCCGGCTTGAGGCCCATGGACTGGCGCAAGCGGACATATTTTGCATCGGCAGCGCCCTCATGGAAGCGCAGGATGTGCGGCAGGAAGACCGCGTTCAGCGTACCATGGTGCAACTTCTTCTGCTCGAGCCGTCCGGCGGCATGGCTCAGCGCATGCACGCCGCCAAGGCCTTTGACGAAGGCCAGCGCGCCTTCATAGCTCGCCATCATCATGTGCCAGCGTGCCTCGGCGTCCGAGCCGTCCTTCACAGCGCGCTTCAGCATGCCCATGCCGAAGGCCCGCTGGGCGCCGTCATAACCGATACCCTCCGCAGGCGGATTGATCGCGGGCGTCAGGACCGCTTCGATACAATGCGTCAGCGCGTCCATTCCAGTGGCCGCCGTAAGACCCGCCGGCAGGCCGAGCGTAAGGTTTGGATCGCACAGCGCGACCAGCGGAATGAGGTTGGGCGAAGCGAAGGTTTCCTTACGGCCATTCTCCATGATGATGACCATGCCGACGGAGACTTCCGATCCCGTGCCAGCGGTCGTCGGGATGGCGATCAGCGGCGGGATCTTGCCGATCAGCTTGGCGCCGCCGGTGATCGCCGCATAAGTTTCCAGCGGCTCGGAATGGCTGGCGAGCAGGCCGATGGCCTTGGCATGGTCCATCGAGGAGCCGCCGCCGAGGGCGATGATCCCGTCCGCGCCGGACGCCTTGTAAAGGGCGGCGGCCTGCTTGGTCTGCGTCTCGGTCGGGTTCGACACTGTCTCGGCAAACACACCGGCGACCGGCACGCCAATCGCGTCCTCGACCTTCGCAAGAATACCCGAGGCCTTGATCCCCGCATCCGTCACGATGAACGGCCGCGTGATCCCGCGCGACTTCGCCAGCGTGGCGAGCTTTTCCAACGCCCCCTCATCAAAGACGCAATGGGTGAGAAAATTCATGACAGGCATTGGGGCAACTCCAGCCGGGTACACAGGATTAAAGCCCATGTTCCCAACTGGAGGCAGGAAGTTCAAGCCTTTCCTCTGGGGCAGGCGCCTGCTCCCTCGCCGCCCTCACATACGCAAGGCAGGCTACGGCTTCCTCTGCGGGTCCCCTCCGCAGTTAGGTCAGGCTGATCCCTTGCGGGATTCGTCTCAATACGGACGAATACTTATTCGCGCGCTTCTGACGCGCGGCTCGCCGACGCGCGTCAAGCTGGCCAATTTCACAAGCAATTCCAGAGGGTTACCGAGAAGCATCACTCACCAGACAAACGGATCAAAGCGATGAACAGGTTCCTTCTAGCCGCCCTCATGACCGGCACAGCGCTTGCCGGGTTTGCCGGCACTGCCCGCGCGGATGACAACCCCTGGATGGTGCGCGCTCGTGTGCTGGCAGTCCAGCCCGACGAGTCTGCCGCGCTGTCGGTTGGCGGTGCAAACCTCGCCGGTGATGCAGACATTGGAGACCAGTATGTGCCCGAGTTCGACATCACGTATTTCTTCACCGACAACATCGCTGCCGAGTTGATCCTTGCAGTCACGCCCCATGATGTGAGCGCTGTGAACGTCACCGTGCCGGGCGCCCTGACGAATGCAGACATCGACCTCGGCGATGTCTGGCTCCTGCCGCCAACCCTGACGGTGCAATATCACTTTCAGAATGGTTCGCGGTTCAAGCCCTATGTCGGGGCGGGTGTAAACGCGACTTTCTTCTTCAACGAGGAAGCAGGCCCGGTCGCCGACGGTATCGACTACGATCCAAGCTTCGGCCCCGCTCTGCAGGCCGGATTCGATTACGATCTTGACGGCAAGGAAGGCGGCTTCGCGCTCAATGTCGACGTCAAGAAGATATGGATCAACACTGATGTAACGGTCGATTTCACAACCGCTCTCGGCGCTAAGGTCAACGCGGATGTCGATATCAACCCACTCGTGGTGGGTATCGGCTTCGCTTACAAATACTGAAGCCCCGGCTGCGATCCCGGAGGCTTTGGTAACTCGGCGCCGTGCCTTTCCCTAAGGGGTGCGGCGCCGTTTCTTTTCTGCGCCCGGCCTCTTGCGCGCGGGGTTCAAGGCGCTACCCCTTGGGCATGACGATCCTTACCGTAAAAAACTTGGCCGTAGATTTCGACACCGCTGATGGCACCGTAAACGCTGTCAGGGGAATTTCATTCGAGGTCGCCGCCGGCGAATGCCTCGGCATTGTGGGCGAAAGCGGCTCCGGCAAGAGCCAGTCGGCGCTGGCAGCCATGGGCCTTTTGGCCGAGAACGGCACGGCCACCGGCGAGATCCTGTTTGGCCAGACCAACATGATTACCGCCGGCAAGGCCGCCTTGCGCCAGATCCGCGGCGCCGAAATGTCGATGATCTTCCAGGACCCTCTGACCAGCCTGACCCCGCACATGACGGTCGGCGCGCAGATGCGCGAAATCCTGTCCCTGCACCAAGGCCTCAAGGGCGAAGCCGCCAACCAACGCTGCGTCGAATGGCTGGAACATGTCCGCATCCCGGAAGCCGCCCGGCGGCTGGACCAGTTCCCGCACGAACTGTCCGGCGGCATGCGCCAGCGCGTGATGATCGCCATCGCCATGCTGTGCGGCCCGAAACTGCTGATCGCTGATGAGCCGACCACCGCCCTTGACGTGACAGTGCAGGCGCAGGTGCTCGAACTCATGGACGAGTTGAAGCGCGAGACCGGCACCGGCATCGTGCTGATTACCCACAACATGGGCGTCGTCGCACGCATGTGTGACCGCGTGATCGTCATGCGTCATGGCGAAATTGTCGAACAGGGCGCCACCGACGACATCTTCTACGCGCCCAAGCATGACTACACGAAGATGCTGCTGGCCGCCGTGCCGCGCATTGATTTGCCGGACCCGCCGGGACGCCCGCCGCTCTGTCCTGCCCCCGCCCCCGAAATTGCACCGGTGCTGCAGGTCGATGACATGAAGGTGCACTTCCCGATCCAGGTGAAGGGCGGCTTCTTCGGAAAGACGAAACCGCTGAAGGCCGTCAACGGTGTCAGCTTTGATCTGCGTCCCGGCGAAACGCTCGGCGTGGTCGGCGAGTCCGGCTGCGGCAAGTCCACACTGGCGCGCGGCGTGCTGCGTCTTATCCCGCCCACCGCAGGCACAGTTGCCTGGCTCGGCAAGGACATCTCCAGGATCGCCAACCGCGAAATGGACGCCCTGCGCGACGACCTGCAGATCGTGTTCCAGGACCCGCTCGCCAGCCTCGACCCGCGTATGACCATCGGTGCCTCGATTGCCGAGCCGCTGCAGGTGCACGAGCCCAGCCTTTCGCGGGTGGAGCGTGAAGCCAAGGTCCGCGCCATCCTGCCGCGCGTGGGCCTCGACCCGAACCTGATCAACCGTTACCCGCACGAGCTGTCCGGCGGCCAGAACCAGCGCGTCGGCATTGCCCGGGCCATGATCCTGCAGCCGAAACTGGTGATCTGCGACGAGGCCGTCTCGGCGCTTGACGTGTCGGTGCAGGCCCAGGTCGTGGACCTGCTGATCGAACTCCAGAAGGAATTCGGGCTGGCGATGATCTTCATCAGCCATGACCTCGCGGTCGTGCGCCAGATCAGCCACCGGGTCATGGTGCTGTATCTTGGCCGCGTGGTGGAACTGGCTGGCCGCGATTCAATCTACACGGATGCCCGCCACCCCTATACCAAGGCCCTCATCGCCGCCGTGCCGAACGCCGACCCGAAGTCCGAGCGCACCCGGGAACGCCTGCGCCTGACGGGCGACCTGCCGAGCCCGCTCGACAGCCGCGCGGCCCTGCGCTTCCTGAAATCCAAGGTCATCGATGACCCTGAAGCCGAGCAGTATCAGGCACAGCTGATGGCCATCGGGCCGGACCACTGGGTCGCCGAGCATGACCCGGCCCCCGGCACAGCGGGTTTGCTTGTAAATTGACCGTCGCCCGCATAGGGTGCGCCCGCTTTAGCCGGACCCACTCCCATGCCCGATTCTGTGTCGACCGAACCCCTCGTTACCCTTGCAGATGTCCAGGCTGCGGCCCGGGTTCTGGAAGGCAATATTGAGCGCACGGAGCTGGCCCACTCCAAGACCCTGTCGGCCATCACGGGCGCGGATGTCTGGATCAAGTTCGAGAACCGCCAGTATACGGCGGCCTTCAAGGAGCGCGGCGCCCTCAACAAGCTATCCAAGCTGACCGATGACGAGAAACGCCGCGGCGTCATCGCCGCCTCGGCCGGCAACCATGCGCAGGGCGTTGCCTATCACGCCCGCCGCCTTGGCATTCCGGCGACTATCGTGATGGCCGAGACGACCCCCTTCAACAAGATCGAGCATACACGCGACCATGGCGCCCGCGTGATCCTCGAAGGCCTGATCTTTGACGAGGCGAAGGACTACGCCCTCAAGCTCGCCGAGAAGGAAAAGCTGGTCTTCATCCACCCGTTCGATGACCTCGACATCATTGCCGGGCAAGGCACCATTGCCCTCGAAATGCTGGCCGACAATCCGGATCTCGACACGCTGGTCATACCCATCGGCGGCGGCGGTCTGATTTCGGGCATTGCCGTGGCCGCCAAAGGCCTGAAACCGGACATCAAGATCATCGGCGTCGAAGCCGCGATGTATCCCTGCATGCACGCAGCTCTGCGTGGCAAGACGCCCAAGATGGGCGGTGCGACGATTGCCGAAGGCATCGCCGTCAAAGAAGTCGGCAAGCTGACAAAACGCATCGCCGAACAGCTGCTGGATGACGTCGTTCTGGTCGAGGAAGAACACCTCGAGCGGGCAATCACCCTGTTCGCAGAAGTCGAAAAAACAATTGCCGAAGGCGCCGGCGCCGCGGGCCTCGCGGCCCTGCTCGCACACCCTTCCCGGTTCTACGGACGCAAAGTCGGCCTCGTGCTCTGCGGCGGCAATATCGATACGCGCCTGCTCGCGTCGGTGCTGACCCGCGCGCTCGTGCGCGAGAACCGTCTTGCCCGTATACGGATTATCGGCGATGACCGTCCCGGCCTGCTCGCGCTTGTCTCCAAGATCATCGGCGACAACGGCGCCAATATCATGGAAGTCGCCCATAACCGGATCGCGCTCGACGTGCCCGCCAAGGGCGCCGAGTTCGACATCCTGATGGAAACCCGCGACAGCCAGCACACTCAGGAAGTCATCGACGCCCTTGCGCAGGCGGGATACCCGCCCCGCGCGATCTGACCGTTCAAGAGGCTCATCTTATGTACCGTACCCTGATCTTTTCTGCGTTCGCGGCCTTCGCCCTTGCCGCCTGTGCACCACCCACCACATCTGCGCCTGCCGAAGACGGCGTGGCCGAAACCCCTGTAACGGATGACATCATGCCTGCTGCCTTCGAGAAACATTTGCCCTGGGATGCCAAGGGCGCCGACGTCAAGGATCTTGGCGACGGCCTGCAATATATCGTCCTCAAGAAGGGCGCAGACGGCGGAAAGAAGCCGTCGCCGACCGACCGCGTCAGCGTTCACTATGAAGGCCGTCTGGCGTCCGGCGAGAAATTTGATTCCTCGTTCGACCGCGGCGCCCCGTCCGCTTTCCGTCTCAACCAGGTGATCCGTGGCTGGACTCTCGGCCTTCAGGAGATGTCTCCCGGCGACGAATACCTGTTCTATATCCCGTCTGCCCTCGGTTACGGCGACCGGCCGCGTCCCGGCGGCGTGATCAAGCCGGGCGATGACCTCGTCTTCCTCGTCCAGCTGCTCGACATTGAAATCCCGAAAACCACGGATGCCGCCGCCTGGGGTCAGTATCTGCCCTGGAAGCCAGACCTTCCGGAAGTGAAGAAAACCGATTCGGGCCTTGAATACGTCGTCCTCGCCAGCGGAGACCCTGCCGGCAAATCGCCCGTGAACGGACAATATGTCCGCGTTCACTATGAAGGCCGTCTCGCGGCCGACGGCGAACTTTTCGACTCCTCCTACGAGCGCGGTGAGCCGGAAGAGTTTCCGTCCAACCGCCTGATCCCCGGCTGGGTCGAAGCCCTCGAGATGATGAAACCGGGCGACCGCTGGATGGTCTATGTTCCGTCCGAGCTCGCCTATGGCGAAAAGGGCACGCCGGGCGGCCCGATCCCGCCGAACGCGGCCTTGCAGTTCGAAGTCGAACTCCTCGACGTCGCGCAATAGTCCCGCCGATGACTGTGACACCAGACACGCTCGCCAGTATTGCCCTTGCCGCTGGTGCGGAAATCATGCGCGTCTACAGCACGGACTTCTCGGTCGAGATGAAGCTCGACAAGTCGGTGCTGACCGAAGCTGATGGACTGGCGGAAGCTCTGATCCTCAAACGCCTTGCGGAGGCCGAGCCGGACCTGCAGGTGATCGCCGAGGAGTCCGTCGCGGGCGGTGTGATGCCGGAGCATGGCGCCCGCTTCGCTCTGGTCGATCCGCTCGACGGCACCAAGGAATTTGTCGCGAAGAATGGCGAGTTCACCGTCAACATCGCGATCATCGAGCATGGCCGTCCCGTGATGGGCGTTGTCTATGCCCCGGCACTTGAGCGGCTCTGGGTGGCGGAAAGCCCGTCCTTTGCCTGGTATGCGAGCGCGGCGCCGGGCGGCGATGTGCCGACCCAGCGCCAACCCGTCCGCATCCGCCCTGCCCCGGGCGAAGGCCTGACCGCCGTCGCTTCAAAATCGCACCGCTCCCCGGAAACCGATACATGGCTCGCCAAATATCCGGTCAAGGACATCTGCGGCGCCGGCTCGGCCCTGAAATTCTGCCTCGTCGCGTCGGGTGAAGCCGATCTCTACCCGCGCCTTGGCCGCACGATGGAATGGGACACCGCCGCCGGACAGGCTGTCGTCGAGGCAGCGGGCGGACGCGTCCTGATGCTCGACCATTTGCCCCTGCTCTACGGCAAGCGCGCGCGCGGCTACGACAATCCCGATTTTGTCGTCTATGGAGATGTGTCGCCGCTCTGACGGCGAGAGAGGTGGGACATGGCCCGGCAATATTTCGGCACGGACGGTATTCGCGGACGCATCAACAAACGTCCGATGACGGCGGAGACGGCCCTGCGCCTCGCCATCGCCGCAGCACGCACCTTTGCCCCGGACGGAGGGCGCGAAGTCGTCATCGGCCGAGACACGCGCCGCTCCGGCGAGATGATCGAAGCGGCCCTGATTGCCGGCCTCACTTCGATGGGCGTCAAGCCTGTCCGCCTTGGCATTGTGCCGACACCCGCCGTTGCCCTCATCGCCCGCGAGACCGGCGCTGCCCTCGGATTCATGGTCTCGGCCAGCCATAATAAATACGAGGACAACGGACTAAAACTGTTCAGTCCCGAAGGTGTGAAGTTCACGGACGAAGTGGAAGAAGCGCTCGAGGCCGCGATGGCCGCCGCCTTCGACGGCGACTATGCCGTCCCGGCCGCCATCTCCCAACCGGACGACATGGCCGGCGCCGGCCGACGATACATCGAACGCTGCCTCGAAACCATCGGCAAGGGTCTCGATTTCTCGAAACTCAAAGTCGTGCTCGACTGCGCGCACGGCGCCGGGTTTGAAACCGCCCCCGAAGCCCTGCGCCGGCTCGGCGCGCAGCTGACCATCATCGGCGATGCTCCGGACGGCGTGAACATCAATGCCGGCGTTGGCTCGACCGCAACCGGCGCGCTGAAAGCCGCCGTCCTCGAAACCGGCGCCGATATCGGCATTGCGCTCGACGGTGATGCAGACCGCCTCATCGTCGTGGACGAGACCGGCGAAGAAACGGACGGTGATCAGGTCATGGCGCTCATCGCCAGCGAAATGCACCGCACCAAACGCCTCAAGGGTGGCGGCATGGTCGCCACCGTCATGTCCAACATGGGATTGGACGAATACCTCAAGGCCTCCGGCCTCACACTCGCCCGCACAAAAGTCGGCGACCGTTATGTTGGCGAACATATGCGCCAGCACGGGTTTAATCTCGGCGGCGAACAGTCCGGACACATCATCCTGTCAGACGTATCAACCACCGGCGACGGCCTGCTCGCGGGCCTTCAAGTTCTCGGCGTTCTTGCCGCCCGCGGCGGCAAGGCCTCCGAGATGTTGCGCGTGTTCGAACCTGCGCCGCAGAAACTCGTCAACATCCGGTACACCGGCGCCAACCCTATCGAAAGTGATAGGGTCAATGCGGCCATCGCCGAAGCCGACGCGCTGCTGGGTGTTCGTGGACGGATGGTTGTGCGCAAATCGGGTACCGAGCCGCTGGTGCGCGTCATGGCGGAAGCGCTCGAAGAATCCTTGATGAACAAGGCACTGTCCATGGTCGTCGATGCGGTGAAAGCCGAATCCTGATCGGCGTTGCCAATCGGCCGCAGCTCTCCCCGCGTCACCTGTTGCGCGCCGGGCGATAGAGCCCCTATTCTCTGTTTCATAAACAAAAATCCAGACCGCGACCGAAGGAATTTCACCATGCCTGAGGGACAGACCCTGCCCGCTTTCCGACCGTTGCCGCAGAAAACGCCTGACGTGGCGATGACGCGCAAGGGCGATGCCATCTATATCTCCGCACGCCAGGCACCGGGCGACCGGCCGAAATCCATTCCGCAATGTCTCGACGAGCGCGCCGCGCAACATCCGGGCAGACCCTTCCTGCGCGAACGTGATCCGAACACGGACGAATGGGTGACGCTGACCTATGGCGATGCCAAAACGATCACCGACAGCCTCGCCCAGTCATTCCTTGATCTCGGAGCCGGCCCGGACGCGCCCGTGATGCTCCTTTCCGGAAACTCAATCCGCTCGGCCATGGTCATTCTCGCGGCGCAGAAAATCGGTGCGCCCGCCGCGCCGATCTCTGTCCCCTATTCGACCATGTCGACGGACTTCGACAAGCTGAAGCATTGCTTCAACGCCGTGAAACCGGCCGTGGTCTTCGCCGAACAGCTAGCCCCTTTCAAAAAAGCGATCAACGCGCTCCCAGCCGGCGCCTTCAAGATCGTCAGCGCCGAAACCGACGGCGACAATGCCGTGCTCGCCTATGATACCCTGACCGCGACACCGCCGACGGCCGCCGTGACGGCCGCGCGCGACAGCCTCACCGATGCCAGCATTGGCAAATACCTGTTCACCTCCGGCTCCACCGGCATGCCGAAGCCCGTGCCGCAGACGCAAGGCGCAATGTGCTCACTGATCGCCGGGCAGGAAGGCTTGAAAGATAATAGCCGCGACCCGGACCATGATCCGGACCGCGTCGATAGCCTGCTCGACTGGCTTCCGTGGAACCACATCTCCGGCTCGAATGTGAACTTCAATGGCGCCCTCTGGGGCGGATCGACCTTCTGGATTGATGGCGGCAAACCGACGCCCGCCCTCTTCGGCGAGACCATGCGGAATATCCGCGATTGCAGTCCGTCCGTATTCGGAACAGCGCCGATTGCCCTCTCCATGCTGGCCGAAGCGATGGAGCAGGACGAAGACCTGTTGAAAGCCTTCTTCAAGAACATGCGCTCCATCGGCTATGGCGGCGCCACTTTGTCGGATGATCTTTACGACCGCCTGCAGACACTCTCGATCAAGGCCACCGGCCGGCGCATCCCGATTGTCACCATGTATGGCGCGACTGAAACGCAAGGCATTACAGTGGTTCACTGGGAGGTCGAGCGCGTCGGCCTCGTCGGCCTGCCCCTGCCCGGGACGACGCTGAAACTCGTGCCCAACGGCGAAAAGCTCGAAGTGCGCGTCAAGGGCCCGACCGTCATGCCGGGCTATCACAACGACCCGAAGAAGAATGCCGAAGTCTTCGATGAGGAAGGATTTTACTGTCTCGGTGACGCCGTGAAATTCGTCGATGAGGCCGATCCCAACAAGGGCCTGATCTTCGACGGCCGGGTCGGCGAAGACTTCAAACTGTCCTCCGGCACCTGGGTCTCCGTCGGCACGCTTCGCCCGGACTTCGTTGCGGCCTGCTCGCCGCTGATCTTCGACGCCGTGATCTGCGGACAGGACAAGGACTTTGCCACCGCCCTCGTGTGGCCCTCGCCCGCCACCGCCGAGCAGTATGTCAAAGCCGCCGGCGACACTGCGAAAGGCTTCGCCGCACTGGTCAGCGACCTCACGCGCAAGGCCAAGGCGTTCAATGCCGGCGAACAAGGCTCGTCCCGCCGCATCAAGCGCCTGATGGTCATGACCGAGGCGCCCAGCATTGATGCCGGTGAGATCACCGACAAGGGCTATGTGAACCAGCGCCTCGTCGTCAGCCGCCGCTCGAATCTCGTGCAGGCCCTCTATGCCGAGCCCCTCGCGGCGGGCGTTATCCAGCTCTGACACGGGTTTCAGCGGGCCAGAGATGGCCCGGCCCTTGCAACGTCTACGCGTGCCATCACATAGCCGGAATTGGCAGGCAGTGCGCGCAAATGACGTTCGATGACGCCTTTCGAAGCTTTCGGGACCGGTTCAATCTGCCGGAACTGAAACCGCTTGACCTCAAATTGCCGATCGACCGCCTGCGCCGCGAGTTCCTGCGAATAGACTATAGCAGCGAGCCGGACGCGCCCGAGCTGGCCGAAGTCCGTCCCCTGATCATTCCCCGCCCTTCCGGCTCCATTCGGGCGCGCCTCTATGTGCCGCTAGGCGCCGGCGTGCCGCCTGGCCCCGGCATCCTCTTCTTCCATGGGGGCGGCTTTGTCCTCGGTGACCTCGAAAGCCATGACATGCTCTGCCGCAGGCTGGCAGAAGGCTCGCGGTGCCGCGTGCTGGCCATCGACTACCGTCTGGCACCGGAGCACCGGTTTCCCAGCGCGCATGACGATGCGCTCGCGGCCTGGGCCTGGGTGCAGGAAAAAGGCGCAGCCATTGCCGGCATGGACCCGGCCCGTATGGCGGTGGCCGGCGACAGCGCCGGCGGAAATATCGCGGCTTATCTCTGTCAGGAAATGGTGCGGGCGAAAGGCCCGAAACCGGCCTTCCAGCTGCTGCTGTACCCCCTGCTCCAGTTTGCAGACATCCGCTCCAAGAAAATGACGCCGCAGGAAAGCGGCTTCTTCATTTCTGCCGGCCTGTTTGAATTCTTCCGGGGCCATTACCTTCCGGATGCCGCCGCCTACATGGACCGGAAGATCTCGCCGCTCTTCGCACCCATGGAAGAGCTGAGAGGCCTACCTCCCGCCCATATCGTGGTCTGCGGCTGGGACCCGCTGCACGATGAAGGCCTGGCCTATGCCTCCAAGCTGCGCAGCCTCGGCGTGACGGCCACCGAGCGCGAATACGACTCGATGGTACATGGTTTCCTCAACCTGACCCCGGTCTCGTCCACCGCGCGGCAAGCCCTTCGCGCGGCCGGAGAAGTCACGGGACGGGCGCTCGGCGCGCTTTAAGTTTGTGCATGACAACCTTGTAGGGCGCCCAAATGTGTCGTTAGGGCAACACCTTGTGTCGCATCATGTTTTCGACAGCCTTATTAATATTCAATAAGGACGGGTCTTCTCTTATGTCGGCCGTGGGATCCACCGTCCCCGATAACGATAAAGCCTAACCAGAGGAAACCTCCCAGAATGAAGTTCAGCAAAGTACTACTGTCGTCGGCTTCGGCGGCAATTATTGCGTTTGGCCCTGCCCATGCCCAGGAAACCGGCGCAACCGATCCGGCGCCCGCCACGGAAACCGCGGAACAGACTGCCGAGCGCGAATCGGCCATCGACCGCGTCCTCGGCACGATCACCGTCACGGCGACCAAGAAAGCCAACGTGGAAAACGTCCAGGACGTTCCGGTCGCCATCACGGCGTTCAACGCCGACACGCTCGATGCGCTCAACGTCACCACACTCGAAAGCCTCAGCTATTCGGCGCCCAACGTATCGCTTGACGATGTCGGCACCGCCAAAGGCACGGCCAACTTCGCCATCCGCGGCCTCGGCGTGAACTCCTCGATTCCTTCGATCGACCCGGCCGTCGGCGTCTTCATCGACGGCGTCTATCTCGGTGTGAACAGCGGCGTTGTCGTCGACCTGTTCGACCTCGACAGCATCGAACTCCTGCGCGGCCCTCAAGGCCTGCTGTTCGGCCGCAACACGACGGGCGGCGCCGTTGTCGTCAACACCGCCAACCCGACTGACGAATTCAGCGCCAAGGTCCGCGCCAGCTATGATGGCCCGGTCGACTCCAATCGCGGCGGCGGCAATGCCACCGTTCAGGGCATCATCTCCGGACCGCTGATCCAGGACGTCCTGAACGGCAAGTTCGGCGTCTCGTACAATTCGGATGCCGGCTACTTTGAAAACAAGTTCAACGGCGACAATCACGGCGAAAACCAGGCCGTCACCTATCGCGGCGCGCTCGAATTCATGCCGACCGACCGGCTGAACTTCCTCGGCAAGCTGGAATACACCGACGCCCGCAGCGACGGCCCTTCCGGCCAGAACCGGTCCTACTTCGAGCGCGACTCGTTCGACATGTCGATCAACAACCCCGGCTTCGGCGAGACCGAGACCATGCTCGGTTCGCTGCGCACGGACCTCGACGTCGACTTCGGCAACGGCGTGATCACGAACATCTTCGGCTATCGCAAGTATGAATCAACTTCGAGCGGCGACATCGACGCGACCCCGCTCACGCTGTTCCACTCGAACGCCGAGTTCAATCAGGAGCAATACTCCAACGAGCTGCGCTATGCCGGCACGTTCGACAAGATCGACCTGACGACCGGTCTCTTCTACTTCGAGCAAACCCTCGAATATACCGAGATCCGCAACCTGCCGACCACGCGCCCTGCGGCGCTTCCGGCGTCGATCCCGTGGGGCTTCTACGGCGGCGGCGTCATGGACCACACGACCTGGGGCGTCTTCGCCAACGTTGACTACTCGCTGACCGACAAGCTGATCCTGACCGGCGGCCTGCGCTACTCGGCCGAAGAAAAAGACGCCGGTGTGGTCTTCATCCGTCCGCGCCTGCCTTGCAGTGTCGTTGACGGCACCTGCTCGCCGGATGGCAACAACGCCCTCATCGGCCTTCTCACCGGCGGTGCCGTGGCAGAACCGAACGGCTTCCGCGATAGCGACGAGTGGAAGAACTGGACGCCGAAAGTCGGCCTGCAGTACTTCTTCAACGACGATCTTCAGGCCTATGGTCACTACACCAAGGGCTTCCGTTCGGGCGGCTACAACTTCCGCATCACCGACCTGCCGATCTTCTATCAGTTCGTGGCGGCCACCGGCAGCCAGGGCTTCGACGAAGAGGAAGTCGATTCCTATGAAGTCGGCTTCAAGTCGCAAAGCTTTGGCGGTCGCGCCCAGCTCAACGGCGCTGTCTTCATGACCGAAATCGCGAACATGCAGCGGGAAGTGAACACGTCCGGTGCTTCGGGCGTTGTCCAGAACATCGTCAACACGGCTGACGCCACCATCTACGGTGTCGAGCTGGACGGTCGTTATGCGTTCACTGACACGCTGCTTGGCACGTTCAATGTCGGCATCCTTGATGCCAGCTATGACGATGTCTTCTTTGACCTCGACGCCGACGGCGTTGTTGGCAACAGCGACCTCAACCTCGACCTGCCACGTGTTCCGGAAATGACCTGGGGCTTCGGCGTTCTCAAGGATTTCGACCTTGGTGATGACGGCGCCCTGACCTTCACGGCCAATTTCCAGCACCGCGACAAGATCGCTTACACCGACAGCAACTTCGGCTGGATCCAGGCTGCGGACATGGTTGATGTCGACCTGACCTGGGAAACGCCGATCGAGGGCCTCTCGGCTTCGGTCTATGGCAAGAACCTGCTCGACGAAGTGCAGGCGGGTAACGACACCCAGCTGCCCTTCCCCGGCCCGCTGTCGACCGGCGTGAATGCGCCGTACGCGCAGTACCCGGCCGGCGGCACCTTCTCGCCGCTGAAGAAAGGCCGCCTCTTCGGCGTCGAGCTGACCTACACCTACTGATCGCCTCCGGCATCATCCACAAACAGGAAGGGCGGGCTTTCGGGCCCGCCCTTTTTCTGTGCGCAGACCGCCAAAAGAAAACGGCCCCCGTTTCCGGGGGCCGCTCATTAAGTCCGAAGACAGTCCCGTATCAGCTACCAGCGCCGAAACGCTTGGTCACACTGATCTTGAACGTACGACCGAAGGGGTTGTGCGTGTAGGGATCATAGGCCGTATCGAAGTAGGCAGCCGGAGGATCCTGATCGAAGACGTTTACCACCGAAAGGCCGAGATCAAAGTCGAACGGAGCCTGCCAGTTATAGAACAGGTCAAGCGTTGTCTGACTGTCGATCTTTGATGGCCCGCCCGTAAATGCGCCTGTAAGGCTGGGGGTGCCCCGCTCGTCATCATAGCTGTTGATATAACGAACCACCCCGCGAATGTTGTGGTCCCCCAGAGCAAGATTGCCAAAAATGTTGGCCTTGAGCTGAGGCAAGGAGCGGGTGAAGTTGGACCGGTTGAACTGTCCCGCATAGTCACCACCGCCGATCGACACGCCTTCCACGATGTATGCATCGACTTCGTACTCAATGACGTAGGTACCATCGAGACCAAGTGTGAGGTCGCCTCCGCCGATCAGGCCATCCCAAGTATTGTTGATCCGCAAGTCGAGACCCGAAGTCTGAATATCTGGTCCATTGACCACACCTGTGCGGATACGGGCAATCGTGTTCGCCGATGGAAGTAGCGGGTCGTTGAACGTGATCCGGTTGAGGATTGCATCATCGGCCGTGCTCGGTGTCGCCAGCGCTGCGACAGCAGCGGCAACGATATTCGTCTGTTCTTCGACGATCACCGGGTCCGAGAAGTCAAAGCTGTAGTAGTCCAGCGAAGCGTTGAAGTTGTCCGCTTGGAATATGGCACCAAAGTTATAGCTGAAGGCCGACTCCGGCTTGAGGTCGGGGTTACCAAACTGATCAACAGCCTTGAAGGCACTGGTCGGCGCAACGAATTGCAAGGTTGTTCCAACACCAGCCAGCTGGTTCAGTGTCGGCCCCTTGAAGGACGTTTGCGCTGAACCACGCAATGCAAGATTGCTGGTCGCCTGCCATTTGGCAGCAACTTTCGGATCAAACGTCGAGCCGATTTCGCCGCCGTAATCCTCATACCGGGTTGCGACCTGGATGCTGAGGTTTTCATAAAGCGGGATCTGAAGTTCGCCAAATACGGCGAAGATCGACTGGTCCGCATCCGACGCCGTTGTGCCGGCGAGGAAGGAGAATGCACCCGTTCCTCCTGGTCCAGGCGTTACGGCAAGGTTGGTCAGATCACTTGGATCAACCTTGCGGCTTTCACGGCGGAACTGCACACCAGCGGCCCAGCCAACTTCCCCGCCACCAGCCTGCACTCCACTCTGGCCTGAGAAAACAGCGTCTGCAACGAATAGATCGTTGGTAACTTCGACATCTGAACCAAAATCAGTCATCCAGTCTGCGAGCGCGGGTGTATTGGCGAGCGCCGGATTGAAGTTCGGGTTTGGCGTACCGGTGACCGCGCCCGCTGCAATCGCGTTCGAGAACGGGTTGTAGTACTGGCAAGCACCACCTCCGGCGACAAGTGAGCCGGTATAGCCCGCTGCGTATGGTGCAGTGCCGGTGGCAGGATCGAAGCCCGTCACAGGATCCGTACACACACCAAATCCGCGAAGCGCTGCGGTCAGACCTTGAATATAGGTGTCATTGGTCTGTGTTTTGGCTTTTGCATTCGAGTATCCGACATCGAAGTCATAGCTCACGCCATTACCCCATTCACCGGCGAGGCCGCCGGCAAGGCGGTAAGTCTCATGCTCGCGAGAACCTTCCTGCGCGAATCCGGTACCCGGAAACCCGCCCCAGCCGAACGAGCGGCCAATGTACAAGGCACCAACCCCTGCGCCAATAACAGCATCACCCGGAAAGTCGGAGATGTATTGCTGAAGGCCGGGATGGTTTGCTGGCACAAACTGGTTCGTCAGAACTTGTGGCGGATAAGATGGGGACGTATTCCAGGATGGAACTTCCGACTTCCCGTAAAGCGCCTCCAGATGAAGGTCGCCAAAGCTCAGTGTGCGGTTGAACTCAGAGAATATCTGGTACCGTTCCGTTTCTTCCTGCAAATTGTCAAACTGAGTGAACTGGAAGTAGCACTGGCCGTTGGCTGGATTTACGACGCCACCGACAGTTGTACATCCTTGGTCAATATTCACTGCGCCGGCGACAGCACCCGTCGGACCGAGGGCAACATAGCGACCAGGGTTTGAAAGCGACGAGAAACCCGCGACCGGGTTGTCGGAAATGTCCGGGATTGCCCAATCTTTCTCGCTGAAGAGAACTTCGGACTGGTATGTATATCCAACCGACGTCACCCAGTTCCAATCACCGCCCTGCATGCCATAAGCTGCGGATACTTCGTAGTCGCCGTCGTCATTGCCGTCCCATGTCGAGAATGATCCGCCGACTTCAAGGCCGTCGAGGTCATCACGCGTAATGAAGTTCACGACGCCTGCGATAGCATCAGAACCATAGAGTGCCGCTGCACCGTCCTTCAGGACCTCAACCCGTCCAATTGCGGCTTTCGGAATCATGTTGGTGTCGATGAACAGTTGGGCCTGCTCGCCTACAGCGAAGGGTGAGTATGTCTGGCGGTGGCCATTGATGAGCACCAGTGTCCGTGCGGGGCCAAGACCGCGCAGGTTGACGTTGGACGTGCCTTCCAGGCCGTTAGACGCAAACTGGTTGGTCTGGCCGTCAACACCCGAAGACGGACCGAGGTTACGGATCAGCTCCGTAATGCTGGGGCTGCCTTCAAGTTTCAGATCTGCGGCCGTCAGAACATCCACCGGCAGCGCGGCATCTTCCGGCGTACCCTGGATGAACGAGCCGGTAACCGTGACCGTGCCCAGTTTACGCTCGCCGTCGTCGGCCTCCTGAGCGTGCGCAACAAGTGATCCGCCCAGCGCAATGGCTGAGGCGCAAAACAGCATTCCTTTGAAAGTTTTCATTCGTTTCCTCCCGAAACTATAATGGCTTGGCGCAAGCTTTTGCCGCTTGTCATGACCTCGACCGATGCTCATCCTTAAACACCTGCAGGGGAGTGCAAGAGGCCATTTGTGCTGCGCCGCCGCATACTGTTTGGGAACTGAAGGCGCGTCGCCGTAACGTTGAGAGAGGCGAAAAACCTTGAGCAAGCCGGCCAATACTGGTGAGTATAAAATTGGAACGGAGGGGCCACCCTTCCTTCGAATTGCGGGGCGTTTTGCGGACGTTGCCGTCGCGGCACGTTTTCCCGCGCCAGTGTTGCGCTGGCGCAACCAGCGCTGGGCGGAAGCCGTGAATCTGGGCGCGCTGACCGAATCTGAATGGCTGGAACACTTTGCCCGCTTCGCGCCCCTGCCCTTCAACCTGCCGGAGCCGCTTGCGATGCGCTACCACGGCCACCAGTTCGGCACTTATAATCCCGAACTCGGTGACGGGCGCGGCTTCCTGTTTGCGCAGGTGCGAGACAAGGCGGGCCGGCTGCTCGATCTCGGCACCAAAGGCTCCGGCCAGACGCGCTGGTCACGCCGGGGAGACGGGCGCCTGACCCTGAAAGGCGGCGTGCGGGAAATTCTCGCCGCCAGCTATCTGGAAGCCCTCGGCGTCAACACATCCAAGGCCTTCAGCCTCGTCGAAACCGGCGAGTCGCTGGAGCGCAATGACGAGCCCTCCCCGACCCGCGCCTCGGTGCTGGTGCGCCTCTCGCACAGCCATGTCCGCTTCGGCACCTTCCAGCACTGTGCCTACCTCGAAGACCGCGAGGCCATGGCAGAGCTCGTCAATTACTGCGTCGCCGAGTTCCACCCAGATGCCGATGACCCCGACATGGCCCGCAAGGCCTGCGCCCTGCTGGAACAGGTCGCCCTCGCCACAGGCCGGATGATCGGCCAGTGGATGGCCGCCGGGTTCGTGCATGGGGTGATGAATACCGACAATTTCAACATCACCGGTGAGACATTCGATTTCGGCCCGTGGCGATTTCTTGCACAATCTGACCCAAATTTTATCGCTGCCTACTTCGATCAGAACGGACTTTATCGCTTTGGCCGCCAACCCGTTCAGGGCGGCTGGGCGCTGCAACAGCTCGCCTCTGCGCTCCTCCTGCTGGCGGACGCCGAAGACCTCGCGCCGGCTCTGGCACCTTACGAGGCCGCCTACCGGGACAGTTTCGCCGCCCATACCCATGCCCTTCTGGGTCTCGCTCCGCTCGGCAACATGGAACAGGATATCGGCTTCCTGCAGGCCTTCTATGGTTGGATGACTGAAAGTGGCGCGAGCTGGCCGCAGACCTTCTTCGACTGGTTCGGCGGCTCCGCCAGCGAGCAGCGCGCGGCGACCTCTCCACAGGCCGCGCTCTATGCTGATGCTGCCTTTGCGCAGGTCCGTGCAGGCTTGCTTGCGCGGACGCCCGTGCGCCCCGAACGTCTCGCCCTGCCCTATTTCCAGCGCGCTGCGCCGGTCAGTCTCGTGATCGAGGAGGTCGAAGCGTTGTGGGAGCCGATTGCGGCCAGCGATGACTGGTCGGCCTTCACGGCCAAGACCGACCATATCGAGGAGGCCCGCCGCGCGCTGGACTTGTGACCCGAGGAAAACCTTGATTTACCCGCTACCTGCGAGGCACTAACCGGCGAACTTCCAAGGAGACCCGATCCATGACCGACGCGCCCCGCACCGGCCCGCTTTCGGGTGTCCGCATCATCGACATGAGCACCGTCGTGCTTGGCCCGTTCGCCACCCTGATCCTCGCCGATCTGGGCGCCGAAGTGATCAAGATCGAGCCACCCGGCAAAGGCGACACGATGCGCTATGCGGGCGCCTCGCCGACCGGCGATCTCGGGCCCATCTACATGGCGCTGAACCGCAACAAGAAGTCCGTGACCATCGACGCCAAGACGCCCGAAGGAAAAAAGGCCCTCACCGAACTCCTGAAGACCGCCGACGTTTTCTTCCACAATGTCCGCCTCGCCGGGATGGAACGCCTCGGCTTCGGCTATGATCAGGTCAACGCCCTCAAGCCCGGCATCGTCTATGTCCACTGCGCGGGCTTCGGACAGGGCGGGCCTTACGAGCTGCGCCAAGCCTATGACGACCTGATTCAGGGCGCGTCGGGCTTTGCCGATCTCAACGCCATCCGCTCCGGTGGCCGCCCGGAATATGCGCCCTCCCTCGTTGCCGACAAGACGGCCGGCCTGTTCGCGACTTACGCCACGCTCGCCGCCCTGTTCCACAAGGCGAAGACCGGCGAAGGCCAGTTCGTGCAGGTGCCGATGCTGGAATGCTTCACCTTCTTCAACATGGTGGAAAACCTCTATGGAGAAACCTTCACCCCCGGCAACGGCAAGCTCGCCTATACGCGCTCGGTCAATCCGAACCGGCGCCCCTATCCCACGCTCGACGGCTATATCGGACTTGTTCCGTACTCGGATCAGCAATGGGAAACCTTCTTCGAGATCGGTGGCATCCCGGACGTGTTCAAGGATCCGCGCTTCTCGACCTATGCCGCGCGTACCGAAAATACCGGCGCGCTCTATGCGATGATCGAAGACGTGACCGCCACGCGGACCACGGACGAATGGCTGGAACTGCTGGACAAGGCGAACATCCCCGCGATGCGCTATAATACGCTGCCCGAAGTGCTCACCGACGCCCACCTCGTCGCCACCGGTTTCTTCCAGCAGGCCGCGCACCCCGAGGCAGGCGCCTACCGCACCATGGCCCACCCGGTCGTCTTCTCCGAGACCCCTGCCAACACCCAGCGCCTGCCACCGCCAAGGCTCGGCGCGGACACGGAAACGGTTCTGGAGAGTCTGGGATTGGGGGCCTGACGCCTTACCTGTTCAGGGCATCGCACGCCGTTGACTGACCGAGATCACAGGCCTTCTGGGTCGCAGCGCGCCCGCCCGCAGTATCAACCGGCCCGCCCTGACCTCTTTTCTGCATTGAACCGAGAAACATGCAGGCCAGCCCGTCATTTCCATCACAGGCTTTCGTGAAGGCGGCCCGCGCGGCGGCTTTGTCTTCCGGACCGCCCTGCGCGTTGACTGCCATGTAGCCGTAGACAAGGCAGGACCCCGCATTGCTTTGCCGGTCGCAGTCCAGTTCCCTGTACTTGCGGCTTTTCGCTTGGTCGTAGCGATCCGTATCCGGATCGTCCCAGTGATTGGCCGCCACGCCGCAGGAAAGCTTGTCGCCAAGGTCACAGGCCTTCGTCGCGCGAGCGCCCGCGAGGAGCTTGTCTTTCGCAACACCCGGACGTCCCTGAAGGTAATAGATTGAGGCAAACCGGCAGCCAAAAGGCGAGCCCATGCCGCAGGACTTCTCGCCAAACTTCAAGGCGGTTGCCTTCGATGCCTCAATGTCGTTTTCCTCATGAACACTTGCCATGAAATCGCAGGCTTCGGTGGAGGTTTCAAAACAGGCCTGCGTGAACTGCGGATAGGCATCATAGGCTTTATCCGCATTGAGCCTGCGAAGTGCTTCGGCAAAGCGGGCCTGGCCGGTCAAGCCATCGAGCGGCGGCAGGTTGCCGGCAAAAGCCTGCTCATCGGGGGACGCTACGGGCCCGGTGGTGCAGTTCAACTGTTGTTCGGCCCAGGACACCATTTCCTCGGGATAGACTTTCGTATTCATGCGGCCGGACCCGTGCCCCTTACCGACAGCCTTGAAGAGGTCTTTGGAGAGATCCTTGAGTTTCTTGCCGCCGCAGACATCGTCTTTTTCGAGGCAGACGGCGAGGGCCCATTTCGCATCCTCTTCGGTGGAGATCGCGCCACTTGAACGCTCCTCCCACAAAAGGATTGAATAGGCCTGCAGCGTGCTGGTCGCACGGGACGTCTTGTTGTTACTCTTCCGTCCGCCCGCCGTGTTGAAGTCAACTGTGGCCGTCTCAAGCGCTGCATCAAGGTCTGCGCCCGCCGGGCACGCGGATTGAGCCAAGGCGGTGCCTGACACGGCGGCGAGGGCCATCAGCAAGGCGGCGAGGGCGGCGGGAAGCAGTCGAAACATGTCAGCGGCCCTTGTTTGGACAGAAGGTATGGCGTGGCCGGACGTTGGGTCAATGCGCTATTTCTGGCCAGACCGGCTTTCCCAGCTCGGCGACACGGCCTGCACGGCACCACCCGGCATTGATCTGTCAGGACGTGCCGTTCGGAGCGGCGTGATCTAACCCGCCAGCCGCGCCATCTCTTCTTCCGAGAGTTCGGAATTGTCGTAGACGTTCTGCACGTCATCGAGTTCGTCGAGCACATCGAGCAGCTTCATCAGCTGGTCGGCCGCATCGCCTGTCACCGGCACGGAGACGGTCGGCTTCCACATGATCTTCTCGGACCGCGCTTCGGCCTTGCCGGCGAAGGCCTCCGCGAGCGCTGTCGACACGGCGGCGAAATCTTCCCGCGCGGTATAGATCCAGTGGCCCTCGTCATTGGACTCCACGTCCTGCGCGCCGGCCATGATCGCCGCTTCCATCACCTCGTCTGCTGATCCGGCTGTCACCGGATATTCGATCTCGCCGAGCTGGTCGAAATTGAACGAGACGGACCCGGTCGTGCCGAGCGCGCCGCCATTCTTGGTGAAGGCTGAGCGGACATCGGTCGCGGTGCGGTTCTTGTTGTCGGTGGAGGCCTCGATGATGATGCCGACGCCGCCGGGGCCCATGCCTTCATAGCGGATGTCGGCATAATCCGCCCCGCCGCCCGTCTGGCCCTTGTCGATGGCGCGCTGGATATTGTCCTTCGGCACCGAAGCGCCCTTGGCGTTGTTGACCGCCAGGCGCAGGCGCGGGTTCATGCCGGGGTCGGAGCCGCCCATCTTCGAGGCGACCGTGATTTCCTTGGACAGGCGCGCAAACAGCACGGCGCGCTTCTTGTCCTGCTTGCCCTTGCGGTGCTGGATGTTCGCCCATTTGCTATGGCCGGCCATGGCGTGACCCTCTTGGTTTTGTTCAGTTTCCGGTTCGGCGGGCTCTGTAACTCAGGGCCCGCCGGATGGAAAGAAGCCGCCTGCGATCAGCTGAACGCCTCGGCGACCGAGGCCCGGCCGCCCGTCTGCTGGGCCTCTGTTATCACGCGCGTGGTTCGCAGCAGGAACAATGTGCACGGAACCGAGAGGACGCTGGCGATGATCGACAGCATGAGACCCGCATCATAATTGGGCCCTTCCTCGATGAAACCGGACAGGCGCACCGAGATATTTGAGATGATGTTCGAGATGATCCACGTCGCCCACCACCAGCCGACATAAGAGGCAACCTTCACATCCTGGCCAGCCTGCGCCAGCGATCCGCGCCAGATCTGAAGCATGCCTTCAAACGGCTTCCACAGGTTGGCGAAGGGGATGAAATACCAGCCGACCGCCCAACCCGGCGACATGCTCACTTCTCTCGCGCCCGAGAGATGCAGGTTCTTCATCGCCCGGAATGTCCACAGGCTGACCAGCACGAACGAAACGAGCAGGCCCACAAGTTGCAGCAGGCCGGCAACCGCGAAGCCCAGGCTGAACGTCATCCCCAACGTGCCTTCATCGAAGGGATCGGTGCTGCGCACGTTCCTGAAATAATACTCCGCACTGTTCATCACCACGAGACCGGCTTCGCCGATCGCATAGGCGATGAGGAAAAGGCGCATCGGCCTGTACCGGTTGATCAGCGGCCTTGGCGCTGACATCGCAGCCGCCCCAATCGTTTGTTCTGTCATTTCAACCCCCTGTGGCCGGCCAGATTGAAACAGCTGCGCCCACGCGGCAACCGATATCTAGGGGGCAGGCCCGCCCTGCCCCGGCGCCACCGCTTGACAAGCCCGGCCCCTCTGAGACGATCAGGTCAACAAGAGCACGACCGGAGGAAATCACATGGCTGACACCGCTGCCGGACATGACGAAGCGCGCCTGCGCGCGGCGCTGGAGCATGCACACCACCCGACCCTCGCCCTCGTTCTGGTCCACCTGACCGGGGACACGTCCTTCCTCACCGAGCGCTACCAGCCGGCCTATGAGCCCATCGGCGGCGATCCGGATGGCGGGCTCTCCGAAGAGGCCAAGGCCGAGCTGCGCGACGCCGTGTTCAAGGCGATGCTCGATTACTGGGAGACCGGCAAAATCGTGGCCAAGCCGGACCGCGCCACGATCAAGCGCATGATGGATTATTGCGCGACCCAGCCGATCCCGGACGAATATGTCGATTTCGCCACACACGAACTCGCGCTCGACGGCCGCGACAACCTGCGCCCCGGCAAGGGCATCCGCCTTGACCGGGACCAGGCGGCGGCCTTCAAGGTGCTGATCATCGGCGCCGGCATGTCCGGCATCGCCTCGGCCATCGCGCTCAAGGAAGCGGGCGTGGCCTTCGAAATCCTGGAGAAGAATCCGGAAGTCGGCGGCACCTGGCACGACAATACCTATCCCGGCTGCCGGGTGGACAATCCGAACCACCTCTATTCCTACTCCTTCGAGGCGGACCATGCCTGGCCGCAGCATTTCTCGACGCAGGACCAGCTGCTCGCCTATTTCAAGGGCGTCGCGAAGAAGCATGACCTCTACAAGCATATCCGCTTCAATACCGAAGTGCTCGGCGCGGCATGGGATGAGCAGGCCGCGACCTGGACTGTCCGTACCCGCACCAAGGGTGGCAAGGAGGAGGTACTGGTCTCGAACGCTGTCATCAGCGCTGTCGGCCAGCTGAACCAGCCGAAGCTGCCGGACATCGAAGGCCGGGACAGTTTCAAAGGCCCGGCTTTCCATTCGGCCCGCTGGGACCATTCTGTGAAGCTGGACGGCAAGCGTGTCGGTGTGATCGGAACGGGGTGTTCTGCTGTCCAGTTCGTGCCGGAGATTGCGCCGAAGGTGGAGCATCTCACGGTGTTCCAGCGCACGGCAGGCTGGCTCGCACCGACGCCAGATTACCATGACCGCATCACCGACGGCAAACACGTGCTCCTCGCGGACGTGCCCTTCTATCAGGTCTGGTACCGCTTCTTCCTGTTCATCGCGATGGCGGACGGGCCGCTGGCTTTCCTGATCAAGGACCCCACCTATGACCGGCTGGACTATGCGCCGAATGCGGATGCCGCGATGCTCCGCGCAGGCGTCGAGCAATACATCCGTGAACAGACGGAAGGCCGGCCGGACCTGACCGCCGCGCTGACACCGAATTTCCACATGTCCGGCAAGCGCTCCATCCGCGACAATGGCGTCTGGGCCGCAGCGCTCAAGCGCGACAATGTCACGATGGAGACTTCGGGCATTGACCGGATCACAGAAACCGGCATCCGCATGAAGGATGGCCGCGACCTTGAATTCGACGCCCTGATCTATGGCACCGGTTTCAAGGCGTCGGATTTCCTCGTGCCGATGGAAGTCAAAGGCAAAGGCGGCAAGTCCTTGCATGATGTCTGGGGCGGGGATGCACGCGCCTATCTCGGCCTCACCCTGCCGGGCTACCCGAACTTCTTCATCATGTATGGTCCGAACACGAACATTGTCGTCAACGGCTCGATCATCTTCTTCTCGGAATGCGAGGCGAATTACATCGTCAGCATGGTCAAGACATTGCAGGACAAAAAGGCGAAAGCCTTCGAGGTGAAGCAGGACGTTTTCGATACGTTCAATGCCGAAGTCGACGCCGCCAATGCCGAGATGCCGTGGGGCTATGCAGAGGCCAACACCTGGTACCGCAATGCCCACGGCCGCGTGGCCCAGAACTGGCCTTTCCGCCTGATCGACTACTGGAACCGTACCCGCGCGGCGAGCCCCGCCGATTATACGTTCAGCTAGGCAGGCACCTGCGCACTCAGGCGTCCGCCGAGGCGGATCGGCTCGATGCGCAAGGCCAGCCCCGTCTTGTCGTCCGTCTCGACATAGGTGCCACAGAGGGTGCCTTCGCCGAGGGCGGGCTGGTAGCGCTCGCCGGGAAGCTGCGACTGGAAGCGGTAGAGCGAGCCTTCCTTCTGCATGCCGATGACTGAGTCATAGTCGCCGCACATGCCGGCATCGGTCTGGTAGGCCGTGCCACCGGTCAGGATCATCGTGTCGGCGGTCGGCACATGCGTATGGCTGCCGACAACGAGACTGGCGCGGCCGTCACAATGATGGCCCATCGCCATCTTCTCGCTCGTCGCCTCGCAGTGCATATCGACGATCAGCGCATCCGCCACCGCGCCGAGCGGCATCTGGTCGAGCGCGGCATCGGCAGCGGCAAAGGGACAGGCCAGCGACTGGCGCATGAAGACATTGCCCTGCAGCTGCACGACGCCAACGCGGCGGCCATCGCCGAGCGTGTAGAGTTGGGCCCCCTTCCCCGGCGCTTTCGCATGGGCGGGATAGTTCAGCGGACGGAGCAGGCGCGGCTCGCGCTCGATATAGGTCAGGGCCTCGCGCTGGTCCCAGGCATGGTCGCCCAGCGTCAGGCAGTCAGCGCCGGCGGCAAAGAACTCTTCCGCAATCTGACTGGTCAGGCCGAAGCCGCCGGCCGCGTTCTCGCCGTTGACGACGACAAAATCGAGCCGCAGGCGCGCCTTCAGGCCCGGCAAGTGCGATTGCACTGCGCTGCGGCCCGGCTTTCCAACGACATCTCCGAAGAAGGCAAGTTTCATGGGCGAAAGCCTATGCCTGCTTGCGCGCGCAAAGAAAAGGGCGCGGAAGCCGAAGCCGCCGCGCCCCCGAATTGAAGCGGTGATGCCGCCTTACTTGTTGCCGGCCGAGAAGCCGAGTGTTTCCTTGGTCAGCTTCTTCGACGGATCCGACGCCGCATCGACAAAGGCCTGAGCATTGATCGGGGCTGCAGGTGCCAGCGAGATCGTCAGGGTTTTCGGATCATTGATGAAGCTCGACAGCGCCGTGGCCAGTTCGGTCACGACCGCCGCATCGATGCCCGTGCCTTGCGCAAACATCGGCGCCATCGCCAGCATGCCCGACATCTGGCTGCGGATCGCAGCCGGATCTTCGCCCGACTGGGCCGCGTAGGCATTCAGGGCGCGGTTGAGGATGCCGTCATCGTCGAATGCAAACTCGAACTGGTGAACCTGCAGGCTCTCCATGACCGCGTTCATCATCACTTCCGGATCAGCCGACTCGTCGAGCGAGGCAACCTGCGCGGCGGCGATGGCTTTCGTGCCGGCATACTTGGCCGACAGGTCCACCTTGAAGCCTTCATTGAGCTTCCAGAAGTTCTTGCCCTTCGGCAGGGTCACAATGTCCGCATCCGGATCATACAGCGACTCGCCTTCGCCCGAGAAGCTCAGCTGCTCGAAACCCATCGTGGCCAGCATGCCGGCAAATTCCTCGCCGTCCGCATTGTCACGTGAGCCAACCGTCAGCGTGAAGGGCTTGGTGACCATCTTGGTCGCACGGCCCTGCTTGTCGCGGGTGACAGCCGATTCCAGCGTCGGCATGTCAACGCTCGCGCCGGCGATATCGGCCTTGAAGGCTTTCATCACCAGGGAGTCATAACCGGGATTTGCTGGATCGGACTGGATGGCCGAGGCGAGCATGCCGGTATCCGCGGAGCCGCCTGCGCCGGCGTTGATGGCTTCACTGAACAGGCCGTAATTCATGCCCTTCAGGCCGAAGCCATCCAGCGAGACTTTAACATCCGTGCCGGCCGACTCGGCGAAATCGAACTTCAGGTTCATCAGGCCCATGAGGCCGGCTTTCTCTTCGCTCAGGTCGGAGATGTGCATCGAGTCGACCGAGAACACGCCGGTTCCGCTGGCATCCGAGATATTCATGTTGACGCCATTGACCGCCCAGCGGTCAAACGACAGGGCCGTACCTTCCGGGAACGGAGCAGGTTCGCCCTTGCCGAGCAGGCTGGCGACCCAGGCCGCCGTCTCCGGCGACGGGTTCACCAGTTCGATCGAATTGATCTTGCCCGTGCTCTGGTCTTCAGACCCCTCGGCCGGCGAGATGGTCACGTCGGACAGCTTCATCAGTGAGAAGTTCGCCTTGCCGTCAAAGACGCCAAGACCGTCAAACTCAAGCTTGGCCGCCTTCACGATGGGCGGAACCGAAGGCTCGCTCACGGTCTGCATCTCGCTCTTGAGGTCGGCCAGCGTCGTGCCCGAACCATCATCGGCAACGCCGTCACCGTCTTCATCCATGTAAGCAAAGATTTCGGCGATCTCTTCGTCCGAAGGTCCGTAGACTTCAGGCTCGGACGTGTCTTCCGGGATCAGGAGGGTAATATCGTTGAACACGGCCTTGTCGCCGTTCACGTCGCTTCCGGCGAAGGTCAGGCGCCCGGCGCCGGACTCAGCCAGCGAGAGCGCCGAAAGGGCGGCGCCAGCCGTAGCTGGGTCTCCTTTTCGGAGCGAGACGTCCGGCAGATCGCCAACGTTAAATACAACTGACGCGGGAGAGCCGCCCGCGCCCGTCTTGTCTTTCTGCCCACAGCCCGTAAGCAATGTAAGCGCGATCATACCCGTGAGCAGATATTTCATATTTGGTCCCTCAAATGTGTTGGCCGCGTGCGACCTGACAGGTGTTCTATACATGCGTTTCAATGATGGCCAGACCATGACCTTGCGCGCCCCCGGTGGACACCGGGTGAAGGTGCGGCTTGAGGTTAATGCGAAGGCCAGGCGCCTGATCATCCGGCTGGATGAGCGCCGGCGCGAGGCGGTGGCCGTGGCCCCGACATCGCGTCAGATTGATGCCGCCGCCGCCTTTGCGGCAGAGCGTGTGGACTGGATTTCGACGCGCCTGCAGCATCTGCCGGAGATAACGCGATTCGAAGACGGCGAAACAATACAGTACCGGGGTGAGGACTGCCTCATTACCCTTGAAGGGGAAGGCCGGGTTGCCCGTCTTTACCCCGGAGAGCCCCGTACCCTCTCGGTTCCCGGGGATCCGGACACGACAGCGGCCCGGGTCGTGCGCTTCCTGAAGAAGCAGGCCAAAGCCGACCTGACCCGCGCCGTGATCAAGCATTGCGAGACCCTGAAAGTCGAGCAGACGGGCATTTCCGTCAAGGATACCCGCTCACGCTGGGGCTCCTGCACAGCGGATGGGCAGCTGGCCTTTTCCTGGCGCCTGATCATGGCCCCGCCAGAGGTTCTGGACTATGTCGCCGCCCATGAATGCGCCCATCTGCGGGAAATGAACCACTCTGCCAAATTCTGGGCATTGGTGGGCCGTTGCTGCCCGGATTGGCAGCGCCAGCGGGCCTGGCTGCGCCTTCACGGCACAGAGCTCCAGGCTGCCGGCGAATAATCCGTGTCAAGACGATTTCTGCCTGCTTCTCGCAAAAATATTTTTACTCGCGCTACGAACGAGTCTATAAATCGCACCCAGCCAACTGAGTTCAAAATTCAGGTTTGAATTTCGGACCCTGATGCCTCGCGGTGCAGGCTGGGTTCACTTGGGAAATCGAAGCCGATGGCCCGTGTGCCATAGGCGCCTTCCCGGTAGCTTTCGATATTTTCGGTGAACCAGCCGAGAATATACTGGAAAATATGCGCGTAGAACGGCTCGGAATCGCCCTCCCGCATGGGCAGGTGAAAGGTGTATTCCCCGCCATCCTCGATCGCCACCACAAACGCCTCGCCCGTCTTGCGGCACTCGAACTTGAGCCGCAGCCAGTCTGCCTGTTTGGAGACGCGCACGGCGAGCCCGAACGCCACCGGTCCAAGCGCCCGGAAACCGCGCGGCGGTATCGAGAAAGCCTGGTCGCCATAAGCTCGCGGTTCGAACGGCCCGGTCGGCGGCACAAGATGCACACAGATACCGTCCGGCGCGCCGATATAATCGCACAGGCCGCCGCGCACTTCCTCGGCGAGGCGCCGGATGCGGCTGTAATTCTCTTCGACCAGTGCCTGATAGGTTTCGACGGTCGCGATCAGTTCTTCAAAGCGGGACATGGACAGCAGCCTTGCGGAGGGAATGGACCCTGCGAAGGCTAAACCGGAACGATCAGGGCATCAAACCCGCGAAGGCATCAGGCGGCGCGGTGAAGT
The DNA here is from genome assembly GCA_040223555.1 of Hyphomonas sp. GTDB lineage: Bacteria > Pseudomonadota > Alphaproteobacteria > Caulobacterales > Hyphomonadaceae > Hyphomonas. The sequence goes on from JAVKGA010000004.1 coordinate 261,983, forward strand.
CTGACCGGTGCGGCAGGCGCTGCCTCCGGCTGCAGGCGGGGCGGCAATGAGGTGCGCGCCAACTCGATCGCCAGTGAGGGCGCTGCGCCGTCGCCATAGCCGCTGATGACGCTGCGGATCGTCTCCAGGAAGCCCGCTTCTTCTTCGACAATCTGCGCATAGCGCGCCGCAATCGGCCCGACGAGACCATAGGCCAGGAACACGCCGAGGAAGGTGCCGAGCAGCGCCGCGCCAATCATCGCGCCGAGGATGGCCGGATCCTGATCAATCGCGCTCATCGTGCGGATGATGCCAAGCACGGCCGCCACAATGCCGAGCGCGGGCAACGCATCGGCCAGCGTGTTCAGCGCGCCCACGGCCTTCAGGCGCCGGTCCAGCTGGGCATCAATCGCCTGCGCCATGCGCGCATCGGCGCGGTCCGGATTGGCCAGGTCCAGCGCCATCAGCCGGAACGCATCGCAGATCAGCGTGCGCGACGCTGTGTCTTCGAGAATGCGCGGCGCGGACTGGAAGAGTTCGGATTCTTCAGGACGCTCGATATCGGCTTCAATCGCGATTAACCCGCCGCGCTTGGCCTTGCGCATCAGGCCGCCGAGCAGCGTGAAGAGATCGCCATAGTCAGCCTTCTGCCAGCGCGCACCGCGAAAGGCGCGGCCCATGCCGGCGAACGCTTCGCGCGCCACATCCGGCGAATTGCCGATCAGCACCGTGCCGAACGCCGCCCCGCCAATCAGCGCCAGCTCGAACGGCAACGCCTCCATCGCGGCGGGCCCGCCCGTCAGGACGAGACCGCCGCCGACAAGCAGCAACACGATGACAAGGCCGGCAATCTGCAACACGGGGCGCGTCTCCGAACGGGTTCGAGCGCCAATGATCACCTCAAAGGGTGTAACTATCGATAATGAAGCGGCTGGCGTCCGGGATTCCACCCAGAACCGTGACCTCTTTTATGCCGTCGAGGGTGCGCATGCCGCGTAAACGGCGCCACGTCTTATAGTCGACAGCGCCGGCCGGCGTGAACGTCAACCGTCCCCTGCGGGCGGGCTGATAAAGGGTGGCCCCTGTATTGATCGGCGAAATTTCGGCCTGCGCCAAATAGCGCTGCAAAAGCGTCAGAGTATCGAACACCAGGACTTTGCGAGAGCGGTCCCGGTTGAGCCGTGCACCCTTTAGAGTTTGAAGTTTCTTTTGGTCCGGCCAAAAGAAAACGCGGCTGTTCAGCAATCGCATCCATTCAGCGGGCGTCAGGCCGTCATCCAGACAGGCGGAGAGCTTTTGCTCATTGAGCGGCGCGTTGTCGGTCACAACGGCATGGCCGAAATCTGGGTGATAAAGCTTTACGCTTCCCGGTCGGATCTGGCTCAAGAACTCTTTTCGCGCGCACTCAGGGTACTCAAGCTTTTCAAGCAAAACCCGCGTGGACAATAGGCCGTGGCGCCTGATACCCGCTTCTGACTCTGGGTGCGTCAGGTGAAAAAGACGCGGATGGAGGCGGGCAAGGTCTTCCGGCAGCATAACTGGTCTATCCAAACTCGACGCAGACCGCGAACCCTGACAGCCGGCCCTTAAGGCGGCGTTTCATCCTGACGCGACTTCCCGTCTGGACTTTTCATGCGGCTGGCGGGAAGACGCTTGAATGGCTGGTGAAACAGAGCGCCTTCCCGATCAACCGAGACCGGATCGGCGCAGCGCATTTATCCTTCTCTTCTTCGCCCTGATGGCGATTGGCGCGGGCAACACGATGTTGCTCGCAGCCGTGCTGCCGCAGCTGACGCGCGAGATGGCGATGCCGGACTGGATGGCCGGCGCGGTGTTCTCGCTGTCGGCCCTTCTCTGGTCGCTCTGCTCCCCCTTCTGGGGCAAGCGATCGAACACATGGGGCCGCCGCCGCGTCGCCGCGATTGGCCTTGCCGGCTACGCCCTCTCGATGTTCCTGCTCTGGCTGACCGGCACGCTCGCGCTGGCCGGCGTGATGACCAATATCGTCGCCATCTTCATCTGCCTGGCGCTGGCCCGCAGCCTGTTCGGCCTGATCGGCTCGGCGGCGAACCCCGCCGCGCAGGCCTATGTCGCCGACCGGACCAGCAAGGCCGAGCGCCAGAGCGAGATCGCCTTCCTCTCCTCCGGCTTCAGCGTCGGCACGGTGATCGGCCCGGCCTTCGCCGCGGCCCTCGCCGCCGCCGCAGGCATCCTCGCCCCTGCCCTCTTCACCGCCGTGCTGGCGGCTGTCATGGCGACGCTTATCTGGTTCCGCCTGCCGGAGACGCGCGCGCCGGTGGCCGACGCCGTGCGCATCGAAGCCGAAGCCGCCGGCAAGCATCTCTGGCGCGCTGAGCGCGTGCTGCCTTTCCTGATCTATGCCGTCGCGCTGTCACTCGTCACCGGCGTGCTGACGCAGGTGTTCGTCTTCGCGGTGATGGACAAGATGGGCGTGTCGGGCCGCGAAGCGGCCGCCTATACCGGCCCGGCCTTCACGGTCGGCGCGATTGCCGTGCTGCTGGCCCAGCTCGTGCTGATCCCGCGCCTTCGCCTGAAGAACAAGACGCTGATGTGGGTCGGCTGCCTGCCGCTGCTGGCCGGCGCGGTGATGATGATCTTTGCCGCCGACTATGCCTCGCTGATCCTGTCGCAATTCCTGATCGGCCTCGGCCAGGGCCTTGCGCGCCCCGGTTTTTCCAGCGGCGCCTCGCTCGCCGTGCCACCGCAGCTGCAGGGCAATGTCGCCGGGCTAGTCATCTCGGCGAATGGCATGGGCTATATCGTGACGCCGCTGTTCGGATTGTTCGTGTACGAATATGTCAGCCCCGACCTGCCCTTCATCCTCTGCGCCGGCATGTTGCTGGCCATGTTCTTCTATTCGCGCTTCGGCATGAAGGACGGCATCGGCGAAATCCGCGAGGGCGAGGACTGACGGCGCACCCCAAGCGTTAGGGCCCGCCGCCAGATTCTCCCGGACATGGAAAGCACGCCTTAACCCAAAGATGTTACGTCAGTGTCCGGACTGCCAGGAACCCACCGGCACAGGGCGCAAATCATGATCGAACAGGCCACAAAGTCACTCGGCATATTCTCGGACGCGGTCCGTCTGGCCGCGCTTCTGTTGCTCTCCGTGATGTTCAGCGGCGCCGGTGCGATGCTGGCCGCCGGTGGTCGGCCGGAAGCGATCCTTCCCCTACTGCTTGCCGCTGGCGCGATCTCGCAACTGCCGAGGCTTGTCTTGAACCTCTACCGCGACCTGACAGGAAACTACTAGCATGCGCCCTTCCCGCCTCGCTTGCCTCGGCGCCCTGATGTTGACGATTGCAGCGTGTTCCGACGGCTCAGCACCTGCCTCCAGTGAGCCCGCCAGCCTGACGCCGGGCCTGTACGAAATTTCGGTATCGCAAAAGATGATGCGCACATCGAGCACGGATAAGGCCCCGAAGCCGATCTGTGTGCGGGCGCACGAGGTCGATGCCTTTCCTTACAAGCTGGCCGAGGAATACTTCTTTGCACGCAGAGGCTGCCGGACCGTCCGTACACCGCGCGAAAGCAACACGGTCTCCGGCGAGATCATTTGCGCAACCGACCGGAAGATCGCCGAAGGCAGTTCGCGGTTCGTCTATCGCGGCGAGATCAGGCCTGACCGTTTCTCGCTGGAAGGCAACATGGTGCTCGACGTCGCGCTGCCCAAAGGCGCTGGCGGTCCCGGAATCAGCGACGCTCAGCTGGAGAAGGCGATGAAACGCATCGAAGACATCAAGACCGTCATCAACAGTCAGCGCATTTCTGACTGCACCTGACGAAGGCGAGTTGCCTGTTTGCCAGCCTCCTAGTTGGTCCCCGCCCCGCTCACCACCGGCGCAGATACCAGCGCCGCGAGCACCTGTTTCGTCGGATAGCCGTCGGCCACCTGCCCTTGCGTCTTCTGGAAAGCCTGCACAGCGAGCTTGGTGCGCCGTCCGGCAATGCCGTCCACGCCGCCAACATCGAAGCCGCGATCATTCAATGCCTGCTGCAGCTCGCGGATCTCGCTCACCGTCAGCGGTAAAAGATGCGTCGGCCACGGCGTCAGCGGCCCGCGCTTGCCCATGATCGCATCGCCCGACAGGCCGACGGCAAAGGCGTAGGAGTCCGCGCGGTTATAGGTCTTGAACACGTTGAAGTTCTTGAACAGCAGGTATTTCGGGCCCTCGTGCCCGGCCGGCACCCAAAGCTCGGCAAACTCCGCGCCGGCCGTATCAAACGCGCCGCCCGTGATCGGCACGAGCCCCGCCGTGGTCCATGTCTCAATCCGGCGCTCGTTGCCATCCGCGAGGCTGTAATCGAAGCCTTCCGGCAGGCGCACTTCGAGGCCCCAGGGCTGGCCTTTCACATAACCGGAGCGGGCCAGGTAATTCGCGGCCGAAGCCAGCGCATCGGCTTCGCTCTTCCAGACATCGCGCTTGCCGTCGCCATCAAAGTCCACCGCATGGGCGATGTAAGTCGTCGGCATGAACTGAGTCTGGCCCATAGCGCCCGCCCAGCCGGAGCCGAGCTGGTCGCGGCGGGCATAGCCCTTCTCCACGATGGTCATCAGCGCATAGATTTCATCCTCGGCAAACTTCTGCCGCCGGCCTTCAACCGCCATGTTGGCGAGCGCGTTAGCGGCGTCGTCATTGCCGACGAAACTGCCGAAGCTGGTCTCCATGCCCCAGATCGCCAGCAGGGCCTGCCGGTCAACGCCGTATTGCGTCTCGATGGCTTCCAGCGTCGGGCTGAGGGTGGCCAGCTTGGTCTGCCCGCTGGTAATCCGCGTATTGCCCATCGGCACCCTGAGATACTCCCAGATCGGCTTGGCAAACTCGGCCTGCTCGCTGGGCGCGGTGGCTGCCTGCACTTCCGTGCCGAGCCAGAGCGGCAGCGGGTGAATGTCCGCCAGCAGGGACCGGACAAGAGCAGCATCATGCCCTGCCCCGATGGCGCGGGCCGAGAAATCTTCGCGCCAGGCGTCCATCCCGGCATGGCCGGAGGTCTTGTAGGCAAAGGGCGCCGGGGTGCCGGTCGAGGGCCCGTCCACGGGGGGTTTTGTCGACGGTGTCGTCGGCGGACCATTGGCACATGAGGCCAGAACGCCGCAGACAGCAGCCGTCGCCATCCATCTGGAACGGGCCAATCCTGAAATTATCATGGCGGAGACCCCATTTTTGAGCTGCGGGCTGCAGCCCTTGTCCTTGACTCGGCTATCCGGATTCATTACGCGCTCCGCTTTCCCAATTCCTAAACGTACCAGGCCAGACCCATGAAAGTCCGTTCGTCCCTTAAATCGCTGAAGTCGCGTCACCGCGACTGCAAGATCGTTCGCCGTAAAGGCCGGGTGTACGTCATCAACAAGACTGACCCGCGCTTCAAAGCAAAGCAAGGCTGAGCCTCTGATGAACAGGCATTGAGGCGCCAGAATGGCAGCCCGGATCGCTCTGTTCGACCTTGGTGGCGTGATCATAGACTGGTCACCGGCCCGTCTTTACAGCCAGATCTTCAGCGATTCCGCGGAATGCGAGCGCTTCCTGTCGACCATCTGCACGATGGATTGGCATATGCAGCATGACGCAGGTGTAAGCTTCGCCGAGAACGCGGCGCCGCTGATTGACCGGTATCCGCAATATGAATCCCAGATCCGGGCCTGGCGTGGGCGCTGGATGGAAATGTTCGACGGCTGTATCGACGGCAGCGAGCGCCTCGTGGAAAGCCTCGCTGGCCGGGGCTGCCCGCTCTACGCCCTGTCGAACATGCCGGATGAAATCTGGCCGGACGTCCGCGCTGCCTATCCTGTCCTGTCGCGGTTCCAGCAGATCGTGGTGTCGGGCGCCATCCGGATGGTCAAGCCGGACCCGAAAATCTTCCACTACACGCTCTCGCAGATGGGCGGCCCCTCCCCCGAAGAGGTACTGTTCATCGACGACTCGGCGAAAAACATCGCCACCGCCGATGCCCTCGGCTTCCGCACGCACCTGTTCCGGGGCTCTCCTGGCCTTGAACGGGCGCTGATCCTCGAAGGCCTGCTCTAGCCCTTCTGAGCGCCGACATTGCCCGCCAGCGCTAGTGCGCCATATATGACGGGATGCTCAAGCCTCTCCTCCTCGCCGCCCTGATCTGGATCGCACCGGCTGCCCATGCGGCTCCGACCGACGAGATGTTCGAGAAGCTGAAAGCCGCGACCGAAGAAACCGAAGCCGCTGATGTCGCCGCCGACATCTGGGCGACCTGGCTCGAGTCCGGCTCCCCGACCGTCGATCTCCTGATGGAGCGTGCCATGATAGCCGTTGAGGCGCAGGATCTGGAAACCGCCCGCGAACTGCTCGACCGGGTCATCATCCTCAAGCCCGACTATCCCGAAGCCTGGCATCGCCGCGCCGGCCTTTTCCTGCAGGACGAAAATTATCCGGAAGCCTTCCGCGACCTCAACGAGGCCCTGAAACTGGAGCCGCGCCATTTCGGCGCCTGGCTCGGCATGGGCGTGATGCTGGAGGCCCTCGGCGGCGAGAAGGAAGCGCTGGAAAGCTACCGCGAAGCCCTCGCGATCTATCCGCTGATGCCGCAGGCCCGCTTTGCAGCGGACCGGCTCGCCAAACAGGCCGAAGGCCAGGAGCTTTGAAACGCATGATCCTTGTCATGACCGCCGCAGTCTCTGCGCTGGGGCTTGGCGCCTGCGTCAACAGCTATGCCTACACGTCGAAAGTCGAGCGCACCTATCCTGCCAGCGGTGAGATGGTGCCCGTCGATGGCCATGCGGTTCATGTCATCCGGCACGGCACCGCCGGCCCCGTCGTTCTGATGATCCACGGCGCCAGCGCCAATGCCCGCGAGTTCGACTGGACGCTTGCGCCGCGCCTGAGTGACGACATGCGTGTGCTGATGGCGGACCGGCCCGGCCACGGCCATTCGGAACGCTTCAGCGGCGCAGACGAACTTGCGGCGCAGGCGCGGCAGATGGCCGGCGTGCTCGACACGCTCGCCCCCGGCGAAAAGGCCATCATCGTCGGACACTCCTTTGGCGGCGCCGTTGCCCTGCGCCTTGCGCTCGACCGGCCGGACCTTGTCTCCGGCCTCGTCCTGCTGGCGCCCGTCACGCATGACTGGGGTTCAGGCGGCACGGCCTGGTATAACAGGTTCGCCGCCCCGCCCGTGCTGGGCGACGCTTTCAGCCAGCTCCTGCCCCTCGTCGGCCCCTCTCAGGTGCGCGCCGGCGTGAGCAGCGTCTTCAAGCCGGCGCCAGAGCCCGAAGGTTATTACGAGAAATCTGCCATCGGGCTACTTTTTCGCCCGGAGAATTTCCAGTCGAACGCGCGTGACATGACCGGCCTGCGCGATGAACTCGCCGCCCAGCAGGTGCGCTATCCCGAGCTGAAGGTGCCGATCATCGTCTTCTCCGGCAGCCAGGACACGGTGATTTCGCCAAAGCTTCACGTCGGCGAGTTGAAGAAACAGGTGCCGGTCGACCTCGTCATCCTGCCGGAAGAAGGCCACATGCCGCATCACGGCGAAGGCGAAGCTGTGGCCGAGGCCATCCGGCGTCTGGCGGGCCTTGGAACCCGAGACGTTCGAATTATTCGATAGCGGCATATTTCTTTACATGATGCGCATGATGTGCAAAGAAAATCTCGTTTTCTTTGCACGTGATCATGGATGTCATCTACAACATACGCCCTGCCGAATCTGCCCCCGCCAGAAAATTTTGAGACTGTGCCGATCTTCCGGGCCCTGGTCAGCGCCAACCGTGCTCTGGCCGAACTGAAAGGAGCCGCAAGGGCGATACCCAATCAAGGCATACTGATCGACACGCTCGTGCTTCAGGAGGCCAAAGCAAGCTCTGAGATCGAAAACATTGTAACAACGCAAGACGAACTGTTCCAGACAAGCCTATTCCCGGAAAGTCCGGGCTCATCAGCTGCCAAGGAGGTCGCTCTCTACAGCGATGCGCTTAAGCGCGGCTATGATAGGTTTCGCGAAACTGGACTGATTACCAACCGGTCCGTGATTGAAATGTTCCAGCTGCTGAAAGGGCGGTCTGATGGCTTCCGGACATTACCTGGAACAGAGTTGAGGAACGAACTGACAGGTGACACGGTCTATGTCCCACCCCAGTCTGCGGCGGAAATCAATGCGCATATGAAATCGCTCGAAGCTTTCATCAACATGGATGATGACGGCACTCTCGATCCCTTGATCCGCATGGCAATCATCCATCATCAGTTCGAAAGCATCCACCCTTTCCCTGATGGGAACGGACGGATAGGCCGCATCCTGAACGTCCTCTATCTGACACGAACCGGCCTTCTGGATATCCCTATCCTCTATCTAAGCCGCTACATCACAGCCACGAAAAGCGACTATTACCGGCTACTGCAGGCTGTGCGCGATGAAGGACACTGGGAAGACTGGACCTGTTATATACTTGAAGGAGTCGCCGCCACAGCCCAAACAACACTTGAGCTGATCAACGGCCTTGGCGTGCTGATGGCGGACTACAAACAGCGTATGCGGCGCGACCTCGGCAAAATCTACAGTCAGGACCTTCTGAACAACCTTTTTCGCCACCCCTACACACGCATCGACTATGTCATGCAGGAACTTGGTGTCAGTCGACCCACGGCGACGCGCTATCTTGAACTTTTGGCTAAAGCCGGATTCGTAAGGAAGCACACGTCCGGGCGCAACAATTACTATATCAACGACCCTCTCGTTGAACTCTTCTTACGCGTCGCCGCAAGCTGACAACATCCGGTGTCTGGCGCTCTTGGCCGAGACCCGCTAAGAGCCTCCCTCTTCGCCTGAAAACCCGGAAAGGACCTGCCATGGCTGACGACGCGCAGATCATCAAGATCGACGAAACCACCCGGGAAAAACTCCGCCAGACCGTCGCCAAGATCGAGCGTCTGGAAGAGGAGAAGAAGGAAGTCGCCGAGCAGATCAAGGAAGTCTACGGCGAAGCGAAAGCCATCGGCTTTGACACCAAAGCCCTGCGCGCGGTGATCCGTCTGCGGAAGATCGAGCGCGCCGAGCGCGAAGAGCAGGAAATGATCCTCGAAACCTACCTGATCGCCCTCGGCGAAGCGTAGATATTGCTTCAAACGCCAAAATCGCCCTAGGTTAGCGCCATGCCCAGGGAGGTCGATGAGCGCAAGAAACGCGCCGCGCTGCGAAAGCTGCGCCGGGCGGCTGATCTTGCGTCCCGGGGCCTCGGCCCGCCTCTGACGGACTGGGAAGTGGCCTTCCTCGAGGAAGTCGAAGCCCGCGTCGAGAAATATGGCTCGGCCTTTGCCGATCCGATGAAAGGCGCCGAAGGCGAAGCCCTGTCCGGCCTGCAGCAGCTGAAACTCAAGCAGATCGACAAGAAGGCGCGCGGCAAGGAGCCGAAAGGCTTCCAGACCCGGAAACCGATGGGCATGAAACGCCGCCCGCCGGTTCGCGCGTCTGAGCCCGAAACCGAATCCGAAGTGCCACCCCCCGAGCCCTCCACACCAGCGCGGACCCGACCCGCGCTCGTGCCGGCCTCCGGCCCTGCCGGAAATGTCACTTCCCTTCGCCGCGCCAGGCCGCAATTCACGGTCATCGAAGGCGGCGCCAAGAAAACTGAGAACTAAATCGCCTTCCAATGCGTAGAAGGACTGCATGCCCAATACCACTGCGCCTTCCTTTGCCCGCTCGGTCCTGATCACGGGCGCCTCCACCGGCATCGGCCAGGCCGCCGCGCATCATATGGCGGCCTCTGGCTGGACCGTCTTTGCCGGGGTGCGTTCGGAGTCCGACGGTATCAACCTGAAGGCCGGCTCCACCGGAGACCTGCGGCCCATCATCCTCGACGTGACCAAACCGGCGCAGGTTGAAGCCGCTGTCCCCCTGATCGCGCAGGCCCTTGGCAACCGGCGCCTGTCCGGCCTCGTCAACAATGCCGGCATTGCGAAGATGGGGCCACTCGCCCTCCAGCCGCTTGAGGACTTCGAAGCGCATTTCGCCGTCAACGTGTTCGGCATGCTGCGCGTGACCCAGGCCTTCGTTCCGCTTCTTGGAAGCGACCCCGCCCGCGAAGGCCCGCCCGGCCGTATCGTGACCATCACCTCCGTCGGCGGAATTATCTCGGCGCCATTCCTCGGCGCCTATACCGCCACCAAGCATGCCAATGAGAGCATGACCGACTCGCTGCGGCGCGAGCTGAACATCTATGGCATCGACGCCATCGCCATCGGCCCGGGATCGGTGCGCACCCCGATCTGGGACAAGGCCGAGAAAGACAATGTCGAGGGCCCCTATGCCAGCAGCGATTGGGCGGAGCCGCTGAAGATTTTCGAGAAGACCATGCTGGACGGCGGCCGCACCGGCTTCCCGCCGGAGCGTATCGCAGCGGTCATCGAAAAGGCGCTGTCAGACTCCAAGCCGAAAGCGCGCTACGCCCCCGTGCCGGACAAGCTGACCAATTTCACGATCCCCACACGCCTGCCCAAGCGCCTGCTGGACAAGATCTTCATCTCACGCTTCGGGCTGAAACGCCGCTGATCAGGTGACAGGCCGCACCAGCCCGGTCTGGAAGTGCTCCAGCCCCAGCTTGCGTTCATCCGAAGACTGGCGCGCGCCGCGATAATCTCCCGACGCCGTTGCCGCAATGCCCGCTGCTGTCAGCCGGTCCGCAATCGCCTTGCCCCGGCGCTCGGCGAGTGTCCGGTTATACCGCTGGTCGCCATTACTGGAGGCATACCCCACCGCTTCAACTTCGACGGAGGACCAGCGCTGCAGCGCCCAGACGCAATCCGCCAGCGCCGTCTCCCCTTCCCCGGCGATCATGTCAGACCCCTGTTCAAACATGATCCGCGGCAGCGCGCCGGGCGGCGGCACGACAAGGATCGTCCAGTCGTCAAAGTTTGCCGCCAGTCCCGCTTCCATGCGCCGGTAAGACGAGACATCGAACTCGGAACCTTTGGCCGCCACCAGCGTCGCCGTGCGCGCCTCCGGATCGATATCCGCCGCCGTCAGTGCAAAGGGCACAGCCCGGCGCAGGTCAGCGGCCGTCGCCTGCCTCTGCCCCAAAGCTTCAAGTTCCGAAATCTTCGCCCTGAGCGGCGCCGCCAGCGATTTGTCCGCCATCTGAAGATAAGTCTGCGCCTCAAGGCTCTTGTTCTCGTCGATCAGCACCTGGGCGAGGCTGACATTCACCGGACGGCCAAGAAAACTGGACAGGTCTTTCGTCAGCCGTTGCTCGGCGTCCTCAACCCGGCCATGCGTCAGGATGGTTGCCGCAACCTGGATATCGCCCTTGCGCGGCACCACGATACCGACATCCGAGATGCGCGCCTCTTGTCCTTCGAACGGCACCAGCAGGGTCGACTTCACCGTATTGATCGCGCGCGTCTCATACGCAATGTCGCGCAGCGCAATGCCGAGCGGAACCGACAGCGCGACAAACACCGCGAAGATCAGTCCGGTCTGCCACATCGTATTGTGCCGGCCATGCGCGGCGCCGAAGCCGTAGATCTTCGAGAGCACGGTCACAGAAAGCGCGATGGCCAGAAGGTTGGTCATGAACAGGAAGAACGAGCCGCCCGCGATCGCCATCGAACCGACCGCAAGGCCGTATCCCGTCACGGCCAGCGGCGGCATCAACGCGGTCGCAATCGCCACACCGACAATCGTCGCACCCTGACGCTGGATCACGGCATAACCGCCCGCGAGCCCCGAGAAGATCGCCACCAGAAGGTCGAACAGGTTCGGCCGTGTCCGTGCCAGGATCTCCGGCGTCACTTCGGTCAGCGGCGACAGCTTCACGATCAGGAACGAGATGGCCAGCGAAGCGAGCACGCCGCACGCCATCGAAACAAAGGCCCGGCGCATCGCGGGCAGGTCGAGGATCGCCAGCGAAAAGCCCATCAGCATGATCGGGCCCATCAGCGGCGAGATCAGCATCGCGCCGATCACGACCGCCGGCGACGAGAGCAGCAGGCCGAGGATCGCGATGCCGCACGACATCACCGCCATGAAGATATAGCGCCCCGACAGCTGCCCGTCCGCGCGCACCTGTTCGATCACTTCGGCATGGCTGGTCTTGCGCGCCAGCAAGTGCATGAACGCCCGCAAGCGGCGGCGCGCGTCATCCATACGCTGCGCTATCGAGCTCGTGTCATCCGCCATGGGTTCTTCCTGAAATCTGCATTCTGCCGGGACAATATACAGCCAAGTGCCAAGTAATCATTAGTGCGGCGCCTATCAGGCGAGTCGCTCTTCCTGACGCCTCCGTCACCTTTGCCCTTGACGCCCCTCACGGAAAGGCGGCGCATGTCGTGCAAAACGGGAGGAAGACATGGCAGATCTCAAGGGCAAGGTAGCCGTCATCACAGGCGCCGCGAGCGGCATCGGACTTGCCGGCGTCGAAGTCTTCATCGCGGCGGGCGCGAAGGTCATCGCCGGCGATATCCAGGACGAAAAAGGCAAGGCGCTGGAAACCCGTTTCGGTAAGGACAAGCTGCGCTTCATCCACTGCGATGTGACAGACATGGACCAGCTGAAAGCCGTCATGGACGCCGCCCCGGCCGACTTCGGTTCGCTGGATATCGTCTGGAACAATGCCGGCCATGGCGGCACCAACACGTCGGTCGAGGAACTCGACCTCGACGGCTATGACGACACGATGAACCTGCTTCTGAAACAGGTCTTCGCCGGCACCAAGTTCGCCATTCCGCACATGAAGGAAAAAGGCGGCGCGATCATCAACACATCCTCGATCAGCGCCGTTACCGCCGGCTATGCGCCGATCACCTATTCTGTCGCCAAAAAGGGCGTGGCGCACTTCTCCAAGCTCGCCGCCGCCGAACTCGCGAAATACAAGATCCGCGTCAACGCCATCCTTCCGGGCTTCATCGCGACGTCGATCTTCGGCGCCTCGCTCGGCCTGCCGCGCGAAGTCGCCGACCAGATGGCCGAGATGCTCTACCAGGCCGGCGGCAGCATGCAGCCGATCGGCCGCGTCGGAAAAGGCGCGGATATCGCCGAGATGGCCGCCTTCCTCGCCTCGGACGCGGCAGGCTTCATCACTGGCGGCGAGTTCCTCGTCGATGGCGGAATGATGGTCGGCCCGCGCCACAGCTGGGACGAAGCTGCCGCCAGCCCGCTGCTCGACGCGCTGGGCATCACGCCCGAACAGGCCGAGCAGATGCGCCTCGCGCAGATGGCCGCTCAGTCCTGAACGGTCTCGCTGCGGCGCGGCACCGTTTCGACGGCGCGCAGCAGGTCTTCCAGCGTATCAGCCTCCCGAAAGAGGTTGCCGCGATCATCACTGAGGGCGTAGCCTGTTTCGGTCCGCGTCAGGGGAAACCGCCGCCAATGCGTCAGTGCACGGAATATCCAGACCGTATCGGGGCTCTCCCCGACCGCCGCCCAGCCGGACCACATATGGTCTGCCGGAAGGCTGCGCCAAAGCCGGTCAATCTGGTCGATATCGGCAGGTGAAAAGTTCGGCATGAGCAGTGATAAATCCCCGGAATCCGACCCCTCCATACGGCGCGTCCCGCTCTCGGGCAATCTTCAGGGCGCGCTCTGGATGATCGTCTCTGGCGTGGGCTACACGCTCCATCTTGCCCTCGCCAAGGAAATCACCGCCGACATCCACCCGGTCTTCCTTGCCTTCTGGCGCAGTTTCCTGGCCTTCGTCTTCGCTGCGCCGCTGATCTGGTTCCTGAAGGTCAGGATTCACACCGCCCGCTTCGGTGCGCTCGTGACGCGCAGCCTGATCGGCTCGGCGGGTTTTGTCTTCGGCCTGATCGCGATCTGGCCGGTCTTCGAACTGCCGCTCGCCGAGTTCAACGCGCTCAGCTTTACCCGCCCCCTCTTCGTCACCCTGCTGGCGGTGTTCCTGCTGCATGAGAAAGTCGGCGTCCACCGCACCAGCGCCGTCATCGCGGGCTTCATCGGCGTGCTGGTGATGACCGCCGTGCCCGCGCTCATGGGCGCCGAAGGCGGCACGCATTTCAACTATGGCAGCCTGTTCGCCATCCTCTCCTCGCTCTGCTTCGCCTTCACCATCGTGCTGGTAAAATCGCTGACCGGCGTCCACTCCCCGCTCGCCCTGCTGATCTGGGCCAACGCGCTCTCCTCGATCTTCATCCTCCCCGCCGCCCTGGCTGTCTGGGCCTCGCCGAGCCTCGCCGAATGGGGACTGATCGCCGCGATGGCCTTCTTCGGCGTCGTCGCGCAGTTCTGCTTCATCAAGGGCATGTCGGTCGGAGACGCCTCGTTCCTCTCCCCTATGGACTATCTCCGCCTGCCGATGGGCGCCGCAGCAGACTGGGTGATGATCCGGTCCCTGCCCGGCCCCTTCGTCTGGGCCGGCGCCGGCATCATCGTCGTCTCCACCCTCTACATCACCTGGCGCGAGCACGTCCGGAACCAGAAGAAACCCGCCCTGCCGCCGCCCAAAATCTGAAACCGCTTTGATCGGTTGGCACAAGGCCCCCTCCGGCCCTACGGGCCCTTGCTCGGGAAATCGCACTGCGATTTCTCGTCCTCGCAAGCCCCCGCTTCGCAGGGGAGGATTGGGTTGCATCCGGCGAAGCCGTCATCTTCCCCTGCGAAGCGGGGGAGGCGGATCGCTGCGAAGCAGCGAGACGGAGGGGGTGCTTTCTTGTTTCCCTGTCCTGCATCTCTGCGGAGATCTCGAAATCCCCTTGTGAATATCGAACAATTCGTTTAGTATTCAAAGAAACCATGGGAGGGATCAATGGCCAAAGTCCTCGTCACCGGCGCCACCGGCTTCATTGCGGGTCACGTCATCCACCAGCTCGTCGAAGCGGGCCATGAAGTCACCGGAACGGCACGTTCCGCCTCCAAGGCCAATGCGCTCAACAAGACACTCAGCGCCTATGCCGGCAAGGACATCCGCATCACCATCCGCGCGGCCGACCTGTCCACCAATGCCGGCTGGGCGGAAGCCTGCGAAGGCATGGACTATGTCCAGCACATCGCCTCCCCCATCCCCGCCACCCTGCCGAAGGATCATGACGAGCTGATCACCCCGGCCCGCGACGGCGCGCTCCGCGTGCTCATGGCCGCCAAGGCCGCCGGCGTGAAGCGTGTCGTGATGACCTCCTCGATGGCCGCCATCGCCTATGGCTGGGGCGATGCGCGCCCCGCGCTGCTGACCGAGGAACACTGGTCAAACTCCGGCAACCTCGCCGACAACACGGCCTATACCCGTTCCAAGACCATCGCCGAGCGCGCTGCATGGGACTATGTGAACGGCGACGGCAAGGGCCTGGAACTCACCACCATCAACCCCTCCGCCGTGCTCGGCCCCGTGATGAGCGGGGACTTCTCCGCCTCGGTCGAAATCCTCACCCAGCTCCTCTCCGGCAAGCTGCCCGGCACGCCCCGCGTTGGCTTCGGAATCGTGGATGTGCGCGATGTCGCCTCGGCCCATGTGCTCGCCATGACCAACCCCGCCGCTGCCGGCGAGCGCTTCCTCGTCGCCGACAAGTTCATGTGGTTCTCGGAAGTCGCCGACACCCTGCGCGGCCAGCTCCCGCCCGAATACGAAAAGAAACTGCCCAAAGGCGAAGTGCCCGGCTGGCTCCTGAAATTCCTGTCCAACTTCAATCCGGTCATGAAACAGGTCATCCCGGAACTGAACCGCGAACGCCACGTCTCGAATGAAAAAGCCAAACGCATCCTCGGCTGGCAGCCCCGCACGGCCGAAGAAGCCATCTTGTCCGGCGCGCAAAGCCTGATCGCGCATCAGGCGGTCTGATCACAAGGCGCTTTTGCCGGAATCGGAATTGACCAGCCTGTCATGCAGGCTGCGGACGGCTTCGTTGAGTTCCTGAAGTGCGCCGGCCGTCATGCCAGAGCGCGCCGCGAGGTTTGTCCCGACGCAGCCGGCAAGGTTCCTCAGCCCACGTCCTTTATCCGTCAGCCCGATCAGCACCTGGCGTTCGTCCTCAGGGTTTCGCACGCGGCTCAGATAGCCCGCCGCCTCCAGCCGCTTCAGCAGCGGCGTCAGCGTGCTCGGCTCCAGTTCCAGCTGTCCAGACAGTTCACTGACAGACTGATTGTCACGGTCCCAGAGTAGGTTGAACACCAGGTATTGCAGGTAGGTGATCCCAAGTTCGTCAAGCACGACCTTGTGAACCCGCTGGATGGCAAGATTGGTGGCATAGATCGTCCGGCAGATATGCGCGTCCAGCGGCGGTGGCAGCACCGGGGCGGGGTCAGGTCTGGGCATCGGTCGGTCCTTTAGGTCAGCGCGAACACAAAATAGTTATCGCGATAAAAATAACGATTGACGGGAAAATCGCAATCGCCTATCTGATGTTTATCGCGATAAATAATATCGCAGCAAACAAAAGGAGCCGCCCAATGATGAAATCCCTTCTCTCTGCCGTCGCCCTCTCGGCCCTCGCAGCCTGTCAACTTCCTGCCACCAACCCAGCCCTCAAGACTTCAACTCAAGGAGAACTTCAGATGTCCACGATCACCACCAAAGACGGCAACCAACTCTTTTATAAAGACTGGGGCCCGAAAGACGCCCAGCCCATCGTCTTCCACCACGGCTGGCCGCTGACCTCCGATGACTGGGACGCCCAGATGCTGTTCTTCCTGTCGGAAGGCTACCGCGTCATCGCCTTCGACCGCCGCGGTCAGGGCCGCTCCACCCAGACCGATCTCGGCCATGACATGGACACCTTCGCCTCAGACACCGCAGACCTCGTCGCCGCGCTCGACCTGAAGAACGCCGTCCATATCGGCCACTCCACCGGCGGCGGCGTTGTCGCCCGCTATGTCGCCACAGCTGAGCCCGGCCGCGTCTCGAAAGCCGTCCTGATCGGCGCGATCACGCCCGTCCTCGGCCAGATCGAGAGCAACCCGACCGGCGTGCCGCTGGAAGTGTTTGAAGGCTTCAAGGTCGCCCTCGCCCAGAACCGCGCCGAATTCTATCGCGAAATCCCGTCGGGTCCCTTCTACGGTTTCAACCGCGAAGGCGCCAAAGTCAGCGAAGGCCTGATCCAGAACTGGTGGCGCCAGGGCATGATCGGCAGCGCCAAGGCGCAGCTTGATACGATCACGGCTTTTGCGGAAACGGACTTCACTGAAGACCTGAAAGCTATCTCCCAGCCGGTGCTGGTCATGCATGGCGGCGACGACCAGATCGTCCCGGTCGATGAAACCGCCCGCCGGGCAGCTGCCCTGCTGCCGAACGGTACGCTGAAGGTCTATGACGGTCTCTCGCACGGCCTGTTCGCCACCCACCCGGACCTGATCAACGCCGACCTGCTGGCCTTCATCGAGAACTAGTCCATCCTGATCCGGGCCGCTCAACAGGCGGCCCGGACTTTTCTTTTTCGTCCTCAGAAATCGTACGCAATCCCCTTGCGTTCCCAGTCGCCATAGCGCGTAGGTTCAATGCCGCGTGGCCCACCCTGCTCCTCCGCCGGCAGCGCCGCATCCGCCGCCTTGCGCGCGTCGGCCTCCTCCAGCGCCCGCCGGGCCGCTTCCGGCAGCTTCGCCCGCCGCGCGGCTTCTTCCGCTGATAGAGGCGCAGTGTCCTCAGCCATTTCCGTCTTCCCGATACGTTTACGATTTCCCATATAGGCTTCGTTCTTCAGAATGTCCGCCGGGCATGTCATAAGCCGACCGAACAGGAGCTTCCCAACCCCCATGGGCACCGCCAAGACCTTCACCCTTCTCGCCATGCTGACGGCCCTGTTCGTCGGCATCGGCTTTCTGATTGGCGGAACCCTCGGCATGATCATCGCCTTCGGCGTGGCCGCCTGTATGAACGTCTTCGCCTGGTGGAATTCCGACAAGATCGTCCTGAAGATGCAGGGCGCGCATGAGGTGCCGCACGATACGCCGAACCCGATGCTTCGCGCCTTCCGCCAGGATGTCGCCCGCCTTGCCGAGCGCGCCGGCCTGCCCGAGCCGAAAGTCTATATCATCGACACGCCCCAGCCGAACGCCTTCGCCACCGGGCGCGATCCGAAAAACGCCGCTGTCGCCGCCACCACCGGCCTGCTCAGCGCGCTGACCCGCGAAGAGACCGCCGGCGTCATGGCGCATGAGCTGGCACACGTCCAGAACCGCGACACGCTGACCATGACCGTCACCGCCACCCTCGCCGGCGCCATCGGCATGCTCGCCAATTTTGCGATGTTCTTCGGCCCCCGCGATTCCTCCGGCGGACGCAACATCATCGCCAGCCTCGCCATCATGATCATCGCGCCGCTCGCCGCCGGTCTCGTGCAGATGGCCATCAGCCGCTCGCGCGAATACGAAGCCGATGCGCGCGGCGCCGAAATCTGCGGCAACCCGCTCTGGCTCGCCTCGGCGCTCGAGAAGATCGAGCGCGGCGCCCGCGCGCAGGTCAATCCGTATGCGGAGCGCTCACCCGCGATGGCCCACATGTACATTTCCAATCCGCTGAACGGGCGCGGCATGGACAATTTCTTTTCCACGCACCCCTCCACCGCCAACCGGGTCGAGGCGCTGCGCCGTCTTGCCGGCGAGATGGGTGTCACATCCTTGCGCAACGAATCGCCGGCGCCCCGTCGCACGGCGGGTCCATGGGGCTGAACCTGACTGTATTCTTCCAATGAGCGGCGCCGAATCCCGGCTGGCCGCCGCCGAACTCCTGCACCTCACGCTCGACAAGCGTCGCACGCTGGATGAAGCGATGACGCTATCGAACACCTACAACGACCTTGAAGGCTCCGACCGGGGCTTTGCCCGCGCCATCGCCTCCGCGGCGCTGCGCCATCTCGGTTGGATCGATCGGACTGTGCAGCCTTTCCTCACGCGCCCCCTCGCCGCCACCGGCATCGAAATCCGCGCCCTGATCCGCGCCGGCGCCGCGCAGGTCTGGTTCCTCGATGTCGCGCCCCATGCCGCCGTCAGTGCCACCGTCGACGCCGCCCGCTTCAGCAAGGGCTCGCGCTCCGGCGGCAGCTTCCTCAATGCCGCGCTGCGCCGCGTCACCGAAGCGCCGCCGCCGGCCACAACGCTCGCGCCCGAAGACATCTGGCCCGCCTGGCTCGCTGCTGCCTTCACGGATAGTCTGGGTACGGACGGCGCCCGCGCCCTCGCCGAAGCCCAGCGCGCCGAGCCCGCCTTGCATCTCACCGCCGCCGGCGACCCCGGCGACCTCGCCGCACTGATCGGCGGGCCTCTCCTGGCCTCCGGCTCCGTCGAAGCCGCCAGCGGCGCCGTCGAGGAACTGCCCGGTTTCGCCGAAGGCAAATGGTGGGTCCAGGACCAGGCCGCCGCCCTTCCGGCAAGACTGCTTGCCGCACAGCCCGGCGAACGCGTGCTCGACCTCTGCGCCGCGCCCGGCGGCAAGACGCTGCAGCTCGCCGCCACCGGCGCCGCCGTCACCGCCCTCGACCGCTCCGCCCCGCGCCTCGAGCGCCTGCGCGAAAACCTCGCCCGCACGGGCCTCTCCGCCGAAATCGTCGTCGCGGACGGCGAGGCCTGGGAGCCGGACGCAAAGTTCGACAAGATCCTGCTCGACGCCCCCTGCTCCGCCCTCGGCACCCTGCGCCGCCACCCGGAAGGCGCCTGGATCAAGACCGAGGCCGATGTCGCACGGTTCCCCGCCGTTCAGGCCCGCCTACTGGCCAGCGCGGCCGGCCTGCTCGCCCCCGGCGGAACCCTGCTTTATTGCGTCTGCTCGCCCCTCGCCTCCGAAGGCCGCGATGTGGTCAATGCCGCGCTAACCACCGGATCGCTAGTCCGCAGGCCCATAACGGCCGCCGAATGCCCCGGTTTCGAGGATTGCGTGACCCCGGACGGCGATGTGCTCACCCTGCCCGGCCCCTCACGTGACTGTGATGCCTTCTATATTGCGCGGCTGGCCCCAGCCTCAAAGTGAACGCAATTGCGTCCGAAAATTCATGTCCTATTCAGGCGGTTACGGGCTATATGCGCCCATCGCAGGTATGCAATGCGAAAGGAAGAATTCAAATGATGATGCAGCTTTCTGCTCAATCGGCCACGCGCAAAGCGATTGCAGGCGCTCTGGCTGCCCTCACCCTGGCCATCAGCGGCTGTGCCAACTCCTATGGCACCGGCACCACCAGCACCCGCTCGGTCGGACAGGCCTCCACCGTTTACACCGGCGTCGTCACCTCGGCCCGTGAAGTCACCATCAAGCCAGACCGCTCGCTGATCGGCACCGCCACCGGCGCTGTCCTCGGCGGCCTCGCAGGCTCCGAGCTCGGCGGCGGCGACAAGGCCCAGACGGCTGGCGCCATCGGCGGCGCAGTCGTCGGCGGTATCGCCGGTAACGCAGCCGGCAAGGCTGTCGGCACCCAGCGCGGCTATGCCTACATCGTTCGCTTCGACAATGGCGAAGTGAAAGAGATCGTGCAGGGCGCAGACCTCTACATCCAGCCGGGCACCCCGGTCAGCGCCATTGCCGGCGCCGATGGCTGGAAACTGATCCCGCGCTGAACGCGGCAATCAGCCACTAGAACGGACAGCCGGCTGCCTTGTGCAGCCGGCTGTTCCCTTTTAGGGATTGGATATGAGCAAGGTTCTCATTTCCCCCTCGATTCTCTCGGCTGACTTCGCAAAGCTCGGCGAGGAAATCCGCGCGATTGATGCCGCCGGCGCCGACATGATCCATGTCGACGTGATGGACGGCCATTTCGTCCCGAACCTCACCTTCGGCCCGCCCATCATCGAAAAGCTGCGCCCGCACACGAAGAAGCCTTTCGACGTCCACCTGATGATCGCGCCGGTGGATCCGTTCATCGCCGACTTCGCCAAGGCCGGCGCCGACATTCTGACAGTGCACC
The DNA here is from genome assembly GCA_040223555.1 of Hyphomonas sp. Lineage (GTDB taxonomy): Bacteria > Pseudomonadota > Alphaproteobacteria > Caulobacterales > Hyphomonadaceae > Hyphomonas. The sequence continues at coordinate 282,772 of JAVKGA010000004.1, forward strand.
CTGAAGCCGGCCCGCACCTGCACCGCACGCTGCAGGCTATCCGCGCCGCCGGTATGCGCCCCGGCGTTGCGCTCAACCCCGGCACGCCTGCCAGCGTCATCGAGCCCGTCATCGACGATATCGATCTTGTGCTCGTGATGTCCGTGAACCCCGGTTTCGGCGGCCAGAGCTTCATCACCAGCCAGCTGCGCAAGGTCGAACAGCTGCGCCGGATGATCGACCAGACCGGCCGCGACATCATTCTCGAAATCGATGGCGGCCTGAACGCAGAAACCGCACCGAAAGCCATCTCGGCCGGCGTCACCGCCATCGTCGCCGGATCGGCTGTCTTCCATGGCGGCCCGTCCGCCTATGCGGAGAATATCCATGCGCTGCGCCCCAAAGTCCGGGCCTGAGCGGCGCGCATCTTGGACGGCAAGGATTTGTCAGACACCGGAGAAGACTTCCAGGCAGACCGGACACGGACGAGCAGCGATGACGCCGCTCTCTGGGGCCGATTTCGCGGGGTTGCCGGTGAGGACGCGAAAGTCTCGACGCTCCAGAAACTGAAACTCACCGGCCACGGCCCGGACACGTTCAGCCTCCACCTCGAAAACTTCTTGCCGCCGGACGAGCGGCGCGGCGACGCCCTGATGAAGGATGTCTGGCGCATCGGCCAGCAGCGCCTCGCCCTCAAGCCCGGACAGCCCCCGTGGAATGCCGACATGCCGTCGCGCCATTTCGCCGATCGCATCCACCGCTTCGCCTGGGCGCCGGACCTGCTCGGCCAGGGCGAGGCCGGCCTTGCCCGCGCCATCGCGCTGACCGACGACTGGACCCACAAGTTCGGCAAGTTCCACGGCTTCGCCTGGCGCCTTGAGCCGACCGCCAGCCGCTGCTGGAACTGGCTGCGCTGCGGCCCGGCCCTGCTCGAAGCCGGCACCATCGAGGAACGCACCGCCCGCGTCGACAGCCTCGCCCGCCAGCTGCGCTATATCCACGAGACGATCGGCGCCGTGAACGATCCGAAATCGCGCTGGCTCGGCGCGGTCGTCCTCGTCGCCAACGCCATCTGCCTGCGCGCCGGCTCCGGCCTCGGCGACGCGCTCGACCGGCTGGAATCCGAAACCACCGCCCAGATCCTCCCCGATGGCGGCCACGTCACGCGCAGCCCATCGCACATCCTGTCTTCCCTCATCCACCTGCAGACCCTCGCCGATGCCCTCACCCGCGCCGGCCGCCCGGTGCCGGACTGGATGGACAAGTGGATCCCCCGCATCGGCGCCATGCTCGCCTTCTTCCAGGCGGGCGACGGCGCCCTCAACACCTTCCATGACGGCGACGAGTCGCGCCCCGAAGTCATCAACGCCGTCCTCGCCCGCCTGCCCACGCCGCCCCGCAAGTTCATGTTCGCGCCGAAGTCCGGCTTCCAGAAAGTCGAGAAGGCCAGCCTCCGCCTCGTCCTCGATTGCGGCGAAGCCCCGCCCCGCCCCTTCGGCGACCATGCCCGCGCCGGCGCCCTCGGCTTCGAACTCTCCGACGGCCCGTCCCGCATCGTCACCTCCTGCGGCTACTCCGCCGAAGTGAACGTCGACTGGCAGGCCGCCGTCCGGCGCACCTCCGCCCATTCCACCCTCATCCTCGGCGGGCGCGATTCCGGCGCCTTCATCGTGAACGATGAGACCCGCCTGCGCGCCCTCATCGGCCCGGAAGGCATCTCCGCCAAACGTCTCGAGGAGGCCGCCGAGATCTGGCTCGACGCCCAGCATGCCGGCTACAAGTCTGCCTACGGCCTGCTCCACCGCCGCCGCATCTTCATCTCCGGCGAGGGCGACCGGCTGACCGGTGAGGACTCCCTCGTGCGCCCCGTCGCGCAGGCCCCGTCCGACGACAAGAAGCACATCCCCTTCGAGATCCGCTTCCACCTCCACCCCACCGTCACCGCCATGATGGGCAAGGACGCCATCCGCCTGTTCTGCGACAGCGGCCCCGTCTGGCGCTTCCGCACCAGCCACGAAGGCGCCCGCCTCGAGAAAACCGTCTACCTCGCCCGCGGCATCGTCGAGCAGCCCGAGCAGATCGTCCTCTCCGGCTTCGCCGACCCCAACGGCGACGGCTCCCAGCCCCCCAACGCCGTCCGCTGGGCCTTCGTCCGGGAATCCTGATCCGCCGCTGAGGACGGCTCATCCTGAGCGAAGTCGAAGGAGAGCCGGGGCACCCTGCCCGCTTGACCCCCGCGCCTTCCGTGATACGCCCCGCCCGAGTTGCCACGGAGAGCCCCATGTCCGCCCCCCTCAAGATCCGCCGCGCCCTGATCTCCGTCTCCGACAAGACCGGCCTCATCGACCAGGCCAAGGCCCTGCGCTCCCACGGCGCCGACCTCATCTCCACCGGCGGCACCTCGAAAGCCCTCAAAGACGCCGGCCTCCCCGTCAGCGATGTCGCCGACCTCACCGGTTTCCCCGAAATGATGGACGGCCGCGTCAAGACGCTCCACCCCGCCGTCCATGGCGGCCTCCTCTTCCTGCGCGACAACCCCGCCCATGTCGCCGACGCGCGCACCCACGGCATCGCCCCGATCGACCTGATCTACGTCAACCTCTACCCCTTCGAGCGCGCCGTCGCCTCCGGCGCAGACTTCGAAACCTGTATCGAGAATATCGACATCGGCGGCCCCGCCATGCTGCGCGCCGCCTCCAAGAACTACGCCTTCGTCGCCGTCTGCACTGACACGTCGGACGTCGACGCCGTCCTCGCCGAACTGGACCGGGACGGCGAAGTCTCCCACGCCACCCTGCGCCGCCTCGCCGCCAAGACCTATGCGCGCACCGCCGCCTATGATGCCGCCATCTCCTCCTGGTTCGCGCGCCAGAACGGCGAGACCGCGCCCGACTGGTCCGCCCTCGGCGGGCGCCTCCAGCAGTCCCTGCGCTACGGCGAAAACCCCCACCAGAAGGCGGCCTTCTACGTCACCGGCGAGAAACGCCCGGGCGTTGCCACCGCGCGCCAGCTGCAGGGCAAGGAACTCTCCTACAACAATATCAACGACACCGACGCCGCCTATGAACTGATCGGCGAACTCGGCGACGCCACCCCCGCCGTCGCCATCATCAAGCACGCGAACCCCTGCGGCGTTGCTCTGGGTACGGACATCATCAGCGCCTACCGCGCCGCCCTCGCCTGCGATCCCACCTCCGCCTTCGGCGGCATCGTCGCGCTGAACCGCCCGCTGGACGAAGCCACCGCCAAGGTCATCTCCGAAGTCTTCACCGAAGTCGTCATCGCCCCGGGCGCCGATGCGGCCGCCGAAGCCATCTTCGCGAAAAAGAAAAACCTCCGCCTGCTGATCACCGACGGCCTGCCCGACCCCGCCGCTGGGGGCATCTTCGCCAAGACCGTCGCCGGCGGCTTCCTCTTGCAGGACCGCGACGCGGGCCGCATCTCCGAAGCCGATCTCAAGGTCGTCACGAAACGCGCGCCCACCCCGCAGGAACTCGCCGACCTCCTCTTCGCCTGGCGCGTCGCCAAGCATGTGAAGTCCAACACGATCCTCTATGCCAAAGACGGCGTCACCGTCGGCATCGGCGCCGGCCAGATGAGCCGCATCGACTCGGCCCGCATCGCCGCCCGCAAGGCCGAAGACGCCGCCGAAACGGCCGGCTGGCCCGAGCCCCGCACCCACGGCTGCGTCGCCGCCTCCGACGCCTTCTTTCCATTCGCAGACGGACTAATCCAGGCCGCCAGCGCCGGCGCCACCGCCATCATCCAACCCGGCGGCTCCATCCGCGACGACGAAGTCATCGCCGCTGCGGACGAAGCCGGCCTCGCGATGGTGTTCACGGGGATGAGGCACTTTAGGCATTGAGTTGCCCGAGCACGCTTTTCCGATGACACCAACAATGAGGTTGAGTTTAAACTAAAAATGGAACAGCATCCGTCCTTTGTCGGGGGGATCAAAATGAGTTTAGAGCTCAAACGTCAGTTCTTGGAAGACGAGCTGGAATTGTTCGCTGACGAGTCAGGACTGACACCTGACGTTGCTTTCATGCACTGGTTCTATCGCGTGTATTTCGACCTCGATGAGGACGAAGACGTACCAGCTGATGAGATCGTTGATGGCACGGGTGAGAGGCAGGTCGATCTTTTTAGAATTGATATCGACGATGCAGAGCAGCGGTCCCATATCTGGATAGTTCAGAACAAAGTTTCCCAAGGGTTTGGCGCGAATACCGTGTCATTAATGAAGACCGGGCTTGACTTCATTTTCAAGGTAAAGCGCGAGAAAGTGCTAGCTCTGAAAAACAAACGGTTCCGGCAGAAAATTCTGGAAACGCGGGACATCATAAAACAATATGGCAACAACAACATCGTTGTTTCATGCCTCTATGTAACTTTGGGCGACGACAGTTGCGTCCCCGAAGAAGCACAAGAGAACGCGGAAAACATCCTATCGGAGTATGCGGAAGGAAAGGTTTTCGGAGACTTCACTTTCACATTCTGCGGTGTCCATGAGCTGGATCGTATACTCAACATCCGTAGAAACCGAGCTCGAAAAGTCGATTATGATCTGCCAATCGCTTATGATGCTAATCGACCCTCGATCATTGAGTTTCAAAGCGCAGGGGTAGGAAGCCTTCTGTGCACTGTGAGTGGAGAAGACCTAGCTAAACTTGCGCAAATTGAACCTCGTGACGCGGTGTTTGATGTCAACGTGCGAGGCAATCTCGGTCTTGGTGGTCGCGTGAACAAAAGTATCTTCAGAAGCTCGACTGAAGACGATCAGGCCAAACTTTTTTGGTTCATGAACAACGGCATCACGATGGTGTGTGATTCGTTCAGCATCGTCCGCGACCCTGACTCACCAATGGTAAAGCTCAAGAATCTTCAGATCATCAATGGTTGCCAAACTACATCTTCAATTCGCGCGGCGTATGAGCAGGGCACTCTTTCCAACCAAGTGAAAGTGCAACTGAAAATCTATCAGTCTAAAGATCGAAACTTTGTAGATCGAGTAGTAGTCGCGACGAACAATCAGAATGCAATTGGAACTCGAGACCTGCACGCCAATGATGAGATCCAGCAACTCATTCAGCGCCGCATCGAGGAAGACTTTGACCTATTTTATGAGAGAAAGCGGGGCGAAGCTAAAAGCGCCGGTGTTGCCAAAACCAAAGTGATAAATATGGAGAAGGCCGGACAAGCTTACATTGCCGTGTTCAAGCGACAGCCCACCGTCAGCCGTGCTCAGAAATACAAGGTATACGCAGAAGAGTACTACACTGACGTGTTTGAGAAAGGACAACCGTGGCAGCTCGCTGTTGCGCATGAGTTATACAAATTCGCAGAAAGCGCTGGTCGAAAGGCCTACAGAGAATTGGACGACGATGATCCCAAGCGCAACATCCTCAACTACGGCGCCTTTCACATCACCCGTGTCATGTGGTGGGTACTGGAGAATGAGACAAAACTGGACGTAACTGATGCGGCCAAGCTGATCAAAAAAATTCGAGGGAGCGCTGTGTCTATTGTTAAAGCTCACAATCGCGCTACCGAAATTTTGGAAGACATTGTGGACAAGAACAACGAGACGTTCGTGAACTTGAACAATTACTTCAAGAAAGCGACTTCTCAGCAGCACATAAACAAATACCTGGCAGCCTTAGAGAGTGAGGACTAGAAGCCTTGGCGGCCGCAACCTCGTAGGGGCGCGGGTTTGGTCGCGCAAGTTCCGCCTTATCCCACAAAATCCACCCCTCCCCGCCCCGCGCGCATAAAAAGTTTGGCGTCATCCCGGTTTCGCCGACGGCGAAGACCGGGACCCAGAATCTTTTTTGAAACAGGGAAGTCTGGGTCCCGGGTATTGGCTGCGCCAATCCCGGGATGACGAACCCATAAGTCCGCACTGAGGCTTTTCGGGTGCTGCAAATCCGACCGGGTTTGCGCCCGGGCTATACTCGCCCTCAGGCCTCCGCCCGCGCATCGTCCGGGCACGGCCGGCATCACCCCAAACCGCCCCGCCGGACGCGATATGCGGCGAGAACAGATCGATACAAAGTGATAAAAAATGAGAATCCCTGAGAAAGGATCGACACGCACAATACAAAGCCTGCAACAGGATGAGGCGATCTGACGGCGGCAAGCGAGGTCTTGTCCCCACAAAAAAGCGGGCTGCGGCAGAATAAACGCCAACCCCGTCAAGGCATTACGAAATCCGCCCCCGATCCTTGTGCAACACCTCCGCCCACGGATTCAGGAAAAAAGCGCCGATTCAGGACCCAAACCTCTCCAGCTCATCCCTCAGCTTGCGGACAATCTCCTGCCGCACCTTCCAGCTCAGCCAGGCCTTGTCCATTCGGCTCAGCCAGTGCGAATTCACCGCCGACTGCCCGGCGCCCAGAACCCTCGGCTTCGGCAACACCCGTTGCCCGAGCACCTCGCTCACATGCGCGATCTCTTCGGGACTCGCAAAATAAAGCTCATGCCCCCGGTGTTCGAGCACCCAATAGGCATGCCCCTTCCCCGCCACCGGCGGCGGAAACGGCGGATCAAACCGTGTCGCCGTATGGAACGCCCCATCGAGCGGCCTGTGCACGAACCGGCTCACCGGCGTGAACACCGGCTCTGCCTGGTAGCGCACCGACAGCCGCAAGCTACTCCGCCCAGCCCCACGGCGCCGGCGGCACATCGACCGGCTTGGCCGTATCAAACTCCACCCGCAGGAAACGGTTCGGGCGTTTCAGTTCATAGGCAAAGATGTTCGCAGACGGATCAACCTCGACCGCCCAGACATTGGTTTTCGACACCGGGATATTCTGGGCGTCAAACAGGTCCTTGGTGGATTGATCCGCCGGGAATTCCTGCCGCAGCGCATCGGCGTCCGTCGACGCAAAGCCGCCATACATCGTCAGCACATCGGGCTCGCCGTCTTCGTGCCGGTGATCATGGCGCAGTTCCCAGTCATTGCCGACCTGCATCAGCACCCAGGTGCGCGAATGGTCATCGCCGACATGCAGCGGGATCTGGATCAGCCCCGGCTCGCAGCCGCGCACATGCATGACGATCCGCTGGGCACGCCAGTCATCGTCCGCGGCGTCGGTGGTGACGATCCGGCCCACAAAGGCCTTCCCGCACAGCGGCGCAATCGCCGCCTCGAACGCAGATGGTGGCGGGGCCTCCGGCGCACTCGCGCAAGCGGTGGCAAGAAGGGCGAAAGCGGGCACGAGGGCGGTTCTGAAAAGCATGAAGCCCAGCCTATTCGGGCCGGGCTTCAAAGGAAAGGAGATTGGTAAATCCGATCAGGCCGGATTGGGCTTCGGATCGAACCCGCCCTCATCCTTCGGCTTCTTGCGCTTGCCGATCACCGGCACCGCAGAGGCAGGGCCGGAATCCTCATCCGAGGAATCGGGCCGCGAGGGCGGAATGCCCTTGATCAGGTTGGCGATCTCTTCGCCGGACAGGGTCTCGTACTCAAGCAGGCCGAGGGCGACAGCTTCCCAATCCGCACGGGATTCGGTCATCACCTTGCGGGCATCTTCCTTGCCCTGTTCGATCAGCTTGCGGACTTCTTCCTCGATCTTGCGCGAGGTCTCTTCCGAGATGTGCGAAGACTGCATCAGCTGCTGGCCCAGGAACACATCGCCCTGGTCCGAGCCGTAATCGACCGGGCCGATGACATCCGAATAGCCCCAACGCGTAATCATCGCGCGGGCCAGGCGCGTCGCCTGCTGGATGTCGGAGGCCGCGCCGGCGGTTACATTGTCGAGGCCGAACTTGAGTTCCTCGGCAACCCGGCCACCCATGATGATGGCGAGGCGCGAGGTCATCTCGACCTTGGACATCGACAGCTTGTCGTCTTCCGGCAGCTGCATGACCATGCCCAGCGCGCGGCCGCGCGGAATGATCGTCGCCTTGTGGACGGGATCGGCGGACGGCACCTTGATGGCGACGATGGCGTGACCCGCTTCGTGCCAGGCGGTGAGCTCCTTTTCCTTTTCGGACATCACCATCGAGCGGCGTTCCGGACCCATCAGGACCTTGTCCTTCGCGTCCTCGAACTCGGCCATCGCCACAACGCGCTTGCCACGGCGGGCCGCAAGAAGGGCAGCCTCGTTGACGAGGTTCGCAAGGTCCGCGCCGGAGAAACCGGGCGTGCCGCGTGCAATCGTCTTGGTGTTGACGTCCTTGGCGAGCGGGACATTGCGCATATGGACCTTGAGGATCTTCTCGCGGCCGATGATGTCCGGATTGCCGACGGTGACCTGGCGGTCAAACCGGCCGGGACGCAGCAGCGCAGGATCGAGCACATCGGGGCGGTTCGTGGCCGCCATGATAATGATGCCTTCATTGGCTTCGAAGCCGTCCATCTCGACGAGGAGCTGGTTCAGCGTCTGCTCACGTTCATCATTGCCGCCGCCAAGTCCGGCGCCGCGCGAGCGGCCGACCGCGTCGATTTCGTCGATGAAGATGATGCAGGGCGCGGAACGTTTCGCCTGTTCGAACATGTCGCGCACGCGGGATGCGCCGACGCCGACGAACATCTCGACGAAGTCCGAGCCGGAGATGGTGAAGAAGGGCACGCCCGCCTCCCCCGCAACCGCGCGGGCGAGAAGGGTTTTACCCGTGCCGGGCGGGCCGACGAGCAGCGCGCCCTTCGGGATCTTGCCGCCGAGGCGCTGGAACTTGGACGGATCCTGCAGGAATTCGACGATTTCCTGCAGCTCTTCCTTGGCTTCATCGACGCCGGCGACATCGTCAAAGGTGACGCGGCCATGCTTCTCGGTGAGGAGGCGGGCGCGGGATTTGCCGAAGCTCATGGCGCCGCGCGTGCCGCCGCCCTGCATCTGGCGCATCATGAAGAAGACGAAGGCAACGATCAGGACGATCGGCAGGAGAGACAGGAGAACGGAGGCGACATTGTTGCGGCCGACATCGGCTTCGACATTGAACGGCACATTGGCGTCGCGCAGCACCTGTTCGGTGGTCATGTCGAGGGCGCGGATTTCGCTGATCAGCTTTTCGCCGCTGGTCGTGGTGACCATCAGCTTGGTGTCGCCGAGGGTCGCGTCCGAGAGCGTGCCCTGTTCGGCCATCGTGTAGATTTCCGAGAGCTTGGCAGGCTTGGCGCCGGCGACTTCGGGGTTGCCCCCCATCATCACGGCCATCCCGATCACCAAGAGGGCCAGGGCGCCCCAGACGGCAAGGTTACGAACGTTCATGGCAGGTCTCGCATCACGGAAACGGGGTTGACCCTGAAGATAGGGGTCAAACCCTGCAAAAACGACTCCTTTCCACCGTCCGGCGCTGATTCTTGCGCAGAATTGATAAAAAGCAGCCGGAAGGCGGTAATACGTGCCGCAATGGCCTCCGGACCCGGAGGGTTTTGGTCAATGCCGGGTTCAGCAGAAAGGTGGAATCCACTGCCGCGAGGCCGCATGCGGACACCGCCGAGGGTCGCGCCCCGGAAGCCATCGGAAGAGAGGCAACGGGCCGCGAGGTCCTGAAGGCTGTCTGACCTTGGCGCGGTGTCGCGCCCTGCGACCGACTGGAGCAGCAGGCCGAGGCCGCGCGCGGCGCGCTCCGGCGTGAGGCCCGCCAGACCCGCCTGCACGGCGCCGTCGTCCAGAACCGAAACGGCGCGGCCGAGCCAGTTGGCAAGCAGCGCATCCTCGATAGCGCGCAGATATGCAAAGCCGCGTTGGCAGGCGAGCACGCGGGCAGTCAGGCCGGGACGCGAAAGCTGGGCGCGCATGCGCACGCGTTCAAAGGCGGGATTGGTGTTGGACGGATCGTCAATCCAGCCTTCCCCCTGCCCTGCCAGCCAGTCGCGCAGGTCTTCCCGGGTCTCGCCCTGCAAGGGGCGCGCGATGCGGATCCCGGCGCCTTCCGGCCAGACCGGGGAGAGAGACACAGGCTGGATGCCGGCCAGGCCGTACCAGCCGGAGCCCTGCCGCGCGCGCATCAGAAAGGTTTCGGCCTGGTCGGTCGCCGTATGGCCGGTCAGCAGGAGTTGGCCGCCAGCGGAAGTGAGCGCTGAAGCGAGCAAGGCATGCCGGGCGCGGCGGGCGGCGGATTGGCGAGGGACGGGCTCGCGCCAGACGCGCGTCTGGTGCGCGAGGCCAAGACGGGCGCAAAGCGCGGCAACCTGTTCGGCCTCGTCCGCCGCTTCGGGGCGCAGGCGATGATCGACCGTGAAAACAACAAGGGGCGCGCCCGATGACGCGGCCCAATGATGCGCGAGGTGGAGAAGCGCGAGGGAATCGCTGCCGCCGGAGACGGCAAGACCAATCGGCCCTGCGCGCCAATCGGCAGGGACCGCTTCAATCGCGGCGGCGAACCGGGCGGGAAGGTCTAGTTGGCGCACCCGGACCGGGTCCGCTCGACGGCGGCAAGATCCCGGACAACTTTCGTCGCGTTCGGGTAGCGCTTCGGCAGCGCGTCCAGTGCGGTGCAGGCCTTTTCGGTCTCACCGATATAGCGCATCGCGCGGCCAAGGCGCACCAGCGCATCGGGCGCACGCGCGTCATCCGGATAGGAGCGGATCATCGTCGTGTAGGCCGCGCCGCTATCGGCATAGGCCTTCTGCTGGTGCAGCGACTCACCCAGCCAGAAATAGGCTTCGCCGGCCTGCGGATCCTTGCCGAACTGGTCGATGAAGACCTGGAAGGCTTCTTCGGCGCCGGCATAGTCGAGACGGATCAGGCGGGTCTTGGCTTCGGCGAACAGCGCGCCGGCTTCACCCGGAAGCTGGGTTGCGGGCAGCGTGCCGAGCGAGCCTTCCGGAAGGCCGGACCCGGTCGCCGGCGCGGCGTTCGGCGTCAGCTGGGCCGGGCCGGAACTGTCGATGCCTCGGCCATCAGACGGCACGCCCCCCTGCCCGAAATACTCAGGCGTCCCGTTCGGCACCGACGTGTCCGTGGACGAATAGGTTTCGGCGACGGGCTCCGGCTCCAGGCCGAGAATGACCTGCAATCCGGTGATGGCGCGGGCCTGCTGGTCGAGCTGCTGGCGCATGGCCTGTGCATCGCGTGCGAGGGTTTCGTTATCCGTCAGCAGGGTCTGATTGGACTCACGCGCCCGGCCAAGCTCGAACTCGAGCGACTCGATACGTCCGGCAAGTGTATTGATCTGGTCTTCCTGGCGATTGACCTGGATCAGGAGATCCGCGGCCGACTGGCGCGCCTGCGCGACCTGCACCGAGAGGTCGCCGGTCGTCACGCCTTTGGTGATCGGCGCGCCGCGTGTGGTCTGGGCCGTGGAGGACTGTCCCGAGGCGGGCACAACAAGCAGGCCGGCAATGGCAAAACTCGTCAGGGCAGCTTTAAACATGGCGGCATATCTCCGGCGAAACGCAAACACGGGACGGGGCAGGCTACTAAAAGGAACAGCCGGGGCCAAATTATGGCGCCCGGCTGTTTTGAACCACTGGCTTATGCAGTCAGCTTAGCTGGTTGCGCCCGAAACGATCTGGGTCCAGCCGTTACGGTTAAGCGCCCAGGACTGGTCGGAAGAACCGGCAACCACCGGACGCTCCTTGCCATACGAGACGGTGTCGACGCGCGATGCGCTGACGCCGAGGCTGACCAGGTATTCTTTCACCGCATTGGCGCGGCGCTCGCCGAGGGCGAGGTTGTACTCGCGCGTGCCACGCTCGTCGGCATTGCCGGCGATCAGGACGCGAACGTTCGGGTACGAAGCGAGCCAGGCGGCCTGACGTTTCAGGATGTCCTGATCTTCAGAATCGAGGCGGTACTGGTCGAGGTCGAAATAGACGCGCTCACCGACGTTGACGCGGAAATCTTCGAGCGAACCCGGGGCGATCGAGGAGGTTTCAACCGGTGTGGTGTCAACAACTTCGACTTCTTCGACGACGGGTGGGGTTTCCACCTGGGCGACGGGCTCAGGTGCAACAGGCTCCGGTTTCGAGGCGCAGGCGCCCGTGGCCAGAAGCGCGGCGGCAGCAGTAACTTTGAGAAAGGTTTGCATGTGTCGAGGGCTCCATAGGAAAGGACGATGCGCGGGCTTGTCAGGGAAAAGGAATTTCTGCCCCTTAAACAACCCCAACATTAACTCCATAATCTGGCTGAAATGGGACGACAATCCAATGTCGCACCTATTTCGCTAAAATCGCGGCTTCGCCTTTGTGGTTAGCAGCCTGCACTATTACAGCCTGCTTAAATCCTTGTAATGTGCAGCTATTCCAACAGGGGCGACCAGGCCGGGTCGGATGCATCGGTCTGTGTCGTGACCCGCCGTTCGTTGCGGCCGGACAGGTCCACCGACCAGAGTTGCGGGCTGGCGCCGGGACGAGCCTCGCGGAAGTAGACGATCACGCGCCCATTGGGCGACCAGTCGGGGCCTTCATCGAGATAGGCTTCGGTCAGCAGGCGCTCGCCTTTGCCGTCGGTACCGATGACCCCGATATAGAACTTGCCGCCTTCCTGCTTGGTGAAGGCAATCAGGTCGCCGCGCGGGGACCAGACGGGCGTGGAATAGCGGCCCTTGCCGAAGGTGATCCGGCAGGCGACATCGCTGCCGCCGCCGGGGCAGGTGCGGCGGGATTTGTCGGTGTTCATGATATATAGCTGGGCCGTGCCGCCGCGATCGGAGTTGAACACGACCGATTTGCCGTCCGGCGACATCGAGGGCGATGTGTCGATGGACGGATGGTCGGTCAGGCGTTCGGATTCGCGGGTGCGCAGGTTCATCAGGTAGATGTCGGTATTGCCGCGCTGGGCCTGGGAGAGCAGCACGGACTGGCCATCGCGGGTGAAGCGGGGCGAGAAGGTCATGCCCGGGAAATTGCCGAGCAGTTCCTGGCGGCCGGTCTCGATATTGAAGAGATAGACGCGCGGCTTGCCGCCTTCATACGACATGTAGGTGATTTCCTGCGCCGAGGGGGAGAAGCGCGGGGTCAGCACGATCGAGCGGCCGGAGGTCAGGTATTGCTGGTTGGCGCTGTCGCTATCCATGATCGCGAGGCGCTTCACGCGGTCGGTCTTGGGGCCGGTTTCGGCGATGTAGACGATGCGCGTGTCGAAATACGGGTCTTCGCCGGTCAGGCGGGAATAGATCGAGTCGGCGATCTTGTGCGCGATGCGGCGCCAGTTCTCGGGCGTCGTGGTGAGACGCCGGCCAGGCTCGCCGTTGATGCGCATCAGCTCGCCGCCATAGATGTCCCAGAGGCGGAAGGAGACGGCGACCTTGCCGTCCGGAAGCTCTTCAAACGCGCCGACAACGAGGCCTTCGGTGCGGATGATCTTCCAGTCCGCGAAGCGCGGCTCGGCATTGATCGACTGGTCCTTCTGGATGAAGGAGGCCGGGTTCTGCAGGTCGAACAGGCCGGTGGAGGCAAGGTCGGCGCGGACGACATCGACGATCTGTTTCGCGAGTTCCGTATTGGCACCGGTGACGGCGAAGTCGGGAATGGCGATGGGGGTCGGCTGGAAGTTGCCTTCATCAACGCGCACGCGCAACTGCGCCGAGGCGGGGGCGGCAAGGCCGAGCACCAGAAGGGCGGCGGCGAGGATGTGCCGGATCGTGTGCATCATTCCATCAAACTCCTTTTATCAGTTGGCGCGCGCTCAGCCCTTCTGGGGACCGATCGTCACTTCGATATCTTTCCATTCTTCATAGGCATCTTCGGGCAGTTTGTAAGGCGCGCAGGTGCGCACCGCCCGCAGGGCGAGGTCGACTGCAAAGCCTGACCGGCCAACCGGACGCGAGCGCGGGCTGACGAGTTCGGCATTGCCGATGATCGAGCCGTCGCGGGCCAGCTCGACGCTGACCACGACATTGATCTGGTCTTCTTCCGGCAGGTCTTCGATACCGCGCCAGCAATAGCCGACCTGGCGGCGCATCGCGGCCTGCAAGGACGCGGTGCTGCCGGTCCGGTCGCCGGAGCCCTCGCGGTCGCGGTCGGCATTGCCGAGGACAGGCCGGTCGTCGGCCTCGGCCGGCGGCTTGCTGGCGCGGTCCTGACGTTTGTCCTGCAGGGCCTTGTCGAAATCATTGAGGAAGTCGAGATCGTCCTTCTTCGGTTCCTTTTTCGGCGGATCCTTCTTGATCAGGGGATCGGGCTTTTTCGGTTCCGGTTTCTTGGGCTCGGGCTTTTTCGGCTCGGGTTCGGGTTCCTCGCGCGGATCTGGGACTTCCTCTTCAGGCTCAGGCTCGGCGGCTTCGGGTTCCGGCTCGGGCGGGACCTCCTCGGCTTCTTCCTCGGGCGGCGGGACGGCATCTTCCTGCGGCTCGGGCGCCTTGCGCAGGTCGGAGACGTTGGAGACGAGGCCGACATCCTCGAAGTCGATCGGCAGGTCGGCGGCGGCGGCGCACTCCGGCAGCGCCATCATGATCTCGATGGCGCGAATCCCGGGGTTCTCGCGGCGCAGTTTCTCGACCGCCCGGTCGCATTCCGAATCCGCCTGGGGCCACGACATCATCGCCATGGCCAGAACGCTGGCATGGACGAGAGTCGAAATGGCTAGGCCGCGGATCATCGTGCGGGCGGGCTCCTAACGCTTCTGCTCGGTGATGAAAGACATGCGCGTATAGCCGGCGCGTCGGACTTCGGCGGTGACTTCCATGACGCGGCCATAGGGCACGTCGGTATCGGCATAGAGATAGACCTGCTTGTCATAGCCCTCCCCCAGAACGGCGGTGAGCTGGGTCGCAAGGTCTTCGGTGGCGATCTCGGTCTGTTGGACGAGGACTGTGCCATCAGCGCGGACCCAGAGCGTCAGCGGCGTGTCGTTTGCCTCGGACTTGAGCGGCGCGGATGTGGTGCGCGGCAGGTTCACTTCCTCGCCGCGGATCAGCAGCGGGGCCGTGACCATGAACACGATGAGCAGCACGAGCATGACGTCCACGAAAGGCGTGACGTTGATCTCGGCATTGAGGGCGCGCCGGCCGCGCCGCCCCCCTTTTCCGCCAGAACCGAGCATGAGACCCATGGCGCGCTAGTCCCGCGTGGCGTCGGAGGCCCGGCGCGAGAGACGCACCAGGACATCCTGGGAGAAGGCATCAAGCTGGTCGGCGAGCTTGGTCAGGTCGCTGGTGAACTTGTTGTAGAAGATGACCGCCGGGATGGCCGCGATCAGGCCGAGGCCGGTGGCGAACAGGGCTTCGGCAATCGGGCCGGCGACGGTGCCGAGGCTGGTATCCTGCGCTTCGGCGATGTTGAGGAAGGCGTTCATGATGCCCCAGACCGTGCCGAAGAGGCCGATGAAGGGCGAGGCGGCGCCAATCGTGGCGAGCACCGAGAGACCATTGCCGGCGCGGCCAAGTTCGCGGTCGACCGCGGCGCGCATGGAGCGTTCGGCCCGCATGACGATGGCGGAGGCTTCGGCCGGCGTCGGGAGGGATTTCCCGGCATCCTGCCATTCACGGGCGCAGGAGACGAAGACGCGGGAGGCGGGATCCTTGCCGCCCTGGCCCGGGCGCAGGTCGAAATCACCGGCGCGGCCATTCCAGAAGGCCTCTTCGAAGGCGAGCGAGGCTTTCTTGAGGGCGCCGAGCGAGAAGAATTTCTCGCCGATGACGATCCAGGACCAGATCGAGGCCAGCAGGAGCACGATCAGAACGAGCTTTACGACGATATCGGCTTCGCCCAGCAGCGCGATCAACGAAAAGTCGCCGCTATTGGGGATTGTGCCGATGGCTTCGTTTTCCATGAACGATAAGTCTCCCAAACTTCAAATGGACGCGCGGCGGCGTCCGCTGTGTGGCGCTATAAGGATTCGGTCCCGGGCAATGCGCTTAGGCCGCATGTCAGCGACCTCTTTCCAGTCCAAATCCGGCAGAAACACGGCGTATTCCATGGTTTGCGCAGTCAGATAAGGGATACAGGCCAAGGGTTAAGCGTTCATGGCGGATTGTTAACCGATCGGGCAGGAAATGACCGCTGCCGGGCACCACACAAAAAACGGGGCGCCCTTCGGCGCCCCGTTCGCAGTTCAGATACCGGCTGGCTCAGCCGAGACCGGCGATCTCGTCTTTCGCGGCCGTCAGGATTTCCACGATCCGGCGCTGGCGGGCCTCGTCGGCGCTGTGTTCGCGGGCGACCGAAATGACCGCGTGGCGAAGGCGGTGCATCGCGGTGCGGATATCCGTCGGGTCTGTTTCCTCATCTGCCTTCTGGAGTTCAGCGAGACGCGCGTGGATCGCCGCGATGGACTCGGCTTCCGTCTCGATCTCGGCCTTGCCGGCGAGCGTGATGTGGAAGGTTTTCTTGCCGTCCTCGGTGCGCACTTCGGCCCAGCCGAGGTCCTGGATGATCTCGAGGGCCGGGTACATGACACCGGGGCTTGGCTTGTAGGCGCCGCCGGTCCGCGTCTCGATTTCCTGGATCAGGTCATAGCCGTGACGCGGGGTTTCCGAGATCAGGCTGAGGATCAGGAGGCGCAGGTCGCCATGACCGAGCGGGCGGCTGCCGGAACCGTGGCCCCTGCCCCGGCGATGGGCGCCCATACGGTGCATTTTCATGTGCCAGCGTTCGCGGCGGGAATGTCTGTGATGGTCGAACATGGAATCTCCGGTGTCGCGGCGCCTGTGGCTGCCGCATGAGGAATTGGATGGGGTTGGATTGTGCATTGATACTCCTTCTTAGATATATCGAAATGCAATTTATGTTTCGATATATCGGAATGCAAGAGGCGGAGGCGATTCCGGCGCAAAAAAAAGCGGCGCACCCTTCTGGGGTACGCCGCGTTCCGTTCTGAACCTGTGATGGCTGGGCGTTATTCGCCCCAGCGATACGCTTCCAGGTGATCCGCGATTTCCTTGATCGGGCGCCGGAGACGACCGTCCGCATGGATCATCACGGCGGTGATCTCGGCTTCGGCGAGCAGTTCCGTGCCGCGCAGGCAGGCCTGCGAGAAGCGGATGCGGGGCCCGTCCATGCCGAGATAGCGGGTGCGGATGTGCAGGAGGTCATCGACCTTGCCGGGCTTGCGGTAGGTGACGTTGACGTTGGTGAGCGTGAAGGCGGCGGGGTCTTCGCGCGCCAGCAGCGATTGGTGTGAGACGCCGGCATCGCGCAGATGGTCGGAGCGGCCCCGCTCGAAGAAGCGCAGGTAGTTGGCGTGGTAGACCATGCCGGTGAAATCGGTGTCTTCGTAGTAGACGCGCACGGAAATCCAGTGCTGGCGGTCGGCGTCGAAGTTCTGTGCGTCGAGATCAGGCAGGCTCATGAGGCATCCGATTCCGGCCGGCGGGCGGCCATGAAGGCATGGCCGAGCACTTCGACCAGTGCGAGCGTTTCGGCCAGATCGGCATGCGTCTGGCGCACCGTCTCGTCACTCCAGACGCCGGTCAGGAGATCGACAAGCTGGAACCGGTTGGGACCGCCGGAAAAATCGAAGGCGAGGTGCCGGCCCTGCGCGACGGCGCGGAACTTGCCGCCATGCGCAAGGGCGATGACGCGCTCGATGACGGCGGGATTGAAGATGGCGCGGGATTCGACCTGATCGGAGGATCGCAGGCGATAAAGCGTGTCGAAAGCCTTCGGGCCGAGATCAATCTCCTGGAGGGCGCGGCCCTTGGGGTCCTGCGGCCAGCTTGTCTTACGGGCGCGCAGCTGGGTGACGCCGTGGAGTTCGAACGGCGCCTCCAGCACGATCACGAGATGCGGCACGTCCGGCGCTTCGTCGACCGTTTCGATCCATTCGAACATCGAGAAGTGGAGTCCGGCGCGCTGGCCCTCGAAACCGTCCTCGATCTGACGGTTACCGGCGGTCATCTCGTGATACTTGGCTTTCTGTTCGGGTGTGCCGGCAACGTAGACATTCGGCTCTATGAGCAGGCCGCTATCGCGCACCGTGGCGACCGCCTTGTCCATGCCGCCCGCCGCGTTCAGCGAGGCAGTTGCCTCACGCAGCACCGCCGGCGCCCAGCTTTGCCGGGCCAGCCATTCGAGCCCTTTGGGGGCACCGCCGGGCGCGGGCACATAGGTGAGCCCGAGCGGCGCGGTGATGCGCTTCATCGCTTCGGCCTTCTGGGTGAGGCGTGCCTGCGCCTCGACAAAGACCTTCATCAGATGGTCGCGCGCCAGAAAGACGGCGAGACCAATGTTGAACAGGAAGAGGACAGGAAAGAGAATGAACTTCACGATTTCCCAGAGTCCGCCACCCGGCAGCAGCGTCTGGACCAGCATGAACATGATGATGAAAGAGACGAAGGCGCCGAAGAAACGGCCGGAGAGCATCTTCTGCTGCCGTTCCGGATCGATCGGGTCGGAATGGACCTGTTCGAGGACCGGGCGGACCTCGCGCCCCGCACGCGCGCGGGCGCCGGCGAAGCCCGGTTGCTGTTCGATTCTGTCCCAGTCCCAGCTCATCGAACCCGGTTAGCAGAGACCGGATGCGGCGTCATCCCGCCTCGCGGGCGGATGGGGGCCGTGGCAGGGTTGGCGCATGACGCTCTCCCCTGCCCTGGTTGCTGTGCTGCGCGGACTGCGTGGGCGATGTCCGGACTGCGGGCGGGGAAAACTGTTTGTGGGCTATCTGAAACAGGCTGGCGCGTGTGATGCGTGCGGGGCGAGGACCGGGGAGATCGAAGCGGAGGACGGGCCGCCCTGGCTGACCGTGCTGCTGCTGGGCCCGCTGCTGGCGGCGCTGACGTTCATCTCGGCGCGGCAGGAAGCCTGGCCGCTTTGGGCGCGGCTCGTGGGACTGGGCGCGTTTGCGATCCTCGCGGTGCTGATCCTCCTGCCACGGATCAAGGGCGGGTTGATCGGGGCACTGTGGGGGATGCGGACGAAGGACTAGTCTTCATCCGTGAACAGAGCGCTTTGCTGGCCGCCGGGAGGTTTGAGCCCGAGGCGTTCATAGGCGAGCGGGGCGGCGACGCGGCCGCGCGGGGTGCGGGCGACGTATCCTTTCTGCATCAGGTAGGGTTCGATGACGTCTTCGACGGCGTCTCGCGCTTCGCTGAGCGCGGCGGCGAGCGTGTCGGCGCCGACGGGGCCGCCGGCGTAGGTGTGGACGAGGGCGTGGAGGTAACGCCGGTCGAGCGCGTCGAGGCCGTCAGTATCAATCTCGAGGCGTTTGAGAGCGCGGTCGGCGGCGGGCTTGTCGATGGGCTGGCCTTCGGCATCTGCAAAGTCGCGCACGCGGCGCAGGAGGCGCAGCGCGATGCGGGGCGTGCCGCGCGCGCGGGTGGCGATCTCGATGGCACCTTCCTCCGTGATCGGCGCAGCGAGCTTGCGCGCGGCGGCCATGACAATGCGGGCGAGTTCTTCGGGCTCATAGAAATCGAGACGGACCGGAATGCCGAACCGGTCGCGCAGGGGCGAGGCGAGGAGGCCCGCGCGGGTGGTGGCGCCGACGAGGGTGAAAGGCGAAAGATCAAGCCGCACGGAGCGGGCGGCGGGGCCTTCGCCGATGACGATATCGAGCGCGTAGTCTTCCATAGCCGGATAGAGGATTTCCTCGACGATGGCGGGCAGGCGGTGGATCTCGTCGATGAAGAGGACATCGTTTGGCTCGAGATTGGTGAGGATGGCGGCGAGGTCGCCGGCTTTGGCGATGACCGGGCCGGAGGTCGCGCGGAAGCCGACGCCCATTTCGCGCGCGAGAATCTGCGCCAGCGTCGTCTTGCCGAGGCCGGGGGGGCCGAAGAGGAGGACATGGTCGAGCGCCTCGCTGCGATTGCGGGCGGCGTCGACATAGACTTTCAGGTTCGACTTGGCCTTGCGCTGGCCGACATAGTCTTCGAACGTCTGTGGACGGAGGGCGCGGTCCAGCGCGTCGGGCGCCTGGGCCTGCGAGTCGGCAAGGGAGTCTTTCCGGCTCATCGCGCAAGTTCCTTGAGCGCGCCTTTCACCAACGCACTGACCTCATCGGCGGCGCCATCCTTCGCAGCGGCGGCGACGGCGCGGGCGGCTTCACCCGGCGTGTAGCCGAGATTCGTCAGGGCGCTGATGGCTTCGGAGCGCGGGCCGGTGGAGGCGGCGATCGGCGCGGAAGCGAGGCCGGCGACGGCGGCGGTTTCGAACTTGCCGAACCGGCCCATCGGCGGGGCCTTGCCGGCGAGTTCGGTGATGATCCGCTCCCCGAGCTTCTTGCCGATGCCTTTGGCGCGGGTGAAGGCGCCGGCATCGCCGAGCGCAATCGCGTCCATGATTTCGGACGGGGCGAGGCCGTCGAGAATGGCGAGGGCAGACTTACCGGCAACGCCCGGCACATCCTGCAGGCGTACGAACCAGGCGCGCTCTTCATCCGTCGCGAAGGCGAACATCGTGATCGAGGCTTCGGTGACGCGGGTTTCGACCTGCACGGTGATCTTGTCGCCGCCGTGCAACCGGGCGAGCAGGCGCGTGCCCGCGAGGGCGACATAGCCGACGCCGTTCACGTCAATCAGCACATGGTCGAGTCCGATGGCGGCGACCTCGCCGGTGAGGCGGCCGATGATCATGCAGCGCCCTTCTTTCTGAACTGCGGCGGCAGGTGATGCGCGGTGCAGATGGCGCAGGCGAGGGCGTCGGCAGCATCGAGTTTCATGTCCCCTGCCCTTGGCAGCAGCCGGCGGACCATGAACTTGACCTGGTCCTTGTCGGCCGAGCCGGTGCCAACGACAGCGAGCTTGATCTGGCTGGGGGCAAATTCCGAGACAGGGATGCCGGCCATGGCGAGCGCGGCCATGGCGGCGCCGCGGGCCTGGCCGAGCTTCAGCGCGGAGCGCGGGTTGGCGTTGACGATGGTTTCCTCGACGCCGGCGGCGTGGGGGCCGTGATGGCGGGCGAGTTCGCCGACGCATTCGAAGATTTCAGCGAGGCGTTCGGCCATCGA
The DNA here is from genome assembly GCA_040223555.1 of Hyphomonas sp. Taxonomy (GTDB): domain Bacteria; phylum Pseudomonadota; class Alphaproteobacteria; order Caulobacterales; family Hyphomonadaceae; genus Hyphomonas. The sequence continues at coordinate 303,531 of JAVKGA010000004.1, forward strand.
GATGTCGGTCGCCGCCGAGATGACGCCGTGGGCGACATGGGTGAGGCGCATGCCGGTCTGTTCGATGATGCCCCAGCCGGTATGGCGGAGGCCCGGGTCGATGCCGAGGATGCGAATCGTAGCGCTCATGCGCGCCACCCTAGCAGCGCGAAGGGTTAAAGACAGCTTGAAGTTTCACTCTTTGTTCGCCGCAAACGAAAGGGCCGCGACCCGGATGGATCGCGGCCCCCGCATTTTCGTGCCTGCGCGGGCGTTATTCTTCCATACGCGGCATGAGGACGGTGTCGATCACGTGGATAACGCCGTTGGAGGCGGTGATGTCGGCCTGCGTGATTTGCGCCTCGTTGACCATCGGCGCGCCGTCCGCAGAGATGCGGGGAGCAAGATCAAGGTTGTTGATCGAGGCGACGGCTGTGCCATCGGCTTCGGCTGGCAGGTCGGTGGACATCACGGTGCCGGGCACGACGTGGTAGCTGAGGATGCGCACGAGATCATCCTTGCCTTCCGGCAGGAGGAGTTCGTCGAGCGTGCCGGCCGGCAGCGCCGCGAAGGCGGCATTGGTCGGCGCAAAGACCGTGTACGGACCAGGTCCGGCCAGTGTTTCGGCCAGGCCCGCCGCTTCAACGGCGGCAACGAGGGTTGAGAAGTCCGGATTACCGACGGCGATGTCGACAATCGTGGCTTCGGCCATCACAGGCTCTTCTTCAGCAACGGGTTCAACAACTTCCGCTTCGACAACGGCTGGTTCAGCCGGTGCGGTTTCGGTAGCGGGCGAGCACGCTGCAAGCGCAAGCGCGCTGGCAGAGGCAGCGAAGACAAGTGCTTTCATGGGGAATTTCCTTTGTTAGTCCGAGACGCGATATAAGTGCGCCAAACTTATCTGGAACGAATGTCCCACCCGGCCAGTCTTCAGGGTGACTTTTTTTGAAGGCTATTTTGGGGCATGACGCCGCATTGCCGTGATATGTTGTGTTGTGGGCTTCGTTCCCGCAGCGATCTGCGAACGTGAATTCGAATCCATCTTTTGAAGCAGCGTCTGCTCTGCCTCAACTCATCCACTTCAGGATGCGGGGCTGAATGGGGTTGGCGAACGCCCGGCCTTCGGTACGGGCGCTGGTCCATTCGCGTTTGAGCTGCTGGTACCATTTGGCCTGCACGTCGATGTCGTCGATCCAGAGCATCGCTTTCTGGTGGGCCATGCCCTGATTCTGCAGGTCCACCATTTCGCCGTCCTGGGCGAGGAAGGTCTTGCCCATGCGCTTGGCGACCGGCACGGCGAGATGCAGCAGCGGGGCGCCGGTCCACCAGGTGAACTGGGTAATGCGGGTTTTCTTCGGGGCCTCGGGCGTCAGGCAGGTGAGCGTCAGCAGGCGGGATTTGGCGTTGGAGATGATTTCCCAGCGATAGCCCGGCAGCTGGAAACAGATCTCGGTCTGCACATCGCCGCCGAAGACCCAGCGGTAGAGTTTCGAGTTTGACGAGGGTGCGTGGCGGTCGATGGCCCAGCCGCGCTCGATGGGGCCGAAGGGTTTCTCTTTCAGCTTCAGGCCGGTCGACGGCGGGCGCCACCACCATTGATCGTGTACGAACGGAACATGGGCGGGGTCCATCAGGCCGACGACAGCGTCGTCCATATGAGCGTTGAAGATGTCCTCGATGACAAAGCCCGGTTTGTCCGGGAGCGGACCAAAATCCGGCGGCGGCACGGCAGGCGGGGCCGCGGAGCGCGGGTCATGCGCGACATAGAGATAGACCGCGCCGCTCGCCTCGTGGACGGGATAGCGGCGGACCTTCACTTTCGTGGGGTCGTAGGGACTGTCATCGGTGAGGCTGGGCATCAGGCGGCAGCCGCCATCGGTGCCGAAGCGCCAGCCATGATACGGGCATTGCAGGGTCCACTCGCCCTTGGTTTCGATCTGCCGTCCGGCGGAGAGCGGCACGAGGCGGTGGGGGCAGATGTCGCGCAGGGCAAAGGCCTCCCCGGCCGGCGTGCGACCGACGACGACCGGTTCGCCGAGGATCATCAGCCGCGTCTGCGTGCCCGGCTTCAGCTGCGCCGAGGGCGCGGCCAGATACCAGCTGTCGGTGAGGTAACCCTCATCGGTGATGCCGGTCTTTGCAGGGGCGGACTGGGTGTCGGCCAAGGGGTGCCTACTCCGTGACCGTGACGGTCATTTCAAATGTGTCCATCGGCGCTTCCTCGGTTTCCCAGGGACGGCCTTCGACCAGTTTGAACTTGCCGGTGCCGGGGGCCCTGGCGACGTAATCGAAGCTCAGGAAGTGATTGCCGCCCGTGAAGCCGGCCATTTCCTGATGGGCGGGATCGGTCGCGCGGGTCGATTCGCCGGCGACTTCCATGAAGGCGGGGGCTTCGATGACGGTCCAGACATAGCCGGCGGTCGGGATGGAGACGAGTTCGATGCGAAGGGTCTCGCCGAGCGGGACGGCGACGGTGGTGCCGTTCTGGTCCTCGCCGGCATAGACAACGCCGGTTTCGGCGGCGGCCTGCGCCGCTTCAGCGGCTTTCCGAGCCTCTTCGGCGGTCGGCATCTTCATTTCCGGCATCTCGGACGGCTCCACTTGGGTCTCCCCTTCTGCGGGCGGGGCGACATTCACGTCCTCCGCAGGCTTGTTGAAATAGCCGCAGGCGCCCAGCGCCAGAACGGAAGAAACGGCCAATACGAGCCTCATCGGGTCTATCCTTATACCAAGTGGGCGACTCATACGCGCGGGCGCGGTCATACACCAGTCTCAGCCTACTTCCCGCAGGCCACATGCCCCGCTATATGCCGCCCATGACCCCACGCGACAAAATCCGTAATTTCTCGATCATTGCCCATATCGACCATGGCAAATCGACCCTCGCCGACCGGCTGATCCAGGCCTGCGGGGGCCTGACCGACCGCGAAATGAGCGAACAGGTGCTCGACTCGATGGATATCGAGAAGGAGCGCGGCATCACCATCAAGGCGCAGACCGTGCGCCTCGCCTACACGGCGAACGATGGCGAGACCTATACGCTGAACCTGATGGACACGCCGGGGCACGTGGACTTCGCCTATGAGGTGAGCCGGTGCCTCGCCGCCTGCGAAGGCTCGCTGCTGGTGGTGGATGCCTCCCAGGGCGTCGAAGCGCAGACGCTGGCGAACGTCTACCAGGCCATCGACCAGAACCACGAGATCGTGCCCGTGCTCAACAAGGTGGACCTGCCGGCCGCCGATGTGGCGCGCGTGAAGGAGCAGATCGAGGACATCATCGGGCTGGACACGGCGAACGCGGTCGAGATTTCCGCCAAGACCGGCCTTGGCATTCCGGATGTGCTGGAAGCGATCGTGAAGCAACTGCCGCCGCCGCGCGGCGGGGATGTGAACGCGCCGCTCAAGGCCGCGCTGGTGGACGCCTACTACGATCCGTATCTGGGCGTCGTGGTCATCGTGCGTGTGCATGACGGCGTGCTGAAGAAAAAACAATCGATCCGCATGATGCGCACCGGCGGCGTCTACGAGATCGACAAGATCGGCACCTTCAATCCGAAGCTCACCGAAACCGACGCCCTCGGCCCCGGCGAGGTCGGCTACTTTGTCGCCTCGATCAAGGAAGTCGGCGACACGGCCGTCGGCGACACGATCACCGAGGACAAGCGCCCGACCGACAAGGCCCTCGCAGGCTATAAGGAAGTGCAGCCGGTCGTGTTCTGCGGCCTGTTCCCGATGGACGCGGGCGACTTCGACGACCTGCGCGCGGCGATGAGCAAGCTGCGCCTGAACGACGCCTCGTTCACCTGGGAAATGGAAACCTCCGCCGCGCTCGGCATGGGCTTCCGCTGCGGCTTCCTCGGCCTCCTCCACCTGGAGATCATCCAGGAGCGCCTCAGCCGCGAGTTCGACCTTGACCTGATCGCGACCGCGCCGAGCGTGGTCTACCAGATGACGATGACGGACGGCTCCGAGATCGAGCTGCACAATCCCGCCGACATGCCGGACGTGGTGCGCATCTCGGAAATCCGCGAGCCCTGGATCGCGGCCACCATCTACACGCCGGACGAATATCTCGGCTCGGTGCTGAAACTCTGCCAGGACCGGCGCGGCATCCAGAAAGAGCTTTCATACGTGGGCGGACGCGCCTGCCTGAAATACGAACTGCCGCTCAACGAGGTCGTGTTCGACTTCTACGACCGGCTGAAGTCGCTCTCGCGCGGCTATGCGAGCTTTGACTATACGCTGATCGGCCACCGCGCGGAGAACCTCGTCAAGCTGCAGATCCTCGTCAATGAGGAGCCTGTGGACGCGCTCGCCATGCTGGTCCACCGCGACCGGGCCGAAGGGCGAGGGCGGCAGATGTGCGAGCGGCTGAAGGACCTGATCCCGCGTCAGATGTTCAAGATCCCGATCCAGGCGGCGATCGGCGGACGCGTCGTCGCGCGCGAAACCATCAGTGCCATGAGGAAAGACGTGACCGCGAAATGCTATGGCGGCGACGCCACCCGCAAACGCAAGCTGCTGGACAAACAGGCCGCCGGCAAGAAACGCATGCGCCAGTTCGGCAAAGTCGAGATTCCGCAGGAAGCCTTCGTGGCGGCGCTGCGGATGGATGGGGATTAGAGGTCAGTACGGGCCGACAAACACGGCCCGCGTTTGCCCGATTCGATCCCACCAGTAGTTTCCTTTCTGGGTGTCTTCGTATTTCACGAACCAGCCCCAGAGATGCCAGCTGCAGGCAGCAAGCATTGCAAACACTGTCCGCACGAAGTGGTGAGGCGGAATGTTCGGGTCCGGATCACTTTCGATCCGGTAGCCCATGATGTACTGGCCGAGCGTCGCGCGCCCAAGTTTTGGGTGAAGCCAGAAATAGGAAAACAAGGCCGAGAAGACGAGGGTGATCGATGCGATGGTCATCATGGGATGCACATAACTGCTGCTAGCCGTTTCAGGCCAGACGTTGACGATGGCTATTCGGCCCAGACCCAACACAGCCGCAAGTCCAAATAATGCCACGCACCAATCAAGGTATAAGGCGAAGGCTCGGCGCCAGATCAGCACTGGCCTGTTCAAGCCTTCTTGAGGTTTGGCGCGCGGAAACACAAAGGCGATGATGGCGAACAGAATCCCCAGTGCAAACTCAGGAGGGCCGCCTGACGATGCATTCGGTTCTGGATCAGGTATCCACCCATAAGCCGTGGCGATTGAGACAAGAATCCCCGCGCCGATCAGACAGAATGCCATCACTTCACGGCGCATGTCTTGTAACTCCGGACAGCAAGAGTTCGCCTGTATAGCGCAATCCCCCGGCAATCAAAGGTGACTGAGTTCAGTGGGTTCTAGGTCAGCCTGCATACTCCAGACCCGGCCCCCATCCGAAGCACCAGGCTACGACAAGAACGATCAATGGACCGAGGCCTGAAATGACCATCCAAGTCCTCAAACCAAATGGCCAATAGTATGGCCCCCACATATCATTCGTCCGGCTACCGATCCGGCGCCACCAGGGCCGATGCTTTGGTGGCCTGGGCGGCCCGGGCGGCTTTTCGATCCGGTGGCGCCGACGGAAGTCGAGGATGTTGTTCCGGCGGGTCATGAGGGAACATTCTCACGATACGGATCATGCCAGGTTTCTCGAATTGATAAAATTTCGAGGTTTCGCGAACCGGCTCATAAAGCCCCTTCTCCCTCGAGGGAGAAGGGGCTTTTAGGTATCAACCCGCCTCATCCAGCGCCTTGATCTCCTTATCCAGCGCTTTCACGGCCTGGGCGTTGAGCCACCAGACGGCGCCGAAGACAGCGGCCATGACCGCGAGGCAGAGGCCAAACTGCACCCATTGCTCCGTGAGCGTCGCGCCCGTGTCGGTGGCGAAGATCGCGCCGGCGGCGAAGACCAGCATGCCTGGCACGAAGGGCGCGAGATACCATCTCCAGACCGTGGACAGGGCCCTGCGCTGGCGCAGGAGTTCGTCGCGGTGAAAGTCTGCAATGCTGGCGGCGGCATCGAGTTCTGATTTTGCCGAGGCGCCGGCCAGCGTGTGCAGTTTCCAGAAGACGTAGATCTCACCCAGAATGACCAGCACGGCGCCGATCTTGACCGTCAGGACCGGGATGAGGAAGGCCATCCATCCGAAGATGCCGGCGACGAGCAGGCCGGCAATGTCTTCGGTGATGTTCCGGGTACGGATTTTTGACTGGAAACGGGCGGCGTGGCCGCGAAGCTCTGCTGTGGTCATGCGGAAAGGCTCCTGTTGTTGATGGATCCAGAGGGATTGGAACGGGTCGCGCTCAGACATGATGGGTCTCCTTGAAATCCTTCGCGAGCTGCGTCTTGAGGCGGGAAATGCGGGTGGCAACCGCGCCGGGCGTGAGGCCGGTGATTTCGGCAATGGCGGCGGCGTCGAGTTCTTCGAGATAGAGCGTGATCACCTGCCGGTCGGGCGGCCCCAGGCGGCGGATCCAGGCATTGAGCCGGTCGATCGCGTCGCTTTCCTCAAGCTCGCGCGCCGGGCTGCGCAGGTCCGCCACCTCGCGGGCGGCGTCGAGGCCGACGGCGCCGCGCCGTGTGCGGCGCTCGCGGTCGACATGGCTGGCGGCGGTGTTATGGGCGACACGGTAGGCCCAGGTGCGCAGGCTGCAGCGGCCGTCGAACCCGGAAAAACTGCGCCAGAGGGCGACGTGCATGTCCTGCAAGAGGTCGCGGCGGCGCTCGTCGTTCGCCTCGGTCGCCCGGGCGAGACGCTGCAGGGCCGGGCCGACGATCCCGGCGGCCTCGAAATAGAGCTGATCCTGGGTCTGAGCCGGTTTCATATAAGGTTAGTCCGGCGCGCGCGGGGTTTCTTACAAGGAATTTCCGCGCAGAAGGCCGCTTCTATGCGGGAGGAGTCAACGCTATACGCCCCGCATGACCCGCGTGATCACCATCCTCGGCATCGAGACCTCCTGCGACGAGACGGCGGCAGCTGTGCTGCGGCTGGAGGATGGGCGCGCGACGCTCCTGTCCGACGTGATCCGCACGCAGCTGGAGGAGCATGCGCCGTATCGGGGCGTGGTGCCGGAGATTGCGGCGCGGGCGCACGCGGAGCTGGCGGACGCGGTCGTGGCGAAGGCGATGGCGGAGGCCGGGATCGGTTATGACGCGCTGGACGGTGTGGCGGCGACCGCCGGGCCGGGGCTGATCGGCGGGGTGCTGGTGGGGCTGATGACCGGCAAGGCGGTGGCACAGGCCGCCGGCATTCCGTTCATTCCGGTGAACCATCTGGAGGGCCATGCCCTCTCCCCTCGCCTGTCGGAGGATTGTCCGTTCCCGTATCTTCTGCTGCTGGTCTCCGGCGGGCATTGCCAGTTTCTCGAAGTGCGCGGGCTGGGCGATTACACGCGGCTGGGCTCCACCATCGATGACGCTGTGGGCGAAGCGTTCGACAAGGTGGCGAAAACTCTCGGCCTCGGTTTTCCGGGCGGGCCGGCGGTGGAGCGGATGGCGGCGCAGGGAAATCCGAAGGCGCATGACTTTCCGCGCCCGCTGCTGAACCGGCCGGGACTGGAGATGAGTTTTGCGGGGCTGAAATCGGCCGTGGCACGGGTCGCGGATTCGGCAGTGACCGAGGCGCAGACGGCGGATATCTGCGCGAGTTTCCAGGCGGCGATCTGTGATGTGCTGAGCGAAAAATCCGCGCGGGCGTTGGCGAGGTTCGAGACGGACGGCGAGAAACGGTTCGTCGTGGCGGGCGGCGTGGCGGCCAACAAGGCGATCCGCGCGGCGCTGGACACAGCGGCGCAGGCGCAGGGCGCGCGGCTGATTGCACCGCCCCTTCGTCATTGCACGGACAATGCAGCGATGATTGCGCTGGCGGGCGCGGAACGTCTGGCGGCAGGACTTGTGGGAGAGGCCGACGGCCTCGATGCGGGATCGCGTCCGCGCTGGCCGCTTGATGAGGCGGCGGCATTGTCAGCGCCCGTTTATGGCGGCGGCCACAAGGGCGCCAAGGCCTGAACCCAAAATCCAGACAAAGAAAAACCGGGACCTGAGAGGAAGGGGAAAACCTCAGGTCCCGGTAAAGTCCCGCCGCGCCTCAGGGGCTTGGCGCTGTGGGCGGGATGGGGCCGGCTGCCGGTTGGCGGCAGGCGATCTCATGTTCAGGCAACGAAATTTGCGAGGCCGTAGGTGGCCCAGAGGGTCAGGGCAGCCGCCGGGATGGCAGCAAGGAAGGACAGGAGCGATTGGCGGGCTTCTTGGCGCGAGGTGGTCATGACGAAGGCTCTTTGGACTGTTGGAAGGCAACCGCTGCCGTCCATGAACCTGATATAGCACCGCCCTGAACGCTGGTCAATGAACAAAAACGTTTTTATTCACTAATCATCGTTTAATTCGAGAGAATTGAGGAGTTTTCCCGTCACCGGGCAGACTTCGCCGGTCGAAGGGGTCATGCCGTCCCAGGGGGCAGGCACGGCGGCGCCTGTTGAAATGCCGGCCAGAAGCAGGTCCATCACGCCGTCGAGTTCGCGCTGGAGTTTGGGCAGGGTCAGCTTCGAGAAGAGCTGCGGGAAGCGGAACTTCATCAGCGCCGACTGCCACATCTCGGCAGTCTCGTCGGGGTTGGCGAGGGGGCGAAATTCGCCGGCCTTCACGCCGTCCGTGAGGATCTGGACCATGTAGACGCGCTCCTGGGCGAGCTTGTCATTCATGTAGAGGGGGCGCTCGTTGCCGAGCACTTCGGCGACTTCCAGGATCTTGGCTTCATCCTCGATCGCCGAGTAGGTGCGGGCCAGATCATAGTGAAAAAACTCGCGCATCCGGTTGGCGGCGGTGTCCTTGCGGGCCACGATCTCGGCAAAGGTGAGGTTGGATTCCGCGTTGAACTTCTGGGCCATCGCCTCGGCGATATCTAGCTTGGACGCGAAGAAGCGGTAGATGTTGCCGGCGGACATGTTGCAGTCCCGGGCGATCTCCGCCATCGTTGTCTTCGAGTAGCCATAGTGGAGGATACGCTCCACGGCGGCCATCAGGATCTGCTTGCGGGTGTCGTCGGTCGGGCTTGGGGTCATGGTGACCTTGTTACATGAAATGGCTGAACAATCAATATAGTATTCAGTCGCCACTGACCAAATGACATAAAAACAGCCTTCTGGCGCCCATGGCGCGCGGCTTTTGCCTATGCCATAGCGGATTCGAACCTTTGGGAGGCATCCTGTGCCGCTGTTCTGTCTTCACTGCCTCGATAACGAAACCGACGGCGCAGCGCGGCGCGCGGCGACCCGGCCGGCGCACCTGGAATGGGCCGCAGGGCTCGGCCCGGCCTTGCGGATGGCAGGACCGCTGCTGGACCCGGAGGGCAAGATGGTCGGCTCGGTGTTTCTTGTCGAAGCCGGCAGCCTCGACGCGGCAAAGGCGCTGAACGCCGAGGACCCCTACTCCCGGGCCGGCGTGTTCGGAAAAGTGATAATAAATGAGACTCGTTGGGCCATCGGTGAGGGCAAATCGACATGAAACAGTTCGTGTCCGGGAACCTTAATTACTCAAGTTGGTCGATTCGGCCGCTTCTGGTGTCGCGCCGGGCGGGCCTGCCGGTGGAAGAAATCATCGTGCCGCTCGATTTTCCCGAGACCACAGCGCAGCTGAAAGCGATCAGCCCGACAGCCAAAGTGCCACTGCTGCGCTGGGACGGGATCGAGATCTGGGAAAGCCTCGCCATCGTCGAATTCATCGCCGAATGGGCAACCCCCGGCGATGTCTGGCCACTTGATCCCGAAAAGCGCGCCGTCGCCCGGGCGGTGTGCAGCGAAATGCATGCCGGCTTTCAGGCAATCCGCAATGCCTGCTCGATGGACATCCGCGCCCGCCATTCAGCGCCGGACATGACCGCCGCGCTGGAGGGTGACATTGCGCGGCTGCAGGCGATGTGGTCGGGGCTGCGCGAGAAATATGGCTCGGGCGGGTCTTTCCTGTTCGGGGAATGGTCGGCCGCCGATGCGTTCTATACGCCGGTTGTCACGCGGTTTCGCACGTATGGATTGCCGCTGAGCGGCGGGGCGGCGGCCTATGCAGCCGCCGTTCTGGAAGACCCCCTGTTCCAGAAGCTGGAAGCGCAGGCGAAGCTGGAGCCCTGGTGGATCAAGTATGGTCCGGACGGGCGCTCAAGCGGCCACCTCACCCCGCCGGAGGCGACATGAGATCGTAGCCGAGGTCATGCCGGAAATGCTCGCGGACGATGCGGGCATAGATGTCCATGGCCTCACCGGAGAACAGGGTTTCGAGTGACTGCTGACGGTTCTGCAGGACATTCGGCTCGGCGTCCGGATCGACCTTGAGGACCATGGCCTCCTTGGTGCCGGCCGCGACGGCCGCGTCGATGGCTTCCGGTTTGAGGTCGATGCCCCAATGGCGCGCGATGGCGCCCAGCGTTCCGGCCGGATCGTTGCGGGTCGCTTCGTACTGCACACGCAGGATAGATGACGGGAACTTCGCTTCAACATCGCCCCAGCGGTTCCAGAAACGCGCGAGCCAGTAGAGATCGCAGCGGTAGCGCTTTCCCTCGGGATCGCCCTTCAGATATTCGAGCCAGTCGACCTGGATGTCGTATTCCCATTTCGCATGGTGCGAGGCGAGGATGCTCATCGGATGGCGCACGCAAAGCGCATAGGGTGGCAGGCGGCCAAGACGGTGGGCCCATCCCCAATCCACGAGACGGTGCGGAATCGTGTGGCTGAAGGCGAGGCGCGGCAGAAGCGGGAAAACGGGGTCGTCCTTCGGCCAGCTGATATAGGGGCGTGTGGCATTCTCCGAAAAATAGCGCGGGCGTTCGATGCCATAGGTGTCCGCGAGCGCGACCGCGAACATGTACTTGACCCAGTGGGTGCCGGAGTTTTTCGAGGTGACGAGGAAGCCGTCAAACGCGCCGTGCCGGAGCACGGAATAGTTCATCCAGTTATCGTTCCAGACACGCGCGGTATAGCTCATGGCTTCGCGTAGACCAGCGCAGGAAGGCGTGCAAGCTCAGGTCCCTGTCAGGTCTTCAGGCCCGCCGTATCGCGATAAACCTGAAGGAGCGCGAGCTGGTCGCGGGTCGGCAGGCCTTCGGCTTCGGACACGGCGACGAGCATCGAGTCGAGATCGACGACTTCCTTCGGACCGAGCTGCGAGGCCTCGACGATAAGCTGGCTGAGCCGGCGCATGGTCTCATTCGGCGCAGGACTGGTCTGGCAGACCCAGGCGGCGTGTGTTGCAAGGTCTTCGGCATCGCGCGGCGAATAGTCGAAATGATCGCGGATTTCGGCTTCGATGATTTCGCCCTGACGGGGGGTAAGCGGGCCGCCGCGCGCCAGTGCCACTTCCATCATCATGATGGCCGCAGCTTCGCGCGCATCCTCGATCAGGTCGAGCCCGCCCTTCCCTGCCTTGTATTTGAAGGCAAAGCGGCGCGGCGCATTGGCGACCGTTCTGGCAATGTCAGCCGCTGCATCCAGACCCTGACGGGCCATGCGCAGGCGCCAGATCCAGACACCAATCGCGACCAGCAGGGTAAGAAGACCAAGAAGGATATGCATCCCCTAGCCTATATCCCGCCCTAGGGTTTCGCGCCACCACCGAAGAGACCGCGCACCATCCTCCAGAGACCGATCAGGACGATGGGGATGAAGACAAGACCTTTCTTGAGGAAGGCCAGCACGACGGCGAGCAGCCCGGCCTTCTTGAGCACGGCTGCGCCGGCGCCGCCGGCGATCAGGGCCGCGACGCCATAGCCGGCCGTCTTGTCGCCTTTGACATAGTCCGCATAGGTCGCCCCCGGATTGAAGCTGGCCAGCGCCAGCACGTCCGGCCCTGCGGCGCGCACGTCGGCGAGCGCGTCCATGGAGCCGATCAGATTGACCGAAAGTACGCCGTGCCGGCCAAGCAGGCGCATATCATAGTTCAGCGTGTGGGCGCCCTCGGCGCTGGCGAACAGGAGGTCCTTCGCCCAGATCAGGCGGTGGGTTGCCGCATCGTAGGAGGGCGGCACAGCCCAGCCGACCAGTTCGACTTCTTCATAGCCGAGCTTCACGCGTTCCTGATTATAGTCGCGCGTGTTGGTCTGCATCTGCGACAGGAGTTCGGCATAGTCCGTAGACGCCGCATCGTCATCGGTGACATAGCCCGTCTCCTCATAGGTGAAGAGGGCGCCCCAGGGCGCATCGACCGGGGAAAGCCCGGCGGGGAAAATCATGCCGAGAACGTTCTCGTCCGGCGGATTGTTCCAGAGGTCTTCCAGGATCGTGCGGGTATCGGCGACGCCGTAGAAATCGAACGCATCGGAGACCATCAGCGTGGCCGGCGCCTTCGCCAGTGTTATCGCGCCGTGTTCCGGCGTGATGTTCGCCAGGATTTCCGCAGCATAGGCCCGGTAGGCCGCTTCAGCGTCGTCCGCAGAAACCTCGGCGCCCGCGTCGGTCACATAGGAATCGTCTTCAGGAACAGACTGGGCCGCTGCTGAGAGAGGTAACAGACCCAGTGCAAGGACAAGAAAAAGCCGCGACATGTTCACCCCCGTTCGCCACCCTCGGGAGAACGCTAGTCAACGGATCAGACGGGCGCAAGCGGCGGTGTTGAAGATAACACCGCCGTCCTGCGGGACGGGATTAGTCTTGCGCAGCCGAAGCCGCGTGTGCCTGTGCCAGCACATATGCACGGACAGCTTCGGCTTCGTCCGGCGTCAGATAATCCGAGAATGACACCATGCCATTTGCGGCGAGGTTGCCGTCCAGCACGACGCCTTTCCAGGCCTCCTTGTTGCCGGTGATGGCAGACCAGCGCAGGTCTGGCAGCACGCCGGAGGAAATGGCCAGCGGGCCGTGGCAGACCGTGCAGTTGCGCGCATAGTGGACCGAGCCATCGGCCACCATGGCATCTGTCCCGAAGGGCTCTGCCTTGGCGGTTGTCTCGACCGGCTGCAAGCCGGAATCGGCGATCTCTGCCGTGCCGCCGATCTTGAAGGTGACAACCTTGCCGACCGTCGAGGCGACCTTTTCGTCATAGCCGAAGCCGCCGGCGAGGGCGAAGGCGGAACCCCAGCCCGTAGTGATCGTGACGTACTGCTCGCCGTCGATCATGTAAGTGCCGGGACCCGAGGCGCCGCCGGATTTGAGCGGGTGGGTCCACAGAATATCACCAGTCGCGGCGTTATAGGCCACGAAGTCGCCGTTCAGCTTGCCCTGGAAGACGAGGTTGCCCGCCGTGGAGAGCACGCCGCCATTCCAGGCATTGCCATGCTCGACCGACCAGCGCGGCGCGCGGGTGACGGGATCCCAGGCGATCAGGCGGCCCTTGAGCGTGGAGCGCAAGAACTTGGCCACTTCCGGCGGCGCAATCGGCGGCACACCTGCCGAGAAATCGATGCCAGTGTTCCAGCCGGTGGCGCGGGACGTGAAGCGCGGATCCTCGGCATAGGCCTGCGGAATTTCCTGGGCCGGAATATAGGCGAGGCCGGTGTCCGGATTGAAGGCCATCGGCTGCCAGTTATGCGCGCCAAGCGGGCCCGGCAGCTGTTCGAAAGGCGCCTTGCCGTAACGGGCTTCCGGGTTCTCGATCGGGCGGCCGTTTTCATCGAGACCGGTGGCCCAGTTCATCGGGCCGAAGGCATCGCCGGAGAGATACTCGCCGGTGGCCGCATCCAGCACATAGAAGAAGCCGTTCTTAGGCGCCTGCATGGCAACGCGGCGGGAAGCGCCATCCTCGCCGAGCGGGAGGTCCGCAAGAATGATCGTCTGGGTGGCGGTGTAGTCCCAGTTATCGCCGGGCGTGGTCTGGAAGTGCCACTTGTACGCGCCGGTTTCGGCGTCGACCGCAACGATGGAGGACAGGAAGAGGTTGTCGCCGCCGGAGGGGTCGCGGAAGGTGCGGTTCCAGGGCGAGCCGTTGCCGACGCCGAAGATGATCTGCTCGTTGACCTCGTCATAGACGATGGAATCCCAGACCGTGCCGCCACCACCATCCGTGGTCCAGGCGCCTTCATCGCCCCAGGTGACGTTGCCGACCTTGACGAAGGCATCGTCGGAAGCGGCGCCGTCGGGCTGCTTGGTGGGGTTGGGGACCGTGTAGAAACGCCAGACAAGCTCGCCGGTGCCTGCATCATAGGCGGAGAGGTAACCGCGCACGCCGAGTTCGGCGCCGCCATTGCCGATCAGGATCTTGCCGTTCACGGCGCGCGGAGCGCCGGTGATCGTGTAAGGCTTGGACTGGTCGACGGTGACCGTGCTCCAGACCTTTTCGCCGGTTTCGGCGCTCAGGGCCTCGAGGCGGCCATCGATGACGCCGACATAGACCTTGCCGTCCAGCACCGCGACGCCGCGGTTGACGACATCGCAGCAGGCTTTCACGCCGACGGCCTTATCGACCTCGGGATCGTAGACCCATTTCTCGGCGCCGGTCTTGGCATCGAGCGCGTAGACGATGGACCAGGCGGAGGTGACGTACATCGTGCCATCGACAACGATGGGCGTGGATTCGACGCCGCGATTGGTGGCGAGGTCATAGGTCCAGGCGACGCCCAGCTGGCTGACATTTTCAGCGTTGATCGCCGTCAATCTGGAATGGCGCTGCTCGTCATAAGTGCCGCCATAGGTGAGCCACTCGTCGCCGGCGCTGGCCGTAGAAATGCGGGCCGTGTCAACAGCAGCAAAGCCTTCCGGCTGCGCGACTTTCGGGGCGCGGTCCCCGCAGGCCGCCAGCAAAAGCGCCGAACTCGCCAGAATGGCTGGGGCTGCCCAGCTGCGCCAAGTCGTGATTTTCATATTGTGCCTCCCGAACCGGGCCCCATGCTCATGATCGGCGGGGTCTCTCAGGGGGCAGACTAGCTGCTCATCCTGCAATGTCGAGGCGTGACGCAGCGCCAGCGGATCAGGTGACGGCCGCGGCGCACAGATCGTCACGGGCCGACAGAATGGCAGCTTCGACGGCCGTCTGCCAAGCGGTGATGTCCTTAGCGCCCCCGGCGGCGGCCGGGAAGTTCACCGAGCGCGAGGCACTGATCACGCCGCCTTCGACATGGTTCCCGCGCGGGACCAGCCCTGCCATGGCGTCGCCCGGCTTCGCGCCCTGTGCGCCATAGCCGGGCACGAGAAAGAGGGCTTTCGGCGCGGCGGCGCGAGCGCGGCGGGCTTCTTCGGGGGCGGTGGCACCGACGACCATCATGAGGTTTGACCAGCCACACGGGCTCATCAGGCGGTCGGTCAGCGGGCGGAGGGCCTCGGCGACACGGATATAGAGCGGCTCGCCACCGGTATCGAGCATCTGGAAATCGGAGGCGCCGGGGTTGGAGGTGCGCACCAGCACGACAATGCCCTTGCCGTTGGCTTCAGCGCGTTTCGCAAAAGGCTCGAGCGTGTCGAGGCCCATATAGGGGTTCACGGTGACGGCATCGGATTCGAAGAAGGCACCGGCACCGAGGAAGGCTTCGGCATAGCCTTCTGCGGTCGAGCCGATATCGCCGCGCTTGGCGTCCATCAGGACGAGCAGGCCGGCCTCGCGGGCAGCGCGGGTGATGGCCGCGAGCGCGGCCATGCCGCCCGGGCCGAGACGTTCGAAGAAGCCGACCTGCGGCTTGATGACGGCGACCTTACCGGCGGCGACCTCGACCAGCGCCCTGCCCCAGTATTCCAGACCCTTCGCCGTATCGCCGCCGAAGAAGGCAGGCACCCTTCCGGCATGCGGATCAACACCGACACAGAGCGGTCCGAAACGCCGGACACCGTCGGTCAGACGGCTCGCAAAATCGCTCATTGCGTTACCTCGCAGGTCACCTTCACGACCTGTAACCTGCGCCGGGCATTGTCGGAAGGGGCGCCATAGCCGGACATGTCGAACGCATCGACCGGGCCGGACTGCAGGGCGACTCCCTGTTTGGTCAGGAAAGCTTCCATCGCTTGCGGGGCCGTAGAGTAGATCCGGCCCCGGCGCGGGCTTTCCGCAACGATCACGCCGCGCACATTGCCGTTGGCATCAAAGATCGGGCCGCCGGAAATACCGCCCAGGGTGCCGACAAGGCCTTCCGTGCGGCCGATCTCGGCCCAGGCAAGTATCGGCGCTTCGGCTTCGCGGCGGCCGCGCGTGACGAGCCGCGAGCGGGCGACAAGGCGCGTCGCCAATTCGCCCGGCTGGCCTTGCGGAAAGCCGACGGCATAGCCTTCCGCGCCGAGGTGTAGAGAGCCGTCCAGTTCGAGAGCGACGGGAAACGGACTGCGACCGGTCGAAATCAGCGCGAGGTCGTGCGCGTCATCGATGGCAATTTTCGCGACGGGCACATAGTTGCCGGGAGCGACTTCCAGCGTGACCTTGGCGCAGCCTTCGACCACGTGGCGGGCAGTGAGCCAGTCGCCGCGCTCGTTGACGGCGAAGGCCGTGCCGATCCCGTTCTGCGGCTCTCCGACCTGAACAAGAACCATTTCATCCAGCGGCGACGGGTCCGGCAGGAGCGGTCCCATCTGCTCGGCAAATTCCTGCTCGAATTCGGACTTCGGTGCGGGCGCCGGAACATCGGCGCTCGGCGAGAGCGCGAAAATCACGGCAAGCATCAGCCCGAGCGCGCCGATATAGATGAGCAGGTCGAAGGATCGCATGGGCCGTTTATATCCTCTGCAGCACCGGGTCCCAAAGACCGGAGGCCAGGATCATGGCGGTCGACAGTTTGGCGGCGGCCAGCAGTGTCGCCGCGCCGATCTCGTCATCGGCGATCCGGCGCGGGATATCGCGCAGGATCAGGTCCACGACGCGGTAGGTGATCAACTGCATCAGCAGCGCGATCGCGCCCCAGATCAGCAGGCCCTCGATCGTCATTGACGAAGCCAGGGTCGACGAAATCGGAATCGCAAGACCGAGGATCGCGCCGGACAATGCTACACCGGCGGACGTGTTGCCGGAGCGGACCAGCGACAGTTCTTTCCACGGTGTCAGCAGGATATAGACTGCGGACGCAATCAGCAGCATCAGCCCCGCTGCGCCGGTTGACATAAGGAAACGGGGAAACGCCGCATCAAAGGCGCTGATCTCTCCACCGAAGGGCATCGCTCGGGACTCCTCTTGTATGTTACGGAGGGAATGACGGATCAGGCTTGCCAGAGGACCCCACCATCCCTACCCACTGGCCGACCGCGCCTCAAGGAGACACTCGCATGCTGAAGGGAAAAACCGCCCTCGTAACCGGCTCGACCAGCGGGATCGGCAAGGCCATTGCCACCCGCCTTGCGACCGAGGGCGCCAATGTGATCCTCAACGGTTTCGGTGACGCCAAGGAAATCGAAGCGGTTCGCGCCGGGCTGGAAAGGGATCATAAAGTAAAGGTGGCCTTCTCGGGCGCTGACCTGACCCGAACGGACGCTATCGAGGAAATGATGCAGGAGGCCGCCAGAACGTTCGGCGGCGTGGATATCCTGGTGAACAATGCCGGCACGCAGTTCGTCTCTCCCATCGAGGAATTCCCGGTCGCCAAATGGGACCTGATCATCGCGCTGAACCTGTCCTCGGCTTTCCATACAACGCGCCTGGCGCTCCCCTACATGAAATCGAAGTCATGGGGCCGGATCCTGAACATGGGATCGGCGCATGCGAAGGTCGCTTCACCGTTCAAGTCGGCTTACGTTGCCGCCAAGCATGGCCTGTCCGGCCTGACCAAGACGACGGCGCTGGAAGGCGCCGAACACGGTGTACGGGCCAACCTGATCTGCCCGGGCTATGTGCACACGCCGCTGGTGGACGGGCAGATCGACGACACGGCCAAGGCGCGCGGCATGAGCCATGATGACGTGATCAAGAACGTGATCCTGGCCGCCCAGCCGACCAAGGAATTCGTGACCGTGGAACAGATCGCCGGCTTTGCCGCCTTTCTCTGCTCGCCGGTCGCCGAAGCGATCAATGGTGCGGACCTGTCGATCGATGGCGGCTGGACGGCGCAGTAGGGCGGATTGACCGGCGAAGCCGCCGCGACCATTATCTGACGGCATGCTGAAACGCGTCCTCTTCCTTTGCCTCGGCGTCTGGCTGATCGCTTCGACCGGCCTGTCGGCGCATGCCGGACCGTGCGCTGTGCGGGCTGAAGCCCCTGAAATCGCTGCGCCTGCGGCTGATCACGCACATTGCGACATGATGGCCGCGCCGGAGGCGGCGCAACCCGGCGAGCCGTCTGATCCGCTGGCGGATGACCCGGCCTGTTGTTGCCCGGCTGTCATGGCAGCCCTTCCCGCGGCAGAGACACCGGGCACGAGCGTGATCACGTTCGCGCGACCGGCCAGCTTTCCCCGCGATGACCGCGCCGTCTCGCGCACCCTCCTGCCGGAGCCGCGCCCGCCAAAGGCCTGATCCGTTCGCTTACGGATCAACTTTGGACAAGGAATGGCACAATGCCGTCTCGATACCTTGCTGCAGGGCTTGCCCTTGCAGCGCTCGCCGCGCCTGCCAGCGCCCGGCCCGTCTCCTATGCGGGCGGCTGGACCCTGATGCAGGAGAATAACGGGATGTTCTCATCCCTGCACACGCATTACTCGCCGACCGCAACCGATTCCATCGGCGTCTATGTCGAACAGAATTGGGACATGGATTCGACCTTCACCGGCCTCCAGTATAACCGGCTTGTCCGGCGCTGGAACGCCCCGCAAAGCCAGGGCAATCTGTACCTGAAGCTGGGCGCCGGGCTGGCGGATCCCTTCGGTGGCGGCGCCGCCGAGGCCGCCAGCTTTGGCGGGATTGCGGCCGACTGGGAAACGCGGAGGGTGTTCGTCTCGTATGACGTGCGCGCCCGGGATTTCGGACCGGACGAAAGCGTCTCGCATGCTGCCCGGCTGGGAGTAGCCCCTTATGTCGCCGAGTTCGGCGACCTGCATACCTGGGCCATGCTGCAGATCGAGAACCATCCGGAGGCGGACGAGCCGCTGACCTTCACGCCGCTGCTGCGCTTCTTCAAAGGCCCTTTCCTGCTCGAAGCCGGCTATACCATTGAGGAGGAGGAATTCCTGCTCAACTGGGTGTGGCGTTACTGATATACTCACTCAAAGGATCAAACCCATGAAACTGATCAAGACCTTCGCTCTCGCCCTATCGCTTTGCCTGTCGGCCCCGTTGGCCGTCGCTGCACCAGAGGCCGCTGCAAAAATGGAAGCTGCTCCCGGGGAAATCATCGTCGCCAATGTGAACGGCCTCGTCTGCGACTTCTGCGCCCAGTCGATCCGCAAGACGGTCGGCAAGGAAGACGCCGTGCAGAAAGTCTATGTCGACCTGTCGAAAGGACAGGTGCGCATCGACGTGAAGCCGGGCAAGTCGCTCGACGATGAGACGATCGAGAAGCTGGTGCGCAAGTCCGGCTATTCGCTCGTGTCGATTGACCGGAACGCCGCGAAATGACGGATACGGATCAAACCAAGCCGCCGAGTACGCTGCCGGCATTCCTGTCGCTGTTCACATCGACCGGCACTTTGATCTGTTGCGCCTTGCCAGCCATGCTGGTGAGCCTCGGTGCCGGCGCCGTGATGGCGGGGCTGATCGAGGCCGTGCCGCAGATTACCTGGCTCGGCAAGAACAAGGCGGCCGTGTTCGGCGTGGCGGGTGTGTTGCTCGCCGCATCAGGCGCCTGGCAATGGCATGCGCGCAGCCTGCCCTGCCCGGCGGACAAGGCACAAGCCGAAGCCTGCGCCCGGGCCCGGAAGGTCAGCTGGATCGTCTGGGGACTGAGCGTCGCGTTCTACGCGGTCGGCTTTTTCTTCGCCTTCCTCGCCGCGTCGATCTTCTACTGAAACCGGATCGCCCCCTCGCCGAACTTGGTTGAGGGGGCGGTCTATTCTGCCGCCCGCATGATCGCTTCCATGCGCTGGATCCAGAGTATCCAGGCCTTACGGCCCTTTTCGGTCAGGTGCACCCGGGTCTGCGGCTTCTTGCCGACGAAGCGTTTTTCCTGCCGGATATAACCGGCCTCTTCGAGCTTCTTCAGATGGGTCGACAGGTTGCCGTCGGTCGCGCCAACCTTGTCGCGCAGCTCGCCGAATACGGCCGGGCTGACGGCAGAGAGGTAGGCCATGACGCCGAGCCGGAGACGGCCATGGATGACGTCATCGATGTCGTTATGGTCGTAGGGATTGTCTTCGCTCATGGCGCTCTCCCTTGCTCAGACGGTTTCAGACGGTTCGGACCGCATCATCATCACGCCGGGCACGAATACGGCCGCGAAGGCGGACACCGAGCCGACAAGCCAGATATATTCCGTACCGGTCAGGAAGGTTGCGGCGAAGACACCGGCGAAGGCCGCGATGCCTGCGAACTTGAGGGCCGATTGTCCTGAGATCGCGCCGGTCACGAACTGGCCGATACCGTAGAGGCCAAGCACCATCGGAACGGACCAGTAGAAGCCTTCCAAGCCTTCCCCCGTAATGACCAGTCGCGCGATAAGGCCAACGAAGTAAGTAAAGAGAAAGAAGCCTGCTGTGGTCCAAAGGACGCTTTGCACCCGGTTGCCAGCAGAGGCCTGTCCGGGCTTGTTGCCGATGCCTTTGACCATGACGTACTGGCCGATGCCGCCGAGAATGCCAAAGGCGACCCAGAGCATCCAGTAGGCTGAAGGCGGCAGACCGAACGCGCCCGTTGCGATGAGATAGTGGCCGGCATACGCGAGGGTGACCAGCCCGCCCCACATGGCGAGGAAGCGGCCGCCCAGCAATGGGGCGTTCTGCCCGGCTTCGGCCAGGTCGCGCACATAGGCGAGGTCACTCGACAGCGTTTGATTGGGTGACATGAATTACTCCTTAAAGCACTTTGATTTGCAAAGTATGTTTTGGCGGGCCTGACGTCAAGCCTTGTCGAAGCATTGACCCGAGCGATTGCGGAGAGTGCCGGAATCTGAAATACAACTTCTGCTTGTGTTTGGAGGTTGAGCTATGCCCAAATTGAAACCGGAGGCGGGTCCGGTTCCTCTCCCGAATGGCTTTGAACTGACCGAACTCAATCCGGACTTCCTGAAGGACCCCCATCCCAGTCTGGACCAGATCCGCGAACATGCCCCGCGCCACACCCACCAGCATGCCCACTTCCCTGACGCGCCGGACGGGCTCTACCTGACGACGCTGGCCGATGTGCGGGCAATCTTTGCCGACCCGACCTACCTGCGCGATCCGCGCACCACGCCGCCCGGATCACTGGCCCGGGCGTTTGCGCCGGGGGCGGTGATGATCGACGGGCCGCATGGAAACCTGCTCTATCTTGACGGCGCGCAGCACCGGCGTGTGCGCGGCGTGGTCTCAAAGGCCTTCACGCCCAGATCGATCCTGGCGAAACGGGCCCAGATTGAAGCGACCTCGGCCCGATTGCTGGCCGAGGCAGCGCAGAAGCCGGATTTCGACTTCATTTCCGAATATGCAGCGCCGTTTCCAATCTATGTGATCGGCGACATGCTGGGCCTGCCGCGCTCGGACATGCCGCAATTCCGCACCTGGTCCGAGGACCTGATCTTCGTGTTCAATCCGTTGCGCACACCGGACGAAGACCGCCGGCAGCTGGCCGCGTTTGCGGGGCTTGAGGCTTACTTTGCAGACGCGATCGAGGTGCGCCGGCGCCGGCCTTCCGACGATCTCCTGTCGGCCATCGTGCACGCCGAAAGCGAGAGCGAGCCGAAGCTGATCGATGTCGAGATATCGACCCTGCTCCTGCTGATCCTTCTGGCGGGGAACCTGACGACGGCTGATGTGCTGGGCAATGGCCTGCATGCGCTGCTCAGCCACCCGGAAGAGTGGGCGGCGCTGGTCGCCGAGCCTGACCTTGCCGTGATCGGCACTGAAGAAATGCTGCGCCATGGCCCGCCCGTGTCCATTGCCGCGCGCTATGTGCCTGAAGACAGGGAGATTCTGGGCTGTCCGGTAAAGCATGGCGCGGCGGTTGTGTTGTCGCTGCTGGCGGCGAACCGTGATCCGGCGGCCTATGACGACCCGCATGCCTTTCGCCTGCGCCGGGGGCGGCGCGATCATGTGTCCTTCGGCGGCGGCGTTCATAGCTGCCCCGGCGCGCCGCTGGCGCGGCTGGAGATCGAGACCACCCTGCGCGTCCTGGCCACGCACTATCCCCGCACACGCCTGTCTGCACCTGCCGTGCGGGACAGGCCGACCATCGGCTTTGTCGGCTTTCGCGAGCTGCGCCTTTCCCTGAGCTGATCCATCGACCCGCTGCCAGTCCGGCCCCGCAAGCCTGCTTGCAAGGCTTGGGAAAGCGCTGTATAATACGTAAATGTTCACTCACATTGAACGCACTCGCCATAACGTCCTGCCAGCCACAAGCCCGGTCTTGTCCGGCTATGGGATGGCGATGCCGCAAACCCTGCTGACATCCGCCGATATCGACCGGCGGCTGGGTAAGCCGGAGGGTTGGCTGGAGCGCGCCTGCGGGGTGGCAAGCCGGCCTGTCGTTGGCCCCGGCGAAACGCAGGAAGCGCTCGGCGCTGCTGCCGCACGGGCGGCGCTAAGTGATGCCGGCCTGTCGCTCGCCGGCATTGACCTCATTCTGTTTGGCGCCTCTGTCGGACGCCAGCCGATCCCGGCAACGGCGGCGCTGATCAAGCGCGAGCTGGGCGGCGCCCACCTGAACTTCCCTGCCTATGATGTGAACGCGACGTGTCTCAGCGCACTGGTCGCGCTGGATATCGCCGCCCTGCAGATCGCAGCGGGGCGGGCGCGGCATGTGCTCGTCGTCACATCCGAGATTGCCTCGCGCGCACTGCCCTGGGCAGATGCGCCGGAGACGGCCGGATTGTTCGGAGACGGCGCCGCAGCTTTCGTCGCCAGCGCGGCCGGAAGCGGCGCGGCAGACGGCGCGCGATTCGGCGGCTTCCATATGGAGACGTACGCGGAAGGCTACGATGCCTGTACGCTGGCGGCGGGCGGCACCGGCATCGACTATCACACGGATGCGGATAATTTCGCACGCAATGCCTACTTCCGCATGGACGGCAAAGCACTTTACCGCATCACGGCCGCTGCTTTGCCGGGCTTCCTGGACCGGCTTCTTGGAAAATCCGGCATTGCTCGCAGTGACGTCGACCTTGTCGTGCCGCATCAGGCGAGCCCGCATGCGCTCGCGCACATCATCCGGCGCGGTGGTTTTGCCCCGGAGCGGGTGTTTGACCGGGTACGGACGATTGGAAACCAGGTGGCCGCATCCATTCCAACCGCACTGTGCATGGCGCGCGCTGAAGGTCGCATTCGTCCCGGGATGCGCATCCTGCTGATCGGAACCTCGGCCGGCGTTTCGCTGGCCGGCGCGGTTCTGGAGACCTGAGAACGTGGCCGCCATAGCCATAACCGGCGCAACCGGATTCCTCGGCGGCGCGCTTTGCAGGCGGCTGCTGGCGCAAGGGCAGCCAGTGATCGCGCTTGGCCGCAACCGCGAGAAGCTTGCCGCACTGGAACAGCTGGGCGCGGAGTGTATCGGCGGCGATCTCGCGGAAGGCGTGCCGCCCATTCCGCGCGGGCCTGTTTCTGCTCTGGTTCATTGCGCCGCCTTGTCTTCCGCCTGGGGCACTTACGCTGCGTTCCACAAGGCAAATGTGGACGGCACACGTCACGCGCTTGAGTTTGCACAACAGACTGGCGCAAAGCGCTTTGTGCATGTCTCGACACCGAGCCTTTATTTCCGCTTCCGCGACCAGCCTCTTGTTCGCGAAGACGCGAAGCTGCCCCGCCCCATCAATGCCTATGCTGCGACCAAGCGGATGGCTGAGGCGCTGGTATTGGCGGCAGACGTTGACGCGGTCATCCTGCGCCCGCGGGGTCTTTACGGAAAAAGTGACACAGCCTTGCTGCCGCGCCTGTTGCGTGCGGCGCAGGCTGGCCCTTTGCCGCGTATTCGCGGCGGCAAGGCAGAAACAGACCTGACGCATATTGACGATGCGGTGGACGCTGTCCTGGCTGCGATCAGGGCGCCGGGACAGCTTGACCAGCGGACGTTCAACATCTCCGGAGGCGAGGCCTTGCCGGTTCGCCGGATTGCCGAACTCGCTGCGGCACGTGCCGGTGTAACCGTCCGCTGGCGGACGTTACCCGCCTCGTTCGTGTTCGCCGCCGCGCGAACGCTTGAAGGCGCCGCGTGGCTGCACCCGCGCCGACCTGAACCACGGATTACGGCCTATGGCGCCGGCCTGTTCGCCTTTACGCAGACGCTGGATACTTCCGCCGCAAAGACACATCTTGGCTGGACGCCGAAAGTCTCCTTCGAAGAAGGCCTCACCCGGACATTCGGGAGCGCCGCATGATCACGGGCCTTCGCTTCCCCAACAGCGCAACCGTGCGCGTGCCGGAGCGCCTTGTCCTCAAGGGCGGACGCTGGACGCAGATTGCCCTCGCCGTGCGGTACGGACGCTTCACCCATGACCGCGCGGGCAATTGCCTGATTGATACGGGGTATTCGGCCCGCACTCTTCAGGGCACCAGATCCATGCCGCTGGCGGCTTATGCCGCAATCCTGCGCCCGCGCTTGACGCAAGATGCACTTCCCGGCGCGGAGCCGGATGTGCAGACGATCCTGCTGACCCATCTGCATGCGGATCATGTCTCCGCCCTGCGCGACTATCCCTCTGCCCGCATCGTGGCGGACAAGGCTGCGGTGGATCACTTTCTTTCGGCAGGTGCGTTTGGCAGAACGCGCCACGGCGTGTTCCGCGAACTCTTGCCTGATGATTTGCCGAGCCGGCTCACAGCGCTGGAATCGCTGCCGATCACCAATGCGCCGCTGGGTCTTGGCCCGGCCCGCGATGTTTTCGGGGATGGTGATGTGCTCGCCATACCCCTGCCCGGGCATATGCGGGGACATACCGGTTATCTGTTCACGCAGACTGGCACGCCTACACTTTATGCGGGCGATGCCGACTGGCTTGCCGAAGCGATTCGCGAGGCGCGCTCGCCCGGCGCACCGGCGCGCTGGATCCTTGATGATCCGGAAGCCGGCCGCGCGACAGCGGACCGTCTGAATGCCTTCGAGGCGGCTGGCGGACGGATTGTGCTCTGCCACGACCCGGGGACACCCGCATGAACTTCGCGCTGGCGCAGACCTTGTCAGCCTACTGGCGCACCAAAACGCGCGCTGCGCGTCTGCGCACGCGGGCGGAGCTGCTCAACTGGCAGTCGCGGCGGCTTGCTCATTTCCTGAAGGCGGAAGCACCGAAAGCATCCGCCTTCGCCGGACTGTCTGGTCTTCCGCTTACGGAATTTCCCAGGATGGACAAGGCGGCGCTGATGGGCAGCTTTGAGCGCTACAATGTCCCCGGCATCTCTGCCGCCGAAGCATGGCAGTCGCATGATACGACAGGCCGCATCGGCCGCCTGAGTGTCGGCGCCAGCACGGGGACAAGCGGCAATCGCGGCCTTTATCTCGTCAGCGATTCCGAACGCTATCTCTGGCTCGGCACGCTGCTTGCCAAGGCCCTGCCGGACATGCTGCGCCAACGCTACCGCGTTGCGGTGATGCTGCCGCGCGGCAGCCGGCTCTATGACGCCGCCAATGAGTCCGGCCGCCTGGCGCTCAAGGTCTTTGACCTGACCGATGGGCTGGACAGTCAGCTTTCAAGCGTCGCAGACTTTCGTCCGAATGTGCTCGTTGCGCCGCCGCATGCTCTGGTAGCGCTCGCCGAGGCCGATCTCGGTCTGACGCCGCTGGAGGTATTCTCTGGTGCTGAAGTGCTCGATCCGGGCGACCGGCGCCTGATCGAAGCGCGGTTCGGCGTCACGGTCCGCGAGATTTATATGGCAACGGAAGGCCTGTTCGGCGTCGCCTGCGCGCAGGGCACGCTGCACCTGTGCGAGGACTGCGTGGCATTTGAATGGGAGCCGGAAGGCGAACTTGCCGCGCCGGTCATCACCGATTTCACGCGCCGCACACAGATGATGGTCCGCTACCGGATGAATGATCTTCTGCGGCTCAGCGAGAGACCTTGCCCATGTGGGTCTCCCCTTCAGGCTGTATCTGAAATCGCCGGGCGGGCGGATGACAGTTTTGAGTTCCGAAGCCCAGACGGTGCGCGCGTACGCGTCACACCTGATATCATTCGCGATGCCATTGTCGGCGCCAGTCCGGCAATCCTCGACTTCCGGGCGGCTCAGACATCCCGCAACGCCGTGACATTGACGATGCCTGGCGAAAGTGCGGAACACTTGCCGAAAGCTGCCAGCGCACTCGCATCGCTGTTCGCGCGGCTGGGAGTAAAGCCGGACATCACCTGCGTCGCAGCGCCCCTGCCTTTGCCTTCCGGAACGAAGCTGCGACGTGTCGTCCGGGAACGGACCGTGGCAGAATGATGGCCCGTGCAGTTCCTCCCGGCTGGTATCCCTTGATGCAATCCGGCGCGCTGAAAGCGCGGGCCGTGGTGCGTCTGTTTGATGGCGCGCCTGTCCGCCTGCTGCGCCGCCGGGACGGAGGCGTGCATGCAGAGGGTGCAGACACAGGCGCAGGGCGCGCGGCCTGCGAGGCGGGTGGCTGGGTCTTCGTCGCGTATGATTTGGCGCCAGACGAACCGGCACCTGCAGCATCACTGCTTGACGGGCCCTCATCCCAGTTGACGCTCGATGGCCGGGTGGGTGCGACGCTGGGCGATGTGGGTGAGAATATTCTGGATACGACCCATACGAGCGTGGTGCATCAGGGCTATCTTCGCCGTGCTGGCGCACAGCGCCTTGTCGAGGCCCGTATTGAAAGTGGTGACGGGTGGGTGTCGGCGACCTATCCTCCAGGCGCAGCGCCGAGCGGATGGGGCGCGCGCCTGCTGGGCGCGCACCGCTACACGATCCGGGACACATTCCGCGCGCCTGCCATCGCGGAGGTTGCGTATACGGATGATACAGCGCCTGTGTTCATAGCACGCTTCTGGCTGACGCCCGCAGCCCCAGACGAAACCTATGTGGCAGCCAACATCGCTGTGCCCGGGACCGGGATGGTTGCCGCACTCAAGCTTGCGGCCCTACGCCTTTTTTTCCTGCGGATATTTGCCGAGGACCGCGACATCCTAGAACTGATCGCGCGCAACCGCGCAGCGCATGGCAAGGCGCCTCTGGTCTTCGCGCCGCAGGACATGCTGCGTCCGGGCATTGAAGCGATCCTCGCTGGCCGGCAGCCCGTGACATCCGCCGCACGCATGGCGCTGAAAGTCTGAGTGATGGCCAGCTTTGCGCGAACGCTCAATTTCACTTCGGCAAACGAAGACGGCGCCACTGAGCTCTCCGCCCTTATGCTTCAGCCTACGGATCATGTGCTCTGCCTTACGGCCAGCGGGGCACGCCCGCTCGACCTGCTGCTGGGCGATCCTGCACGTATTACATCGATCGATATCAATCCGGCGCAGAACGAACTCCTGCGCCTCAAGATTGCGGCCTTTCGAGCTTTGGACGACGAAGCGCTGCATGCCTATCTTGGCATTGCACAATGTGATCGCCGGGCGGAACTGCACAAGCGCGTCGAAGCAAACCTGCCACCCGCATCGCGCCAATTCTGGGACGCGCGCGCTGGCGCGGTTGCGTCCGGGGTCTGGCATTCGGGGCGATGGGAGCGCGTACTACGGCTCGGCGCACCGGGCGCGGGATTGATCCGGGGAAAAGCGATAGAGCGTATCTTTGAGGCCGGGTCCCTTGCGGAACAGGGGGAAATCTGGCGCACGCAATTTGATGATGCCATCTGGCATGGCGCCGTGCGGCTTCTGTCGCAGCGATGGTTCTGGACACGGATCATCGGCGAGCCCGGCGGGGCCTTCCTCCCTCCTGCCCGTGAAAGCGAGGACCGCCTGACCGGCCTCTTCCGGCGCGCAGCAGAGAACTTCTTTTTCCGCGACTCTGACTTTGCAACACTTCTCTTCAGGGGCCGGCACATGCCGGATACGGCCCTGCCCCTGCACATGCGCCCCGAGAATCTCAAGATGATCCGTGAGCGGCTGGACCGAATCCAGATCGCCGAAGACGGCCTTGCCACGCTTGGCGCTTCGGGGCTCGGGCCGTTTGATGCCTTTTCACTCTCTGACTTCGGCTCCTATTGCGGGCCGGAAGACTATGATGCCTGCTGGCGCGGAGTCCTCGCTGTTGCCCGCCCGGGCGCACGATATTGCGAGCGGGTGTTCATGAACCCGGTCACACCTGGTCCGGACATCATCGATTTCCTCCGACCGGACACCGCCGCCAGCGACGCGCTCAGCCTCACCGACAAGGCGATCATCTATGATATCCGCTGTGGCACGATTGGGGGTCCGGGTGGCGGACATGCGGAATCGCATGATACGTAAAGGACGCCCGGCGAGGTAGGCCAGAAGACTGAGGTAATTCCGAATGCCGTCCAACCCGGTGCAGGTCGATGTCTGGTTCTTGTCACTGGACGTGTCCCCGGAACAGCTTGCCGCCCTGACCGCGCTACTCTCTGCCGATGAAGTGGAACGTGCAGACCGGTTTCACCAACCGCTTCACCGTCAGCGCTGGATCGCGTCGCGGGGGCAGGTCAGGCAGCTTCTGGCACATGCCCTGGGCCGGGCGCCTTCCCGGATCGTTTTTGAGCCTGAAGCTTATGGGCGCCCCGCGCTGGCCGGGGCGGACCAAGGCTTGCCATCCTTCAACTGGAGCCATTCGGAGGGCTGGGGCGCGCTCGCCCTCTCGCCTGAAGCCAGGGTGGGTATCGATATTGAAGCCAGCCGGCCAATTGGCGATGTAGATATTGAATACGCGCTGTCGCCTGCGGAAAGACATGCGATGGCGGGCCTGACCGGCGCGGCCCGACTGGAAGCCTTCTTCCGGTTCTGGACCTTGAAGGAAGCCTACATGAAGGGCGTCGGCGCCGGCGCATCGCTGCCTTTGCATGATTTCGACATGAGCCTTGAGGGCCCAGGTCTCGCCCGGCTCAAGGGCGCTCCGGAGGAGCCGGGTCTGTGGCGTATGGCAGAAGCGGTGCCGGTCGATGGCTGGCATTGTGCTGTGTCGGCGCGGACCAACGGGCGGGCGCTAAACACAACTTGGCACAGAGGTGCCGCTGGCGAGCGTGCCATTTAGATACGGTTTCCGGGGAATTGGCCCCTAAATATTCGTCTTTCGCGAGAATCCGGGACACCCGTCTGGCGTGCCCATTGCATCCAACTTCACCCATGGCCCATGAGCCCGGGCAGGCTTCCTGCGATACGGGCCGCGCACTGTTATTATGAGGATCGTAGAGTGAACGATATCACGCACCTTAGGGCCGTATTCATCGGCAGCGGCAGCCTGCTGATCGCCTGCGCCGATTCCTGGCGTCAGAGGGGGTTTTCCGTCGAAGGCGTGGTCTCGGATTGTCCCGCCGTGACGGCCTGGTGCTCGAAGAGCGGTATTGATCGCCTCGCGCCGCGGCAGGATCAGGCCGCCTGGCTGCAGCACAAGACATTCGAATACCTGTTCAGTGTGGTTAACCACGCCATCACGCCGGCCGAAGTTCTTGCCCTGCCGCTGAAGCGCGCGATTAACTATCACGACTCGCCCCTGCCCCGTTATGCGGGTTTCAACGCGACCTCATGGGCGATCATGGATGGCCAGTCGCAGCATGCCGTCACCTGGCATGAGATGACCGCCGATGTGGATGGCGGCGGGATCCTGCTGCAACAGCCTATCGATATCCGCGAGGATGACACCGCGTTTTCTCTCGGCGCGAAATGCGTGGAGGCCGGGCGGCAGAGCTTCCAAGAGCTCATGCGCTTGCTGGAGCAGGAAGCTGCCGGCACACCGCTGGCCACACGTGCGCAGGGACCGCAGGAAGCTTTCCATTTCCGTTCCGACCGTCCCGGACTCGGGATTGTTGACCTGCACCAGCCTGCGAAACAGATTCAGGATTTCATCCGGGCGCTTGAACTTGGTTCTGACGATAACTGGATGTGCCGGCCGAAACTCGCTTTGCCATCGGGGCTATATATCGTCGAAACCACAACACGCTTGCCGGGCTCTGGCGCCGAGCCGGGAACTGTGGTCGCGGTCGCGCGCGATGGCGTCTCCTTTGCGGTCGCAGATGGTGTGCTGAAGTTTTCGTCATTCACAACACTAGAAGGCGATACGGTCACTCCGGACAGGCTGGGTCTTGAAGCAGGTCAGCGTATTCCGGCAGCGGACGATCTTGTCTCGGACGCAGCAGCGACGATGGATGCGGCTCTTACCAAGCACGAGCGCTTCTGGGTAGACCGCCTTGCCCGGATGCGTGCGCCGGGCCTGCCTGACCTGACGCCACATTCAGGCAAACCCGATCCAGCACTGGAAGTCAGAAAGCTGCCCGCAGGACTGGGCGGTGATGCCGTAACGCGGCGCGCGGCCCTGCTGGCTGCGTTGATGGCTTACATCGTGCGCATAGGCGAAGCTGAAGCGTTCGACATCGCGCTGCGTGCATGGGCGCCCGGCGGCGCAGGATATGCCTCCGCAACGCCGCTTCGCACAGATATCAACATCGACGCCGGCTTTGACAATCTTCGCGAGAAAGTGAGCGCCGAACTCAAGGCACAAGAGCGCCGCGCCGGTTATGCCCGCGATATCGTCACGCGCTACGCAGCTCTGAGGACACTGCGCCCGGCTGCTGCGACGCTACCGATTGCCGCCGCGTTCCGCAGCCTTGATGTCCTGACGCCGCAGGATGATCTTCTTGAAGGGTCTCAGATCACGCTAATCATTCCTGAATCCGGCGACAAGTTTGCCTGGGCGTATGACAGAGCAGCGATCTCCGGCGCCCGGATGCGGGCGATGGCTGACCGGATCGACACCTTGCTCGCCAACGGACTTCGCGATGGCGGCCGGGCCGTCGGTGATCTGGATCTTCTGCCTGACGCTGAACGGGGCCTTCTGTTGGGCGCCTGGCAGGATACGGGCGTGTCCTATGCCTCGGATCGCTGCGTGCACGAGCTGTTCGAAGCCCGCGTTGCACTGACCCCCGATGCGACGGCGATCGTCTTTCAGGGCGCAGCGCTGACATATCGTGAACTCAATGAACGTGCGGACGCTACCGCTGAAGCCTTGCGCGCCAAGGGCGTTGGGCCGGACGATCTGGTCGCTGTCTGCATTGAGCGTTCACTCAACATGATGGTCGGCCTGATGGGCGTGCTGAAAGCGGGCGGGGCATACGTGCCGCTCGACCCCGCCTATCCGCGCGAACGCCTGCACATGATGATTGAGGACGCGCGTCCGAAAGTAATCCTCACGCAGGCTCATCTGCGTGACGCGCTGCCCGTCAGCGAAAGCTCGGTGCTGTTGATTGAAGAAATGCCAGCCCGCGCCAAAGCGCCAGTTCCGGCCTCCGCTGTGACACCTGACAACCTCGCCTATGTGATCTTCACCTCCGGCTCGACGGGCCGCCCGAAAGGCGTGATGGTGCGCCACCGGAATGTCTCCAACTTCTTTACCGGGATGGATGCTGTTATCGGCACTGAGCCGGGCGTATGGCTGGCCGTGACCAGCATCTCGTTTGACATCTCCGTACTCGAACTTTTCTGGACGCTTACGCGCGGGTTCGAAGTCGTCATCCAGAACGAAAGCGACCAGGCTTCGCTCTCGCGCAACCGTACCGGCGGCGAACCGAAGCCGCCCATGGCCTTCAGCCTGTTCTACTTCGCGGCCGGACAAGGCGATGCGCAGGCCGGAAGCACCTACAAGCTTCTGCTCGAAGGCGCACGCTTCGCCGACACGCATGACTTCAGCGCTGTCTGGACGCCTGAGCGCCACTTCCACGCCTTCGGCGGCCCCTACCCCAATCCGGCCGTTACCACAGCGGCCCTCGCTACCATCACAAGTCGCGTCGCCCTGCGCGCGGGAAGCGTTGTTCTGCCGCTGCACAATCCGCTTCGCGTGGCCGAAGACTGGTCTGTGATAGACCAGCTGTCCGGGGGACGCGTTGGCCTTTCCTTCGCGTCCGGCTGGCATGCGGATGATTTTGCTTTCATGCCGGAAAACTACGAACGCCGCCGCGAGATCATGCTGGAAAGCATCGACAAGGTGATGAAGCTTTGGCGCGGTGAAAAGGTCGAAGCCGTAAATGGACAGGGCAAGACGATTTCTGTCAGCGTCCTGCCACGGCCTGTGCAGGATGCACCGCCGATGTGGATCGCCTCTGCTGGCAGTGTCGACACGTTCAAGATGGCTGGCCGCATCGGCGCCAACGTCCTGACGAACATGCTGGGACAGGATCTCAATGACCTGAAGGTAAAATTCGCCGCGTACCGCGAAGCACGCCGCGAAGCCGGGCATTCCGGGGACGGCATTGTTTCGGTCATGCTCCATACTTTCGTGTGCGAGGATACCGAGAAAGCCCGCGCGCTCGCTCGCGAGCCATTCTTCAACTATCTCAAGAGTTCGTTCGATCTGATCAAGGTCGCGCCGTCGATGTTCCCGGCATTCCGCCAGCCATCGCTGGACGACAAGGATGGCCCGCAATTTGACGCCGAGCGGTTCACGGACGAAGACATGGCCGCGCTCATGGATCATGCGTTCGACCGTTATTTTGAAACTGCCGGCCTGTTTGGTTCGCCCGAGAAAGCGCTCGGCATGGTCGACAAGCTCCGGGCGATCGGCGCGAATGAGCTGGCCTGCCTCATCGACTTCGGCGTTGAGACCGACGCTGTTCTTGAAAGCCTGGATCATCTCGACCGCCTTCGCCAACTGGCAAACCCAGTTGCCCAGACTGTTGAAGCTGTCGAGGATGTGCAGGATTTTTCCATCGCCGCACAGATTCGCGACAGAGGCGTCACACATCTACAGTGTACGCCGTCCATGGCTCGCATGCTTTCGGCGGATGCCGAGGGACTTGACAGCCTTTCAGGCCTGCAACGACTTCTGCTTGGCGGCGAAGCCCTGGCGACTGATCTTGCTGAACGCCTCGCGCCCGTTGTTGCGGGCGAAATCCACAACATGTATGGTCCTACGGAAACAACTGTCTGGTCGACCACATCGCGCGTACGCGCTGGCGAGGCTATCACGATTGGCAAGCCGATCGCCAATACGACCATCCGAATCCTTGATCCGCGAAACCAATTGGCACCCGTCGGTGTAGCCGGTGAACTTTGCATCGGGGGCGCCGGCGTCGTGCGGGGTTATCTGGACCGTCCGGATCTCACGGATGAGCGCTTTGTGGTGGACCCCTTCTCTGAGGGCGACCTGATTTATCGCACGGGCGATCTGGCGCGCTTCAATGAAGACGGCGTGATCGAGTTCCTCGGGCGTCTGGACCATCAGGTGAAGGTGAACGGCTACCGGATCGAACTGGGCGAAATTGAAACCGTCCTTGGGCGGAGTTCCCACGTCAAACAGGCCGTCGTCGTCGCCAGAACGGACGAGGACGCGACGCGTCTGGTGGCCTATATTGTTCCCAAACAGGGCGCCGCAGACGTCCATGACGAAACCCAGCGCATTGCGAACTGGGAGAGCCTCTGGGACGAAACCTACCGGCAGGCGGCCAATGGCGTCGAACCGCGGTTCAACATTTCCGGCTGGAATGACAGCGCGACCGGGACGCCCATTCCGGCAGATGAGATGCGCGAATGGCTGGATCACACAGCGCAAAGTATTCTCGCCCTGCGGCCCAAACGTGTCCTCGAGATCGGCTGCGGCACCGGCATGGTGCTCTACAACGTCGCGCCGCACGTTGAACATTATACGGGCGTCGACCTGTCGCCGCATGCGCTCGAAACAATCCGGGGCGAGTTGACGGCAGACGAACTCAGCCGCGTGACGCTGCTGCAGCAGCCAGCGCATACCCTGAGCAATGTCGCGGAACGGTCCTGCGATACCGTGATCATCAACTCGGTCGCCCAATACTTTCCAGATGCCGCCTACCTGAAGGCCGTTCTCCAGCGCGCCAGTGAACTGATTTCCGATGGCGGGCAGATCTTTATTGGCGATGTTCGCAGCCGCGACCATCTGGAAGCTTTCCATGCGGGCGTCGTACTCGAAACGGCGCCGGGTCATCTCGAAAACGCAGAGCTTCGCCGCCGCATTGACCAGCGCATTGCGCAGGAAGGCGAACTGACTCTTTCGGAAGCCTTCTTCCACGCCATCGTGCGCGAAATACCCCGTCTGTCTGGGGCCAGCGTGCGTCTCAAGGCCGCCCGCGCCCGCAACGAAATGACGAACTTCCGCTATGATGTCGTCTTGCACGTCGGCGCTGAAGTGCATCGCAGCGCAGCCGCTGAGGAAGTTCAATCTGAGAGCCAGCTTATGCAGGCGCTCAAGCGGACACCTGCAGCCGTGATTGCACGGGATCTCGTCAATGCCCGCCTCGCCGGGACCTATGCAGCACTCGCAGCGATGTCCGGGCCCCAAGATACGACAGCGCTGCGCGCTGTTCTGGAAGCGCCTGTGCCGGACGCAGTTGATCCCGCTGCCTTGTGTGCGACGCACCCGGATTATGATGTGGAGATCCTCTGGGCCCGCTCCGGTGATCCCAGCCGCTTTGACGCTGTGTTCCGTCATAAGGTCGATGGGCCGAAGACATGGGTCGACGCCGGCAAGCCCGAACACCAGGCGGCTTCTGCGTCTTACGCCAATACGCCCTCGAACGGCATGGCCCCGGACTCCAGCCTGTCAGCCGAACTGCGCGCACACCTGCGCGAGTTCCTGCCGGAATACATGGTTCCCTCCGTCTACGTCTCTCTGGATGCACTGCCCCTGACGCCGAACGGAAAGATCGACCGCAAGGCCCTCCCCGCACCGGTCCAGACCGCACCGAAATCGACCAGCGTGTACACACCGCCTTCTAACGCCGTGGAGCAGACCATCACCGACATCTGGAAAGCGCTGCTCGGTCTGGACCGGATTGGCAGGCAGGACAATATTTTCGACCTTGGCGCCAATTCCCTCCTGACAGCCCAGGCCAACCAGAGACTGTCCGCAGCACTAGGGCGCAAGGTGTCGCTTGTCAGCATGTTCCGCTTTCCAACCGTGGAAACACTCGCGAACTATCTTGATGATTCGGCTGCTCCATCAGGCCTGCAGACCAAATCTCTGCAAGACGAAGGCTCGGCACGGAAAAAAGATGCCGCTCTGAGGCGTCGGGAACTTCGGGCCGCCCAGACAAGCTGAAGGCAGATGGCGGGGACCGAGGGTTGCGCGCAAATTAACCAACGCATTGCCCGGATCTCCGGGCTTTTAGCCAAAGCAGGCGTTGGCGCGGGCAAGCCCTCATGGGCTGTGAACGAATTGTCCGTATATGGCACGCTTTTGGCATACCAGAGTCCTCATGACGCAAGCTCCTGAACCTGCAGGCACCAAGTGCGAAGACATCGCCATTATCGGCATGGCGGCGCGCCTGCCGGGCGCGCGCACTGTTGATGAGTTCTGGGCAAATATCCGTGACGGCGTGGAGTCGATCCGCCGGTTGACGGATGAAGAACTCCTGGCCGCAGGCGTGTCGCGCGCAGAACTGGATGACCCTGACTATGTCAAGGCGTGCCCCGTCCTCGCCGACGTCGACAAGTTTGATGCGGCCTTCTTCGGATTGAGCGCGCGCGATGCGTCCGTCATGGATCCCGCACACCGCATTTTCCTGGAAGTGGCCTGGCAAGCATTCGAACATGCCGGATACACCGCGTTGCCGCAGGAAGGGCCCGTCGGCGTCTTCGCCGCAGCCGGCGCGCCGCTCTACATGATGGAAAACCTGCGCACCAATCCGGACCTGATGCGGTCCGTCGGTGACTTCCTCGTTCGCCATACCGGCAACGACATGAACTTCCTAGCGACGCGTGTGTCTTACGAAATGGACCTGCGCGGGCCAAGCATGAACGTTCAGACCGCGTGCTCCTCCTCGCTGGTTTCGGTTCACATGGCCTGCCAGAGCCTGTCACGCGGCGAATGCACGCTGGCGCTCGCCGGCGGATCGACGGTGCTTTTCCCGAAAGATCAGGGCTACCATTTCAAGGAAGGCGAAATCCTGTCGCCTGACGGGCATTGCCGTCCGTTCGATGCAAAAAGTGCTGGCACCGTATTCGGTAGCGGCGCCGGCGCCGTTATCCTGAAACGCCTGAGCGACGCGCTCGACGATGGCGATACGATCCACGCTGTCATCAAGGGCTCTGCCATCAACAATGACGGCGCGATGAAAGTCAGCTACCTCGCACCGGGCGTTGAAGGGCAAGCAGCGGTTGTTGCGTCTGCCCTGAATGCGGCTGGCGTTACCGCCGACAGCATCAGCTATATCGAGACGCATGGTACGGGCACGCTGGTTGGCGATCCGATCGAAGTCGAAGCCCTGAACGAAGCCTTCCGTCCACGTACAAAGAAGCGCGGATATTGCGCCATCGGTTCCGTCAAATCGAACATCGGCCACCTTGGCGAAGCGGCTGGCTCTGCGGCCCTTATCAAGGCCATCATGGCGCTGAAGCATCGCCAGCTTCCGCCCAGCCTTGGCTTCGAGACGCCCAACCCCGCTATTGATTTCGACAACAGCCCTTTCTTCGTGAACGCATCGCTGCGTGAATGGACAGGCGAGGGTCCGCTGCGGTGCGGCGTCACTGCGCTCGGCGCAGGCGGCACGAATTGCCACATGATCCTGGAGGAAGCCCCGCAACCCCTCCCCGGGGAAGGTGCCCGCGATCAGCAGCTGTTGGCGCTGTCCGCAAAAACCCGAACCGCGCTGGACCTTGCCTGTGAAAACCTCGCGCGCGAACTCGAAGCAAATCCTGACAGCGATCTTGCCGACGTCGCCTATACACTCGCTCTAGGCCGCCGGGACATGCCGCATCGCCGCATCATCGCGGCGGGAAACAATCAGGACGCGGTCCATCTGCTTAGAACGCGCGAACCGAGGCATACCGCGACCGGCATGGCTGACGAAGCGCCTCACCGGGTTGTCTTCATGTTTCCGGGCGGCGGCGCACAGTATGCGGGCATGGGCGCAGAGCTCTATGCGCAGGAAGAAATCTATCGCAACGCCATCGACGAATGCCTGCAAGACATCAACCCTGTCATCGGCCGCGACCTGCGTGACCTCATGTTTCCGCAGCCTGACGACGTTGAAACCGCTACGCGAACGCTCGAACAACCGTCGCTCACCCTGCCGACCCTGTTTGCGACCGAATACGCGATGGCGCGCCTGTTCCAGTCTTGGGGCGTAAAACCGCAAGCCTATATTGGCCACAGCATGGGCGAGTATGTGGCCGCCTGCCTGGCCGGTGTGATGAAGCTTGAAGACGCAATCAGGCTCGTGATGCTGCGCGGCCGATTGTTTGAGGTGGTTCAGCGCGGCGGCATGCTTAGCGTTCCGCTCTCGGAGTCCGAGCTTCGCTCGGTGATGCCTGCAGATCTCGACATTGCTGCGGTCAACGCCCCGGAACTGTCCGTTGCATCCGGACCGGCAACCTCGATCCGGGATCTCGAAGTCATGCTTGCCGGCCGCGAGATCGACTCGACAGCCATCCGTATCGATGTCGCCGCCCATTCGGCCATGCTCGAACCTGTTCTCGAACAATTTCGCGAACTCTGCCGGACGATCCCGTTCAAAGCGCCCGAGACGCCGTTTGTTTCGAACGTTACCGGCACCTGGATAACTGCCGAGCAGGCGATGTCTCCGGACTATTGGGTATCACACCTGCGATCGACCGTTCGCTTTGCCGACGGACTTCAAACACTTCGCGAACTCGGCGAGCCCATCCTTCTGGAAGTTGGCCCCGGCCGCACACTCAGCATGTTGGCGCGCGCTCAGACGCAGCCGATGAAGAATGCCTTCAACTGCATGCGCCACCCGCAGGAGCAGGCAAGTGATCTCAATTACGCACTTGTCAGCCTCGGGCGCCTGTGGACGGCCGGCGCAAAGGTAGACTGGGCGGCCTTCCATGACGGCCAGCTTCGCAACCGTGTCCCGCTGCCAACCTACCCATTCGAAGGAAAGTCGTATTGGGTTGAACCTGGCAAGGCTGCGGCGACGGTGCAGTCGCAGGACCTTGTGAAGCGCCCGGACCTGGCGAACTGGTTCTATGGCATGAACTATGCCGAAGCCCCGCTTGTCGTACAGCCGTCGTCCCGGTCGCGCATCTGGCTGCTGCTGTGCGACGATGCCCGCGAAGCGCGCCAGCTGGCCCGCGCACTCGGACCGGAAAAGATCATTATCGGATGTCACGGCCGGAAATTCGCCGAGCAACTCGACGGCACATGGCGCCTTGACCTCGATAATCCTGCGCATCTCGCATCGATGATGCAGCAGATGGAGGAACATGTCGGCGTTCCCGATCATATCGTCCTTCTCAACCGCCGCAGCGGCGACCGTCAGCAGACGGATGAGGGCATTCGTCAGTATTTCTTCCGTCCTGTCCATGTCCTGCAGGCCATGGCGGGCTGGTCATCAAGCGTGCAGTTTTCGATTGTCACGTCCGGCATTGGCGGCGTCGGAAATGAGCAAGCCGATCCAATCCGCTCTCTCACGCTTGGCCCTGCCCTCGTCGGGCCGCGAGAATTCGATCATATTCACATTCGCTGCATCGACCTGCCGGCGCAGCGCCAATCCTGCGGTGATAAAGCCCGTGTCGTCACTCGGCTCGCGCGGGAACTTCTGGCTGAGCCAACGGACACAATCGTTGCCCTGCAAGCGTCAGGTCGCTGGATCCGCCGTGCGCTGCCGATGCCATTGCCTGCCTTCGAAGAATCCTCCGACCCTGCAAGCTGGGTGCGGGAAGGCGGCGTCTATCTCATAACAGGCGGCCTTGGCGGCATCGGCCTCGAAGTCGCTGAACGCCTGGCGCGCGCGAAGCCGGTGAAACTTGCCCTTCTGGTCCGCGAGTCACTTCCCCCGGAAGCGCAGTGGCCGGGCCTCCTCACCAGCCATCCGGACGGCAGGGTTGCGCAACGCATCTCCCGCATCAATAAGCTTCGCGCGCTTGGCGCTGAAGTCATGATTGTCACTGCCGATGTTGCGAACGCCGCTGAGGTTTCTGCGGCCGTCGCGCAGGTACGCGAAAGCCTTGGCCCGCTGAACGGTGTGATCCATGGCGCTGGGGTCATGGATGATGCGCCGATGATGACCAAGACTGCCGAAGCGATGAACCGTGTTCTCACTCCAAAAGTCGCCGGCACGATGGCGCTGGACAATGCGGTCCGGGACAATCTCGATTTCTTCATCCTGTTCTCTTCGGTCGCGTCCTATCTGGGCCTGCCGGGGCAGGTCGACTATACCGCCGCCAACGCCTTCCAGGACGCCTTTGCGCGCGCGCGTTCCGCCCGCGCTTCCGGCCGGACAGTTGTCATCAACTGGAACGCCTGGCGTGATGTCGGCATGGCCGCCAGCGCGCACGAGGTACAAACCAGCGGCCTCAAACCAGAGCATCCGAGCATCCACCCCGCGTTTGACGGCTACGCCGACACGCGCGCGGGGCGAACCTTCGTCGCCACGTTCCGCGGCGATGCCGCATGGGTGCTTGACGAACACGTCGTGAAGGATGGCCCGTCCGTTCTTCCGGGTACTGCATTCGTCGAACTGGCGCGCGCCGCATTCGCCGAGACCGCGCCGTCTGATGCCATTGAGCTCTGCGACCTCGTGTTTGGTGCCCCGTTTGCTGCAAAGGAAGGCGCTGCGCAGCGCCTTTCCATTGAGGTGACACGGACCGGCCAGAGCCATGCCATCGCCATGCGTGACGGACCTGATCAGCAGCAGCCTGCGATCGTAACCGGTGAAGCAAGAGCCTTCACCGGACCGCGCCCGGTACCGCTGGACCTTGCTGCGATAGATGCCCGCTGCACCCGACGCCGCTGGTCCAATCAGACAGGCTACCTGGAACAGGACTTCATGGTGTTTGGCCCTCGCTGGGCCAATATTCGCCGCACCAGCCTTGGCGAATCAGAAGCGCTGATCGAGCTCTCTCTCGATGAAGCCTTCGAAAAAGATCTGGGAAAGTATGCGCTTCATCCCGCTCTGTTCGACATGGCGACCGGCGGCGCGCAGGCATTGGTGCCAGATATTGATCTGCATGCTGATTTCTATGTTCCGCTGGGCTACGGGCGGGTCCGCATCTTCGGCGCCCTGCCCCGGCAAGTATTCAGCCATGTGCGCTGCCTTCCCGAAACCGGCAATGGTCTCGCCTATTTCGATATCGCGATATGCGACCATAACGGGCGCGTCCTGGTAGAGGTTTCCCGCTTCACGATGCGCCGGATCGACCGCGAAGCCTCCTTCGCAGCTTCTGATACTGCGCGCGCACCAAAATCTGCGCGCAACAGTGCCATGGAAGCGACCCTGCGCGAAGCGATCAGCCCACGTGAAGGCCTCGAAGCGCTGGACCGGATCATGGCGCAGCCCTGCCTCGTGCAGGTCATTGCCTCATCGGTGGATGTGAACGTCTGGCGGACCCAGATCGAGTCCGAGCGCTCCGAGGCAGCCGCCGATGACGCGGTCGCTGGCGACGCTTCCCAACGTCCGGACAACGCGCCCGAGTATGTTGCACCCGCAACTGCCAACGAGCGTGCGCTGGCAAAGATCTGGAGTGACCTGCTCGGATTCTCACCGGTCGGCACGCTCGACAACTTCTTCGATATGGGCGGAAACTCGCTGCAAGGGGTTCGCTTGTTCGCCGCAATCCGAAAAAAGTTCTCGGTCTCGCTTCCGCTTGCCACGCTGTTTGAAGCGCAGACCATTGCTGACCTCGCAAAGCTGCTGTCGGACACAGACGAGGAAGACGTCCCGGCCGAAAAAGGCTGGTCGCCGATGGTGCGCCTCAAACCGGGCGCGCCGGGCCGGACGCCGATTTTCTTTGTTCACGGATCGCGCGGCAACGTCCTTGTGTTCAAGGGCTTCGCCGACAAGTGCGACCCCGGCCAGCCTTGCTACGCGCTCCAGGCACTCGGCGTCGACGGTGCAGCCCAGCCGGACCAGTGCATCGAAGCAATGGCAAGGCGCTATATGGAAGCCATCCGCAAGGTCCAGCCGCATGGGCCTTACCTGTTGGCAGGCTATTCGGGCGGCGGCGTGATCGCCTACGAAATCACCCGGCGCCTGAAGCTGGAGAACGAGAAGGTCGATCTTCTGATGCTGATCGACACGCTTGAGCCAGGTGCAATGCGCACTCCCATTTCCCTGCTCGACCGCCTGCTGAACCTGCACCGGCTCAAACCGCACCGCTTCGCGGAGTATCCGCAACTGGTCTGGAAATACCGGATGCGTCCCTGGCTTCGCAGAAAGATGGGCGTGCAGGAAATTGCCGCCCCCCGCACCTTGCTGGAGAAGGCCTCGGACGCGGTCGATGCCGCGTATCGGCGCGCCCAGTTTGCCTACCACACGTCTCCCCTCGAGACCGATGTGGTGATCATCCGCGCGCGCGACGCCGAAATGAGCTTCCTGCGCGCCGGACCGGAACTCGGCTGGAAGCCATACGTTCAGGGCAAGATACGCATCTTCGATGTGGATACAGACCACGACCGCGTCTTCGAGGAACCGTCCCTCTCGAAAGTGGTTGCCGCATTCGATCAGGTACTTGCCGAAGCGCAGTAAGGCCCTGAAAGAGTGGTGATCCCGGCGCGATTCGAACGCGCGGCCTACAGATTAGGAATCTGTCGCTCTATCCTGCTGAGCTACGGGATCGCCGGGCTCTCCTTTAGGGGAAAACGCGGGTGATTTGAAGGCCGTTCCGGTCAGATATGCGCCAGCGCCTGGCCAAGGTCGGCAACCAGGTCTTCCGGCGCTTCGATGCCCACGGAGAAACGTACCAGACCGTCAGTGAAGCCAATGCGCGCCCGCACATCCGCCGGGACGGCCGAGTGCGTTGTCGATCCGGGGTGGCACATCAGGCTTTCGGTTCCGCCGAGGCTGACGGCCAGCTTGATCAGGCGCACATT
The DNA here is from genome assembly GCA_040223555.1 of Hyphomonas sp. Classification (GTDB taxonomy): domain Bacteria; phylum Pseudomonadota; class Alphaproteobacteria; order Caulobacterales; family Hyphomonadaceae; genus Hyphomonas. The sequence goes on from JAVKGA010000004.1 coordinate 345,266, forward strand.
GTCGAGCAGCTTGAAGGCCGCTTCCTTGCCGCCCTTCACGTCGAAGGAGAAGGTCGCCCCTGCCCCGAGGCATTGCTCGTCGAACACCTTACGCTGCGGGTCGCCCTTCTCAAGGAACTCCGGGTACATGACCTTCGCAATCTTCGGATGCGTGTTCAGGTACTCGGCGCAGACTTTCGCATTGCGAAAGGCACGCTCCATGCGCAGCTGCACGGTTTCCAGCGAGCGCGTCAGCAGCCAGCAGGAATGCGCGTCCAGCATCGTGCCGAGATAGTTCCGCATACGGCGTATCTTGGTCATCATTTCTTCATTGCCGACAATGCCGCCGGCGATCAGGTCGGAGTGTCCACCGACATATTTGGTCAGCGAGTAGAGCGCGAGATCTGCGCCGTGTTTCAGCGGCTGATGGCCAATCGGACCCATCATCGTGTTGTCGCACATCAGGATCGGCCGGCGGCCTGTTTCCTTCTCCAGCACATCGCAGACGCGCGCGCATGCGGCGATGTCCACCAGCGCATTGGTCGGGTTGGCCGGGGACTCCGTGAAGATCACCGAGATCGGTCCATACTGTTTCACGGCGGCACGCGCCGCTGCGAGAATCTGGTCCTCGGTTGACCAGGCATCGAACTCCGCCGAGCGCACGCCCCAGCCCGGCAGGAAGGTGCGGATGAAGACTTCTGACGCGCCATAAAGCGGGCTCGAATGCAGCACGGCAGTGCCCGGTTCGGCGCAGGCGAAGAGCGCCGTGGTAATCGCCGACATGCCCGAGGAAAACGACAGCGCGGCCTCGCCGTCATCATACAGCGTCAACCGGTCTTCCAGCACTTCCATGTTCGGATTGTTGAACCGCGTGTAGATCAGGTCCGCGTCTTCCGGGTCGCCTTCTTCATGCTTGCCCGCGAGGCGCCGGAACAAGGCTTCGCCGTCGCGGGCAGACTTGAACGCGAAGGTCGAGGTCATGAAGATCGGCGGCTTGATCGAGCCTTCCGACATGAAGGGATCATAGCCGAAGCCCATCATCAGGGATTCAGGGCTCAGCGTATGGCCGCCTATTTCGCGTTTGCGATAGGGCTTCTTGGGTTTTGACATGGGGGTCCCTCCCGGGGATTGTCTTTGCGTCAGGCTTAGCGGGCGCCGGCTGCGTCTGGCAAGCGCGACGCACCGGATGAGACTCTGCTTGCGCGCAGGAAGTGAGCCGGGTGATAGAATATCTCAGCTGATTGGGAATCTATCGCTTGCGCCAGAGACTTGCCATCCTGCTGTTGTTGCCGTGCCTTTGCGCCTGCAGCAGCGCGAAGGATCCGCTCGAGGAACTGGTGACGGGCGAGCGGGGCCGCGTGGTGCGCGTGCTCGACGGCGATGCGCTGGTGCTGGACACCGGACAGAGCGTACGCCTCGTTGGCATTGAGGCGCCCGCTGCGCCGTACCGCGACCGCGCGGGCGATGCAGGTTACGAGGAGGCCAAGCGCCTTCTCGAAGACATGGTGCTCGGCCGGGAAGTCGAGCTGCGTTATGGCGGCCTGACGCGTGACCGGTATGACCGCGCGCTCGCGCATGTCGTCACCACGGACGCACTCGGCCCGCGTCTCTGGCTGAATGCCGAAATGATCCGCAAAGGCGGCGCGCGGGTGCGCGTCTATCCGGACACGGCGGCGGCCAACGCACCCCTGCTCGCGCTCGAAGCCAGTGCCCGTCAGGACCGGCGCGGTCTCTGGGATGACGGCGTCTGGCCAATTCATGATGCCGCAGATTTGCCTGTGAGCGCCGAACGCTTCCAGCTGGTCGAAGCCATAGCGGGAGACATGACAAGCTCAAGGGAACGCTTCGCGGTGTGCGATGTCGCGCTGCAAGGCTCATCCCTCGTGCTCGAAATCGACAAGGCCGCCGCCGAGCTCTGCCAACTGCCTGAAGGTACACGGCTGCGCGCGCGGGGATTCCTGCGGGACGGGCGGTTGGAAATCACGCATCCGCTCAACCTCGAAAAACTCGATCCGTGATCAGGCCTCCGGGATCAGTCCGGCCTCTTCCGGATTGCCAACAAGGGCCTCCAGAGCCTTGCGCAATTTTCCGAGCGCCTGATGTTCGATCTGACGCACACGCTCCTTCGACACACCCAGTTCAACGCCAAGCGCTTCCAGTGTCATCGATTCCTCGGCAAGGCGCCGCCGGGTAATCACCTGCATCTCACGCGGGTTGAGCACCTTCAGCGCTTCGCCGATCCATTCGCGCCTGCGCGCCGCGTCGTGTTCAGCCATCACGCTCTGCTCGGGGATCGCGGAATCGTCGGCAATCATGTCCTGCCACTCACCGTCGCCGTCCGTGACCAGCGGCGCATTCAGCGAGCGGTCACCGCCCGAAAGACGCGAAGCCATGGCCTCCACATCCCGCTCCGGCACACCGAGATGGCTCGCCACCCATTCGCGGTTCTCGGCGGTCATGATCCCGTCGCCGGTGTCGGAAATCCGGGCGCGGAGACGGCGGAGATTGAAGAACAGGGATTTCTGCGCGGAGGTTGTTCCCGTCCGCACGATCGACCAGTTGCGCAGCACATAGTCCTGGATTGCGGATCGGATCCACCAGGTCGCATAGGTCGAGAAGCGCACTTCCCGCTCCGGCTCGAACCGGGCAGCGGCCTGCATCAGGCCGACATTTCCTTCCGACACGAGGTCAGCCATCGGGAGGCCGTAATGACGGAACTTCGCAGCCATCGCGATGACGAGGCGCATGTAGGCCGTGGTCAGCTCATGCAGCGCGGCCTCGTCGTCCTGCTCGCGCCAGCGCCGGGCAAGGCTTGCCTCATGCGCCGGCTCCAGCAGGGCAACCTTCATCGCCGTGCGCACAAACTGCCGGTCACCGCTATTCGTCGTACCGTAGGCGCTGGCCATTCTGCCCTCCCGAATGCAGACGCAGCCATCTGCTGTGTCAGCCTCATTACGTTCGGGGCGGCGAATTGGATTGCGGCAGCCTTGATTTATTCTCTGCCCGGTCTAGGCGCGTGCCGCCGCACCGGCCCGGCTTGACGCCCGGGGGCTCGCGGGCCTAACTCGCGTGCCGGAACACAAACAGAACGAAGTGGCTGCCATGTCGCCCTCCGAGCCTGAAGACCTGCTCCCCCGCCGCTCGGCTGAAATCTGCCGGGGCACGCTGCGGCTGATGGCGCATCTCGGCTATTACGGCGTCACTGAAATGACGCTGGCGAACAATCGCCGGGCGGACATAGCCGCCATCGGCCCCGGCGGCGATATCTGGATGATCGAGATCAAGTCCAGCATTGCCGATTTCAAATCTGATCATAAATGGCGCGACTACATGGATTTCTGCGACCGGCTGACATTCGCCGTCGCCGATGATTTCCCGCAGGAACTGATCCCGCCCGAAGTCGGGCTGATCGTCGCGGATGCCTTCTACGGTGCGGTGATCCGGGAGGCGCCGGAAACCCGGCTCGTGGCGGCCCGGCGCAAGGCCGTGACCCTGCGCTTTGCCCGTCTGGCGGCGGCGCGGTTAACCAGCGTTGCCGATACAGGCTGGACGCCGGGCGATGACGGGCTTACCTCGCCGCTCACATGAGCCTTGCCTATCCCATTGCCCGAAGCCTCGAAGAGGCAACCCGGCCCGGCGCGAAGATCGCCCGGTCTAAGAGCGAGGCCGCTGGGCAATCGCCCGGCTTTGCTGTCGAAGGGCTTGAGACTAGCTGGCTCCACCTCACCGAAGCCGAAGCCAGCGCCCTGGTTGGCGCGCAGGGCGCGGACGGCCCCGCGGGCCATATCCATCGCTATGAAGACACCTCCGGCCATGTCGTGGTGGCGGTCAGCTGGTGGAAACTTGTCCTGCCAGGTCAGAAAAGCGCTCCCGCAAAAGCAACTGAAACCGAAGTTCCAATGCCGCCTGCCCCGGCACCCGTGGAGAAGCCAGACCATACGGACGACCTCTACTTCCGAAGAGGCCGCACCAAGGTGCGCCGGAAAAAGCCAGTCGATCCCAACCAGCTCGACCTGTTCCAGCCGTCCGGAAAAAGCTGAACCCCTACGGATTCGTCTGATCGCGATACTTGCCAGGGCTGGTTCCCGTCCAGCGCCGAAAGGCCCGCGAAAAGGCAGACGCGTCCGAAAAGCCCACCAGGTAGGCTGTTTCACTGACCGAAACCTTGCGTCCGTCAAGATAATCCAGCGCCATACGCCGCCGCAGGTCATCCACTATCTTTTCGAAAGTTTCGCCTTCCTCCACCAACCGGCGATGCAGCGTCGACCGGCTGAATCCAAGCCGCTTCGCAATGGCGGCCATTGACGCCGACCCGGTGTGAAGGACCGGTATCAGCGAGGCTTCAATCTTTCCCCGGACGGATTTTGAGTCCATGAGCGTAGCCAGCAGGCTGCTCGCATGCGCATTGAAGACGCCGAACACATAGCGGTCGGTGCTGCCGGTTGGCTCGTCCAGCCAGCCCTCCCTGATCCGCAGCGCATTCCACGGCGCGTCAAAGACGACCGGCATGCTGAAATACTCCGCATACGCCGCGAAATGCGCCGGCCGGGCATGAGTCATGTGGACTTCGAGCACATAAGGTTCGCGATTCGGAAAGGCACGTGCGCGCATCTGAACGAACCGGACCCAGGTAGATTCCGTCAGCTCGGGAAAGGCATTCGGATTACGCCGGCGGTCTTCCAGCCATACGCCGTCAGGGCGCCGGACAATGGCAAACCGGCTGGCCGATTCATGGCCATCGACCTCAATCACAAGGCGGGCATAGCGGTTCACCTGGTCGAACGCTTCGCCCATCGTTCTGGCGGCAGTCGCGATCAACCCGACAATCGACATGTCCCGGAAATGCGACGACGCACCAAACCGCAACGCCAGTGCGGGATCGTTGCACGCCGTTTTCGCAGCCGCCATCAAGGCTTCAAACATCCGGGCAGGCACGCGCTCGTCAGGCTGGTCGAGGCCATGGGGCTCTATGCCAGCCTGTGCCAGCAGGGCCGCCCGGTCGGCGCCTCGCGAGACCGCGAGGTCAACCAGCGAGCGGGCATACCCGGCAGCAACAGTAAGATCTGACATCGGCGGCCCTGCATTTGGTGCATAGGATCACAAAACTGGAACACCCGGTCATACCGGCCTGATCCAGGATTTCCTAGTTTGGAGGCGCCCACTGCCGTCCTCCCGGAGTCCAATGACCAGCCTGTCCACACCCAGCCTCGCCCCTGCCCCGATTTCCCACCTCCCGCGTCGTCTGCTCTCGGGTGCCGGAACCGTCTGGTTCCTGGCGGCCCTGATTGGCCAGGGCATTTTCGCGGCATACATTTTTGCAGTCTACGTGAGATCCGCCGCAGCCGGCCAATGGGACAGCTGGAACGAAACCCTGTTCACCGGCCTGATCCGGGGCGACCTGGCCGGAAACACGATGATGATCGTGCATCTCCTGCTCGCATTCGTGATCACGGCGTCCGGCCCTATGCAGCTGATACCTGCCCTGCGCCGGCGCCTGCCCGCCTTCCACCGCTGGAACGGACGCCTCTATATCCTTGTCGCCATCCTCATCAGCCTTGCTGGGATCGGGATCGGGATCGTGCGCCCTTTCTTCGGCGGGCCCATCAATGGCGTCCTGCAGTCCTTCAACGGGGTAGTCATCATCACATGCGCCATTCTGGCCCTGAAAGCCGCACGCGCGCGCAACTTCAGCGTCCACCGGCGTTGGGCGACCCGGCTCTTTCTGGCCGCCAGCGGGGTCTGGTTCCTGCGGGTGATGATGATTGCCTGGGGAATGACAACCGGCGGCGCGGGCCTTGGCGAAGAACTTGATGGACCGATGGGGCGCGCGGCCCTGCTTGGACAGACCGTCATTCCGCTCGCGGTCTACCAGCTTTATCTCACCGCCGAGGAACACGGAGCCCCGCAGGCAAAGGTCGCCATGGCCGTCCTGCTTTTCCTGCTCACCCTGATCATGATCGGCGGCATCATCGGCGCGACATTCGGCATGTGGCTGCCGCGCATGACATCCTGATCAGCTCACGCTGCCTCCGGAACCGGACCCCGATAGATCGAACGTGGCCGCACCAGGCGGCCTTCGCCAATCTGTTCACGCGCATGCGCGGTCCAGCCAAGCACTCGCCCGCAGGCAAAGACGGAGGTGAACGCCTCGCGCGGCAAGCCAAGCGCCTCGAGCAACAGCGCCGTATAGAATTCGACATTCGTCTCGAGTTTGCGTTGGGGGTATTTCTTCGCGAGCCGGCCAAGCACTGCGCCTTCAATATGTTCGGCAAACCGGATACGTCCGGACGTGCCCGGCAGTCGCCCGACGGCGGCTTTCAGCGCATCCGCTCGGGGATCGCGCACCCGGTAGACCCTGTGCCCGAAGCCCATGAGCCGGTCCCCGCGCGCCAGCGCGTCGTCAATCCAGGCCTCAGCATTCTCGGGCACGCCGATCTCGTCAATCATGTCCAGCACGGGGCCCGGCGCGCCGCCATGCAGCGGACCCTTCAGGGCTGACAGGCCCGCCACACCGGCAGAGACAAGCCCGGCCCGGGTCGAGGCCACCACGCGAGCGGCGAAGGTGGACGCGTTGAGCCCATGGTCGCAGACCGTCACGAGATAGGCATCCAGCGCCCGCGCCTCGGCCTGCTCCGGCACGCGCCCGGTCAGCATACGGAGAAAGTCTGCAGACTGTGACAGGTTCGGGTCGGGCGCAATCGGCGCCTCCCCTCTCGCCCGGCGAATGGCAGCGGCAGTGAAGACCGGCCCGGCCGCCGCCAGACGAACGGCCGACTCGAGGCTTTCATCGTCGGGCAACATCGCCCAGCCGACCCGCAGGAAAGAGATCACATCCAGCCCGTCCGGAATCTCGCCAGCATGCCGGAACACGTCCGCCCGCGCCGCGCCGATCCGCGTACCTAACTCGCGCACGTCCGGCAGGTTCTCGAACATACCTTGCCACAACAGGTGGGCCGCATCTTCGAACGCCATCGATGCCGCCAGCAGTTCCACCGGCCAACCCCGGATCACCAGACGGCCATTCTGCCCGTCCACATCCGACAGCACGGTCTCAGCTGCCACAACATTCTCAAGTCCTGTGTCCATGACCGGTCTCCTTTTCTGAAGGTTCATGTCGCGCGGGGACTAGGCATCGTCAATCTTGATCAATATAATCAATATATGATGTGGATCAGTCGAAACGAGGCATTGGACGAACTGGGAGTGAAACCCCAGACACTCTATGCCTATGTCAGCCGGGGCCTGATCGCCTCCCGGCCGGATACGGACGATCCGCGCTCGAGCCAGTATTCGGCGGCGGACATTGCCACGCTGCTCAAGCGCCGCCGCAGCGGTCGCGACCGGCAGGCGATTGCCCGCGCTGCCATCTCCTGGGGCGAGCCGGTGATGGAAACCGCCATTACGACGGTGCGCGATGGAAAGCTGATCTATCGCGGACAGGATGCCGTCCGCCTCGCGGCGGACGCCACGCTGGAAGAAACGGCCGCGCTGCTTTGGAATGCCGGCGACCTGCCGCCGCCGCAGCGTGATCTCCAAGTGCCGCATGGCGCCTGCGGTAAGGCGCGGGCACTGGCCTATCTTGCAGCCCGCGCCGCCTCCGACGCGCCCAGCTTTGCACGCGGCCCGGCTGCCCTCGTCGCCGAAGGCAGCGCGCTCCTGGCGGGCTTCGGCGCAGCCATTACAGGCAGTCCCGGACGCGGCTTCTTCCACCAGCGCCTCGGGCGTCATTGGCAACTGACGCCCGGGGGAACGGATCTTGTCCGCCGCGCGCTGGTCCTGGTCGCCGATCATGAATTGAACCCGTCCACATTCGCCGCCCGGGTCGCCGCCTCAACCGGCGCGCCGCTCGCGGCCTGTGCACTTGCAGGCTGCGCCACACTTACGGGGCCGCTCCACGGCGAAGCCTCCGCACGCGCCCGCGCCTATCTCCGCGCCGCGCTAGACTTTGAGCCGGCTACGTCGCTCGCAAATCTGGCTGCCCGCGGGGAACGCATTCCGGCAATGGGCCACACGCTCTACCCCGCAGGCGATCCGCGCGCCGCCGCGCTTCTACGCTGGATGAAACCTGGCCCGGACCTGAAACGCGCGGTGCGCGCCGCAGAGAATGAATCCGGCGAATCCGCCAATATCGACATGGCGCTCGCGGCGCTCACCGTGCACCTTGAATTGCCCGGCGATGCGGCTTTCCTGATCTTCTCCGGCGGCCGCATGGCCGGCTGGATTGCGCACGCCATCGAGCAGCGCGCAAGCGGGCGCTCAATCCGTCCGCGTGCGAACTATACCGGCGTCTAGAGCTTGGCTTTCAGCGCTTCGGCCGCTGCTTCCGCCGTAATGCCGAAATGCTTGTACAGCTGCTGATAAGGCGCGCTCGCGCCGAAGCTGTCCATGCCGACAAAGCCGCCCTCGGGACCGATCCAGCGATCCCAGCCAAAACGGACACCCGCCTCGACCGCGACCTTGGGCAAGCCTTTGCCCAGCGTTGCCTGCTGGTAGGCCGCATCCTGCTGGCCGAACAGTTCCATCGACGGCATCGAGACGACGCGCACGCCAATACCGTCTGCGGCCAGAAGCGCCTGCGCCTTCATCGCGATCTCGACTTCCGAGCCCGTCGCAATAAGTACGCCGCGTTCCTTGCCCTTGGCCGGAGAAAGCACATAGGCGCCTTTGGCGGACAGGTTTTCTTCCGTATACGTCTTGCGCGCCGGCGCAACGTTCTGACGGGTCAACGCCATTGTTGACGGACCATCCTCTCGCGCCAACGCCAGCTCCCAGCACTCGGCCGTCTCAACGCCGTCGGCCGGACGGAAAACCACCATACCCGGCATCGCGCGCAACGAAGCCACCTGCTCAACCGGCTGGTGCGTCGGGCCGTCTTCGCCAAGGCCGATGGAATCATGCGTCATCACGTGCACAACGCGCAGGCCCATCAGCGAACCGATACGGATCGCCGCGCGGCTATAGTCAGCAAACACAAGGAACGTGCCCGAATACGGAATGATGCCGCCATGCAGCGCCATACCATTCATCGCCGCCGCCATCGCATGCTCGCGCACGCCATAATGGATATAGCGCCCGTCCCAGCTTTTCGGCGTCATCGGGCCGGTCACGCTGGTCCTGGTATTGTTCGAACCCGTCAGGTCAGCCGAGCCGCCCACCATTTCCGGCACGAGGTGCGTGATCACTTCCAGCGCTTCGCCACTCCACACGCGGGTCGCCTTCGAGGCGCCGCCGTCGATCACGGCCTTCTTGTGCTTGGCGACAGCCTTGCCGAGATTCTTCGGCAACCGGCCCGCGATCGCGGCGTTGAATTCGCCCTTCTTCGGGCTCGCCGCAAGGCGCTTCTTCCAATCAGTGTGAGCATCGCGTGAATGCTCGCCCGCTTTCGCCCAGGCCTTCTCGATGGCATCCGGCACCTCAAACGGCGCGTGCGGCCAGTTCAGGGACTTGCGGATGCCGGCAACCTCTTCGGCGCCATACGGCCCGCCATGCGCCTTGCCGGTGCCCGCCAGTTTCGGCGCGCCGAACCCGATGATCGTCTTCACCGCAAGGAAGACTGGCTTCTTCTGCTTCGTCGCCCATTTCAGCGCATCGGCAATGTCTTTCTCGTCATGCCCGTCAACGCGGCGCGACACCCAGCCAGACGCTTCCACGCGCGCACACTGGTCTGTCGCATCGGAAAGATCCGTGCTGCCATCAATCGTCACCGAGTTATCGTCGAACAGCACGATCAGCTTGTTCAGCTTCATGTGCCCGGCCAGCGTGATCGCCTCCTGGCTGATGCCTTCCATCAGGCAGCCATCGCCCGCGACCACCCAGGTCCGGTGATCCACGAGATCATCCCCGAAGCGCGCATTCAGGTGGCGCTCGGCAATCGCCATGCCCACTGCTGTCGCGATACCCTGCCCCAGCGGGCCGGTTGTTGTCTCGACGCCGGCGGTGATGAAATTCTCAGGGTGACCCGGTGTGTTCGCGCCCAGCTGGCGGAAATTGCGGATATCGTCGCGGCTCACCGAGGCATAGCCCGTCAGGTGGAGCAGCGAATAGACCAGCATCGAGCCATGGCCGGCTGACAGCACAAACCGGTCGCGGTCCGCCCAATGGGGGTCGCGCGGGTCGTATTTCAGAAATTTGCGGAAGAGGACCGTTGCTGCATCCGCCATCCCGAGCGGCAGTCCGACATGCCCGGATTTGGCCGCCTCGACGGCATCCATGGACAGAGCGCGGATGGCATTTGCCATGTCACGATTTGTAACAGCCATTCTGCTGATCTCCCGGTGTTTTTCGCGCCTCGTCCTAGGCCAGACTCTCGCCGCAGCGTCAAGGCGCTTGGCGTGCGCGATCATACCCGTTAGTCCAGAAAGGCAATGTCTGACCTCGATCCGGCCGCTGAACGCCTCGATGCCGCCCTGATGCGCCTGGAAGCGGCGCTGGAGGCGCATTTGCTGCGCGCCGGCAATCCGGCAGCCCTGCGCGCTGAAATCGCCGCTCTCGTGACCGACCGGGCAAAGCTGGCCGAGGACCTCGACAAATCCCGCGCCCGTGAAAACGAGCTTCAGTCACTCGCCGACGAGGCGAGCCTTGCGCTCGGTTCTGCCATTGATGAAGTCCGCGCCGCCCTCGGCAAAGAAGGATAGGCCGTGGCAAAAGCCGATATTTCGATCCGCGGCCGCAACTTCTCAATTGCCTGCGCACCGGGTCAGGAAATGCGTGTCCAGCGCCTTGCGGAACAGCTGGACGAGCGGGTTGGCCAGATTTTCAACGCTGTGGGCGATATCGGCGAAGAACGCCTGCTGCTGATCACGGCGCTCGCCCTGCTCGACGAACTCGACAGCGCCCGGCGCGGCGTATCGGCCCGCCCGGACACAGAGGCCCGGGCTGTGGAAATCCTGCTGGCCATGGCCGGCAAAGTCGAAGCGCTGGCCGCCCGGCTTGAAAATGAGGACTGAGCCCGCACCGCGACCCGATGCAGCAGCGCCTGCCCGGCCGCCCGGGTCTATGATGGCCTGAAACCCGAAAGGCCCCGAAAGGCGAAGTTCCATGCAAAGCATCCTGACAATTGCCTTCTACATTGCCCTCGCCGGTATCGTTGTCGTGCTGGTTCTTGGCATCGCAAACCTCGTCCGCACCGACGACAAGCAGGCCAGCCGTTCCAACAAGCTGATGCGGATGCGTGTGATCTTTCAGGCCGTGGCCATTGCCCTGCTGGTCCTCATCGGCGTTGTCGCCGGCGCCATAAAGTTCGGCGGATAAGCGAGGCACGAACATGGTCAAGCTCGACAAGATCTATACCCGTACCGGCGATAAGGGGCAGACACGCCTCTCGACCGGGGAGCAGGTCGACAAATGGCACCCACGCGTCGCCGCTTATGGCACGGTCGACGAGTTGAACGCTGCCCTCGGTGTCGCAGTGCTGCACGCAGACGGCGACCTTCTCGCCGCCATCCGCCGCATCCAGAACGACCTGTTCGATCTCGGCGCGGACCTCGCCACGCCCGACCGGGGCCGTGTGCTGGAATGGACGCCCCTGCGGATCATCGAATCCCAGGTCACACGCCTCGAGGAAGAGATCGACGCGATGAACGCCGTCATCCCGCCTCTCGACAGCTTTATCCTCCCGGGCGGCAGCCCGCTCGCCGCGCACCTGCACGTTGCCCGCACCCTGTGCCGGCGGGCCGAACGCCAGATTGCCGAACTCGGCAAAATGGACAACGAGCCGGTCAGCGCGCCTTCCCTCGCCTTCATCAACCGCCTGTCTGACTGGCTCTTCGTCGCCGGCCGCGCCGCCAACAATGACGGCGCCGATGATATCAAATGGGTGCCGGGCGCAAACAGGTAGGCGGGACCATAAGGGCTCAGTACGGAAGATCGCCCGGCGCGACGTCCACAAAATCCGCTTCCGGCGTTTCTTCAAACCGGACGCTGAGAATTGTTGTCTGACCCATGGCGAGCGCCTTGGTGACCCGGTGCATCCCGTCCATGACCCTGCCCTGCGCGCACAGGATGACCGGATATTGAAGATCAGCTTCCTGCATCAGCCTGAAATGCCCGGCGATCCTGCGGCACGACGGCGTATCGCCGCCCGCGAACCAATAGGCCTCATCCAGTTCAGAGATCCGCTCCAGATCGATGGACTCCGGGACAAGCACCGAGGCCAGCCTGATCAGGCGATCAACATCCCAGGCGTAGAACCCATTCGGGCTTGGCCGGAAGTGGTATTGTTTCCTCATAGGCTACCGCCGCTGTGCATCCCGCAACTCCGCCATCAGACCGAACAGCTCGATCACCGGCGTCACCTTCCCGTCGCCGCGATACTCCCGGTACAGACTGTCCACATTGACCGCGATCCGCTCGGCGTCGCCCCAGCTTGCATAGTCGCCGAGGGCGATATCATGCGCGGCGTCGCGCACAGATAAGCCAGCATCGAAGCGTTTGCGGGCCTCCCGGTCGACATAGGCGAGATAGTCCGCCACCCGCTTCACCCCGGCCTTGTCCGTGATTGGACCATGCCCGGGCACGATCACATCCACATCCATTGCAATGATTTTCTCGCAGGCGCCGATCCAGTTCTTCACAGGCCCCGCCCACATCAGCGGCGTGCCGTCGATGAACAGGATATCGCCGGTATAAACAGCCTTGTCGCCCGGCACATGCACCAGCACGTCCCCGCCCGTATGCGCAGGCCCCACTTCGATCAGGCGCACCTCCTTGTTACCCACCTTCAGCGCCATCTCGCCGGAGAAAGTCTGTGTCGGCGTGCGCTCATCGACATTCTCGAAATCAAACGGCGCGAAGATATCTGCAAAATAGGCTCCCGCCGGCCCAAGTTTCGCGCCCGCCGCTTTCAGCTGCGCGAGCAGCGCGGGCGAGACTTCCGCCATCTCTTTCGCGCTGGCTTCGCTGGCAATGATCTCCGCCTGCGGACAACATCCGTTGCCATGGCAATGGTCGCCATTGGCATGCGTATTGACGATCGTGCCGATCCCGCCCGACCCGATGCCGGACGCATCCTCCATCGCCGCGAGCATGTCCCGCGTCAGCGCCATGTCGAACAGCGTATCGACCAGCAGCGATGCCTCGCCATCGACAATCAACCCGGCATTCGACCAACCCCAGCCGCCATCCGGCTGCAGCCAGGCATAGAGCCCGTTGCCGATATCCTTGAGGCCTTTGGTATATTCCCAGCGCTGCGTCATCGTCCGCTCCTCCCGTTTTCTGTCATCAAGTCAGGGAATGCCTTGGCGCGCAAGACGCGTCAGAAACGGTCGAGCAGGCGGCGCAGGTATTCGCGCTCTTCCTCGTCTTCAGCCTCGTTATAGCGGCGGCGGAGTTCATCGAGGATGTCCTTCGCTCGTTGGCGCTCAGCCTCTTCGGGAATGTTCACGCCTTCGCCGTCATTCCCCGCGCCCGTCATCGCGCGGCCCATCGGGTCCTCGCTGCCGACAGGTTCGCCGCGCCGTTCTGCCCGCATACTGTCGAGCGCGCCCGCCAGACCGCGCGACAGTTCCGACATCATCTGCGTCGCGCGCTCCTGTTCGAGAATCGCGCGGCCTTCATTCCCGTTTTCCAGCGCCATCTCGGCGCGCCGCTGTGCATCGCGAATGGCGGCAAGCGCTTCCTCGTCGAGCTGCGCCCCCGTGCCCGGTTCGCCGCCGTCCCCGGAACCTTCCCCGCTGCGGCGCGCAAACTCTTCGACGAGCCGGCCAAGTTCCGCCTGTCGTTCTGCCAGCGTTCCGCCCGGCTGTTGCCCGCCCCCTTGATCCCCCTCTTGGGGCTCACCCTCGTCACCAGCGCCCGTGCCGGCTTCGCCCTGCTGCTCGCCGCGGCCGCCGCCATCGCCTTCCTGTTGTCCGCCGCCGCCCTGATCGGCGCCTTCTCCATCCGGCGACCCGAAAGGCGGAGGTGTACCGCCTTGGCCCGAAGGCTGCTCGCCGCGTTGTTGCGCCAGCGTGTCATCATTCAACTGGCGCTGCTCACGCAGAATTTCCGACAAGCGCCGCATGGCATCGGTCAGCTGCTGCTCTTCCGGCGGCAGTTCACCTTGTTCGCCCTCAGCCTGCTCACCCGGCATGCCCGGTCCGCCCTGCTGGCCTTGCCCGCCTTGCTGGAACTCGAGGTTCTCCAGCATGTTCGTGATGTCAGACAGCAGCTGCCGGGCCTGATCGCTGGCACCTGTTTCGGTCAGGTCCTGGAGCGCATTCAGCATGTCCTCGAAGTCCTGCCCGCCCAGCCCCTGGCTGCCCGCCTGCGCCTGACCGTCCTCGTTCGGCGCAGGCGCATCAAGGCCGTTGGCGATCGCCTCGGCCATCTTTGCCGCGAGATATTCATTCGCCGCGTCGCGGAACGCTTCCATCAGCCTTCGGATCTCTTCCTCGGACGCGCCATCGCGCAGCGCCCGCTCCAGCGCGGCCCGCGCCGCTTCCAGCCGCCGCGCCGCATCCGCCGCGCTGCCATATTCCAGCTTCAGCGCAATGGCCCACAGCAGCGGATCCACAGCCTCCGCTTCAGCTTTGGTACCGGCCACTTCCAAAACACTCTCGGCCATCTTGAAGCCCATATAGACGCCAAGATCATCGAAGAAATACTCGCCCTTGTAGGTGATCGACTCCAGCATCAGCACGGCTTGGCGCACACCGTCCGGCGCCGCATCCAGCCGCCCCGTCGCTGCCGTATTCAGCGCATCATTCGTCAGCGCCAGCTCGTTCTTTTCCAGCTCAGCATAGCCCAGCGGCTCGCGTAGCACGGTCACCCGCACCTCCTGCGCCGCCCGCGCCAGCGGGTCGAGCAGCAACTTCTCTGGCAGGATGTAGGGCACGCTTTCGCTGCGCCCTTCCTGCCCTGCCCCGTCCAGAGCGACCAGCTGCAGGTCAACCGGCAGGCCGGCCCAGCGATGCCGCGTCAGGTCCAACTCGTTCGAAGCGTTCGCTTCCTTCGCCCCCGCCGACCCCGGCATCGGCACAGGCACGCGGTCTTCGGCGTCCGGCGCTGCCGGATGCGGCTCGCGCAAACGGATTGCCAGTTCGACGCCCGCAAGGCCGTAATCATCCTGCGCCTTCCAGGCAAACTTCACCCGGTCCTGCGCGCCAGGCCCCGGCAGCCCCACAAACTCAATAGCCGGCAACACATCCGGCAGCACGGTGAAAGTATAGCTCGCCCGCTCGCCCCACCATCTGACACTGATCCGCGTGTCACCGGAAATCCTTGCTTTGGCCTCCCATGCCCCGTCCGGCGTCGCGGCAAAGCGCGCATCCTTGTCGCGCGCACCCTTCATCACCACGCGCGGCGCGGAAGCCGCCTCCGTGCGCAGCGTCACCAGGGACCCCTTCGGTACACGGACGTCCTCGCTTCCGGGCTTCAGGAAGATCGGCGGTCGTCCGGTATGCTCCGGCGGCGTGACCCAGGCCTCAACGATCATCTTGTCAGCGCCGACCAGCGCCCCGTAGTCCGGAAACAGCGCGCGCCAGACCCTGCCCGGCCCGTCTCCGCCCGCGAGCACAGCAAAGGCAATCACCGCCGCCGGCAGGATGGCACGCAACATGTAGGGGTCCAGCGCGCCCCACTTCTTGCCCAGCTTCGGCAGGCGCAGTTTTTTCAGTTCGGCCAGCAACCGCGCCCGGTGCGCCGCCCAAAGTCCCGCCGCTGCCGCAGAAGGATGCGCAGGCCGGTCCTTGAGTGACGTCAGCGGTCTCAGTTCGGACGGCGCCTCCAGAAGCCGGGAGGCTTCCCCCTCATCCGGACGCACATAGCGTTTCGCCCCGCGCCAGGCCAGAAATCCGGCCGCCACTAGCAGGACCGGCGTGACCAGCGCGGCGGTGATCTTGTCGAGCCGGTCAAACCCGCCCGCCAGCGCCGCGGCCAGAAACAGCATGACGAGCACGAAAAGTGGCCAGTACGCACGCGCCAGCGCCAGCAGCGTGAGCCGGCGCTGTGTCGCGGCAACCTTGGCCGCGATTTCGGTCAGGCCACCGTCGTAAGCCACTCCGGCACGCTCTCCAGTTCCACGAGTTCTTCAAAGGTCGGACGTCTGCGGACGATCTCGAACCGGTCGCCGTCCACCAGAACCTCCGGCACCAGCGGACGCGCATTGTAGGCAGATGACAGCACCGCGCCGTACGCGCCCGCCGACATGAACGCCAAACGCTCGCCCGGCTTCACTTCCGGCAGGGTCCGGCCGGCCGCAAACTTGTCCGTCGATTCGCAGATCGGCCCGACCACGTCATAGGCCCTGGTCTTGTGTCCATGTTTCGGCTCCGCCAGCGGCACGATGTCATGGTGCGCGCCATACAGGGCCGGACGGATCAGATCGTTCATCCCGGCATCAATTATCAGGAAGGTACGGTCCGGCGCTTCTTTTTCATACAGCGCGGTCGTCAGCAGCACGCCGGCATTGCCTGCAATCACGCGGCCCGGCTCGAGGATAACTTCAAACCCGTGCCCGGCCGTCACTTCGGAAATCATCGCCGCATAGGCCGAAGGCGGCGCAGGCGCATCCCCTTCCTTGTACGGAATACCAAGACCGCCGCCGACATCAATCCGCCGGATCGCATGGCCCTGCTCGCGCAGGCGCAGCGCCAGGCCAACAACCTTTTCAAACGCCGCGCGCATCGGACCGAGATCACCAATCTGGCTGCCTATGTGCACGTCTACGCCAACGGCCTTAATGCCCGGCAGGCGGGCCGCTTCGGCATACAGCGCTTCGGCCTCGCCCCAGGGGACGCCAAACTTGTCACCGGACTTACCCGTCGAAATGTTCGGATGCCCACCCGCGGCCACGTCCGGGTTCACGCGCAGCGCAATCGGCGCCTCGCGGCCCATCTTCGCCGCGACTTGCGACAGGAGCCTGAGCTCGCCCGCGCTCTCCACATTGAACTGATGGATGCCCTGCTCCAGCGCCAGCGCCATTTCGGCGGCCGTCTTGCCAACACCCGAGAACACGATCTTCGATGCCGGAATGCCCGCCTTGCGGGCGCGCAGCAATTCACCGCCACTCACCACATCTGCGCCGCAGCCCTGCCCCGCCAGCGTCGCCAGCACAGCAAGGTTGCCGTTGGCCTTCACCGAATAGGCGACCAGCACGCTCTGCCCACGGAAGGCTTCGGAGATCACATTCGCATGGCGCACCAGCGTCGCGCTGGAATACACATAGCAAGGCGTACCAACCGCCGACGCCACCGCATCAAGGTCTACACCCTCGCAATGAAGGCGGCCGCCGGAATAGTTGAAATGGTGCATCCTCGCTCCGGGGCCTAGTCGAGATCGCCGAGACCCGTATCGCCGACCTCTTCGGTCGGCTTGGCATCCGGCACTTCCCCGCCCCATTGATTCTCGGTCATCCCCTCAGACGTGTTCTCGCTGACCGGCGCCGCCACATCGACTGGGGCCGGCTCAGCCGCGACGGCCTGAGTGATCACCGGCTCAGCGGGCACGCTCGCGCAGCCGGCCAGCAAAGCGGTGGCCAGAGCCGCCAGAAGGAGACGCGTCTGCATCATGAGCTCGGCCCGCCGAGCAGTTCATCCTCGGCTTCTTCGTCCTCTTCCGTCTGGGACGGACGTTCCGGCAGGTCCGGCAGGTTCTTGTTCGACGCATCCGGCAGGGTGGCCGGATCAACATCGCTGGGGCTGCCAACCAGAGGGCCGGGCCGCTTGAGGTCGCCGGTCAGGCCGCAGGCCGAAACACCGCCTAAAAGTGCAAGCGCCAGTGCGGCGCTGAGAAACCGTTTCATTATCATCACTCCAGTCGAAGCCTCTGTTTCCACTGTGCCACTTGTTCTGCAACGCGAACAGGGCTTGTGCCGCCATAAGATGTCCGGGATGAGGCAGACGCCTCGACCGTCAGCACATTGAAAACATCTTTGCTGATCGCGGAATGCACCTTCTGCATATCGGCGAGCGAAACAGCCGCCAGTTCGATGCCTTTTTCCTCGGCTAGCGCCACAATCCGCCCGGTCACATGGTGCGCCTCGCGGAAGGGCAGGCCCAGCTCCCGCACCAGCCAGTCGGCAAGGTCCGTGGCGGTGGAATAGCCCTTCCCGGCCGCTGCCAGCATGTTTTCCGGCTTGAAGGTGATGGTCTCCACCATGCCCGTCATCGCCCTTGCGCAGAGGTCAAACGTGTCAAACGCCTCGAAGGTTAGCCTTTTGTCATCCTGCAGGTCCTTGGCATAGGCCAGCGGCAGCGCCTTCACCGCCCCTTGCAGTGATGAAAACAATCCCGTGATCAGCGATGCCTTCGCCCGGATCAGCTCGGCGGCATCCGGATTGCGCTTCTGCGGCATGATCGACGAGCCCGTGGACCATTCATCCGGCAGCGCGGCAAAGGCAAATTGCGGGCTCGTCCACAGCACGATCTCTTCCGCCAGCCGCGAGAGATGCGTCGCCGCTATCGAAAGACAGCTCAGCGCCTCCAGCGCAAAATCGCGCGAGCCAACCGCGTCCAGCGAATTCGCCATCGGCCGCGCAAAACCCAGCGCCTCTGCCGTCATGTCCCGGTCTATCGGGAATCCCGTGCCCGCCAACGCCGCTGCGCCCAACGGGCTCTCGTTCAGCCGCACGGCGCAGTCCAGCAGCCGCGTCCGGTCGCGTTCCAGCATCTCCACATAGGCCAGCAGGTGATGGCCCAGCGTCACCGGCTGCGCCGTCTGCAAATGCGTAAAGCCCGGCATATAGGTCGCTGCGTGCTCGCCAGCCCGGCCCACCAGCGCCGATTGCAGCGCCGTCACCAGATGGCTCGTCTCGTCCAGCGCGCCCCGCGTCCACAGGCGGAAATCCGTCACCACCTGGTCATTGCGGGAGCGCGCCGTATGCAGCCGCCCCGCCGGTTCGCCGATCAGCTCCTTCAGCCGCGCCTCGACATTCATGTGGATGTCTTCCAGCTCGCGCCGGAAGGGAAAGGTGCCCGCCCGCATCTCGGCCGTAACCTGGTCGAGCCCGGACTGGATCGCCTCGTTGTCGGCTGCCGACAGGATTCCCATTTCGGCCAGCATGTCGGCATGCGCCCGGCTGCCTGCGACGTCTTCCTCTGCCATCCGCCGGTCTATATCCAGGGAGGCATTGATCTCGTTCATGATCGCCGAGGGTGTTGCGGCAAAACGGCCACCCCACATCGTCTGGCCTTTTCCTGAACTCATTGCCATATCCCTCACTATCCGTCGCCCCGAGCCCAGGACCAAACATGATCCGTTATGCCCTTGCCGGCCTCTTCTTGGTCGCCCTCGCCGCGATTGTCTATGTGCTGATCAGCGCAGCAGGCGGCAACCCGCCCTCTCGCGGGCTTGAGCGCTATGCGACCGGCACACTGGAGAAGCTGGACTTCACAACCGCCGGCCAGCCCGTCCCCGAAGGCGCCTTCGATGACGCCGCCGGCAACGAATTGAGCCTCAGCAGCTTTGCAGGCAAAACCATCCTGGTGAACTACTGGGCCACCTGGTGCGCGCCCTGCGAAAAGGAAATGCCCGCCCTCGGCGCCCTGCAGGCCGCCCGCGGCAGTGAGACCTTTGAAGTCGTCGCAATCAGCATCGATTCCGATGAGGATGTCGACTATGCCAAGCGCCGCCTGACAGAGCTCGGCGCCGCCAATATCGCCTTCCGGCATACCCCGCTCGACCGGGGCGACATTGTCTACGGCGCCAATGTGCAGGGCTTTCCGACCACGATCCTCTACGGGCCGGACGGGATCGAACTCGCCCGGCTGTCGGGTGAAGCGGACTGGTCCGCCAGCGAAGCGGTTCAGTTTATCGACGCCGCCTTAGGCCAGGTTGGCGATCGCTGACTTCACCCGCTCAAGCGCCTCGGCCATCAACGCCTCGGGCGCCGGGGTCGAATCCGCCAGCGGGCCCTTGCCCGGCCACATCAGGATCAGCATGTCGAGTTCCGTGCGGAGCGCGCCATAGACTTCCGGGTCCTGCGCCGCTGCGATATCGCGCGCGACGACTGCGAAGCCATAGGCATCCTGATACTCGCCGGCATTGACGATCACGCCGTCATCAACACCCGCATCATATTCGTCCGCCAGCGTCAGCATCAGGTATTCGATCAGCTCTTTCGGCTCGCCGCCGGCAGCGGCCCGCATCGCGGCGATGTTAGCTTCCGCTTCGACCAGCAGTGGCTCCACCTCCGAGGCCGGCTTGCCCGCATCCAGACCCGCCGAGACCTGTTCGAAAACCTCCGGCTTGAAGCCAAGCGCATCCAGGCCTGCGCGCTCGCTGGCATGGGTTTCAGACACCGGGTGCAGCAGATGCTTCGCCGCCTGGTCCGGCGCTCCGGCGCGGTAGAGCGCCAGGCCTGCCTCGACATGGCCGGACATGAAGGCCAGCCGCTTTTCTGTCGGCAGGGCTTTCATCGCGTCGATCCGGGCGAATCCGCCCTCCCCTTCGCCGTCTCCGCCTTCGCCGCCATGGTCTGCATGCGTGTCCGCGGCGACCGCCGGGGCAGCCACAGGCGCCTGCTCGTTACCGCAGGCCGTCAGGCCAGCCGCGCCGATCATGGCAGCGCCGAGCCCAAGGCCCATCCAGCGTTTGGGGGCGAAATTCATGGCGAGTCTC
Source organism: Hyphomonas sp. (assembly GCA_040223555.1). Classification (GTDB taxonomy): domain Bacteria; phylum Pseudomonadota; class Alphaproteobacteria; order Caulobacterales; family Hyphomonadaceae; genus Hyphomonas. Next base: position 365,780 of record JAVKGA010000004.1, read on the forward strand.
CGGTATGATTTGCACGCGCATTGTAAGACCGCTAAGCTCGTGATTGCAAGTCATTCGCAATTATGCCGCAGTCCGGACCCTCCATGTTTCTTACCCTCGCGAATGTCCTGACGCTCGGGACCCTGTCGGACACGCTCACCGCCGCCGAAACGCTCACATGGAATCCGGGCGCCCTGACCGCCGGTCCGCGCGCCCGCGCCGTGAAGCACAACCTGCAGGCCGATCTCACGACCAAAGCCGGCAAGATCGTTCACGAGGACCTGCTGACGGATATTTCCCGGCACAAGGTGCTGCGCTCGGCGGCGCGCCCCCGAATCTTCTCCCGCCTGATCCTCAGCCGGACGGAGGACGGCGGGCATTATGGCCGTCATGTCGACAACGCGCTGATGCCGCATGCGGACAACCATCTGCGCACGGATCTTTCCTTCACGCTCTTCCTGTCAGATCCCGGTTCGTATGATGGCGGCGAACTCGTCATCGAAACCGCTGCCGGCGACTTCACGGCCAAGCCCGGCCCCGGCGATCTCGTGCTCTATCCATCGGGCTCCATCCATGAAGTCCGCCCCGTCACGCGCGGCACAAGGCTTGTCGTCGTGGGCTGGATCGAAAGCCGTATCCGTGACGCCGCCGCGCGCGACGTCCTCTTCGATCTCGATAATCTCAAATCGTCGCTGGTGGCCCGCCTGCCTGCCGACGCGCCGGAACTGCTCGCGATCGACAAATCGATCGGCGCCCTGCTGAGGCGCTGGGCCGAAACCTGATCAGGTCGAGGCGCCGGCGCACCAGTCCGGCTTCTTCTCACGCCCGTCATAGTCCCAGGTGCGATGCGTTCCGCCGGCAACCAGCAGCGACGCAACATCGCTCCCGTCCAGGTCGAGGCGCACAACCAGACGCTCATACCGGTCCTCACCGCGCGTCTCGCTGATGCGCACCTGCCTGTTGCGCGTCAGCTCCAGCGCCGCCTCCTTCGCCTCGAACCCCAGCGCGCGCTCGCTTTCGCATTTCGCGCCGCCGCGCTGCTTCATCGAGCCTGTTTCCGGCGAGTCGATCCCGTGCAGCCGGAACTTCGTGCCATCCGAAAGCCGCCCGGAATCGCCGTCCGACCAGTAGACCGTCATCGGCTCTGACAGTGTTGCCGACGCGGCAGCAGACGCCGACTGCGATGCATAGAAGGCGCCGCCGGCAGCCATGGCCAGCAATACGCCGGCGCCGGCGAGATAATTCAGCGGTGAACGGATCAGCATTTCGGGCTCCTTCAAGACTTCCTGTCGGAAGCCAGAGGAGCGCGGAGAGGGTTACCGGAGCGTTAAGTTTTGCAGGCCCTAGCGCGTTGCGACCGGGTGATCCCCGGAATAATCATAGAAGCCCTTGCCGGATTTCTTGCCGAGCCAGCCAGCCTCCACGAATTTTACCAGCAGCGGGCAAGGCCGGTATTTCGTGTCCGCGAGCCCGTCATGCAGCACCTGCATGATCGACAGGCAGGTATCGAGCCCGATGAAATCCGCCAGCTGCAGCGGCCCCATCGGATGGTTCGCCCCCAGGCGCATCGCCGTGTCGATGGACTCGACGTTCCCGACGCCTTCATACAGCGTGTAGACAGCCTCATTGATCATCGGCATCAGCACGCGGTTGACGATGAAGGCGGGATAATCCTCGGCATTGGTCGTGGTCTTGCCGATCCGGTGCGCATATCGGATCGCGGTGTCATAGGTCGTCTGATCCGTATTCAGCCCACGGATGACTTCCACGAGCTTCATCAGCGGCACAGGGTTCATGAAGTGCAGTCCGATGAACCGCTCCGGACGGTCGGTCACCGAGGCCAGTCGCGTGATCGAGATCGAGGACGTGTTGGTCGCGAGATAAGTATGCGCCGGCACGACGTCGCAGATCGATTTGAAAATTGCTTCCTTCACATCCCGCTTCTCGGTCGCCGCTTCGATCACGAGATCAGAGGCTTCCTGCGCCTTCATCTCGGTCGAGATGCGCACGCGCTTCAGCGCGGCTTTCATTTCGTCCACCGTGATGATCTCGCGCGCAATCTGGCGTCCCATGTTCGCTTCCATGGTCGCAAGGCCCTTCTCGAGCGCCGGCTGCGAAACGTCCGTCAGCACGACATCATAGCCGGCCAGCGCCGACACATGCGCGATGCCATTGCCCATCTGGCCCGCGCCGATGATGCCCACCGTCTTGATCTCTGCCATCGCCCGAATCCCTGAACGCCTGTTGAAGCGCCCTGTTATAGCGCCTTGTGCAGCGCAGCAAAGTCAGATGTTCACAAGCGGGTTAATCTGCGGCCGCGTCTTCGACCGGCGGCAGTTTCAGCCGTTTCTCCACCAGCACGGCAATCGGCCACATCATGCCGAAGAACGTGCCTGCCATCGGCCCCACCGGCGTCCAGACCGCCAGCACGCCCACCACAACTGTCAGCAGCACATGCGCCCGGTAATTCCAGATCGAGCGGCGCGTCATCACCCGCTCGGAAGCACTGAGCCCCATATCATCGGCCCGCCGCAGGGCATGGGCGTACATTGACTGGATGATCACGTAAACGAGGCCGTAGCCGATGCAGTAATAGCCCATCAGCACACCGGCATCCGCGTACGTGGCAAGCCCGAGACTGCCCATCCGGGACCAGTCGCCGCCGATCCCGAGCATGAAGGCCAGCAGGCTGTCGAAGATCAGGCGCAGCGGATAGGCGAAGAACAGGATGACCAGCAGCAGGGCCGCATTCAGGATGATGATCCAGGTATCGGCAACCCCGTAGCGCCGGAAGAAGGTGAAGTGCGAATTCCAGATCGCCACCAACAGCGCAAACCCGGCGGCGACCGGGAAAATTGTGAGAAAATGGGCCTTCAGCGAGGAAAAATCCGTCGGCGGCGCTGACGCCGAGACCAGCATCCCGAGCGCCAGGGCAAACACGATATCCGACAGGTTCTCGATCCGCGTGACCGCTTCCCCGCGCCAGCGGAAGTTCGGATCATGGTCGAGCTGGTTGGCGAGCGTGGCGCGCATGGTGACCCCCGGGGATTGGCGGCAAGCATGGCCTGAACTGCCCCGCCCGCCAAGCGCCTTAGTCGTTTTCGGGCGGTGCCAGCGCAAGCCCCGCCACCGCAACGCCCGCCTGCGCGCACTTCACATCGTCGGCCGATGCCGCGCCCGAAACCCCGACGCCGCCGAGCGCCATGCCGTCTGCCGTGAAGAACGGGATGCCGCCCTCCCAGACTGCAATGCCGGGCCCGTGACCGCCCCAGTTTGCCGTTGTCGCGGTGTCGGTTTCATAGACGGCGGCGGACTTGCCCTTCCACATCGCGATGTCGCCCACGGCAGTGCTTGTGCCGTCCGCGAACGCGAAGGTGATCAGTCTTCCCGAGGCGTCGTAGACAGCGATGGCCACGTCCATGTCATTGACCTCGGCGAATGTCAGGCAGCCGTCGCGGATCGCGGCGGCGCTTGAATAATCAAGCATCGGCCGAGCCGTCTGCGCGCTCGCACTGGCCGCGACGAGGAATGCTGCTGCCATCAGAACTGGTTTCATGTCTTGTGTCCTCCCACTGGTTTTCCGCAGGCGGCAACGAAAAGGGCGGCCCGTCAAGGGCCGCCCTTCAAACAGGACATTAAGTTCACAACTGGCGTGCGATCTCAGCGACGAAACAGCCGTGCATGGCGTTGTGGGCGTGGATGTACGCGACATCGGGGCGAGCGAGCGCGGCTTCGATCTTGGCCTTCAGCTCATTATTCATGCCCATGTCCGCACCGACCAGCATGCCGCTCCCATCAAACAGACGCAGCGCGATGGGCCGGTTCAGGAAAACCGGCGGCAACTCGTCCCGGAACGTCGGCGCCTCCCCGGCGCCCTCGCGAACATAGATGGCATAGCGGGACGCATAGGGCGTCGCCGCTTCATGGCTCTGGTGATTGAGCAGCAAGACCGTTTCGCCGGGCGCGGCATCTTCCAAGGTTATCCGGCACGGATAGCCCGGCTTCTTGTCGGCCGTCTGGCGTACAATATTCTGCAGGCTGAGCTCTTCATCCGGCAGGCCGAACAGGTGGGGAAAATCGTCAGGTGAAAGGCCTGTGATTACAAATGACATGAAAGGGTCTCCTCTTGTTGGAGACCCACCGTCGCACCCCCTGCCCGCTGCCCGCCACCCGATGCTTGCGGTCCAAAAAGAAAAGCCCGCACCAGGGGCGCGGGCCTTTCGATAAATTCAGCATCCGGACTAAAGCGCGTTCGTCAGTTCCGGAACGGCGACGAAGAGATCAGCCACCAAGCCGTAATCGGCGACCTGGAAGATCGGGGCTTCCTCGTCCTTGTTGATTGCGACAATGATCTTGGAGTCCTTCATGCCGGCCAAGTGCTGGATCGCGCCCGAGATGCCGATGGCGATGTAGAGCTCCGGCGCGACGATCTTGCCGGTCTGGCCAACCTGATAGTCGTTCGGCGCATAGCCCGCGTCCACCGCAGCGCGCGAGGCGCCGACAGCGGCGCCGAGCTTGTCGGCGAGCGGGAAGATGACTTCCTTGAACTTGTCTGACGAGCCGAGCGCCCGGCCGCCCGACACGACGCGTTTCGCGCCGGCGAGTTCCGGACGATCCGACTTCACCATCTCTTCCGAGACGAATTCAGACTTGAAGTTGCCCGAAGGCGCCGCGACGTCTTCCACCGAAGCCGAGCCGCCTTCTTCGGCCGCCGGAAAGGCCGTACCGCGCACGGTCAGCACTTTCTTCGCGTCGGAAGACTTCACCGTCATGATCGCGTTGCCCGCATAGATCGGGCGCACGAAGGTCGAGGAATCGATGATTTCGACGACTTCCGAAATCTGCATCACGTCAAGCTTGGCAGCGATGCGCGGCGCAATGTTCTTGCCTGTCGTCGTGGCTGCAATGAATACGGCGTCATAGTTCGCCATCATCGGCACGACGAGCGCTTCCATGGCTTCGGCGGTCTGCTTGCGCAGGCTTTCGCCTTCGGCCTTCAGGACTTTGCGCACGCCGGAGATTTTCGCGGCGGCCGGGGCAACAGCGCCCGCATTCTCACCGGCCACCAGCACATCCACATCGCCGCCAAATTTCGACGCCGCGGTGACAACTTTGTGAGTCGCATCAGACAGGGCGCTGTGTGCGTGTTCTGCAATTACGAGGACAGCCATCAGATTGCTCCTGCGGTTTTGAGTTTCGCGACCAGGGCCGCCACATCTTCAACTTTGACACCGCCCGAGCGCGCTGCCGGCTCGGTCACTTTGACCACGGTCAGGCGCGGCGAGATATCGACGCCGTAATCGTCCGGCGATTTCTCGGCGATCTCTTTCTTCTTGGCCTTCATGATGTTCGGCAGCGAGGCATAGCGCGGCTCGTTGAGGCGCAGGTCAACGGTCACAACAGCCGGGGTCTGAAGCTTCACCGTTTGCAGGCCGCCATCAACTTCGCGGGTCACTTTCAGCGCGTCGCCGTCTTTCTCGATCTTGTAGGCAAAGGTGCCCTGCGGCCAGTCCAGCAGCGCCGCCAGCATCTGGCCGGTCTGGTTGGAATCGTCGTCGATGGCCTGCTTGCCCAGCAGCACCAGGTCCGGCTTCTCGTCGGCCACCACTTTCGCCAGCAGTTTGGCCACCGCCAGCGGTTCAACCATCGCATCCGTCTTGATCAGGATGCCCCGGTCAGCGCCCATGGCGAGCGCGGTGCGGAGGGTTTCCTGCGCCTGTTGCGGGCCGATGGAGACAACCACGATCTCGGTAGCGGTGCCCGCTTCCTTCATCCGGACGGCTTCTTCGACCGAAATCTCGTCGAACGGGTTCATCGACATCTTGACGTTGGCGAGATCGACCCCGGTCTGATCCGGCTTCACGCGGACCTTCACGTTATAATCGATGACGCGCTTGACGGGCACGAGAACCTTCATGCGGGCGCTCCCAGGCTGGTTTATGGTTGTGGAACTTCAAAAGTGCGCCGTCCCTACCGTTGCGGCGCCTTTGGCGCAAGGCTTGACGCTTACGTCAGGGTCAATTTGGCGCGCCTGTAGAAAGGTCAATCCAGTCTGCGCCGCTTCGACATTGGAAAAGAGGCCCCAAACTGCCTCATCACGTTTCAGGCGGCGCACATGTGATGTCGAACTTTTCTCAGCCGTTGTCGTTTCCTCTCGCATTTTTTCTCATTTTTTCTCACCTGGTATCGCTCTGCCGCATCCCGCTCTTCGCCTGCGGTGAACCGGGAGGAGGACCCATATGGGGCGCGTGAGCGGATGGACAAGGCCTGCTCAAGGCCGCGCCGTCCCCTTCGCCTCGATCTCGCTTCTAAAGGCGCCCAGACTGACAGCTTCGACCTGAGACGCCGCGCTCGCGCGCAGCTTCGATCCCATGTGTCTGCGCACATCCTGAAGGATATCGGCCTCGACGACAGTTGACCGGTCCGGCTGATCGCCTAACCGCGATCAGCCCCCTTCGCCATGAGCGCTGCAATGTCAGCCCCTTTGGCGGCGCCTTTGAGAAAGCCGAGCGTTCCCTCGGCCAGCAATTCCTTCGCGCCGCCGATGAAGGCGCCGTAAGCCGTATTGGCGAGCGCCGAGCCCATGGACACGCGCTTGACGCCGATATCGGCAAGCTCCGCCATCGGTACGAAGCCGGCGAACGGGCCCATCAGGATATTCAGCGGGCGGTCAATCGAGGCCAGCACGGTCTTGATATCGTCCAGTGTCTTCAGCGCGGGCGCATACAGAACATGCGCGCCGGCCTCCTGATAGGCCTGCAGCCGGGCAATCGTATCGGCGAGGTCCGGCGTGCCGGTGAAGAAATTCTCAGCCCGCGCCGTCACGAGGAAGGGAAAGGGCAAGGCGGTCGCCGCCTCGACTGCGGCGCGCACCCGGTCGGCCGCTTCGGCGATCTCATACTGAGGCCTCGCCTTGTCGCCGGTGAAATCTTCGATCGAACCGCCGACAAGGCCCGCCTCAGCGCCGAGCCGGATCGTTTCGGCGCAGGTCTCCGGCGCGTCGCCAAACCCGTTTTCCAGATCCGCTGTCAGCGGCAAGGCGGTCGCAGCCGCCAGCGCCCTGATGTGCGCCAGCTTCATGTCGCGCGTGATGTGATAGTCCGCCACGCCCGTCGACACGGCAAATCCGGCACTGGTTGTGGCAAGCGCCTCAAACCCTAAACCGGCCAGCATCCGCGCGGAGCCGGCATCCCAGGGATTTGGAAGCAGGAACATGCCCGGACGGGTGTGCAGTGCGTGAAAGGCTTTGGCTTTTTCGGCTTGGGTCGTCATGGCGTTTCCTCGTGATCCCGGCTCTGGTCCGATGTTTGTGATCGCACATCCACCCGGTTCTTGCGCATACGCAAGGGCCGCCGCAGACCTTTCAGCCTGCAGAAAACGCTTTTCGGCGGAGGGCGCAAGCGACCGGAGGAATGATCAGTTCAAGTGCTCCGAGGAACTGGAACAGGGGCACAGGTAGCCCGACCGAGACCGCCGAAATGATCCGGGCGACACCGCCGAGGAAAAACACCAGCATCAGGACGTCGAACAATCTGCCGCGCGCCATGAGGTCCTGGCTGCACCAGATCATGGCTGCGCCAAAACCGAGAAACAGGGTCGCATAAAACCTGTCTTCGCTGTCCATGGTTGCGTTCACCGGAACAGACCCCGGTATGGCGCTGGGGCCGATCAGGATATGGGCCAGCGCGATCAGGCAGCACACTGCGCCGAAGACCAACGTGAAGTATCGCAAGGCTGTTCGCATGGGGCGCCTCCGCGCTCGCACAGTTCTGCCAACGGATCGATCTGTAAATCCCGGACGCCTGCGGCAAATTGCAAACGCCGTTCATGCCCCAAACCGCGACTATTCCGGCGCCTCGTCATTCTCGCCGAGCACAATGCCGGCGAGATAGAGCGAGCCGCAGATCAGGATCCGGTCAGCGCCGGTCGCGGCGGCGGCGCGCATGGCGCTGTTCAGGCTGTCGCAGGGCGTGGCTTCGAGGCCTGCCGTATGCGCGGCGTCGACCAGACGGATCGGCTCGGCGCCGAGATGGCCCGGCGCGTTCGGCATCGTGAAGACGGGCGGCTTCAGGTAGCGGAACGGCATGAAGAAGCCGACGGAGTCCTTGCTCGCCAGCATCGCCGTCACCAGCGCCGTCTTGCCGCCGAGCGATTTCAGGTGGCGCGCAATCGCCCGCGCCGCATGCGGATTGTGCCCGCCGTCCAGCCAGACCTCGCAGCCCTCCGCCATCGCCGTCACCGGCCCCGGCTTCAGCCTTTGCATTCGCGCCGGCCAGCTGGCTTTCTGCGCGCCCCGGAAGATCGCATCCTGCGGAATGCGCGTCGAATTACCGAACAGCTGCATCGCCATCGCGGCGAGCGCGGCGTTCGAGCGCTGATGTTCGCCGATCAGCGACAGATCCGCCGGCATCGCATCGACGAAATGCGTTTTCAGCCGGTAGAGCGGCGCCTTTTCCGCGGCGGCCTTCTTCGTGATCACATCATCGCACACCTTGCGCTGGATGGCCGAGAGCACCGGCCTTCCCGCCTTGATGATGCCCGCCTTCTCGCCGGCAATCGCGCGCAGGTCGGAGCCGAGGAAAGCCTTGTGGTCGAAGTCTACCGGCGTGATCACCGAGAGCGCCGGCGCGTCGATCACGTTCGTCGCATCAAACCGCCCGCCGAGGCCGACTTCTAAGATGAGCACGTCTGCCGGCACTTCGGAGAAGGCGAGAATCGCCGCCGCCGTGGTCGCCTCGAAATGCGTGATCTGCCCGCCGCCGATCGCGTCAAACGTCCGGTCCAGCCAGCCGATCAGGCGCGCGTCGTCCACCAGCTCGCCTGCCAGCCGGATGCGCTCGTTGAAGCGCACCAGATGCGGCGACGTAAACACGTGTACGGACAATCCGGCCTCTTCGGCCATCGCCCGCATGAAGGCGCAGGTCGAGCCCTTGCCGTTCGTGCCTGCCACATGGATGACCGGCGGCAGCCGGTCCTGCGGACGGCCGAGGGCTTCGAGCGCCGCAAGGACACGCCCGAGCGAAAGCTCGATAACATCAGGATAGAGACCCTCGAACCGCTTCAGCGAGGCATCGAGTGCCGGGCTGTTACCGGTCAATCAGCAGCGCCCTTTGGCTGGGGCCGCTTTTCAGCATGCGTCTTCGGCGGGGTCAGCATGACACTGGAGCGGTCATCCCGCCGGCGCGCCATCGGAAGCAGGTGAGATAGCACGCGCGACAGGGTCGCCTTCAGCTTCCTCCGGTCACAGACGATATCCACCTGGCCCTTCTCGCGCAGAAACTCGGAGCGCTGGAAGCCCTTCGGCAGGCTCTCGCGGATGGTCTGCTCGATCACGCGCGGGCCGGAGAAGGCGATCATCGCACCGGGTTCGGCAATATGGACATCGCCCAGCATCGCATAGGAGGCCGACACGCCGCCCGACGTCGGGTCCGTCAGCACCACGACATAAGGCAGCTTGGCATCGGCCAGGTCATTGATCGCCAGCGTCGTGCGCGGCATCTGCATCAGGCTCAGCGTGCCTTCCTGCATGCGCGCGCCGCCGGAGGCCGTGCACACCACAAAGGCCGACTTGCGGGCCAGCGCCAGCTGCGCCGCCGTGATGAAGGCCTCACCCGCCGCCATACCGAGCGAGCCGCCCATGAAATCGAAATCCTGCACCAGCACGACCGCCGGCACGCCGCCGATCTTGCCATAGGCCGCGACCATGCAGTCTTCCTGCAGCAGCGGCGCGCCGCCCTCTTCGGTCTCCTTCAGGTCGCGGTTGGCAACCTTTGCCTTCGCCGCCTTCAGGCGCGCGGGATAGGGCTTGTCGTCCTTGAACTTCAGCGGGTCCATCGGCACGGCCGGCAGCGCGATCGGCTCCCAGCGTTCGTCATCGAACAGCAGCCGGAAGCGGATACGCGGCGAGATGCGCAGGTGTGCGCCCGCCGGCGTCACGTTCCAGGTCGCCTCGAGATCGCTCTTGTAGATCAGCTCTCCGGAGAGCGGACATTTGACCCACAGGTCGTCCGGCGTCTCCTTCTTCTGCATCATCGTCTTGAGGCCAGGCGGTGTGACCTTGTTGATCCAGTTCATTCGTCAGGAACTCCTGAAAGCGCGGAAACGTCAGGCTTTGTGGACTTTATCAATTGCACCCCGCAGGTCTCGCGCCAGAGCGCCCATTGCGGGCCCCGCTGTCTCGAACCTGCCAGTCGTATGTGCATCGCCCGCCTTTTCCACAAAAGCTGAACCAACGACCACCCCGTCTGCGATTTTAGCCATTTCTGCAGCCTGTGCACCATTTTTTACGCCAAAACCGACACAAATCGGCAGGCCCGACACCTTGCGGACCATCGCCACTTGCCCTGCAATGGCTGCAGGATCGGCGCTTCCGGCCCCGGTGACGCCCGTTACGGCTACGAAATAGATAAAGCCCGAGGCGCCCTCGGCGACCTTCGCGGCACGTGATTCGTCGGTCGTCGGCGTCGCCAGCCGGATCACCGACAGGTCGTGCTTTGCGTAGATCTGGCGCAGGTCGCCGTCTTCTTCGGGCGGCAGATCGACCAGGATCGTGCCGTCGACCCCTGCCCCGGCCGCCGCCTCGGCGAAGGCTTCATAGCCCATCGCATGAACCGGGTTGGCATAGCCCATCAGGATCAGCGGGGTGACCGCATCGTCCTCGCGGAAGCGGGCGGCGAGCGCGATCACATCAGACAGTTTCGTGCCGTTCGCCAGCGAGCGCAGACCCGCCTTCTGGATCGCCATGCCATCGGCCATCGGGTCGGTGAACGGCGCGCCCAGCTCGATGATGTCGGCGCCATTGTCGCGCAGGGCGCAGAGCGCGGCATAGCTCGATTCAAGGTCCGGGTCGCCGGCCATGATATAGGTCACCAATGCGGCGCGATGCTCATTGCGCGCCTTCGCGAAGGCCGCTTCAATCCGTGTGCGGCCCATCTCAGGTATCCGTGTTTTCAAGCGCCCAGGCGGCGTAGGCGTCGCTGACATGGGTCAGCGGCATCGCGACAATCGCCGGCACGTCATAGGGGTGGACCTTGTTGGCAATCGCTTCGAGCTTCGCCCAGTTGGTTTCCGGGGCCTTGAGCCAGAGGATGAATTCGAACGACTGTTCGATCACGCCTTTCCAGCGATAGGAGGACGTCACCGGCCCCTCAAGGTTGGCGCAGGCTGCCAGCCGCCCGTCAAGCGCCGCATCGGCGATCTCTTCGGCCACACGGCGAGAGGGGCAGGCAATCCGCACAAGGATGAGTTTGGTCACGCCTCAGAAATCCTTGCCGTTGATCGGGTGAATGGTGATCTGCGACCGGTCGAGCCCGTCCACGCAGCGCAGGTTGATCGCCGCCATTTCCTTGCCATCCGGACCGGTGCCGACCCCGAAGGCCTGCGTGCCGCATGTCTTGCAGAAATTGTGGTCGATGGTGCCGCGGTTGAAGTTGTAGGTCGTGAATGCGCCCTCGCCTGCCGTCAGCCTGAAATCCGGGCGCGGCAGGAAGGCCAGCACGAAGCCCTTCTTGTCGCAATGCGAACAATTGCATTCCATGCCGGTCGAGAAATCGCCCTCGGCCTCAAACCGGATCGCGCCGCAATGGCAACCACCTGTCACATGGGTCATTTTCGACCTTTCTTTTCAGTAACTTCCAAGCCGAGTGATTTCCGGGCTTCAGCAACTTTATTCGCCTCAGACCGCCGACTTCCATCAACTTGCGTCCCGCCAAAAGGCAATACAACCTGCCAGAATTTTGGCGGCTTTACGTATTCGATGTCCCAGTTTTTGGCGATCCGGTCGTCAATTTCTTCGTCTGGGGTACCGCTATCGATTCCGCTTTTTACAATATAGATGAGATCGCGCATGAACCGGCAATATCCCATGTCATAACCTGTTTCGTCCTTCCACCAGTCGCGAAACACTTCGTTCCGGCACTGACGGCCCATATACTTCTTCCAGCCAGGCCATTGCGAAGCTCGCATGTCGACTGGCGCCGACATGAAGAAGGTGAAGGTCCGCTCGAAACACGAGTTGATGATGTCAAACATCAGGTTGGCGTCTCGCCTCTGTGCATCCGTCAAGTCGGCGCACTTCACCTTCGTATCATACACCGATATTTTCAGGCCAGGCATGCCCAGCAACAGCTTGTGGACCTCGATGAAACTCTCATCCACATCACGATAAATCGTGTGGACTGTCGCCTGATAGCAGCGAATGCGCTCTGCAACATACGTGCAGGCTGCTATGACGATGCTGAGCGACGCAATAAGTACGGCCACCAGCTGGACGATTTCCGAGATATCCAAGTAGTTCATTCCCCGTCCCCGACGTTGCTCCGTTGAGAGAAAAGAGCGTCTCGCGCTTCTGAAGTAAGCGATTCTTCAAAAGCCTGCTTTTTCAGATTTCTCACACAACCCGACCATTCAACCGCTCGGTCCCAGAATATCTGGTGCTCCGCGTCAGAACGAAACCCCACGTCCAAGGATCCCCATGTCACGCTGATTTCCGTGTCTCCATCATATTGCATCACGAGAGGCGTTCCGCAGTTCTGACAAAAAAACCGCGTCGCATGACAAGAACTACGAAAACCCGCTGGCGAGGCGCCCAGCCAGTGAAAAGCTTCAGCGGGAAAGGAAAGAAATGTTTGAAAAGGGCTACCACTCATCTTCCGGCATTGCTCGCAATGGCAAACCCCCGACCAATTTGGATCAGCATCCAGTCTATACTGGTGCTGGCCACATGCGCATCGCCCCGTGTGCTTCAATCTATCCTCCCGGGATTGTCTTGGCACGGCAGGGAGGCATCAGAGATCAATGCCCAGTGCCTTGGCGACAGAGAACACGTCCTTGTCGCCCCGTCCGCACATGTTGAGGATCATCAGGCCGTCCTTGCCGAGATCCGTCGCCACTTCGCCGACGCGCGCCAGCGCATGCGCGGGCTCCAGCGCCGGAATGATGCCTTCGAGGCGCGTGCAGAGCTGGAACGCCTCAAGGGCCTCATCATCCGTGCACGACAGATACTCGGCGCGGCCCATATCACGCAGGAAGGCGTGTTCCGGCCCGATGCCAGGATAGTCGAGGCCGGCCGAGATCGAGTGTGCGTCAATGATCTGGCCGTCATCGGTCTGCAGGAGGTAGGTCCGGTTGCCGTGCAGGATGCCCGGCTTGCCGCCATTCAGCGCCGCCGCATGCATCCCCGTCTCGATACCGTGGCCAGCCGCCTCGACGCCGATCAGGCGCACGCTCTCGTCGTCAATGAACGGATGGAACAGGCCGATCGCGTTCGAGCCGCCGCCGATACAGGCCATCACGGCGTCCGGCAGGCGCCCTTCCCGCTCGAGAATCTGCGCGCGGGCTTCCTTGCCGATCACCGACTGGAAGTCGCGCACAATCTCCGGGTACGGATGAGGCCCGGCGGCGGTGCCGATACAGTAGAAGGTCGTTTCGACATTGGTCACCCAATCCCGGAGGGCTTCGTTCATCGCATCCTTCAGCGTGCCCGTGCCCGACGAGACCGGCACGATCTTCGCCCCGAGGAGCCGCATCCGGAACACGTTCGGCTTCTGGCGCTCGACATCCGTCTCGCCCATGAAGACGACGCATTCGAGGCCGTAGCGCGCGCAGACGGTCGCCGTCGCCACGCCGTGCTGGCCCGCGCCGGTCTCCGCGATGATCCGTTTCTTGCCCATCCGGCGGGCCAGCAGCACCTGCCCGAGGCAGTTATTGATCTTGTGCGCGCCGGTATGGTTCAGCTCGTCGCGCTTGAGGTAAATCTTCGCGCCGCCGAAATGTTCGGTCAGGCGTTCGGCAAAATACAGCGGCGACGGGCGGCCCACATAATGCGCCCACATGTCGTCCATCTCGGCGGCAAAGGCCGGATCGGCTTTCGCCTTGCGGTATTCCGCCTCGAGTTCCAGCACGAGGGGCATCAGCGTCTCGGCGACATAGCGTCCGCCGAACTCGCCAAACCGGCCGTTTGCGTCCGGCCATTTGTCCCAGGTGTTTCTCAGGTCCATCAGAATTATTGTCCTTTCGCCGCGCGCAGGAAGGCCCGGACGAGGTCCCTGTCCTTTAACCCTCGCACGCGCTCAACACCAGAGGACACATCTACGGCGTTTGCGCCGGTTTCAAGGATGGCCGCTGCAACATTTCCGGGATTCAGCCCGCCGGCGAGGAGCCAGGGTTTCGGCGCGGTCCAACCCTTCAGGATCGCCCAGTCGAACGCCGTGCCATGCCCGCCCGCCTGACCGGCCCCGTCGGGCGGTTTCGCATCGATCAGCAGCCGGTCGGCCGCCGTGTAGGTGCTGGCAAGATCAAGGTGAACGCGCGAGGCCACGCCGAGCGCTTTCCAGACCTCGCAGCCGGTGCGCGCCTTGATCTCGGCCACCCGCTCCGGCGTTTCGGCCCCGTGCAGCTGGAGCACCGGAAAGCCGAGCGCCGCGACCGCGTCGATCTCTGCATCGCCCGCGTTTACCAGAACCGCGACCGGAACCGCCTTGCCCACGTGCAGCAGCAGGCTGGCCGCGCCCGCCAGCGTGACCCGGCGCGGGCTGCCTTCCGGGAACATGAACCCGATCCAGTCCGCGCCTTCCCGGGCGGCGAGGCCCACAAGGTCCGGATCGGTCAGGCCGCAGATCTTCACGCGTGTCATGGTGTGGCCGTTACGGCATCTGCCCCGCACGGGTCAATTGCGCGCCCGGGACGGAAACCTGCCCGCTTGCCCCCATTCCCGCAGGGCTTTACGCTCCATCTTAACCCTGAAGGCCCCAGACAGGGCCGCAGCGGGGCATGCCATTTGCAAGACCGCGCGAGGCGCCGGAGTTAAGTCAAAGTGTTGCAGTCGCGAACCGCCCCTTTCCCGCCCTCGAACGTCACCACGGTGAAGGTTTACGAGGAGGCGCCGAAAACGCCCCTCTGGGAGCAGGGCCTGTACGTGGTGTGGCTGCTGTTCATTTTCATCCCGGACGGCCGGTTCGGGCCGATCCGGTATCTCTGCATCGCCGGCATGCTGGCCCTCACCTTCTTCAACTGGCAGCAGGTGCTTGGGCGCATGCTGCAGGCTTGGCCGCTTTTCCTCGTGCCCCTGTTTGCCACCCTGTCGCTCGGCTGGACGCCTTATCCGGGCAATGCGTCGAAATCGCTGATGCTGTTGCTGCTGACGCCGACGCTGCTTCTGGTGCTCGCCGCCCGCCTGCGGCCTTCGGAGTTCATGCGCCTCACGATGATCGCCGGCTGGCTTTTCACGGCCTATTCCCTCCCGCTCCTGTCGGTCTTCGCGGCGGGCGGGTTTTACCCCGCAAAGAACATCTTCGCTTTCCAGATGACGATCGTCGCCCTGCTCTCGCTCGGCACCTTCCTGGATCAGGATGAGCGCCCCACCCTGCGCCTGGTCGCACTCGGCTTTGTGCCGATTGCGTTTGTGTTCCAGTATCTCGCCGGCTCCGCCACGGCGCTCGTCTTTGCGGTTCTGGGCTGCGCCGTGCTGGTCGGCGTCAAACTTGTCTGGGGCAACGTCTCGAGGGTCCGGCATATGCGGACACTCACCATGGCCTTCATTGCCGCAATCGTGCTGACACTCGCGCTGATCGTTCTGTCGATGCCGGACAACTCCTTCTTCAAGGACTTCCTCGCCATGATGGGCAAGGATGCCACCCTCACCGGGCGGACCGCGTTCTGGGACTATGCCAAGATGGCCTCAGACCAGCACCCCTGGTTCGGCGTCGGCATCGAGGGCTTCTGGAACCCGGCGACAGCCATCGCCCAGTCGATCAACGTCTACGACCACAAGGCCGTGGGCACGTATCACTCGTTCCACAGCGCGTTCTGGGAAATCCGCGTCCATTACGGACTCGTCGGCCTCGGCATGTTCATCTTTTCGATCGCATGGGCCGGCCTGCGCACGGTCGGCCTCTGGCTGAAGGACGGGAACATCGTCAATTCGACGCTGCTCGTGTTGTTCATCATCGTCTTCGTCTCGTGCTTCACCGAATCCTACACGGCCCGGAACACCAGCATGATGGTCTATTTCCTCTATTTCGGCGGCCTCGCCGCCTTCCGGCAGGGCGAACCCAAATTCGTCGGCACCGCGCGCCTTGTGGAACGCCCCGCCTGATACAGTCCTGATATTCTGAAATCCTGCAGCCGGGGAGGCTGGCGGTGAGACAGGGATTCGAACCCTGGAGACGGTCACCCGCCTACACACTTTCCAGGCGTGCGCCTTCGACCACTCGGCCATCTCACCTAACGCCGTTTCCGGCGAAGGGGGAGCAGATACCGGATGATCCGCCCCATCGCAAGCTTGTGATTGCTGCTGCTGGCCGCCAGCCCCATATTGGGGGCAACGAGAAGGAAACCCGCCATGCTGTTTTCAAAAAAGCCCGCCGACCTGCCGACAAGCGAGACGGCCCTGCCCGGCCGGGCCCAGCCGATCCCGACCGCCACCGTCCATTTCGTGAATGGCCGCCCGATCGAGGCCGAGGCGCCTGCCGGCTTTGAGACCGCGGTCTTTGGCCTCGGATGTTTCTGGGGCGCCGAGCGTATCTTCTGGCAGACCAAGGGCGTCTGGCTGACCCGCGTCGGCTATGCCGGCGGTCTGACCCCGAATCCGACCTATGAGGAAGTCTGCTCCGGCCGGACCGGCCATACCGAGGTGGTCGAAGTGATCTACGACCCGAAGGAAGTCACTTTCGCCGCCCTCGTGAAACTCTTCCTCGAGAGCCATGACCCGACCCAGGGCATGCGCCAGGGCAATGATGTCGGCACGCAATACCGCTCGGCCCTCTACTGGACGACGCCGCAACAGGAAGCGACCGCGCGCGAAATGGTCGCCGCCTATACCGCCGAACTCGCCGCCTCCGGCCACCGCGCACCGGTCACGACCGAACTCGGCCCCCGTCCGCAGGTCTACCTGGCGGAAGACTATCACCAGCAATACCTGGCCAAGAACCCGGCCGGCTATTGCGGCATCGGCGGCACCGGCGTGTTCTGCCCGCTGCCGGGCGTGAAGGCGTAGGGCGGGATTTATCCCGCCGTCCCTTGTCCAGGTTTGAGTAAAGTGGCGGGATAAATCCCGCCCTACGACCCGAAGTTCAGCGAGAACCGCTTGCGCGACTCGATCATGGCCTGCGCCTTGAACAGGGCGTCGGAGGCTGCCTGCGCGCGCTGGATGGTCGGGTCCGAACGCAGGCCTTCGACCGACTGGGCGAGGAGCGCGATCGCTTCCTTGACCACGTTCTGATCGAACTGTTTCTCGGCCCGCACGATCAAGGCGCGGCCAAGTTCCAGCTTCGCCATGATCATCCGGCCGGTATCCGAGGCGAGTGACGCCTCTTCAAGGTGGCGCCGGCGCAGGGAAATCACCTTGTCCAGCGCCGACAGCTCGCCCAGCTCCTCCGCCACACGAATGCCGGCGGCGCAGAAATCCGCCTCGATCTCACCCATCAGCTCGTCCGACATCGCCGGGCGGGATTCCAGCACGGCGTCGAGTTCAGCCGTCAGGTCACGGATCTTCTCGGCCCGGAAGGCCTGCGGATCACGCAGCGCCGGCTGCAGCTGCTTGGCGATGAGATAGGAGGCTGCGCGCGCCAGATTCGGCGTCTGCGCCTTGAACGAGCCGGGCAGCGCGATGCTGAACAGGGTGGCGCCCGCCGGGGAAAGTCCGCCGCCGCGGCTGAGGCCATAGACTTCAAAGCCCCGTTCGCCCTTGCCCAGCCGGGTCGCCCAGACGAAGAGGTCAGCGTCGGCGCGGGCCATCCGCTTGCGGGCGGTGGCGATGGCGGCCGGCGTCAGCCCGCCCTTGATGCGGCCCATCGACACCATCGAAAACGGTGCGCCGAAGGAGAATACGGGAAGATGGAAGGCAAGGCTGCGGTCCAGCCATTTGGCCGCGCGCCCACCGCCAAAACCGGCCGGACGGGCCAGAAGGATGCGGAATCCGGGGCTCTTGCTGGCTTTCGCCCGCAGGGCCCGGCTGAAATTGAGCGCCTTGCCGGCGAAGCGTTTCAGCCCGATCAGCAGCCTGACGGCCACATAGAGCACGGCCAGCACAGCCATGGCTGCGCCGAACAGCGCCAGCCATTCGGCGTGCGGCACGTTCTTGAACAACCAATTATCGGCGGCTTCCAGCCAACCGGCGATCAACATCTCAGCTACCCTCTAGCGCCTCAAGGCGATACGTTTCTTACCAAATCCTTGCAACAGTGAAACTCTCTATTCTCAGGAGCCTGACCGCGCTGCGCACCCGCTTTGCCCCTTCCCCGACCGGCCGCCTGCATCTTGGGCATGCCGCTTCGGCCTTTGCGGTCTGGGACGCAGCGGCCGCCGCCAATGGCGAGGTGCTGCTGCGGATCGAAGACATCGACCAGACCCGCTGCCGCCCGGCCTATGACACTGAAATTCTTGAAGACCTCACCTGGCTTAGACTGGGCTGGAGCGGCCCTGTGCGCCGCCAATCGGCGCATTTCGACGAGTATAGCACAGTTCTCAATGCCCTTCGCGCGCGGGGACTGGTTTACCGCTGCTTTCTCACCCGCCGCGAGATTGCCGCACGCCTGCCTGCCGGTGCCGACCCGGACGAAGGCGGCCTCGTCAGCCATCCGCTCAGCGCGGCGGATGAAACCGGGCGCCTCGCCCACAACGCCGCCTTCGCCTGGCGCCTCTCGCTGGACGCCGCACGGCAGGCGCTCGGCGCCCGCTTTGATGCGCTGCATTACCTCGAAGACACGCCCGCTGGCGAACGACCGGCTCCCGCCCATCCGGGCCGGTTCGGCGATGTCGTCCTCGCCCGCAAGGACACGCCCACCAGCTACCATCTCGCCTGCTGTCACGACGATGCCCTGCAGGGCATTACCCACATCATTCGCGGTGAAGACCTGCGCGAAGTGACCGCGATCCATGTCCTGCTTCAGGCGCTGATGGGCTGGCCCTCCCCGGTCTACCGCTTCCATCCGCTGATACTTGGCCCGGACGGAAAGAAGCTGTCGAAGCGGTTCGGCAGCAAAACTCTCCGTGATTATCGCGATGAAGGGATGACGCCGGACGATATTCGCGCGATGACCCGCGCCGCATGACCAATGTCGTCCCCCAGCCCCGCCCGATCCGCCAGCCTCGTCCCTGGCTCGGCCCGCTCATGGTGCTCGCCGGCGGAACCGCGCTCGGCTTTGCGCCCATCGGCCTGCGCCTGGGTCTCGATGAACTCGGCCCCCAGGCCATCGCCTTCTGGCGCTATCTTTTCGCCATCCCGATGCTGCTCGCGCTCGTCCTCCTCGTCGACCGGCGCCTGCCGCGCAAACCCAACAAGGCGATCTTCCTCGCCGCCGTCTTCTTCACGCTCGACATGGCGCTCTGGCACTGGGCGCTGACCATGACGAGCGTCTCCAACGCCACCTTCATCGTCAATCTCGGCAATGTCCTTGTCGGCCTCGCCGCCTGGGCCTTCCTGAAGGAACGCCCCAGCCTCAACTGGGCGCTCGCCGCCGGTCTCGCCGTGCTCGGCGCCGCCGCACTTTCCCTCGGCGCGGACGAATTGCAGGCCGGCGCGCTGCGCGGCGACCTCTTCGCGCTCGGTGCGGCCGTCCTCGTTGCGGGCTATATGCTCTTCTCCAAACTCGCCCGGCGCACGCTCGGCGGGCTGGAAGCGATGTTCTGGCTCAGCGTCTTCGAAACCGGCCTCGCCTTCCTGATCGTGCTTGCCTCAGGCGAAGACTTCATGCCGAAAACACCCGCCGGTTTCCTCGTCCCGCTGGCGCTCGCCATCGTCGTGCAGGTCGCCGGGCAGGGCCTGATCATTTCCGGCCTCGGCTCCACCGATACCGCGATTGCCGGCATCCTCGTCCTCGCCCAGCCGGTCGTCGCTGCCGCGATTTCCTGGTCCCTCTTCAAGGAACCGCTGACCACGATCCAGGCCGCCGGCGCCGCCGCCATCCTCGTCGCGGTCTGGCTGGCCCAGCAGAAACAGCGCGTCCGCGCCGCCGCCGCGTAACGGGTCGCATCTGTCACAATCGTCGGGTAAAGGGGTTCGGACTGATTCAGACCGGAGCCAAGCCCATGCGCCTTCCCGCCCTCGCCGCCAGCCTCGCTGTCCTCGCCGCCTGCGCCACCGCGCCAGAACCCGTGGCCGCCGCACCGGAAGAAGCCGCGGCTGCAACCCCGGCGCCAACAATCGCCCCGCCGAAACAGATCGCCGACGCCTATTACGCCAAGGCCGCCTCCGCCGTGGACGCTCGTATCGAGGCGCGCGGCACGAAGCCCGCGAAAAACGTCATCCTCTTTGTCGGCGACGGCATGGGCATCTCCACCATAACCGCTGCCCGCATCTACGCCGGCCAGTCGGCGGGCGTGGACGGCGAAAGCTACCATCTCGCGATGGACGACCTCGACTATTCCGCCCTGTCGAAAACCTATAGCCACAATTTCCAGATCGCCGATTCCGCCGGCACGGCCGTCGCCATGGTCAGCGGCATCAAGACCCTCTCCGGCGTACTCGGCGTGGACAGCAATGTGAGCTATGGCAACTGCGCCAGTGTTCCGGGTACGGAGGTTGACACATTGTTCGAACTCGCCGCCCGCGCCGGCCTGTCCACCGGCCTCGTCTCCACGGCCCGCGTCACCCATGCCACGCCTGCTGCCGCCTATGCCAAGGCGCCGCTGCGGGACTGGGAAGCGGACAGCGACATGAAGGGCGCCTCCAGCGACACCTGCAAGGACATCGCCCGCCAGCTGATCGAATGGCCGGAAGGCAGCTTCGACATCGTGCTCGGCGGCGGCCGCTCCAAATTCCTGACGAAGGAAACGCCAGACCCAGAATATGACGGCAAGACCGGTGACCGCACCGATGGCCGCAACCTCACCGAAGAATGGGCCGCCAAGTCCGACCAGCACAAGGTTGTCTTCGACAAGGCCGGCTTTGACGCCACCGACTTTACGACCGGCGTGAAAGTGCTCGGCCTGTTCGAGCCGTCGCACATGCAGTTCGAACTCGACCGCGAGGCCGACACGGCCGGTGAGCCGCACATTGCCGAACTGACGGCCGCTGCCATCACTCGCCTCTCGCAGAATGATGACGGCTACGTACTGATGGTCGAAGGCGGCCGTATCGACCATGCCCACCATGGCGGCAACGCCATCCGCGCGCTCGAAGACACGATGGCTTTCGATGCCGCCATCGCCACCGCGCTGGAAATGACCAACCCGGAAGACACGCTCATCATCGTCACCGCCGACCATTCCCACACGCTGACAATTGCCGGCTATGCGGCCCGCGGCAATCCGATCCTCGGCCTCTCCGTCTCCGGCATCGGCGGCGAAGGCGGCGCGAACGGCTCCGACGGTCTTCCGTACACGACGCTTGGCTATGCCAACGGCCCCGGCGCCTGTATCGAAACCGGCAAGGACGCAGACGGAAAAGCCGTCTACGAATGCAAGCGCCAGGACCTGACCGGCGTGGACACCCTGGCGCCGGACTTCCGCCAGCCCGCCCTCGTGCCGATGTATTCCGAAACGCATGGCGGCGAGGACGTTGCCGCCCTCGCCTCCGGTCCGGGATCCAACCTGATCACCGGCGTGATCGAACAGAACGAGCTCTTCCACGTCATGGGCCGCGCGCTGGGATTGATCCCGGCGCCGGCCGCTGACTAGGCCCGCGCCTTCAACACCCCGCTGGCGAGCACCGGCACGAGATAGGCAATCGCCAGCGCGGTGTTGGGCAGATTGTTGAGCGCAAAGCCGGTGGCTGCCGACAGCGCGCCGTCGATGACGAACCAGATGACCAGCGCCGCCGTCAGCCCGCGCCAAGCGCTTGGGCCTGCGGCATGAACTGCGGGCAGCAGGAAGAGGATCGTCAGTCCCCAGCCCAATGTCACCGCGCCCATCAACGCGACCGAGAAGCGATGGCCCGGCGCGTCAAGAAAGTCCGCCGGCAAGGGCGTGCTGCTGAGGATTCCATACAGCATCCGAACGATACCGTCCGTTGCCGGAAAGGCGCCGGCAGCCAGCGCGGCGCCGAAGACGATGACGCCCCAGCACCAGATCGTGATCCATGTTTTCCAAAGTCCGGTCATGTCAGTCTCCTGTCTTGAGGCCCCCATCCTCGCCCGGCCCGGGTAAGCCCCGCAATTACCTCAGAGGTCATGGACACGCGCGCGCGTCCTTGCGAGCATGTCCCTCATGAGCCTGCGCGATCCTCCCCCTGCCACCGAGGGCGATGCCTTCGCCCCCCTCCTGCGCCGCTACCGTGCCGCGCGCCGGATGAGCCAGCTGGACCTCGCGCTGGAGTGCGAGATTTCGGCCCGCCACCTCTCCTTCCTCGAAACCGGCCGCGCCAAACCCAGCCGCGAGATGGTGCTGCAACTCGCCGGCGGCCTTCTCCTGCCCCTCGGCAGCCAGAACAGCCTCCTGCAAGCTGCGGGTTTCGCCGCCGTCTTCCCCGCCTCGCCGCTGGACTCCGACGCGCTCGGGCCGTTCCGCACCGTGCTGCAGGAGATGATGGACCGCCATGCGCCTTATCCGGCCATCCTCTGCGACCGCCACTGGCGCGTGCGCGATGCCAATCCCACGGCCGCCGCGCTCCTCTCCCCGCTGCAAGGCGAGACCGGCGAGACCAATCTCGTCCGTATGCTGACAGACAGTCCCGCTGCCGCGGTGATGATCGCCAACCTGCCGGACGTCATCCAGGAAATGCGCGGCCGCATCGCCCTCGAAGCGCTCGAAGCGCCGGGCGACCCCATCCTGCGCGAACTCGTCGCCTCCCTCGACGCCGCCAGCCTGCGCCATCCCCTCCCCGGCGCCGCCGCCCGCCGCCCGCTCCTGCCCCTGATCGTCAACGCGCCCGGCGGCCAGCTCAGCTTCCTCTCCACCATCGCCCATTTCGGCACCAGCGAAGACGTCACCATCCGCGACCTGCGCCTTGAGCTGCTCTTCCCGGCGGATGATTTCACCCGCGCCGCCCTGAAGGCGATGACGGGCTAGCCCCCTCCGTCACCTTCGGTGCCACCTCCCCCGCTTCGCAGGGGAGGATGACGTTGCATCCGGACGCGCCCTTATCCTCCCCCGTTTACGGGGGAGGTGTCAGCGAAGCTGACGGAGGGGGCCTTTCCCAGCGTCAGTCTGGCCAAACACGTCCCTCTGCGCGACACTGAAAAAAACAAGACCACCGGAGGAAACCAGATCATGAAAGCTGCCGTGATGCGCGAGGCCAACAAGCCTCTGTCGATCGAGGACGTCACCATCTCCAAGCCCGGCCCGCGCGAAGTGCTCGTGCGCCTCAAGGCCTTTGGTGTCTGCCACTCGGACGTGCACTTCTGGGACGGCAATTTCCCGACCGAGATGCCGGTCATCCTCGGCCATGAAAGCGCCGGTGTCGTTGAACAGGTCGGCTCGATGGTCTCGGCCGTGAAGCCCGGCGATCATGTCATCTCCATCCTCTCGCCCTTCTGCGGCGTCTGCGAATATTGCGTCACGGGCCATATGTCGGTCTGCCACACGGTCAACGGCGCGCAGTTCAAGCGCGGACCGGACGAAGCCCCGCGCCTGATGATCGGCAAGGAAAAGGTCGGCCAGTTCCTTAACCTCTCCTCCTTTGCCGAACAGATCCTCGTCCACGAAAACGCCCTCTGCGTCATCGACAAGGACATGCCGCTCGACCGCGCCTGCCTCATCGGTTGCGGCGTCATCACCGGCGTCGGCTCGGTCTTCCATTCCGCCAAGGTCGAACCCGGCTCCACCGTCGCCGTCGTCGGTTGCGGCGGCGTCGGTCTTGCCGCCATCAACGGCGCGGCGATTGCCGGCGCCTCGCGCATCATCGCGGTCGACCTCTCGGACGAGAAACTGCAACTCGCCGTCCGCTTCGGCGCAACGGACGTGATTAATCCGTCCAAGGTCAATGCGATCGAAGCCGTGAAGGAACTCACCAAGGGCGGCGTGCATTACTCCTTCGAATGCGTCGGCCTGAAACAGACCGCCGAACAGGCCTATCACATGCTCCGCCCGCGCGGCGTCGCCACCATCATCGGCATGATCTCGCCCGGCGTGAACATCGAAGTGCCCGGCATCGAACTCCTCGTCACCGAGAAACGCCTGCAAGGCGCCGTCATGGGATCGAACCGCTTCCGCATCGACTTCCCCCGCTTCGTCGATCTCTACCGCCAGGGCAAACTCCACCTCGACGACCTGATCTCAGACCGGATCGGCATGGACGGCATCACCGCCGCCATGCAGAACCTGAAGGCGAACAAGGGAACGGTTGCGCGGCAGGTTGTGGTGCTGGACTAATCGTTTAACGCACGGCGTGGCATGCTGGCCCGATGGATCGCCCTGAAGACAGTCTGATTGCGGAACTTAAGGCCGTCTTCCCCGCGAAGCGGGATCGCTGGATGCGCGATCTTGTGAATAGTCGGCAGGGAGAAGAGCCTTACCGCGTCGCCGAAGCTTTCGCGGACAAGGACGACTGGACAACTCTGGACCCGGAATGGCTCGGTGGGGTGCCAGACGGACTCGGCAGCGCCATGAGCTTTTTGTCCGACGAGGCAATCTGCTTTTACCTCCCCGCCTTCATTGCCGCCCATCTCGGCGGACACCTCAAGGCGTTTACGCCAGACTTCCCTCTCACACACGGTTTCGACGACGCTGCGCGTGACAAGAAGATTTCTCCGAAGCGGGAGGGAACTTGGGGCGAATACGCCGTGAAACGTTGGCAACATTTGACGCCTGATCAGTGCTTAGCGGTCGTGCATTATCTCGAATGGGTGATCGCGCAAGATGGGCGGGATTTCGCGTCCGGGACATTCGAAGCGCTGTCGTCTTACTGGTATCCCCGCATTGCCGAGACGAAGCCGCTTCACCAAGGCTAGCGGCAACGGTCGCTCGCCATTAGAACCGCGCGAATGCTCACCCGCCGCAAAGTCCTCGCGCTCGCGCTTCCCGTTGTCGCCGCCCAAGCTGCGACGGCGACGACCGGGCTGGTCGACACGCTCGTCATGGGCCGGTTCGGCGACAAGGCGGACCTTGCCGCCGTGGCCATCGCGGCGGTGGCCTTCAGTTTCATCTACTGGGCCTTCGGCTTCCTGCGCATGTCGACCACCGGCCTCACGGCGCAGGCGGGCGGACGCGGCGATGAAGACGAGCGCCGCGCTATCCTCGTGCGGGCGCTTCTGCTGGGCGCCGGTATCGGCCTCGTCCTTGTACTGATTTCTCCACTGCTCAAACTCGCCATGGCCGGCGCCTTTGCCGGAACAGACCGTGTTGAAAGGCTCGCTGAAGGCTATTTCAATGCCCGCATCTGGGGCGCGCCCGCCTATCTGATGGGCATCGCCGTCACGGGCTGGATGCTCGGCACCGGCAAGACCGGCCAGATGCTCGCCTTCCAGATCGTGCTCAACACGATCAATGCGGGGCTCGATATCTGGTTTGTCGCCAGCCTCAAACTCGGCCCCGCCGGGATTGGCGCCGGGACAGCCATCGCCGAATGGGCTGCGCTCGGCTTCGGTCTTTATCTTGTGCGCGGCGGCCTCGGCGCCCGCAAGGGCCTGTTCGACCGCGCGCGCCTCATCGCCATGTTCTCCGCCAACCGCGACATCATGATCCGTACACTGGCCTTGCTGCTCGCCTTCAGCTGGTTCGTGCGGTCCGGCACGCTGATCTCGACCGCCGCGACGGCGGGCAATCAGGTGCTGCTGCAATTCATCACGGTCGCGGCCTTCGTCCTCGATGGTTTTGCCTTCGTGGCCGAGAAAGCCGCCGGCGAAGCCTGGGGCGCCCGGGACAGGTCCGCCCTCGTTCGCGCGATGCGGATCACCACCGAGTTTGCCCTCCTCTTCGGCGCGCTGTTCTCCCTCGCCTATCTGGCGGGCGGCCGCTATGTCATCGACGCCTTCATTGCCGATCCCGAAGCCCGCGCCGCCGCGCTCGCCTATCTTCCCTTCTGCGCCGCGGTTCCGTTGCTCGGCGTTGCGGCCTGGCAGCTCGACGGGCTGTTCATTGGCACGACACAGGGCAAGGCGCTAAGAAATTCCGGCGTGATTGTCGCCATACTGTATATTTCAGCGGACCTGTTGCTGCGCCCCGCGTATGGCAATGCCGGCGTCTGGGGCGCGTTCCTGTTGATGTATGTTTTCCGGGCCGTCGCGCTCGGCGCCTATATTCCCGGCATGCTCAAGCGGATGTCGCCGCCAGCTCCCGGTTGATCCGCGCCGCCAGCGCCGGGCCTTCGTAAACCAGCATCGAGTAAAGCTGAACGGCATGGGCGCCGGCCGCAAGCTTGGCACGCACATCTGCCGCCGAGGCGATGCCGCCGGCGCCGATCAGGTCAAACTCTCCGCGCAATTCCCCCGCGAACAGGCGAAGCACTTCCGTTGACGGATGAAGCAGCGGTGCGCCGGACAGGCCGCCCGCTTCGCCCTTGTGGTCACTCTTCAGGCTTTCGGGCCGGGCCAGCGTCGTGTTGGAGACGATCAGGCCGGACAACCACTTGCCTTCCCCGCGCACAACGCCGCAGATATCCGCAATGGCTTCGCTGTCGAGATCCGGCGCCACTTTCAGGAAGACGGGCTTGCCCTTGCGGTCCGCAGCGCCGCAGCGCGCGAGCAGGTCGGTCAGCGAGGCCTTGTCCTGCAGGCCCCGCAGGCCCGGCGTATTCGGCGAGGAAATGTTCACTGTGATATAGTCGGCATACGGCGCAACCGCTTCGATGCCGGTGACGTAATCCTGCGCACGGTCTGCGCTGTCCTTGTTCGCGCCGACATTCGCACCGATCGGAACTGCGTGGCTATACTTCGCCAGCCGCCGGACAAAGTAATCGAGGCCGAAATTGTTGAACCCCATCCGGTTGATCACGGCCCGGTCTTCCTCCAGCCTGAACAGGCGCGGCTTGGCATTTCCCGGTTGTGGCTTCGGCGTCACCGTCCCGCATTCGACAAAGCCGAATCCGAACTTCGCCATCGCGCCGGGCACATCGCAATTCTTGTCAAACCCCGCCGCCAGCCCGACCGGAGAGGCAAACTTCAGGCCTGACTTTGGCAGCGTGACCGAAAGGCTCGCCGGGACGTCCGGCATGCGCGCCGGAACACCGACGCCTTTGCTCAGCAGACGGATGGTCGCGACGTGTGCCGCCTCAGGCGGCAACAGTTTCAGGGCATGGGCACCCAGCTCTGCCAGCATCAGATGATCCTCGGCAGGATCGGCGCGCCGTCCGGCCCCGGCAGAACCCACCAGGCGGCATCGGCCCGCGTAATTTCGAGCGGGCCATACAGGTGCGGAAACAGGTCCCCGCCCCGGCTCTTCTCCCAGCGGATATCGCCGAGCGCCGAAAGCTGGAACCTGAGAAGGCGAACGCGCGTTTGATTTGAGTAATGGCGCTGCGCCGTCTCGCGCACCTGCGACTCGGTGGACAGGTGCACACATCCATCCGCGATATCCAGCGCTGTCGATGTCGTGCCCGCAGCCTGGGCCGCAGTCCAGTCTGCTTCGCTGAGAAGCTTGTAAACAGGTCCCTTCATCATGACAGCCAGATCAGACCGGGGTCGCGTTGGCGGTCGAGGCGCGCGCCATGGTCCAGACGCCGCCCTCGCCCTCGCACGCCGCGAACCGACCACGCTCCTGACCCGGGAAGGCATAGGCCACATCGCGGCACATGACATGTACATCAACGTTGACAGGTTGCAGATAGGCGCGCGTGACAGATCCGTCTACGGAGGAATATCCGATTGCCTGGGCGCTGGCCTTGAGCGGATCCACCTGCACGGTGCGCTCGAAATGGATCAGCAATGTGCGCCCATCCGGGGTGCGCAATTCGTGATGCGATCCGTCCGGGCTTGCCTCGACGAGCCTGATGAAATCCGAGCGCATCACATCAAGCGCCGCAGCATCCAGCGTCTGGCCCGCCGTGTATTCAGCGCGCTCGGCGATGAAATCGTCAGCCGACCGCAACTGGACGAGCGGGCGCACTTCAGGCGGCGCAGCGGAAAGCGAAGGCGGCGCGGTGCGCGTTACCGGCGCTTCGGCCACCAGCGTAATCGCCGGAGGGCGCTCCGGTTTCAGCGAGGCATGGCCAGGCGGATCTGTCCAGACGCGCGGGGCCGGCGTGGCAACAACGGCTGCGGCAGCGGCCAGCCGCGCCGCTTCGGCGTCGGCCAGACGGCGCGATTCGATGTCTGCGAGACGGCGGGCTTCGGCGGCCTCGTTTACGCGCTGCGTTTCAAGCGCGGCGAGACGTTTGGCCTCTGCATCGGCGGCGCGTTTGGTTTCGATGTCGGCGAGGCGTTTTGTCTCGGCGGCCTTGGCGGCCTTAGCAGCCTCGACATCAGCAAGGCGTTTGGCTTCGACTTCGGCGGCTTTCTGCTTGGCGGCAAGATCTGCAAGACGCGCGGCTTCAGCCTCCGCAGCGCGCGTGGCTTCGGCCTCCGCGATGCGTTGCTGCTCCGCCGCTGCTGCGGCAGCGCGGGCGGCTTCTTCGGCCGCGAGACGGTCGGCTTCGATCTTTGCCGAGGCGGCGGCTGCGTCGGCCTGTTGTTTCGCCGCGGCATCAACTTCGGCCAGACGCATGGCTTCTTCCGTGGCCAGACGATCGCGCAGGCGCGCATCGATCACGGCCGGACCGTCGGTTGCCTGCGGCGCGTCTGCCGCGACGCGGGCCGCTTCGGCATTGGCGATGGCTTCAGCAGCGGTACGGTCCGCCTCGGCGGAAGCGCGGCGGGCGGTTTCGGCTTCGGCAGCTTGCAACTCCGCGATGCGGGCCTTCAGGAGGTCGGCGGTGCCGTTATAGTCGAACCAGGGTGTCGTTGCCGTTCCGGCCGGAGCGGAGGCCTGTTCGACAGCCGCGGCCGAAACGCTGGCCGCGAGCGGGGCCGTGTCGAAGTTCGCCGTGGTGACATTGCCTTCGCCGTCCGCATCGTCTGTGCTGGTCTTTCCGCCGAGGGCATTTTCGGCCGCCATGACCGAGAGGCCCGCAAGGCCCAGAACGGCGAGGCCGGCAAAGGCGAATTGCGAGAAGTCACCCAAGCGGGCGAAGAAGCCCGGATTGTCATCATCGTCATCGCCGCCCTGCCGGGTGACCGGGATTCCGCCGGCCGTGGCGGCGACCGGAACCAGAGGCGCCTTCCGAACCGGACGGCTCGGTGCGGGCGGTTTGCGCAAGGTGCGCACTTCGGAAATCGCCAGCGGCGAAACGGGCCCGGACGTGATCGGGCCGGAATCGGTGAGGATCGACAGGGTCGGCTGAGGCCGCACGGCATCCCGCGCCCGAAGGCGCGCGCGAAACGGCATGGCGAGGTGGGCGCGTTCTTCGGCGGCCCGGCCTGTGGCCTGGGCATCGCGGATCGCCTGGCGCAGGCTTTCGGGCAGCGCGCGCGGGTTCACCTGATCCATCGGGTCGTTCAACATTACGGCCACCTTGCCTTCACCGGCCCGGAGGCCGCCCACATCATGCGAATTCACTATAACGGCTTAGCAAAGCGTAAACCATAGATTTCCCCGAACCTGTCCTTCTTGTCAGGTGGCGGGCGGGACTTTAAGGCAACACGTTCCCCCTTCGCCAAAATTAACGTCAGGAAATCCATGTCGAAGCCGCGTGTCGCCCCCAAGAAGGTCGTTCTTGCCTATTCGGGCGGGCTCGACACCTCGATCATCCTCAAATGGCTGCAGACCGAATTCGGCGCGGAAGTCGTGACCTTCACAGCCGACCTTGGCCAGGGCGAGGAGCTGGAGCCGGCCCGCAAGAAGGCGCTGGCGGCGGGCGTGAAGCCTGAAAATATTTTCATCGAGGATGTGCGCGAGGAATTCGTGCGCGATTTCGTCTTCCCGATGTTCCGGGCCAACGCCGTCTATGAGGGCGTCTACCTGCTCGGCACCTCGATTGCCCGGCCGCTGATCGCCAAGCGCCAGATCGAGATTGCCGACATGGTCGGCGCCGACGCGGTTTGCCATGGCGCGACCGGCAAGGGGAATGACCAGGTCCGGTTCGAACTTGGCTATTATGGCCTCAACCCGGACATCAAGGTGATCGCCCCGTGGCGGGACTGGGATTTCAAGTCGCGCTCCGACCTGATGAAGTTTGCCGAATCCCACGGCATCGAGATCGCCAAGGACAAGAAGGGTGATGCACCGTTTTCGGTGGACGCGAACCTTCTGCACTCGTCCTCGGAAGGCAAAGTGCTCGAGAACCCGGCGGAGCCGGCGCCGGAATTTGTCCATATGCGGACGATTTCGCCCGAAGAGGCGCCGGACAAGGCGGAGGTGATCACCATCGGTTTCGAGCGCGGCGACGCGGTGTCGATCAATGGCGAGGCGATGAGCCCGGCGACGCTTCTGACGGCGCTGAACGCTTACGGCAAGAAACATGGCATCGGCCGGCTTGACCTCCTTGAGAACAGGTTCGTCGGCATGAAGTCGCGCGGCATCTATGAGACGCCGGGCGGCACCATTCTGCTCGTCGCCCACCGAGGCATTGAACAGGCGACGCTCGACCGCGGCGCGAGCCACCTGAAAGACGAGCTGATGCCGAAATACGCAGAGCTGATCTATAACGGCTTCTGGTGGAGCCCGGAGCGCGAGATGCTGCAAGCGGCGATTGACCATTCGCAGCGCTGGGTGACGGGCGAGGTGACGATCAAGCTCTACAAGGGCACCGCCTACCTGACCGGGCGCTCGTCGCCCTATAGTCTGTACTCGGAAAAGATCGTGACCTTCGAGGACGATCACGGCGCCTATGACCAGAAGGACGCGGAAGGCTTCATCAAGCTGAACGCGCTGCGTCTGAGATTGTTGGCAGGGCGCGACCGGAAGTTCGGGAAGAACTAGGTCTGGAGACCAGATGAAAGACGCCGATGTCCTAAATGAAGTTGTACGCTTGCTCGGCTCAATACCCGAGAAAGCTAAATTTCGGCACGACATCCAGAGCAATCATGAATGGCTGGGCTCGCTTCTATTCGTATTGAATCAATCAACGGATCGGACCCTAGTTGCCGAAGCTCGAGCAATCGCCGCTAGCCTACCCGAAAATCCAGTTGTGTTTCGCGACCCCAGATCGCGACTGATAGTGATTCTGCAGCAGTTGAAGCGCGAATACGAGTTCAAAGTCGGATACTCGATCCCGCGAAACTATATCGAGATTCCGGAAAACCTTCTCGCTCCAATAGAAGCGGCTAAACAGGAGCTCGAGACTGCGGTTCGAGAAGACAACGAACTGCCGAACGTTGAGCGTGAAATCATACTGACGGAAATCGCCATTCTCGAAGCGCAATTGGGAGTAGCGCGGCTTTCTTCAGAACTCATCGCAAGATTCGTGAATGGCATTTTGAAGGGGTCAGCTATCTTGGCAGCCGGGTCTATTCTTAAGCAAGCCGCTTCCCGATTGGCAGATTTATTGTTGACCGCTATCGGCTGGCCTTAGCCAGCGCCCCATCCCTCCCCCGCGAAGCGAGGAAGGTGTCTGGACGCAGAGCGGACAGACGGAGGGGGCCGTCAAGTTGTATCAAGCCCCGCCCAGGCCTGCGGTCGGGCGAGTTGGTCCAGCAGCATGAGCAGCGTATCCACGAATGGGCCGACGCGGCGGATGACGTGCCAAGGGACGGCGAGGTCTCGCAGGCCGGGCGTGAGCAGAGTGCCGAAGCGGCGGGCGAGGCGGCGGGCATGGGGCGCGGGATTGGCGAGGACCGAGACGAGGCGTTCGGCGGCTTGTATCAGGAGCGCCCATTGGAGTTCGGGCGGGTCTTCACCCTCGCCGGCGCCGCTAGCGCGAGACTGCGTTTCGATCAGCGGGAAGAGGTACCGGCTGGCGCTTTGCGGTGTGTCGCCGGGTGAATGATCCGTCTGCGGAGCAGTTGCGCGCGGCGGCGGCAGGACGAGCTCGGCGGCGAGAATGTGGATATAGCGGCGGATGAGGGCGGTGATGACCGCAAGCTGCGCGCGGGCCTCGCGGGCGATGGACGCTAAGGCGTAGGGGTTCGCCGTGTGCAGCAGCTTGCGCAGCGCGCTCAGCAGCGCGGCGATGGGATACCAGAGATCAGGATGGGCACGGGTCATCAGCGCGAGACTAACCCGGCGGGATGCCCCGTCGGATTCGCAGGCGCGATCTATTTTGGAAGCGCTTGATTCCGGTTGTTATTTTGTTTGTCCGAGGCCGGATTTCGTAGGCGTTAGGCGGAACTTGTGCCTACAAAACTGCCGCGCGCGATCCCCGCCTTCGCGGGGATGGGCGGTGTGTGAGGAGGTGGCTTTTGGCTCAAGCCCCTCACCTCCCATTGCTTTGCAATGGGCCCCTCCTCTCCCCAAGGGAGAGGGGTTAAGTGGCGGTTCCTACTTGATGTCCTTCGGGGGTTTCAGTCTTCGCTTCGTCTGGTGGACTTCGGCTTTGTCGCCGGTGGGTTTTTCGCCTTTCATGTAGTGGCGTTGCCAGCGTTCCTTCATGGCGGTCTGTTCGCCGTCCTTGAGGCGGGTGTTGAAGTCGGCGCGGCTGTCGCGCCAGGCTTCGTATTCTTTCACCAGCTCCTGATTGGTGCGCATCAGCTTGCGCTCGGGCTCGATCTCTTCGAGGCGTTTGTGTTCCATCAAAGTTATAAAGGCGAACGGTTCGCCCTTGCGGAAGATGACTTCGCCGGGGCGGGTCATCTGCCAGTTCATCGTGAACGGGAAGGGCAGCCAGTCGGTTTCGACGAGGCCGGTGAGCGGCGCGATGCCATCCTTCGGCCAGTTCGGCGGGCCGGTGACCCAGACGCCCCAGCCGGGCGGCGTGCGGAAGAGGTGGCCGGTATGGAAGGTGACGATGCCGCGCATGAAATGGCTGTCGGCGAAGGAGGCGATGGCGGCGGGGTCGCCGGTGGTTTTCAGGTCGATATCCTGGATGCGGGGGCCGCCATTCCAGGTGACCTTGATGTCCATCGGGCAGAGGATTTCCCAGCCCGTGGCATTCGCCATGGTCAGCGGCAGGCAGCGATAGGGGTGGCGGTCAACGAAGGCGTCCATCCAGTCGCGGTTGGAGCGGCCGGGGACGATTTCCGGAGCGACATCGTAAATCTTGTAGCAGTCGAGGCGCATGGGCGCGAAACTTTCAAATGCTTGACGGGACGGCCAAGTCTTGGCCAAACGGGGCCATGCCTGCAAGCCCTGATGACCTGTTCGCCTATCTCGACCGCCTCGGCATTGCGCATTCGACCGTGTGGCATGAGGCGATGTTCACGGTGCAGCAGTCCGGCGCGCTGAAGGCCGAGATGCCGGGGGCTCATACGAAGAACCTGTTCCTGAAGGACAAGGACGGAAAGCTGATCCTGATCGCGGCTGAGGCGCACGGGCCGATCCGTCTGAACCAGCTGCACAAGCTGATCGGCACGGCGCGGCTCTCGTTCGGGGCGCCGGAGCTGATGACCGAGGTGCTGGGCGTGATGCCAGGATCGGTGACGGCGTTTGCGCTGATGAATGATGCGGGCGGGCGCGTGCGGTTTCTCGTCGATGCGGTGCTGGCGGGGGCGGAGGTGGTGAACTTTCATCCGCTGGTGAATACCGGCACGACGGCGGTGTCGCAGGCGGACTTCCGGCGCTTTGTGGAGGCGACGGGGCATGGGTTTGAGGTGGTGGATTTTTCGGTTTTGTGAGTGCTGACTGCACTTGTGCGCGAAGCGCCTTCATTGAGGTAGGGTGAAGGGGCAGCCCGGGCTCGGGAAGGATTCCCCGTCGATGACTTCCATGCAGACATTCATCTGCTCTTTGCCCGGCTGGTCATCCTTCTCAAAGGACTCTGTATACTCCAGCCGCCAACAAGGCGTCTCGCTTGAAACGCCGGGTTCGCATGTGCCTGTGTCTTGCTGACGGCCCAAGTCCATAGCGACCATCGTGAATACATATCCAATGTGGCTGTAGTACTGACAGATTGCGCCAGTCCGATCACCCCAGTCGATGAACTTGGCCTGCGCCCCGATGAATGCCGTGTCCGGATGTTGTCGCTGAACTCGCGCACCCGCACCGTCGGAATAGTTCGGCCAGTCGCGCGCGCTACCATCAGTAAACGCCGCTTTCGCTGTTCCGGTATCTGGACAAACCCAAACGCGCTCTTCTGCCTGCGCCGACCCAGCCGCTAGCACAGCAAGCAAGCAGACCCACGGAAGTATTCGAGCGTTCATAACCGAGCCCTCCTAGACTGAGACTTCGACCCGATACCACTTTAGGGCGTAACGGGTCCACCTGCATTCTCAGAGGCTTTAAAGCGCGGTTGGCCGTGGACCCCCGCGAAGGCAGGGGTCCAGTTTCCTTGTTGGCTGGATACCTGCCTGCGCAGGTATCCACGGAGAGGGAGCTTATGCCCGCGCGGTGGCCTTCTCAGGCTTCACGACGCCGCGGTTCAGCAGTTCCTCGGCGATCTGGACGGCGTTGAGGGCGGCGCCCTTGCGCAGGTTGTCCGAGACACACCAGAAGACGAGGCCGTTCTCGACGCTGACATCCTTGCGCACGCGGCTGATGAAGGTCGCCCAGTCGCCGACGCATTCCTTCGGCGTGACGTAAATGTCTTGGGACGGATCATCCAGCAGCATGATGCCGGGGCTTTCGCGCAGCAGGGCCTGGGCCGCCTTGGCGGTCATCGGGCTGTTGAGCTCGACATGCACGGCTTCTGAGTGGCCGACGAAAACCGGGACGCGCACGCAGGTGACCGAGAGCTGGATCGACGGATCGATCATCTTCTTGGTCTCGTTCCACATCTTGGCTTCTTCGTCCGTGTACCCGTCCGGCAGGAAATCGCCGATTTTCGGGATCACGTTGAAGGCGATCTCCTTCTCGAAGACGGTGGGCTTGGGCTCGTCATTGACGAAGATGCCCTTGGTCTGGTTCCACAGCTCGTCCATGGCTTCCTTGCCGGCGCCGGAGACGGACTGGTAGGTGGAGACGACAACGCGTTTGATGCCGGCGGCGTCATGCAGCGGCTTGAGCGCGACGACCAGCTGGGCGGTCGAGCAGTTGGGGTTCGCGATGATGCGCTTCTTGGTGTAGCCCATGACCGCTTCGGCGTTGACTTCCGGCACGACGAGGGGGACGTCCGGGTCCATCCGCCAGGCTGAGGAGTTGTCGATGACGATGGCGCCGGCTGCGGCGATCTTCGGGCACCACTCCTTCGAAATCTTGCCGCCGGCCGACATCAGCACGATGTCGACGCGGGAGAAGTCGAACTGCTCCAGATCATGGCATTTCAGCGTCCGGTCGCCATAGGACACTTCCTTGCCGATCGAGCGGCGCGAGGCGATGGCGTAGACTTCGTCTGCCGGGAACAGGCGCTCGTCGAGAATGTTGAAGAGCTCCCGCCCGACATTACCCGTGGCGCCGACAACGGCGATGCGCGTGCCCATGATAGTCTCCAGTCCTGTTACGTTCGGGGGCTATATGGCGCATCTCGCCCCCCGCATAAAGCGGGCTTGTGCAATACGCCCCCGGCTGGCAGGACATGGGAACACCAAAAAGAGGGTCTGCGCGCCGTGTTGGACGAGATTATCCGCCGTTATATCGCAAGTTATAATGACCGGGACATCGATGCGATGCTGGCCTGCGTGACCGATGATGTCGTGTTCGAGAACATCTCGAATGCCGGCCAATCCATGCGCCTAGATGGCAAGACGATGATGCGGCAGGTGGCGGAAGTGTCCGGGAATGCCTTTTCGTACCGGCGCCAGCGGCTGATCAACCTTGTTTTCGACGAGAGCAAGGCGGCCGCCGAGATCGAATTCGAAGGCCGCGCCGCAGTGGACCTGCCGAACGGGGTGCGCGCCGGCGAGACCGTGAAAGTGCGCGGGGCGAGCTTTTTCGAGTTCCGGGGACCGCTGCTGTGCCGGATTGCGGATTATAGCTGAGCGCTATTCGGGAAACCGCTGGGCATATTCGCCGCGCAGGCGGACCCAGTTGTCCCAGTGGGGCACCGGATCGGTGCCGGCGAGTTTCGCTTCCAGGACATCGATATGGGAATGCCAGCCGGCGGAGACGCTGAGGAGGACATCGCGCGTGGGCGGGCGGCGATGGGTGATGGTGAGGAGCGTATCGCTTCCCTTCTCGACGAGTTCGAAGAGAACATCCGATTGCACGCCCCAGCTGATGAAGAGGCGGCGGGGGGCGTCGACTTCGAGGATCTTG
This sequence comes from Hyphomonas sp., assembly GCA_040223555.1. Taxonomy (GTDB): domain Bacteria; phylum Pseudomonadota; class Alphaproteobacteria; order Caulobacterales; family Hyphomonadaceae; genus Hyphomonas. Next base: position 401,828 of record JAVKGA010000004.1, read on the forward strand.
CAGGTCATGCGGTTTTCCGCGTTCATGCCGTCCGGGCGGGCGCCGGGCGGATCGGTGAGTTCGTCATTGCGCCAGACGAATTCGAACTCCGTGCCGGGGGTGAGATCCATGTCGCCGGAGGCGAGCCATTGGCGGCGCAGCTCGCTTTTCGTCAGATAGTCCCAGACGCGGGCGGCGGGGCCGGGCAGGAGGCGTTCGAGCTTCAGGACGGTGGGCTCGATCAGCGTGCCGTAGGCGGAGGGTTTCGTGGTCTGGGTCATTGGGGGTCTCCTTCGGGGGATTTGGCATCCGCGTCGCGCAGCAGGCGTTCGAGGATGTCGAGGCGGGTGGTCCAGAATTGTTCGTAGAAGCCGAGCCAGTCATGGGCATTGGCAAGCGGGCCGGCATCGAGATGGCAGACATGCGTGCGTCCGCGCACCTCGCGGCGGATGAGGCCGGCGCTTTCCAGCGATTTGATGTGTTTCGAGGCAGCGGCCAGCGACATGGCGAACGGCTCAGCCAGCTGGCTGACGGTGCGTTCTCCGTCTGACAGCTCGCGCAGCATCTGGCGGCGGGTGGCGTCTCCCAGGGCGTGGAAGACGGCGTCGAGGCGGGGGGATTCAATTAGTTCAACCATGTGGTTGAATATAGATGGGACTGCCAAACTTTCAACCACTTGGTTGAATGTTTTTGCCGGGCGGGCTTGAACGCCTGGGCTCGCTGCGGCAATCAACCCGCTGGAGGACAAGCACATGGCGTGGACGATCAAGCCGTATGAGCCCACCCATATGGAGGGCGTGATCGGCGTGACGGCGCGGGCCTGGGCGCCGGTCTTTCCGCAGATGCAGGCAGCCGTGCCGGATTTCGTCTACGATGCCTTCTATCCGGAGGGCTGGTGGGCGCGGCAGGAGACGGACGTGCGCGCCTTGCTGATCGCCGGCGAAACCCGGTTTCATGTTGCAGAGGAAGACGGCGCGGTTCTGGGTTTTGCGGGAACGCGGCTGTTTCCCGAGGACAGCATGGGCGAGCTGCACATCATCGCGGTGGATCCGGCGCATCAGCGGCGCGGCATCGCGAAGGCGCTGATGGAGACCGCGTTCGAGGAAATCCGCGCGGCGGGCATGACAATGGTGATGGTGGAAACCGGCGGCGATGCGGGCCATGCTGCCTCACGCGCTACCAACGAGGCGGCGGGCTTCGAGCGCTGGCCGGTGGCGCGGTATTTCAGGAAGCTGTGACCGCGCCGATCAGGGCGTCCAGCCGGGGATTTTCGCGGCCTGTTTTATCCATTTGGTCAGCTGGGCTTCGTCGAATTCGCCTTCGGGAAGGTCGATCCACCGGCTGTCGCCGCTTTTCTCCGTGTGACCGGGCGGCATGGGCTTTAGCTGCACGCCCTTGAAGAAGGTAACCTTCACATAGCGCGTCAGCACGTGGAAGGAGACGAACCAGCCCTGACCTTCGATGCCGTAGAAAGGCGAGTTCCACTTCACGGCTTTTTTCACGCCGGGCACGGATTTGGTGATCAGCGCGTCGAGGCGGCGGCCGGTTTCCTGTTTCCAGCCGGGCATGGCGGCGATGTAAGCCTGCACGGGCGCGTCGCCGTCGCCCTTGGCGATCTGCGGATTGCCGCCCAAGAGGAGGACGGGCTTTTCGCCAGCGCCTTTTTCCTTCACGGCCTTGGACCGGTTGTGCGCGGCGGCTGCCTTGATGAGGGATTTAAACGCGGCCTCGTTCAACTTGTGACCTTCGGGAATATCAATCGCGCGGCGCGTGCCGGCATCGAGGCTGGCATTGAACACGCCTTTCGGATCGGGCAGCGCGGCGCCGTGGGCGAAGGTGATCTTGACCTTGTCCTTGTAGACTTCGCCAGTGCAGATCAGGCCGTTCTGTTCCCAGACGGGCACGCCGCCGGGATTGGTGGGCTTGCGCCATTTGATGTCTTCGGAGACGTCCGGCGCGGCGTCCTTGATCAGTGAACGGACGTTGGCGAGCATGGCGCCGCGCCAGCCGCCGATTTCCTTGATACGCGCACCGACATCGCCGGGCGGGGGAGCAGATTTGGGCATGTTACTTTCTAAGCCGATTGTTGGAGTTTCGGACGCCTCAAGCCTGCCGCCAGCCCCTCCCCCATCAGGTCGATGAAGTTTTCCGAGTAGAAGTTCGTGACCTGGGTGGGGGTGCAGCCGGCCAGCGTTTCATCGAAACGCTTCAGCGGATTGCGGCCGCCTTCTACATGCGGAAAGTCGGAAGAGAAGAGGCAGATTTCGTCGCCGGAATTGCGGATGATCCAGCCGGCGTCTTCATGCGGATAGGGCGCGGCGCGGAAACTCCGGCGGACGATTTCGGACGGCTTGGCGGAGAGTTTCTGCAAGCGTTCCTCATTGCGCAGGAAGGCATGCGCGGCGGAATCCATTGAGCGCATCCATCCGGGCACCCAGGCGGCGCCGAGTTCGATGGCGCCCCATTTGAGTTTCGGAAACCGGTCGAACACGCCGTCGAAGATCAGCGTGGCGAGGGTTTGCATCGCCGATTGCGGGATCGGCATATAGGAGACGGAGGTGAAATTGTCGTCGCCGCCATGGAAGTCCGGCACCGGCGGCAGGCCGTTCGCCTTGTAGACCGGGTTCATCTTCTCCTCGCCGCCGACATGCAGGAGGATGGGCAGGCCCGCCTCCTCGGCGAGACGCCAGACGGGGTCCAGCCCGATATGGCTCGGCGAATGTTTTTGTGGGCATACGGAGGGGATCATGATCGCCTTGGCGCCCAGCTTGATGGCGAGGCGGGCGGTGGCTTCGGCGCGGGCGAAGTCTTCGAGCGGGACATAGGCGACGGCGAGCAAGCGCGGGTCGACGGCGCAGAAGTCCGTCATCATCCGGTTGTGCGCATCGGCGGTGGCGTAGCAGAGTTCCATGTTATCGGACTGGTCGAGGCCGAAATTGCCGAGGCAGAAGGTGGTGAAGACGAGCTGGCTGGCGAAGCCGAGGCGGTCGAGCGCGGCGGGGCGGTCTTCGCGGCGGAAGGCGCCGAGGGCTTCATAATTTTTCTTCAGCAGGATCGCCTCGCCAGCGGCGGCGCGGTAGGCTTGGTCCTCGTGGCGGGCGCGTTCCTTGTTCATCCAGTCCGCGTGGGAGTGTTTCCACTTGTAGACCGGCAGGGCGTGATAGCGCGCGAGCAGGCGCTTCTCGAAATAGGGGTCGAGCACATCGGTCATTTCCATCAGGTGGCTGTCCGCATCATGGATCAACCGTCCGGCAGCGTATGACATCTTGTTTCCTCCGGTCGTCTTTTTCTGGAGGATGTCACAGGCCGCGCGAATGTCAAAAACGCCGGATCATCACGATCATCCGGCCGGGGCCGTGCCAGAGGTCCACTTCCTCGTCACTGACCACTGTGAAACCGTTCGACAGGTAGAGCTGCATCGACGCGCCGAGGCCGCTCGTGGTTTCGAGATAGACTTCGGGCCAGCCCTGCGCGACAGCATGCGCCATGGCCACTTCGAACAGTGCCTTGCCGAGACCGAGGCCGCGCGCCTCTGGCAGAAGGACGACCCAGCGCAACTGGCCGCGCCCGCTGCGGTCAATCATCGCTGCACAACCGAGCGTTTCGCCGCTACGTTCGGCGAACCAGACCCGGCTGGCGCTTCCGGGCTGCCCGAGGGCCGCCTCGTCGACGGTCTGGCGCACATAGGCGGCGAAGGGCTCGCCGAAACCCGGGCCTTCGCCCGCATAACCGCGCCGGTGCAGGTCCACGATCAGGTCGGTATCACCCGCGCGCCACTCGCTCCGAAGGCGAAGGTCCGGTGACGGCACTTGTGCCATTGGGGGATTTTCGCGTGACATTTTTGTCGATTCTTCCGGAATTCCGTTAGGGAAAGACGATACGGGCCTTCCTGCCCTTTAACATGGCGCGCCCGAGGCGCTAATTTTCGGACACGGGCCAACTACGTCAATCCGGAAAACCGGAAGGTTGGCCCATGGGAGGAAACAATGAAGACCTACATGAAGTTCAGCGTGTCCGCGCTGGCGATGGCGATGCTGGCCCTGGCGCCGACAGCGCTGGCGCAAGCGGCCGATGAGGACGCCGAAGCGCGGCAGAAAACTATCGTCGTGACGGCCACCAAGCGCAACGAGACGATCCAGGATGTTCCGTTCTCGATCAATGCGCAGACAGCCGAAGACATTGCCCGCTCCGGCGCCGGCAATCTTGAAGATGTGGCCCGCAGTGTGGCGGGCCTGTCGATCCAGAACCTCGGCCCCGGCCAGAGCCAGGTCGCCGTGCGCGGCGTCTCGGCCGGCCAGGTCGTGCGCGACCAGCCGGGCGTGAAGGAGCAGGTCGGCGTGTATCTCGACGAGTCGGTGATCTCGCTGTCGCTGTTCACACCTGACATCGACCTTTACGATCTCAACCGGATCGAGACGCTGCGCGGCCCGCAAGGCACGCTGTTTGGCTCGGGTTCGGTCGGCGGCACGGTGCGCTACATCACCAACCAGCCCGTGCTCGGCACGCAGGAAGGCAGCCTTGAAGCCAACCTCAACACGATCAGTGATGGCGGCGTCGGCGGGCATGTCAAAGGTATGATCAACGTCCCGCTGGGCGAAACGATGGCGCTCCGCGCGGTCGGATACCATACCGAATATGGCGGCTGGATCGACTCGTCCGGACCGGTCGGCGGCGATGACGTCAATAGTGGCAACCGGACCGGTGGTCGCGTGGCGGTAACGTTCGAGCCGAGCGATGCGCTGACGATCACCCCGCGGATCATCTATCAGGAAATCAGCGCCGACGGGTTCAACCGGTCGGAATCCTTCAACTGGCTGTCCGGTACGACGACCCTGCCGGAAAATTCCCAATACCTGCTGCTGGAAGAAGAGTTCTCCGACGAGACGATGATCGCCGACCTGACGGCGAGCCTCGATCTGGGTCCGGTGACACTGACATCGGTGACGAGCTATATCGACCGGGACATCCTGGTCAGCCGTGATGCGACGTCGCTGTCGTCGAGCGTGTCGGCCGATCTTGGTTTTCCAGGCTCTTCCTTCACCTTGCCTTCGAACCTGCGCGACACGACCGCGTATGAAAGCACGACGCAGGAACTTCGGCTGAGTTCGAATGCTGACAGTTCGTTCCGCTGGCTCGCCGGTGTGTTCTATTCGAACAATGACCGGGTCTATGCCCAGCGGCTTCCGACGCCGGGCTATGATGCCGTCACCGACGCGACACTCGGCGCCGGGACCTCTGCGGCGGTGGCCAATGGCTTCCCGGCCGATTCGCCGTTCAACTCCGACCTCTCCTACTCCCTCACCCAGTGGGCGGTGTTCGGCGAGGCGAGCTATGACCTGACCGAACGGATGACCGTGACAGCGGGCGGACGCTTCTACGACTTCGAGGAAGACCGCACGATCTCGTCGGGCGGCCTGTTTGCAAATGGCGACTCGAATGTCCAGGATACGACGTCCTCGGATGGTTTTTCGCCGCGTGTGCTGCTCAGCTATGACGCGACCGACGAGATCACCCTGAACGCGCAGGCGAGCCAGGGCTTCCGTCTCGGCGGCGTCAATGATCCGCTCAACGTGCCGCTGTGCACGCCGCAGGACGAGGCAATCTTCGGCGGCTTCCAGAGCTATGGCGACGAGAAGCTGTGGAACTACGAAGCCGGCATGAAAGCGCTGACGGGCAACGTCACCTTCAATGCAGCGGCCTTCTATACCGACATCCAGGACCTTCAGGTCACGCTGGATGCCGGATCCTGCTCGTCGCGGATCGTGTTCAATGTCGACAAGGCGCACACCGCCGGCCTCGAAGCGGAACTCGGCTGGAGCCCGACCGACAATCTCGACTTCACCTTCGCTGCCAGCGTGCTGGAAGCGAAGTTTGATTCGACGGTCGTCGATGGCACCGGCGCCGTGATCGGCGGCATCCAGGACGGCAACCGCCTGCCTTCGGTCCCGGAACTGCAACTGTCGGCAGCCGGCACCTATCGCTGGGATCCGACCTGGATTGATGCGGGCGCCTTCGTGTCCGGATCGGTGCAGCATATCGGCGACCGCTATACCCAGCCGAGCGACCAACTGCCAACGCAAGGCCTGCCGGCCGCCACAGGGCTCGCTCTTGGTGCATTGACGGGTCTTGAGAGCCCGCGTGATCTGGTGGACCTCAACCTCGATGCCTACACCACGCTGAATGTCAGCACCGGTCTCGAGTTCGATACATGGTCGGTGACGATTTACGCCAACAACCTGACGGATGAAGAAGCCCAGCTCTCGTTCGACCGGGAACGTGGCGGGCGCGCCCGGCTTGGGTTCCACGTGAACCAGCCGCGTACCTTCGGGATCACCTTGCGCAAGTCGTTCTGATCCGGAGACGGAGTATTCAACAAGAAGCCCCGCGGTTCGCGCCGCGGGGCTTTTTTCTGATCAGAGCGCTGCGATGATCGCGTCGGCCATCTGGCGGGTTGTCAGATCGCCGCCGAGGTCGCGGGTGCGGGCGCCGCGGTCGAGGGCCTTGCCGACGGCGGCGAAGAGCTGGTCGGCGGCTTTCTCTTTGCCGAGGGACCAGCGCAGCGCCATTTCCAGCGAGAGAATGGCGGCGCAGGGATTGGCGATCCCCTGCCCGGCAATGTCCGGCGCCGAGCCGTGGACGGGCTCGTAGAGACCCGGCACGCCGGGCGCGCCGAGGGAGGCGGAGGGCAGCATGCCGATGGAGCCGGTGAGCATCGCGGCTTCGTCCGACAGGATATCGCCGAAGAGATTGTCCGCGAGGATGACGTCGAACTGTTTGGGCTGGCGGACGAGTTCCATGGCGCAGGCATCGGCGTACATATGGCTGAGCGCGACGCCGCCGCCGAGTTCGGCATGGGCGAGGGTGACTTCCTGGCGCCAGAAGAGGCCGGATTCCATGACATTGGATTTCTCGACCGAGCAGACGCGGCCCGAACGACCCCGCGCGATGTCGAAGGCGACGCGGGCAACGCGCTCGATTTCCGGGTGGGTGTAGATGGCGGTGTCATAGCCCCGGCGCAGGCCGCCGGCTTCGTCGATGCCGCGCGGTGTGCCGAAATAGACGCCGCCGGTCAGTTCACGGACGATCATGATGTCGAGGCCTTCGATCCGGTCGCGCTTCAGGCTGGAGGCATCGACGAGCGCCGGGAAGCAGAAGGCGGGGCGGAGGTTCGCAAAGACATCGAGCCCCTTGCGCAGCGCGAGGAGGCCGGCTTCGGGGCGCTTGTCGCGCGCGCTGCCCACCCATTTCGGTCCGCCGACGGCGCCGAGGAGGACGGCGTCCGACTGCAACGCCTGTTCCAGCGTGCCTTCGGTGAGCGGGACGCCGTGCGCGTCAAGGCTGGCGCCGCCGACGAGGCCGGTCTGGATAATGATATCCGACACGAGCAGCTCGGCGATGCGGCGCGCCTCGGCGACGACTTCCGGGCCGATACCGTCACCGGGAAGCAGCAAGAGGGTGCGTTTCATGGGCGGCTTACTCCGTACTCAACATATGCCGGAATGCAGCCCGGGCGAGGGTGGGCGATCCTAGCGGATCATGGTGTTCGGGCTGGCGCTCTCACGCGAATTTCCCAGAAGGCCCTCATTGCGGGCGACCTCCTCGGCATCATGCTTGGCCCACTCAACGGCGGTCTTGCATTCACGCTTGATGATGTTCGAACCCGGCGGCTTGTAGCTGCGGCATTCCTTGGGTGCATTCGGATCGCCGGCCGCCACGGTCTGCGCGCCATCCGGAGTTCCGGCGCAGGCGCCGAGGGCTGTGGCCAAGGCAACGGCAAAAAAGCGGATACTCATATCGTCTCCTTCCCGGTCAGTTTGTCCGTCGTGGCTAATCGACAGAAAACGGGTAGGCAAGACCAAAATGGCCCGCAGGGCCCGGCGCGCTGAAGGCGCAGGCGTCAGAGGTAAAGGGGTAAATCCTGCGATCCACCCAAGCCCACCCGTGAACGCCCGCGCCGTTCAGTGTGTGACTAGAAAGTCGCCGGATCGGCGCCGCGCTGGTTCTGGATCAAAAGCTCCGCGTTCCGCTTGGCTTCATCCTCGTCATACTTGGCCCATTCGGTGACGGTCTTGCATTCCTTCTTGGGGAACCGGGAACCGGTCACTTCAATGGAACGGCATTCCTCTTTATCACCCTCTGCCAACTGGGCCGGCGTGCCGACACACCCAACGAGGCCAACGAGCATTACACCAGCAAGAAAACGGCTAATCATCTACGATCCTATCCACTGTTCGACGATGCACAGTCGCTAGTTGAGCGGCAACGGCGAAGCAAGGTTAAAGTTGTGCCCTGGGTTGCCGGCGCTCAGATTGCTTCTGGCGCCGCCTCGTAAAGGCGCAGCGACCGGTCAGTGATGCCGAGCTGGGGGAAGAAGGACCGCCAGGTGGCCATGTGGGCCGCCTTGAAATGGGCGGCCAGCGCGTCCCGGCTTTCCCAGCGTTCGGTGACGCGGATGAGGCCGGGATCGAGCACGTCCACGGCGTAGGCATAGTCAACGCAGCCGGGTTCGGCGCGGCTGGCGCGGATCATCTGTTCCATCACCGGACGGGCGGCGGCGAGGTTTTCCGGCGGGATGCGGACGGTGCCTTCGATGACGATCATGGCTGCGCGTCCGGCGTTTCGTCTTCAGCCGGCTCGGCAGGCTTGTCCGGAATTTCGACGCCGGGCACTTCGGGCTTCACGCCGAAGGGATCGGTATGGCAGGCGCCGAGTGCGAGCAGGAGCGGCAGGAGAAGGCGGACGGGGCGGGGCATGCTGTGTCTCCGGTGAGGCCCGCCGAACTCAGCGGGCGGTTTCGAGCCAGGGTGTGGCGAGGCGGCGCCGGGCTTCGAACGTGTCGATCTGAGGCGCGGCGGTGAGCGAGGCGCCGATCTCGTCGAGGCCGGCCATCAGATTGGACTTGCGGCCGGGGTCGATGTCAAACTTGTGCACTTCACCGTCCGGTGTGGTGACGGTTTGCGTGGCCAGATCCACGGTGAAGACATGGTTGCCGCCGCCGGCTTCTTTCGCCAGCTTTTCGCAGACATCGACGGGCAGGCGGACGGGCAGGATGCCGTTCTTGTAGCAGTTATTGTGGAAGATATCGGCGAAGCTCGGCGCGATGACGCAGGTGATGCCCTGGTCCAGCAGCGCCCAGGGCGCGTGTTCGCGCGAGGAGCCGCAGCCGAAATTCTCGCCGGCGATGAGGATCGAGGCCTTCGCATAGGCCGGCTTGTTGAGCACGAAATCGGGGTTGGGCGAGCCATCCGCCTTCGTTTTCAGCTCATGGAACAGGCCGACGGCGAGGCCGGTGCGGGTCGTCGTTTTCAGGAACTGTTTCGGGATGATCATGTCCGTGTCGACATTCGACATCGGCTTGCCCTTCTCGAGAAGGGGCGCGGCAGTTCCGGTGAGGGCGGTGAATGGGGTCATGGAGTCTCTATCAGCGCTATTTTTTCAAAACCCAGTATTTAAGAATATTGGCTATAGCCACCAGAACGAACATCGGAAGGAAATAAGTCCAACCAGAAGCTAGGCTATTTGGGTAGTAAATCGCAGCCAAAATCACTATTGGCGCCACAACAGCAAGGAGCAAAGCGCTATCGACAAGTATTCTGGTTACGAGATTTGAATCCTTTTTCATTTTTGTTCCGCACATCGACACCCTTCCGAGACACGCACTTCATCCTCAGAATGATCGCCATTTAATCCGCGACGCCGGAAATGAACAGGGTCGGCACGTTCAAAGTGCCGTCACGGACTGTGAAGACACGTGTCCCGGCGCGCCGGCCCGTGCGCACGTCCGATACATTGAACCCCTTCCCGGCCAGCCGGTCATGCGCGGCGTCGATATCGCCGACACGCCAGGTGAGACCCCAGAAGCTGTCTTCCCCGGCGGGGTCTTCCGACTGGCCGAGGCGGTGGGCGATCTCGACCGTGAGGCCGCCGGTGCGGAAGAAGATCAGGCGCACGCCCCATTCGGGCGCAGAGCGGTCCAGCGCGAGGCGGAGGCCGAGCTTGGCGCCGTAAAGCGCCATCGCGCGGTCCGGGTTCGGAGTAGAGACAACGAGATGGTCGAGCGCATGGACATGGCCGAGCGGCACTTCGACCGGCTCGATCGCGCCTTCGAGCGGCTCGACGACGAACCAGCGCACCCCGGCGGTCTGCTCCGGCGGACAGCGGAACCGGCGCCAGCTGCGGCGCTGTTCGCGGCCCATGTCTTCGCTGAGACCGTCTTCGATGGCGGTGGGCGCAAGGCTGAGACGGGTGAAGGCGCGGTGGTCGCCGGAAAGATCGGCAGAGCGGAAGGCGAGGGATTTGAGGCCGGGGCCTTCCGACGCGATGCGATCGCGGAGATGGTCTGCCGCCGCCCCTTCCCCAAACGGGGCGACGAGTTCGAGCGCGGTATTGGTCAGCTGGAACAGCGCCGTCGCCACGCCGCCATCACTCGTCGCGCGCCAGTCCGGCGTGCGACCGAGGAGCGCGGAATAGACCGATGCTCCGGCTTCAATGTCCGGCGTCAGGATCACGATGTGATCGACGCCGTTGATCATGCTTTCGCGCTCGCCTGTGGCAGGCAGGTGTTGACGTCCTTGAAGCCGGGCAGGGCTTCGATGCGCGCGAACCATTTGCGGACATTGCCATAGGGCGCAAGATCGATGCCGGCCTGCGGGGCGTAGGCGGCGATGCCGTAGATATCGAGGTCGGCGATCGTGGCGCCCTTGCCGACCAGATACTCGCGGCCATCGAGCAGGGTGTTCAGTTCCTTCAGGGCTGCCAGCGCGGTTTGCAGGTTCGCTTCGGCAATCGCTTCGGGGAACTTGAAGAAGCCGAGCTTCGCCGCGCGCGTGCGGTAGATCCCGGTGGTCAGGTTCCCCGCCCCCCAGAGCTGCCATTCGCGCGCGCGCAGGCGCTCGCCGCGATCTTTCCCGCCGAACTTGCCGGTCTCGTCGGCCAGATAGTCGAGGATCACGGAGGACTGGCTGAGGCAGTAATCGGTCTGGCTGTCTTCCAGCACCGGCACCTGACCGTAGCGGTTCTTGACGAGGAAGGCGTCCGCCTTGTGGGCGCCGGCGCGCAGGTCGACATGTTCATAGTCGAACGGCGTGCCGGTGAGGCGCAGCATCAGGCCGACCTTGTAGGTCGGGCCGGACGCGAAAATGCCGTGCAGGGTGTAACGGGCCATGGATTTCCTCGGATGGTTTCTCACCCGCAGTTATCATCATGGCCGCAGACTTGGCGAGGCCTGCCGTGGCGGACCGGGAGGCCGCACTTAAAGGTCTATTACAATTATAGAGTATGCTGGCCCGTACACGCTCCATCCAAGGGCAGAACCAATCCCCGGTCATAATTTCTGCGGAGCTGGCATATTGAGTATTTCGGCGACCCCGACGAATCAGCAAAGCGGCGTCCCGTCTTTTCCGGGCAATGCCGGGCCAGCGATCATGATGTTCGCTCTCTGCCTGACGGTCGCCGTCGGGGACCGGCTGCGCGCGGTTTCGTCTGTCATCGATATTGATGACACACTGCGGCGACTGCAGATCGAAGACCTGTTGGCAGACAATAACTGGTTTGACCGCACGCTGCCCTTTGTGACGCCGGACGCCCCTTACGTGTCACCCTGGTCGCGCCTGGTGGATGCACCTTATGTGGGGCTGACGCGGTTGCTGGATATCTTCCTGCCTGCGGAAACAGCGCTCGATGTCGCCTGTCTTGTCTGGCCGCCTATGTTGCTGATTCCGCTGACTTGGCTCGTGCAGAGCACGATGCGCGCCATGCTGGGGCGGCCTGTGCGCCTGATCGAACTGGCCTGCACCTTCCCTTTCCTGATTCAGGCGGCGGCCGAGTTTGCGCCCGGACGGATCGACCATCACAACGTGCAGATGGTGTTGCTGGCTTTGTTCGTCCGTGGGCTGACATTGAAGACGCCGTACCGCGCCGGTATTGTGTCCGGGGCAGCGGCGGTCCTGTCGATTGCGGTGGGATTGGAAACCGTTCCGATGCTGGTGGCAGGACTTGCCGGCCTGGCGATTTTCGGCGCGCTTCAAGGCGGCGAAGCTGGCCAGCGTTTGCAGGCCGCAGGGGCGGCGCTCGCGCTGCTTTCTCCACTGATGGGGCTCGTCCTGAACGGACCGGCAGACACTTTCAGCGTCTACTGCGATGCCCTTTCAGCGCCGTGGGTGAGCGCGATGAGCGGGGCCGGGCTGATCCTGCTGCTGACTCCAGTCAGCTGGACGCACCTGCGTGGGAATACTCCGGCGATGCGCGCCGCAAGGCTCGCCAGCCTTGCAGTGCCGGGACTTGTCCTATTGGCGGGCCTCGCAGCCGCCTTTCCTATCTGCACTGGCGGGCCGCTGCACATGATTGACCCGGCAACGCAGGCTTTCTGGCTGGACAATGTGCCTCAGGAAAACTCGGGACTGACACTCGTGAAGGACCCGGGACGGCTGGCATTTGCGCTGCTGATCTGCTTAGCGATTGGCACCAGCCTTCTTGCCGGCGCCGACGCTTTTGCGAGGCTCAAGGCCGGACAAGACGGCGCAGTGCTCGTCTGGATCACCGTGCTCGCCGGTGTGCTGATGGCGGTACTCGCTGTGCGCTACGCCCGGATTTCCTTCCTGCTGACTACCCTGATCCTGCCAATGGCGATCTGCGCCGTGCAGTCACTACGGTCCGGACTGCCGGCCGAACGGCGATGGGCGACCCGGTGGGCAGGGGCTGCGCTTGCCGGCAGCGCCGGCTTCCTGATGCTGGGCTTCAGCCCGCTGGTCGAGGCCCCGCATGAGGTGGCCGACTCCTACCTGCACTTCCGGCATGACGCCTGCGCCGGTGAAGACTTTGCCGTGCTCGACCAAGTGTCGCCGGGCGTGGTGATGGCACCCTTCGGGATGCACTACGTGATCATCGAAGCGGACGCCGGGCACACGCTTTCGACGATTTCATTCCACCGCTCCGCCCCGGGCATTCGCCGCCTTGCCCTGGCGTTCACAACGGAAGATCCGGAAGTTTTGCGCGAGGCCGTGAGTGGTGTGGACTATATCGTCGTCTGCGCGCGCGAAACCGGAGCGCCGCTCAACGACATGCCTCTGTTGCGAGATCTTGTGCGTGAGACTCCGCGGGCGGGGTTCATACCTACCGCTCCCAATCATCCGTCCCGCGTTACCGTTTACAAGATCGATCCGGAGGCGATCTGAAAGCCCGGTCCCTCAAAGCCCCTCAAACAACGCCGTCGAAACATAACGCTCCGCGAAGCTGGCGAGGATCACGACAATCGTCTTGCCCGCCATGTCCGGGCGTTTGCCGAGCTGGACGGCAGCAAACGCGGCGGCGCCGGAGGAGATGCCGCCCGGGATGCCTTCGATCTTCGCCAGCGTGCGGGCGGTGGCGAGGGCGTCGGCGTTCGAGACTTTCAGCACTTCGTCGATCAGGCTGGTATCGGCATTGCCGGGCACGAAGCCGGCGCCGATGCCCTGGATCATGTGGGGGCCGGGCGCGCCGCCGGAGAGGACCGGGGAGGCTTCGGGCTCGACGGCATACATTTTCAGCGAGGCCTTGCGCGGCTTCAGCACGCGGCCGCAGCCGGTGAAGGTGCCGCCGGTGCCGATACCGGAGATGATGGCGTCGACCTTGCCATCGGTGTCGGCCCAGATTTCCTCGGCGGTCGTCTTCTCGTGGATGGCGGGGTTTGACGGATTGTCGAACTGGCTGGGGCTGACCGCGCCGGGGATGGTCTCCAGCAGCTCTTTCGCTTTCGCGATGGCGCCGCCCATCCCCTTCTCCTTCGGCGTCAGTTCCAGCTCGGCGCCGAGGAAGGCGAGCATCTTGCGGCGCTCGATGGACATCGATTCCGGCATGGTGAGGATCAGGCGGTAGCCGCGCTGGGCGGCGACGAAGGCGAGGCCGATGCCGGTGTTTCCCGAGGTCGGCTCGATCAGCGTACCGCCGGGCTTCAGTTTGCCCTCGGCTTCGAGGCCGAGGATCATGGCGAGGCCGATCCGGTCCTTGACGCTGGCGAGGGGATTGAAGAATTCGAGCTTGAAGAGGAGGTCGGCCTTGACGCCCTCCGCCTTCGCGAACTTCTCGGCGCGCACCAGCGGCGTCGAGCCAATGGTCTCCAGGATCGAGCCATAGACCCTGCCGCGCGGGCCATCGAGCGTGACGCCGCCGTCGAGTTTCACGGTTCCGGACATGGGAGTCTCCCTTCAGAGATGAACTTGAAGGGGGAATATCTGCGCTTGCGGCGGGATAGGCAACCGATGGGGTTGTTTAGATAGGCTCAACCATCCGCCAAACCATCGGGACTCATCCTGAGCGAAGTCGAAGGATGGGCCAAGCTGAACCGACGTCTCGCCACGGCTCTCCTTCGACTTCGCTCAGGATGAGCCGTTCTCGGCGTGTCTATGTACTCAACCCTTCGAACAACCGCCGCCCACGGACTCCAGCAGTTTCGCATCCTTGTCGGCGCCCGGCAGCGGCGTGGTCAGGAGGCGGTCGCCGACGAAGATCGAGTTGGCGCCCGCCAGCAGGCAGATGGCCTGGCCTTCCGGGCTCATCGACTCGCGGCCCGCCGAGAGACGCACCCAGCTTTTCGGGAAGACGATCCGGCAGACGGCGATGGCGCGGGCGAGTTCGAGCGTGTCGATCTCTTCGCTATTGCCGAGCGGCGTGCCCTTGATGGGCACGAGCTTGTTGATCGGCACGCTTTCGGGATGGGGCGCGAGTTTCGACAGTTCATGGATCAGGCCAATCCGGTCGGCGCGCGACTCGCCCATGCCGAGAATGCCGCCGCAGCAGAGCTTGATGCCGGCCTGGCGGCAACGGCCGAGGGTTTCAAGCCGGTCGTCATAGGTGCGTGTACTGACGACGTCGCCGTAATACTCGCGCGAGGTGTCGAGGTTATGGTTGTAATAATCGAGGCCGGCTTCCTTCAGCGCTTCGGCCTGGCCTTCCTCGAGCATGCCGAGTGTGACGCAGGTTTCGAGGCCTTCGGCTTTGACGGCGGAAATCATTGCGGCGACTTTCGGCAGGTCGCGGTCTTTCAGCGAGCGCCAGGCGGCGCCCATGCAGAAGCGGTCGGCGCCGTTGGCCTTGGCGCGGCGCGCGGTTTCGACGACTTCTTCGAGCGGCAGGAGTTTCTCGGCCTTGAGGCCGGTGTCGAACTTCGCCGACTGGCTGCAATAGCCGCAATCTTCCGGGCAGCCGCCGGTCTTGATCGACAGGAGCTGAGATTTCTGGACCGCCCCGTCTTGCCAGTGCGCCGCCTTCACCGCGAGGGCGCGGGCAAAGAGCGCGTCGAGCGGCAGGTCGTAGAGCGCCGTGATTTCTTCGCGGGTCCAGTCCTGACGAGGGGTGAGATCAAAGGCCATGTCGAGATTCCTGTTCTGTAGACGGATTAACCGATAACGCCGTTAATGGCGGCGCGGGCGGCGAGCGCGGGGCTCATCAGGTGTGTCCGCCCGCCCCGGCCCTGACGGCCCTCGAAGTTACGGTTGGAGGTCGAGGCGCAGCGCTCGCCGGGGGCGAGGATGTCGGGGTTCATGCCGAGGCACATGGAACAACCGGGCTCGCGCCATTCGAAACCGGCTTCGAGGAAGACGAGATCGAGGCCTTCTTCTTCCGCCAGCGCGCGCACGAGTCCGGAGCCGGGCACGACCATGGCGCGCACGCCGGCGGCGACCTTGCCCGTTTTGGCGATATCTGCGGCGGCGCGCAGGTCTTCGATGCGGGAGTTCGTGCACGAGCCGATGAAGACGCGCTGGACCGGCGTTCCCGCGATGGGCTTGCCGCCCTCGAGGCCCATATAGGCGAGCGCGCGCTCACAGGCGGCGGCCTTGACCGGATCGGCAAAATCTTCCGGGCGCGGAATATTGCCCGAGAGGGCAATCCCCTGCTCCGGGCTTGTGCCCCAGGTCACGGTTGGCTCGACGTCTTCGCCCTTGATGCTCAGCACATGGTCGAACACGGCGTCATCGTCGGAGCGCAGCGTCTGCCAATAGCGTTCCGCCATTTCCCAGGCGCCGCCTTTCGGTGCCGACGGGCGGCCTTTGACATAGGCGAAGGTTTTTTCGTCGGGGGCCACGAGGCCGGCGCGAGCGCCGCCTTCGATGGAGAGGTTGCAGAGCGTCATGCGGCCCTCCATCGACAGGGCGCGAACGGCCTCGCCGCGATACTCGATGACATAGCCGGTGCCGCCAGCCGTGCCGGTGATGGCGATGATGTGGAGGGCGAGGTCCTTGGCCGTGACGCCTTCACGCAGCTGGCCGGAGACCTCGACGGACATATTCAGCATCTTCCGGGCACGGAGCGTTTGTGTCGCGAGCACATGCTCCACCTCCGAGGTGCCGATGCCGTGCGCCAGCGCGCCGAAGGCGCCGTGTGTGGACGTGTGGCTATCGCCGCAGACGATGGTCATGCCGGGCTGGGTGCGCCCCTGCTCCGGGCCGACGACATGGACGATGCCATTGTTGATGTCGCCCATCGGGAAGAACTGGATGCCATGCTCGGCGACATTGCGGGTCAGTGTTTCGAGCTGGTTGCGCGCTTCGGCGTCTTTCACGCCGGCGAGGCCGAGGGACTGGTTCTCGGTGGGCGTGTTGTGATCGGCGACGGCCAGCGTCAACTCCGGGCGGCGCACGCGGCGGCCAGCCACTTTCAGGCCGTCGAACGCCTGCGGGGTGGTGACCTCGTGAATGAGGTGGAGATCGATATATAGCAGGCTCTCGCCCGAAGCCGGGTCGGTATGGACGACATGCGCGTCCCAGATCTTGTCGTAGAGTGTTTTGCCGGGCATGGCCGCCTCGCTGTTGCGCGCCGCACAATAGCGAGGCAGCCGCCAGAGGGAAGCCTATTTGCCCCGAGTTTCTGCCCACCCGGAGAGTCCGGCGATCAAAACAGACAGGATCACAAGGCCCAGCAGGCGTTCCAGCACGAACAGGGCGCGCAGCCCGTCCGGCAGATCCTCATACAATTTATTGCCGTGAGCGTCCTCCCCGACGCCAAACCTGTCTTCGAGGAAGGTATCGTTCACAGGATCCAGTTCGATGATCGGCAACGCGGTCTCGAAGCTGAAACCCAGCCATCCGGCCGCATCCCGAAGGCTCGGGATGGCATATTCGGGCTGGCTCAGGATTTCCCAGCTGAGGCCGGCCGCACCAAAGACGATGACCACGCCCGCAAACCACCAGATCACCCGTGATGGCTCGTAGCCATAGGCTGAAATCGGGGAGAGGACGAAGCGCCGCCAGATTTTCCGGATCGCGGAGAATGAGAACCAGCGCAGGGAACTGGTGACGCGCTTTTCGAGCGATATCCGGACCTTGCGGGCCCTGGTCGATGCCCCGGCGTCTTCCAGCGCGCTGGCAAACGCAACATAGGGCGACGGCGAAAAGGAGCCGGGCGGGCCGTGATGGATGATATCCTTCTCAAGCCACCGGATAAGGTCTTCCGGTGAGGCGCGATCAAGGCTGGCGCCGCCGACGCCGCCCGAGAGGCGGGCAACCGACAGGCCGTCCAGATTGCGTTTCACGAACCCATCCTGTGTGCGCCAGGCATCAAGCGAGCCCTGAAACGCGCCGATCTTTGCATTGCGCAGCAGGAGCGTTGCATCCGGCCCCCATTTGCTTGCCGGCATTCCCAGGGTCAGTTCTTCCAGCCGAAGCTCGCCCACCAGATGGACTGCCGACAGATCGACGCGCCCGTTGAACTCTCCTTCCCACAACTGGGCCTGTCCGCCGATGAAGGCGCCGCTGAAACTGACGCAGCCGCTGAAGGTTGCCCCCCGGTTCAGGAAAATATTCCCGCGAATCCGGCTTCTGTCAGCACTCAGGCTGTAATCATTGGCAGCGGATTCAAAGACGCAGCCATTGCAGTTCAGATTGCCGTCGATCTCCGAGTCGAGCAGGTTCACGCCGTTGGCGAAGCAGCTGCCATTGCTGAGGAAAATTGTTCCCTTGCACCGGAGGCGGCCTGCAAGGATTTCCCGGGCGAAATAGCAGCCCGCGAGAAAAATATCCCCCGAGACGGAAGCGCCCCGCAGGACCAGGTGGTCGGAGAAGTGGCAGAACCTGAACTCAAGGGTGCCGAATATGACTTCGCATTCGAAATCGATATCCCCGACAATCACGGCGCTGATGATCGTGAAACGGTTCGTCTGCCGCTCTGATTTGAACTGCTCTTCGCGGATGATCCGCCGCACAAAGGCGGATGATATCGTCTGCCATTCCGGCCAGTCATGGGTTTCGTTCAGTTCATAAGTCGCCCCGTCGCGGGACCTTACTGGACTGGCTATGGACGCTTTCTCCGCGTCGCGCGTGCCGCGCATTTCAACGGGAACTTTCTCGAAATCGGCGGCTTCACCGGCCCGGATACGCTCCCAGGCCCACTTCTCCCAAGGCTGCATCCACGAGGTGTCAGGCTCTGTTTCCAACTGCGGCATGGTCCCCCTCCGCGTAGTCAAGCCTTGTCAGGTTATGCGAAAGTCCGAATTATTCCAATCAAAGATCGACCCCGGAACGAAAAACGCCCCCACCCGCAGGTGGAGGCGTTTGAAAGATATTCAGTCCGCGGGTGCGTCTATTCTTCAGCCGGCTTTTCAGCAGCGGCGGCAGCGGCAGCGGCTTCTGCCTCGGCGGCCTCAGCGGCGGCGACAGCTTCTGCAGCAGCGGCGGCTTCAGCGGCTTCGGCGCGGGCCTTGGCGGCGGTATCCTTGCGGGCGACCTTTTCAGCGTCTTTCTGGCGGCGGCGCTCGGTTTTCGAGACAGCCACTTCCTGAGTCTCGATGCCGTGGCCGGTGGTGCGCTCGGCGATACGGGCACCTTTACCGCGCAGGTCGCGCAGATAGTAAAGTTTCGCGCGACGCACACGGCCCTTGCGGACCACTTCGATCGAGTCGATCGATGGGGAGACGACCGGGAAGACCCGCTCAACGCCCTCGCCGAAGGAGATCTTGCGGACGGTGAAGCTCTCGTTCAGGCCCGCACCGGCGCGCGCAATGCACACGCCTTCGTAGCGCTGGACGCGCTCGCGGTCGCCTTCCTTGATCTTCACGTTCACGGCCAGCGTGTCGCCGGGCGAGAATGCGGGAATTTTCTTGTCGCCGAGGACGCGGGCCATTTCGGCCGTCTCAAGCTCTTTAATCAGGTTCATCGCCAGTCTCCGGCGCAGCAGGTGTCGGGGGTTCGGAGTAAGCGGCGTATAAATCGGGGCGGCGTTCAAAAGTCAACGCCTTTGAGCGGCTGAGGCGCCACTCTTCTATACGCTTATGGTCGCCGGAGAGGAGAATCTCCGGAATCGGGCGGTTTTCCCACTCACGCGGGGCCGTGTACTGGGGGTGTTCCAGCAATCCGGTCTCGAAAGACTCCCCCGTCAGGGAGGCCGAATTGCCCGCCACGCCGGGCAAAAGCCGCACGCAGGCCTCGATCATCGCCATCGCGGCGACGTCCCCGCCCGCAAGGACAAAGTCGCCGACCGAGACTTCCTGCATGCCCCGCGCCTCGATGACGCGTTCATCGAGCCCTTCGAACCGGCCGCAGAACATCACAACGCCCGGCCCCGCCGCCCATTTGCGGGCCATTTTCTGGTTAAACCGGGGGCTGCGCGGGGAGAGGTAAACGAGGGGGCGGTCCTCCCGGGGCACGCTGTCGATGGCCGCCGCGGCGACATCGGCGCGCAGGACCAGCCCTGCCCCGCCGCCGGCGGGCGTGTCATCGACCTTGCGATGCTTGCCGAGGCCAAAGCCGCGCAGGTCCACCGTTTCGAGCGCCCAGAGCCCTTCGGCGCGGGAGCGGCCCAGGATCGAGGCGCCGAGCGGGCCGGGATACGCCTCGGGCACGAGGGTGATGCAGGTGGCGGTGAACATGGGCGGGGTGTAGCGCAGCAGAGTTCTCACGGCGAGACCCGCTTCTGTCTTGTTGTATTCTGGACCGTTGCCCGCATAAGTAGATATCTCAGGGCAGGCTAGATTGTACGGACGACCGTGGGAGGAAGAATTGGAAAACGTATTTCTTGGGTATCGCTTTGCGTTGGACAAATCCGTAAATTATCGTGAGCGGCTTCGTTCGATTTGCGAGAAAGCAAACTTCCGCTTGACGACAGCTGACGATCGATATGCTCCGGAACAAATCTGGGAAGCGATTCAAGATGCAATCAATAATTCTTGGTACTGCATATTCGATATAACTGACCTCAGCCCCAACGTTTTGCTTGAACTCGGGTTCGCCATTGGAAGCGGACAGGATGTCATTATACTTCAAACTAAGAGTAAGATTTCAAAAGGCTTCGGTTCAAAACTGGAGTATGCACCGCTGCCATCAGATCTGCAGTCGATAAGAGTAATTCGATACGAAAGCTTCGAACATTTAGAACAGCAACTCTTACGAGCATTTAAAGATATGGTTGCGGTTGAACACCACGATGACCAGTTTGTACTTGCTGTCAGGAGCCTACTTAAGGTCGGCAGTATGTCGACAAAGGAAATCGTCACCGCCATCGATACAGATATGAACTTCAGCTACCAGATGACGCGAAACCGGCTCGAAGAACTTGTCGATAGCGGCATTCTTGCGAAGCAGTACCGCGGCCGCGAAGCCATTTACTCTCTACAAAGATGAATACGCCGGCTCACCCGCCAACCTCGCTCTCGTCCGGCCTTGTGTCCGGCACCTCCACGTCCTTCGGTTTTTCCGCGCCGCCATTGCCGTACATAAGCTCGCGGCCGGCATGCATGCCGCCGGTCAGCTGCAGGGCAAAGCGTTCCTCGTCGCGCCGGCGCAATTCAGTGATGGCGTCATCGATGGCGTCTTCCGGCTCCCCGAGACGGTCGAGCGCCGCGCGGGCGAACTTGATGGCGGACTCGAAGGTTTCGCGGACGGGATAGTCGACGCCGGCCTTTACCAGCTCCATGCCGTGTTCGCGGTCATATGCGCGCGCCAGCAGGAGCGCATTCGGAAACTCATGGCGCACCAGTTCCACGATGCGCGTCGCCGCCGCCCGGTCATCCACGCAGCAAAGCACCAGCGATGCACTCCCCGCACCGGCGGCATGCAGGATGTCGAGGCGCTGGCCATCGCCGAAATAGACCTTGAAGCCAAATGAGGCGGCGACCCGGATCATCTCGGGATCGTTATCAATTGTGGTGACCGAATAACCGCGCGCCAGAAGCGGCTGGCTGACGACCTGGCCAAACCGGCCGAAGCCGATGAGCAGCGCCGTGCCCACGATATCTACCGGCGTCTCCATCCCGGTGTCGTCCACTTCGACGGCGGGCATCAGCCGGTCGTGAAGGATGACGAAGAGCGGGGTCATCAGCATCGAGATGATGATGATTGCGGTCAGCATGGCGCTGCCTTCAGGGTCGATGATGCCGACGGCCAGCGCAGCGGCGTAGAGGACGAAGGCGAACTCGCCGCCTTGCGTCATCAGCACCGTGCGCTCGATCGCCTCGCGATTGGTCGCCTTGAACAGGCGCGCGACGCCATAGACCCCGAGGGCCTTCAGCACCGTGAAGGCCACAACGCTGATCGCGATGAGTTCCCAGTTGGCGGCAACGATATTCAGGTCCAGCGACATGCCGACCGCCAGGAAGAACAGGCCCAGCAGGATGCCCCGGAAGGGTTCGACATCGGCTTCGAGTTCGTGGCGGTAGGAGGATTCGGACAGCAGAACCCCGGCGAGGAAAGCGCCCATCGCGGTGGACAGTCCGCCGAGTTGCATGCCCCAGGCTGCGCCCAGCACGACCAGAAGGGCGGCGGCCGTCATCACTTCGCGGGCGCGAGCGGCGGCGAGGATGCGGAAGACCGGGTTCAGCAGGTAGCGCCCGGCGATCACCAGGCCGAGGATGCAGCCGAGGCCGACGGCCACGCCGGTCATCCGCTCTGTTAGTGTCACATCCCCTGCCCCCGGCGCGAGGAAAGCGACGAGCGCCAGCAGAGGCACGATGGCCAGATCCTCGAACAGCAGGATGGAGATCATCCGCTGGCCTTTCTCCTTCGCAAGGTCGCCGCGCTCCTGCAGCATCTGCATGACGATGGCCGTGGAGGTGAGCACGAATCCGGTGCCTGCGATCAGCGAAGTCTGCGGCCCGTAGCCGAGCGCGACGCCCACCCAGGAGAGCAGCAGGATACATACGGCCACCTGCGCGAGGCCGAGACCGAAGATTTCCTTTCGCAACGCCCAGAGCCGCGAGGGCTGCATCTCGAGGCCGATTATAAAGAGGAACATGACCACGCCGAGCTCGGCGACATGCAGGATCGCCTCGGGCTCGGTGAACACACGGAACCCGAACGGGCCAATGATGAGACCGGCGGCGAGATAGCCCAGCACCGAACCGAAGCCGATGCGCTTGAATACCGGCACGGCCAGAACTGCCGAGCCGAGCAACACGACAATCGGGAAAAGCTCCACGGCGTGGGATTCTGCGGCCATGACTTCTTGCTCCCGTTCTGCCGCGTCAGACTTACAGCGACCCGGCAGGCCTGCAAGGGACCGGGCCGGATTGATGCAAACTGCGCCCTGGAAAGTATGATTTTGTCAGGGTTTTGCGACATGGTTCCGGCAACATCCAATCAGGAGACGCTCCATGACCCCTACCCGCCGCCAACTTCTCGCTGGAACCGGCCTCACGCTGGCCGCCACCTCCCTCGCTGCCTGCGGCACGATCATGTATCCCGAGCGCAAGGGCCAGATCGACGGCAAGCTTGATTCCACGGTCGTCATACTCAACGGGATCGGCCTGCTCCTGTTCCTCGTGCCGGGCGTCATCGCCTTCGCGGTCGATTTCTCGAACGGCACGATCTACCTGCCGGGCACGGGCGGTCGGGCCGACTTGAAGGAAGTTCCCTTCGAGGGCGACCTGACGCAGGCCCGTCTGGACCGCGCCTGGAGCGAAACCTATGGCCACGACGCTCCGTTCCGGGTCGGCGATCTTGAACGCCGTCCGCTTGCAGATAAATCGGCGCTGCGGTCAGAACTCACACGCCATGCCGGCGCGCAGGTGTTTGCAGGCTAAGCGCTGACGCCGATTGGCTTCCGCAACAGGCTGGATTAGGCAGGTAGCGCATGACCCGCGCCCCTGCCCTTTCCGTGCTGATTCCCTTCTTCAACGAAGCGGGCAATGTGCACCCCGTCATCGACGAGGTGCATGCCGTTCTGGCGGGCATCGATTTCGAGATCATCTGCGTCAACGACGCCTCGGGCGACGCAACCGCGACTGAACTGGCCGAGGCAAAGGCGAAGCATGGCGAAACCGTCACGGTGCTGACGCATGTCGCGCGGCGCGGAAAGTCTGCCGCGCTGTTCACCGGGCTGAAATCCGTGCGCGGCGACTGGGTGCAGCTGCTGGACGGCGACGGCCAGAATGATCCGGCCGACACGGCGCGTCTCTGGCAGGCAATTATCGCACCCGGCGCACCGGCGCGGCTGGGCATCATTGCGGGCAAGCGCAACAGCCGCAACGATTCCGGATTCAAATGGGTTCAGTCGCGCGTCGCCAATGGCGTGCGCCGGTTTGTGTTGCAGGATGACGCTACCGATACGGGGTGCGGCTGGAAACTGATCCGCACATCCGCGTTCCGCGACCTGCCCTACTTTGCGTCGATGCACCGTTTTTTGCCAGCGCTGGTCAAGCGGGCCGGATGGGATGTGACCGAAGAGCTGGTAAATGACCGGGTACGGATGGCCGGCCAGTCAAAGTATGGATTCCTCGGACGCCTCGGTGCCGGGATCTTTGACCTGATCGGGATGTTCTGGCTGGTCCGCCGGGGCGGGTATGGTGTCGCCGCCGAGTGGAATGATCCACGCGGCGGCTAGCCGGTTAACATCAGTCCTCGTCGCGCCGGCCTCTGTCGCCGCCGCCGACACGGCCGCGGCCACCCTCGCCATTGCGGGCACCGTCACCGCCGCGCGGACGATCTGCCCGGGGCGGAGGAGGTGGTGGTGGAGGTGGTGGCGAAGCCACGACCGGCGCACTCCGGCCCGAGCCGGACCCTGCGCCGCCAAAGCGGCCACCGCCCCCACGATCATCGCCGCCGCCCCGAACGCGGCCATCACCGCCGCCGCGTGGGCGATCTCCGCCGCGACCGTCCGCACCCGGACCACCTAGCAGGCTGCCGCCGCCATCGCCGCGTCCGCCCCGCGTGTCACGGCCTGGCCGTGGCTCACGCGGCGCAACCACCGGCGGCGTTACAATCGATGTGCCGCTGCCAGCACCGGGCGTACGGCCACCGCCGCCGCCCCGTGTGTCACGGCCTGGACGCGGGTCGCGCGGGACAACAGCCGTCGTTCCGACGTCGGGTGTCCGGCTTCTTCCGTCCCGGTCGCCTCGGCCACCGCGATCGCCGCGCCCGTCACCGCCGCGACCATCACGGCCTGCCCGGGGATCGGTCGGTATGCGTCCGGCTGTACTGGAACCGGACCCGCCTGCGCCGGGGCCCCAGCGATCGCCGGGAACATCACGGCCCGGAGGCCTGTCATCACGCCCGCCGCGACCATCGCGGTCCCGGTCGCCACGTCCGTCACGGTCACCGCGACCATCCCAACCGTCGCGCCCGCCGCGTCCGTCACCTCTTCCATCGCGGCCGCCGCGCGGCCAGTCGCGCCAGTTGTCGCCGCTGCGCCCATCGCGCCAGCTCCAGTGGCCATGGCGCCAGTCGGACGGGCGCCGGTCCCAGCCGGACCAGTAGGGGTTGATCACGGACGGGCGCGGATGGCGCCGGTAGCTGGTCGTGTACCGGATCGTGCCGCGCGGTCCCCAGGCGAAGCCATAGGGGTCATAGCCCCAGGTCGGGCTGTAATAACCGTAGCGGTAATAGTCCGGCGAATAGCCATAGTGGGAAACGCTGATGCCCCAGGAACTGGCATAGCCATAGTTCCAGGTGTCATAGCCATAGGACTCATTGTGCGCGTATCGGATGTATCCGTACTTGTCGCGCGAGAACATGAGGCCGTGCGAGGCTTCGGTATACTCATAGACCGGGCGCACGGACGTGACTTTTCCGGCGAGGCCGAACCAGCCGAGATCGCTGACATCCTCGGTGATGAACACGCAGCGGCCCGTGAAGTCCTTGTGCTCGCACAGCTCCCACTGTCCGGCGAAGACGGCGACAGAACGCGGGCGGTCGTTGAAGCCCAAATCCTTGATCGTCGGGAACGGGTCGTAGACATCGCGGACGTCGCCATAGAAGTTCTCGTCACTGAACAGCGCGATGGCGGCCGGCACATCATCTGTGCCGGCATATTGCGCAAACGCAGCCGGGCCGGTGAAGAGTGCGGGAACCGTGAACGCGGCAAAGGCGCGTAGGGATAAACGGCGCATGTGGACTCCTTTCGTCCATTACACCTGCAAAATGGCACGTTGGATATGAACCGCGCGCAACGCGGGTGCCGCAGCGCAGCTATTCGCCTGCATCGGCTCCGGCGGGCGGGGTGCCGGGTTCGGCCCATGCGGCCAGTTCCGGGATCATTACGCGGCGTGCGGCCATATCAATCTCCGGCACGTCCAGGCGTGTGAAGGGCACGAATACGGTTGACGCCAGCCCCGTGACCTCGACTTCGAGCAGGTCTCCCGAGCCGAAATTCTGCACCGATTTTACTCGCCCCGCAGGCGAGCCGTCGCCATCGACCACATCCATTCCGGCGAGGTCTTCGATATAGAACTCGTCTTCGTCCGCTTCCGGCAAACGTGCGCGCGGCACATGGATGAGGCGGCCGCGCATCGCGTCCCACTCTTCCTTCTGTTTCATTTCCTTCGGGCGCACGATGAAATGGTCCTTGCCCGGACGGGCAGACTTCGGCGTCAGCAGAACCGCGCCCGTCTCGTCCAGCAGCGGACCATAGCCAAACAGCGCCTCCGGATCGGCGGTATAGCTTTTCACGCGCACTTCACCGCGCACACCATGGGCGCCCCGAAGGACGCCCACAGCAATCAGTTTGTCTTTGTCAGGCTTCGTCATTCGCCGCTTCTAGCGACAGAGAACGTCCGAGAGAACACTCCCCGGTGCTTTATATACCGCTTCGGAAAACCCCTGGTCCTGGCAGAAGCGTGTGGCGGCGCCGGACGTGTTGGTAATCCGCTGGCCGCGATAGCTGGTTGGCGCCGGGTAGAACATGGTCTGCTCGCCGCGGAAACCGCCCGACTGGCCGCCTGCGGGCGGATAGGTCGGCGGGATGGGTTTGCGCCACGGGCCTTCCCGGCGCACGTCATAGCGACGGAAAGACGAAATCTTGTCGTTGAGGTAGAGGTCGCCGAGATTGCTGACCGAGGCATCGATGAATTCGCAGTCGCCCCGATAGTCCGGATCGGCACAGACCAGCCAGGTGCCGCGCGTGATCATCACCGAGCTCGCCGTGTCATTGAACCGGAACTGGTTGAGGGATGCCTCACCCTCGTCAAAGCCAAGGAACGGACCTTTGAAGTTCGGGTTGGCAAAGAAAGAGATGTCATAGCTGCGCGGACCGCGATCGTAGGTCGATACCTGCGCCGAGGAGATGTTTCCCGACAGGCCGATCTCGCCGAGATTGCGGACGGTCCGGTCGATGTATTCGCACTTGCCGCCAAAGTTTGCGTCCGAGCAGAGCAGCCAGACGCCGCCTTTGACTTCAACGCTGCGGGCCTTGTCGTTGAACTGCAGCCCCGTGAGCTTCGCTTGGCTGCCCGTCAGTGTGACCGACGTGCCGCGCAGGCCCGTATCGGAATAGAGCGTGATCTGGGCCGGGCCGGTGGCGGGCGGAGGCCCGCGCCGGAAGGCTTCGATATCATCCTTCTGGGCGCTCGCGCCGGGAGCCGCCGCGATCACCAAAAAGGCGGCGGCGAGAAACGTTTGGGCAAGAAAATCACGGGGCATGAGAGTGTCTCCAGTTTACCGGGCTATTCCTGCGCTGCGCCGCCTGAACGGTCCATGCCCTTCCTGTTGGCCGGTGTTCAGCGTCTTTAACGCAAACAGCCAGCGCCCCGCCCGGGACGCTGGCTGCTTGTGGCAGGCCCGGACGGGGCCGCCGGAAGATCAGGCCTCGGCCGACTCTTCGGCTGCAGGTTCAGCCGCAGCCGCTGCCTTGGCAGCGGCTTTGTCAGCGCGCTCTTTCGCACGTTCCTGGGCTTTTTTGCCCGGCTCGGCTTTCTTCGGGTTGTTGCCATTGGTCCAGGTGGCCACCGGCTTGCCGTCGACTTCGACTTTCGAAAGGAAGCGCAGGACGCGGTCGGTTGGCTGCGCGCCTTTCTTGATCCAGTCCGCCGCTTTCACGGCGTCGACTTTCACGCGCTCTTCGGAGTCTTTCGCGAGGCGCGGGTCATAGGTGCCAATCTTTTCGATGAAGCGGCCATCACGTGGGGCGCGCGCGTCGGCAACGACGATCGAGTAGAAGGGGCGTTTTTTCGAGCCGCCACGGGCGAGCCGGATTTTGAGTGACATGGGAATCTCCTGTTATGTCTTGTCTCTGGGGTTCTTGTTCGGTGTTACTCGGCCTCGCGGCCACGGATCTGCTCATGATGGCGGATGACTTCCGCCACGATGAAAGTGAGGAATTTCTCGGCAAAGGCCGGGTCGAGGCCGGATTCATTGGCAAGGCGTGTGAGCCGCTCGATCTGGTCGGCCTCGCGCGATTTGTCCGCAGGCGGCATATTGTGCAGCGCTTTCAGCTTGCCGACCTGCTGGGTGAGCTTGAATCGCTCGGCCAGCGTATGGATCAGGATCGAGTCCATATTGTCGATGGACGCGCGCAGCTGGTTCAGCTGGAACAGGGCAAGGGTCTGGTCTGGATTGTTCATTTCTTTTTCGTCCCTCCGAGTCCCGGTAGCTGCCCGCCAAGGCCGGGTAGTCCGTTTGCGGAGGGTCCGCCGAGACCCGGCAGTCCGCCCGCGCCCATACCGCCCATCTTCGCGAGGTCCTTTGGCGAAAGGCCGGCCGCCTGGGCCGCGCCCATCATGCCTTTCATGCCGCCCTTGGTGCGCATCTTCTTCATCATCGTCGACATCTGCAGGTGCATCTTCAGCAGCTTGTTGACGTCCGAAACCTCCACGCCCGAGCCCGCCGCGATGCGCTTGCGGCGCGACGCGTTCAGCAGCGCCGGCTTGCGCCGCTCGGCCTTGGTCATCGACAGGATGATTGCTTCCTGACGCTTCAGCACGCGGTCATCGAGATTGGCGTTCGCCATCGCTTCCTTGGCTTTGCGCGCGCCCGGCATCATGCCCATGATGCCGCCGAGACCGCCCATCCGCTGCATCTGGCGCAGCTGGTCGGCCAGGTCATCCAGGTCGAACTCGCCCTTCTTGAGCTTCGCGGCCATCCGCTCGGCTTTTTCGGCGTCCATCTGTTCGGACGCTTTCTCGACGAGGCTGACAATGTCGCCCTGCCCGAGGATACGTCCGGCCACGCGCTTGGCATCGAAGGCATCAAGGCCGTCGAGCTTTTCACCAACGCCGAGGAACTTGATCGGCAGGCCGGTGACGGCGCGCATGGAGAGGGCCGCGCCGCCGCGTCCGTCGCCGTCCATCCGTGTCAGGACCAAACCCGTCAGCGGCAGGCGTTCGTGGAAACGCCGCGCGGTTTCCACCGCGTCCTGACCGGTCAGCGCATCGGCGACCAGCAGCACTTCCGACGGATTGGCGATGGCGGCAATCTCGGCCGCCTCGCTCATCATCTGTTCGTCAATCGAGGTGCGGCCAGCGGTATCGAGGAAGAGGACATCATAGCCGCCGATCTTGGCGGCCTGAACGGCGCGTCGTGCAATGTCTGCCGGCAGCTGGCCGGCAATGATCGGCAGCGAGGTAACATTCGGTCCGGCCTGATCTGCGAGGATCGCCAGCTGCTCCATCGCCGCCGGGCGGCGCACGTCGAGCGAGGCGATGAGCACGCGTTTCTTGCCACGGTCGGCGAGGCGTTTGGCGATCTTGCCAGTGGTGGTGGTTTTACCGGAACCCTGAAGGCCGGCCATCATCACGACCGCAGGCGGCACGTCCACGCGCAGATGAGACTCATGCTCATCGGCGCCGAGCATGTCGACCAGCGCGTCATAGACAATCTTGATGACCTGCTGGCCCGGGCGGACGGACCGAATGACTTCTTCGCCCACCGCGCGCACGCGCACCTTGTCGATGAAGTCCTTGACCACCGGC
Source organism: Hyphomonas sp. (assembly GCA_040223555.1). Classification (GTDB taxonomy): domain Bacteria; phylum Pseudomonadota; class Alphaproteobacteria; order Caulobacterales; family Hyphomonadaceae; genus Hyphomonas. The sequence continues at coordinate 430,887 of JAVKGA010000004.1, forward strand.
AGCGCCACGTCGGCCTCCAGCAGGGCCACACGGATTTCGCGCAGGGCCTCGCTGACGTCCTTGTCGGACAGCGCGCCGCGGCCGGTCAGGCCGTCAAAGATACTTCCAAGGCGTTCGCTCAGGGCGTCGAACATCGCTTAACTCTCCTCATGCCGGACAAAGCTCAAAAGCCCCGCTGAGCGAGGTTTCGCCGGGCGGGGGGCCCCGCTTGCCTCATGGGCCAGTCAGGGCGCGCTTCTGGAATTGCGCGAGATGTGGGGCGCCTAAAGCATGGCGCATTCCACAGGTCAAGCAATCTGCAGCGCCCGGACCCGGTCCTGTAACAGGGTTATGGCACCCCGGATCTCGGAATCCACCAGCGAATACAGGGCCATATCGGACCATGTGCCCTTGGCGGCCCGCATCTGGCTGCGCAGCACGCCTTCCCGGGTCGCGCCGAGCCGTTCGATCGATTTGATCGCGGCGATATTCTCGACATCCGCCAGGTATTCGATCCGGCGAATCCGGCAGGCCCGCGCCCGGCTGATCAGGGCCAACGCGGTCGCCGCAGGAACAATCCCGCTACGCATCTTTTCCGGGTGCCACTGGTAGCCGATCCGCAGACGCCGGTGCGTTCGGGATATATCGAGATAGGCCGCGACGCCGGCAAAGGCGCCGTCCGAGATGCGGGTGATCGCAAACGGTATCGACGAACCGTCCCTCGCCTCCGCCAGCGTGTGATCGAAATAAGCCGAAAAATTGGTGCCTGTCGGAATTACGGGCATCCATTGCCACATCGCCTCAACCGCGCCCGAGTTGGCGAGGGGTGTGCGGAAAACCTCGGTCAGGAGGTCCAGCCGCACATCCGCCACCACAAGGTCAGGCGCGTCGAGTTTCATGGCTTCAGCGTGCCATACCCGCCTTGCCCGGACAATTCACAGTCCCGCGACTAGTCTTGCGTCTTCGGAAACAGCCGCCGCGTCAGATAAGTATATTCCAGCGCCGAGCGCTTCGCCCTTGCCGTCTGGTCTGCAGCTGCCGCGTGGCCGCCGTCCATGTTCTCGAAATAGAGGAAAGGCAGGCCCGCCTCCTCGAACCGTTTCGCCATCTTGCGGGCATGGCCCGGATGGACGCGGTCATCCTTCGTGGAGGTCACGAAGAAGGGCACGGGATAAGGCTTGGACGCATCGAAATTCTGGTAGGGCGAGATCGTCTCGAGGAAGGCGCGCTCTTCCGCCACGTCCGGGGAGCCATATTCGCTGACCCAGGACGCGCCCGCCAGCAGCAGGTGGTAGCGCAACATGTCGAGCAACGGCACCTGCACCACCACCGCGTTCCAGAGGTCCGGGCGCTGGTTCAGCATCACGCCCATCAGAAGGCCGCCATTCGAGCCGCCCATGATGCCGAGATGTTCGGGCGACGTGACCTTCTTCGCCACAAGGTCTTCGCCCACGGCGATGAAGTCATCATAGATACGCTGGCGTTCCAGCTTCAGGCCGGCCTGGTGCCAGTTCGGCCCGAACTCGCCGCCGCCCCGGATATTGGCCATCACATAGGCGCCGCCCTGCTCCAGCCAGAGACGGCCCGAGACCGGGCTATAGCCGGGCGACATCGACACCTGGAAACCGCCATAGCCATAGAGCAATGTCGGCGTCGTGCCGTCCATCACCACATCCGAACGGCGGACGAGGAAGTAGGGCACCTTCGTGCCATCCTTCGAGGTGGCAAAATGCTGGTCGACCGTCAGGCCCGCTGTATCAAACTTCGCCGGCAGGCTTTTCAGCGCCGTCACCGCGCCCGTGCCAATATCATAGTTCAGCAGCGAGCTTGGCGTCAGGAAATCTTCGTAGTTGAGGAAGACCGCCGTCTCCTCATCATCCGCGAACGTGATGCTGACCTGGCCCTTGCCCGGCAGGTCGATGGGCGCAGTCGTCCATCCGCCTGCGGAGGTTTCGAGGCGCAGCACTCTGCCGATCACGTTCTCGGTGATGGCCAGCAAGGCCGCACCTTTGGCCACAGCCACGCCTTCAATCGCCTGCGTTGCGTCCGGGCGGAAAGCGAGGCTGACCGGCGGCAGCTTGCGTGTGGTCAGGAATGTATCGACATCAAAGGCCACGAGATCGCCGGACTTGAACTCACCCTGCCCGTCCGGCGTCCAGTCCTGCTGCAGCGTGACCAGGAACTGGCCCTTGTAGATCCCGCTCGGTGAAGCCTTGGCCGGCAACGGCCAGCGCACCGGCGCGGTCTCGCCATCCGGTATCCAGTAATAGGATTGCGAAAAGAAATCCTCGGAGATCACTGCGCCTTGCAGGATGCGGCCATCTTCCAGTTTCATCGCCATCGGCCAGACGCCGACATCGGTCGTCTTGCCGCGCATGATTTCCTCGGCACTGTCCAACGGCGTGCCCCGCTGCCAGCGCTTGACGATGGAGGGATAGCCCGACTCCGTCAGCGTGCCGGCGCCCCAGTCCGTAGCAATCAGCAATGTATCCGCCCCGGCCCAGGCCGTCCCCTGCTTGGCTTCCGGCGTGACAAACCCTCCGTCCACGAAGGTTTTTGTCTGGATGTCAAACTCACGCTGAACCACGGCGTCCTTGCCGCCATCCGACAGTGAAAGCAGGCACGTGTAGGGCGCGCCCGGCGCAGGCCGGAAACAGTCCGCGCCTTTGTAGACCCAGTTCTTGCCTTCGTCGGCGGCCAGCTTGTCGATATCGAGAATGGTTTCCCAGACCGGCGTCTCAGCCGCATAGCTCGCCAGCGTCGTGCGGCGCCACAGGCCGCGCACATTCACGCTGTCCTGCCAGAAATTATAGACGAGGCCGTCGCGCACGGTGCCATACGGAATCCGTTCGCTGGAGTTCAGTACGTCGAGCGCCGCCGCCTCGAACCCGGCATAGTGCGGATCGGCCTGAAGCTCGGCCAGCGTTCGGGCGTTCTGGGCCGTGACCCAGGCCAGCGCGTCGGCGCCCTCAACCTCTTCAAGCCAGAGGTGGGCGTCAGCATCGAACGGGGCCGTCATGGCAGGTGTTTCAGCGGTCAATTCAATCTCCGGTGTGAGCCTTGTGGTACAGGCGACGAGTAAGAACGCGCCCAGAGTAGCGATAAGGGGGTGCACGCAATCTCCTGCGCAGATGTGTGGTCAGATATTCAGCCTGCCCGGAATATGCAAATCCGCTAGGGCAACCGCTCAAGGGTGATGCTTTCGACAATGATCCCGCGCCGCTTCTCCGGCACCACGGGGCGGATGCCGAAATAGTCCACCCCCTGCTCCCCGACCGCAGGCGGCACATCATACTCGAAACTGAAATCGGCGAAGCCTGGCTGCAGCGCAAATTCCTGCCAGCCCGACTGGCCTGCGCGTCCCGCCGAGTAATTCGCCTCGACTTCCATCGCGCCCTGATCATCCGCCGGCCTCACCCGGATCGTCACGCGGATCTTCCGCCCTGAAAACTGCAGCTCGATATCGGGCGCCAGCCGGAAATGTGGCCCGAGTTCCGGCTCCGCCACCAGCGCCTCCGCCGCCGCATCGATCTGCAGTTCGTAGCCGCGATCCGGCGTGCGCAGCAGCTGCGTGCGCGCATCCCCGCCGGCGATGACCTTGTTGAGGTAGCGCCCATCAATGACGATCCGGTTGTAATTCAGCCCGTCGCCCGCAACCGGCCCGGTCGGCAACCGCCCGATCCCCGGCTGCAGGGCGAGAAAAACCATCGCCAGCACCAGCACACCCGCCAGGGAGAAGAAGATCCGATCGCGCATGCGCCCTGTTCCTGTGTTGCAGGCCGTCTGGCCAAGGCCGGACGCTCCTGTTAGCAGGGTCGCGGGCCGATTGGCGAGCCATTTGCACTGCACCGTCAATCCCGGGAGGCATGGTACGGAATGACTGAAAGCGCCCTTCTCCGCCGCGCCAAGGAAGCCCGGGGCTGGTTGTTCGACAGCTGTTTCCCGCTCTGGGCCGAGCATGGGCTGACGCCGGCTGGCTATTTCCCCGAGGCTCTGACGTTCGACCATGACGAACTCGCCCATGAGGCCACACGCGTCCGGGTGCAGGCCCGCCAGACCTATGTCTTCTCGGAAGCCTGGCGCCTTGGCTGGAAGCGCGACACATCCGCCGGGCTCGTGCAATCCGGTGTCGCCGTCCTGACCGGCCCCGCCCTCGGCCCGGCCGGACTGCCCGGCAGGTTGCTGGCCGCCGATGGCACCGGCCTCATCGATGCGACGCCAGACCTTTACGACACCGCCTTCACCCTCTTTGCGCTCGCCGAAGCCACCCGGGGTCCCGTCCCGGCAGAGGTGGCGTTGCCCCCCGCCGGCCGCATCCTCGCCGCACTGGACAGGCTTGGCCGGGACACGGCGCATGGCGGTTATGCCGAAGTCCTGCCCGCCCCGTCCGTGCGCCTGCAAAATCCGCACATGCACCTGCTGGAGGCCTGCCTTGCCCTGCACCGCGCCCAGCCGGACGGCGGCCACCTGACACGCGCCGCAGACATCATCGACCTGTTCGAGACGCGCTTCAGCGCCGGCGAAGGGGGCCTGCTGGGCGAGCGCTTCAAACCGGACTGGTCTGCGCCGGACGGAATGGACGCCGGCATCGTCGAGCCCGGGCACCAGTTCGAATGGGTCTGGCTGCTGAACACCTGGTCGCGCCTCGCGCAGAAAGACATCCCCGAGGCCGCCGCCCGCCTTTACGCCTTTGCCTCATCAACACTGGATGAGGCCGGCCGGGCCTGTCAGGCTGTCACCCGCAGCGGCGCCCCGCACGACCCGTCGCGGCGCACCTGGCCGCAGACCGAAGCCCTGAAGGCCCACCTCGCCATGTACGAACAGCGCGGCGAAGCCCGCTATGCGATGGCGGCCTGCCGCAGTTTCGATGTGTTGATGGACGAATTCCTCACCGAGGATGGTGGCTGGATCGACCATTTCGGCGCCGAAGGCAGCGTGCTGGCAACCAACATGCCGGCCTCCACCGGCTATCATGTCGTGCTCGCCTTCGCCGAACTGATCCGCGTGATGGACGCTTGAACAGGCAGGCCTTTGCGACGCATAAGGCCCAAAATCCCCGACAGACTCCCCGACGACAGACCGCAGGAACCGCATGACCCAGCTTGCCCTTATCCGCCACGGACAATCCGCCTGGAATCTCGAAAACCGCTTCACCGGCTGGTGGGACGCCGACCTCACCGCGCAGGGCGAAGCCGAAGCGCGCGCCTCCGGCAAGCTCCTCGCTGCGACCGGCGCCGATTTCCGCTTCGCCTTCACCAGCGTGCAGACCCGCGCCATCCGCACACTCTGGCTCGCCCTCACGGAAATGAATCGCGCCTGGATACCGGTGGAGAAAGACTGGCACCTGAACGAGCGTCATTATGGCGGCCTGACAGGCCTCGACAAGGCCGAGACAGCGGCAAAACACGGTGAGGACCAGGTTCACGTCTGGCGCCGCAGCTATGACATCCCGCCGCCGCCGCTGGAGCGCGGGTCGGAATTCGACCTTGCCTCCGATGCGCGCTATCGCGGGATTGATATTCCGGACACGGAAAGCCTGAAGACGACGCTCGAGCGCGTCCTCCCCTACTGGCAGGGCCGGATCGCGCCGACGCTGACCGCCGGAAACGATGTGATGATTGCCGCGCATGGCAATTCGCTCCGCGCCCTGGTGAAACACCTGTTCCATGTGCCGGACGAGACCATCACCGAAATCGAGATCCCGACCGGCAACCCGCTGCTGATCGAACTCGACGGCGCGCTGAAACCGGTCGCGGTGCGCTACCTTGATTCCGCACGCGCCAAACCGCTCCCCGACCTGCCATGAGCAAACGCCGTGACCGCCGCCTGATGGGCCGGGCACTTGCACTGGCGGGTCTCAATCAGGGCCTGACCGGCGAAAACCCCTCTGTCGGCTGCCTGTTGACCGATGCTCACGGCCATATCGTCGGCGAAGGCGTCACCGCACAGGGCGGACGTCCGCATGCGGAAGAGGTTGCGCTGGACGAAGCCGGCATAAGGGCACGCGGCGGCACCGCCTATGTCACCCTTGAGCCCTGCCGCGAGCGCTCCAGCGGAGCGGCCTCGTGTTCCAGCAAGCTTGTCAGTGCCGGAATCGTGCGTGTCGTTGTGGCGATCGAGGACCCGCATCCGACCGCAAAGGATGGAATCCGTATACTGAAAGAGGCCGGCATCCGCGTCGAGACGGGCCTCGGCCGGAATCAGGCAGCCCGGCGCTATGCCTGGTTCTTCCGCCAGGTCCGGAAATGATCAGCCCCCGAACGGTCCGGCATGCGCGCGGACCTGTTCGTAGAAGGCCAGCGAGTCGCGCTGAAACGCGGCCTTCGTAAACTGGGCTTCGTAGCTTGCCCGGCCGCCTGCAACGAGTTTCTGCGCGAATGTCTTGTCATAGACGACGCGGCCCAGAGCGGACGCGAGTGCATCGACGTCATTCTTCGCAACCAGCAGTCCGTTCACTCCGTCCTTCATGTAGGCCGCCTGGCCTGGCGTGTCGGTTGCCACCAGCGGACGGCCCGCCGCCCAGGCATCAACCGTGACCGTGCCGAACATGTCAGCGCGCGACGGGCACGCCACGACATCACACGCCGCCAGAAGCGCGCCGCGATCATTACGCCATCCGAGAAAGCGGACGCGGTGATCCAGGCCGAGCCGTTTCGTCTGCGCCTTCAGCTCGGCCTCGATCGGGCCGTCGCCGGAGACCCAGACGTAAAGGTCGGGCAGCCGCATCGCAGCCTCGAGCAGCGTGTCGAGCCCTTTCTTCTTGTTCAGCCGCGCGAGCGACAGCGCCACGGGCGCGCGTTCCGGTGTCGACAGGCTGGCGCGGTCAATCGGCTCAACGCCTTCAAAATCCGCATAGGTGTGAATGATCGCGGAGCGGTCTTCGCTGATGCCCTGCTCCCGAATATAGCGCAGCAGGCCCGTCGTCAGGCCGACATGCCAGTCGCAGGCCTTGAACCGTGTCGGCTTGTATTGGCCGTCATACCAGGCGACCGAGCGTGCGCTGTGGCGGGCAGGTGCAAACTGCCCGGCGCCGTCCATCCAGTATTCGATCACGTCCGGCTTGAAGGCTTTGATCGCCGACGCAATCACGCGCCGCGTGCCGAACGGCCAGGCCGCATTGAAGCCGGCCGTATCGGTTCCGATCCCGGCCGCTTCGAATTTGCCGATCCGGAATGCATTGTCTGGACGGGTCACGACATGCTGCACGTGTCCGGCTTCGCCGAGCGCCAGCACCGATTCCAGCATGATGTTCTCGGCGCCGCCTTCGACTGCGCCGGCCATCACATGCATTACGCGCATTGCGGCCTCCTGCCCCGCCTTGGTTAGCGAAGCGTACTCTAATCGACTGCGATTAGCGGGGAAACGGCCGGTGGGCAAACGCCACCTGACAGTCTGCCCGGCGCGGTCACGGCGCCTTTGGCAAGGTTCCGGCTTCGCGGGCGACCCGCAGTAGGTGGTCCTGCAGCCGGCCGGACTGAACGGCAAGGTTAAAATCCGAGAGCGCGAAGGCCCGGCCCTTGCGGCCCATTTCGCGTGTTGCTTCGACGTCGCCGATCATGCGTCCGATCCGATCGGCCAACGCCTCGGCATCATCCTCGTCGACGAGATAGCCTGTCTCGCCATCGCGCACGCATTCCGGGATACCGGCATGGCGGGTTGCGGCCAGCGCGCAGCCGGACAGCATCGCTTCGATACAGACCAGCGGCAGGCCTTCCGCGTCACCCGACGGTGCACGCTTTGACGGCACGCACACAATCATTGCTTCGGCAAAATGGCGCGGCATTTCATCGGCTGGAATCCAGCCCGGCAGTTCGGCTGTCACACCCGCCGCTTCCAGCTGGGCGACAAGCCCGGCCTTGAGGTGGCCATCCCCCAGCAGGCGCACGCGCCAATCCTTGAGCGCCGGCCCGAGACGGGCGAGCGCCGTGATCAGCGTGTCGATCCCTTTCTTCTCTGTCCATCGCCCGGCGAACAGCAGGATCTTCTGCTTCTCTCCGGGTTGGAACTGGTCAGCGTCGGCCGTGTTGTGATGCACGACCATTTTTTCCGGCGGGCAGCCTTTGGCTTCCAACTCGCGCCGCAGGAAGTCCGAACACGGAAGGATCAGCGCGGCCTCGCGCCAGAGCGCAGCGCGGCGGCGATTGTAAACGCGCAGCAGGCTGTTGCGCGTATTGCTGTGCTTGGTTGCGTCCCCGCCATAATAGGTCACGACCAGCGGCAGGCCGAGCTTGCGCGCCAACGGCAAGGCATAAGCCCCTGACTTTCCGAAGCTCGCATGCACCAGCACCGGCGCGCGGGATCGCAATTCCGCTTCCAGTTTTGCAGAAACCAGCCCGAGCTGTTTGAAACCTCGCTCCCCGCCGATCCCATGCCATGCACCAAGCGTCATGGCCTCAGCGGCGGCCGGAGCAGGCCCTTTCAGGTCGTGCCCGATATAAACCGGCTGTAAAGCATCAAACGCCCGGTAGCCACGAACGATGAAGCTTTCTGACGGTGTGAAAAGCTTGTCGCAGTAAGCAAGGAAATTCTGGGATGTCATGGGCTTGGGGGCCTTCGCCGGACTGGCGTGGAGGTAAAAGAGCCGGCCTGCAAAAGCAAGCGAGTGATCCCGCCGCCCGGATTTTTTGGTCAGGGCGAAAGGTCACTAAGCCTTGTCTCGAAGGGGCGCTACGCCTAACGCAGTAGCGCAGCATCGACGGACCGGACCCGCATGACCGATTATCGCCTCTTCGGGGCAGAAACTTCGCCCTACTCCCTGAAAATCCGCTCCGCCCTTCGCTATAAGGGCGTGGCGTTCGACTGGGTTGCGCGTTCGGTCAGCAATGAAGCCGAATTCCGCAAGTCCGCCGCAACCCCGACTGTGCCCTTGCTTCTGTCACCGAGCCATGCGCCGGCGCAGGATTCAACGCTGATCCTCGCCGCGCTGGAAGCCACGCATCCCGAGCCCCCTGCCCGCCCGGAAGATGACGCGACGGCCGCGCTGGCGGTGATCCTTGAAGATTATGCCGACGAGTGGCTGAACAAATGCATGTTCCAGCAACGCTGGGGCCAGCAACCGGACCGCGATGCCGCGGCGCTGCGCGTTCTGGTTCAGCTCAACGACGGCAAACGCCCGCGCGCGTTCAAGGCGCCGACGAAGCAGATTGCAACACGCATGCTCGCCCGCCTGCCGCTGGTCGGCGCGGAGGCCGAGAATGCACCGACGCTGGAAAATTCCTATCGCCGGTTTGCGCTGCGCCTGAACACGCACCTGAAAGACCACCTCTTCATCTTCGGCGGACGCCCGAGCGCCGCCGACTTTGCCATCGCCGCGCAATACCAGCAGATGCTGACCGACCCGACGCCGGGAACCTGGCTGAAAGATCGCGCGCCGTTCCTGGTGGCGTGGTGCGAGCACATGGAAGACCCGAAAGCGTCGGGGCCGTTCGAGGAACTTGAGGCCTTGCAGGAAACCCTGCTGCCGATATTTGAAGGCGAAGTTTCGCGCACCTACCTGCCCTGGGCCTTTGCCAATGCCGCGAGTGCGTCGCGCGAGAAAAAGCGTTTCTCGGTCACGTTCGATGACGGCCTGTTCGAGCAATCGACGCAGTCCTACGCCGCGCGGGCCTTCGGGGCGGTGCGGGCGGAAGTGGCCGCGCGGATGAGTGATCCGGCGCTGGCGGCGTTCCTTGATGCGGCGAACTCGCGGTCTTTCTTCGCCTGAACGAAAAACCCCCGCAGGGGAGTCTGCGGGGGTTCGTTCGTGGGCGGAGGGGTTAGCCCTTAAGCGGCGTCAGAGGCCTTTTTCTTGCCGATCAGGCGGGGCTGTTCGGACACGGCCGAGGCGCCGATCTCGATCTTGCGGGCTTTCTTCTCTTCCGGGATCTCGCGGACAAGCTCGATCCGGAGCACGCCGTGCTGAAGATTCGCCCCGGTCACGAGAACGTGATCGGCGAGCTGGAACCGGCGGATAAAGCTGCGCTGCGCGATTCCGCGATGCAGAAAGTTGCGCCCGCCCGCATCTTCGTTCTCCGCTTTCTTACCGGCGACCGTCAGCAGGCCTTCCTTGGTTTCGATGTCGAGCTCGTCTTCGGTAAACCCGGCGACGGCGATGTCGATGGCGAAGGCATCTTCGGCGACACGCTCGATATTATAAGGCGGATAGCCCTGGGTCCCGTCGAGCCGGGAGGCCTGGTCGATCATGCCGGCGAGGCGGTCAAAGCCGACCATGGTGCGGTAGAGGGGGGTGAGATCAATGGTGCTCATTGGGTACAGTCCTTTCACTCAAAGCAACTGTGGATGGAAAAAACCATCCGGATTGATGTTCGTGGACAGTCCACAAGTCCGGCCCGGATACCCGGCACCAGGGGGACGTCCCCGGCCGCGGCCCGCTTTGCGGCACCGTGACAAGGCCTATGTGGGTAGCGTATGGGGTCTATCAAGAGCCCCCGGGGATGGAGAATTACATATGAAACACCTGCTGTTCGTGGCCGCATCGGCCCTCGTTTTCACCGCCTGCACGCCGGCCAAGACGCCTGCGCCGGTTTCCGTTGATACCGTCGCAGCAGAAGAGGCCGCGTCGATGACGCTGGCCGAGGCGGTTGCCTCTGACGCCCGCAGCGACGCGGAAAAAGCCCGCGACGCCTGGCGCCACCCTGCCGAAACGCTGGAATTCTTCGGCATCGAGGCCGATGACAAGGTGGTCGAGGTCTGGCCCGGCGGCGGCTGGTACACCAACATCCTCGCGCCCTATCTGGGCTCAGGCGGCGGCACGCTGGTGGCCGCCGGATTCGACATCGCGCCCATCGAGGACGCCGAGCGCCGCGCCCGCGCCGAACAGCGCCTGGCCGATTTCAAGGCGACCTATGCCGACCCGAAATTCGGCATGCTCGAATATACCGCCTTTTCCGCCTCGTCCGGCCCGCTGACGGCCGAAGGTACGGCCGACGCGGTGCTGACCTTCCGCAACATCCACAACTGGATGGGCGGCGGCTATACCGAGAAATTCTTTGCCGACGCCTATTCGGCCCTGAAGCCGGGCGGCGTGCTGGGCGTGGTGGAACACCGCCTGCCCTCGACGCAGGCCCAGGACCCGAAAGCCTCGAATGGCTATGTGCACGAGGACTATGTGAAGGCGCTGGCCGCTGCGGCCGGCTTTGAATTTGTTGAAGCGAGCGAGATCAACGCCAACCCTGCGGACACCGCCGACCACCCGTTCGGCGTCTGGACCTTGCCACCCAACAGCACGGCGGCAGACCGCGAAGGCAACACGGTCGAAGGCTTCGACCCGGAAAAATACAAGGCCATCGGCGAAAGCGACCGCATGACCCTGAAATTCCGCAAGCCGGAGTAAGGCTCAGCGCTTCCCGCTTCGAGGGGAGTCCATAAACCGTCCACACACCCCGTGTGGACGGTTTTCGCGTTTTGGTGGCCGGGATTGTCCTGAGAGGGGCCCAAGAAAGGGGTTGACGGGCAAACCGACTAGTTGGTATGTAGGTGTTCAGGAGAGATTTCATGACCACGGCCCCTTCCGCTTCCCCCCGCAAAGCTTCGCCCCGGCGCAGTGCCGGCGAGACGCGCGATGCGCTGATGGAGGCGGCGTTCGGGCTGGTGCGGACGAAGGGGCTGGCGGCGACGAGTGTGGACGAGATCTGCGCGGCGGCCGGCGTCTCGAAGGGCGCGTTTTTCCATCACTTCAAGAGCAAGGACGAGCTGGCGGCGGAGGCGGCGTATCACTGGTCGGCGGTGACCGAGCCCTTCTTTGCGGCGGCGGCGTATCACGCGCCGGCCGACCCGCTGGACCGGGTGCTGGGCTATATCGATCTGCGCCGCGAGATGACCGAAGGCGAGATTGCCGAGTTCACCTGCTTTGTCGGCACGATGGCGCAGGAGGCCTGGGCGACGAGCCCGGCCGTGCAGGCGGCGACCTGGGACAGCATGAGCCGGCATGCGGACGCGCTGGTGGCGGACATCGAGGCGGCGCGGCAGTCGCGCGGCATTACCGCGGACTGGAACGCGCGCAGCCTGGCGCTGCACATCGTGGCGGTGACGCAGGGCGCCTTCATCCTGGCGAAAGCCAGCGGCGACCGCACGCTGGCCGGCGAGAGCCTGATCCATCTGCGCCGCTATGTGACGCAGCTTTTTCGAACGACCTGACCCCAACCCCGGATGGAGACTGACATGCCCGGAACCGTGAAACTGCACCGTGTACTGACGACAACGCCTGACAAGGTTTATCGCGCCTTTGTTGAGCCGGATGCGATCGCGAGTTGGCTGCCACCTTATGGTTATCTGTGTACGGTGCATCACCTCGACGCCAAAGTCGGCGGCACGCACAAGATGTCGTTCCGCAACTTTACGACCGGCGGCGGCCATTCCTTTGGCGGCACCTATCTGGAACTGATCCCCGGCGAGAAGCTGGTGTACACGGACAAGTTCGACGACCCGAACATGCCGGGCGAGAGGAAAGTGACCGTGACGCTGAAGGCGGTGTCCGCCGGCACCGAATTGACTGTGGTGCAGGAGGGGATTCCCGACATGATTCCGACGGATCAATGCTATCTCGGCTGGCAGGAATGCCTCGAGAAGCTGGCCCGGCTGGTGCAGCCTGAGATCAATCAGTAGGCGGGCCAGTCGCCATGCGCAGGATCACGATCCTCGAATACATCTCGCTGGACGGCGTGGTCCAGGCGCCGGGCGGGCCGGGCGAGGACGCGGATGGCGGCTTTGCGCATGGCGGATGGTCGGCGCCGTTTGATGACCCGGTCGTGGACGAGGCAGTCAGCGTCGCGCATGACGCCCCGTTCGACCTGCTGCTGGGGCGGCGGACCTATGACATCTGGTCCGGCTACTGGCCTTTGGCGGGCGCCAGTCCGACGGCGGACAAGTTCAATGCGGCGACCAAGTATGTCGTGACGCACCGGCCGGAGAGCCTGGGCTGGGGGCCGGCGGAGCCGGTTGGCCCGGACATCGCGGAGGGTGTGCGGCGTTTGAAGGCGCAGGGCGGGCGGGACCTGGTGGTGTGGGGTAGCTCGGCGGTCGCGCCTGTTCTGCTGGAACACGGGCAGGCGGATGAGGTGGTGCTGATCGTGGTGCCGGTCCTTCTGGGCACAGGCAAGCGCGTGTTTGCGGATGGCACGCCGCCGCGGGAGCTGAAACTGATCCGTACAAAGATTGGGAATACGGGCGTGATGGTCAACACCTATGCACCGGCCGGGCCGCTGAGAACCGGGACTTATACCTGAACGCAAGACGGGAGAGTGAAGCGATGACTGATGAAGACGCCGTAGGCGCTGTGCTCCGCGAGCTTGAGCGCGCGCATGACCGCAAGGATGCGAAGGCGCTTGAGGCCTGCTTTGCGCCGGATGCGCTGATCTACAATCTGGCGCCGCCGCTGGCGAAGCGGGGGCGCGACCCGGAAGGACTGGACGCCTGGTTTGCGACCTGGGACGGGCCGATCACGCTGGACGCGGCGGAGACCGAGATCAGCGTGCGCGATGACCTGGCCGTGGCGGCGGCGCTCAACCGGATGCGTGGGCACCAAGACGGACGGCGAATGCGTTGACCTCTGGTTTCGCGCGACGACGATCCTGCGCCGCATCGAGGGCCGCTGGCTGATCGTGCACGATCATACGTCCACGCCCTTCTACATGGACGGCTCGCAGCGCGCCGCCCTCGACCTTGTTCCCCAGGACTGATCCCCTCCCCCCAGAAAGGAAACTGCCATGACGACCCAACCGAAACATGTGCTGACCCTCGACCGTGTGCTGGACGCTCCGGTGGAGAAGGTCTGGCGCTGCTGGACCGAGCCGAAACTGCTGGAACAATGGTTCTGCCCGAAGCCCTGGTTCGTGACCAATGCGGTGCTGGACCTGCGCCCGGGCGGCGAGATGTCCTGCGTGATGAACGGGCCGGAGGGCGAGTCCTTTCCGAACATGGGCGTGTATCTGGAAGTGGTGCCGCAGAAGAAGCTGGTAACGACCGATGCCTTCCTGCCGGGATGGGTGCCGTCGGACCGCGCCTTCATGGTGGCCGAGACGCTGTTTGCGGACGCCGGCGGCGGCAAGACAAAATACACCGCCCGCGCGCTGCACTGGAGCGAGGAGTCGCTGAAGGAGCATGAGGCGATGGGCTTTCATGAAGGCTGGGGCATGGCGGCGACGCAGCTTGAAGCGCTGGCGAAGAGCCTGTGAGCCGCTATGGAGCCGTGTGACCCCAAGATGAAAGCCGGGTTCGACTATTCGCGGTTGGACCCGGTATTCTCCGGTCTGGTCAGGCCAGCCCAGCGGGCGCTGGTCAATGCCGGCCTCTTCACGCTGGCCGCGCTGGCGAAACAGAGGCGGGCCGATGTTGCGAAACTGCACGGTATCGGACCGACCGTTCTGGTGAAGCTGGACGAGATTCTGCGCAGCGCCGGCCTTGGCTTCCGCGACTAGCCGGTTGCTTGTCGCGGCGGGGAAAAGCCTGTAACGCGCGGCCATGCGACACCTGTTTGCAACCCGGATTGAAGAACTTGCCCTGGGCGACGAGGCCCTCCGTGAGGGAATCGAACGCGCGTGCTGGGTTCTGTCCGACGAGGACGAGGCCGGCAATGATTGGTGCGAGCGGGAGGGCTATCCGGGGTACACGTCCTATGCCTCGCTGGACGACCTGCCGGAGCGGATGCCGGAGTTTGCCGCGCTGAAGAAGCTGCTGGACAAGGCGGCGGCGAAGTATGCGGCGGCGCTGCACTGGGACATGGACGGGCTGAAACTTGAGCTCGACGCGATCTGGGTGAACGTGCTCGGCGAGGGCGGGCATCACTCGGGCCATATTCATCCGGGCTCCGTCATTTCGGGCACCTATTATGTGCGCGTGCCGGACGGGGCCGGGCGGATCAAGTTCGAGGATCCGAGGCTGGCGATGCTGATGGCAGCGCCGCAACTGGCGGACGATGCGCCGGAAGCGGCGCGGCGGTTCGTTTACGTGACGCCGGCGCAGGGGCAGTGCCTGATGTGGGAGAGCTGGCTGCGGCACGAAGTGGTGGCGGGCGAGACCGAGGAGGCGCGGATTTCGGTGAGCTTCAATTATGCGGTGCGGCGGACGCCGTAGGTAGCCGCTTTCTGCAACACACCGGCCCGGCGAACGCGGAGCCATCCATATCCCGTTTCGACACCGCCCTCCCGTGCCAGGCTGCGCAGGGCGAGTGTGATGGCGTAGCGGGAGACACCAAGTTCTTCAGCAAGATGTTCCTGAGACATGTGAACAACGCCGTCCGGCCCTGCCCCGGCCAGGAGGCGCTTGGCGAGACGGCCTTTCAGAGGCAGACGGCGCTCGTCTTCCAATGCATCGAGCGTGCGGGACAGACGGTCGGACAGGAGGCGGACTACCCGTGTACGGATCAATGGCTCGTCGTCGATCAGGCGGGTGAGATCGCGCGCGCTGAGAGTCAGCAGGTCTGCGCCAGAAGGCGAATCGGCGTCATAGGCGCGCGGACGCTGAGTGAGCACTGTGAAGAGGCCGAACGTATCACCGGGCTCGAGGACCGACAGCGTGATGAGGCGGCCGGCCTTATCGGTGCGCGAGAGGCGCACGGCGCCGGACCGGATGAGCAGGAGACCGGTCGCGGGGTCTCCCTCGGCATGGATAGAGGCGCCCGCGGGATATTGGCGGGCGCGTCCAAGGGCACTGACCCGCTCGGCGAGCATGGCCGGCAGGCCGCCGAGGAGGCCGCGCTCGGGAACCAGTGTTTCATTGGGAATGTGCATGGCGGACCGCTCTGAAATGCCAACTTGTTGGCAATTGTATCTTGCGGGGGATGGTATGGAAATCCCAGATTCTCTTGGGAGGAGACAGACGATGCGAATTGACATTCTGACGATGGCCGGCGCCGCACTGGTGCTTGCCGCCTGCACACCGGCGGAGACGGCCGCCCCGCCCACGGCAGTGGCCGGGGTTGCCGAAGAAACGGCGAGTAACGGCCCGATTCCCGGGCCGCGCACCTGTTTCTGGTCGCGCGGGCCGCACAGCGCCGATCCGTACATCAACATCGCCTATCCGGATGCCAACGTGTTTTATTGGGCAGCGGTGTTCACCGTTCCGGACGGCGCCGGGCTCAAGATCGAAGGCGACTATCCGCACTCGCGCTACATGTCGTTCATCTCTTATGATGAACGCGGGCGGCCGATTGAATCGCTCGCCGATTACCTCGTCGAACCGAAATCGGTGCCGGTCGAGAAGCTCGGAGATGCGAGCTTGCCGTGGTGGGAAGAGATCAGCGCGGCGCACGCGCAGGACGCCGATGAGGCGCAGGGCATCAATCCATTCGTGGCGGGCAACCCGCGGGACAGCCAATACCGGCGCTATGAATTCACGGTCTCCGGTGATGCTCCGGAAGCCGCGCGGGCCACAGGTGAGCGGGCGGTGACTGCGAGCGGAAATCTTCTGCATGCGCCCGCCTATGGCGAGGCCCGCCAGCAGGTGATCCTGTACCGGATCTACCTTCCGGACGAGGGACGCGGCCCGGCGGGCGGGGTCGAACTGCCCGCGCCGAAACTCACCCTTGCGGATGGTACGGTTCTGGACGGCGCCGATGCCTGCGCCGCCCTGAATGCAAACCAGCCGCTCGGGATCACGCCTGATGCGGTCGGCATTCCCCCGTCGCAATACCGCGAAATGCTGAACCAGCCCGGCAAGCCGGACACATGGCCGGCCCAGATTCCGGCCAAATGGTTCATCCAGCTCGACCGGGCAAATCTCATCGGCATCTATACGGGCTTTTCCGATCCCGAGGCGCCGCGATCAGAAGGCGGGTTCTATCCGAACCTCGACAACCACTACGTCCGCACGATCATCAACCGCAAGCATGGTCCTGTCTTCCTGATGCGCGGCAAGGCGCCGACGACACCCAGGACGGCAAAGGGCGACGCCGTGATGGGCGACGGCGAGCTGCGCTACTGGTCGATCTGCTCCAATCAGGGCTTTGCGAACACGCGGGTGAATGACTGCCTGTATGATGAAGAAATCCCGCTGGATGCGAACGGCGCCTATACGGTCGTGGTCAGTCGCGCCGAGGACCGGCCCCGCAATGCCGTTCCGGAATGTGGGATTGCCTGGCTGCCGATGGCGGAAAATGGCGACGGGCTGTTTGATGAGGACGTTACCGTCGTACAGATCCGGCACATGCTTACGGCGCCGGATTTCGAACGCTCCGTTCAGCGTGTCTATCGGCAGGATGATCTCGAAACGACCATGGGCCCTTACCTGCCGAGGTCGCAGTACCTGCTCCCCAATGCTGTCGAAAGCTACTTCCCGTGCCTCGGCGATAACGGGTGATGGCGCTGGTCCTGTCCGGGTGGCGCAAACCTGCCGAATGAAGCAGGTTGCGTGGGGAGAGAAACCGGGGAGGACCAGATGCTCATCGTGATCGGCCACGTCATCACCACGCCGGATACGGCGGAGCGGATCACGCAGCTTTGCATCGAACACAGCGCGCGCTCGCGCAGCGAGCTGGGCTGTATCGCGCATAATGTGCATGTCGACTGCGAGGATGCCTCGCGGCTGGTGTTCGTGGAACACTGGGCGGACATGGACGCGCTGAAGGCGCATTTTGCGGTGCCGGAGAGCAATGACTTCGTGCGGGAGATCCGGGCGCTGTCTCCGGCGCCAACGGCGATGAAAATCTATGCAGCCGAGGAGGTGCGGCCCGGACGTTAACCCTCCCGGCGCCCGCGAGACCTTGACCTTATTGCTGCAGCGCGGCATCGGAGCGCCAGTTTCTCCTCCCCTGCCCGCAAGGACGTAGCCCACCATGGACCTTTCCAAGATCAAGACCGGAAACAACCCGCCGGATGATGTGAACGTGCTGATCGAGGTGCCGCTGGGCGGGGACGCGATCAAGTATGAGATCGACAAGGAAAGCGGCGCGATGTTCGTGGACCGGTTCCTCTACACCGAGATGCGCTATCCCTGTAATTACGGGTTTGTGCCGCACACGCTGAGCCTCGACGGCGACCCGATCGACGTCATGGTGGTGGGCAACCGGCCGCTGGTGCCGGGGTCGGTGCTGCGCGCGCGTCCGGTCGGCGTACTGATGATGACCGATGACAAGGGCCAGGACGAGAAGATCCTCGCCGTGCCGCACCCGAAGCTGACGGCCTATTACGATAAGATCGCCACCTATCACGACTTGCCGCAGACGCTGATCGACAAGGTCCAGCACTTCTTCCAGCACTATAAAGACCTCGAGCAGGGCAAGTGGACCCGCGTTGAAGGCTGGTACGGCGTCGACAAGGCGCGCGAACTGATCCGCGACGCCGTTCTGCGCGCCGAGAAGGAAGGCTGATCCTTTCAGCCACCGGCGGCGCGCATGGACCTTTCCGTCTGGATCGCGCTGGCCGCGCTGTTTATCGCCGGAGGGCTGACGCCCGGACCGGCGGTCATGCTGGTGATGAGCACATCGCTGCGCTACCGCGCGCCGACCGCAATGATCTCGGCGGCGGGCGTGTCTGCAGCCAACCTCGTCTGGATTACGCTGGCAGCTTCGGGGCTCGCGGCCTTTGCGGCGACGTTTCCGGACGTGCTGACAGCGCTCAAATTCGCCGGCGTCACGTTCATTGGCTGGATTGCCTGGACGATGGCGACCGCCGACCCGCACCGGCCACGCGCCCGCGCCGCCGATGCCCCGCCGCGCGGCAAGCTGTTCCTGCATGGCGTGGGACTGCAACTGCTGAACCCGAATGCGCTGGTCTTCTTTGGCCTGCTGCTGCCGTCCTATTTTGATGTGACAAAGCCGGTCGTGCCGCAGGCGCTGGTGATGATGATGACGATCACGGCGTGCGAGATGTTTGGTCTGGCGGTCTATGCCTGGCTGGCGGACGCGATGAATGCGCGCTTCCGGTCGCCCACCTTTGTGCGTTGGTTCAACGTGGGCGCGGCGGCCGCTATGTTCACGGCGGCGCTGTTTGCCGCGGCGATGACGACGGCGGGGATCGGCTAGGGCGAGACAACCTCGAAGCGTTTTGTCTTCGGGTTTCGCCAGTGCAATTCGCCATGCTTGATGGCGAACCAGGCGCCGTGGAGTTCGAGGTCTCCGGCGTTCACGGCTTCGGCGACCCAGGGAAAGCTCATCAGGTTTTCCAGCGAGGTCTCAATGCCTTCGAGTTCGAGCGCGAATTGCGGATTGAGCGAGCCGCTTTCCATGACGCGGGCGCGGGCGCCGTCGAGCAGTTTGACCCAGTTGGCGACGAATTCGCCGATCAGAGGGCTTTTGGATTGGGTGAGCGAGGCTGCGACGCCGCCGCAGCCGCCATGGCCCATGACCACGATATGGCGCACTTTCAGGACGCGGACGGCGAATTCGAGGCCGGAGGAGACGCCGTGCAGGCCGCCGTCAGGATTATAGGGCGGCACGAGATTGGCGACGTTGCGCAGGACGAACATCTGGCCGGGCGCGGCGTTGAAGATGTCGGACGGCTCTGCGCGGCTGTCGGCGCAGGCGATCAGCATCACGTCCGGGTCCTGGCCTTCGCCGAGATCCCTGTAAAGCTGGGCCTGCTCAGCGTAAACGCCGGCCCGGAAACGGCGATAGCCAGCAATCAGGTCGTCTACCGTCTTCATGTCTACTCCTGCCAGTTTTGAGGGCATTGCCCCGGCGCGGGATACGCATTTCCTGCCCACTCGCAAGCGATTTCGAAACCAATGGCGCCTAGAACGGAACGATCTGTATCGCCCTGCCGCCGAATTCGGCTATAAACCAGCGGGCCCAAGGAGTTTCAAGATGGACACCCCGACCGACGCGCAGAATGCCGCCCCTGCCCCGGGCGCTTCGTCGAAGTCCCGCAAGGGCCCGACGCGCAGCGAGGTGTCGAAGTCTGCAATCCTCGAGGCCGCGCGCGAAGAAATGGCCGAGAATGGATGGCGCGGGTTCAGCGTCGACTCGGTGGCCAAACGCGCGAGTGCGTCCAAGCAGACAATCTATCGGTGGTGGCCGTCGATTGGCGCGATGTGCGTGGACGCAGCCCTCGCGCTGATCCCCGACGCGCCGGATGGCGGGCGCGACCCGCAGGAGCGCATCACCGCGCTGATCATCCCTCTGGAAGCCGCCGCCCGGACCGGTCAGGGCCATGCCGTGCTGCGCGTGGCGCTGCTGGCAGCCGCCGATGACAAGGAAGCCGGCGAAGTCTGGCGCGCCTGGGTGGGCCGCGACATTCGCCAGCCGCTGCGCATGTTGCTGGCGGAACTGGCTGCAAAACGCGTGATCCGGCGCGATTTCGAACTGGATGACGTGATTGAGCAGCTGCTCGGCCCGATTTTCCATCGCCTGACGATCATGCGCGCGCCGGTAAAGGATGGCTTCTGCGCGGACCAGTCGGCGGCGTTCCTGCGGACGTATGGGGCGTTTTAGGCCGCGGCCTTCTTCAAAAAACTCCGCGTAACCCGAACCTATTTCGTGCGGCGCCAAACCATCAGCGGATCGAAGACGCCGGTTTCGGCGGCTTTCTGGAGTTGGGCGATCTGGTCGGAGACGGTGTTGGACGGCGCTTTCATGCGCGCGCCCTGATACAGCGCTTCATCGAGGCGGCAGATCTGTTCGTAGAGCGCTTCGGCGCGGCCAACGAGGTCGAGGAAGCGCTGCGGCAGGCCGCTTCCCTTTTGGGCGATGGGATCGAGCGGCGGCTCATCGCGCTTGATCCGATATTTGCGGGCGCTGGCATCTTCGCGGCGCATTTCGCCGTCGCGCACGGCTTTCTGCATCACCAGCCAGGAGGCGGCCTGCATCAGGCGCGTGGTCAGCTCCATGCTCCAGGCGGAATAGGTTAGGCTGGCTTCGCGCGGCAGCGTCTTGGCCTGGTCGCGGCCGGGGCCGTCGAGATAGGACGCGGTCTCTTCGACCAGCGACATGCCGCGTGTGAACACTGTGTCGAACAGTTTGCCGCCGGTGAACGGTTCTGGCGGGGCCGATGCGTCAGCCGGATCAAGTTCTGCCATTTGCCCCCTCCAAACCTGATTGCCAGCAAGCCAGAGTAGCCCGCCAGCCCTTTCACGAGCCTTAACTGCCGCCGCCAAACAGGGCGTCTGCTGCTTTCTTCTGCGCCTTCTTGCGCTCGATCTCGGTTTCGCAGGCCGCGATTTCCGATTTAAGCCAGGCGATATGCACTTCGAGGTCTTCCACCGACATCTGGTCGAGCGATTGCGGGCGCTTGATGCGAACAGGTTCTTCATCCTGAATGGCCATGGGCAAGTCTCCGGATCGTCACTTTCAGAAAAGCAGAAAGCCGGGCTAGAAGCGACTCGAAATCCCTTTGGCCCGCCTGATACGGAGATGCGCCCATGCCTGGCCTGATGAAAGCCGCCTTTGCCGAACAGGGCCAGCCGCTCGCGCTGACGGAAATGCCCAGGCCTCAACCCGGTCCGGGCGAGGTGCAGATCGAAGTGGCGGCATCCGGTCTCAACCGCGCCGACATCGCCCAGCAGGCGGGCGCCTACCCTCCTCCGCCGGGCGCGTCGCCGATCCTTGGGCTGGAAGTGTCCGGTATCGTGTCGGCGGTGGGCGCCGGCGCGGAGAGATTCAAGGTGGGTGACCGCGTGGCGGCGCTGCTGGCGGGCGGCGGCTATGCGACATTCGTCTGCGCCGATGAAGGCTCGGTCCTGCCGGTGCCGGCCGGGTTTGACCTGACGCTGGCCTGCTGTTTCCCCGAGGCGCTGTTTACGGTCTGGGCGAATGTCTTCGACCGTGCGCGGCTGGAGCCGGGTGAGACCTTCCTCTGCCACGGGGCAAGCAGCGGGATCGGCGTGATGGCGCTGCAGATGGCGAAATGCTGGGGGGCCCCGAAGATTTTCGGAACGGCGGGATCGGACGAAAAGTGTACGCTCGCCCGCGAACTGGGCGCGACAAGGGCGATCAATTACCGGACCGAGGACTTTGAAGAGGTGGTGAAGGCCGAGGGTGGCGCAGATGTCATCCTCGACATGGTTGGCGGCGAGTATATCCAGAAGAATATCGCTGCCGCGAAGATCGACGGGCGGATCATCAATATCGCCTATCAGAGCGGGTTTGCGGCGAGCGTGAATTTCGGACCCGTGCTGATGAAGCGATTGTCGGTGATGGCCACGACCCTGCGAGCGCGACCGGTCGCCCAGAAACGCCGGATCCGGGACGCCGTGGAGCGGGATTTCTGGCCACATGTTCTGTCGGGCCACATCCGGCCCATCCTCGACAGCGCCTATCCGCTGGCCGAAGCCGAGACAGCTCTCGCCCGGATGAGCCAGGGCGGGCATTCCGGGAAAATCCTGCTGAGGCCCTGAAAACAGGCATAATCCAGACGGTGGCTTTCCACCGGGCTGCTTCTGGCGTATAGCGCCCTCAAGGTATCAGCCGTGCTGAACCCTGACCGCCCGGCACTCACGTGCCGGGCGGCTGCATTTCAGGCGGCGGTTTTTTCAAGGAGTTTTCCGATGTCCGACGTTCTCATGCCGCGCGCCACAGCTGTCTGGCTGCTCGACAACACGACGCTGACTTTCCCACAGATCGCCAAGTTCTGCGGCCTGCACCATCTCGAAGTGAAGGGCATCGCGGACGGCGATGTGGCCGAGAACATGCGCGGCGTTGACCCGATCGCCGGCGGCATTCTCTCGCGCGAGGAAATCGCCCGCGGCGAGGCGGACGCCAACTATGTGCTGGAAGTCGAGCAATCGAAGATCGACCATATCCCCCAGCCGAAGCGCAAGGGCAGCCGCTATACGCCGGTCATCCGCCGCGCCGACAAGCCGGACGCGGTGGCCTGGTTCATCCGCAACCACCCGGAAGTGCCGGACGCGCAGATCATCAAGCTGATCGGCACGACCAAGGCGACGATCAACAATGTGCGCGACAAGTCGCATTGGAACGCGACCAATATCAAACCGGTCGACCCGGTGACGCTGGGCCTGTGCTCGCAGATCGAGCTGGATGAAGTGATCGCCAAGGCTGCCGACAAGCGCCGCAAGATGGACGCCGAAAAAGCCGCGCGCGCCGAAGGCCCGGGTCTTTCCCCGGCGCAGGACACGCCTGTTGCCGAGCCGGAGCCGGAACCGGAAAACGCCTACAAGAAGTCGATCTCCGCCGACGACGTGTTCCGCGACTTCGAATAAACGTTGTGCCTCGGCGGGTGCTCAGGCCGTCCGTCTGAGGAACACATAGAAAGCCCCTGCCCCGCCATGCTTGGGATGCG
The DNA here is from genome assembly GCA_040223555.1 of Hyphomonas sp. GTDB lineage: Bacteria > Pseudomonadota > Alphaproteobacteria > Caulobacterales > Hyphomonadaceae > Hyphomonas. The sequence continues at coordinate 454,034 of JAVKGA010000004.1, forward strand.
ATTCCGCGTATCCCGAGACGAGGCGCCGCGCGGCGGGTGATTCCAGCCAGAGCAGGAAGTTTCGGCGCAGGATACCCTGCCCCTCCTTGCCTTTGCCGGTGATGACCAGCACGCAGCGCGCACCGTCCGCCTGCTGACCTTCAAGGAAGGCCGGTAAAACAGATGCGGCGCTGAGCTGTGTGTGGCCGTGCAGGTCGAACTGCGCCGCAATCGCCAGCTTGCCGCGCCGGACTTTCTTTTCGCCGCTACGCTCGGCAGGCGGCGAAGGTGTTTTCGGCGCCGCAGGTTTTGAGGCTTTGGGCGTTTTCGCCTTTGGCGTTTCCTTGAGTTCCGTGCCGCCTGATTCCAGCGCGGCAGACAATTCTTCAAGATCAGCGGCGCGCGGGCCGATGGGCTTGACCGTCGCGGCAACCCGCGCCCAGGCGCGGGCTTCTTCTGGCGACAGTGTCCGGCGTGCCATCAGCCCGGTTGTCCCGGTGCCGGCAAGCTGGCGACAAGGCCCGCCTCGAACATCCGCGCCGCGACAGCGCGCGGCAGCAGCACCCAGAGACGGCCCTTGGCATTCATCGTGCCGGCGCGGTTGCCCGCATCAACGCCGGTGCCGAAATAGATGTCGCCCCGCACGGGTCCCTTGATGGCGCCGCCGGTGTCCTGCGCGATCAGGAGCCCGGACCAGTCACCGCCAAGGCCGGGGGCTGTCGTCTGCACGAACATCGGCACGCCGAGCGCATGAAATTCCGGATCAACCGCCATCGAGCCCAGCGGTGTAAGCGCGACGTTGTGGGCGCCGTTGGGGCCGAGGTTTGGATCGCCTTCCGGCAGGGACTGGAAGAAGACAAAGCGCGGATTGATGTTCATCGCCTCGCGCACTTCCGCGGCGGTGGAGCGGTCCATCCAGCCACGGATGCCCTGCATGGAGCCCTCGCCGCGTGTTATGCGCCCGGTGTTGATCAGCCAGTTGGCGACCGACTTGAAGGGCTGGCCGTTATGCGCCGCGTAGGCGGCGCGAAGGGTTGTACCATCGGGAAATGTGAGACGGCCGGAGCCCTGGACCTGAAGGAAGAAGACGTCTGCCGGGTGGGCATAGGCCATGGCCGCGCCACCTCTTTCCGTGATGTCCGCACGCGGAGGATAGGGCCGGGTTGAACCATCGGGCAGACGTTGCAGCGGGCTGTCGCCATTGGCAACGAAATCGGACGGGATGGTGAAGACCGGTTCGGTGAACGGCGCCTGCGGCGTGCGGCGGGCTTCATAGCGCGGTTCGAAATAGCCGGTGAACTTGTCCTTGCCATCCTTGTCGATGATTTCGAGGGGGACGAACTGGGTTTCGAAGATGGTGCGCGCGGCGCGCTCATCCGGGGCGGCCTGCAATGCGGCGCAGGCAGGTTGCCAGTCTCCGGCCGTGCCGGCCCAGGGCGCGCTGCGCGAAAGAGGCGCATCGAACGCGCGGCGGGTGAAGCGGTCGCACGTGCGAATGAACGCCTGCACCGGCGCCGAAAGCGGCGCGGCGCTCCAGCCGGGAAGTTCGCGGTAGGTCGCCGGGCTTGCAGACGGCGGCAGGGCGGATGAGCCCGGAGGCACAGGGAGCGGCACGCGCTGCTCGATGGGTGCGGGCTGCGTCTGGCAGGCCGCGAGGAGCAACAGGGCGGGCAGGAAGGTTTTGAAGACGCGCATGCGCCTACATATGCCGCGAAAGGCACCGGACGGCCACCCGGCGTTTGGCGTTTGAGGTCAGGTGGCGACGTCGACGTCGTCGAGCAGCCAGTTCGGGTCGCTGGACACGGTCTCGCGTTTGAAGGTCCAGATTTCCCTTGCGGTGCGCGTTGTCTCGCCATCGCCCAGATCGGCTTCATAACGCACGGACACACGGGCGGTGCCGGCGTCCAGTTCGGCCCGCTCGATTTCGGCGCGCTTGATGCGCAGCAGTTCGAACGGGCGCTCGCCGCTGGATTCGCGGGCGGTGATGGCTTCGTCCCAGGCTTCGTAGACGTCATCATCCAGCAAGGGGCGAAGCGCAGGGCGGTCGCCGCGGGCATAGGCGGCAACAATCATCTGGTAGGCCGCCTTGGCGCCGCGCAGGAATTCATCCGGGGCGAAGGCGCCATCGGCCTCGTAAATGTCCTCAAGCCCGCCAGCGGCCGGGCCCGTGAACAGCGGGCGGTCGGCGCCTGCCTGGCGCGGCGCCGGGGCCGGCGCATCCGGGACACCGCTGCGCTGGTCCGGCGCGGGTGACGGACGCTGCATCGGCTGCTCGTCCCCTCCCCGGCCGAGCGCCACATAAAGCCGCCAGAGCACGAACAGTGCTACGGCCGCAAGGATGAGGACTTCGATCACCGGGTTGGACATCTTGCGTTCGGGTTCCTTAATTGATCCAAAGGGGTTCAGGCTTAGATAGTGCAGGCATATCAAGGGTGCCAGCCTTTGCGTTGCGCGGCCAAGGGGCGCATGCTAGGCGCCGGAGGCCCGATCAAGCAGAGGTTTTATAATGACAGATACCAGCACACCCGCAAACCCCTCACAAGGCGAGCCGGCCCAGACTGCCCCGTCCATGCGGGTTCTCGGCCAGTATGTGAAGGACCTGTCATTCGAGAATCCGGGCCATGCCCCGGTTCAGACTCAGCCGAACATCGACCTCGGCATCGATGTCGGCGCATCGCCGCATGCGGACGGTAATGGCGTGTTCGAAGTGTCGCTGAAGCTGTCGGCCAAGGCGCTGGCAGGCGAGACAACCCTGTTCATCACCGAACTCGACTATGCGGGCCTGTTCCAGCTGTCGAACGTGACCGAGAAGCAGATCGAGCCGATGCTGCTGATCGAATGCCCGCGCCTGCTGTTCCCGTTTGCGCGCCGGATCATCGCCGAAATCACGCGCGAAGGCGGATTTCCGCCGCTGCTGATCGATCCGGTCGACTTTGTAGCCCTGTACCAGGCGCAGTATCGCAAGGCCGCAGACCGCGCCGCCGGCGCACCTCCGACAACTAACTGATCTTGTTCCAGATGGCGCCTGCGCCGAGCTTTTCGACAAGCGCGGCGTGGGCGGCAAGCTCTTGCGCCGTTGCGACGGAGGCCAGGGGCCTTGGACGCTGCTGAGCGGGCGGGCGTGCCGCGCCCTCCTCCTGGCCGTTGCCACCGTCAAAACTGAAGGCCCGGGCCCGGCCGCCGAGCAGCTCCAGATAGACGCTGGCAAGCAGCTGGCTGTCGAGCAAGGCGCCGTGGAAGGTGCGGCTTTCGAGCGAAATATCGAAACGTTTGCAGAGCGCGTCGAGGCTGGCGGGCGCGCCCGGAAAGCGTTTGCGCGCCATTGCCACAGTATCAACCCAGCGGTCATCCGGGACCGGCGGCCGGCCGCAACGGGCGAGTTCGGCGTTCAGGAAGGTGCGATCGAAGGCGGCATTATGGGCCACGAGGGTCGAATCCCCGACGAAGCTGAGGAAGGCATCCACGACGTCCGGGTCTTCGAAGAACGGGCTGCCGATCAGGTCTTCGTCGCAAATGCCGGTGATCTCGGTGACTTTCTCGGGCACAGAGCGGCGCGGGTTGATGCGGCGCTGAAAGGTGCGCCCGGTCGGGACATGGTTGATCAGTTCGACCGCGCCAAGCTCGATGATGCGGTCATCCTCCAGCGCATGGAAGCCGGTGGTTTCCGTGTCGAAGGCGATCTCCCGGATCCGGTCGGTCATCGGCGTTTCTCGTCTGCGAGGCGAATCATCAGGGCGACTATGGCGCGAACCTGGTCGCGGGCAAAGTCGAAGCCGTGGGCGCTCGACAGGATGAAATCCGCGCGGGCGCGCTTTTCCGCGTCCGGCATCTGGCGGGCGAGGATGGCGTCAAATGCCTCTGGCGTCATGCCCGGGCGGGCGAGGACACGATCCCGCTGAACGTCTGCGGGCGCCGTGACCACGAGTGTGTAATCACAGTGCCGGTCGCCGCCGGTTTCGAACAGGAGCGGAATGTCGAGCACCGAGAAGGCGGCGCCTTCGCCGCGGGCCTGCTGGCGGAAATCGACCTGCGCTGCGCCGGCAAGCGGATGGACGATGCCTTCCAGCTGTTTCATCGCTTCGGGATTATCGAGCACGCGGGCACGCAAACGCGTGCGGTCGATGGCACCGTCTTCGGTCACGCCGGGAAAGGCCGCCTCGATGGGCGCCACTGCGGCCCCGCCTTTGGCATACAGCGCATGGACGGCGGCGTCGGCGTCATAGACCGGCGCGCCGGCTTCGCGGAACAGGTTTGCTGTCGCAGACTTGCCCATGCCGATGGAACCCGTCAGCCCAAGGATGATCATTGTGTCGACTCCAGCAGAGCGCGGGCACGTGTGTGGGCAGCGGCCAGATCCGGCAAGATGCCAAACCAGTGTTCGAAACTGAGCGCAGCCTGCGCGACCAGCATGCCGAGACCATCCAGCGTGCGCCAGCCCTGACGCTTGGCATCGGCGAGGCTCGAAGCCGCGCCTTTGCCATAGCTGATGTCATAGAAAATGCCGCCACTCGACTCCGGGAGCGAGAGCCTGCCGCCGCTATGGCCGAGGCTGAGCGTATTGATGACGACCTGCGCGCGGCTCAGCTGTGAGAGTCCGTCTTCAAGCGAGAGGATCCGGGCCGAGGGTGCGAGATCGAGCGCGAGCGCTTCGGCGCGGGCAATCGTCCGGTTACAGAGGGTCAGACGCGCACCCCGGCGCGTCAGCACATCGGCCACCGCGCGGGCTGAGCCCCCTGCCCCGAGCAGAAAAACCTCCCGGCCTTCGACAGCGATCTCGCCATACTCAAGCGTCAGGGCGAACCCGGGCGCGTCGGTATTCTCCGCGGTCCACATGCCGTCCGGATCGCGGATCAGTGTATTGGCGGCGCCGAGGCGACGAGCCGTATCGCTGGCCTTGCCGACAAGGCGCAGCGCGTCTTCCTTGTGGGGAAGCGTGACGTTCAGGCCGATCGCATCATGCGACAACAGGGACTCGAGAGACGCAGCCAGCTCGCCTGCCTTCACTTCCATCGCGGCATAGACGGCATCAATCTGGTTCTGCCGCAGCCAGTGATTGTGGATGTAAGGCGAAAGCGACTGGGAAACCGGGTCGCCGATGACGCCTAGCAGACGGGTCATTGGACAAGCACCTTTCGGGTGCGCAGGTAATCAAGGAGTGGCAGCAGCGGAAGACCCAGGATGGAAAAATAATCTCCTTCGATGCGGGAAAACAGCTGCGCGCCGAGGCCTTCGAGCTGGTAGGCGCCGACGGTGGACAGGAGACTGTCGCCGCAGGCCTCCACATAGGTGTCGATGAATTCGGGCGAGAGCGGGCGCATCGTCAGTTTGGGGCGCGCAAGGTGGCGCCAGACCGGGCGGCCCTCCTCGCAGACGACAATCGCGGTTTCAAGCGTGTGGCTCTTGCCGGACAGGCGGATGAGATGACTTCTTGCTTCGGCAAGGTCGCGCGGCTTGTCGAAAGCCTCGTCGCCGAGCGCCAGCATCTGGTCGCCGCCGATGACGAGACCCGGGCGGGACTGTGAGACGCGCACCGCTTTCATTTCGGCGAGCTGCATGGCCTGGTCGCGGACGGAAACTTTCTCCGCGCGCAATGCGGTGCGGAAGGACTCCTCATCCACGTTTGGCGCAATTGGCTCTGCATCGACGCCTGAAGCGGCGAGCAAGGCGCGCCGGCTGGCGCTGCCGGAGGCGAGGATGACATTCAGGCTCACAGGTGCTCCTGACGCTCGTGCAGGAGGTTGAGGATTGCGGCTGCGGTTTCTTCAACCGAGCGCCGGGAGACATCGATTGTTTTCCACTGGTTGCGCTGGAACAGCCGGTTGGCCTGCGTGATCTCGTCGCGAACGGCCTCTTCATCGGCATATTCGCCCGCATCATCCTGGTTCAATGACAGAAGCCTCTGCCGGCGGATCTGAACGAGGCGCTCTGCCGAAATCTTCAGGCCCACAACGAGGGGTCCTTTGTCACCAAGCTTCTCGAGGAAATCCGGGAGCGCCACGCCGGGCACGAGCGGAATGTTGCCGGCGCGCACCTTGCGGTTGGCAAGATAGACACAGGTTGGCGTCTTGGATGTGCGGCTGACGCCCAGCAGGATGACATCCGCACCGGTCAGGCTTTCAACATTCTGGCCATCATCATGGGCAAGCGTGAAGTTGATAGCTTCCATCCGCTCGAAATAATCCTCGTCCATCGCGTGCTGGCCCGCGACCCGATTCGTGGCCGCAACACCGAGATGGCGGCTGAGCATGGCGATCGAGTGATCCAGCACCGGCAGAAACGGGATGCTCCGTTCACGGCAGAATATTTCAAGGCGGGAGCGAAGGGCCCCGTCGGATATGGTGAACCAGACCACGCCGGGCGCCGCCTCGATTTCCCGCATCACGCGTTCAAGCTGGCGTTCGGAGCGCACAAGGTAGTAGTTATGTTCGAGAGGCTGGACGTTTTCGAACTGGGCGCAGGCCGCGCGCTGAAGGGCATTCAGGGTCTCGCCCGTCGAGTCAGAGACGAGGTGGACGTTGAAATAGATGGCGGGCCGGGTCGGGCGGGTCATGCGCTTCTCTTGCCGGGGGATGGTGTTTTGCACAAGGGTTGTGACTCGCCTGTGAATTGCGCGATGCCCCACAGGGAGTCACATGCATTCCACAGATCGGCGAATTCGACTCCTGCTTGATCCCTGCCTGTTCCGCTCTGTGATTCCGGCGGGGGCTTTAACCTTGCGTTAACCATTGAGACTCGTGAAGAATCTGCTCGCCTGAAAGGCGAGCGCAGACTGTGACTCGCTTGTGGATTTTGGCGGACAAGTCCTTAAAAGCTGCCCTCTCCAAGTTATCAGGGGCCTTATAATCATAAGCGCCCTGACGGGCTTGTTTTAGATGGGATGAAAAGGACGGGCGCATGACGGTGAGGACAGGGAAAAAATTTCTGGATGTGCTGGCGGGTCAGGTGGTGGCACCTCCCCCGATCTGGATGATGCGCCAGGCGGGCCGGCATCTTCCGGAATACCTGGAGACGCGCGCCCGCGCCCGGGACTTTCTGGATTTCTGTTACACGCCGTCACTGGCGAGCGAAGCGACCCTGCAACCAATTCGCCGCTATGGGATGGATGGTGCCATCCTGTTTGCAGACATCCTGCTGATCCTTGATGCGATGGGTCTCGGTGTCCGGTTTGAAAAGGGCGAAGGCCCTCTGGTTGAGACGATTTCCGCTGCGTCTGACCTGGCCCGTGTCAAACCCCAAGCAGCGGCCGACAAGCTTTCGTCGGTCTATGAGACTGTGGCACGGGTCAAAGCACAGCTTCCGAAGGAAACGGCGCTGATCGGCTTTGCCGGATCACCCTGGACCGTGACGCTGTATGCCGTCGAAGGGCGGGGAAAGACCGACAAGTCCGCCGCATGGCGCTGGGCGCATGGCCGCCCGGACGAGCTTGCTGCAGCCATGGATCTGGTCAGCGAAGCGACCGCTCAATACCTTGCCCGTCAGGTCGAAGCTGGCGCCGATGCGCTGATGCTGTTCGACAGCTGGGCCGAAGGCCTGGCCGACAATATCTTCGAAGAAGTGATCATTGCGCCGACGAAGAGGCTCGTCGCGCGGGTGCGCGAGTTGGGGGTCACCGTTCCGATTATCGGTTTTCCGCGCGGTGCCGGCGTCATGCTTCCGGCCTATGTGAAGGCGACAGGCGTAACCGGTGTTGGCCTCGACACCGCGGCCTCACCTGTCTTTATCAACCGGGAACTGTCGGCGAACTTCCCGGTGCAGGGACATCTTGATCCCCTGCTCCTGATCGAAGGCGGTGGGCGTCTTGACGCACGGGTGGACCAGTTGCTGGACGCCTACCGAGGCCGCCCCCATATCTTCAACCTCGGACACGGGGTTCGTCCCGAAACGCCGATTGCAAACGTCGAGCGTGTGATCAACCGGATTCGCAAGGGGTAGGTGCCGCGTATGGGTCGCAAGATCGCCGTCGTATTATTCAATCTCGGCGGTCCGGACAAACCGGCTTCGGTGCAGCCTTTCCTGCAGAATCTGTTTCGTGACCCGGCGATTATCCAGGCCCCGCTGCCGATCCGCTGGCTGCTGGCACGGCTGATCTCCCGCGCGCGCGCCAGGTCAGCCAAGCAGAATTATGCGATGATGGATGCCGGCGGAGGCTCTCCCCTGCTCCGCGAGACCGAGGCACAATCGCTTGCACTTCAAGGCGCTCTGGCCAAGGCGCTGCCGGGGGACGAGGTGAAATGTTTCATCGCCATGCGCTACTGGCACCCTTTCACGGAGAAGGCCGCTGCTGAAGTAAAGCGCTGGGGGGCGGACGAAGTCGTGCTCCTGCCGCTCTATCCACAATTCTCAACGACGACGACAGGGTCGTCCCTGACAGCCTGGAAGACGGCTTTCAAAGGCAAGGCAAAGACCGTCTGCTGCTATCCCTTCGAGGAGAATTTCGTCTCGGCACATATCGAACGTATCATGGAAGCGCACGCAAAAGCGGGCGCGCCGGAGAAGGTGACGCTGCTCCTGTCCGCTCATGGCCTGCCGGAAAAGGTGATCGAAGCAGGCGATCCCTATCAGTGGCAATGCGAAGCTCTCACCGAAATGATTGCGGGCAGGGTTCCGGCGGATTGGGAGGTCATCGGCTGTTACCAGTCACGCGTCGGGCCGCTGAAATGGATCGGCCCGTCCACAGAAACCGAAGTTCACCGCCATGCCGAAGCGGGCAAACATATCCTGATCGCACCCATTGCCTTCGTTTCCGAGCATATCGAGACGCTGGTTGAACTCGGCGAGGAATACCGCCTGGTGGCCGAAAAGGCCGGTGCCGCGAGCTACACGCGCGTCGAGGCGCTGGGCACGCACCCCGAGTTCATCCGCACCCTGACACAGGAAACGCTGGCCGCACTGGGCATGAAGGAGGCGATCCGGTCCTGTGCCGGGGGCCGGCTTTGCCCGGCAGACTGGACGGGTTGCCCGCATGCGGTCACACACCAGAAGGCGGGCGCCCGGGTCAACGGCCTCGCAAGCTGAGAGGACGGAATGGACATTTATCTCTGGGTGAAGGCAGCGCACATTGTGTTCGTGATCGCCCTGATGGCCGGGCTGCTCGTCTATCCGCGCTACAAGATCCATCAATTGTCCAGCCAGCCGGGCGAACCCCTGTTCGAGACGATGAAAGATGCCTCGACGCGGTTGCGAAAAATCATCCTGAATCCAAGTCTCATACTTGTATGGGTGTTCGGGATCCTGATGGTGTACCTGGACTGGCAGCGTGGCGGGCAAATCTTGCTGCAGCCCTGGTTTCACGTCAAACTCGTGCTGGTCCTCGGAATCAGCGGCCTGCATGGCTACTTCATTGGCCTCGGGCGGAAAGTCGACGCGGTCACCGGCACGGTGCAGGCCAAACGCCTCCGGATGCTGAATGAAGTGCCCTTCCTGCTCATGATCGGCGTTGTCATCCTCGTAATTGTGAAACCCTTCTGATCCTGCGGCCATTACGGCTTGACGTTTCGGGACAAATTGGCGATGAGGGGCCCATGCCGGTGCGCCCATTCCTTGTGGCGCCCGAACTTTTTCTCCAGCCGGCACCCCCAAAACTAAATACATAATCTGGACCCACCCTGAATGGCTTCCTCGATGCTAGATAACCTGACCAGCGTCACGCTGCGTGAACTCAAAGCTAAGTCTCCCGAAGAGCTTCTGCTCTACGCCGAAGAGCTTGAGGTCGAGAATGCGTCCTCAATGCGTACCCAGGATATGCTTTTTGCAATCCTGAAGGAGCTGGCAGACAGCGAAGTCGAGATCACAGGCCAGGGCGTGCTCGAGGTTCTGGTTGACGGTTTCGGCTTCCTGCGCTCGCCGGAATCCAACTACCTGCCGGGCCCGGACGACATCTATGTCAGCCCGGAAGTTCTCAAGAAGGCAAACATCCGTACCGGCGATACCGTCGAAGGCCCGATTGTCGCGCCGCAGGATTCCGAGCGCTACTTTGCGCTAACCGATGTGAGCCAGATCAATTTCGAAGATCCGGACAAGGCCAACAAGAAAGTCCACTTCGACAACCTGACGCCGCTTTACCCGGACAGCCGCCTGAAAATGGAAAGCCGCGATCCGACCAAGAAGGATCGCTCTGGCCGGGTCATCGATATCGTCTCCCCGATCGGCAAGGGTCAGCGCGCCCTGATCGTCGCGCCGCCCCGCACCGGTAAAACGGTGCTGATGCAGAACATCGCGTCAGCCATCGAAGAGAACCATCCCGAATGCTTCCTGATCGTTCTCCTGATTGACGAGCGCCCGGAAGAAGTGACCGACATGCGCCGCACCGTGAAGGGCGAGGTTATTGCCTCGACGTTCGACGAGCCGGCGACGCGCCACGTCCAGGTCGCCGAAATGGTGATCGAAAAAGCCAAACGCCTCGTCGAGCACAAGCGGGATGTCGTCATCCTGCTCGACTCGATCACGCGTCTCGGCCGCGCCTATAACACGACGGTCCCCTCCTCCGGCAAAGTGCTGACCGGCGGTGTTGATGCCAACGCCCTGCAACGCCCGAAGCGCTTCTTCGGCGCGGCGCGGAATGTCGAGAATGGCGGATCGCTGACCATCGTTGCCACCGCCCTGATCGATACCGGGTCGCGGATGGACGAGGTGATCTTCGAGGAATTCAAAGGTACGGGTAACTCCGAGGTCGTGCTCGACCGGAAGATCGCGGACAAGCGCACCTTCCCGGCCATCGACATCATGAAGTCCGGTACGCGGAAGGAAGAACTCATCACGCCGCAGGACCAGCTGTCGAAGATCTACATCCTTCGCCGCATCCTCGGACCGATGGGCGCGAACGATGCGGTGGACTTCCTGCTCGATAAGCTGCGCCAGACGAAGACCAACGACGAGTTCTTCGAAGCGATGAAAAACTAGCGAGACAGGCATGGCTGCGCAGGACACAATCTGTGCCCTCGCTTCCGGGCCTCCGCCGTCGGCGATTGCCATGGTTCGGATTTCCGGACCGGCGGTTTCTTATGTTGCCCGCGAGATTTTATCGACCGGTCTGCCGGAACCGCGCCGGGCGGTGTTGACGCGCGTCAGCGATTCCGCCGGCAACCAGATCGACGAAGGCCTCGTCCTCTACGCCCCTGCCCCGCATTCCTATACCGGCGAAGACACGCTTGAGCTTTTTCTTCATGGCGGTCCGGCCGTGATCGAACATGCGCTTTCGGCGCTGACCGCTCTCCCCGGAGTCCGCCTGGCCGAACCCGGCGAGTTTACCCGGCGCGCTTTCGAGAACGGCAAACTCGATCTGACCGAGGCGGAAGGTGTCGCCGACCTGATCGAGGCCGAAACACGCTCCCAGAAAGCCCAGGCCTTGCGTCAACTTTCGGGGGGACTGTCTGCAACTTATTCCGAATGGCGCGACGAACTTCTTGGACTCCTTGCCCTGATCGAAGTGCTGGTCGACTTCCCGGATGAGGGAGACGTTGCAGCCGACGCGGATGCGCCGGTTCGCGACCGCCTCTCTATATTGATGTCAGAGATCGAAGCCGCACTCGGTGACGGCGGCATTGGCGAACGCATCCGGGACGGGTTCCGCATCGCCATCATCGGACCGCCGAACGCCGGGAAGTCTTCCATTCTGAATCGCCTCGCCCGGCGGGACGCTGCCATCGTGACCGACATCGCGGGAACGACCCGGGACGTTGTCGAGGTCCGCCTCATCCTGGGCGGTCAGGTTGTTTGGATTGCGGACACGGCCGGACTCCGCGAGACGGAGGATGTGGTCGAAGCGGAAGGCGTCCGCCGGGCACGCCGCGCGGCCCTAGAAGCGGATCTTCGCCTGCACGTGATTGACGGCCTGGACCCCTCCCCTCCCCCGGGTCCGGTCGAGTCCCAGGACATCGTCATTTTCAACAAGGCGGATGCGCGCGCGTCGGCCCTCGCCCCGGACGGCGCCCTCCCCCTCTCGGCGTTGACGGGCGAAGGTCTCGAAACCCTCGAATCCTGGATCACGGCCTTCATCACGCAGCGGGCTGCCTCGGTCGAAGCGCCGGTCATTACCCGCGCCCGTCACCGTGAAAAACTGAGCCGCGGCCTCGCCGCCCTGGCCTCTGCTAGGACGGCGCTTGAAGACGGACTGGGCCACGAGCTCGTCGCCGAAGACCTCCGCCTGGCCATCCGCGAGATGCAATCCATCATCGGTGAGATCGGTGTCGAGGATGTTCTGGGCGCCGTCTTCTCGAAGTTCTGCATCGGGAAATAGGCTCTAGGGAATCCCCTCCCCCGGCGTTATATACGCGGCCCGGAACCCCTGCTTAAGAGATGGTTAATGCCGCACGCGGCCGACTTTGATGTGATCGTGATTGGCGGCGGACATGCCGGCTGCGAAGCGGCGGCTGCCGCTGCCCGCTTCGGCGCGCGCACCGCGCTGGTCACGCACAAGCTCTCGACCATCGGCGAGATGAGTTGCAACCCGGCCATCGGCGGTCTGGGCAAAGGCCATCTCGTGCGTGAGATCGATGCGCTCGACGGCGTCATGGGCCGCTTGGCCGACAAGGCCGGCATCCAGTTCCGGATGCTGAACCGGTCCAAGGGTCCAGCGGTCTGGGGACCGCGCGCGCAGATCGACCGGAAGCTCTACCGCGAAGCGATGCAGGCCGAGCTCGGTGACTATCCGAACCTGACCCTGATCGAGGACGGCGCCGAAGACCTCATTATAGTAGACGACAAAGTCGCGGGTGTGATCGGCCTGACGGGCACCCGGTATGGCGCGACGAAGGTCGTCATCACGACCGGGACCTTCCTCAAAGGCATTATCCATATCGGTGCCCGCCGCATCCCGGCAGGACGAGTTGGCGAGGCGCCGGCCATCGGTCTGTCTGACCGGCTCTACGCGCTCGGTCTTCCGATGGGCCGTCTCAAGACCGGAACGCCTGCCCGCCTTGATGGCCGGACCATTCATTGGGACCGTCTCGAAATGCAGGCCGCCGATGACCAGCCGATCCCGTTCAGCTTCCTGACAGATGAGATCAAGGTGCCGCAGATCGCGTGCGGCATTACCTGGACGACGCCGGAGACCCACGCCATCATCGACGCGAACATCAATCAGTCGGCGGTTTACTCCGGCGCGATTGCCGGGCGCGGCCCCCGCTATTGCCCCTCCATCGAGGACAAGGTGCATCGCTTTGCTGACCGGGACCGCCACCAGATCTTCCTCGAACCGGAAGGTCTCGACGATCATACCGTCTATCCGAACGGCATCTCGACCTCGCTCCCGGAAGAAATCCAGGATCAGTTCATCCGGACCATTCCCGGTCTCGAGGACGTCGTCATCCTCCAACACGCCTATGCCATTGAGTATGATTATGTGGATCCGCGTGCGCTTTCGCCGGCGCTCGAAGTGAAGGCCCTTTCCGGTCTTTATCTCGCCGGCCAGATCAACGGCACGACTGGGTATGAGGAAGCGGGCGCGCAGGGCCTGATGGCCGGTCTCAATGCTGCGCGGTCAGCCGCCGGAAAAGTGCCGGTGATCTTCGACCGGGCCGAAGCCTATATCGGCGTCCTGATTGACGACCTCGTGACCCGGGGCGTGACCGAGCCCTATCGCATGTTCACCTCGCGCGCCGAATACCGGCTCGCGCTTCGCGCCGACAATGCCGACCAGCGTTTGACGCCTCGCGGTCTCGAAGCCGGGTGCGTCGGTCCGGACCGCGCCTCAATGTTTCACGTGAAACATTCCGCCCTCGAAGAGGCCCGGACGAAACTCAAAGCATTGACCCTTTCTCCAGCCGCCGCATCGAAGGCCGGGTGGTCCGTGAACCAGGATGGCCGTGTCCGGTCAGCCTGGGAGTATCTCTCCTATAAGGATATCACGCTCGCACATCTCCGCGCGGTCTGGCCGGAACTTGAGTCGATGGCCGATGAGGTTGGCGCGCAGATCGAGATCGAAGCGCTCTACGCCGCCTATCTTGATCGCCAGTCGGAAGATGTCGCTGCGCTTCGCCGGGACGAGTCGCTCACGCTTCCGGAAAGCCTCGACTATGATGCCATCGGCGGCCTCTCGAACGAGGTGCGCACCAAGTTCAAAGCTGTTCGCCCGATGACGCTTGGCCAGGCGGCCCGGATCGAGGGTGTGACGCCCGGCGCGCTGACCGCGCTGCTCGGTCATGTCAAACGCGTCCGCCGGGCAGGATAAGAATGACAGACCAGAATGACCGCGCGGCGTTCCTTGCCGCTCACGATGTTTCACGTGAAACATTGGCCAAGCTCGACATTATCATCGCGACGCTCGACGACTGGCGGACGCGGAGCAATCTGATCGGCCCCAAAGAGTGGCCCCAGATCTGGACGCGGCATGTCGGCGACTCGGTCCAACTCCTCGACCGGATCCCGGACACGGCCCATGTGGTCGACCTCGGTTCGGGCGCCGGCTTTCCGGGACTGATCCTCGCCGCGGCCCGGCCGGCCGGCCGCGTGACCATGATCGAAAGCGTCGGGAAGAAGTGCGCCTTCCTGCGCGCAGCGATCGAAGCCGCCGATCTGCCGGCCACCGTGCATCAGGGCCGGGTCGAATCCGCACCCCCGATAAAGGCCGACTACGTGACGGCACGCGCCTTCGCGCCGCTTCCACAACTGCTCAATTATGCCGCGCCATGGCTGTGCAAAGGAGCAACAGGGGTTTTCCCAAAGGGCGAACGCTGGAATGAGGAATTGACGGCAGCCCGGCAAAGGTGGAATTTCGCTTATCAAGCGATTCCAAGTCGCAGTGGTGGGTCCGGGGTAATCTTGATTGTGCGGGAGGCTGCGAGACGCCATGGCCAGGCCTAGAATATTTGCGGTTGTGAATCAGAAGGGCGGCGTCGGGAAGACGACGACTTCGATCAACCTTGGTACAGCGCTGGCGGCCGTCGGCCGGCGGGTGCTGATTGTCGATTTCGATGCGCAGGGCAATGCGTCGACGGGTCTGGGCATCTCCCGGGCCGAACGGCTTCAGACGTCTTATGATCTCGTCATCGACCGGATTCCTCTCGAAGAGGCGGTTCTCTCCACCATCGTGCCGCGACTCGATATCGTGCCCGGCGACGAGAACCTGTCCGGAGTCGAGACCGAACTGGCCGGCGACGCGCACCGATCTTACCGGCTCAAGGAGTCGCTGCAGGCCTATATCGCCCGCGCCGAGAATGGCGACCTCGTTAAGTATGATTACGTCCTGATCGATTGCCCGCCATCGCTTTCGGCGCTCACGGTCAATGCGATGACGGCGTCGGACGCTCTGCTCGTCCCGTTGCAATGCGAGTTCCTCGCGCTCGAAGGTCTCTCGCAACTCCTGCGCACGGTCGAGGTCGTCCGCTCGGGTCTTAACCCGACGCTCGAAATCCAGGGCGTCGTACTCACCATGTATGACCGGCGCAATTCGCTCTCCGACCAGGTCGCCAACGAAGTGCGCTCCTTCTTCGGAAGCAAGGTCTACAACACGGTCATCCCGCGCAACGTCCGCCTCTCCGAGGCGCCGTCCTTCGGCAAGCCGGCGCTCCTTTATGATTACCGTTGCCCGGGCAGCGAGGCGTACATCCGCCTCGCCTCGGAAGTGTTGCAACGCGAGAAGGCGAGGGTGGCATGAGCGCGGACCCACAGGATGACGGCCGGAAAGCCTCGCGTCTCGGACGCGGCCTCTCGGCCCTGATCGGCGAAGTCGAAGCGATGGGCGTTCGCGCGCCGGCGAGCGCTCCGTCCCCGGATGTTCCGCCTACGGAACGTGCCAACGAAATCGCCATCGAGCTCATCCGCCGCAACCCGGCCCAGCCGCGCCGCAGCTTTGATGACGCCGAACTGCGCGAGCTATCCGAGTCGCTGAAAACCAAAGGCGTGCTTCAGGCGATCCTCGTGCGGCCTGATCCGAAAGAGGCCGGCAAGTTCCAGATCATCGCCGGCGAGCGCCGTTGGCGCGCAGCGCGGATGGCCGGGCTGACGCATATCCCGGCCGTGGTTCGCGAAGTCGATGACCTTGCGCTTCTCGAGATCGGTATCATCGAGAACGTCCAGCGCGCCGACCTGAATTCGATCGATGAGGCCGAAGCCTATGACGCGCTGATCAAGCGTTTTGGCCGGACGCAGGAAAGCCTTGCCACCAGCGTAGGAAAGAGCCGCGCCCATATCACCAATACGCTCCGCCTGCTCCAGTTGCCGGAAGGCGCGCGCGTCCATGTACGTGCCGGACGCATCTCGGCCGGCCATGCCCGCGCCGCGCTTGGGAGCGCGGACCCGGAAGCGCTGATCGAACTGGCGGTCGCGAAAGGTCTCAGCGTGCGCGAAGTCGAGGCGAAGGCCCGCGAGTCGCGTGACACGGTTCCCAGCACGAAAGCTCCGCCTTCGGCATCTTTGGCTACTGACAAAGATATCAATACCGAAGCCCTTGAAGCCGACATCAGCCGCGAGCTTGGTCTCGTCGTCGATATTCGCCACGGCAGGGAAGGGGGCGAGATTCGGATCAAGTACCGCGAACTCGAACAGCTGGACGATGTCTGCAAACGTCTGACGGCAAAGCGCCGGACCTGATCCTAACGGGCCGCTTCGGCAACCCTTACCAGATCATTAATCAGTAGGCGGACGACCGGCTCGGCCGTCGACCCGGCTTCCTTGGCCTGGCGCTCGGCGTCGTGGATGCGTTCCATGATCCGCATCAGGCGTTTCGGCGGCCAGGTATTCATCCGCTTGCGGAAGGCCGGCCATTCGTTTGGCCAGACGGGCGGGCGCAGGCTTCGTCCCGGATTGCTGTCACCCGACGCGACCTTTTCATGGGCGCTCAGCATCCGGAGCGTTTCCATCTGCAGAGATCTGAGAACCGAGATCGGGCTGGTGCCAATCTCGTTCAGCCGGTCGAGCGCCTGATGCGCCTCCGCCGGCCGGCCATCGAGCGCGGCCATCAGCACGCCGCCAATATCTTGGCGCAGGGTCGTGGCCGTCAGCGCGCGGATGTCTTCCGCGCCGACCGCGCGGCCGAGGCCCCTAGAATAGAGGGCGAGCTTCTCGATCTCGGCATTGGCGATGGCCCGGTGCCCGGGAAGGTCGCCGCAGAAGAGGGCAAGCGCGTCGTCCTCTATAATGGCGCCTTCGGCGAGCAAGGCAGTGCGAACCCGTTCGCCGATGTCGCCCGCCTCTTCGGCGAAGAGCTGGAGGCAGGCCGTGCGCGTGGCTTTTTCGGCTGCGCCCCGAAGCTTGGACTTGGCGGCAAGGCTGCCCGTCTCGATCACGAGCTTTGCGGCGTAACGTCCGGCCTCGGCGTCACCGGCCTCGATGGCCTCGATCAGCAGCGCGGCGATCTTGTCACCGCTGGTGCGCACCCGCACGGCGCGCGGGTCACCCAACAGGGAGGCGGCCTCAAGCGCATCGAACAGAAGCGACGGATCTTTCCGGATCGCGTCATCATCAAGCACGGTGACATCCAATGGCGTTTTTCCGCCCCAGGCCGACAGAACGGATTGCGCGGCATCCGCAGCAAGCCCCTCATCTTCGGAGAAGGCGACAACCGCCCAGAACTCGTTACCGGGCCGCCGGGCAAAGCTTTCCGCTTGCCGGCCTTTGACCAGCATCAGCGCGTCGCGAACTGGAGACGGATATCGTCTGCAATCTCTTTGGCGAGCATTCGCATGGCCCGGTCAGATGCGCTGGTCTGCGCTGCGATGTCTCCGAAGGGCGAATCTGGAACCAGGAAGCCTGTCTCGACATCGACAACGCCCCGGACAGATACCGACTCGCCCTTGAGCGAATATTTGCCGGTCGCCAGAACACTCGAGCGCGAAGCCGCGCCGTCAGGCTGGAAAGCGAGACGCGAGAGTTTGTCGTTGAGATCGACCGTGAGCGTCACTGATTCCGTCAGTCCCGGCACTCCGAGCGCCAGTTCCTGCAACAGGGCTTGGCGCAGCATGTGTCCCGGACGGCCCCGGATCGTGGCCACTTCGATCAATCCGCCATCGGCAAGCTGGCCATTGACCGGCGCATAGACCGGCTGGAATCCGCAGCCGCCGAGGGCGGCGCCGGAGAATGTGACGAGCAGGGCAGCGATGACGCGTTTCATGCCACCACGATATTCACGATGCGTCCCGGGACGACAATGGTTTTCTTCACGTCCTTGCCCGCGATGAAAGCCTCCACCTCCGGTAAAGCCTTCGCAGCAGCCTCAACAGCGTCGTTGCCCAGGTCCTTGGCCACGGAGATTTCACCTCGCCGCTTGCCGTTGACCTGAACCGCCAGCGTGATCGTATCGTCGGTGATCAGCGCCGCCTCGGCCTCTGGCCAGGCCGCCGCCGAGACGAGACCTTTGCCGCCGATCCGTTCCCAGACGCTTTCGGCGAGGTGCGGCATGAACGGGGTCAGGCACCGCGCCAGCATCGAGATCGCCTCGGCGCGAGCACCGAGCAAACCGTCAGACTGTTCCGCCTTCTTCAGCGCATTCACCCATTCATAAATGGAGGCGATGGCCGAGTTGAAGCGGAAGTCCTCGATGGCCTTGTCGATGGCTTTGGCCGCCCGGTGGCTGACCCGGCGCAGATCCAGCGACGCCGCGTCTTCGCCCGGGGCAGGGTAGGGGGCGTCGGACAGACTGTCCGCCAGGCTCCAGACACGCTGCGCAAAACGGCCCGCACCTTCGACGCCGGACTGGGTCCATTCCACGTCCCGTTCGGGCGGAGAATCCGACAGCATGAACCAGCGCGCCACATCGGCGCCATAGGTCGCGACGATCCCGTCGGGATCGACCGTGTTCTTCTTGGACTTCGACATCTTCTCGATGGCGCCCGCTTCGACCGGAGCGCCGGTCGCCGTCTCGACCCACGCGCCATCCCTCTTCTCGACGGCATCCGGCTCCAGCCATTTTCCGTCTGCTGACTTGTAGGTCTCGTGCGTCACCATGCCTTGCGTGAACAGGCCCGCGAAAGGCTCGCCCGCGGGCAGGTCCAGTTCGCCGACATCGCGCATCGCGCGCGCGAAGGCGCGCGAATAAAGAAGGTGCAGCACGGCATGCTCGACGCCGCCGATATACTGATCGACCGGAAGCCAGTAGGCGCGCTCGGCCGGATCTCTGATGCTGGCGAAGCGGGCGTAATACCAGGAGCTGTCCACAAACGTATCCAGTGTATCGGTCTCGCGCCGCGCCGCTTTTCCGCATTTCGGACAGTCGACATTCTTCCAGGTCGGGTGATGCTCCAGCGGATTACCCGGCTTCTCGAAGCTCACATTCTCCGGCAGGCGCACCGGCAGCGAGTCCATCGGCGCCGGAACCGCGCCGCAATCGTCGCAATAGATGATCGGGATCGGGCAACCCCAATAGCGCTGGCGGGAGAAGCCCCAGTCGCGCAGGCGGTAGTTGATCGCGCCTTTGCCTTGACCGGCCGCTTCGATGCGGGCGATGGCCACGCGCTTGGCTTCATCAATGGCGAGGCCATCGAGGAAGCCCGAATTGAAGATCCGGCCCGGGCCCGTATAGGCCTTGTCATCGACGCGGAACTCCGCCGGGTCGGTATCCGGCGGCAGGACCACCGGCGTAACCGACAGGCCGAACTTGCGGGCAAACTCGATGTCGCGCTGGTCATGCGCCGGGCAGCCGAAGATGGCGCCGGTGCCGTAACCCATCAACACAAAGTTCGCGACCCAGACCGGCAGGGTCGCGCCTTCGATGAATGGGTGCGCCACGGTCAGGCCCGTATCCAAGCCGAGCTTTTCGGCTTTCTCGATGGCCTCCTCGCTGGTGCCGATCTGCGCGCACTTGGCGCGGAAGGCTTTCAGTTCTTCCGATTTCTCCGCCATCTGAACCACCAGCGGATGGTCCGGCGACAGCGCAACGAAGCTCGCTCCGAACAGCGTGTCCGGCCGTGTCGTGAACACGTCGATGCCGGCTTCGAATCCCGCCGGGGCAGGGCCCGCGAAATGGAAAGTCATCTGCAGGCCTTCAGACTTGCCGATCCAGTTGGCCTGCATCGTGCGGACCTTTTCGGGCCAGCGCTCGAGCTTCTGGACTTCTGTGAGCAGATCATCCGCATACGCCGTGATCCGGAAGAACCATTGCGTCAGCTCGCGCTGCTCGACCACCGCGCCGGAGCGCCAGCCGCGTCCGTCGATCACCTGCTCATTGGCGAGCACGGTATTGTCGACCGGATCCCAGTTCACCTTAGAGGCCTTGCGATAGACAAGGCCCTTTTCAAGGAATTTCAGGAACAGGGCCTGTTGCGCGCCGTAATAGTCCGGGTCACAGGTCGCAAACTCACGGCTCCAGTCCAGCGACAGGCCGAGCTTGCGAAACTGGGCGCGCATCGCGTCGATGTTCGCATAGGTCCATTTGCCGGGATCGATGCCGCGTTCCATCGCGGCGTTTTCTGCCGGCAGGCCGAACGCGTCCCAGCCCATCGGGTGGAGGACATTATATCCCTTTGCGCGCCTGTGACGGGCGACCACATCACCCATCGCATAGTTGCGTACATGGCCCATGTGCAGGCGCCCCGAAGGATAAGGGAACATCTCGAGGACGTAAGCCTTCGGCGCATCGCCGGCTTCCGCCGGCGTCTTCGTGCGGAACAGGTCAGTCTCGGCCCAGGCATCACGCCATCTGGGCTCCGCGGCTTGCGGATCATACCGGGTTGCCATCAGGCGCTCCCATCAAGGCATCAGAAGGAAAGTCGAAGTCCGGCGCTTTAGCCGATTTCGGATGCCTTAAGAAGTCGCGCCCGTTCAAGAATCTTGTTCTCGAGTTGTTGTCCGGTCTCGGCATCAACGCTGGCGTCGGTCCAGGTACCTTCTTCATTGGTCTGGCGATAGACGCTGACCTTGATCCCGTCAGCCCGCAGTCGCGAGTCGAGAATGTAGACCGTGGCCTTGATCCGTTCGGCCGGAGCGTCTTCGAAACTCTTCCAGTCATAGATGACCAGGCCGCCGATGGCGTCGGCGCTCTGCAGGGGCAGGGGGGCCATCGTGTCCAGCGTCGCGCGCCAGAGGTAAGGGTTCACGGCAGCGACCGAAGAGGACGCGGCGCGCGCAGCCGCGTTCGATCCGCCGCCCGATTGGCAACCGGTAACGGCGATCATCGTAGCAAAGGCGGCGGCAAGTGTCGGCTTCATCATCGTTGTGTTCCCGCGTGCAAGACCTTGTTGACGGGGCGTGTATAACAAGGGGGTCATGGCCTCGCCAGTCTCGTTCTGCGCATGGCCGCCCGTGAAACCTCGCTCAGGAGCTAAGCTATGCGCCATCCCCTGACCGGCTTGGTCATTGCCCTTGCTGCCAACGCCGCACCGGCAGCCGCTCAGGATATCTGGGAAGATGAAGGCGGGATCGTCACGGAGGCCGGGTTTGAGGCCGGTCTCGTGGCGGCATCGGACGCGGATGAAGCCGTCCTTTTCACTCTGCGCGGGGCGTTCGAGGCGAATTATGTGCTCCAGAGCGGCGCCGAGATCGGTTTTCGCACGTCTGGCGGTGTTGATATGGACAATCCGGCCCGCTCCGGCTTCAGCGGCATACTCGGGCCCTCGCAACCGATGGCCAGCCCGGTCGGGGCTTTCAGCGGTCTCGCGCGCGGACCTTCCCCGGAAGACGATGATCCCCGCGCCCGCATCGAAACCGGCTACATATATATAGACGGCGGATACGGCGAGCTGCGCGCCGGCCTTGATGACGGGGTCGCCGCCCGCTTTTTCGAAGGCGCGCCGACGCTCTTCCGCCATGCCGCCTTGGCCAATCCCACGCTCGACCCGTCAGGCTTCGTCATTGCCCGCACCGATCATGACCTCACCGGCCCCTCCCTGAAAGTCAGCTATGCCACGCCGCGCATCCTTGGCGTGCGGGCCGGGGTGTCCCTGACACCGGAGGCCAATATAAGCGGGCTCGACCGGGATCCCGTGCGCAATCCCGGCGGCGCGCTGGCCCCGGACATCGAAAACGCCGTCGAAGTCGCCCTGAATGTCTCCCGCCGCCTGCCGCGAAGTGGCGTACGCCTTCGGGCAGGCGTTGCCTATAGCCAGGCGGATGCCGCTCAGGCGGCGCTGCCGGGCGCCTATGACAAGGTGGAAACCTGGTCGGCTGGCGGATCTGCGGAGTTCTCGTCATTTGCCCTGGGGATGAGCTACCTCGAGAGCAATAACGGTTTCAGCGCCATACCCGGGGATTATTCCGCCCTGTCCGGCGCCCTGCGCGTCAATCTGGGCAAGTTCGATGCAGGGCTGGAACTGGCCGATGCCGAGGACGAATCCGTGCGTGCCGAATCAGAATCCATCGGCCTGTCCCTTGCCCGCAGTTTCGGTGAGAATCTCCGGGTGGTTGCTGGCTGGCAGCATATCGATACACGCTACACGGGAAATTCCCTGCCGCTTGCGCCCATTATGCGGGAACGGACGGACGGGATTGTGTTCGAAATCACACTGTCTGGCCAATAAGCCCAGACTCTCCGAATGTTAATCTTCCATTAGGAACCCGCGCCGACTATCTCTCTTGGCTAGGGATTGGACATGCGCTCACGTTTTGCTCTCACTTACGCCTTGGCGGCGGCCGCGTTTGCGGCCCCTGCGTTTGCACAGGTGCGCGCAGGCGACGACGCGATCCGTATCGAAGCGCCCACCCTGTCGGAAACACCCTCTGCCCAGGCGGAATGGTATCGCCAGTTTTCCGAGGCGAAACCGGCTGAATCCCGCCCGCAATGGCAGGCAGAGCCGTCGCAGGACTTTTCCATGCGGATCGGCGGCAATTCACGCTGGGAACTCAGCGTCGATAAATTCACCCGTCTTGGCCTCTCGCCGTTGCCGCGTGAGGAAGTCCAGGCCGGCGCTACGTTCAAGATCACCCCGCGCTTCTCGGTCGGCGGTGAAGTCAGCATCCGCGCCGAGGAACTGAACGAGCTGAACGACGCTTCCCGTTGGGAGAAACAGGACGTCGAAGCCGGCATCCGGCTGAAATCGGCGTTCAAGTTCTGATCGCTGGCCCGAAGGGCCGCATCCCATTCACTGCTGCAAAGCCTGCGACTTTCGCAGCGATTCCGGCTGTTTCGGCCGTGATCCCGCCCAGCGCATAGACCGGGGACCCAGCTTCCCGGGCCAATCTGTGAAACCGTATCGCTCCGAGGGGCCGGCCCGCACTTGGGCTGGCTGAGGCAAAAGCCGTCGACAGCACCACGCCGTCGACCGGAAATCCTTCAGCGATGCGCAATTCGCGCGGCGAATGGGCGCTCATCGTCTGCAAGGCGAAGCGGCCCTGCCATTTCCGGGCGGCCTGCCGCATCCGGAAGGGCCAGTGAACACCATCGGCGTCGACCGCGCAGGCAAGGTGTGGATCACCGGCAATCAGCAGGCACAGACCCCGGCGGCGGCAAATCTGCGCGAGCAGGTGCGCGGCCTCTGACCGGTCCGGCACGCCAAAATGGCGGTAAATCACCCCGAAACCCGCCGGAAGGCCGTTTGCAATGCCGGCCGGGTCCGGTGTGCGCGCCGGGTCTGTCAGGAAAAGCGCCGGGGGCAGGGCAGGGGGCAGGTGCGCGGCCGCCGTCCGCGCAGCGGCGATCAGCTTGCGTTGCCGCCGGCTTTGGGGTTCTACGCTCATCTTCATGACCGATACGCCGGAACCCGGAATTTCCCAACGCCGCGCCGCGATCCTCGCCGAGCTCGCGTCCGTGGCGACACCTGCGCCTGTCCTGATCGCCGTCTCGAAGACGCAGCCCGAGTCTGCGCTCGCCGAAATGCTGGCAACTGGCCAGCGCGTGTTCGGCGAAAACCGGGTTCAGGAGGCGATGGTGCACTGGGAAGGAAAGCGCAGCCGGTTTCCAGACCTCGAACTCCACCTGATAGGCCCGCTCCAGTCCAACAAGTCGGAAGATGCCGTGCGCCTGTTCGATGTGATCCAGACGCTGGACCGGCCCAAACTCGCCGACACGCTTGCGGCTGCAATGGCGAAAGCAGGCCGGCGTCCGCGCCTGCTGATCCAGGTGAATACCGGTGAGGAAGCGCAGAAAGCCGGTGTCATTCCCGCCGATCTCGCCGCGCTGCTGGACCATGCGCGTTCAAAAGCGGGTCTCGAAATCGACGGCCTGATGTGTATTCCGCCGGTTGGCGAACCTGCCGGGCCACATTTCGCATTGCTCGCCAAACTCGCCCGCGCGCACGGGCTCGCCTCGCTTTCCATGGGCATGAGCGGAGACTATGCGCTCGCCGCCCGCTACGGCGCCACGCATGTCCGCATCGGCACCGCGTTGTTCGGAGAGCGGTCCTAAGCCCGGATCTCGATCATCGATCCGCCCCCGAGCAGCTTCAACACCTGACGCAAATCCGCTTCCGCGAGCGCCACGCAGCCCTCAGTCGCCGTGTAACCCTCGCGCGCGATATGCAGGAAAATGGCGCTGCCCCGGCCCGCCACGGGCGGATCGTCATTATACCCCAGCTCGACAATCAGGTCGTAGACCCCGTCATCGCGCCAGAGCCGCTCATGGCTACCCCGGCAGGGCAGGGGCACGAGCCGGTTATACGCGGGCTCGGCCGGGTCATCGCTCCAGCCATCCTCGGGCTTCAAGGCAATCACCGGCAGTCCAGTCTCAGGAGCCGGCCCCTTGTCCGGACGGTAAAAACCGCGCCGCACGGCCCATATACCGGCGGGCGACATGCCATCGCCCTCGCGCTTGTCCGCAGCCGGTTTCACGCCGCCGCGGCCCAGAGCGCAGCGAAACAAGCGGCCTTCGCCTTCAAAACGCCCCTCCGCGCAGGCAATAAAGTGGCTCGCCAGTCTCGGCTCCCGGGATTGTTATTGGCCTATCGGACTGCGCCGACTTATGCAGCGCCGGTTGTGCGGCGCCAAGGGGCGCACCACTCTAAGCCCATGAAGGCGTTGAAGGATTTTCGTGATGTCGGCCAAGAAACACATTCTGATCGTCGATGACGAACCTGATTTCCGCGACACGCTCGCCGAACAGTTCGAGCTCAGTGACGGTTTCGCTGTCACCAGCGCGGGCACAGGCGAGGAGGCGCTGACCCTCGCGGCCTCCCAGCGCGTCGACATCATCGTGCTGGATGTCGACATGCCCGGCATCAATGGCATCGAGACCTGCCGGCGCCTGCGCGCTGCGGGCATCCGTGCACCGATCATCATGCTGACGGGCCGCACCGGCGAGGCCGATACGGTCGCGGGGCTTGATGCCGGCGCCAATGACTATGTCGCCAAGCCCTTCACCTTCTCGGTCCTGCTCGCCCGCGTGCGTGCCCAGCTGCGCAGCTTCGAGCAGACCGAAGACGCCACCTTCGAGATCGGCCCCTACGAGTTCCGCCCCTCGACCAAAACGCTGCGCACAAAAGAAGGCAAACGGATCCGGCTCACCGAAAAGGAAACCGAGATCCTGAAATACCTCTACCGCGCCGGGGGCAGGGCGGTCGCGCGCGAAACGCTGCTCTCGGAAGTCTGGGGCTATAACGCGGCAGTGACGACCCATACGCTGGAAACCCACATCTACCGCCTCCGCCAGAAGGTCGAGCCCGATCCCGGCAATGCCCGCCTGCTGATGACAGATCCGGGCGGCTATCGCTTGCAGCCTTGATCGTCCGTTCCGCGACCCAGGCAGACCATGCCGCGCTGGCCGACCTCTGGTTTGACAGCTGGATGTCGATCGGCATCGCCAACGAGACCGACCTGACGCGCGAGGAAGTGCGCGCCCGGTTCTATACAGAGGCGGCAACCCGGTGGGACTTGTACACAGCGGATGATGGCGGCCGGCTCGCCGGACTGCTCGCGCTTGTTCCGGGCGAAAGCCGGATCGACCAGATCTTTGTGGACCCGGCAGGGAAGGTGAAGGGTGTCGGCCGCCTCCTGATGGCGCATGCCAAGCAATGCCTGCCGGACGGCATCGTGCTAGTGACGCATACGGACAATAAGAGGGCGCGCGCCTTTTATGCGCATCACGGTTTCACGCTGGACCGGACGGAAGACGACCCCGTCCACCGCCGCCAGAAGTGCCACTATGTCTGGCGGCCAGAGGATTAGGCTCTCACCTCAACGCTGATCGGTGCGTGGTCGGACGGTTTCCATCCGCCGCGCCAGGCGAGATGCACCTTGTACGAATCAATTTTCGTGTCGGCCAGCGCATCCTTGTTGGCCCAGATATGGTCCAGCCGCCGGCCCTTGTTGGCCGCGGCCCAGTCCGCCGCGCGATAGCTCCACCAGGAGTATAGCTTCTGCGCATCCGGCACCGCCATCCGGGCAATGTCCGCAAAGCCGGCCGTCTTGCGGCCGTCTTCCAGCCGTTCGGTTTCCTCCGGCGTGTGCGAGACAATCTTCAGCAGCTGCTTGTGCGACCAGACATCATTCTCATGCGGGGCCACGTTGAGGTCGCCCACCAGAATACGGCGCACGCCCTTGGGCAGCTTCTTGTAGCCGGGCCCGAGCCTGTCGAGAAAATCCAGCTTGTGCGCGAACTTGTCATTCAGCGCGGCGTCCGGAACATCGCCGCCGGCGGGCAGGTAGATATTGTGGATTTCCAATCCGTTCTTCAGCCGGGCGGCGATCACGCGCGCATGGCCTTCACGGCAGAGGTCCGGCACGTCGATCTGCTCGATCGGCTGGCGCGAGGCAATGGCCACGCCCGCATGCCCGCCGCGCTGGCCGCGCACGATGACATGCCCCAGGCCCATCTCCTTGAACGCCTTCAGCGGAAATTCCGCATCCATGCATTTGGTTTCCTGCAGGCAGACGACGTCCGGCTTCTCCGCCGCGACAAAGCCTTCAACATTCGGTGCGCGCAGGCGCACAGAGTTGATGTTCCAGCTGACAATTCTGAGGGGTTTGGCCATCCGGTCTGAGTAGCAGGCAGTCCCGAAACGTCAACGCGCCCGAACGCGGGGAGTTCGGGCGCGCCGGACGCTGCGAAGCGTCTTCTATGAACCGGGCAAATTGCGACCGGTCGTCGGCGGCTTGGAAGGGTCACAGCGGGGGGTCGATGCTGCGGAGGTTTCCTGTTCCGTCGATAGTTGTATTTATGTCACGGCACGTTCGATTCGCAAGTTAATTGAACGTAACGCCCGTTGACATGTCAGTTGTTGTCAAAATCCGGCAAACGGAAGAGGCGCGGGTTAAGTTTGGTACCTGTCTCGACACCGCTCAGAAGCACCGAGGTCCGCCCGCCATTGCCGTCAACGGTCCGCCAGCCGGCAAGGGCATTGTCGCTGCCGCCCAAGATCACCGTCAGCGTGCCGTCGGTCTCGCCGGTCTTGTCGCGCACCGTGATGTTCGTCTTGTCGCCGGTGCGGCGCACGTCGATGACTTCCGCCTGGGCTTCAAAATCCACGTTGTCCGACAACAGCAGCGACAACGGCGTCGAGGCCAGCGGCACCCGGTCGGTTGTCTCCAGCTCGCTGTCCTGCAGCGCCACGGTTGTCCCGTCGCTCACCAGCACCAGCGGCACCGGATCATCATAATCGAACCGCACTTTCCCGGGCCGCGACATCGCGAACCGGCCCGTGGAAAAGGACCCGTCCGGCGAATATTGTTCGAAATTGCCGCGCGCCGTCTTCACACCGGCCAGCGCCTTGCCGGCCTCTTTCAGCAGTTTGCTGCGCTCCGCCGCGCTCAGCGGCGCCGCCACATCCGCCGGGGCAATGGTCGCGGCCGGCGGGCTCACGGGGGCCTGTTTGAGGCCCATGGTCACCGGCGCGCCAAAGATAAGGGCGGCTGTGCTGATGCTTGCAATAAGATTCATCATGTCTCGGGTCTCCTTTTGTTGACCGTCGCGTCTGGCTTAACTCTAGCTGCCTGAACCCGGCCTAAACAGGGCGGTTGGCTGGCGTTTATGCGACCCAGCCCGCCGCCTTGCAGATTTTCAGGCGGCTTCCCATCTTGCCGCGGGTAACGCAAGAGACATCCCGAGGGACAAGAACATGGCGACAGCAGGTCTTCAACACACGCTCGAGGGCACCGATCAGGGCTTTGCGGCCGACGTCATCGAAGCCTCGATGACACAGCCCGTGCTGGTCGACTTCTGGGCCCCCTGGTGCGGCCCCTGCCGCACGCTGAGCCCAGTCCTTGAAAAGGTCGTCGAGGCCAAGAAGGGCGCGGTCAAGCTCGTCAAGATCAATACCGAGGAACATCAGGCCTATGCGAGCCAGCTCGGCGTGCGCTCGATCCCGGCGGTTTACGCCTTCCACAAGGGCCGCCCGGTGGACGGCTTCATGGGCGCCCTCCCGGAATCGCAGGTCACGGCCTTCATCGAGCGCCTGCTCGGCGGTACCGACAGCGCGCAGGTCATTGCCGAAGCGCTCGGCCAGGCCGAAGCTGCCAGCCAGGCTGGCGATATTGCGCTCGCCGCGGAAATCTACGCCGCTGTCATCCAGGAAGATGCCGAGAACGTAACGGCCATCGCCGGTCTCGCGCGCTGCTATCTTGCCAACGGCGATACCGAGCGGGCCACCGCCACGCTCGACATGGTGCCGGACGCCAAGAAAAACGAAAGCGTCGTCAAAGGCGTGCGAATGGCCATCGAGATGGCCGCCGAGGCCCCCGCGCCCACTGAGCTGGACGCTGCCCTGTCCGCTGTCAGCGCCGAGCCGGGCAATCATGACAAGCGTTTCGAACTGGCGGAACAATATGCCGCTGCGGGGCGTTACAAGGATGCAGCCGATCACTTGCTGATCATTCTCAGTGCCAAACTCGGCTGGGAAGACGGCAAGGCGAAGACCAAACTGCTGCAGGTCTTCGAAGCCGCCGGCGCGACGGACCCGGTGACAATCGAAGGCCGCCGCCGGCTTTCGTCACTTATGTTTGCCTGATCGGGCTTTTCGCCCCACTTTGTCTTTCAGGCCAAGCCGAACAAGACGGGGCCGGAAAGGAAAAGCATGGCGCATTATCGCAAGACCAGCGATTTGCCGGCAACGCTGCCGATCTTTCCCCTGCCGGGCGCCGTGCTCTTCCCGCGCTGGGAATTGCCGCTCAACATTTTTGAGCCGCGCTATCTCAACATGATCGATGACGCGATGCGCGGCGACCGGCTGATCGGCATGGTCCAGTCTCTGGGCGGGCCGCGCGACCGTCCGGAAATCGCGCATGTCGGCTGCGCCGGACGCCTCACCAACTATAATGAGACCGATGACGGCCGCTACCTGATCACGCTGACCGGCATCTGCCGGTTTGCGGTGCAGCAGGAGAATGACGTCACGACGCCGTACCGCCAGATCGCGGCGGACTGGGACAGGTTCGGCGCCGATCTCTTCGCCGCGCCCGACACCGGCCTGCCGGACCGCGACGAACTGGTTCTTGCCCTGCGCCACTATGTGACCACCCACAATCTGCAGGCTGACTGGAGCGCCGTAGAAGGCGCGCCGATGGAAACCCTCGTCCATGTGCTCGCCGCCGGCTGTCCATTCACGCCCGCCGAGAAGCAGGCGCTGCTGGAAGCCCTGACCCTCGCCGACCGCGCCCGCGCCCTGATCGCCCTGCTCGAGATCAGCGGCAGTGGCGGCGATGGCGGCCCCGTGCAATAGAGCCCCCATCATGAGCGACCCCTCCGATCCTCCATCCTCTTCCGGCGTCGATCCGCGCCTTCTGGAAATCCTGATCTGCCCGCTGACGCGCCAGCCGCTGTCCTATGACCGCGCCGCCAATGAACTGGTCTCGAAGAAAGCCCGCCTCGCCTTTCCGATCCGCGGCGGCATTCCGATCATGCTCGAAGAAGAGGCCCGCGATCTCGACGAGGTGTCCGAGCCGGGGGAGGGGGAGGCATGAGCCTCGCCGTCTGGCCCGCCCGGCTCACCTTCCGCGCTGGCGCGCAGGAACTCTTCGCCGAATTCGATGACGGAAAATCCGGCTGCGTGGCCTACAAGCGCCTGCGCGAGGAAAGTCCGTCTGCGGAAGTTCAGGGCCACGGAAGCGGACCCAAGCCGCCGCAAGCGCCTGTGCCCGATGACATCCGTGTGCTGAAGGCCGAACCGGTCGGGCGCTATGCCGTGCGGATTTTCTTCTCGGACGGCCATTCCAGCGGGCTCTACACCTGGAACATACTCCGGGCTTTGACGGTCGGGGATTAAACGGGCAACACTCATCGAGACTCAAAGTTCTTGTCATCCCGGCGAAAGCCGGGACCCAGACTTGCCAGGTTGCTATACCCTCGCTGGGTCCCGTCTTTCGACGGGATGACACGCTCGGGGGTTTGTGTTCGGGCCTTTACCGCATCAGGCTCGGCAGGTGATCCTGATCCGCGCTCGCCTGCCGCGCCAGAACCCGGCGCAGGGGCGCCACCCGGTTCGCCAGGGTCAGCGCCAGACCGCGCAGGGGCTTCAGGAAAGCATTGTCATTCGAGAATGTCCGGTCGATCAGGTCCATCGCCATCGCGGTCGCCGCCGCATCAAAGCGCCGCCAGTCCTGATAGCGCGCCAGCACCGTATCGCTGCCGGGGTCCAGCCCGGTTTCGCGCGCCTCGGTCATCACATCGATCAGTGCACCCACATCCTTGAAGCCCAGGTTCAGGCCTTGCCCGGCCAGCGGATTGATCCGCCGCGCGGCGTCTCCCAGCAGCGCCGTTCGCGGGCCGACCATAGTCTCGGCAATCTGCATCGCCAGCGGATAGGACAGGGGAGGGCCGTCCAGCGTCATCCGCCCGGCGAAGGCCTCAAAGCGCGCATTCAGTTCGGCCTCGATCTCTTCCTTCGGCAGCTTCACCAGCGTCTCTGCCGCGCCGGTCTTCATGTACCAGGCGAGGTTCGCGCGGTTGCCCGGAAGGGGCAGCGTCGCAAACGGACCTTCCGGCGTGAACAGCTGGCGCGCGATCCCGTGATGCGGCCGTTCCAGCGTGACATCTGCCGCGAAGACGGATTTGCCGTAGGCGCGCCCTTCCGTGCGGATGCCGAGGCTGTTGCGAACCCCTGAGTTCAGCCCGTCACACGCGGCCACAAGCCCCGCCCGGATCACGCGTCCGTCTTCCAACTGTATGTCAGCCCCCGCAGGACCCGGCGTCATGCCCGAAAACCGGGCACCCCGGTGCCAGGTCAGGCCCGGTGTCACCGCTGCCTGCCGGTCCAACGCGGCCTGAAGGGCGCCCGCAGGCACCATCTGGCCCAGCGGTTCGCCGTCCGGATCGGACGCAAGATCAGCCGTCGTGAAGGCGGCATGCGGCGCGCCGAACCAGTGGGTGCCACCATCTTCGGCGTCCAGTCCGTTAAGCGGTGTGATGTCGCCGGCCAGCGCTTCGCCGATGCCGGTCGCGCGCAGCAGGCGCCAGCTTCCCCGCACGATGGCGAACGTCCTTGTATCTGTTGAGTTTGCGCCAGTTTCCGGGCGCCCGTCGATCAGGGCCACGTCAAATCCGGCCTGCGCCGCAAGGATCGCGAGGGACGTGCCGACCGGTCCGGCGCCGATCACGGCCAGTTCGGTTTTCGCAGCGGGATCCGGTTGCGTTTCACTCATGTGAAGGAGGTAGCGATGCTGCAGTGCGGCGTCCAGCGGTGGCAGCGAATTGGGCGTTTGGCCGCAAGCGTGCACAAAGATTAACCAACGGACACTCGAATCGGGTGCGCCATACGTCTGCCGTGCGACTTTTTCGGGCAGCCGAAATCATATCGGCTCCGGGAGAGCGCGGGGGGTCCCGAGCTCTGCAGGACTGTAACAGAGGAGGGGCCTATGGGCCGATTGACAGGACGATTGATCCGCGGGGCGATGCTTGCCCCGCTATCGCTGCTCACAGCGGGCATAGTATGGGCACAGGAAGACGATGTGGCTGCGCGCCTGGCAGCACTCGAAGAGGCGGTAGCAGGTAGCGCCAGCGCCTATGTCGACAACAGCTATTTGTTCCTGGTCGGGGGCCTGATCGTCATGTTCATGGCGGCCGGTTTCTGCATGCTTGAGGCGGGCCTTGTCCGCTCGAAGAATGCTGCAATGCAGGTGACCAAGAACGTCACGCTGTTTGCGGTCGCTGGCCTGATGTTCTGGGTCGTCGGCTACAACATGGCCTATCCTGGCTCTTCGATCTTGTCCGGCCTTCTCGGAACTACGCCGGGCCCCTGGAGCGGCGGCGACACGGGCATCGAATCCGAAGCCGGCTACGCGCCTGCTTCCGACTGGTTCTTCCAGATGGTGTTTGTGGCAACCGCCGCCTCCATCGTTTCGGGTACGGTGGCCGAGCGCGTCAAGATTTGGCCTTTCCTGATCTTCACGGCCGTTCTGACCGCCTTCATCTATCCCATCGTCGTGAGCTGGGAGTGGGGCGGCGGCTATCTCGACAGCGTGTGGAGCTTCTCGGACTTTGCCGGCTCGACGCTGGTTCACTCGACCGGCGGCTGGGCAGCACTTATGGGCGCCATCATCATTGGCGCGCGCAAGGGCAAGTATTTCGGCAAGGCGGTCAACCCGATGCCGGGCTCGAACATACCGCTGGCGGCGCTGGGTACGTTCATCCTCTGGTTCGGCTGGTTCGGCTTCAACGGCGCCTCGCAGCTGGCCGCAGGCTCGGCCGCAGACATCAATGCGGTGTCGCAAATCTTCGCCAACACCAACATGGCTGCCGTCGGCGGTGTGCTGGGCGCGATGGCCCTGACGGCGATCCTCTACAAGGGCAAGATTGACACGACCATGGTCCTCAACGGGGCCATTGGCGGCCTCGTCTCGATCACCGCCGAGCCACTTGCACCGTCGATGGGCATGTCAGTTGTGATCGGTGCCATCGGCGGCGCACTTGTCGTTCTGACCGTCCCGCTGCTCGACAAGCTGAAGATTGATGACGTCGTCGGCGCGATCCCGGCCCACCTTGTGTGCGGCATCTGGGGTACGATGATCGTGCCATTGTCCTATACCGGCGCGATCAGCCCGAACGAAGCCGGCGACCCGAGCTACCTCGGCCAGTTGGTGGGGGTTGTCCTGACCGGTGTCTTCGTCAGTGTCGCGTCAGCGATCGTCTGGCTCGCCCTCAAGTTCACGATTGGTGTGCGTCCGTCGGAAGAGGATGAAGAGATGGGTCTCGACCGGGCGGAAATCGGTCTCGAAGCCTATCCGGAATTCTCCAGCCGCTGATCGCGGCAGGACATAGACAAAAAACCGGGCGCCCCGGCGGAGAAATCCGCCGGGGCGTTCATTATTGGGTTTCAGGAATTTAACCCTGCAGATTCCGGCAGAATCGGCGTTTCCGGGTCAGATTTCTACGAATTCCACAGGCGGCGTTTGCCGCATGTTAAGCCTAACCGGCGAAACCTGACGCTCCGTCTCTCGCAACACCGGAGCGCTTCCCCTCATGAAAGATCACACCATCCATGACGAAGAGCTGCGCACGGTGAGCGATCCGGTCTGGCGGATCCTCACAGGCGCTGCCGCGTTTGGGGCAGGGGTCTTCGTCTGCGGCAGCGTTGGCTCCTATGCGCCGTCTGATCCGAGCTGGAATGCCGCGACCGGCGCCGACGTGCAGAACCTCTTCGGCTCCAGCGGCGCCATCTTCGCCGACCTGGCCCGCCAGGTCTTCGGCTGGTCCGGCTGGATCGCCGGCCTCGCGCTGATGATCGGCGGCGCCATGCGGGCCGTGCTCGTCGGCAAGCCGCGCATCCGCCGCTGGGTCTATGGCGCGGTCGCCGTGCCGCTCTCGGCGGCTGCTTTCGCGGCCTGGCCAGTCCCGGAAACCTGGCCGCTCAGCGCCGGTCTGGGCGGCATGTTCGGCGACGGCGTGTTCAACCTGTCGGTTCTGCCTTTCCGTGCGCTGATGTTGCCGGCGCCGGAAAGCTGGGCCGGCTTTATCCTTGGCGCCGCGGCGCTTTGGGCAGGTCTGTCCGCGCTCGGCTTCCGCCGCGGCGATGCCCAGCTGCTGCAGGAAACCGCCACCCGCTCCGGCCGCCACGCCGCCGTTGGCGCCGCCGGCCTTGGCGGCTTCCTGATCCGCATCGGCCACTCGCTGTCCGAGCGCAAGCCCGTGCGCATGGATGAGCCGGTCTCCAACGACCGTACACTGATCATCAAGCATGACGACGACTATGTGCCGTCTGCCCGCTACCTGCCGTCCGATGATGAGGACGAAGACGAGGCCGGCTATGGCGCCTCGGCCTGGGATGATGACGACGAAGACAGCGACGAGGACGAAGCCGCCGCTGCGCCGCCGCCCGGCCTGCGCTTTGCCGTCCCGCGCCCGGCGCCGCGCACCGCCAGTGCCCCGAAGGTCGCCTCTCCGGCCCGCCGTCGCACCTCGACCCGCCTGCCATCCCTTGACCTCCTGCAGGTCCCGGAAGAGCGCCGCGAAACGTTTGATGAAGACGCCCTGATCGCCAAGGCCGAGCGCCTGTCTTCGGTGCTGAAGGAATTCGGCATCCAGGGCCGTATCAAGGAAGTGCGTCCCGGCCCGGTCATCACCCTGTTCGAGATGGAGCCGGCCCCCGGCGTCAAATCCTCGCGCGTCATCACGCTGGCCGACGACATTGCCCGCTCGATGTCGGCCGTCTCGGCCCGCGTCGCGGTCGTGCCCGGCAAGAACGCGATCGGCATCGAATTGCCGAATGACGAGCGCGAGAAAGTCTTCCTGCGCTCCATCCTCCAGTCCGACGCCTATGTGTCGAGCCGCGCCACGCTGCCCGTCGCCCTCGGCGAGGATATCGGCGGCCAGCCGACGGTCGTCGACCTTGCCCGCATGCCGCACCTTCTCGTCGCCGGCACCACCGGTTCGGGCAAGTCGGTCGGCGTCAACGCGATGATCCTGTCGTTGCTCTATCGCCACACACCGGAACAGGTCCGCCTGATCCTGATCGACCCGAAAAAGCTCGAATTCACCGTCTATGAAGGCATCCCGCACCTTCTCGCCCCGGTCATCACCAAGGCGCCGGAAGCCGTCAACGCGCTCAAATGGGCCGTGCGCGAAATGGAAAGCCGTTATGAGCTGATGTCCAAGGCAGGCGTGCGCAACCTGGCGGGGTTCAACGACAAGGCCACGAAATACCGCAATGCCGGCGAACCGCTGGTGCGCAAGGTCCAGACCGGCCTCGATGAACGCGGCAAGCCCGTATACGAAACCGAAGATCTGCCGACGGATCACATCCCGCAGATCGTCATCGTCATCGACGAGATGTCGGATCTCATGGTCGTCGCCGGCAAGGAAATCGAAGGCTGCCTCCTGCGCCTCGCCCAGATGGCCCGCGCCGCCGGTATCCACCTGATCACCGCCACCCAGCGTCCGTCCGTGGACGTCATCACCGGCACGATCAAGGCGAACTTCCCGACCCGTATCTCCTACATGGTCACCAACAAGGTCGACAGCCGCACGATCCTCAACGAGCAGGGCGCCGAACAGCTGCTCGGCAATGGCGACCTGCTCTACCAGGAGCCTGGCAAGAAAACCCAGCGCCTGCACGGGCC
This sequence comes from Hyphomonas sp., assembly GCA_040223555.1. GTDB lineage: Bacteria > Pseudomonadota > Alphaproteobacteria > Caulobacterales > Hyphomonadaceae > Hyphomonas. Next base: position 489,293 of record JAVKGA010000004.1, read on the forward strand.
CTTCGTGAAGGATGAGGAAGTCTGCGAAGTCGCCGACTGGCTGCGCGAGCAGGGCGAGCCGGACTATGTGATGGACATCGTCGAATCCAAGGATGACGGCTCCACCGGTTCGGCGGTCATGGACGCCATGCTTGGCATGGGCGAGGGCGGCAATGGCGGCGGCGAAGACGACGACTCGCTGTTCTCCGAAGCCGTCTCCGTCGTCATCCGCGACCAGCGCGCCTCGACCTCCTATCTCCAGCGCCGCCTCAAGGTCGGTTACAACAAGGCCGCCGGCCTGATCGACCGCCTCGAAGAGGAAGGCATCATCTCCGCCCCCAACCATGCGGGCAAACGCGAAGTCCTCACCAAGGGCAAGGCCAACGCCGCCTAGGCGTCGCCGCGAACAGTCTTTGGTGGGTGTAATCCCGGGCTCCCGACTTCCCAAAGATGGAAGCGGGAGCCCGCTTCGTTTCAACTGCGGTTTCGGCGCGCAAGTTCCCCCTTACGCCTACGAAATCCGGCCTCGGACAAACAAAATAACAACCAGAATCAAGCGCTTCCAAAATAGATCGCGCCTGCGAATCCGACCGGACATCCCGCCGGGTTAGTCTCCCCGCAGATGACCCATCCGCATCCTGATCTCTGGTATCCCATCGCCGCGCTGCTCAGCGCGCTGCGAAAGCTGCTGCAGGCCGCCGACCCCTACGCCTTCGCGTCCATTGCCCGCGAGGCCCGCGCGCAGCTTGCGGTCATCACCGCCCTCATCCGCCGCTATATCCACATTCTCGCCGCCGAGCTCGTCCTGCCGCCGCCGCGCGCAACTGTTCCGTCGGCGGACAATCCCGGCGCCGGCACCAGCCATGCCAGCGGCTACCTCTTCCCCCTGATCGAAACGCCGTCCCGCGCCAGCGCCTCCAGCGCGGGGCAGGACCCGCCCGAACTCCAGTGGGCAATCCTGATGGACGCCGCCGAACGCCTCGTCTCGGTCCTCGCCAATCCCGCGCGCCATGCCCGCCGCCTCGCCCGCCGCTTCGGCACACTGCTGGTGCCTGGCCTGCGCGAAACACCCGTTCCCTGGCACGTCACAAGACGCGTCGGGCCTTTCGTGGATACGCTGCTGATGCGGCTGGACCAGTTGGCGCGGCCGCAGGCCTGGGCGGGGCTGGATACGTCATAAAGGCCCCCTCCGTCTGCTGCGCAGACACCTCCCCCGCTTCGCAGGGGAGGATAAGACTGCACCGGGACGCGACTTCATCCTCCCCCGCTTGCGGGGGAGGTGGCCCGAAGGGCCGGAGGGGGCTCTTTCCGTCTCACCCCATCGGATACAGGATATCTTTCGTCACCTGATCGCACGCCTTCATCACCTCGTCCGAAAGCACGAGGTCCGCTGCCGCCAGAATGTCCGCCACCTGATCAAACTTCGACGCACCCACAATGGTCGACGCCACAAAGTCATGCTGCTTCGACCAGGCCGTTGCCAGCGTCACCACGCTGATGCCGGCCTCGGCGGCAATCGCCATGTAGCGCTCAGTGGAGGCGAGCGATTTCTCGTTGACGAACCGCTGCGCCATCGCTGTGTGACGTCCGCCCAGATTGATATAGCGCGAGAACCGCGCGCCGTCCGGCGTCGCGCCGTTCTGGTACTTGCCGGAAAGAACCCCGCCGCCAATCGGCGAATACGGGATCAGGCTCACGCCTTCTTCGCGGCAAACTTTCGCCAAAGCGTCTTCGAACCGGCGATTGTTCAGCGAGAAATTATTCTGGATCGTCTGATAGCGCAGACTCCCGGTCCGGTCAGAGGCTGCAATCGACTTCATCAGCCCCCAGGCATCCTCGTTGGAACACCCCGCAATCCGGATCAGGCCTTCGCGCGCCAGCTCGTCCAGCGTCTCCATCACTTCGTCGTACGCAATGCCATGGTCCGGCCAATGCGTCTGGTAGAGGTCAATATAGTCCGTCTGCAGACGGACGAGGCTCGCCTCCACGGCGCGGCGGATATTGTGCCGGTCGAGCGCGGTCATCCCTGCGCGCTGCGATCCCTTGATCCAGCCATGCGACGGCCCGCAGACTTTGGTGGCCAGGATGATCGCGTCGCGGTCCTTGCCCTTCATCCAGCGCCCGAAGATTTCCTCGGTCAGCCCGCCATATTTCAGGTCGGGCGGCACGGGATAATTCTCGGCCGTGTCAAAGAAGTTGATGCCCGCGTCCAGCGACGCATCCAGAATGCGAAAGGCCTCTTTCTCGTCGGTCTGCGTGCCGAATGTCATGGTGCCCATGCAGATGTCGGACACATAGATGGCGCTCTTGCCAAGGCGGCGATGTTTCATTGTGTTTGTCCCTTTGATAGCGGCGCCAACCTAACGCCGGAAATCCGGAGCGCCAGTGGTCGCGGCTCAGAAGCCCGATCTTTCTCCCGGGGCGAGGCATCCCGCCGCCTCGAGAATGTCGAGGGCAGGGGCGAGTCCCGCCTCGTAACGTTTCCAGCGGCCAAGCGCCGATGTGTAGAGCGGCTCGCGCACCTGGGCGGAGCTTGCCGTCGCGACCGGCGCAGAATTTTCGTGGAAAGCGAGGCACTGCGCTTCGAAGTCCAGCCCGCAGAAACCCAGCAGCCGCTTTGTCTCGCGCTCAAGGTCCGTGACCACGTTCTCATAATGCACGGTCGTGAACCGGTCCGCTGGCAAGACGGTCTCGAAATGGCGGACCATCCGGTCGAACTGCACGTAATAGTGCGCCGTATCCTCAAGCCGGTAGGCATAGTTGTAATAGGAGAAACTCGTCGCAAACATCTGCCGGTAGTTGGACAGCACCGTATCCGCCGGATGACGCCGAAGGCAGATGATCCGCGCCTCGGGCAGCGCGGCGAGAATGACCGGCGCCATCAGGATGTTCAGCGGCATCTTGTCGGTAAAGCGCCCTTCGATCCCGAGCGAGCGGCGCACGGCATCAAGATAGGTCCTGCCCAGAAGGGTGAAGTCAGCCTTTTCGGCCCAGTCGAGCGTTTCCGCATCGAGCACGAGGTTCGATGGCGTGCGGCTCTGGCGTTTGAGGCTGAGCGCAAAGTCGGTCAGCTCGCCCGCCGAGGTCAGCGCGCTGTGGCCGGAAAGGATCCGGTCAACGAGGGTCGTGCCCGTGCGCGGCATGCCGCAGATGAACACGGGCGCGCCGGCCGCTTTGCTCGTCTGTCCACGGAGCGTATCGGCCGTGCGTATCGCGGCGTCGAACAGGGCCGCGTCCCGGGCAGGATCATGCGCAATCCGTTTGCGCTTCGCCGCCTTCGCCCGCTCCAGCCAACCGAGCGCCGCTTCCGGATTTCCGAGGTCCTCGTAGGCCTTCGCCAGCGCATGCCCGACACGCAGCGAGACATCCGGATCATCCGAAGGCTGCGCCAGCATCGCCTTCAGCGCAGCGATGTCATTGGCCGCTTCGGTCTGTTTCGTGATCTGCACGATGGCGGGCAGGCCGCGCGTGTCCGAAGGGTCCGCCTCCGCGCAGCGCGCATAGGCCTTTCGGGCCGCCTCAAGATTTCCGTCGAACTGGAGGGCCGCTGCGTGATTATACTGGAAGCCGGCATTCTCCGGTTCGGCGGCGGTTGCCCAGGCATAATAGGGTAGGGCCTCGGTGTGCAGGCCCGCCCGGCTGAGCACGACGCCGATCGTGTCCAGCGTGAAGGCATTGTCCGGCTCGAACCGCGCGGCGATGCGGGCGACGTTCACCGCTTCGGCCCGGCGCGACAGCGCGATCAGGCAGCGGGCCCGCTGGGCATAGGCCGCCGAGTAATCGAGCCGCCGCTCGGTTGCGGCCCGGAAAAGTTCCTCGGCTCTGGCAAAGTTCTCGTGATCGGCCGTCAGTATGCCGAGCAGGTAATAGGCCTCGGCGCTGGCAGGGTCGGTTTTCAGCACGTCGAGACAGATCGCATGCGCTTCCGGATAGGCTTTGAGAGCCAGCAGCCGTGCGGCTTCCTTCAAGCGTGCAGCATTTGGTCCGACAGGTGATGAAAAATTAGGCACATATACTCCTGGAGGCCGCCGGAACTGCCAATTTGTGTGCTCTTTTTGCTGCATCCCGTCTCAAATTGGAAGCAAGCGACTGGGCGGCGCTTGCGTGCGGCTCACCTATTAAACTTACTGATCATTGAGGGGCGGCCTTCAGAACCGCCAAAAAGGAAAACGAAATGTCTCGTAGAAACCTCCTGCTGACGGCCAGCGCCGCAGTGCTCGCTTCCAATATCGCTTTTACCGCCGCCGCCCAGGAAGTCGCAGATGATGCGGACGAGTTGCGCGTCGGCACCATCACGGTCACCGCAACCCGCCGCGCGGAAAGCGTTCAGGATATCCCGCTGAACATTGCCGCTGTCGGCGACCAGCAGATCGAGGAACAGGGCTTTGACGAACTCGCGGATGTCCTCGCCTATGTTCCCGGCATCAACGTCGTCGATCGCGGCGGACGTCAGGGCAACCCGATCATCGTGCGCGGCCTCAATGCCGACGGCCTTGGTTCCGGCGACGGCAACAATGATGGTGGCGGCACGGTCGCGACCTATATCGGCGAAGTGCCGGTCTATCTCGACCTGAAGCTGAACGATCTTGAGCGGGTTGAAGTCCTGCTCGGCCCGCAGGGCACGCTCTACGGCGCCGGCACGCTGGGCGGCGCGATCCGCTATATTCCGAAGAAGCCGGATTTCGGCGGCGACACGCTGGAAGTGCGCACCGAGATTTCGCAATATGCCGAAGCCGATGACCTTTCCTATGATGCCGGCTTCACCTTCAACAAGGCGCTGGCGTCGAACTTCGCAATCCGCGGATCGCTCGATTTCGAAAAGGATTCCGGCTTCGTCGATTATCCGTTCGTGGTGCGCGAGATCGGCGTATCTGATCCGGACCCGGACTTTTCCGACCCGGCCGACGTGGATGCCAATCTGCGCCGCGTCAATGATGCGGATGGGGAAGACGTTCTCTCCGCCCGTATTGCAGCGCGGTGGGAGCCGACCGAATGGCTTGATGGCACGCTGACCTATTACCTCCAGCAATCGGATATCGAAGGCCGCCGGGGTTCCAGCCAGCAGCCGACGGTTCCGACGGGCGACTATGAACTCGCCAAGCGCGTGGAAGAGCCGAACGAGATCACCAACCAGCTGCTCGCCCTCGAAGTCGTGGCCGACCTTGGCTTCGCCGAGCTGACATCCGCAACCGGCTATTCGCGCTACAACGACGACGGCCAGCGCGACCAGACTGACCTGCTGATCACGTTGGAATACAGCTACGAAGCCTTCCCGTCCTTTACGTCGTACACGCACGAAAAAGGCAAGGAAGAGCGGATCAACCAGGAAGTCCGGCTCGTTTCGACGACCGAGGGTCCGCTCAACTGGATCGTCGGCGCCTTCTACAACAAGTTTGAAGGCGCGGCCTATTCCGCCGAGTACACGCCAAACTTCGCGGACTATTTCGGCTTCGACCGTCCGGATGATCTGGAATACTATTCGCAGGACTATGTGGACCTGAAGGAATCCGCCTTCTACGGCGAGATCGGCTATGACCTTACCGACAAATGGACCGTCACGGTCGGCGGACGTTACTACGAGTATGACCTTGAATCCTTCAGCGATGTCGACTTCCCGCTGTTTGATCCGACGTTCATCACGGTCGGCGTCAGCTCGCTGGAAGACAGCCTGAAGTCAGACTTTGCCGCCGGCAGCCCGAACGGCACCGAAAAAACCGGACAGTCCGACAGCGGCACGCTGTTCAAGTTCAATACGGCTTACAAGTTCACGCCGGATATCCTTGGTTACCTCACGGTGTCGGAAGGCTATCGGATCGGCAACCAGAACGGTGTTGCGCCGTGCCCGGACTTCGATCCGATGGCCCCGGATGTTCAGGGTGCCTGCGCCCTTGCGCCCGGACAGCAATTCGGTCCGGGAGCGGGCGATGTCTCTACGCGCGATGAGCGTCAGTACCTGCCTGACCGGACCACCAACTATGAGGTCGGTTTCAAGTCGACACTGGCCGGCGGCCGCGTCACCCTCAACGGCGCCGCCTATTATATCGAATGGTCCGATCCGCAGCTGACATCGGCCACGGTCAACGCGTCCATTCCGATCACGGTCAATGCCGACGGCGCCGAGACGAAAGGCGTCGAATTCAACGGCGCCTGGCTGGTTACGGAAGACTTCTCGCTGCGTGGCAGCTACAGCCATTCCGAAGCGACCCTGACCGCACTTGCGCCTGGCCTGGTTGGCACGATCACGCCGCCGGGCTTCGGCACGGTCCTGCTCGACGGTCAGGACGGCGACCGCCTGCCGGGGTCTCCGGAAGACCAGTTCTCCGTGTTCGGAACATATGTGCATGACCTTGCAGGCGGCAACACGCTGACCTTCCATGGCGGGTATGCCTGGCAGGGGGATGTTCTGTCGCGCACCGGTGGACGGGGCGGCGGCATCACGCTCGACAGCTACGGCGTGGCCAACACTTCGATGGTGTATGATGCGGGCCAATGGTCGGCGACCCTGTTCGTCAACAACCTGTTCGACGAATATTACGAGACCGGCGTTGTTTCATCCCCGCCCTTCAACCAGGTTCTCACCGACGATGATGGCGGCAACGTCAATGTGCGCAGCTTCTTCACCTATGTGGGTGCACCGCGCGTGATTGGTGCCCGCTTCAACTACAAGTTCGGCGGGTAAAAGAAGTCTGGAACGGGCCGGGCTTGCCCGGCTCCGACGGGGCACCGGGGGGTGCCAGACTGGAAAGGGCCGTCCTTCGGGACGGCCCTTTTTTGGTTTGCTTACTGCGCGAGCCCGTTCATGAACACGGCGCCGTCCTTCATCACGAAGTCCACGTCTTCCAGCTGGCGAATGTCCGCCAGCGGATCACCGTCGACCGCGATGATGTCGGCGCGCTTGCCTACGGTCAGGCTGCCGATCTCGTCCTGCAGGCCGAACAGTTCGGCATTGCCCATCGTCGAGGCTCGGATCGCCTCGGCCGGTCTCATGCCCCACTGGACCATATAGGCGAACTGGCGAGCATTGAGGCCATGGGAATAAACTCCGGCATCGGTGCCGAACGCCATCTTCGCGCCGGCTTTCACGGCGGCCTGGAAGCGTTCGCGCTGGGCCTTGCCGACGATCTTTTCCTTTTCCAGCGATTCCGGGAGGATGCCGGCGGCTTCGCCTTCGCCCAGGATGAAGTCAGACACATAGATGTCCATCGACAGGAAGGTGCCATTCTTCACGGCGAGTTTCAGGCTTTCATCCGTGATCAGACTGGCATGCTCGACCGAGTCGACACCCGCTTCGAGCGCCGTCTGGATGCCTTTGGCGCCGTGGGCGTGGACCGCGACCCTGAGGCCCAGTTCGTGCGCTTCATCAACCAGCGCTTTCATTTCCTCGAAGGTGAACTGCTGCGCGCCAATGGTGGTGCCTTTCGAGAGGACGCCGCCGGTGCCGCAGAACTTGATGACCTGCGCGCCGTATTTCTTGTTCTCGCGCACTTTCTCCCGCACGCCCCAGGGACCATCGGCGACGCCGCCGCCTTTAGTACGGTCTTCATAAGGAAGCAGGTTGTTGTCGCAATGGCCGCCGGTGATGCCGATCGACTGGCCAGCCGGGATGATGCGCGGGCCGGGGATTTCGCCCGAGTCGATGGCGTCTTTCAGGTCAACATCTGTAAAACCCGGCGCGCCGAGATTGCGCACGGTCGTAAAGCCCGCGCGCAGGGTCTTCTCGGCATTTGCCACACCTGAAATCGCGGCGCGCGGCGTGGAGACGGCGAGGCGGCGATAGCCGTGCAGGTCAGACCGGCTGGTCAGGTGGACGTGGGAATCCGACAGGCCGGGCAGCAGCCAGGCGCCGGTCATGTCGATCCTTGTGGCGCCGGACGCGCCAAGTGTTCCCTTGCGCCCGACGGCCTTTATCTTCCCGTCCTCGACGAGGATGTCATGGTCTTTCATCACCACGCCGCGCTCGACATCGACGACATGGCCGCCCGAGAGGAGGGTGGTTTCGGCCGCCGCATTGGCGCTGAGGGCAAGAAGGCTGGCGGCGGCAAGCAGGGAACGCAGCATGAGGGAACTCCAATCGTGTTTTGCAAGGCGTAGCGATGCAGGGCTGCCTTGCCTAGACATGTCGCAAAATCCGGGTGGCGGGGATTCGGAGAGCCTCGTATATGGGCAGCGATGAACACACCCGTGCGCCTTGGATTTTTCGCTGCCCTTGGCGCCTACCTCATCTGGGGCAGCCTGCCGCTTTACATCCGGGCCATGAGCCATGTCAGCGCCTTCGAGCTGCTGGCGCACCGCATCATCTGGTCCGTGCCGACGGCGATCGTGCTGATCGCGGTCGCGGCCAACTGGCGGGATGTGAAGGCGGCGTTCTCGGGCTCGAACGTCAAATGGCTGGCACTGTCCGGCCTCCTCATCGGAGCGAACTGGTCAACCTATATCTGGGCCGTGAATGCCGACCGCGCGATGGAAGCCTCGCTCGGCTATTATATCAATCCGCTGGTCAATGTGTTGCTCGGCATGCTGATCTTTTCGGAGAAGCTGCGCCCGGCGCAATGGGCGGCGGTGCTGATTGCGGCGGCGGGCGTGGCGGTGATGGCCTTTGCTTTCGGGCGCGTGCCCTGGGTGGCGCTGGTGCTGTGCGTGACGTTCGGGGCCTATTCGGTGATCCGCAAACAGGTCGCCATCGACAGCCGGGCGGGCTTCCTCGTCGAGGTCGCGCTGCTGGCGCCGGTCGCGCTGATCTGGCTGACCTGGTTTGCGGGTCAGCCGGGCGGGCGCTGGATGGGGGAGGGCGGCTGGGACATCGCGCTGCTGATGGCTGCCGGCCCGATCACGGCGACGCCGCTGATCCTGTTTGCACTGGCGGCCAAACGCCTGAAGCTCTCAACGCTCGGCATGATGCAATATATCGGGCCGACGATTCAGTTCCTGATTGCGCTGTTTGTGTTCAAGGAAGGTTTCAGCCCGTTGCATGCCATCGGCTTTGCCGGGATCTGGACAGCGCTGGTAATCTTCACCGCCGACAGCCTGATGGGGGATGCGAAGGCGCGGCGGCTGGCGCGGACGGCGCGTCCGGCGTGAGACAAAAAGCCCGGCGCCTTGGAGAGCGCCGGGTGAAGGTTTTGTCAAAACGCAGATGAGATCTGTTTGCGATCCGAACAGGGCGTTGCAATGCCTGTGCCAGCTTCAGGCGCGTGGCGGCGTGAGGGCCAGCCAGGCGGCGATGCCGACCAGCATCAGCGCGAAGGTTAACCGCGCGGCGAGCGAGGTGCGCCAGACTTCCAGACGCGTGCCGACCTGCGCGGCGAGCAGCACGATGCCGACATGGACGAGCGTGGCAACGGTGAGGTGGATCAGGCCGAGCATCAGGCTTTGCAGCCAGACGGGCGCGGTGGCGGCGGGATCGACGAACTGGTTGATCAGCAGGACATAGAAGGCGAGCGCCTTGGGGTTCAGCACATTGGCGATCAGGCCGCGCCGGAAGCCGCGCTCCTGTCCCACTGCAGAAAGTGCGACCGAGCCTTTATCCGACCAGGCCTCCCAGGCGAGGTAGAGCATGAAGGCGATGCCGGCCCAGTGGAGCGCGGTGTGGACGCTTGGCACACTGATGATCAGCGCGGTGAGGCCGGTGACGGCGGCGAGGAGTTGCAGGGACAGGCCGAGCGCGATGCCGGCGACGGCGGCGAAGGCGGGCTTGCGGCCTTCCTTCAGGGTGAGGGCGGCGAGCCAGCCCATGTTGGGGCCGGGCGTGAGTTCGATGATCGCTACGGCGAAGAGGAATGCGGCCCAGTCGAACCCGCCCGGCATGGCCTAGAGACACCCCGCCACGGCTTCGACCAGGCGCACGGCACGCGGGTCGCCGACGAGGCTGCTGGACTGGCGGTTCATCACATAGGCGCAGGTCAGCCCGCGCGAAGGCGAGGCGATGGCGAGCGAGCCGCCCCAACCGCAATGGCCGAGACCGTCCGTAAACGGACCGAAGGCCTTGAGATTGTTGTGCATGATCCCTGCGCCGAAACGGGTGGTCATCGGCAGCACAAGGTCCGGCCCGTCCACGCGGGAACTGGTTAGCGCTTCGAAGCTTTCGGGGCGCATCAGGCGTTTGCCGCCGATCCGTCCGGCATTGGCGTAGGCGTGATAGAGCGTGGCAACCGCCGAAGCGGTGCCATGTCCGTTGGCGGACGGGATTTCAATCTCGCGCCAGATGGCACCGCCCCGGTCGGGCGCCGACCATTTCGACAGGAAGGCGGCGCGCCGGGCAGGGGTGATCTCGCCAAATTCTGCGAAGGATTTGGGGCGGAGCATGTCGGCGATCCGGTCATGCTCGGAGGCGGGTGTGCCGATCCGGAAGTCGATGCCGAGCGGTGCGGTGATGTCCTCGCGCAGGATCGTGCCGAGTGTGCGGCCGGTGATGCGGCGCACGATCTCGCCGACAAGGTAGCCCCAGGTGAGGGGATGGTAGCCATGCGCCGTTCCGGGCGGCCACATCGGCGTCTCGCCGGCGAGGGCGGCGGCGCAGGCGGGCGGGTCGAGCCAGAGGGCGGGGTCGATCTCGGCAGCGAAGCCGGGAAGCCCGGCCTGATGGCTGGCCACTTCGCCAATCGTGACGGCCTCTTTTCCGGCGGCGGCAAATTCCGACCAGACTTCGGAGACAGGGGTTTCATACCCCGCGGGCAGGTCTTCGACCGCCATGGCCAGCACGAGCGCCGCGATACCCTTCGAGGTGGAATAGACCGGCACGATGGTGGCCGCGTCCCACGCCTTTTCGCCCGCCCGGTCGGCCCAGCCGCCGTGCAGGTCGATGATGACCTCGCCATCCTGTATGACCGCAAAGCCCGCGCCTTGCTCTTCGCCGCGCGCGAAATTGTCCGCGAAGGCGTCCTGCACGGCTTCGAAACCGGGGGCGACGAAGCCGGAGATCGGGGCATCAGTCATGGCGCACTCCACCTTTGGCCGCATTGATTTCGCGGCGAAAACAGGCCACCCCTTCGCCTCTGTAACCGACCCCGTCAAGAAGGCCTTCCTGCTTATGTCCATCGCTCACCGTCCGCGCCGTTCCTGTCTCTACATGCCCGGCGCCAATGCCCGCGCGCTGGAAAAGGCGCGTGATCTTCCCGCCGATACGCTGATCCTCGACCTTGAGGACGCCGTTGCGCCGGATGCGAAAGGCGAGGCACGTGATGCGATCCGCGCTGCGCTGACGGCGGGCGGCTACGGCCAGCGCGAACTGGTGGTGCGGATGAACGGGCTCGATACGGACTGGGGCAGCGGCGACCTCTACATGGCGGCGACGTCCGGCGCCCATGCCGTGCTGGCGCCTAAGGTGACGAGCGCGGAAGATATCCAGAAGCTCGACGCGGCGCTGACCAAGGCCGGCGCCGGCATGCATTTTGCGCTCTGGGTGATGATCGAGATGCCGCTGGCCATTCTCAACATCCAGGAGATCGCGGCGGCAGCGAAGGGGACACGGCTGACGACGTTCGTGATGGGCACGAATGATCTGGCCAAGGAATACCGTGCCCGGATGACTCCGGACCGGCTGGCTTTCCAGACGGCCTTGCAGCTGAGCATGGCGGCAGCGCGCGCGTATGGCCTGACCGCGATTGACGGCGTTTACAATGACATCAAGAACGAGGACGGCTTCCGCGCCGAATGCGAACAGGGCCGTGATCTGGGATTTGACGGCAAGACGCTGATCCACCCGTCGCAACTAGAAGAGTGCAACCGCATCTTCGCGCCGAGCCCGCATGACGTGGAGCAGGCGAAGGCCGTGATCGAGGCGTTTGCCGATCCGGAGAATGCCGGAAAAGGCGTGCTGAAGGTCAACGGGAAGATGACGGAGTTGCTGCATCTGGATGAGGCGCGGCGGACGGTGGCGATGGATGAGGCGATCCGGGGGATGGGATGACCAAAGATCAGGGTAATCAAGCTGATAATTCTGATGTGAGTATCGTGCTAGCTCCTAGTCGGAGAACGACTCCGAAAATAACCGCAGACCAAAAGATATTCGCGCATAATTATAGCCTGAGCCTGGAAAGGCTTGCAGAAAGCCTATTCGGACAGAAGTATCATAAAGCTACGGACCGGACGGATGTAGGCTTCTGGAAAGAATTTTACCTCTCTGCGCTGGCGGTTATCCAATCGTCTTTGTTCAAATCAATTGGTTCAATTGACCGACAACACTCGATTTCAATCAGCGATCAACTTGAACGAACTATCACCTCGGTTAAACGGGCCAAGGCCAAAGACGAGATTCACGCGTCTCTCATTGTAGGCCTTTTCAAGCTAGTTTTTCTGTTGATGGGCCGTCTGCCGTATGCCGCCCGTGGCAAGCAGCGGAGTTTTTCGACATTCAGAACGCTGACCTATAGCCAAACTGAGGAACAACTTAGCTGGCTGCTTCAGAGCTATGTTGAAGGGCGACCTCAAGAGCACGGTTTTGGGGACCACTTTGATGCGCACTATGCATATTTTGTTTGGGCTCGCGAACACAAACACTCATCGTCAGATCGTTCTGCTTATGTCGATTGGGTGCGTACGACCGTTCCGCAAACCTATTCCCAATTTCGCTAGACTTCCCGATCCAGCCGCCTAGCTCAAAAGCGAAAAGCCAAGGAGCATCTCATGACCTACATCCTCATCCACAATCCCGGTTGCGGTTCGTCCAAGAAAGGGCAGGAGCTGCTGGAGGCGAAGGGCGTGAAGGTTCAGGTTCGCAAGTATATGAGCGCGGCGGAGCGGCTGACGGTCGAGGAGCTGAAGGACATCGCCAAGAAGATGGGCGCGAAATCGCCGCGCGCGTTCCTGCGGGCGAAGGATGCCGAGGCGGCGGGGCTGGCGGACAGTGCGAGCGATGCGCAGGTCTATGCAGCGATGGCGGAGAACCCGAAACTGATCCAGCGGCCGATTGGCATCAACGGGAAGAAGGCCGTGCTGGGCCGGCCGAACGAGCGGCTGCTGGAAATCATCTGAAGGCAGGGGCGCCGGATCGGTCAAATTTCACCGAATCCCTCAGGGGGATATTCGCCATCCGCTGGCATAAGGCGGGGATGCTGACCATTGCCCTCATCCTTGCCGGCCTGTTGCTCGCCTTTTCGGCGTTTGCAGCCTTTGGCGTGCCGTACATGGTGATGGGGCCGCGGGCGTTCGAGGAGTTCTCCGAGCGGACCGATATGCAGGTCATGGCCGCCGGTTTTGGCGCTGCGCTGATCGCGGCAATTGCGCTGCCCTTTGCCGCAACCGGGTTGATTTCTGCCGGTCCGCAGATGCAGGTGTTCGCCGAGACGATTCTGGGCGTGCCGGATCGGGTCTGGGCCTAGTCCCGGCCTGCCTTCGCGCCCTCCCATGAGGACGCGCGCCATGACCAGCCAGACCAAATCCAATCCCGGCAATTTCTTTGAAGATTTCAAGCCCGGCGATACGCTGATCCATGCGACACCGCAGACGGTGACCGAAGGCGACCTTGCGCTCTACCGGGCGCTGACCGGAAACCGGTATGTGCAGTACTCCTCCGCCGAGTTTGCCAAGGCGGCCGGCCTGCCGGGCCTGTGCGCCGATCCGCTGCATGCGTTTCACATCGTCTTTGGCAAGACGGTTCCCGATATCTCGCTGAACGCTGTGGCGAACCTTGGCTATGCCGACGGGCGGATCCACCGCGCCGTGATGCCCGGCGATACCCTGCGCGCGGAGAGCCAGGTGATCGGCGTGAAGGAGAATTCCAACGGCAAGACCGGGGTCGTCTGGGTGCGGACGAAAGGCGTCAACCAGCGCAGCGAAGAAGTGATGAGCTATGTGCGCTGGGTGATGGTCAACAAGCGCGATGCGGCCTCGCCTGCGCCGGAGGAGGTAATCCCTGATCTGCCGCCGGCTGTGTCGGCCGCAGACCTTGCGGGCTATCCCGAGATGAAGACCTGGGCCTTCTCGCAGGCCGGCAGCCGGCATGTGTATGAGGATTATGCCATCGGTGAACGGATCAACCATGTCGATGGCATGACCGTCGAAGAGGCCGAGCACCAGATTGCGACACGCCTCTACCAGAACACGGCGAAGGTGCATTTCGATGCACATGGCCAGAAGGCGAGCCGGTTCGGCAAGCGGCTGATCTATGGCGGCGTGGTGATCTCGATTGCGCGCGCGCTGGCGTTCAATGGTCTCGAGAATGCCGGACAGGTTCTGGCGATCAATGCGGGCACGCATGTCTCGCCGCTGTTTGCCGGCGACACCGTTTATGCGTGGAGCGAAGTGCTGGGGAAAGCCGAGCTGTCAGAGACGGCGGGGGCCTTGCGCCTGCGGCTGGTGGCGGTGAAGGACATGGACCCCGGCGCGTTCCCCTACAAGGACGCGGCCGGAAAGCATGCCGAGGGCGTGCTGCTCGATTTCGACTACTGGGCGGCCATTCCGCGCGCCCGCTAGGACGGACGGCGCTCGGCCCAGAGCAGGAGCGCATCAAGGGCGGGGCAGAGCTCCTCGCCCCATGCGGTGAGACCGTACTCGACCTTCGGCGGCACCTGATGGTGCACGATGCGGAGCACGATGCCGTCAGCTTCCAGTTTGCGCAGCTGCTGGATCAACATCTTCTGCGAGATGGCGGGGATCGCACGCTCAAGATCGGAAAAGCGCATGAGTTCGCCCGGGAAAAGATGGAAGAGGATCGTCATCTTCCAGCGGCCTTCAAGCAATTGAAGGGCGCCTTCGACGCCGTCAGCGGCCGTCTCTGCCGTATAATCCGGGCGCTTACCTTCAGGTAAGTACCCTACTTTTTTGTCTGTACTTGTCATAAACAATGCCTAGTCCGATATCCGCTGTCGCGCAAGATATTCCGGGCCCGAGCCCGGCAAAACGGAGACGATCATGCAGATTCCCATGCCCCCGCCGGTCCGGCTGTATTTCCAGTCCGAAGCCTATAACGACACGTCGCGCCTGGCTGAATGTTTCACACCCGATGCCGCTGTCATCGATGAGCGGCGTACCCATACCGGGCTGGACGCGATCCGCGCCTGGAAGGCCGAGTCCAAGGCAACGACGAAGTACACAGTCACGCCCGTCAGTGCGGAGCCGGACGGGGAGAAGGTGATCGTGGTCGGGCGGGTGGAAGGCGAGTTTCCGGGCAGTCCGGTGATGCTGCGTTACCTGTTCGACCTGAGCGGCGACCGCATCTCGGCGCTGGAGATCCGCACATGAGTTTCGATCTGAGGCTTGCCGGTAAGCGGGCGCTGGTGACAGGGGGCACCAAGGGCGCCGGCCGGGCAGTGGTTGAAGCGTTTCATGACCAGGGAATGCAAGTGCTGACCACGGCGCGACATGCGGGGGAGGGGCTGCCGGAGGGCGTGCACTTCGTTGCCGCGGATGTCACGACGACAGAGGGCACCTCGCGCGTGGCGGAATCCGTCCGGGAGCGGATGGGTGGTGTGGATGTCATCGTACACGTCGCGGGTGGATCGAGCGCGCCGGGAGGTGGCTTCGCGGCGCTTGACGAGGCGCAGTGGCAGGCAGAGATGAACCTGAACCTCTTCCCTGCGGTGCGGCTGGACCGCGCCCTCTTGCCGGGCATGATCGCGCAAGGGTCGGGGGTAGTGATCCATGTCACGTCCATCCAGCGCGTGATGCCATTGCCGGACGCGACGACGGCCTATGCGAGCGCCAAGGCGGCTCTGTCTACCTACAGCAAGAGCCTTTCGAAAGAACTCGCCCCGAAGGGCATCCGTGTCGTGCGCGTGTCGCCGGGGTGGATCGCGACGGAGGCGTCAGTCGCGCTGGTGAAACGCCTTGCGAAGGAAAGCGGGACCGATTATGCCGCCGCAGAGCAGGGGCTCATGCAATCGTTGGGCGGCATCCCGCTGGAGCGGCCTGCCAAGCCGGAAGAGGTGGCAGACCTGATCACTTTCCTGGCCTCGCCGCGCGCGGGCGCGATCACGGGCACAGAATACATCATCGACGGTGGTACGGTGCCGACGGTTTGAGGCAAGGCGGGGCGATGATTGTCCGGCGCCCCGCTGACGAAAGCCGGAGGGCTCCCTATATGGGGCCGATGGGCGGCTATCCACCTTACGCAGGTTTCACCGAATTCGCGCTCGCGCTGGGGGTCATCCTTTCCGCGATCGTGAGCCTGCTTGGCACCTCGTCGCGCAAGCGCAGGATTGCCCTCGGGGAGGCAAGCGTCGCCGATCTTGCTGAAATGACAGGCATACTGGACCCGAAGCGATTGCTCGCCGTGTTCGGCCCGCCGGGCATGGGACGGACCTGGCCCAGCGTGACGCTGCTGGACGTGCGCCGGGCCCGGGCGCCGGCCGGATGGCTGATGTCGAGCGATCTGGTCGACTATGCCTGCGCTGCCGGCGCATTGATTGCGCTTAATGTTGACCACAAGCTGATGCCGCTGGTGCTGATGACGGCGCTGGTGGTGCAGATTTCGGGCTGGGTCGCCGCGTCGCGGGTGCCGAAATGAGCGCGCCGGTGGCTCAGGCAAACGCTTCCCGCCCGCGTAGAAACCCGGTAGGACATGGGCGCATGAAGCTCTGGAAGATGAACGGTGCCGGCAACGCGTTTGCCATTTTCGACGCGCGGTCCACGCCGTTCGCGCCGAGCGTCGAGCAGATACGCCAGATCGCGGCTGACCTGAAGGCCGACCAGGTGATTGCGCTGGAGCGGGACGCGACCAAGGACGTGTTCATGCGCATCTGGAACGCGGACGGCGGACAGGTCTCGGCCTGCGGAAATGCCTCGCGCTGCGTCGGCCAGCTGATCCTCGACGAGACCGGCAAGGACCGGATCACGATCCAGACCGAAGCCGACATGCTGAAGGCGTTTCGCGCCGAGGGCGGGCTGATCACGGTGGACATGGGCTCGCCCCTGATGGGCTGGGCCGACATTCCCCTGTCAGAGAAAATGGATGTGCGCGGCGTGGACCTGAAGATCGGGCCGATCGACAAGCCGATCCTGGCACTGCCGGCGGTCGTGTCGATGGGTAATCCGCATGCGGTGTTTTTCGTCGAGGACGTGAACGCCTATGACATCCCGAAGATTGGCCCGCTGGTGGAGAACCATCCTCTGTTCCCGCAAGGCACGAATGTCGGCTTTGCGCAGGTGATCGACAAGGAGACCATCCGCCTGCGTGTCTGGGAACGCGGCGTGGGCCTGACCAAGGCTTGCGGCACGGGCGCCTGCGCGGCGCTGGTCTGCGCGGCGCGCGCCAGGCTGACGGGCCGCAAGGCGCGCGTGATCGTGGACGGGGGCGACCTGCACATCGAATGGCGTGAGAGCGACGACCATGTCTACATGACCGGCCCGGTCGAGCTGGAATTCGAGACGGACGTCTGAGGCGCTAGCGAAAAAAGAAACCTTCGCTTTCAAGTATGCGTTCCACTGGCTGCTCGTTGTAAAAGCATTTGCCGTCATGCTCGATGACCCGACCACGTTGGTGGTACATCAGCCGGTCTTTGTTTCCGAACTCAATAAGTACCGTTTGCTGACCTTGCAGGCATGGCGCTGGGAAGGCGGCATCCAGATGGTTCAGAACCGGGCGCATAAAGTTGTGGCAGTCGCCTCCGCACGCCCGCTCTACCCGTATGCTTGCCTCTTCCTTGAATTCCTCGGGTGCGTAGTCGTAAGTTCCTGTCCTTCCCACGAAATAGAACAAGACGCGATCGCCTTCCTTGAGGGACTGTTCCAACGCATCTAAGCCGCTGGTGGCCTGCTTTTCGGCAACGGAGCCCGGGCTGCAGGCCACAAGGAACAGACTAAGCAGGCAAAAGCTCCTGATAGGCAGCAACGTATTACTCTCCTCAGAGTGAGATAGGCGCACACTAGCCCTTCCTTTTGAATTTTCAATTCAGGTGCCGCGCTTGCATTTCGGCGCTGTCGGCGCGATGTGACACCCCAACATGCCGGAAACCGCCCCTCCTTCTGGCCCGACGGTGATTACCCTCGGATGCCGCCTCAACACCTATGAGTCCGAGGTGATGCGCCTCCATGCGCTGGAGGCAGGGCTTGGCGAGGCGGTGATCATCAATACCTGCGCGGTGACGAGCGAGGCGGTGCGCGGGGCGCGCCAGGCAATCCGGCGCGCGGCGAAGGACAATCCCGGCGCGCCGATCCTGGTGACGGGGTGCGCGGCGCAGATTGATCCGGGGGCTTTCGCGGCGATGCCGGAAGTGACCCGCGTGATCGGAAATCACGAAAAGATGCAGGCGGAGACCTGGAAGCCGGCGGACCTGCTCGGCGGGGTGGAGAAAGTCCGCGTCAACGACATCATGAGCGTGCGCGAGACGGCCGCGCACCTGATCGACGGAATGGAGGGCCGGGCGCGCGCCTATGTTCAGGTCCAGAATGGCTGCGACCATCGCTGCACCTTCTGCATCATTCCGTATGGGCGCGGAAACTCGCGCTCGGTGCCGGCGGGGGAGGTCGTGGCGCAGGTGCGCCGCCTGGCCGAAACGGGACATCATGAAGTGGTGCTGACGGGCGTGGACCTGACGAGCTGGGGCGCGGACCTGCCGGGGGCGCCGCTTTTGGGCAATCTGGTGCAGCGGATCCTGAAACTCGTGCCGGAGCTGCGCCAACTGAGGATTTCGTCGATTGATGCAATCGAGATGGACGAGGCGCTGATCGAGGCGATGGGAGATGTGCGGGTTGCGCCTTACCTGCATCTCTCGCTGCAGCACGGCGACAACTTGATCCTGAAGCGCATGAAGCGGCGGCATGGGCGCGAGCAGGCTATTCAGCTCACGGAACGTTTGCGAACGCTCCGGCCGGATATTGCGCTGGGCGCGGATATCATCGCCGGTTTCCCGACGGAGACCGAAGCGCAGTTCGAAAACTCGCTGCGCCTTGTTGAAGAGTGTGGCCTCTCCTTCCTGCATGCCTTTCCCTACAGCCCGCGTCCCGGAACACCGGCCGCGAAGATGCCGCAAGTGGCGAAGGCGGAGATCAAGGCGCGGGCCGCCAGGTTGCGCAGCGCGGGCGAGGCGGCGTTGGTCCGCCATTTCGAGCGGCATCTGGGCACGGAGCGCGAAGCATTGATTGAGCGCGGAACGGCGGCGCGCCTGCCGGATTTCACGCAAGTCAAACTCAGCTGCCCGGCCGGGGAGGGTGGACGCACGCTGCCCGTGCAGATAACCGGCCATGACGGCAAACAGCTTCTGGGCACCCCCCTCTCATGATCCTCTGGTTCGGCAAGAAAAAACAACTCGACGCAGCCAAGGCCGCCGGCGCGGACATGCCGGCGCCGGAACTGTCGGCGGACGAACTGGCCGCGCAGGAAGCTGCCGCGCTTGAGAAGGCAGCCATCGAGGCGAAGGTGGCTGAGGCGAACCGGGCCTGGGAAGAACGCCAGCGTCGCGAAGCGCAGGAAGCCGAAGACGAAGCGGTGCGCGCCAAGGCCGCCGCCGAACTGAAGCTGCTGGAGGACCGGCGCGAGCATGAGCGGCTGCGCGCGGAAGCCGAGGCGGCGGCGCGGGCAGCGGCTGAGGCCGAGGCGAATGATCCGGGCCTGTTCGGCAAGCTGGGCGAGGGGCTTGCGCGCTCTACCGCGAAGCTGACAGAAGGCCTCGCCGCGCTCGGTCGACGCAAGCTGGATGCGGCGGCGCTGGAAGAACTCGAAGACCTGTTGATCACGTCCGACATGGGCTCGAAGGTCGCATCGCGCGTGACGAAAGGCTTCGCCAAAGGACGTTTTGACCGCGAAGTTTCGGGCGACGAGATCCGCATGGCGCTTGCCACCGAGATCGAGGCGATCCTCAAGCCGCGCGAGAAGGTGGTCGATTTTTCGGACGGTCCGCGCCCGCGCGTGGTGCTGTTTGTCGGCGTGAATGGCTCCGGCAAGACGACGACAATCGGCAAGATTGCCTCGAAGCTGCAGGCGCAGGGCGCGAAAGCGCTGCTGGTGGCAGGCGATACATTCCGGGCGGCGGCGGTTGAGCAGTTGAAGGTTTGGGGCGAGCGGGCCGGCATTCCGGTGATGGCGGGCGCGCATGGTGCAGATGCGGCGGGCCTTGTCTATGGCGCGGTCGAGCGGGCCAAGGCGGAAGACCTTGACCTCGTGCTGGTGGATACGGCGGGGCGCTTGCAGAACAAGGCGGAGCTGATGGCGGAGCTGGGCAAGGTCGTCCGGGTGCTGAGGAAAATGGATCCCGATGCGCCACATGACGTGATCCTGGTGCTCGATGCAACGGTGGGTCAGAACGCGCTCTCACAGGTCGAGGCGTTCCGGCATACGGCGGGCGTCACAGGTCTGGTGATGACCAAGCTCGACGGAACGGCCAAAGGCGGGGTGCTGGTGGCGATTGCCGAGGCGCATGACCTGCCGATCCATTTCATCGGTATCGGTGAAAAGGCAGAAGACCTCCGCCCGTTCAGTGCGGAGGCCTTTGCAAAGGCGCTGGTTGGCTTGAAGGGCTAAAGCCTACTCGGCCGCGCTCGCCACACTTGTTCCGTCATCGAACAATTCTTCAATGCTGCGGCTGAACAGGCGGGCGAGAGCGAAGGCGAGGGGCAGGGAGGGGTCATACTTCCCCGTTTCGATGGCGTTCACGGATTGGCGGGAGACGTCCAGCTTATCGGCAAGTTCCTGCTGGCTCCAGCCACGCTCGGTGCGTAGGGCACGGATGATGTTCTTCATAGGCGCGCCTCAGACCGTCTTGCCGGAGCCGAAGTGCAGGATGCAGCTGCTGAGGCCGTAGGCGGCGAAGAAGAGCGGCCCGAACCAGAAGGCGCTGAACTCGGGCAGGGCGCCGAATATCTGCAGGAAGCCGGCCACGAAAGCGATGCCTGCAGTGATCGCGCCGCCCTGGGCGAGCGCCGTCAGATGGCGCAGGCGGGAATACTCGTCGGTCTCGCGGACAAGACGCAGGATGGCCCAAAGCGCGCCGAGGATCGGCAGCGAGGTCGCGATCGCCCCCAATACCTTGAGGCCGAGCGGGGAGGTTTCCTCGTCGATGAAGTGAGAGGCCAGAAAGATGATCACGATGTACAGCGCCATCATGGGCCAGAACAGATACTGGTAACGGCGGTTTGCGGCTCGGAAGCCTTTGGGATGGGTCATTGGGGTCGCTCCTTGTCAAGTTTCCTTGTCTATATGACAAGCTTCCTTGACTAGTCAAGTGACCTTTACAATTTTTATTCAGCGGCCAGTGCGCTGGCCGGGGCTTCCTGCTTTCCGCGCACGAGGCGACCGGGTTTCGCGCCGGTGGGGGTGCCATCGCGGTGGGTGATTTCGCCCTTGAGGATTGTCGCCGTGTAGCCGGAGGCGCGTTGCATCAGGCGGCGTCCGCCGGCGGGCAGGTCGCGGATCACTTCCGGCAGGTGGAGTTTCAGGCCGGTGAGGTTGATCACGTTGAGGTCGGCGCGCAGGCCCGGCGCGATCAGGCCCCGGTCCCAGAGGCCGATCCATTCGGCGGTGGCGCGGGACTGTTTGTGGACGAGGAATTCCGGCGTCATCTTCGGCCCGCGTGTGCGGTCACGGATCCAGTGGGTCAGCATCGTGGTGGTGAAGGAGCCGTCGCAGATCATGCCGACATGCGCGCCGCCATCCGAGAGACCGGGCAGGGTGGCCGGGCTCTGCATCATCTCGGCGATGGGGTCGAGGCTGCCATTCGCGTAGTTGAGGAAGGGCAGGTAAAGCATGCCCTGGCCATCGCGCTCCAGCATCAGGTCGAGCGCGACTTCCTGCGGGTGCACGCCGCGCCGGGCGGCAATGGCTTCCAGCGTGCGTTCGGGGCCGGGTTCGTAATCGACCGGGTCCGACAGCTGGAAAATCTTGCCGAAGCTGCGCAGCATCACTTTCAGGAAGGGATTATCCGTATTCGGTTCATCGGCGAGCAGGCGGGCGCGGAAATCCGGATCGTTCAGTGTGCGGACACGTTCCGCATGCGGAAGGTCCGCGATCTCGCGGTAGACCGGGTGGGCGCTGAACGGGTTCAGCGTCAGGTCGAGGCCGAGCAGCACGCCGACCGGGCGCGGCGCGACCTGCGCCCGGATGGGCAGGCCTTCGGCGGCGGCGGATTCGATGGCGCCGAGCAGCAGGCGCCAGCCTTCGGGGGCGACATCGGCCTGCGCGAGGGAGACCGAGAGCGGTCGGCCGGAGACTTCGACGAGGCGGCGCAGCATCGCGGCCTCTTTCTGCGGATCGTTGAAGTCCGACACGAATTGCAACACGCCGCGCCCGGCTTCAGCGAGACCCATGGCGATGCCGGTGAGTTCGTCCTGCGAGGCGGTCAGCGTGGGCGTTGGCTGGCCGTCGGAGGTGCGGTGGTTCAGCGTGCGCGAGGTTGAGAAGCCCATCGCGCCGGCAAGCACAGCTTCCTTCGCCAGCGCTTTCATCGCAGCGATGTCGGCCAGCGTCGCGTCTTCGCGGTTGGCGCCCCGGTCGCCCATGACGAAGACGCGCAAGGCGGCATGCGGCAGCTGGGCGCAGATGTCGGTGTCGAATTTGCGAGTCGAGAGGAAATCGAGATAGTCCGGGAAACTTTTCCAGGCCCAGGGCAGGCCTTCTTCGAGCACGGGGTAGGGGATGTCCTCAACGCCTTCCATCAAGCGGATGAGACGCCCGTGATCCTCCGGCTTGCAGGGCGCGAAGCCGACGCCGCAATTACCCATCACGGCGGTGGTGATGCCGTGCAGCGAGGAGGGACTGATCGCTTCGGCCCAGGCGGCCTGTCCGTCATAATGGGTGTGGAGATCGACAAAGCCGGGCGTGACGGTCTGTCCGCGCGCGTCGATTTCCTCGAGGCCTTTGCCGATCACCTTGCCGACGGCGGCAATCACGCCGCCGGAAACCGCGACATCGCCTTCGAAGGCCGGGTTTCCCGTGCCGTCGATGATGGTGCCGCCCCGGATGATCAGGTCGTAAGTGGTCATGGCGCAATCCTCCGCAGGAGAGGATGCCTCAAGGGGAGGGTGTGTCAAACCCTGACGCGACTTCCCCCTTGGCCAGAACCGGACTAAGCGGGCGCCCATGTCGTCCACGCTTCTGCCCGTCGCGCTTTGTCTTTTTTCGGCGGTCACGGTGGCGCTGGTCAATGTGCTGGTGAAGCGCGGCGGCGATGTACTGGTGACGCGGGCGATGGTGGCCATCGTCATGGGGCTGAGCGTTATTCCTCTGGCGCCCTTCGTGCCGCTGCCCCCGCCGGAGACATGGGGGCTCATCGCGGCCTCGATGTGTGTGCACTGGCTTTACCAGTTCTGTCTTGTGCGAGCGCTGCACCGGGGCGAGCTTAGCCTTGTCTATCCGGTCATGCGCGGCCTTGGGCCGCTCGCGACGGCGGTGCTGGCGGCCGTGTTCCTGAAGGAGTTCCTGTCGCCGCTGCAAGTGGCCGGCCTGATTGCCGCCTCGGGCGCGATACTCGTATTCGCCCTGCCGACCGGGGCAACGCCGCTGGCCCGCGCGCTCGACCGGGATGCGCTGGTCTGGGCGGCATTCACGGCGGTGGGCGTCGGCCTCTATGCGGTGACCGATGCGAAAGCGGTGCGCGCCATGGAGACGCCTTTGACCTTCGTCGTCTGGCTGTTCCTGCTCGACTGGATCGGCGTGACTTCGGTGATGCTCTGGCAGCGCAAGGGCCGGGTGCTCGCCGCGATGCGCCCGCATTGGCGCAAATGCCTTGTCGGCGGGCTGGCGGGATCATTGTCGTATGGCGCGGCAATCTATGCGTATGCCCTTACCGATGCCGCGATGGTGACGGCGCTGCGCGAAACCTCGGTCGTGTTCGCGGCGGCCTTTGGGGCGTTCCTCCTGAAGGAAGGCTTTGGCCGGAGGCGGATGGTTGCGGCGGCGGTGCTTGCAGCGGGCCTTGTGCTGATGCAGGCGGCCGGCTGACGGATGACTCGTCCGTCTGGCGGTGGACGGAGGATCATGCAAAACAGGCGCGGTAAAACCGGCGACCCGTTATCTGCGTAGGATAAGACATGAGTGAAACATCGAAATCCGAAAGCGGCCTGAACACGGCCGCGGGCAAGGCGAACCAGATCTGGGCAGACTTTGTGCCGGTGATGGCGTTTGTTGCGGTCTATAACGTGTTTCGCCGCGTCGATCTCTTCAACGGGATGATCAACAAGGACACGGCTATTTTCTGGGCAACCGGCGTACTGCTCGCGCTGATGCTCGGCTTCCTCGCAAACCAGCTGATCCGGCGCCAGCCTGTTTCCCAGGTCATGGTCTTCTCATCGGCCATCGTCGCCGGCTTCGGCCTGATCGGAATCCTGCTGCAGGAAAAAGCCTTCATCTATGTGAAGCCGACCATCCAGCAGCTGTTCATGGCCGCGATGATCCTTGTGCCGCTGATGTTTGGCCGCAACATCTGGAGATCGCTGTTCGCCAAAGTGTTCGATCTACCGGACTTTGCCTGGCGTACGCTGGCAATAAGATGGGGCCTCTTTTTCATCGCAATGGCGATATGGAACGAGTTCCTCTGGCGCACCTATGCGCCGGGATTTGACGTGCCTTTGGTGATGGCGGGTATTCCGGTTGCGCCGGCCGGCACCTATGAATTCCTTGGGCTGACATTCGGCAGCAAGGATGCCGAGGACGTCTGGGCCAACTGGAAGCTGGGCAACATGGTCATCGTCTTCCTGTTCGGCGCGCTGAACACGCCTTACACGCTGAAGCATCTGCGTGAGCCGGAACCGGAGACCGCGACCGCCTAGCGCGTCAGCTTGTCCGTACCGGGCGGATTGGCGAACGGCGCGAATGCGGGCTTGTTGCGAGTTTCTGTAAAATGCGTCAGCGCCCACACGACGGTGGGGAAGGCGAGCTGCGACCAGGGTATGTCCCGCCACGGGACAAGCATCACCTCTTCGCTTTCCGGCCCGGCGGCGATATCGGACAAAAGCCGCGCACGGAACATGATCTGCACCTGCGCGATACGGGGTACAGAGTAAACAGCCAGCAAACCATCAATCGCGATCTCCGCGCAGGCTTCCTCGCGTGCCTCGCGCATCGCGCCTTCCTCGACGCTTTCGCCTTCTTCCATAAAGCCTGCCGGCAGCGTCCAGTATCCCTTGCGGGGCTCGATGGCCCGCTTGCAAAGAAGGATGAGGTCGCCGCGTGTGACAACCGAGCCTGTGACGATTTTTGGATTCACATAGTCGACGAAGTTGCAGCGATTGCATATACGCCGTACCCTGTCATCTCCATCCGGAACAGCCAGTCGAAAATCTTCAGTTTGGAAAGAAGTTGGCAATTGATCAGTCATCCAATCTTTATCCTGTCGCCTGTATGGGGAATACGATTGATCCGCCTACGGGGCTCTTGTTTAACCCGCCCCAGAAGTTGATCGACACTAGTTCAGTCCTTCTCGTCCTCTCACAGACCCAATCCTTAGCAAACGGAAAACCATCCCATGGCCTACAATCTCAACGCTTCCCCCAGCCACCTTCTTCACCGCGCCCAGCAGATCGCTGCCAATCACTCGGCAGCTGCGCTGAAATCGGCCGGTCTCACGCTTCGTCAGTTCTCGGTCCTCGCGGCTCTTTCGGGCAATGAAGGCGTCAGCCAGTCGGATCTTGTCAATGCCACCGGCGTTGACCGCTCGACCCTCGCCGACATGGTTGCCCGCATGGAAGCCGGCGGCATGATCAAGCGCTCCGATTCCAAAACCGACGCCCGCGCCAAATCGGTCAGCCTGACCGTCAAAGGCAAGAAAGCTTATGACAAGGCCCTGCCGGCTGTCACCAAGGCGGACGCTGCGCTGTTCGCCTCGCTCGCAAAAGTGAAACAGGACGCCCTGATGCAAGGTCTCGGCGGCCTCGTGGACGCAACCGACAAGGCGGCCCCTGCGCCGAAAGCCAAAAAAGCCCCGGCCAAGAAAGCTGCCGTGAAGAAGGCTCCCGCCAAGAAAGCGCCAGCCAAGAAAGCGGCTGCGAAGAAAAAGAAATAAGCTCCGTTTCCGAACGGTAGTGAATTACGAGCGAGGCGCCCCAAGCGCCTCGCTTATTTTTTGGAGCGAGGCTTCGTCCAGCGGTCCGTCGATATGCAGGATGATCTCGCCTTCGCCGGAGATGACGAAAGTTTCCGGCACACCGGTCAGGCCGAAATCAAGCCCGCCCTTTCCTTCCGGGTCCAGCGCGACGACCGCGAAGGGATTGCCTAACTGTTCAAGGAAGGCGTCGCCCTTCTCCGGCGTGTCCTTGTAGAGGATGCCGTAAAGCTGATCCGGGTATGCTTCGCCGAGCTGCATGAGAAGTGGATGCTCCGCCGCGCAAGGTGCACACCAGCTGGCGAAGAGGTTCACCGCCACTGCCGAGCCACCGGGGGGAGGGGCGAAGGAGACTTCGCCGCCGTCTCTCAGTGCAAAGACAGTTTCAGGTGCGGCGCGCGAAATCCGCTCGAAGTCTCCTTTGGCCGGGTACAGCATGCGCCAGGCGCCCAGCAGTCCCAACAGGATGAGCGCGGCAACCGGCAGAACAAAAACCCAGCGGTTCATGCGGCCTCGTCATCCGTTGAAAGCGCGGCAAGACGTTTGCGGGCAACACGTGCGGCGAGCGCAGTCTGCAGGATTGCGCCCAGGATCATCAGCGCGCCGAGACTGTAGCAGGCCCAGATATAGGCGGCGTTCTTGTCAAATTCCGGCATGGGTCAGGCTCCTTCCAGCGCGGCGGCATGCAGGCGCGCGATGCGCCGCTCACGGATTTCCGTCCGCATGCGGGTCATGACGAGACCGCCGAACAGGAGCGAATGGCCGAGCGCGCTGATCATCAGCGGAGTCAAATAGACGGCGGCCATCTTGGGACCGTCTGCGGTAATGACGCTCGCGTCCTGATGCAGCGAGGTGAAGAGATCGACCGAGAACTTGATCAGCGGCACATTGAGGGCGCCGACCATGGCGAGGATCGCGCCCGCGCGCGCCGCTTTCTGGCGGGTGTCCATTGCGGCGCGCAGCGCCATGTAGCCGAGGAAGAGGAAGAAGAGGAACAGCACGGACATCATCCGCGCATCGTCCCATTGCCACCATGTGCCCCAAGTCGGCTTACCCCAGATCGAGCCGGTGGCGAGGCAGAGCGCGGTCCATATCGCGCCGAGCGGAGCGATCGCCTTGGCGGCGATGTCAGCCAGCTCATGACGCCAGATGAACCAGATGAAGCTTGCGACTGCCAGCGCCGAATAGCTTGCCATCGCCAGCCAGGCGGCTGGCACATGGAGGAACATCACACGCATGATGTCGCCGCCCTGAACCTCGTCCTTCGGCACGACCCAGAGGCCTTGCCACAGGCCGTAGGCGATGCAGGCGGCGCCGAGCGCATAGAACAGCGGCGCGAGCCAGTCGGACAGGCGCAGGAACTTGTGCGGGTTGGCGAAGTAGGACCACATGGGACTGACCTAGCGCTCCCTCAGTCTGCCGCCAAGCGGAGCGCAGCCGCCATGGCATAGGGCGCAACAGCGCAGGCAAAGAGGGTTGAGGCCGCGAGGAAGAGCGGCGCTCCGCCTGATCCGGGTCCATCCGTCATGGCCAGGGCGCCGAAAATCGCGGTCGGCACGAACAGGGGAAGGGCGATCAGGCTGATCAGCAGGCCGCCCCGGCGGACGGTCGCAGAGAGGGCGGCGCCGACCCCGCCCCAGAAGAAGAAGGCGAGGCTGCCGAGGGCGTAGAGCGCGGCATTGACCAGCAGGGCCGGGCTCGCCTCGGCCTGGAACATCAGCGCGAGCAGGGGAGAGAAGAGGGCGAGGGGCAGGCCGGCCGCCAGCCAGTGCGCGAGCGTCTTGGCAGCCGCGATGGCGGAGACGGGCGCGCCGGATTGCAGCCAGATATCCAGCGCGCCGTCTTCGGCGTCAGACTGGAAGATACGCTCGAGCGTGACCAGGCTGGCGAGCGCCAGCGCGACCCAGATGATACCGGGGCCAACCGCTTTCAGCGTTTCGCCATCACTGCCGATCCCGAGGGGCACGAGCACCGCCGCGCCGCCAAGGAATCCCAACGGCAACAGCGCGCCCGCGCCACCCGCCCAGGCCTCGCCGAGCGACTGGCGGAAGGCGGCGAAGATCGGGGCGGCGCTCACAGCGACAGTGCCGAGGAGGAGGCAAATCCTGCCTCGCCGTGCACCGCCGCGATGACCGCGCCGCCCTTGGCGCGGTGTTCCGCGATCAGCGCATCGACCAGCGCGCGGCCTTCGGCGTCGAGCGCCGTGTACGGTTCATCCAGCAGCCAGACCGGCCGGTCCTCCAACAGCAGGCGGGCGAGGGCTGTGCGCCTGCGCTGGCCTGCGGAGAGGTATCGCGCAGCCACATCGGCCGGGCGCGAGAGGCCCATTCGGACCAGAAGCGTGTCGATGTCCGCATCTGAGCCCCAGGCGCTGGCCCAGAGCTGGAGGTGCGTTCGCGGTGTCTCGTGCGGTTTCAATCCGTCGCGGTGGCCGAGCCAATGGTGAGCGGGAGGGCGGTTGACGGTTCCGGCTTCCGGCCGGGTCAGTCCGGCAAGGATGCGCAGCAAGGTCGTCTTGCCGGCGCCGTTGGCGCCGCGCAGCACGAGCGCCTCGCCCGCGCCAAGGGTCAGCCCGACATCACGGAACAGCACCCGCTCACCCCGGACCATGCCGAGTGCGTTTGCGGAGAGAAGGGGAGCAGCAGGGTTGGTCAGAAAAAATGTCCGGGTGAAGCGTCAGGAAGTGAGGGGTGGGGGATCAGGAATGCGGAATGAAAATCATTATCAACTGCTCCAGCTGCCGATCATACCCTGATCTCTCAATTTGCGCGCAGGCTGAGGTTTTAACCGCTGATTCCGTGCCGGATAGACCCTTTGTCCCGATTGCGCCCGGGGGGCGGCGCCTATATGAGACCGACAGCACATCAAGGCAGGCTGCCCGGGCGGCCGCGCGACAGGAGGCAAAGTCCCACACATGGCATCCAAAGACAGCTTCAAATCGAAGAGCACACTCACCGCAGGCGGCAAGAGTTACACGTATTACTCGCTGGAAGCGGCTGCGAAGAACGGTCTCGGCGATATGTCGCGCCTGCCGGCGTCGCTGAAAGTCCTGCTTGAGAACATGCTGCGGTTTGAAGATGGCCTGACGGTTGTCGAGGACGATATCCGCGCGTTCGCCGAGTGGGCGGACAAGGGCGGACAGAACCCGCGCGAGATCGCCTATCGTCCGGCCCGCGTGCTGATGCAGGACTTCACCGGCGTACCGGCGGTCGTTGACCTTGCCGCGATGCGGGACGGGATCAAGGCGCTGAAAGGCAACGCAAAGAAGATCAACCCCTTGGTGCCGGTCGACCTCGTGATCGACCACTCGGTGATGATCGACGAATTCGGCAACCCGCGCGCCTTCCAGGCCAACGTGGACCTCGAATACGAGCGCAACATGGAGCGCTACACCTTCCTGAAATGGGGCCAGAAGGCGTTCAACAATTTCCGCGTCGTCCCGCCCGGCACCGGCATCTGCCACCAGGTGAACCTCGAATACCTCGCGCAGGCGGTCTGGACGGACACCAACGAGGAAGGCGAACTCGTCGCCTATCCGGACACGCTGGTCGGAACCGACTCGCACACGACGATGGTCAACGGCCTTGCCGTGCTGGGCTGGGGTGTCGGCGGGATCGAAGCTGAAGCCGCCATGCTCGGCCAGCCGGTCTCGATGCTGATCCCGGAAGTCGTGGGCTTCAAGGTCACCGGCGCGCTGAAGGAAGGCGTCACCGCCACCGACCTCGTGCTGAAAGTCGTCCAGATGCTGCGCAAGCACGGCGTCGTCAGCAAGTTCGTGGAATTCTACGGCGCCGGCCTCGACAACATGCCGCTCGCCGACCGCGCCACGATTGCCAACATGGCTCCGGAATATGGCGCGACCTGCGGCTTCTTCCCGATCGACGGGGAAACCCTGCGTTACCTGCGCCAGACAGGCCGTGACGAAGACCGGATCGCCCTTGTCGAAGCCTATGCCAAGGAAAACGGTTTCTGGCGCGGCGAAGACTATGCGCCGATCTATTCCTCGACGCTGCACCTCGACCTCGGCGATGTTGTGCCCGCCATTTCCGGTCCGAAGCGCCCGCAGGACCACGTTGCGCTCGATGCGGCAGCGAAAGTGTTCGGCGAATACATCAGTGGTCTGCGCAAGCCTGCGGAAGCCCCCGCCATTCAGAAATCAGACATGACGGAAGAAGGCGGCGCGCCCAGCCCGGCCCATATTCCCGGCGATTATGAAGGCCCCGGCCGCGCAAAGGTCGATGGCCGGGATTGGATTTTGCAGGATGGCTCGGTCGTGATCGCCTCGATCACGTCGTGCACCAACACGTCGAACCCGTATGTGATGATCGGCGCCGGCCTCGTGGCCCGCAAGGCGCGCGCGCTCGGCATAACGCGCAAGCCCTGGGTGAAAACCTCGCTCGCGCCGGGTTCGCAGGTCGTCTCGGAATACCTGAACGCTGCCGGCCTGCAGGAAGACCTCGACGCGCTCGGCTTCAACCTCGTGGGCTATGGCTGCACAACCTGTATCGGCAACTCCGGCCCGCTGGCGCCCGAGATTTCCAAGGCGGTCAACGAGAACGATCTCGTCGCCGTCTCGGTCCTTTCGGGCAACCGCAACTTCGAGGGCCGCATCAGCCCGGATGTGCGCGCGAACTATCTCGCCTCGCCGCCGCTGGTCGTCGCTTACGCCATTGCGGGCGACATGAACATCGACATCACGAAGGATGCGATTGCGACCGACAAGGACGGCAAGCCCGTCTACCTGAAAGACATTTGGCCGACGACGAAGGAGATCGCCGACATGGTCCATGCGACGGTGACGCGGCAGATGTTCATTTCCAAATATGCCGACGTCTTCAAGGGCGATTCCAAATGGCAGGGCGTGAAGACGACCGATGCGGAAACGTATGACTGGCCGATCCAGTCGACCTATATCCAGAACCCGCCATACTTCCAGGGCATGTCGCCGGAGAAGGGCGACATCAACCCGATCACGGGTGCGCGCGTCCTGGCCGTGCTGGGCGACATGATCACCACCGACCACATCTCCCCGGCCGGTTCCTTCAAAGCGACCAGCCCGGCCGGCAAATACCTGACCGAGCGCCAGGTGCCGGTGAAGGATTTCAACTCCTACGGCTCGCGCCGGGGCAACCATGAAGTCATGATGCGTGGCACGTTCGCCAACATCCGTATCAAGAATGAAATGCTTGACGGTGTCGAAGGCGGCTACACGATCGGCCCCGACGGCAAGGAGACCTCGATCTATGACGCGGCCATGGCCTGGATCGGCAAGGGCGTGCCACTGGTCATCTTTGGCGGCATCGAATACGGCGCCGGCTCGTCGCGCGACTGGGCGGCCAAGGGCACCAACCTGCTCGGCGTGAAAGCCGTGATCGCCGAAAGCTTCGAGCGGATCCACCGGTCGAACCTCGTCGGCATGGGTGTCATTCCGTTCGAGTTCACCGATGGCGAGAACCGCAAGACGCTCGGCCTGACAGGCCAGGAAGTCGTGGACATCGAGGGCCTTAGCAATGATGTCCGCCCGCTTCAGGTGCTCGATTGCAAGATCACCTATCCGGACGGCAAGGTTAAAACGATCAAGATCAAGTGCCGGATCGATACCGAAATCGAGGTCGATTACGTCAAGCATGGCGGCGTCCTGCACTACGTGCTGCGCAACCTCGCGCGCTCCGGCGCCTGACGCGGATGGGCCTGAACATGCCCGCTTTGCCTTGCGGCAGGGCGGGCTTTTTCGCAGTGTCTCACGGGGCTGTGACTGTGCGCGGCTCGCCGGAACACATATAACAGGCCTCCATGACACGTCTTTTCCTGTCCCTTGTGATGCTTTTTGGCCTGTCGGCGCCTGCGTTTGCGCAGGGTCCGATGCTGGTCGAACTGTTTGCGTCCAAGAACTGCCGGGCCTGTCCGGCGGCGTACAAGACCCTGAAAGAAGTGCAGGCCGAGCGCGGCGACACGGTGATGGTGCTGACCTGGGCGGTCGATTACTGGGACTATCTCGGCGGCAAGGAGAAGATGGCCCTTCCGGAATCGAAGGATCGCCAGCGCGCCTATATCGACCATTTCTCCCTGCGCGGGCCCTACACGCCGCAGACCGTTTATAACGGCATCGAACAGGCTTCCGGCAACAAGCCGACCAAGGTCGGCACGGCCATGATGAAGGCTGAAATGGCTGCGCCTGTGAACGTTCAGGTCAAGCGTACCGGAAAGCGCGTTGTGCTGACCGGCCAGCCGGATGGCCTGACGGACATCTGGTGGGTGACCTATCTCAAGGACGATGACAACAAGACCAAGATGCCGAACCCGGTCACCGCCGTCCAGCAGATCGGCCCCTGGCTCGGCGGCAAGGCCGAGATCGAGCTGCCGGCCTGTGTGTCGGGATGCGTTCTGATCGTGCAGGAAGCCGGGATCGGCCGTGTGCTGGCAACGCTGCGCGCAAACTAGGCGAAACTAGACCGGCGGTCGCACGATCGAAGAGACGAGCGGCGTATAATCTGCCCAGTCGTTCGCGGTCAGTTCGAACGCCCAGCCTACGGACCTTGCATTGATCGCCTCGGCGCGGGTTGCGCCTTCACCGGCTTCGACGGCACGCAGGGTGATGAAATAGCCATCGCGCTCCTCGTAGGCGCGTACATCGATTTCAAGACCGTCATGCGTCTGGGTAATGTGGCGCGCCACCGGCTGTGTCTTCAGGGCAGAGGCGGGCTTCACCCCGATGGGCAGGAAGCGCGTCAGCGCCAGCGCAGGCCCTGTCACCGCCAGCCGGCTTGTCAGGCGATAATCCTGAAAGGGTGGGGCAGGACGGAAGGCCCGCTCGCTGGAGCCGACGGTGCGTTGCAAATAGAGGTTCTGGCTCTCGGAGTCCGTGAGACGCACCGCGGAGACGGCATCCTCATGGATGTCGAGGAAGCCGAGATCGAGCCAGGCCTGCGCGCTGTAAAGCGGCGGCAGGTTGCCGGTCACCCGAAAGGCCATCGTTTCATCCGGGCGCCGGGCATAAATCGACTCGCCCTTGCGCCCTGTGATCAGCCCTGCGGAGACCTCGCCCTGCGCATCCAGGACTTCCAGCAAGGCCCCGGTGCCGCTGTCGCGCGGATCGCCCAGGCCGATACGGTTGAGCTTTTCAATGTCGTCCGTGCGCGGTGTATCCCAGACAAGGCTTGCCAGGCCGGAGGCGAGTTCGGTCATCCGGTCCTGACGGACGGGGTAGCCGTCCGGAGCCCCGAGCCGCCAGCCTTCGCCGGTCGCCACCAGCGTATAGCTCTCGTCGGCGAGCGTGATCCGGATGGCGCGGGTCTCGCCGCGCTGTTCGGCAAATTCCGGGAAGACGGCATTGCCTGTCCGGTCGCTGGTCGGGGCCGGCGCGCCGCCGCCGATCTGGGTTATGATGGCTAGCAGGGTCAGCGCTCCGGCGAGGACGGCCATGATCAAGGTGCGCGTGGCGCGCTGTTTGTCACGCAGTGTGCTCATGACGTGGCCTTTCGGGGCCGGGTCTGGCGGCGCCAGACGATCAGGCCGGCAAGTGCGACGAGCACAGGTCCGCCCCAGATATTGATCGCCTTGAGCGTGCCTTCCAGCTGGTCGATCCCGCGCCGATAGTCACGCTCTGTTTCGCGCAGGCGTGACCGCAGGTCGAGAATATCCTCGCGCAGGCTGGCCAGTTCTTCGCGTTCTTCCTCACTCAGCTCTGCTTCGGGGTCGCCGGAGAAGAAACTGTTGCCGGTTCCGGCATCCTGCAACTCGCTGAGGCGGGCCTGCGCGGCGGCGAGGCGTGACTGCAGCTCGGATTGCTGACGGAAATACAGATCCTCGGCGTCGCTGCGCATCCGGTCGATCCTTGTCATCGAGCGCAGCGCCGGCGCGCGCGAGCGAAGCCGCGACAGTTCGCTGCCGCCGGCGAGCGCATCCAGCGCGTTCAGCACCAGCGCGCCATTGTCGGCCACCGCCACGCCTCCGCCTTCGACGATGTAGAATTCGTCCGCGATGAAGTCGGCGTCCGCGATGACGATGACTTCCGCCGGGCGTTCTCCGGCGCGGATGTGCGGGGGCAGGGCGGCGGCTGCAGCCCGGGCGGCTTCGGCCGCAGCCGCGTCGCGCGGGGCGTCAATATCCGGCGCGCCGGCCGGAAAGGCCGAGACAAGCAAGCCGGAGATACGCACGGCCAGCGGCAGGGGCGAGGGTAGGCTGCGGTAACTGCCCAGCACGTCAGCCGGTGACATGTCGCGCGCCGCCTCGCCGGCATTGATGAAGGATGGGCTCGGGCCGGTCAGGATCAGCGGCGTTACCGTCACGCCTTCAGGCTGCGAGCCAACCAGGATTGCGCCCGGCGCCCCGAAATTCACCACGCGCATCAGGTCTGCCGTGATCGGATCTTCCCGGTCCATCGCGTCCGAGGGCACACCGATAAACAATGGGTGCGCGAGTTCTTCGATGACGCCCCGGTCAGTCTCAACCGGCACCGGCAGGGCGAGCGCGGCATCCGCCACGGCGTCCGGCGACAATTCAACGCCCCAGGCCCGGCCGAGACGGCCAAGGCTGGAGCGGGCCAGCTCGCTGCTCGTGCCGAACACATCGCCGGTCACGGCAGTCTTGGCGGCGGGGTCAACCAGGAACACGGCGCGCCCACCGCGCAGCAGGTATTGGTCGATCAGCCATTCCTGCCGGCTGGTCAGCGGCGGCGGATGCGCGACCAGCAACACGTCAATGTCTTCCGGAAGTTCGGTGAAATCCTCCGCTATCGGATCAATATCGAAGCTGCGGGCAATGTCCTGCAACAGCGTGTAGCCGCCTGCCGGGTCCGGAGAGACCATACCTTGCAGGGAAGACAGGATGCCGACATGCGGCGGCTCGGGATGATTGAGCCGCGAGATCATCCGCGTCAGGTCATATTCCAGTGTCAGGTCCTGCTCCGGCGCGAGGAAAGGCAGGATACGCAAGTCGTCGATCGTGTTGCGCCCGATGATGCCGAAATAAAGCGGGTCGTTGCCGCCCGCAGGCACAGCCGGAATGCCGGCCGCCAGCGCTTCATCCTCGGCTTCGGAGAAAGGCGAGGGGTCAATCTCGCGCACCCGGATGCGCCCGCCGGACGCGGCTTCATAGCTCGCCAGCAATTCCCGCACCCTCGCGGCATGCGCCTGTACGGCCGGGTATTCCTGCCCAACCCGGCGGGAATAGGCGAAGGTCAGGTCCACCGGTTCGGAGATATCGGCCAGCGTCGTACGAGTCGCGCGCGACAGCGTGTAAAGCCCGCCTTCGGTGAAATCGATCCGCGCGCCGGCCAGCAATGTCTGTGCGGCGATGTTCCCGGACAGAAGGATCACCACGGCGAGCACGGACGACAGGAAGACGTAGCGTTGCGGTTTCATGGCCCCTCTCAGCCCAACCTGTGGCGCGAGGCCCAGAGGCAGTTGAGGAAAGCGAAGGTCGCCGTGAATCCGAGGAAATAGCTCACCGCGCGCAGTTCCAGCACGCCGCGCTGGGCGCCTTCAAACTGGGTGATGAAGGAAAAGCGCGCGATCAGGTCGGCAAAGCCGGCACCGAAGACGGTTTGCACACCGGAGAGCACCAGCGGCCAGCCGGCCGCCGTGAACAGGAAGGCGATCACCACGCTGATGACGAAGGCCGTGACCTGGCTGCCGGTGAGGGCCGAGATCGCAGCGCCGATGGAGAGATAGGCGCCTGCCATCAGCAGGCTGACGAAATAGGCGAGTGCAATCGCCGTATTGTCCGGATTGCCGAGAAAGTTCACCGACACCCACATTGGCAGTGTCAGAAACAGGCCCACGGCGGCCACGGTCCAGGCGGCGAACAGTTTGCCCAGCACAAGGCCCGGAATACCCAGCGGCAGTGACAGCAGCAGTTCGTCGGTGCCGCTGGCCTGCTCGTCCGCCCAAAGCCGCATGGCGAGGGCCGGCAGGAAGATCATGTAGAGCCAAGGATGCCACATGAAGAAGGGCTGCAGGTCGGCAACGCCAGTATCGAAGAAGCGCCCGGCCTCCCAGGTGAAGATGCCCAGAGCCAGCAGGAACACGGCCAGGAAGACATAGGCCATGGGCGTCGCGAAATAGGCGCCGATCTCGCGGCGGTAGGTCGCGGTGAACCCGCTGAACTGGCGCGTCAGGAGGCCGCTCACAGCGTTTCATCCTCCACCTGGTCGGTGAGGCGGGTGAAGGCTGAGTCCAGTGTTCCGTCCTCGGAGCGCCGCGCAAGGCCGGCGGGCGTGTCATCGGCAATCACGAGGCCGCGATTGATCAGCACCGCGCGGTGACACATCGCCGGCACTTCGGTCAGTGTATGGGTCGAGATGATGATCGTCTTGGTCGGTGCCATCCTGGCGATCAGTGCGCGAACGGCGCGTTTCTGGTTCGGGTCGAGGCCGTCCGTCGGCTCGTCCAGGACCAGTACGGGCGGGTCATGCAAGATTGCGCCTGCCAGCCCGACCCGGCGGCGGTAGCCTTTGGACAGGTCGCCGATCCGCTGGTGGCACACCGCCGAAATGCGGGCATCTGCAATCGTCCGGTCCACCGCCTCGGCCCGCATCTTGCGGGGCAGGGCGCGCGCCTCGGCCAGGAAGCGCAGGAATTCCGGCGGCGTCATGTCATCATAGAGCGGCGCGCCTTCCGGCAGGTAGCCCAGCGCCGCCTGCGCCGCGCGCCGGTCGGCGATGATCGATTTGCCGTCGATGAGCGCGTCGCCGGAATCGGGCTCGAGCACGCCGGCAATCATCCGCATCGTGGTGGATTTGCCCGCGCCATTCGGGCCGAGAAAGCCCAGCACGGTGCCTTTTTCCACGGTAAACGACACGCCGCGCACGGCCTGTTTGGACCCGTAGGATTTTTCGAGCGCTCTGACTTCAAGCATACTGGCTGGAGGCCTCACCTTCTGGTCTTCGCTGATAGACCGCTTGGCTTAACGCTTCCAGTGCGCGGTCTGATAGATTACGCGGGATTTAGGCGCCAAACCGCGCCACTTCCTCAAGCAGGCATTTGGCGGCGACCTCGACGATTCGGCCGCCATCCTCGACGCTCGATTGCGTCGGATCAGAACCGATCCGGCCATCCGGGAAGTCCCGGCGGTAACGCACCGCATCGCTGATCGTGCCGGTCGGGGCGATCTTCGGGCTCATTTCGGTCTGGCTGCGCTCGCGGTCCGGATAGGCCCAATAGGTGACAGAGACTTCCGACGCGGTGGCATGGCTGCCATGGCCGACCGGGTAGAGCTGGTTGCAGATGCCCATCACCTCCCGGTAGTCCCACCAGTCGCGCCGCTTCAGTACGAGGTCCGGCCGGTTGTCCGCGCCGCGCGGATCATAGCTGCGCCGCGCATGGATTTCGGCGAAGGCCGCTTCGATGGTCGAGATGTTTCCGCCATGGCCATTGAACCAGAGCACGCGCTCGAAACCGTGACGCACGAGGCTCTCGGTCCAGTCCGCCATCGCCGCCATCATGGTCGACGGGCGCAGCGTGATCGTGCCGGGAAAGCCAAGATGGTGCTGCGCGCAGCCGACATTGAAGGTCGGCCCGACGAGAATGTCGTCCGGCGCAAGGCTCTCGGCATGGTTGGCGATGATCTCAGGGCAGAGCGCATCCGTGCCGATGAACCCGTTGGGCCCATGCTGCTCGAACGAACCGATGGGCACGACGATGGTTTTCGATTTTTTCAGCCAGCGTTCGATGTCCGGCCAGGTCGAGACAGGGAGGCGCATGGATCAGTCCTTTCGTGGTCCGAGGCGGCGCGTGATATGGCCCATCTTGCGACCGGGCCGCGCCTCGCGTTTTCCGTAAAGCGTCAGCGTATCATGAGGCCCGAGGCTCGCGGGACTGGCAAGGGCGGCCTCGCCAATCAGGTTGATCATCTCCGCATCAAAGAGGCGGTAAGTATCGCCCAGCGGCCAGTCGGCCACCGCGCGGATATGCTGTTCGAACTGGCCGGTCTGGCAGGCTTCCGGTGTCCAGTGCCCGGAATTGTGGACGCGCGGCGCAAACTCGTTGGCCAGCAAAGTACCATCCGGCAGCACGAAGAATTCCAGCGCCAGCACGCCGACATGGCCAAGTGCGTCCACCAGGCGGACCGCTTTTGAGCGTGCTTCGTCTTCAATGCTCTTGGGCAGGCCGGACGGCACTTCTGAAACCGCGAGGATGCCATCCTTGTGCAGGTTGCGCGGCGGGGCCCAGCTGCGCGTCTCGCCGCTGGCCGAACGCGCGACCAGAACCGATATTTCGCATTGGAAGGCAATCGCGGCCTCAAGGATCGCCGGAGCCTCGCCAATCCGCTGCCAGGCCGCTTCGGCTTCTTCGGGCGAGCGGATCCAGGCCTGTCCCTTGCCGTCATAGCCTTCGCGGCGCGTCTTCAGCACGCCTTTGCCGCCCAGCGCCGCGAGCGCCGCCGTCACATCGCCCGGCCCATCGACAGGTTCGAAAGGCGCGGTGGGAATGCCTTGCGCATTGAGGAAGGTTTTTTCGGTGTACCGGTCTTGCGAGACTTTCAGGGAGGCGGCGCCGGGCCGCACGGGGGTTCCGGCCTGCTCAATCAGTTCAATTGTCCGTACCGGGACGTTTTCGAATTCCAGCGTCACGACATCGCAGGCCGCCGCAAACTCGCCCAGCGCTTCGCCGTCATCCCAGGCTGCCGACCAGGCGCCTGCCGCGACGCGTCCTGCCGGCGGGTCTTCTTCCGGCGAATAGATCAGCATGCTGAAGCCGAGCTGCGCGCCCGCGCTCGCCAGCATCCGGCCCAGCTGCCCGCCGCCGAGAATCCCGATTGTGGCGCCGGGGCGCAGCGCCGTCATCCTTCGGGTGCCTCTTTCACGCCGTCGGTCTGTGCCTTGCGATAGGCGTCAAGCTTGGCGGCGACACCGGCGTCTTCCAGCGCAATGATCGAGGCGGCCAGGATGCCGGCATTCGCAGCGCCGGCCTCGCCGATGGCCAGAGTGCCCACGGGCACGCCTTTCGGCATCTGCACGATCGACAGGAGGCTATCGAGCCCTTTCAGCGCTTTCGACTGCACCGGCACGCCCAGCACGGGCAGGGGGGTCATCGCCGCCGCCATGCCGGGCAGGTGGGCTGCGCCGCCGGCGCCTGCGATGATCACCTTGATCCCGCGGCCCTTGGCGGTTTTGGCATATTCCACCAGCCGGTCCGGCGTGCGGTGCGCGGACACGATCTTCGCCTCATGGGCGACGCCCATGGCGTCCAGCATCCGGGCCGCTTCCTGCATGACCGGCCAGTCTGACTGGCTGCCCATGATAATGCCTACAACCGGGGTCTTGCCCGCCATCCTGCCTGCCTCACTGCCGGAAAACGCGCACCATAAGTGCGCCGGTGGCAGGGTCAACTGTTCGCGCCCGGCGCGAAATGTGCACAGGGCTCTACAGACGGATGATTCCGGACTATCCTCAGCGCATGGCGAAGGACTTCCCCATGACCGATTCGGCAGAACGCCGGGCACTTCTGGACGCGCTGGGCGTTGATCTGGCGCAGCTGGACCGGCGCACCCGCGCGGCCATCGAAGCGCTGGGCGAGGAAGTTCTGGCCCTGCGCGAGGACGCAGACCTCCTGCGCGCCGCGCTCGCCGATGCCGAACTGCTGGCTGACAATGATGCGCTTCTTCCGATCTTCAACCGCCGCGCTTTCGAGCGCGAAGTGCGCCGCGAGATCGCCCTGTCCGGCCGTTTCCAGACGCCGCTCTCGCTGATCTTCATCGACCTCGACAATTTCAAGCAGGTCAACGATGTCTACGGCCACGCCGCGGGCGACAGCGTGCTGCTCAAAGTGGCCGACATCCTGATGGAGAGCACGCGCGAGACCGATATCGTCGGACGCCTCGGCGGCGACGAATTCGGCGTTGTCCTGGCGCATGCAACCTATGAGGACACGCTTCAGAAGGGCGCGCAGCTCGCGTCTGCCATCGATGCGCTTGAAGTGCGCGATGAAGCGGACGTTGCAACGCCCATCGTGCGCATCGGTGCGTCCTGCGGCGTTGTCGAATGGCGCTCAGGCCAGACCGCGGCGGCGCTGATTGCACGGGCCGATCAGGCGATGTTTCAGGAAAAATCCCGCCGCAAGGCCTCGGGCCGAGCCGCGCGCTGACTAAATAACGGACAGTTTAGAGAATAAGGCCCGGTCTTGCATGACTCGCAGGCCCGCTTGTGGCATGTTGGGGAAACGGCCCAGTCAGTGCCGTGCCGAAAAAAAGGAGACTGCCCATGTCGCTTGATGGTCGGATCAGTGAGCTTGCAAACAAGCATCGCCACCTGGACGAACAGATTACCGCCGAGCAGAAACGCCCTTCCAGCGATGATCTGACGGTCAAGGATCTGAAGCGACAGAAACTGCGGATTAAGGAGGAGCTGCGACAGTTGAAGACCAGCTGACGCTAGGCTCGCTTTTGGCCCGCTTCTTGCGGATCGGCTGGGACACGTACGTGACTGCAGCCATCCGGAGACCGGGCGCATGAAACCAGTACAGATCCTTTGCCCGGTGCACACCCGTGGGTGAGCCCGTAACCCTGATTATCGGGCTCGGCCGGGAAGTCGGCGATTCAATCGCCCGATGCTTTCAGGAAGCAGGCCACCGTGTGCTGGTGGCCGATCCGTCGGCCGAACGGCTGGAACTGGCTCGGGACGCGCTGGAAGACGGTGCCGCGACCTATCACGGCGAACTGCATTCCCGCCTCGGCCTGCGCAATGCGGTCACCGCCGCGTTGGAAGCTTTCGGCCGGATCGACAATGCGGTGATCATCCCCGAGATCGAGGAAGGTGACCACCTACTCGATTTCGCGCAGGAGAAATTCGAGAAGGCGCTTGCCCGCTCGGCCCGGGGTGCGGCGCTTGCCGTGAGGGTTGTGGCGGAGCGCCTGCTGGAACAGGAAGACCTGCCGCAGGCCGGCGTCGAACGCATCCCCCAGAAAGGCACGATCACCTTCGTGCTCGGCTATGCTGCCATCGCGTCCATGCCCGGCCGCTTTACCGAAAGCGTCGGGCAGGGGGCCATCCTCGGCGTCGTCAAGGCCGCCGCGCTGGAACTGGCCGAACACGCCATCCGTGTGAACGCCATCATCGCCATCCGTCCGCGCGAGGAACGCTCCGAATCCTGGACCGCCCGCCGCGTCCCGCTCGGCCGCGCCGCCCGCGCCGACGAGATCGCCGAAGCCGCGCGCTACATCGCCTCGCCGCACGCCGCCTACCTGACGGGCCAGAGCCTCGTTCTCGACGGCGGCCGCTCGACCCTGTCGGGAATGCTCGACTAAACGGCTGCCAGCTTGCTGACACCGCTCTTGTCGATGACCGCCGCAAAGCTCGCCACCGTCTCGGCCGTGTAAGCCGGTGCGTACACGGTCGACACTTTGCGATAGTCCGCCCGCGCCTCTTCGCGCGTCAGCGTCACCAGCGTGTAGCCATGGCCGAACGGGTCATGCCAGACGATCTCGTCATTCGCATCGGCAATCTGCTGGCCGAGATCCGGCATCGCCTTCACATAGGCGCCCATGCCGGGAGAGCTGATCGAGGTGCAGGCAAACTCGACGCCGCGTTGGACACCGCCCGCATCATACAGTTCGTTCGCATAGGCCGTGTGCGTATCACCGGCGAGCGTGACCAGCGAAGCGCCAGCCTCCGCAACGCTGGCATAGAGACGCTCACGGGCCATCGGATATCCGTCCCAGGCATCCAGGTTCCAGGGCAGGCCGAGCGCCGTGAAGGGCAGCATCGCCAGCACTTCAGGACGGTCCTGCGCGGCCTTCTGTTCCTCGGTCATCGTCTTCGTGAAGTCCGGCAATTTCGTGCGCGCCATCACCACCTGGTTGGCCAGCACTTGCCAGGCCGCGCCGGACTGGACCGAGGCCTTCAGTTCGCCTGCCAGCCAGGCTTCCTGTTCCGCGCCCAGCATCGTGCGGGTCGGGTCCGCCGCCGTCATCATCGTCGCCATCACGCGCGCGCCCATTTCTTCCTGTGTCGTTGCGCCGGCCAGCGCCGAGCCCCAGTCGAGCGGCTCGGACCGGCCGGTCAGGCGCGAGTCGAGTGCGTGGAGCGTTGCGACATTGCCGAACCGGAAGGTGCGCCAGACGGCAGAGGTGATCTCGCCCGGCTTCGGCTCGCGGATCGGCATCCATTCGAAATAGGCCTGTAGCGCGCGCATCTTGCGGTCGCTCCACTCGCCTTCGCCCTCTTCCGGATTGTGGTTCTGAGCGCCGGTCCGGTAGGAGTCGTTGGCGCTCTCATGGTCGTCCCAGGTGCACACCCAGGGCGCCGCCGCATGCGCGGCCTGCAGGTCAGGGTCCGATTTGTACTGCGCATGGCGGCGGCGATAGTCGGACAGGGAAATGATTTCCGTAGGCGGATCATGCGGCCGGCCGAGTTGCGCCGCCACTTCGCTGCCATACCCGTCAGAGCCGTACTCGTAGATATAATCGCCAAGGTGCACGATGGCGTCGAGGTTCGTCTCGTTCGCCAGTTCGCGGTAGGCGTTGAACAGGCCGAACTGCCAGTTCGAGCAGGAGACCACGCCCAGCTTCACCGCCTCGGCGCCGTCTGCCGAAGTGGTGCGCGTGCGCCCCTCGGGCGACGTGATCGTGCCGCCAGCCGCCAGCACATTGAACCGGAACCGGTATTCGGTCGCCGGCGTCAGACCGCCCACATCCACTTTCACGGTAAAGTCGCGGGCTTCGGACGTTTCGAAGGTCCCGCTCGCGACCGGCGCCGCGCCGCCCGGTTCGGAAATGTCCCAGCCGACCGTGACCGGACCGGAACCCGAAACCGGGGTCACGCGCGTCCACAGGATGACCCGGTCGGGCAGGGGATCGCCGGAGCCGACGCCGTGCAGGAAGCTGATCTCGCCGGCATAGCCCTGCGCGGGCTTGGGCGCGGTCTGGCACGCAGCCAGGCCGATCGAGCCGAGGGCTGCGCCGCCCAGAAGTCCGCGCCGTGTTACCTGTGTCATCCGTCCATCTCCCTGAAGCCAGCCGCCTTATGCGCGGTCTATGTGAAGCCAGCATGACGCCGCCCGCAAGCCTCGTCTATAAGCCCGCCATGAACCGGATCGAAATCACCGCCACGCAAGATGACGCAGGCCAGCGCCTGGACAGCTTCCTCGCCGCCAAGGCGGGCGAAATCTCGCGCACCCGCGCCAAGGCGCTGATCGAGGAAGGCGCCGTCACCGTCGATGGCCAGCCTGAGTCCAGCCCCCGCGCTGCCATCAAGCCCGGCAGCGTCTATGCCGTTGTGCTGCCCGCCCCGGTCGCCGCCGAGCCGCAGGCCGAAAACATTCCGCTCGACATCCTGTTCGAGGACGCCCACCTCCTGATCCTCAACAAGGCCGCCGGCATGGCGGTCCACCCCGCGCCCGGCAGCGAGGATGGCACGCTCGTCAACGCGCTGCTGCATCATTGCAAGGGCCAGCTCTCCGGCATCGGCGGCGTCGAACGCCCCGGCATCGTCCACCGGCTCGACAAGCTGACCAGCGGCGTCATGGTCGCGGCGAAAACCGAGCCCGCCCATACCGGCCTTGCCGCCCTGTTCGAGACGCACGACATCGACCGGATGTATCTCGCCGTCACGCGCGGCGCGCCGCGTCCGCTCTCCGGCACGGTCGACGCCGCCATCGCGCGGTCCCAGACCGACCGGAAGAAAATGTCCGTCCACAGAAATCCGGACAGCCCGTCGGCCCGCCGCGCCGTCACGCATTACCGCGTCATCGAAAGCTTCGGCGTGCGCGACAAGCATACGCGAACGGCCGCCGCCGCCCTGATCGAATGCCGCCTCGAGACCGGCCGCACCCACCAGATCCGGGTTCACATGTCTCATATCGGCGTGCCGGTGCTCGGCGACCCCGTCTATGGCCGCCAGATGGGTCTCACTGCCCTCGGCTCAGGGGAGGGCCATGCCGCCGCGCTCGCCGCCGTAAAGGGCATGGACCGGCAGGCCCTGCACGCCGCCGTCCTAGGCTTCGTGCATCCTGTCACCGGCGAGACGCTCCGCTTCGAAGCCCCGGTCCCGGACGATATGGCGGGATTGATTGGCGCGCTGCGGCAGCTTGGGAAGGACTAGTATATGGCGCGATGTCCCAAATGCGAATGGACAATGGACGCGTCTGTGAAGCGACCCGCTGCCAACACCCAGATTAGCTGTCCGGGGTGCGGAGAAGTTCTGACATACAGTTCGCACAAACTGG
Organism: Hyphomonas sp.; assembly: GCA_040223555.1. Classification (GTDB taxonomy): domain Bacteria; phylum Pseudomonadota; class Alphaproteobacteria; order Caulobacterales; family Hyphomonadaceae; genus Hyphomonas. The sequence goes on from JAVKGA010000004.1 coordinate 533,337, forward strand.
TATGCGGAGCGCTTATGGCTCTGATTTTTCTTCCGACTTTCCTTTTGATTCGCCTCGATGAGGCGAGGGCTGGGATTTATGCCATCATTGGCGGGCTGCTCATTCTTGCATTGACGGTGTGGGCAGTTTCAAGCGAGCGCCTGCGCTCTCGAGATAAGATCGAATAGCGCCGCTGACGACCGATCCCCACGCACGCAGTGCGCCCGCAACCTATCGCCGGACCTGCGCGATAGGTAATGTACGCGCGCGCCGGAAATCGGCACGCCCCGGGAGACCAAGATGCCGGCTGCCGATACATCGTCCTCTGATACAGCGCTGAAACCGCCCCTGCCGGCCTCGCAATGGGCCCTCATCGGCATCTTCCTGATCCTGGCGTTCGGGGCGATGTCCCTGGCGCAGGGTCTGTTTGTGCCGATTGTCACCGCGCTGATGATCGCCCTCGTGGCCAGCCCCGTCCGGCGAGCCCTCGGCAAGCTCGGCATCGGTCCCGGGTTCGCCGCCCTGTTCATCTTCGCGGCGGCCCTGTCCGTCCTCGCCTTCATCATCTATGCCGGGGCGGGCACGATTGCCGACCGGATGAACAATGCCCCGGAGATTCTCGAGCGGGCCGAGCGGGAAGTGCGCGCGCTGCTGGGTAGCGTCCAGCCGATGCTGGATGCCACAGACAAGATTTCCGATATGGGCAATGGCGAGGAGGGCGACACCGTCGTCATCCGCCAGCCGGGCTTCCTCGCCCTGATGGCACAGGGCACGCCGGCGGTGTTCGGCGAGGCCGTGATCGCGCTGACACTCGCCTTCTTCCTGATCGCCTCGGGCGACCTCTTCTACGAAAAGCTCGTGCAGATCATGCCGACGATCCGGGACAAGCGCCGGGCGCTGCAGATTGCGCGCGACATCGAAGAACAGCTGTCGAACTACCTGTTCACGATCACGGTCATCAATGCTGGCGTGGCCGTGCTCGTGGGTTTAACCGCCTGGTATTTCGGCCTGCCGGACCCGCTCCTGTTCGGTATCGCGGCCTTCCTGCTCAACTTCATTCCCTATCTTGGGCCGGCCGCCGGTATCCTGACGATGTTCGTCACCGGCCTCGTCGTGCTCGACTCGCCCTTCGCCGCCCTCGCGCCGGCCTTCATCTACTGGCTGATCAACACGGTCGAGGGCCAGATCGCGACACCGGTCCTGCTCGGGCGGCGCCTCCGGCTCAATGCCGTTGTCGTGTTCCTGTCTTTCGCCGTCTGGGCCTGGCTCTGGTCCTTCATGGGCATGCTGCTCGCGACGCCCATCCTTTTGTCGCTCAAGGTGATCTCGGATCATATCCCGGGCATGAAAGGCCTCGGCACATTCCTGGCGGCCCGCGATGACATGTCATCGCGCGATCTGCGCATCCTGAAGTTTGTCTTCCGGAAGAAAACGGCGACACCCGCGCCGGTGTCGGAATCTGCGCTGCCGCCGGACGTGCCGGCCTAGCGCCCGCCGCCCTTGCCGCCGGTCGTTCCCGTCGACGCCGTCACAAGCGGTTCAAACCGTAGCGTCCGTGCCTGCAGGGTCACCTTGCCGATCTTGTCCGTGTCCGCGACGATCTTCACCGGCACGTGTGACCCGTTCTCCAGCGGCGCGAGATACATGCGCAGCGGCCCGTCAATGCCGGTCAGCGTATCATTGTTCGACTCGCCCTTCTTGTAGCCGGCGACCTTGTCCATCGTCACATGGCATTCGATCGTGTCGCCGCTCCAGGCGGGCGTCTTCTGTTTCACCATGCCGGCCTTGCCGCGCTTCAGGTGCAGGTAGGTCAGCTGGCGCCCGTCAAACACCTTGATCGGCCCGCCGCAGACATCGGCGCCCGGCGCGCGTGGCTCCAGCGCAAAGGTGATCAGGGCGGTCAGCGGATCATTCGTCAGCACCACCTGCTCAGGGGTCGCTGCCGGATCGCCCAGGTTCCCGAACTTCGGCGTCGCGGTCATGTCGAAGCTGGTATCGGTCATGTTCAGCTCGACCCGGCGATCCTTCTTCCCGTCCCGGTTCTGGGAAATGTACTGCGCTGTCTTCAGGCCATCCTTGCGCGTATAGCCCGCCGCGCTGAGGCGCATGTCATAATTGACGAAAATGTCGGCGAGCCCGGTCGTGCGCACCCGGGACTGGATCGTGTAGGTGTCGGGCTTCATGTCCACGGTGAAGCTGGCGCGGCCGGATGCCGGAATGATGAAGATCATCGCATGCGCGTCGAGCTCATACACCATACGGGTCGGCGCGCCGGCCTTGATAGCGGCCAGTGTGCCCGGGGCCGGGCCGGCCGGTTTGGTCTGGGCGACCGATCCGCCCAGCAGGGCGAGGGCGGCTGTCGCGACGAGGAGGAGGCTACGCTTCATGGGGTCAGGCGTCCTATACGAGTGGGGCGGGCAGGCATTGCCCACGTAATACTTCGCCCCTTCCCAACAAGGCCTGAACGGCTCAGCCGCAGGTTTGCCTCATTTCGCCCCGCCCGCCCACTGACATATGATGACAGGCGATGACAGTCAGCCCGCCACATGCAGCGCCAGAAACCGGGCGGGAACCTGAATCGGCCCGGTTGACAGGGGGCATCCCCAGCCTGTAGGAGCGCGCCTTCAGAACACTATAAGCCCCTTTTCCGGAGCGAGGCCCATGTCCCGCGAATGTGAACTTACTGGCACGAAGCCGATGGTCGGCCATATCGTCAGCCACTCCCAGATCAAGACCAAGCGTCGCTACCTGCCGAATCTCGTGCAGGTCACGCTGCACTCGGAAGCCCTTGACCAGAATTTCCGCCTGCGCATCGCGGCGAAAGCCCTGCGCACGGTCGACAAGCTCGGCGGCCTCGACGCCTTCCTCGCCAAGGCGAAGGACGACGCCCTGTCCACCAAAGCGCTGAAAATCAAGCGCGACATCGCGAAAAAAGCCGTCGCTGCCGTCGCCTGAGCGCGCCGCTGAAAACTTTCGAAACGCCGGGCCCTCGGGTCCGGCGTTTTGCGTTTGGGGCGCTGTTTGCGGACGCGCAAAAAGCATGCGACTGGTGCGGGACTCAACGCCGGAGCCTGCCTGATGCGCCTCGCCGCCTTCCTGACCGCCGCCTTTGCCCTCGCTGCCTGCACCGACCCGGCGCCCGCCGCGCCCAGTGCAGACGACTTCAAGGTCACGGTCTTCACCAATGGCACGATCTATACCGGCCTCGCCGATCCGGTGACGGTCGAAGGCGTTGTCGTCGGCCCGGACGGGCGGATCATCGCCACCATCCCCCCGATGTCCGCCGACTGGGGCGACGATGACGGCGGAATCACGCTGGTCGATCTCGGCGGCGCGGTCATGTTCCCCGGCTTCACCGATGCCCACGCCCACCTTCTCGGCATCGGCCAGCGCGAGCTGACCGTGAACCTCGAAGGCACCGCCTCGATTGACGAACTCGTCACCCGCGTCGAAGCCGAACTCCAGGGCAAGGCACCGGGCGAAATCCTGTTCGGGCGCGGCTGGATTGAAACCGGCTGGCCGGAAGGGCGCATGCCGTCGGCCGCCGATCTCGATGCGGTTGCTCCGGAAAATCCGGTCATCCTGGTGCGCGCTGACGGTCACGCCCTTGTGGCCAATACAGCTGCGCTGAAGGCCGCAGAAATCTATTCCCTCTCCGCCGACCCCGAAGGCGGCAAGGTCGAGCGGGGCCCGGACAATCTCGCCACCGGCATCGTGATCGACAACGCCATGGCGCCCGTGTTGGCCATGCTCGCCGAGCCCAGCACCGAGGATGTGCTGAAGGCCTACGAAGTTGGCGCCAGCACCTACGCCGCGCGCGGCTGGACCGGCGTCCACAATATGAGCGTTGATCATATGCACGCCCCGCTTCTCAAGCAGTTGTCGGAAGCCGGCAAACTGCCGCTGCGCCTCTACAACGCTTTTGACGAGAACGGCTACGATCTCGCCAAGGCGCGCGATTATGAAACGCCCACGATCACCAACCGCACGGTAAAACTCTATATGGACGGCGCCCTCGGCAGCCGGGGCGCGCTGCTGATCGCGCCGTACACGGACCGCCCGGACACAAGTGGCCTCGAGCTGCTGCAGATCGAAGCCCTCCACAACCTGATGATGGATGCGCAAGAAGACGGCGTCCAGCTCGCCATCCACGCCATCGGCGATCTCGCCAACCGCCGCATCCTCGATAAGTTCGCCGAGCTCGGCTACGGGCCCGAACTGCGCTGGCGCATCGAACATACGCAGGTGCTCGCCCCGGAAGACATCGCCCGCGTCGGCGCGCTCGGTCTCATCGCCTCGATGCAGCCAAGCCATGCCATTGGCGACTTGCACTTCGCGCCCGCCCGCCTGGGGCTGGACCGCCTGCGTGGCGCCTATGCCTGGGCGAGCCTCATCGCCTCCGGCGCGCATCTGGCGGGCGGCTCGGACGCGCCCGTCGAAGTCGGCTCGCCGCTGATCGAGTTCTACGCCGCCGTCGCCCGCAAGGACCTGACCGGTTTCACCGGCGAGGGCTGGCACCCCGAAGAAGCGCTCACCCGCCAGCAGGCCCTCGCCCTGTTCACCAGCGGTCCCGCCTATGCCGCCTTCCAGGAAGCCGATCTCGGCACCATCGAGCCCGGCAAATGGGCTGACTTTTCCGTGTTCGACCGTGATCTGATGACCGTGCCCGAGGTCGACATCCTCACGGCAAAGCCCGTCATGTCCGTGATTGCCGGCAAAGTCGTCTGGCAGGCAGAACCCGGCGAGTAACAGCGCGCACGCGCTCGTGATCGCCATCGGGGTGGACGCGCGCCACGGGTCGCCTACCTGTGTCCTGTAACTGCAGGAGAAGAGTTCCCATGCGTTTTCCGACTGCCCTCGCCGCCTGCGCGGCGCTCGTGATCGCCGCTTGCGGCAACGCTATCGCCTCTGGCCCCGCCTCCGGCATGGCCGAACGCGTCCAGCCCGCCACGGGCGAGGCCGTCGCCGTCTTCGCTGGCGGCTGCTTCTGGTGTATCGAATCCGAACTGGAAGAACTGGACGGCGTGCGCTCCGTCCTGTCCGGCTATACCGGCGGCACCACGCCCGATCCCCATTACGGCAAGATGGGCGACCATGCCGAGGCGGTCGAAGTGATCTACGATCCTCAGACAGTGTCTTACGACAAGCTCCTGAAAGTCTTCTGGTCGAACATCGACCCCACCGATGAAGGCGGCCAGTTCTTCGACCGCGGCCAGCAATACCGGACGGCCATCTTCGTGCTCGACGACGAACAGCGCGCCCTCGCCGAGGCCTCGCTCGAAAGGAACAATGCGCGCGTCGGCAAGCCCATCGTCACGGCCATCCTGCCGGCCACCACCTTCTATCCCGCCGAGGAATATCATCAGGACTATTACCTGAAACAGCCGGAGCGCTACGAGGCCTACAAGAAGGGCAGCCGCCGCGAGGAAACGCTCGGCAAGATCTGGGGCGAGGAATAGGCCCTCCGCTTGAAGGCACGACCCGAAAGTGACATCCTCTCCTGATCGCCGGACGAGACCGGCAGGTGAGGGAGGGACTGTCCCATGAAAATGATCCTGAACACCGGCGCCGCCGCGCTGGCCATCATCCTGGCAACCGCTTGCGCCGGTACGCCTGAACCCGCAGCGCTATCAGCGCCCGCCGAGGCCGCCGCGCCTGCGCCGTCCATCGACTACGCCGCCATCGTCGAGGCGCCCGGCCGTCCGGATGCGGACCTTCTCGCTGACGAGAAGCGCAGGCCCGCCGAAGTGCTCGGCCTGTTCAGCCCGCAGCCTGGCGAGACGATCCTCGAGATCGAAGCCGGCGGTGGTTACTTCACCGAGTTCCTCTCCCGCGCGGTCGGCCCGTCCGGCACGGTCTACATGCAGAACCCCGCCGCTTTCGATGCCTTCATCGGCGCGGACGGCCCGCCGCGTCTGAAGGAAGGCCGCCTCACGAACGTCACTTATATCAAGACCAATTTCGATGCCTTCGGCCTGCCCGACGCCTCGGTCGACACCGCCACCTGGTTCCAGGGCCCGCACGAACTCTGGTACATGCCGGAAGGCGCCACTGAAGGCCTCGGCGATCCGGACAGGAGTTTCCCCGAGATCGCCCGCGTGCTGAAACCCGGCGGCCAGCTGGTCGTCATCGACCATACGGCGCCGGCCGGCTCGCCGCCCACCACCGGCGGCGACACGCACCGCATCGACCCCGCGCACATCAAGGCCCTTGCCGAAGCCGCCGGCCTCGTCCTCGAAACCGAGTCCGACCTGTTGCGCAATCCGGAAGATGACGGCCTGAAAAACGTCTTCGACCCCGAAATCCGCGGCAAGACCGATCAGGCCATCCTGATCTTTCGCAAGCCGTAACCTCGAACCCTTCTCCCAAGGGAGAAGGGGCTGCGCCCACCCCTGTCATTTCCCTTACGTCGCACTAGGCGCGGGGCCATCCCGTGCTAGAACCCATTGTTTCCCTATCCTCCTCCCTGACGAGCCCGCCCGATATGACTGCAATGACCTCCACCGACACGCTCGAAGGCCTGAAGCCGACCGAAAAGCTGAACCTGAAAAAGCTGTTCGGCCTCGACACCGCCATGGTCGTGCACGGCTTCAAGACGCGCACGGAGTACGTGCCCGAGATCGACCCGTCCTACCGGTTCGATCCGCAGACCACGCTCGCCCTCCTGGCCGGTTTCGAGCACAACCGCCGCGTCATGGTGCAGGGCTATCACGGCACCGGCAAATCCACGCATATCGAGCAGGTCGCCGCGCGCCTCAACTGGCCGATGATCCGGGTCAACCTCGATAGCCATGTCAGCCGGATCGACATGGTCGGCAAGGACGCCATCGTGCTGAAGGACGGCAAACAGGTCACTGAATTCCGCGAAGGCATCCTGCCCTGGGCGCTGCAACGCCCGGTCGCCATCTGTTTCGACGAATACGATGCCGGCCGCCCGGACGTGATGTTTGTGATCCAGCGCGTCCTCGAAAGCTCGGGCAAGCTGACCCTGCTCGACCAGAACCGCGTGATCGCGCCGAACCCGTATTTCCGCCTCTTCTCGACCACCAACACGGTTGGCCTCGGCGACACGACCGGCCTCTATCACGGCACCCAGCAGCTCAACCAGGGACAGATGGACCGCTGGTCCATTGTCACCACACTGAACTATCTCGCGCATGACGCCGAAGTCGAAATCATCAAGTCGAAAGCCACCGGCGTCGATGACGCGACCCTCGCCAAGATGGTCACGCTCGCCGATCTCACGCGCAACGCCTTCATGTCCGGCGACCTCTCCACCGTCATGAGCCCGCGCACGGTCATCACCTGGGCCGAAAACTTCGCCATCTTCGGCGATCTCGGCCACGCCTTCCGCATGACCTTCCTCAACAAGTGCGACGAACTCGAACGCCCCCTCGTCGCCGAGATGTACCAGCGCTGCTTCGGCGAGGAACTGCCCGAGAGCGCCCTGATGGTGAAGGTGGCGTAAGGGCGCGATACGCCGCGCTGAGTGCTGATGCCAAAGGACACGACCCCGCAGGATCTCTTCAAGGCCGCCCTCGCCGCCACCACCAAGGCGATGAGCGCGGAGCGTGAGATCGAAGTCGGCTTCGGCAATGATGTGGGCGATCATGGCGAGCGCATCACGCTGCGCCCGCCGCCGGTCGAGCTGCCGCCCGAGATCGCCGCCCGCATCCGCGGCGAAGCCGACGCGATGGCGCTGCGCCGCGCGCACCATGATCCCGCCGCTCACCTGGCCCACCGCCCGCAGGGCGATCTCGCCCGCCGCGTCTATGAAGGCGCCGAGACCGCACGCATCGAAAGCCTCGGCGCCAATGCCATGCAGGGCACCGCCGGCAATCTCGACGCCGCGCTCGACCATCGCTGCCGCACCACCAATTTCGGCGCCGGCGCCGAGGACCCCGAAGCCATCCTCGCCCCCGCGCTCGAATTCCTGCTGCGCGAAAAACTTACCGGACGCGCACTGCCCGAAAGCGCGCGCCGCGTTGCCGATGTCTGGCGCGAGAAGGTCGAGACGCGCGCCGGCAAGGCGCTCGACGGCCTGATCGAACAGCTTCACGACCAGCCGGGCTTCAGCAAGACGATCCGCTCGATCATCCGTGATCTGACGGCCTCCGATGTTCCCGGCGAGGATGCCGAGTCCGATCTCGAGGAAGACTCCCAGCAGGAAGAGGACAGCCAGACCCAGACCGGCGAGGACGACACCTCCACCGAAGAAGAAATGGGCGCCTCGTCCGAGGAGATGCAGGCCGGCGAGACCGAAGACATCGACGGCGAAGAGGCCAATGTCTCGGTCGATCAGGAAGCCGATCTCGACGCCGACGATTCCCCCGACCAGGACGAGGACGGCACCAAGCCGCTGCGCCCGAACTTCCAGCCGGGCGACGAGCGCGACCGGTTCAACTACAAGGTCTTCACCCGCCAGCACGACGAGACCGCCAATGCGCAGGATCTCTGCGACGCCGAGGAACTGACCCGCCTGCGCGCCTATCTCGACCACCAGCTGCAAGGCCTGCAAGGCGCCGTCGCCAAGCTCGCCAACAAGCTGCAGCGCCGCCTGATGGCGCAGCAGAACCGCTCCTGGAGTTTCGATCTCGAGGAAGGCGTGCTCGACACCGCCCGCCTCACGCGCGTCATCACCGACCCCACGGCGCCGCTCTCCTTCAAGCAGGAAGACGACACCAAGTTCCGCGACACGATCGTCACGCTCCTCTTGGACAATTCCGGCTCCATGCGCGGCCGGCCGATCATGGTCGCTGCTCTGTGTGCGGACATTCTCGCCCGCACGCTGGAGCGCTGCGCGGTGAAAACCGAAATCCTCGGGTTCACCACCAAGGCCTGGAAAGGCGGCATGAGCCGCGAAGACTGGGTCAAGGCCGGCAAGCCCGCCAGCCCCGGCCGCCTCAACGACGTGCGCCATATCATCTACAAGCAGGCCGATTCGCCCTGGCGCCGCGCGCGCAAGAATCTCGGCCTGATGATGCGCGAAGGCCTGCTGAAGGAAAACATCGACGGCGAAGCGCTCCTCTGGGCGCATGACCGCATGCTGGCGCGCCCCGAACAGCGCAAGATCCTCATGGTGATTTCAGACGGCGCCCCGGTCGACGATTCCACGCTCAATGTGAACATCGGCAATTATCTCGAACGCCACCTGCGCCAGGTCATCGAGGAAATCGAGACCCGCTCCCCCGTCGAGCTGATCGCCATCGGCATCGGCCATGACGTCACCCGCTATTACAAACGCGCCGTCACCATCGTCGACGCCGAACAGCTCGGCGGCGCGATGACCGAGCAGCTCGCCTCCCTCTTCGACGAACACCCGCCCAACCCCGCCGCCATGGCCATCCCTCCGCTCACGGAACGCACCATCAAAGGCGCCTCCGCCGGCGCCCCCACCTACGGCAAGAAAGTCGGCACAGGCCGAGACGTGAAAACGACGACGCTGCAGGCGGTGAAGCCGAAAAAGTAGGGTGCATTAGGCCGCAGGCCGTAATGCACCATCCACCCCCAAGAAGCTCATCCTGAGCGAAGTCGAAGGATAGAGCGGGCACCCCAACGTCCCCGCACACGCCCATCCTTCGACTTCGCTCAGGATGAGCTAATCTCCCTTGTTACCCGGGAGAAAGCCGGGGCCTGGCCGACCCTGGGTCCCGGTCTTCGCCTGCAGCGAAACCGGGATGACGACACACATAATTCGCTCTTCGGTCGTCATCCCGGAATTTGCGCAGCAAATGTCCGGGACCCAGACTTTTCCAACTACAACGTATCGGAACGTGCGCAGTTTACTCCGCCTCAGCTTCAGGCAAACGCTCAATGACTAAGTCGGCTTGCTCCCACGGCTTCGTAGAGTGGTGATTCCAAATCGATCTAAAGAATGTCCGATCATCATTGGCTGCGAAGTCGATATACTCTCCGGCCAACCAATCAACATAATCGCCCGTGCGAGACATTTGTGTAAACGCGGACAATATCTTCTTCTGAAACGCCGTTGAACAGGTGCTGGGAGAGGTCCCAAAGTGCAGGCCCTTCAATAGCCACAGAGCAATATTCGCCTTGTGCGATTCGAATGGCTTCCAGAACTTTATCTATCGGAATGCAATCTCTCCAAGCGTGGTCGGGACCAGCCGGCGCATTGATAAAACAGTCCAATTCAATCGTGAAGAAGGTGTCCTTTGGAAGCAGCTTCAGGAGCGTGGTTTTCCCGGAGCATGGAAGGCCTTCGATTGCCACGAACCTAGGCAAACTTTTGCTTCGAGAATTGAGCCACTCAATAAATGCTGAGCCTATTCTGTCGCTCTCAACTCGCAATAAATCGATATTTTTAGGGCGCATTCTCAAATACTAGCTGCTTTCGTTTGTTGATTGAATGGAAAGGTTTCAGCGCTCACTCACCATCTTCAAATCGGTGCACAAGAATCCGCCAACGCCTACGTTTCTCCGCCTCCAAAGAATAAAATCCTGAACCCGATCAAGCGCTTATAAAATACTTCGCGTCCGCGAATCCGACCGGGTTCCCGGCGGGGTTATCCTGCGCGGCGATGACCCAAACCCGTCCGCATCCGGAATTCTGGTATCCGATCGCTGAGCTGATCGTCGCGCTGCGCAAGCTGCTGCGCGCCGCCGCGCCAGAGACCTTCGCGCAAATCGCGCTGGACGCCCGCGCGCACCTTGCCGCGATCACGGCGGCGGTGCGCCGCTTTATCCATGTGCTGGCCGCCGAGCTTTGCCTGCCGGCGCTCGCCCCGCTTCCTCCGCTCCCGGACGTTCCGGCGGAAGGCGGCGGTTTAAGTTCCGGCCGCTACCGCTTCCCCCTCATCGAGCGCCCCGCGCGCCGCACCGGCGGCGGCGAAGGCGAAGACCCGCCCGAGCTGCAACGCGAAATCCTGCTGGAAGCCGTGCAGCGCCTCGCCGATGTCATGAACGATCCCGCGCCGCATGCAATGCGCCTCGCGCGCTTCCTGCGACGCTTCACGGGGCTGGCGCTGCGCGATCTCCCCGTCCCCTGGCACGTCATCCGCCGCATCGGCCCGTTCATCGACACATTGCTGATCCGCCTCGACGCCGCCGCGCGCCCGGAGGCCTGGGAAGGGATTGATACGTCGTGACGCGCCTACTCGCCCGACCGCCCCGCCTTCTCGTCAATCCCGCTGGTGCCTTGCCGGGCTTCCAGCGCCGCGGCCACATCATCAAGGCTCACGCCCCGCGACCGGAGCGCCACGAACACATGGTAGAGCACATCCGCCGCCTCGCTCGCCACGCGCTCGTCGCTTTCCCCGCGCACCGCGTCGGCCAGTTCGCCGCCTTCCTCCGCGACCTTCTCGGCGCAAGCCTGCGGCCCCTTGGCCAGCAGTTTCGCGGTCCAGCTTTTTCCCGCATCGCCTTCGGCGGCGCGCGCATCGATGGTTCCGGCGAGGTGCGCCAGCGCGGCGGACAGCCGGGCAGGGGAGGCGAGGTCGGTCATGGGTCAGGCTCCTGTTGCATGCCGTTTAGCGTTCCCCCGCGTCCGCGTCACCCGCCCAAGCTTGACGGACGCCGCGTAAGGGCGCCAGCTTTGGTCCAAACGGAGGAAGTTCCCATGAAAGACCGCGTGACCATCACGATGCTCGAGGACGGCGTGGCCGATGTCCGCCTCGTGCGCACCGACAAGATGAATGCCCTCGACCCCGCCATGTTCGCCGGCATCGCCGAGGCGATCGCGCAGTTGAAGGACACCAAAGGCCTGCGCGTCGTCGTCCTGTCCGGCGAAGGCCGCGCCTTCTGCGCGGGGCTGGATCTTTCCTCCCTCGGCCAGCCGGGCGACGGGAAGAAACAGGGTGAAGGCGCCACGGGCAGTCTCGGCAGCCGCAGCCACGGCATCGCGAACCTCGCGCAATATGTCGCTTGGGGCTGGCGGGAATTGCCCGTGCCGGTGATCGCGGCCGTGCACGGCATTGCCTTTGGCGGCGGGTTCCAGATCATGTCGGGCGCCGATATCCGCATCATCCATCCGGACACACGCTGTGCCATCATGGAAATGAAGTGGGGCCTCGTGCCCGACATGGCGGGCTTTCCGCTGTGGCGCGGCAATGTGCGCGATGATGTGATCCGTGAACTGACGTACACGAACCGCGAATTCAAGGGCAGCGAGGCCCATGCCCACGGCTTTGCCACCAAACTCTCCGAAACCCCGCTCGAAGACGCGCTCTGGCATGCCAAACTCATCGCCGGCAAACACCCGGCCGCGATGCGCGGGGCGAAAGTTCTGTGCAATGCGATGGCCGATTCCCCCGATGCCGAACTGCTCGCCCTGGAAAGCGCCGAGCAGCTGAAAGTCATGCGCACGCCCAACCAGATCGAAGCCGTGATGGCCGAAATGCAGAAACGCAAGGCGGTGTTTGCGGACTAAATCGTCCGGACCGGCGCGCCCGCCTTGCTGAGCGCTTCGCGCGCTTCGGCCAGCGTGGCTTCGCCGAAGTGGAAGATCGACGCGGCGAGCACCGCGCTTGCCCCGCCTTCGAGAACGGCGGGCGCAAAATCCGCCACGCTGCCGGCGCCGCCCGAGGCGATGACCGGGATGGTAACGGCGGAGGACACCGCTTTCAGGAGCGCGATGTCATATCCCGTCTTGGTCCCGTCGCGGTCCATCGAGGTCAGCAGGATCTCGCCCGCGCCGCGTTTGGCGGCTTCGCGGGCGAAGTCTACCGCGTCGATGCCGGTGGCGTTGCGGCCGCCGTGCGTGAAGATTTCCCAGCAATCCCCGGTTTTCCGGGCGTCGATGGCGACGACCACACATTGCCGGCCCGCCTTTGCGGCGCAGGCGGAGATCAGGGCGGGGTCCGAGACGGCCGCCGAATTGATCGCCACCTTGTCTGCGCCCGCGCGTAACAAGGCGACCATATCCTCCACCGAACGCACGCCGCCGCCGACGGTGAGGGGCATGAAGCAGGCCTCCGCCGTTCGGCTGACCGTGTCCAGTAACGTGCCCCGGCCTTCATGGCTGGCCGTGATGTCCAGGAAGCAGAGCTCGTCCGCCCCCTGCGCATCATAGGCGCGGGCGAGGGCGACGGGATCGCCGGCGTCTTTCAAGTCCACGAAATTGACGCCCTTGACGGTGCGCCCGTCTTTCACGTCGAGGCAGGGGATGATGCGTGTTTTCAGCATGCGCGCGGGTTTAGCGGCAGGGAGGGGCTAACGGAAGGGGGCGCAGGCGGCGATCATGCGTGCAACATACAGGAATATAATCCCATTGTCAAGCTTTAATACCCTAGCCTGCAGGCGGGTTTTGGGTGGGCGGCGGTTTTCTGCTATGAAGGAGCGGGGGTGTCTCACGAACCTGAAAAAGGATGAGCCCATGGACCTGAAACAAGCCAGCCTGAAAGCTGCGGAGCGGACCCGTCAGGACGAGACCGAAAACCTGGCGCGCCTGGCCGCACGCCTCACCCAGCTGCAGGACGCCGCCGGCACGCCGGACGCCCCGGAGTCTGACCTTGCCCACGCCCTGCGCACACGCCGGATGCTGCGCAAACCGCTGAGCACGGCGCGGTAAGACGCCGGCAATTTCACCGATTGCCCTGAACTGATGTTAACCAAGCCGTGATAGGCGGGGAAAACAGCAGAGTTCGGGCACATGGTACTCTCACACGATCTTCGCAAGGCGCTCGTCTGGGGCGCGTTGATCACAGCATTTTCCGTCACGGCCTCGTTCGTGCCGGTGTGGATCTGGCTGCAGATCGACCCGGTGATTGATCTTGCCTCGATCTATATCTCGACCATTGCCCTGCCGCTGATGATTGCGCCGACCTGTTCGTATTTCATCCTGCGCGCGCGGATGCGGGCCGAGCGGCTGGCGCGGGAGAATTACCGGCTGGCGACGCGCGACGAGCTGACCGGATTGCCGAACCGGCGGGCCTTCTTCACGGCGGCCAGCGCGCTGCAGGCGCGGGCGGCGGCGGGCGAGGGCATTTTTGTCTGCGCGATTGCCGACATCGACAATTTCAAACTGGTGAATGACGAGTTCGGCCATGAGGCGGGCGACAGTGTGTTGAAGTCCGTAGGCGGAGCATTGGCGGCGAACGCGCCGGAAGGCGGCATTGTGGCGCGCCTCGGCGGGGAAGAATTCGCCGTGGCGGCCCTGTTTGCCGGCGACCCGGCGGCGCGGGCGAGCCTTGGCGCGCTGGTGGATGCGGTGCGGGCCTTGGAAAGCGTGCACGAGGACATGCGCCTCTGCGTAACGATCAGCCTTGGCCATGCGGCCGCGGAAGAGGGCGACACGATTTCGGGCCTGCTTTCGCGGGCCGACCAGGCGCTGTACCGCGCCAAGGGGCAGGGAAAGGACTGCGCCGTCAGCGCCGCCGACCTGCCGCCTGAAGCGCGCTGGGAAGCGCCGCGCCGCGCGATGGCCCGCGCCTGAGCTAACGGAAGAAGACCCGGTCGATCAGCACCGCGAGCGGCACAGGCACGGCGGCGGCGAGCACGAGCGGCCAGTAATCCTGCAGGAAAGGGACGGCATTCCATGCGGCATCGGCCAGCGGGAACAGCCCGGCTGCGCCCAGGATCGCCGCGATCACCAGCGCGCATTTCAGCAGGAAACCCGGCAGGTAAGGCAGCGCCAGAACCGCCACCCAGAGCGCCGCGCCCAGAAAATAATAAAGGATGACGAGGCCCACGAGCAGGGCGGCGCTGGCATAGAACAGCAGGTGCGCCGCCACCTCGAGCGCGGCGCGTATGGCCGTCTGCCGGGGGCCGTATTCCGGGAGGAGCGTGGGCGCGTCCATTTCGGAACAATACGTGAACATGTCGCCGAAGTCAAGATCGGAGGGGATGAAGTTTTCGTCAGGATCGGGCGCGTGCCGCGCGGTCAGACGGTGGGCCCAAGGCCTGCGGCGCGGGCCCACCCTACGGGGTCGCTCGCCGCCTCACGCGACTCATCCTGAGCGAAGTCGAAGGATGGGCCCCGGGGAGAGGCCCGCGCGTCACCTTCTACGGAATAGTTCATAGAGGAAAAGTAGCAGGTTTCCGGCGCCGAGAATCGAAAGCAATATAATCTGTAAGCGGATTGTCTCTTTGCCCGCCGGAGACATGAACAATAGCCAAAGCGCAACACTCACCGCGCAAAGGACGAATCCGAAGAGGCCTATTGCCATGGTCGAATTGCCAAGGCGCGCCGTCAGCCATTTCAGGCCGGGGCCAAACACGAACAGTCCGGCAAATGGCAAGGGAAGCAGGTGGAGGACGATATCTGCAGGGGTCATGGCAGTTTGATTGGATCAGACCTTGGGCCGGCGCGCAACATTTCGCCTTGCCGGCAGACGGTGGGTTACGGCCTGCGGCCTAACCCACCCTACGGCGTCGCTCGCCACCTCATGCGACTCATCCTGAGCGAAGTCGAAGGATGGGCCCGGGGAGAGGCCGGCTGGGCTTGGCTATCCTTCGACTTCGCTCAGGATGAGCATTGCGCGCGTTGAGAGGCCCCGGCCTTTCGGCCTGTCATCCCGGAACGTGTACAGCAAATGTTCAGGCTACATTTCTGGCGTCAGATTGTCCAAACGCACATATTGTTTGCCACGCCCGACGCAAATACCATCCCGAACCGCAAAGCATTCGACCCAATGGGTGCCGATGTAGGCAGTTTTCTCAGGATCGCTGAGGGTCCTGTGGTCGGTGATCTCTCCTCTAGGCTCTTTCGAGTCTTTATCGTTTCGTACTTTCCATTTGAACATGCACCCGGTTGGCGCGTCCCGGCCGACTTGAAATTTGATCTCCCTGGTTACACGAATATGACCGATCGCGTTCAACACAAACGCTCTGAACCCGCCCTTTTTTTCCAGAACGGCGCCAATGACTTTGAACTCTGTTTCGCTTAGCATTGGGATGCGCTGATCAAAAAGAAACGTCTCTTTGTCACTCACTCTCTCGTAGGCATCACCAGACAACGCCGATGAAATGTCGTTTGCTGATTTCAGCTCTTCGAGCTGCACAAGAAAATGATCTCGACACTTGTCGATTTTTCTCCGATCCGAGTGGGATAAGCGGCTTACATATTCATCAATGTGGACAGCATGATCGGCACGATCCGGAAACCGAGGGTACCGCACAAGATCGGGCATCTGGCACATGACTTCGAACACAGCGTCAAAAATAGAGCTATTTGGATTGCGCTCGAAAACGGCCCCAACGGCTTGCTCGAGATGAAATGATTTCAGAGCGAAGCTAGAATCACGTCGCTTGCACGCAGCGCGCCACCCTTTCAAGAATTTTGCAGAACGACGAAAGTCTTCATTCTTAGCATTCAGCTGGGACGCCAACTGGACATACCCTCTGGGGTCTGATCGAATCCAGCGCATGCGATGTTGACCGCTCACAACTTGCTTGCGGACTTCAGCTTTCCGCACTCGACCCATCATTGCGATCTCTGGCACCACATACATGTCGAGCCCGAACTCGTTCTTTCGATCAGTGTAAGCGGGGACAACGTCGACAGAGAATACTTCCGCCAATCCGCGCTTGAAACAGATAGTGACCGAATGGGTCTGAAGATGCAGTTCGAACTCCAAGTCAGTGGGGTTTCTAAACCTGTCCCGCAATTGCTTCAAAAGTTCGGCTAGACACTCCGAAGGATCGGGGTCTTCGTTTTCATAGCTTCCTGCTACATACAGCACATCAAGATCGTGGAGCGGTCGTATCGCTGTATATCTAGCGAACGAGCCAATCTGCAAACAGTTGGCTTTTCCAAGAGCGTTGCCGACCGATGCGTACACTTTCGAGACAAATTCTCGGTCCCCAGCTTGTGGGGAAAGCTGGTCCTTGGTGAAGGCTCTTAAAATCGCATCGATTTCATTTTTTCTCATAACCGCTCGCGATCATGGTGACGAGAAGGTCGTTCATCAGCCGCCCTCGGAAGTTCGTGACCATCACATTTCTTTCCTTCTCCAACTTTTCCATATCGTGATCGGCAATGCGGCCATCAGCAAACGGAGCATATATAACCAGAGCGGTATGGTCCTGTTTTAGGCGGATAATCTCGTCTATTTTGTCCACCCAATCCTTCCAGTGGACGAGGAAGATAGTGCATCCTTGGGCCCTCGTGAGTTCGCCACGGCTTTCAATACTGTAGATGTTTTTGGGTTTGAAAAGTCGAGAATCGGACAGATGATTTCTGATGCTGCTTAGTTGCGGCCCGGAGGCGAAAACTGCCACCTTCCGTCCGCTCAACCCTTTGCCAAGACGGACAAGAGCGGGCAACAACCCCGCGGCAACGCCATAAATTACTGCGATCAGAGAAATGAATCCAAAGGCCGCTAGCAACAGCCGAGCTAGGGAGAGAATCTGAGTAAGCTCAATCATCGTGAACTCCGACCGGGAAGTTGCGCTCATTGCGAGTCGCAGGTTCCACCCAAGTAAGAGATGATTCTATTGGGTCGGAAAGGGCCTCGGTGCGGGTCCTGCAGCGAATCTGAGAATTCTAATGGAGCTAACCTATCATGAAGCGACCCTAACCGCCTCACCCGCCTCAATATCCCCATCATACAGCGCGCGGCCCAGGATCGTGCCGGCGATGGGGGTGCCGGGAGCGGCGCGTAAGCGCCGGATGTCGTCCACGCTGGCGACGCCGCCGCTGGCGATGATCGGGATACGGACGGTATTGGCGAGCTCTGAGGTGAAGGCGACGTTGACGCCGGTTTTCAGGCCGTCGCGGCTGATATCGGTGGCGATGATGGCGGCGACGCCGCAATCCTCGAAGGCGCGGGCGAGGTCAGCGGCGCGCATGTCGCTGGTCTCGGCCCAGCCTTCGACGGCGACCATGCCCTCTTTCGCGTCGATGCCGACGACGATGCGGCCGGGCAGGGCGCGGGCGGCGGTTTTGACGAGCTCCGGATCGCGCAGGGCGACGGTGCCGAGGATGACGCGGGAAATGCCGGCCTCCAGCCAGGCGTCGATCTGGGCGCGGGTGCGGATGCCGCCGCCGAGCTGGACGGGGGCGGTTGTGGCCTTGAGGATGCCTTCGACGGCGGCGCGGTTGACGGGGCGGCCTTCGAAGGCGCCGTTGAGGTCGACCACGTGGAGATGGGTGAAGCCCATGCGCGCAAAGGCGGCGGCCTGGTCTGCGGGATCGGTGTTGAACACGGTGGCCGCGTCCATCTCGCCGCGCAGGAGGCGGACGCAGGCGCCGTCTTTGAGGTCAATGGCGGGGTAGAGGGTGAAGGGCATGGGGGCGGTGTCCGGGCTATCCTCCCCCGCTTGCGGGGGAGGTGTCTGCGAAGC
>JAVKGA010000005.1:0-150280 GCA_040223555.1 Hyphomonas sp.
CCGTCTGATGCCCATCAACATCACGATGCCTGCGCTGAGCCCCACGATGGAAGAAGGCACGCTGGCCAAATGGCTGGTGAAGGAAGGCGACGAGGTCAAGTCCGGCGACATTATCGCCGAGATCGAGACCGATAAGGCGACGATGGAAGTCGAAGCCGTGGATGAAGGCAAGGTCGGCAAGATCATGGTCGCCGAAGGCACCGAAGGCGTGAAGGTCAATGCCGTCATCGCCGTGCTGCTGGAAGAGGGCGAAAGCGCGAGCGACGTGAAAGCGCCTGCGGCGCCGCCGGCGAAGGCGGAAGCTGCGCCCGCGCCCGCAAAAGCCGAAGCGCCCAAGGCTCCCCCTCCGCCCACCCCCGCGCAGGCGGGGGCCTCGAACGGCAAGAGCGCATCCCCCGCCCCCGATCCCGGTCTGCACCGGGATGAGCGGCAGAGTGGGGGGCGGGTGATGGCGAGTCCCCTCGCCAAACGCATCGCCGCCAACAAAGGCATCGACCTGAAAGCCCTCAAGGGCTCCGGCCCGCATGGCCGCATCATCCGCCGCGATGTGGAGAATGCGAAACCTGGCGCGGCCCAGCCCGCACCGGGCGGCGCACCGATGACCGCTGACGGCCTTATCCTGCCGCAGATTCTGGACGACCGGGTCTATGCTCCGGACACGTATGAACTGAAGCCGCTCGACGGCATGCGCAAAGTCGTCGCCAGGCGCCTGACGCAGAGCTTCATGCAGGTGCCGCACTTCCCGCTGAATGTCGACATCGTGCTCGACCAGCTGCTCGAAAGCCGGGCTGCGATCAATGCAGCGGCGCCCAAGGATGTGAAGATCTCGGTCAATGACCTGCTGATCAAGGCGAGCGCGCTGGCCTTGATGGATGAGCCGGATTGCAATGCATCGTTCACGGACAAAGGCATCGCCTATCACAAGCACGCCAACGTCTCGGTGGCTGTGGCCATCGATGGCGGCCTGATCACGCCGGTAATCTTCAAGGCCGAGCACAAGGGCCTCGCCGAGATCTCGGAAGAGATGAAAGACCTCGCCTCCCGCGCGCGGGAGCGGAAACTGAAGCCGCAGGAATATATGGGCGGCACCTTCTCGATCTCGAACCTCGGCATGTTCGGCATCAAATCCTTCGCCTCGATCATCAATCCGCCGGAAGGCATGATCCTGTCGGTCGGCGTGGGCGAGAAGCGCCCCGTGGTTGACGAGAAGGGCAATGTCGTCGTCCGTACCGTGATGACCGTCACGCTGACCTGCGACCACCGCGTCATCGGCGGCGCCGAGGGCGCGAAATGGCTCGCAGCGTTCAAGCGCTATGTGGAAACGCCGCAGGCGATGCTGCTTTAGCTGGTGAGAAAGAGGATCTAGGACATGTCCAATCAATACGACCTCATCGTCATCGGCTCCGGCCCGGGCGGCTATGTTGCGGCCATCCGCGCGAGCCAGCTCGGCATGAAGACGGCCATTGTCGAGCGCGAGAGCCTCGGCGGCATCTGCCTCAACTGGGGCTGTATCCCGACCAAGGCGCTGCTGCGCTCTGCGGAAGTGCTGCACCTCGCCAAGCATGCCAAATCCTTCGGGCTGAAGATCGAGAACCCGTCCTTTGACCTGGAAGCCGTCGTGAAACGCTCGCGCGGTGTCGCCTCGCAACTGTCGAACGGCGTCAAGTTCCTGATGAAGAAAAACAAGATCGACGTGATCGAAGGCACGGCGCGGCTTGAGAAGGCCGCGCCCGCGCCCAAAGTCATCGTCAAGGGCAAGGATGGCAAGGATACGCCGTACACGGCCAAACACGTCATGCTCGCCACCGGCGCCCGCGCGCGCGACATTCCGCAGGCGGGCCTCGTCGCGGACGGCAAACTGATCTGGACCTACCGCGAGGCCATGACGCCGGACGTGATGCCGAAACGCCTGCTGGTCGTCGGCTCCGGCGCCATCGGCATCGAGTTTGCGAGCTTCTATAACGAACTCGGCACCGAAGTGACGGTCGTCGAAGTGATGGACCGTATCCTGCCGGTGGAAGACGCGGAGATTTCCGGCCTCGCCGAAAAGGATTTCAAGAAGCAGGGCCTGAACATCCTGACCGGCGCCAAGGTCGAGAACGTCAAGGCCGGCAAGAATACCGTCACGGCGGACATCACGACCAAGGACGGCAAGAAGGAAACGAAGGAATTCGACCGCGCCATCCTCGCCGTCGGCATCGTCGGCAATGTCGAGAATCTCGGCCTCGAAGCGCTCGGCGTGAAGATCGACAAGACGCATGTGACCGTGGACGGCTTCGGAAAGACCGGCGTGCCCGGCCTCTATGCCATCGGCGACCTGACGGGGCCGCCCTGGCTGGCCCACAAAGCTAGCCATGAAGGCGTGATGTGCGTGGAAGGTATCCACGGCAAGAACCACGCCGAGCCGTTCGATGCCTCCAACGTGCCCGGCTGCACCTATTCGCATCCGCAGGTCGCCAGCGTCGGCCTTACGGAAGCTGCCGCCAAAGCGAAAGGCCACGACATCAAGGTCGGCCGCTTTCCCTTCATCGGCAATGGCAAGGCCATCGCGATGGGCGCCGAGCAGGGCCTCGTGAAGACGATCTTCGACAAGAAGACCGGCGAACTCCTCGGCGCGCACATGATCGGCGCGGAAGTCACCGAGCTGATCCAGGGCTATGTCATCGCGCGTCAGGGCGAGCTGACCGAACAGGACCTGATGCACACCATCTTCGCGCACCCGACCATCTCCGAGACGATGCACGAAGCTGTGCTCGACGCCGAAGGCCGCGCGCTGCACATCTGAGCCATGCCGGGATTTGCTTCCGCGCCCGCGCCTGATACGCAGGTGGCTGGCAAGGATGGCAAGGAGAGCGGGCCCATGCGCCTTGGGGTATTGGTAGCGGCAGCACTGGCATGCCTGGGGGCCTGCGAGCGGCCCGGAGATGCGATGAAAGAGCCTCCAGTGATTGAGATGCCGGAGCCGCGCGAGGGCGTGGTGACGGATCGCTTCGCCAGGCTCGCGCTTTCCTGTGTTCATAAAAAGTATCCCAACAAGATCAGCCATGTGCTGAACTCCTCCGCGGATGTTGCCGAGCCGAGCCAGCTGTTTCCGGCCTTCTATGGCTGCTATGACTGGCACTCGTCGGTGCATGGCCACTGGCTGCTGGTGCGTATCCTGAACACGGATCCGGACACGCCGTTCCGCACCGTGATCCTGGAAGCGCTGGGGCAAAGTTTCACGGCGGAAAACATGGAAGGCGAACTCGCCTATTTCCAGGCGCCGGACCGGGCGAGCTTCGAGCGGCCCTATGGTACAGCCTGGTACCTGCAGCTGATGACGGAGCTGCGTCAGGCGGAGTTTCCGGAAGCGGCAGGCTGGATCGAGAACATGCAGCCTCTGGAGTCCTTCATCCGTGAGCAGACGTTGGACTGGCTGACGAAGCTCGTCTACCCGATCCGGATCGGGACGCACAATCAGACCGCTTTCGCTTTCGGCCTGATGCTCGACTGGGCGGACGAAACGGGAGACACGGCCTTCCGCGAGGCCATTGCAGCGAAGGCGCTGGGCTTCCATGCGGGCAATACGAATTGCCCGCTCGCCTATGAGCCTTCCGGAGAGGATTTCCTGTCGCCTTGCCTGATGGAAGCCGACCTTATGCGCCGCGTGATGCCTGCCGCGGAATATGCGCGCTGGCTCTCCGGCTTCCTGCCGCAGATTCCGGAGGATGGTGGCTCAGACTGGCTCTCGCCGGGCGTGGTGCTGGATGCAACGGACGGCAAGCTGGTCCATCTGGACGGTGTGAACCTGTCCCGCGCCTGGGCGCTGGAAGGCATCGCTTCAGCTCTGTCTACGGATGATGCGCGCATACCCGCCCTGTTGGCCGCCGCCGCCGCGCACAAGGAGACCGGCATCGCAGCGGTCAGCGATGCACACTATGCCGGCAGTCACTGGCTCGGCAGCTTCGCAACCTATCTCGAAACCCGGCGAGGCATTGCGCCCAAATGAAATTGCCCTTTGGCCCCGGCGCGCTCGTCACCGCGGCCTTTATCGGGCCGGGAACGGTCACGGCATGCACGCTGGCCGGCGCAAACTTCGGATACGCGCTCCTCTGGGCGCTGGTGTTCGCAACCTTTGCGACGATCATCCTGCAGGAAATGTCGGCGCGCCTTGGTGTCGTGACCGGCTCGGGTCTCGGCGAGGCGCTGATGGCAGGTGCCGGGATCCCGGGCTTGAAGCTGCTCGTCGCCGGGCTTGTGGTGGTCGCGCTCGCGGTTGGAAATGCCGCTTATCAGGCGGGAAACCTGACCGGTGCTGCGCTGGGCGGTGAAGCGCTTTTTGGCTCAGTTGGCGTTAACCGGAAACTGCTAGTCGCGGGCCTTGCGGTGCTCGCCGCCGCCTTTCTGTTGTCTGGAAGTTACAAATTGCTCGAACGGGTCCTGATTGGTCTGGTCACCGTCATGAGCCTCGCCTTCGCGGGCAGTGTGCTGATCACACGGCCGGATTTCGGCGCCCTGCTGCAGGGCCTGGTTCCGCAAGTGCCAGAGGGCGGCCTGTTCACAGCCATCGCGCTGATCGGCACGACAATTGTCCCTTACAACCTTTTTCTCCACGCCTCCGCCGCGCGTGAACGCTGGGGCGGAAAGGGAGAGGCAGGTTTGCAGGAGGCCCGCGCCGACACGCGCGCTTCAGTCGGTCTCGGCGGCCTCATCTCGATCTTCATTCTCGTCACGGCCGCGTCGAGCCTGTTCGCGTCCGGCCTCGTCATCAAATCGGGCGCCGACCTCGCACAGGCCATTGAGCCCGCCTATGGCGCTGCGGCGCGCTACCTGGTTGGTATCGGTCTGCTTGCCGCAGGCCTCAGCTCGGCGATCACTGCGCCGATGGCCGCCGCATATGCCGTGTGCGAACTTGTCCGACAGCCGCCGCGCAAAACGGTGTTTCGCGCCGTCGCCTTGCTTGTGCTTCTGACCGGCACGTTGATCGCGCTGGCGGGATATAATCCGCTCACGGTCATCCTGACCGCGCAGGTTGCCAATGGCATCCTGCTGCCCGTTGTTGCGACGTTCCTGCTGGTCGCGATGAATCGAAAAAGCTTGCTCGGCGACAACGTGAACACGCGGCTGCAGAACATCCTCGGCGGCGGCGTCCTTCTGGTCACTATCGGGCTCGGTGCGCGGCTCATTCTTCGCGCGGCGGGTGTCTGGCCATGACCAGGTCCCTTTGCCTGAACGCCGACCTTGGCGAATTGCCCGGAGATGAAGGACGGGCGCTTGACGCGGCCATGCTGGGTATTGTCACGCGCTGCAACATTGCCTGCGGGGGGCATGCCGGAGATGCGGAAACCATGCGGCAGACAGTCAGCCATGCGCAGGCGCACGGCGTTCAGATCGGTGCGCATCCGTCCTATCCGGATCTTGCCAACTTCGGCCGGAAAAGTCTCAGGATGGAGCCGCCGGCGCTTGCTGCATCGCTGGATGCGCAGACACACTTGCTGCTTGAGATCGCAGCAGATCAGGGTGCGGAGGTTGTCCATCTGAAGCCGCACGGCGCGCTTTACAATGACGCGGCCAAGGACGCCGGGCTCGCGAACCTCATTGCAGGTGTCACGGTCCGGGCCGGTCTCGCCGAACTGATCGGCCCTCCCAATTCCGAGCTGGAGAAGGCAGCGCATGCCTCGGGCCTTCGTTTCCTGGCGGAAGGTTTTGCAGACAGGTCGTATGAACCAGATGGCGCGCTCACACCGCGCAGCATGGATGGCGCCGTGATTGAGGACACGGCCCTCGTTCTCGCGCAGGCGCTTGCTTTCGTGCGGGAGGGCAAAGTGGCGGTTCGCGGCGGCGGACAAATCGCGCTTCAGATCCAGACACTTTGCCTGCACAGCGACACGCCGGGCGCCGCCGAACATGCCCGCGCTATCCGGGCTGGCCTCGAGCATGCCGGCATCGAGGTGTGTGCATGAACGCCTCCGCGTTCGATATCATTCCGTGCGGTGACGATGCGTTGCGGATCGTATGTGGCGCAGGCGATATCCGCTACGCATTAGCAAGTCAGCTGGTAAACGATGATGCCTGGCAGGAGATCGTGCCCGGTAAGGCCGACCTGACGGTGGCTTTCGATCCGCATACGGAATCCATGAGCGCGGCCATGGCCCGCCTGCGTGATGCGCTGCAATCCAGTGCGTCCTTCACGCTGCCGGCTCCGCGACGTATCGAGCTCACGGCCACATTTGGCGGCGCAGAGGGTCCGGACCTTGAGGCGCTCGCAGAAAGGCTCGGCCGAAGCGCTGAAGATATTCTGACGACGGTCGAGGCATCGAAGCTGAAAGTTGATATGCTCGGCTTCACACCGGGCTTTGCTTACCTGACGGGGCTCGATCAGGGGCTGACATCGGAGCGGCTTGCCAATCCGCGCCCGCGTGTGCCGGCGGGATCAATTGGTCTCATTACGGGCCAGATTGGTCTCTACGCGCTTGATGGCCCGGGCGGTTGGCCGATCATCGGGCGGGTGAACACCCCCTTGTTTGATCGCTTCGCATCGGAGCCCTTCCTCCTCAGTCCGGGGGATGAAGTGGCGATACGTAGGCGCACGGGTGCATGAGCGTCTTCGTTCTTGATCCGGGCGTGCAGACGACATTGCAAGCCTCAGCGCGCGTTGGCCTGAGACAGGCCGGCGTACCGGCGAGTGGACCTGCAGATCCGGTATCGATGGCCCTCGCCAATCGTCTCGTCGGAAAGCCTGCGGCCGCAACCTGCCTTGAAATTACGCTTGGTCCGGCGAGTTTCCGGTTCGACTCCCCCATGCAAATCGGACTGACCGGCGCGCGCGCGTCCGTACAGATCGCAGGCGTAGAGCAACAATTTCATGAGACGATCAGCGTAAAGGCCGGCGATGCGCTGGAGATCGGCGCGGCCCGCGCCGGGGCGCGGATATACCTGGCCGTGTCCGGCGATCTGCCCGCTGAGGTGTTCCTGAATTCGGCATCGACCTATCTGCCCGCAGGATTTGGCGGCCTCGAAGGCCGCGCTCTTCGCAAGGGGGATCGCCTTGAGCCGGGAGCGGTGGGTGAACGGCCGTTCTGCGAGACCCCGCACACACTGCGCCTTCCGGTATCGGCCTCCTATGCCCTGCGCGCCGTCGCCGGTCCGGACTGGAACAGCGAAGACGAAACGCCTGCAAGCTCCGTATACCGCGTAACGACGCGCCTGAGCCGCATGGGCGCAGAAATCGACGGCGTGTTTCCAGCCGTATCGCAAGCCGGAATGAAGCCGAGCTCTGCCGTGTTTCCAGGCGCGCTGCAGGTGACACCGCAGGGGCGCGGATTCCTGTTGCTTCCAGATGGGCAAACGACGGGCGGCTATCCGCATGTCCTTCAAGTCATCCGGGCAGACCGGCACCTGCTGGGCCAGATCCGCCCCGGCGATAGCCTGCGCTTTCTGATGTGCACGCAAGTTCAGGCCGAAGCCGCGCTGCGCGCCAAGCAGGCGCTGCTGGTGGCGTGGATGCCCGATTTCAGCCTCTGACGGTTGAGGCTCAGAAGGTGATGCGCAGACCCGCGCGAACATTCCGGCCGGGGAGGGGCAACAGGTCCTTGAGCACCGAGGTCGACAGGCGCGCTTCTTCGTCTGTTGCATTGCGTACTTCGACGAAAGCCTGTGTGCCGTCGGCGCCGAAGCCCATCTCCGACAAGTGCAGGGCGCCTCGGAGTTTCACCAGCGTGTAGCCGTCCGTCGGCAACTGGCCGGCGCCGGCATCTTCCTGGTCACCGGCCCATTCGAGCCCCGCGCCGAGTTCGAATAGCGACCAGGTCGCGGTCGCGTCCGCCGTCAGGCGCAGCGGTGGAACGAACGGCACGTCGCCTTGTGTATCGAATTCAGCATTGACGAAATCAACGCCGCCCTTCAGCTGCCAGTCTGCGCCAAGCGGCCCGCTGTCGAACGCGGCCTCACCATACAGCTCGGCGCCGGTGAAGGTTGCGTCTTCCTGCGAGAAGATGAAGACCGGCAATTCATCGACTTCGCCGGTGACGGTCCCGTCTACATCAATCGTGCCGGGCGCCAGATAGATGAAGTCTGCGAATTGCGTCGTGAAGACGTTCGCGCCGAGTGACAGCCAGTCATTCTTCCAGCGCACTGTGCCTTCAAGATTGAGCCCGCGCTCCTTGTCGAGCCCGGCATCGCCGACTTCGTACTGGGCGGTTGCAAGGTGCGGCCCCAAGGCGAACAGCTCGCTTTCGTTGGGCGCGCGCTCGGTATAGCTGACCTGCGCGCCCATGAAGAGCCCGGATTCCGTATGCTGATGAAGTCCGGCCGATGCGCTGAACAGGTCGAACTCAACTTCACCGGCCATATCATTGTCATGCGTCAGGCGCTCTGCCCGCAGGCCGCCCTCCACGCCAAAGCCATTGTCCCATTCGCGGGCTTCGTAGAGGAAGAGCGCGGCAGACTTTGTATCCGTAGGGGTGATGAAGGCTTCGTCGCCTTCAGTCGCCAGCTCCTTGTCGAGATACTGGACGCCGAGCGCGCCTTCAAAGCCGGCAATAGCGTGGTCGATTTCACCGCGCGCTTCCAGGCCTTGTGTTTCAAAGCGCGAGCCGGGCTCGCCGGGGGCCTCGAACTCGGTGTGCTCGTAGTCCGCATAGGCGATCGAGCCGGAAACTTTCTTCACTACATTGCCATCAAACGCGCGTCCCGCGCGGAACTCGTATCGCATCTGCTCAAGGTCAATGAAGGGAAGCTCTTCGTCGCCCTCAACGTGTTCTTCGCCCTCCTCGTGCTCATGGGCGTGGTCGCCGGGCAGGCCGTATATTGCTGTCTGGGAGCGGATGGCCAGTCCCGCAAAGCCGCGATCCCCCACCCATGAGAGGCCCGCGCCAAAGCTGTCGGTATCAAGGAACGAGTTCTCGACATGGCCGCGCGCCTCATCGTGCTCTTCATGCTCTTCTTCTTCCTCGCCCTCGTGCTCCGCTTCTTCAAGCGCGCGCAGGCGGGCGGATTCGACAAATCCGGGAATGTCATAGTCGCCGAAATCGCGTGTCGTGGCGGAGAGGGAAAAGACGACCGGGCCGATCACGTAACGCGCGCGTCCGGCGAGTTCGGTGCCTTCATTGACGCTGTTATAGGCGCCAAGCAGATCGCCCGAGATCGCCGCCTCCGGAACCTGTTCCGCAATCAGCCCGTCGATGACATTGACCACGCCGCCAATGGCCTGTCCGCCATAGGCGAGGGCAGCGGGCCCGCGCAGGATTTCGATCTTCTCGGCGTCGATCCCGTCAGCAGCCACCTGATGGTCCGGGCTCGCGGCGGACACGTCGATGACACCGATCCCGTTAGTCAGCACCTGCACGCGTTCCGCGCCGAGACCGCGCAGAACCGGTCGGCTGGCGCCTTGTCCGAAAAAGGTTGAGGCAATGCCGGGCTGGCCCGAGAGCGTATCGCCCAGCGTTGAGGCGAGATCGCGCACGATATCCTCGCGCACAAGCGCCGTCGCATTGCCGACCAGCTCATCGCTCGCGCGGTCAGGGCCGGGGGCCGAGGTGATCAGCACAGGCTCCAGCCGGCGGGAGGCTTCAGCCTCCTGGGCATGCGCCATCTGAAACAGGGCCTGCGCCGAAACAGCCGTAGCAAACCAAACCCGCTTCATCGATGTCTCCATGTAATGTGATATAGTAACATTAATGAGATATCGTCGCGCTGGCAAGGGGGCGTTGCGCCTAAAATGAAATCAGGTGGCGCTGCCGTCCACGCGCAACAGTGAGCCCGTAGTGAAGCTCGAGTGCGGGCTCGCCAGGTAGAGCGCCGCCGTGATGATCTCTTCCGGATAGCCCGGCCGGCCGGCGGCATTGTCGGCGGACTGGCGCATCTCTTCCGGCCAGGCTTTCGAGATATCCGTCAGGAAGGGCCCCGGGCAGATCGTGTTGACCCGCACCTTCGGCGCATACTCGTGTGCGAGCGACAGGCTCATCGCATTCAGCGCCGCCTTGGCCGAGCCGTAAGGCACGACGGACGGCAGCGGCACGAGACTGCCCGACGACGATATGTTGATGATGCTCCCGCCATCGCCATCCGCCATGCGCTTGGCGACCTGGCTTGCCAGACGGAACGGGCCCTTGAAGTTGAGGTTCAGCACGCTGTCGAACAGGCTCTCGGTCACCTCATTGCTCGCCATGCGCGGGCCGGAGCCGGCATTGTTGACGAGGATGTCGACCTTGCCGAACTTAGCGTAGGACGCCTCGATCAGCGCATCGATATCGTCCCAGCGCCCGCAATGTGCGGCGTGGGCATAGGCCCTGCGGCCGAGCGCGCGGAACTCTTCGGCTGCTGCCTCGCAGGCATCCAGCTTCCGGCTGGCAACGATGATGTCCGCGCCGTGCTGCGCAAACGCCTTCGCCATCTGGTAACCGAGGCCCCGGCTGCCCCCGGTCACGAGCGCGACTTTGCCGGTCAGGTCGAAATAGGGGCTGGTCATCTGCGTCTGTCTCCCGCGTTTCGGATCAGTCTTTGCCGCGCACCTTGCGAGATCAATCCTTGCCCGCGCGGAAAGTGCGGATCAGCTGAGCAGGCCAGCGACGAGGTAGAAGACAATCGCGCCAGCACCCGCCAACAGCGCATACGGCAGCTGCGTGCGCACATGTTCGAGGTGGTCACAGCCCGAGGCGAGCGAAGCGATGATGGTCGTGTCAGAGATTGGCGAGC
Organism: Hyphomonas sp.; assembly: GCA_040223555.1. Lineage (GTDB taxonomy): Bacteria > Pseudomonadota > Alphaproteobacteria > Caulobacterales > Hyphomonadaceae > Hyphomonas. Next base: position 10,675 of record JAVKGA010000005.1, read on the forward strand.
AGTGATCGCCAAATACGCCGCCGCCGAGCACAGCTGCGAGAACGAGCGGCAAGGGTATCCCCGCGCCAACAGCCAGTGGAATGGCCAGCGGGACGAGTATCCCATAGGTGCCCCAACTCGTGCCGGTTGTGAAAGACGTTATGCCCGCGGCGACGAACAGCATCGCCGGGATGGCCCAGCTATATGGCATCGCGGACGCCAGCTGCGCGATGAAGGCGCCGGTGCCCAGATCCTTCAGGCTGCTGCCCAGCGCCAGCGCGAGGAAGATGATCGACACCGCTGGCAACAGGTCGCCCATGCCCTTGAACCCAGCATCGACAAGACCGCCGCGCGCCGACGGATTTCGCGCGAGCATAAGGAAAGCGGCAATCGTCGCGAGGCAGACCGCCCAGAGGATCGACTGCGACCCTGAGCCCTGAAGGATGTTGCCGCCGCCGGTCCAGGCCATGAAACCGATGGAGCCGCCGACCAGAATGAGCATGGGCAGCACAAAGGCCCAGAGCGATCCCGTGGGTCCCTCCGCTTGAGCTTCAGGAACCACTGCGCTCTTCACCTGATCATCGGACGCCCGCATGGGACCAAACGATCTGTTGGACAGGACGACATAGAAAACGAGCGCCAGCGTCAGCAGGGCGTAGAGGTTCAGCGGAATGGACTGCACCATCACCTGAAGCGGCGCGTTGACGTCATTCGCCGCCAGCATGCTCAGCACGTAAGCGCCCCAGCCATTCAGCAGGATCAGCACGCTCACCGGCGCGCACGTCGAGTCGATGACATAGGCCAGCCGCGCCCGGCTGAGGTTCACCCGGTCAAACAGGCGCTGCCCCAGCAGGCCGGTGGCGAGAAGACTGACATTCGTCTCGACAAAGATGATGACGCCCGCGAGCGCTGTGACCGCTCCCGCCCGGCGCGGGCCCGCCGCCATCCCGGTACGTGTGAGCCAGCCGACCATCGCCGCAAAGGCATTGGCGCGCTCAAGATAGGCGATCAGTGCACCGATGATCAGGCAGAACAGCAGGATGCGGGTATTGCCGGTATCTCCGAAGACGCCCGCGCCCCGGTCAATGCTGCCCAGCAGGCCGAGCGCCGGGTTGAACGCCGCCAGCAAGGTCTCCGACAACAGGATGGCCGCGCCGAGCGCCCAATAGACATTGCGTGTCAGCACCGCGACCAGCAGGGCCAGGACCGGCGGTGATGCAGCGAGCCAGTCCATCTAGTTCGGCGTAGCCGGTGAAGTCAGGGTTGCGGTTTTGGCCGCTTCGACTTCGCGCATCAGGCGCAGGATGTTGCCGCCCCAGATGTTGGCCAGGTCCTCTTCGGAATAGCCCGCTTCCAGCAGATCCGCCGTCACCTGCGGAAGGCCGGTGATGTCCTTCATCCCGTCCACGCCGCCGCCGCCATCCCAGTCGGCGCCAATGCCGACATGTTCCGGGCCAACCAGTTCCAGCGTGTAGAGCAGGTGCTCCATGAACTTGGCATAGGTCGAACGCGGTGCCGGGAACGCCTTGTCGACTTCCTTCCGTGCCGCGCGGTACTCTTCGATCTGTTCAGGCGTCAGCGTCGAAAGGTCCGCGCCGAACTGCGTTTCAAGCTCGGCAAGAGCCGCAAGCCGCTCAGGCGTGGCGACCAGCGGCTCGAGATACCCGCCATAGGCGTTGACCTGGATGACCCCGCCATCATCGGCAATCGCTTTCAGGAGGTCATCCGGCAAGTTACGCGGATGATCGTAGACGCCTTTCGGTCCTGAGTGGGACAGCATGATCGGCGTTGTCGAGAGGGCGAGCATGTCCCGCACCGTATCATCCGAGGCATGAGATCCGTCTAGGATCATGCCCAGCCGGTTGGCCTCACGTACAATCTCTTCGCCGAGCGGGCTCAGGCCGCCGAATACCGGCGTCACATCCGTCGCACTGTCCGCAAACTGATTGTTCCGGAAGTGAACGGGCGAGATCAGGCGCAACCCGCCCACGTAAAACGTCTCGATCAGCGAGACATCCTCACCAAACGGGTAAGAGTTTTCCATGCTCTGGAACACGATCTTCTTGCCATCGGCAAAGATGCGTTCGGCATCGGCGGCGGTGAAGGCGAGTTCGACATCATCGGAATACTTCGCCGCCATCTCGCGGATGGCCACCTGACGCATGATCGCGGCTGTGCGCGCCGCATTGTAGGAGGCCTCATCAAGCGGCCCCTGCGGCGTGAAGATCACCCAGAAGCCGCCATCCAGGCCGCCTTCATTCATGCGCGGCAGGTCAACATGCGTGCCATCGACATCGAAATCGCCGCGCTCGCCGAACGTGTATTCCGCCGATTGAAAGTAGGCGGGCGTATCCAGGTGGCTGTCCAGCACCATGAAGCTCTGATGCAGCGCTTCGGTTTCTGAAAGCGCAGGCGCCTCGGCGGCGGTGCCTTCAGGCGGTGTCTCTGCCGCGGGTGTGCAGGCACCAAGCAGGATGGCTGGCAGCAAGTAGATAATCCGTTTCATGGTGAGCCCCATATTGCCCGGTGATTGGTATTGGTTGCCGTCATCATGGCGCTCGCAGGGCCTGCGTCAACGACTGTTGGTCATGCTTTGCCGAAGACACGCTCAAAGATCGTGTCTGCATGCTTGAAATGATACTCGAGATCAAAAAGTGCATCGATTTCAGCCGGTTTGAGCCGCGCGGTCACATCCGCATCCGCCTTCAGCAGAACGTCGAGGTCGCCTTCCTTCTTCCAGGTCCGCATCGCATTGCGCTGAACCAGACGATAGGCATCCTCGCGGCTCACGCCGGCTTCGACCAGCGCCAGCAGGATGCGCTGCGAATTGTGCAGGCCGCCCATGCTGTTGATCGTGCGCAGCATGTTCTCGGGATAGACGACAAGGTTCTCGACCACCCCGCCGAGCCGGTGCAGCGCGAAATCAAGATGGATCGTCGCGTCGGGTCCTATCCCGCGCTCGACGGAGGAGTGCGAGATGTCCCGCTCATGCCACAGCGCCACATTCTCCAGCGCCGGCGTCACCGCCGAGCGCACCAGGCGGGCGAGCCCTGTCAGGTTCTCCGTCAGCACCGGATTGCGCTTGTGCGGCATCGCGGACGAACCCTTCTGGCCCGGCGAGAAATATTCTTCCGCTTCCAGAACCTCCGTACGCTGAAGATGCCGGATCTCCGTGGCGAGCCGCTCGACCGACGAGGCGATCACACCCAGCACCGCGAAATACATCGCATGCCGGTCGCGCGGGATCACCTGCGTCGAGACCGGCTCCACCCGCAGGCCGAGCTTCGCCGCCACATGTTCTTCCACGCGCGGATCAATATTGGCAAACGTGCCCACTGCGCCGGAAATCGCGCAGGTCGCGACTTCCTCGCGCGCAATCAGCAACCGCGCCCGTGCCCGCTGGAACTCGGCATGGAAGCCGGCGAGTTTCACCCCGAACGTTGTCGGCTCGGCATGGATGCCATGGCTGCGCCCGATGGTCGGTGTGTATTTGAACTCGAAGGCCCGCTTCTCCAGCGCCGCCAGCACCCGGTCGATCCCGCCCAGCATCAGGTCCGCCGCGCGCACCAGCTGCACATTGAGGCAGGTATCCAGCACATCCGAAGACGTCATCCCCAGATGCAGGAACCGCGCTTCTTCGCCGACATGTTCCGTCACGTTGGTCAGGAAGGCGATGACGTCGTGCTTCACCTCGCGTTCGATCTCGTCGATCCGGTCCACTTCAAACGCCGCTCGCGCGCGCACGGCTTTGGACACGCCCTTGGGGATTGTCCCCATGCCTTCCATGGCTTCGGCGGCGAGGGTTTCGATTTCAAGCCAGATGCCAAAGCGGCTCTCGGGCGTCCAGATCGCTGCCATTTCGGGCCGTGTGTAGCGAGGGATCATGGGGGATTCTCCGTTGCGTTTTGCCTGCCCATAAGGGCTTCGGCGCCGTTGCGCCAGTCTGTGCGGGCGCACCCTGCGGCGCAGGCATTCTGTTTGGGGGCCGCAGGGGATAAGCTGGGCCTTGATTCGCAATGGCCCCGCAAATGACGAAACCCGCCATGACAGCGCAGAAAAGCGCGCCGGAAAGCGCCAGCCTTTCTGTCGGCGGGCGCCGCTGGCGGCTGGCAGAGCCTGACCAGCGCCATGTGCAGTCCCTGATGCCCGCCGTTGGCGGTTCGGACCTGCTCGCTCGTCTTCTGGCGGCGCGCGGTGTGCAGGCCGCCGATGCGTCTGGTTATCTGTCGCCGACCCTGCGGGAATTCTTTCCGGACCCCAGCAGCTTTGCCGACATGGACAAGGCGGCCGATGTCATCCTCGACGCCATGCTCGAAGACCGCAAAGTCGTCGTCTTCGCTGACTATGACGTCGATGGCGGCACATCGTCCGCCATTCTCGCCCGCTATTTCAGGGCCTGGGGCCGCGAACTCGGACTCTATGTACCTGACCGTCTGGAAGAGGGCTATGGCCCGTCCCCGGAAGCCTTCCGTCTCCTGAAAGCGCAAGGCGCGGAACTCGTCATCACGGTCGATTGCGGCGCCGCCGCCGTCAAAGCGCTGGATGAAGCCAACGCCATTGGCCTGCCGATCGTCGTCATCGACCACCATCTGATGTCCGGCGCTGTGCCGAAGACAGCAGCGCTCGTGAACCCCAACCGGCCGGACTGCAATTCGGGGCAGGGCCATCTCGCCGCCGCAGGCGTCGTCTTCGTCTTCGTCGCTGCCATGAACCGCCTGGCCAAGGCGCGCGGCATCTCTCCGCCGGCCGGTCTCCCGGACCTCATGCCCCTGCTGGATCTCTGCGCGCTCGGCACGCTTTGCGACATGGCGCCCCTGACCGGTGTGAACCGCGCCTTCGTCCGGCAGGGCCTCAGCATGATGGCGCGCGACCAGAACCCCGGTCTTCGCGCGCTCGCCGACGTATCCGGCATCGGCAAGATCGAAACAGTCTACCATGCGACCTTCCTGCTCGGCCCGCGCCTGAACGCGGGCGGGCGGGTCGGCGATCCCTGGCTGGCCGCAAAGCTGCTGGCCACCGATGACCGGGCGGAAGCGATTGAACTGGCCGAGCGCCTGCATGCCCTGAACGATGAGCGCAAGGCGCTGGAGGCGGCGATCCTCGACGCCGCCACAGCCCAGGCCGAACGCGCCCTTGCCGCAAATCCCGCGCGCGGTGTCATCATCGCCGCCGGCGAGGGCTGGCATCCCGGCGTGATCGGCATCGTCGCCGGGCGCCTGAAGGACCGGTTCCATCTGCCCAGCATCGTCATCGGCTGGGGCGATGGGCTTGGCCCCGTCGCAAAAGGGTCTGGCCGATCCGTCAAAGGCGTCAATCTCGGCGCCGCGATTTCGGAGGCCGCAAGGCAAGGCGTCATCCTCTCCGGCGGCGGGCACGCCATGGCGGGCGGCCTCAGCATGGACCCTGACCAGTTGGCCGGGTTTGATGCCTGGATGCTGGACCACATGTCTGCCTTCGCCGCGGAGCGGGATGCGGCGCTCGACATGGACATTGACGCGGCCCTCGCCCCGGGCGCAGCAACGCCTCAGCTGGTCGCCGGCATTGCCTCCATCGGCCCGTTCGGCGTCGGGGCGCCCGAGCCGGTGTTCATGTTGACGGATGTCAGCGTTACGGGCGTGCGCCGCGTCGGCACCCAGCACTTGCGCTTTACGGCCGAGGACGCTTCAGGCCGCCTTGAATCGATCGCCTGGCGCGCCGAGGGCACCCCAATTGGCGATGCCCTGCGCCAGGGTGGCCGGTTCAGCATCGTGGGTCGTTTGAAGGCCGATAACTGGAATGGGCGCGACAGGGTGCAGCTCGAAACGCTGGATGTAACGCGGCTCTGAACAAACTGCTTCAAACCTCTCGAGGTGGGTTGCCCTGTCATGAATCAGCCGCTATATCGCGCGTCTCCGACCCGTGCGGTCCCTTCGTCTATCGGTTAGGACGTCAGGTTTTCAACCTGAAAAGAGGGGTTCGACTCCCCTAGGGACTGCCAGGTCGAGGCTTCACTTTTGCGGCCCATTTTTGCCACATCAATCCGAAAATGAGTGTTTGCGGCGTCAAAGCCTTGTGAACATCGCGTGACAAGCGCGAGTTCGCGGACTAGTTTTCGTGTCTGGGGAATATGGTTGATGAAGAATAGCGTGGCCAGAAATGAATCCGATCCGCCGGAAGCGGAACCCGTCGTTCGTGTGATCGGGCGTGTCAAATGGTTCGACAGCGCAAAGGGGTACGGCTTCATCGTTGCGGAATCGACGTCCGACGCATCGCTGACCGGCGATGTCATGCTGCATATTTCCTGCCTGCGGGACTATGGCGAAACCTTCGCTGATGAAGGCGCAAAGATCATCTGCGACGCCGTCAAGCGCCCGCGCGGCTGGCAAACGGCCCATATCATCGAGATGGAACGCCCCCGCGCAGCGGTCGCACGCGAGCGCGGCGAGGGGCCGGACTATGAAACGGTCACCCTGAAATGGTTCAACCGGGCACGCGGCTACGGTTTCGTGCGGCGCGGTGAGGAAGAAGCCGACATCTTCGTCCACGCCGTTGCGCTGCGCCGGGCCGGATATGAGGATATCGAACCAGGGACCCTCATCGAAGTGGTCATCGAAACCGGCACCAAGGGCGATCATGTGCTTTCGGTCCGCCCGCGCTACTGAAACGGCGTCCGGCGCTTGCCGCCACCGCTTCGGCCCTTTATTCCTCCTCGCATGATACGTTTCATCCTGACTTCCGTCGCAGCCTTGGCCTTTGTGGCCCAGTGCGCTTTCGCCCAGCTTGCTGTGACCCCCCTGACCGTGAAAACGGATGCGGCGGCTCACGAGTTTACCGTCGAGATCGCCGATACGGAAGACGCCATCCGCGAAGGCCTGATGTTCCGCGAGAGCCTCGCCCCGGATGCCGGCATGCTGTTTGATTTCGGCCAGGTTCGCCCGGCCAGCATGTGGATGAAGAATACGCTCATTCCGCTCGACATGCTGTTCATGGACGCCAATGGCCAGGTGATCGCGATTGCCCGCAACGCCGTGCCGGGATCGCTCCGCTCGCTGGGCCCGGGCGTTCCGGCCCGCGCCGTTCTCGAAATCCCCGGCGGGCGCGCCAAGGAACTCGGCATTGCGCCGGGTGACACCGTCCAGCATCCGATCTTCGGAAATTAACGTGGTTGACGCTGAAGCCGGGCCTGCGCGCGAGCCGCTGCCCGGTTTTGCCAAATCACCGTCCCGCGGCAAGTTCACCATCCACAACGGCCCGAGTTACCGGGCAACCGCCGAGGGCGACGTGCGCACCGGCCTGTGGGTGCTCGACCGGCACTGCAATGGCATGGGCTTCCTTCACGGCGGCATGGTTTCGGCCTTTGCGGACAGCGCGCTGGCATGGGCCGTCTGGAACGCCACGGGAAAGATGTCCGTGACGATCAAGCTGACCATCGAGTTCATGGAAATCGCCCGCGAAGGCGAATGGATCGAGGCTCATCCGGTCGTCACAGCGGTCGAGGGCGACTTCGTCCATGTCAGTGCCCGGATCATCAAGCAGGACGGCGGCCTTGCCGCGCGGGCCGACGCCGTATTCCGCACGGTGCGACGCAAAGCTGCCTGAGGCAGAATATCGCGCGGCAATTGGATATCTGACGCGTTCCGGTTTAGTGTGCGAAGCCATCCCTATCGGCAAATCGCATTGGAGCGTCCGGGCGATGGATTTTGATGCACTCCTGTTATCGCGGATTCAGTTCGCGTTTGTCATTGCCTTCCACATATTGTTTCCGGCGTTCACGATCGGGCTCGCGGCGTTTCTTGCCGTCTGCGAGGGCCTGTGGCTGCGCACCGGGCGCGACGTGTTCCGCCGCCTCTATCTGCACTGGGTGAAGATCTTCGCACTGGCCTTCGCCATGGGCGTCGTGTCCGGCGTGGTCATGAGCTACCAGTTCGGCACCAACTGGAGCGTCTTCTCCGAAATCACCGGCAGCGTCATGGGCCCGCTCCTCGGATACGAGGTGCTCACCGCCTTCTTCCTCGAAGCCACATTCCTCGGTGTCATGCTGTTCGGCTGGAACAAGGTCGGCCGGAAGCTTCACTACGTCGCCACCTGCGCCGTCGCCGTCGGCACGACCATCTCGGCCTTCTGGATCCTCTCTGCCAACAGCTGGATGCAAACTCCCACCGGCTTCGCCATCGATCCTGACACGGGCAATTTTTACGCCGTGAACTGGATGCAGGTCATCTTCAATCCGAGCTTCCCCAGCCGCCTCGCGCACATGCTGCTCGCCGCCTACATTACGACCGCCGCAGTCGTCCTGGCCGCCGGCGCCTGGCAAGTTCTCAAGGGGCGCACGACCGAGCCGACGCTCTGGCAGATGCGCATGGCCGCCGGCACGCTGGCGCTGGTGATGCCGGTGCAGATCTTTGTTGGCCACTGGTCGGGCGAAGTGGCGCACGCGCACCAGCCCGCCAAGGTCGCCGCCATCGAAGGCTGGTGCACCTCCGCGCCGGTGCAGGGCACGGTGCTCGTGGCCTGGCCCGACAGTTCCGAATGCGGCCTGTCCGGCATCACGATCCCGGCGACCAGTCCGTACCTGTTCCCGAACCTCGAAGAGGGCGAAATCCTGCACGGTCTCGACAACTGGCCGCGCAGTGAACGTCCACCCACCTGGCCGGTCTTCTGGTCCTTCCGCATTATGGTCGGCTGCGGCCTCGGCATGCTGGCCATGGGTCTCTGGGGCTGTTTTCTCTGGTGGCGCGGCCAGCTCGACAAGCCCGGCCTGTTCCACATGGCGGCCGTTCCAGCAGGCACCTTCGGCTTTGTGGCCGTCATAACCGGCTGGATCGTCGCCGAAGTCGGCCGGCAGCCTTACACCGTGTACGGATTTCTGCGCACGGCAGACAGCGTCTCCCCGGTCAGCGCGGCGCAGGTCGCCACTTCGTTACTCGTGTTCATGATCGTCTACGCGATCATCTTCACGGCCGGTGTGGTCTACATGGCCCGCATCGCCACGCGTGGCTTCGGTGACGATCCGCACGCCGGACCGGGAGAGAGCCGCCGCGCGCCGGGCACGGCGCTGGGCGCCGTCGATGATCCGGCCGAAACCGCCGGCGACATCGTCGCAGAGCATTAGGAGGCACCGATGTCACTCGACTATCCCCTGATCTGGGCCTTCATCCTCGCCATCGGCGTCATGATGTATGTGCTGCTCGACGGCTTCGACCTCGGCGTCGGCATCCTGACGACACAGGCGCGCTCCGAAGAAGAACGCAACATGATGACCGCCACGATCGAGCCCGTCTGGGACGGCAACGAAACCTGGCTGATCATCGGCGGCGGCGGCCTGTTCGCAGCCTTCCCGACGGCCTACGCGATCATCATGCCGGCCTTTTACCTTCCGGTGCTGATCATGCTTGCGGCGCTGATCTTCCGGGGTGTCGCCTTCGAGTTCCGCCACAAGGCCGTCCGTCCTCTGACGAAACGTTTCTGGAACGGCGCCTTCGCGGGCGGGTCCTTCACTGCCGCCTTTTCGCAAGGCATCATGCTTGGCGGCATGGTTCAGGGCATCGCTGTGGAAGACGGCGCCTTCGCCGGCGGCGCGTTCGACTGGCTGACACCGTTCACGCTGCTGACCGGCCTCTCCGTCGTCATTGGCTACATCCTGCTTGGCGCCTGCTGGCTGGTGCTGAAGACTGAAGGGGAGATGTTCACGCGCTCACGCCGCTGGGGGCTTCTGGCGCTCGCCGGTGTGTCGGTCTGTTTCGCAGCCGTCAGCCTTGCCACGCTCGCTGTCGATCCCTCCATTGGCGAACGGTGGGGCTTCTCGATGCAGCATATCGACTTCGCCGTCCTCTTGCCGCACGCGCCTGTGCCGCTCGCGGGCATGGCTCTGTGCGCGCTGCTCGCCCGCGACCTCTGGATGAAGCCGGGCCCGGACTCGGCGCCGGACTGGCGCCCCTTCCTCTACGCCGCAGGCATCTTCGTCACGGGCTATTTCGGCATCGGCCTCAGCCTTTATCCCTATATCGTCCCGTTCGACCTGACGGTCTGGGACGCCGCCGCGCGTGACAATTCGCTCGCCTTCATGCTCGTCGGCGCCGCCATCATGCTGCCCATCATCCTCGCCTACACGGCCTACGTGTACAGACTGTTCTGGGGCAAGGTGAAGCCGGGAGACGGCTACCATGCTTGATCCCGTTGGCCCCGGCGATGAAGACGACAAGCAGCCGCTCGCCAAGCGGCTCGGCTGGTTCATCGGCATTTCGCTTGCGTCGATGCTGGTCGTTGCGACAGTCGCCTACGCGCTGCGGGCCGTCTTGTTCATTGGCTGAGGCCGAGTTCTGACAGGGCAAAACTCTTGATCGACTTGTAGTCCGCCTTGCCATTCGAGGCCCGTCCGAGATCGTCCTTGAACAGGATGCGCTTCGGCGCCTTGAACCGGGCGAGCTTCGACTGGACGTAGGCACGCAGCTCGTCTTCCGTGACGCTGCCGTCAAGCGAGACCACAGCGGTGACAGCTTGCCCCCACTTGTCGTCCGGCACACCGACGACCAGCGCATCGCGCACGGCCGCGTGCGTCTTCAATGCTTCCTCGACTTCTTCCGGATACACTTTCTCGCCGGCCGTATTGATGCAGTTGGAGCCGCGCCCGAGCAGGGTGATCGTGCCGTCCGCTTCCACCGTGCACCAGTCGCCCGGTATCGCATAGCGCATGCCGCCGATGGTCTTGTAGGTCTTCGCCGTCTTCTCTTCGTCCTTGTAATAGCCAAGCGGCACCGCGCCGCCACGCGCGATGAAGCCGGGCACGCCGCTGCCGGGGACCACTTCTCGGTCGTCCTCGGTGAACACCTTGCAGGACGCGCCAATCTCGAACTTCGAGGTTTGAGTGCCGCCCTCGGCGGTCGTGATGGACGACCCGAACCCGACCGCTTCAGAGGCCCCGAAACTGTCCGTCAGCGCCGTCTGCGGAATATGTTTCAGCAGGCCCTGCTTGATCTCGGCGCTCCACATCACGCCGGACGAGACAATGTTCAGTACACTGCCGAGAGTCCAGCGCCCGGGATTTTCCTCCAGCGCCTGCAACATCGGCTTGGCGAAGGCATCGCCCACGATCGCCATCGAGGTCACGCCGTTCGCGCTCACTGTGTCCCAAAGATTCTCGGGGCTGAACTTCACCTTCTCCGAAAGCGTAACCACCGCGCCGCCATTCAGCATCGCGCCCATCGCGGTAAACCAGCCCGTGCCGTGCATCAGCGGGCAGGCCGGTAGTTGGCGCGAAAACCGCCCGGCCGTCAGCGCGTTCTGGACGTGCTCGTCCATCGTCTCGGGCACGGGCAGGCCCATCTTGCGCACGCCCTCCATGCTGGCTTCGCGCCAGATGTTGTGCGTCCACATCACGCCCTTCGGCAGGCCGGTTGTCCCGCCCGTATACAGAAGGAACATCTCATCGCCGGATCGCGTGCCGCCCAGCGGACTCGGGTCACCCTGCGTTGCCAGAGTCTCATAGTCCTGCGCAAAGGGCGCAGTCTCTCCGCCGCCAATCTGCACCCAGGCTTTGACGCCCGGCAGGCGAACGCGGACGCGCTCGACTTCGCTCATGAATTCGACATCAAAGAACACGACCGTCGAGTCCGAATTGTCGATGATGTAGACGAGTTCGTCGTCCAGATACCGGTAATTGACGTTCACCGGCGCCAGGCTCGCTTTGAAGCTTGCCGCCATCGCTTCCATGTATTCCGGCTGGTTGCGCATGTAGAAGCCGGCCTTGTCGCCGGCCTTCACACCCAGCGCCAGCAGGCCGCGCGCCACCCGGTTGGTACGCGCGGTAAACTCCGGCCAGTAGATTTTGCGCTCCCCATGCGCCAGCGCAAGGTCATCCGGACCGAGCGCAGCGCCCACCGCATCCAGCATATCGCCAAAGTTCCAGTCCATGCGCGCTCTCCCATCGCCATCCGGCGTTCTTCTCGTTGCCGGAATGGTATGGGCGCTGCTGGTTGCGGGCAATCCTTGCCCCAACGCAAACGGCCCCCCGGATGTCTCCGGAGGGCCGCTCGTTTCTTCGAAAGCGAAGGGGTTGGACTTAGAAGTCCATACCGCCCATGCCGCCCATGCCGCCTGGCATGCCGCCGCCGCCGCCGCCCGACTCTTTCTTCGGAGATTCGGCAATCGCCGCTTCCGTCGTGATCAGCAGGCTGGCAACCGATGCCGCGTTCTGGAGGGCCGAACGGACCACCTTCACCGGATCGATGACGCCCATGGCGACCAGGTCACCATACTCTTCGGTCTGAGCGTTGAAGCCATAGGAACGGCCTTTGTTCTGGAGGATCGTGTTGACGACCACCGAACCTTCAACGCCTGCGTTCTCGACGATCTGGCGCAGCGGGGCTTCGAGCGCTTTGCGCACGATGTCGATGCCGGCCTTCTCGTCATCGTTCAGGCCGACAACATCGATGTTTTTCGACGCGCGGAGCAGAGCGACGCCGCCGCCCGGAACGATGCCTTCTTCGACGGCAGCGCGGGTTGCGTTGAGCGCGTCATCGACGCGGTCTTTCTTCTCTTTCACTTCAACTTCAGTCGCGCCGCCAACCTTGATCACGGCAACGCCGCCAGCAAGTTTCGCAAGACGTTCCTGCAGTTTCTCTTTGTCATAGTCCGACGAGGTGTCGTCGATCTGTTTGCGGATCTGACCCACGCGGGCGTCGATGTCTTTTTTCTTGCCGGCGCCGTCGATGATCGTCGTGTTGTCCTTGTCGATCGTGATGCGCTTCGACTTGCCGAGCATGTCCATGGTGACATTCTCGAGCTTGATGCCGAGGTCTTCGGAGATGACCTGGCCACCGGTCAGGACAGCGATGTCCTGCAGCATGGCCTTGCGGCGATCACCAAAGCCCGGGGCTTTGACGGCAGCGATTTTCAGGCCGCCGCGCAGCTTGTTGACGACCAGCGTAGCCAGGGCTTCGCCGTCGACGTCTTCTGCGATGATGACCAGAGGTTTCTGGGCCTGAACAACGGCCTCGAGGATCGGCAGCATTGGCTGCAGGCTCGACAGTTTCGATTCGAACAGGAGGACCAGCGGGTCTTCCATTTCGACAATCATCTTGTCCGGGTTGGTGATGAAGTACGGGCTGATATAGCCGCGGTCGAACTGCATGCCTTCGACGACTTCGAGTTCGGTCTCGAGCGCTTTGGCTTCTTCAACCGTGATGACGCCTTCGTTGCCGACTTTCGCCATCGCCTGAGCGATCATCGCGCCGATCTCGGTCTGGCCATTGGCGGAAATCGTTCCGACCTGGGCGATCTCTTCGTTGGTTTTCACCTTCTTGGCGTGGTGGGCAAGGTCGGCGACAACTTCGCTCACAGCCTTGTCGATGCCGCGCTTCAGGTCCATCGGGTTCATGCCCGCGGCCACGCGCTTCATGCCTTCGCGAACGATGGCCTGGGCGAGAACCGTGGCGGTCGTCGTGCCGTCACCGGCGGTGTCGTTCGCCTTCGAGGCCACTTCGCGCAGCATCTGTGCGCCCATGTTCTCCAGCTTGTCGTCCAGTTCGATTTCTTTGGCGACCGTGACGCCGTCTTTCGTCGTGCGCGGGGCGCCGAACGATTTTTCGATCACGACGTTGCGGCCTTTCGGGCCGAGCGTGACTTTCACAGCGTTGGCCAGGGTGTCGACGCCGCGAAGCATCTTCTCGCGGGCATCAGCGCCGAAAACTACAATTTTTGCAGCCATAGTGAGTTACCTCTTAAAGTGTGTGGGGAAGGAAAGGGGGCAGAGACTACTTCGTCTCGAGAACGCCCATGATGTCGCTTTCCTTCATGATCAGCAGCTCTTCGCCGTCGATCGTGACTTCGGTGCCGGACCATTTGCCGAACAGAACGCGGTCTTTCGGCTTCACGTCCATAGGGACGATTTCATTGTCATCCCCGCGGGCACCTTTGCCGACGGACACAACGATGCCCTCCTGGGGCTTTTCCTTGGCGGTATCGGGAATGATGATCCCGCCCTTGGATTTCTCTTCTTCCTTGACGCGGCGGACAACGACGCGGTCATGCAGGGGACGAAATTTCATAGAATGTGCCTCTTCGATCGAACTGAATCTTGGATCTTCAGGTTGGGTTCTGGTCGTCAGCAGGAGGAAAAGGCCGGAAATTGGCACTCATCCAAGCAGACTGCTAACGATGTGCGGGAGATAGACAGTCGGGTGTCACCCGTCAACCGGCGCCCCGTGAAGAATTTGCAAAACGCGGCGGGCTGGTTGGATTCCCCGAAACGCACATAACACATTGAAATAATGTGCTTTAATTCAAAGTCCGCCACCTTCGCGCCGCCCCGGCAGCGGGCTTTCGCGAGATTTCGGTTGCGAGATACCCTCCGGCGGGGATTTCGAGGTGGCAATCCGCCCCCGCCGCCCTGGCCCCTTGGTTAATCGATCCTCGCCCGGCGCGGATCAAATCACCCGCCGCCATGAGCCACAATTCAAGCTTCCTGCTGTATTCCCACAAGATCACAAGGAATGCAGGATGACCGCCAGGCTTCGGGACTCGATTTCGTCAGTCAACTATTTCGCGCTGGTGTGCCTCTCCGCGCTGTCGATCTCGTTTATTGTCTCGATCATCGTCTACCGCCTCGGGGTTCCCGTCCATCCGGGCGAATATGTCCGTCTCAACCTGTTCGTCACGAGCTGTATCGCCCTGCCGACGGCCGTGATCGCCACCCTGCACGACTTCCACAGCCGGATGTACCAGCGCAAGCTGGAAGCCCTCGCCTGGACCGATGAGCTGACCGGCCTCCTCAATCGCCGCTTCTTCACCCGCGCCGCCGAAGAGGAAGGCCGCCGGATGCGCCGCACGCAGCAGACCGCCGCCGTTGCGATCATCGATCTCGATTTCTTCAAGGAAGTGAACGACCTCTATGGCCACGCCGCCGGTGACCGCGTGCTGAAAAGCATCGCCCAGATTGCCCATGCCGAGCTGCGCGGGCCCTTCGACAAGCTGGGACGCTGGGGCGGGGAAGAATTTGTCGTCCTGCTCAGCGATGTCTGCGCCGAGAAGGCCCGCATCGTCTGCGACCGCCTGCGCAAGCGCATCCAGACCGCCCAGATCGAAACCGGGGAATACCGCGTCTGCGTGACCGCCAGTTTCGGCTTCTGCATGCTTGGGGCGGATCAAGATGTCGGCGCCGCCATCGAAGCGGCAGACCGCGCCCTCTACGAAGCCAAACGCCTCGGCCGCAACCGCGTCGAAATGGGCGAATATACCGAAGCCGACGTGCAGAACCTCGCCGAGTTCAAGAAGCGCAAGTCCGGCCATAAACGCCGGGCCGCCGCCCAGGATGATCTCGCCGAGGCGCTTCGCGCGGCCTCCATCGAGTACGCCCCCCGGGCGCCGCGTCCCGTTCGGGTCCGCACCTCGCGCTAACCCCGTCCGGTCTGCCTTGCTTGCGGCGCGTGCCTTTTCCTGTTTGGAGAGAGGCGCCCAAGGGGGAGACCATCCATGTCCACACCGCCACGCACCGGCCCGCTGACCGACCTGCGCGTCATCGAACTCGGCCAGTTGATCGCCGGCCCGTTCTGCGGCCAGATCTTCGCGGACATGGGCGCCGACGTCATCAAGGTCGAACCGCCGGGGCAGGGCGATCCCTTGCGCGACTGGGGCCGCGAAGGCTTTCCCCTCTGGTGGTCCGTCGTCGCGCGCGGCAAGCGCTGCATCACCGCCAACCTGCGCGAGACCGAAGGCCAGGACATCGTCCGCCGCCTCGTCGCCGAAGCCGATTTCCTGCTCGAGAATTTCCGCCCCGGCACATTGGAAAAGTGGGGCCTCGGCTATGACGTCCTGAAAGCCATCAACCCGCGCCTCATCATGATCCGCGTGTCCGGGTACGGACAGACCGGCCCCTATGCCACCCGCGCCGGCTATGCCTCCGTCGGCGAGGCGATGGGCGGCCTGCGCTATGTCATGGGCGAGGCCGACCGCGTGCCGTCCCGCGCCGGCATCTCGCTGGGCGACAGTCTCGCCGGCCTCTACGCCGCCCTCGGCGCGCTCGCCGCGCTGCATCACCGCGAGAAAACCGGCGAAGGCCAGGTCATCGACGCGACCATCTACGAATCCGTCCTGTCGGTCATGGAAGGCCTCGTCCCGGAATACCAGTTCGAGGGCTACACCCGCGAACGTTCCGGCTCGATCCTGCCCGGCATCGCGCCGTCAAACATCTATACCGGCACCGACGGCATGGTCATCATCGCCGCCAATCAGGACACCGTCTTCGCCCGCCTCTGCGCCGCCATCGGCCAGCCCGGCCTCAAGGACCACCCCGATTATAAATCCCACACCGCCCGCGGCCAGAACCAGAAAGCCCTCGACGACCTGATCCAGCTCTGGACTGCAAACCGCACCATCGATGAGATCGAGCAGGTGATGACCGAAAACGGCGTCCCCGTCGGCAAAGTCTACCGCGCCGCCGACATGCTCACCGACCCCCACTACGCTGCCCGCGACTCCCTCGTCGACGTACCAAGCGAAAAGTGGCCGGGCCTCAAACAGCAGAACATCTTCCCCAAACTCTCCGCCACCGCCGGCCAGGTCCGCTGGGCCGGACCCACCGAGATCGGTTCGCATACGGAAGAAGTCCTCACCGAACTCCTGAACCTTACCCCCGAACAGGTCGAAAAACTGAGAGCCAGCGGCATCGTCTGACATCCACTCATCCCCGCGAAGGCGGGGATCGGGCAAGCCATTGAACCAACCCTCCTCGCCGCCTATCTACTCGGAGCGCGTTTTCATCCCGTCCTCCGGCAAAGCGATAGCGGATGATAAAAAAGCGATACTCAGCGATAAAAAGTGAGAAACTATCGACAACCCGAATGCACGGACTGCAATCGGATGAGGCAAGATGATCTCGAAAATTCAGAGTTTCCCACGCCGCTGGGGCTTGTGGAGACCTCCGCCTAACGCGCGGTCAGCCCACCATCGACCACATGTTCCTGCCCGGTCGTGAAGCTGGACGCATCCGAGGCGAGGAACACGATCAGCTCCGCCACTTCCTCCGGACGCCCCGCACGCGCCATCGGTGTGCCGTCGAGCGCGACGATGTTCGGGTCCAGGGCGTTGCCGCCCGAATGCGCCGTCAGGGCGCCGACCTGTTCGGCGGTCATCGTCTCCCTGACGCGCGTGATCTCCTTCTGCCAGATCGGCGTGTCGATAATGCCGGGATGGACCGAGTTCACGCGGATCTTGAGCCCCAGCGCCCCGCACTCGACCGCTGCCGCCTTGGTGAACAGCCGCACCGCCCCCTTCGAGGCGCAATAGGCCGCGACCCCCGGTGAGCCGCGAAGCCCGGCAACGGAAGACAGGTTGATGATCGACCCGCCGTCCGTCTTCATGGCCCGCATCGCCGCCCGCGTGCCGAGGAAGACAGAGTCGGTATTCACCGCCATCTGGCGCTGCCAGTCCGCCAGCGAATAGTCCATAAGCGCCCCGGCTATCGCGATCCCGGCATTATTGACCAGCACATTGGGTGTCCCGAACAGGCTCTGCGTCTCCGCAAAGATGGCGTCCCAGCGCGCCTCGTCGGTCACTTCCTGTTGGGCCGTCGCAACCTTGCCACCTGCCTTGGAAATAAGGGCCCCGGTCTCCTTCAGCCCCGCCTCGTCGAGGTCGGTCGCCATGACACTGGCACCCTCCCGGGCCAGCGCGATGGCCGCCGAACGACCGATTCCGCTGGCCGCACCTGTAACTATGGCGATTTTGCCGTTAACTGAGCCCATCTATTCCTCCCGGTTCATGATGTTTTATGAGGCCCACACTAGCAGCCGCCGCGCTTGACGCGAGCGTCATATTGGTGTTTTACCCGCCCCTTCATGACGGGATGGTGCGGAGCCGCCGTTGTAATCGCAGGCGCAATAGAGCGTTTGCCGGCCCGCGCTGACATTTGAGGTACTACCATGTCACGTCGCCATAGCGCGAAGTACAAGATCGACCGTCGGGTCGGTGAAAACATCTGGGGCCGTGCAAAGTCCCCCTTCAACAAACGCGCCTACAAGCCTGGCCAGCATGGCCAGAACCGCCGCAACAAGGTCTCCGACTTTGGTATGCAGCTGATGGCGAAGCAGAAGCTTAAGGCTTACTACGGCGACATCACCGAGAAACAGTTCTCGAAAATCTACGAAGATGCCGCTCGCATGAAAGGCAACTCCGCCGAGAACCTGATCGGTATCCTCGAATCACGCCTCGACTCGGTTGTCTACCGCGCCAAGTTCGTGCCGACGATCTTTGCGGCCCGCCAGTTCGTCAACCACGGCCACATCACCGTGAACGGCAAGCGCTGCAATATCGGCTCCGCCCGCCTCAAGCCCGGCGACGTGGTGCAGGTCCGCGAGAAGTCGCGCAACCTCGCCCTCGTCCTCGAAGCGCTCGGTTCGGGTGAGCGCGACATTCCGGATTATGTGGAAGTCGACCCGAAAGGCATGACCGCCGCTTACAAGCGCGTGCCCGCGCTGGCTGACGTGCCATACCCGGTGAAGATGGAACCAGCCCAGGTGGTCGAGTTCTACTCCTCGTAAACCGACTGAATTTCTTGAAGTTTCAGGAAGGCCGCGCCAGACTGGTGCGGCCTTTTCATTTCTGGGGAGCCCTTGATGGCCATTCCGACAATCGCTTCCGTCCGCAAGGCGATCATTGCACACGCCAAGGATTTCGACCTGTCCGCTCGTGACACCAGCGGCCGCGAAATCTTCGAGGACAAGGAAGCTCCCCAGACCAGCCTCAAGAAAGATGCCGCCTGCATCAACGAGCTGAAAGACAAGCTCTACGCCGAAGGTAAGCGCTCGCTGCTGGTCATTCTTCAGGGCATGGATACATCCGGCAAGTCCGGCACGATCAAGTCCGTGTTCGCCGAAACGACGCCGCTGGGCATGGAAGTGAAAGCCTTCAAGGCGCCCAGCACTGACGAACTCGCGCGCGACTATCTCTGGCGCGTCCACAATGCCGTGCCCCGCCGTGGCCATGTCGGCATCTTTGACCGCTCGCATTATGAAGATGTGCTGGTCGTTCGGGTGCGCGGCTATGCGCCCCTCGAAGACATCGAGAAGCGCTACGACCAGATCAACGCCTTCGAAAAACACCTCGGCGAGAACGGCACCACCGTGCTCAAGTTCATGCTCAATGTCGGCTATGAAGAGCAGGGCGTTCGTCTCAAGGAACGCCTCGAGGAACAGCACAAGCTCTGGAAGTTCAATCCGGGCGACCTGGAAGACCGCGCCTCATGGCCGGAATTCATGAACGCCTACGAACTCGCCATCCGCCGATGCTCCACGCGCCATGCGCCCTGGTATATCGTGCCCTCCGACAGCCGCACCCGGCGCAACGCCATCATCGCCCGCATCGTGCGCGGCGCGCTGGAAGACATGGACCTCAAATGGAAAGACCCGGGATTCGATCCCGGGTCCTTTGATTTCAGCTAGGCCAGATCAGGCTTCAGTTGTCGAAGCTGACACTGCCGCCGCTCGACTTGGAGCTTTCCTTCTGGGTCGGGCTGCCGGCGAACTCGATGTCTGCGCCGCTCGATGCCCGGCCGTCGGCCATGCCGTTCGAGTAGACGTCCACATCGGCGCCGCTGGATGCGTTCACCTTGGCGGTCACGCAGCGAAGCTCATCGGCATCGACATCTGCACCGGAAGAGGCGCTGATCTCGATGCGCTCGCAGGCGCCGGAGAGGTTGGCGTCGCCGCCGGAAGAGGCGTCGACATTGAAGGTTCCCGCGCCTTTGGAATACACGGTCGCTTCGCCCGACGACGAGGCATCGACGCTGTTCTCGCCGGTTCCCGTCACGGTGCCGGTGGCTTCGCCGCTGGAGGACGCCGACAGGCTCAGCGTTTCGGCATTCAGGTCCTTGGCATGGATCTCGGCGGACGAAGACGCTGACAGGCGTGTTGCGCCCGAGTTGCCAGCCAGTTTGATCGAGGCACTGGATGAGGCGCTGGCGCTGAAGTCTTCGGCGTTGATGGTTTTGGAGTCGAAGGTCGACGATTGCGAGACCTGAACGGCTTCAAGGTCCGGGCCCGTCACGTGGACCATATAGTACGGCACTTTCTTGCCGTTGATCTTGATGGTCTTGCCATCCCTGGAGATGTTGGTGGAGTTGCCCCAGGAGAACCAGCTACGTTTCTTGTCGACGATCTCGCGGGTGACGACGAGCGTGTCGCCCTCGCTGAGGATCAGGGCATCGGAAAAGTCGCCGGAGGCGGTTTCGACGACGACCTTGGTTTCCGGGCCGGTCTTGTAGACGACATTCATCACGCCTTTGACTTCGATCCGGTTGAAATCATCCGCCGGGAAGGTCTTGGTTTCGGCGAGGGCGGTGGGTGCCAGCAGGATGGCAATGGTGGCGAGGGCAGTCAGGGTCTTGGTCATGGAGGGGTCCTCTCGAATTCCGTGAAACCTCTATGACTTATCGAAATACGATATGTCAATCGTTGTTTTTCGATAATCTCATTGGGACTTTCACGATTTTGCGGCCCTGGAGGACTGCCGGCGCAGAACCATGGGTGGCTGGCCATAGGCGCGAACGAAGGCCATCCGCATCCGCTCGGGATCCTCAAATCCTGTCTGTTCGGCGATTTTCTGTAGCGAAAGTCCAGTCGTCTCAACGCTCTGGCGGGCGGCCTCCAGGCGCAGCTTTTCAACAAAGCGCGCCGGCGTCGTGCCCGTCTCGGCGCGGAACACGCGCGCGAAATTGCGCGCGCTCATCGCGGCGCGGTCTGCCAGAAGTTCAACAGAAATATCTGCCTGAAGGTTCGTCCGTATCCAGCCGATCAGGTCATCGAATCGTCCGGACGCGAGACGCACGTCCTGCATGACCGAGAATTGCGACTGGCCGCCGGCGCGGCGCTGGTGCACGACGAGTTCACGCGCTGCGCGCCGTGTCACCTCGTCGCCCAGATCGTCCTCCACCAGCGCCAGTGCGAGGTCGATACCCGCGGTGATGCCCGCTGAGGTCCAGAACTTGCCGTCCTGCACATAGATCCGGTCGGCCTGAAGATGGGTATCGGGAAAGGCGCGCTGGAAGGCGTTCGACCGGCGCCAGTGGGTCGTGGCGCGGCGGCCCTTCAGCAGGCCGGCAGCTGCCAGGATGAAGGCGCCGGAACAGACCGAACAGGTGCGCCGCGTGCGCGCAGACAGGTCGCGCACGGCGGCCAGCATCCTTGCATCGGTCATTGCCTCGCGCGTGCCTTCGCCGCCCGAAACGATCAGCGTGTGCAGGGCGAGGCGCGCGGGCAGTTTGTCCGACATCATCACCGCCCCGCAGGAGGCGCGCACGGGGCCGCCGTCCAGCGAATAGACTTTCAGTTGATAAGGCGGCGGCGTCATGCCCCGCGTCGGCATTTCGAACACCCCGATCGGGCCAGCCGCATCGAGTATCTGGAACCCGTCAAAGATCAGGAAGCCGATGGCACGTGTTTCGGGTTTGGCGCAAATCATGGGAACAACGTCCTTTCTGCCAAACCGCTTTTAGGCGACAAGGGACGCAGCTGCAAGGAGCCTCGCCATGAACCAGACCCCCTTCGTCACCGTCTTCGCGCTTTACCCGAACCTGACACAGCTCGATTTCACCGGGCCGCACCAGGTCCTCTCGCGCATTCCCGGCGCGACGACCATTGTGGCGAGCCGCGAGGGCGGCGAGATCGAAGCCGAAGGCGGCCTCGTGATCGGCCGTACACGGAAACTGTCGGAGATCGAGCGCTGCGACGTGATCTGCGTGCCGGGCGGCATGACCGCACTGGATGCCGCACTCGACGAGGCCTTCATCTCCGAAATCCGCCGTCTCGCCCAGGGCGCAAAATACATCACTTCCGTCTGCACCGGATCGCTTATTCTGGGCGCCGCAGGTCTGCTACAAGGCAAGCGCGCCGCCTGCCACTGGGCCTGGCGTGGCCTCCTGCCAGAGTTCGGCGCGATCCCGGACCCAGCCCGAGTCGTCCGTGACGGGAACATCTTTACCGGCGGCGGGGTGACAGCCGGTATCGACTTTGCCTTCACGCTGCTTGCTGAAATCGCGGGGGAGGGCTATGCCAAGGCGCTGACGCTCGGTCTCGAGTATGCACCGGCGCCGCCTTATGCGTGTGGGCGCCCGGAACTGGCAGATGGTGAGACGCTGAAGCTTGTTTCCGGCAACATGGACAAGACGATGGCGCTGCGGATCGAGCAGGCGAAGGAAGCCGCCGCCCGGCTCAGCCGTCAGACCGTCTGACCGTATAGGTCGTAATCGTCCGCGCCGGTAATTTTTGTGCGGACGATATCGCCCGGCTTCAGGGCCTTCTTGCTGGCGACATAGACGACCGCGTCCACTTCCGGCGCATCGGCCTTCGAGCGGCCAATCCAGTCGCCCGGCTTCTGGTCGTCTGCGGCGTCGATGATGACGTCGATCTTCTGGCCCACCTGCGCCGCTGCGCGCGCAGCGGAGACTTCTGCCTGGGCCAGCATGAACCGGTGCCAGCGGTCTTCCTTCACGTCTTCGGGCACATGACCCTCCAGCTTGCCGCTTTCGGCATGCACGACGTTCTCGTATTTGAAACAGCCCGCGCGGTCGATCTTCGCTTCACGGATGAAGTCGAGCAGGATCTGGAAGTCCTCTTCCGTCTCGCCCGGAAAACCGACGATGAAAGTGGAGCGGATCGCAAGGTCCGGAACCTGTTCGCGCCATTTCGCAATGCGCGCCAGCACCTTGTCCTGATTGCCGGGGCGCTTCATGGCCTTCAGGATGGGCGCGGAAGCATGCTGGAACGGAATGTCGAGATAAGGCGTGATCAGCCCTTCGGCCATCAGCGGGATCACATTGTCAACGTGGGGGTAGGGATACACATAGTGCATCCGCGTCCACACGCCGAGACTGCCAAGCCCCTTGGCCAGATCGAGGAAGCGCGTTTCGTATTCCGTGCCGCGCCAGGTTTCCGGCTTGTAGCGGATGTCCAGTCCGTAGGCGGATGTATCCTGGCTGATCACCAGCAATTCCTTCACTCCGGCCGCGACCAGTTTCTCCGCTTCCGTCAGCACATGATGGATCGGCCGCGAGACGAGGTCGCCGCGCAGTTTCGGGATGATGCAGAAGCTGCAGCGATTGTTGCAGCCTTCGGAAATCTTCAGATAGGCATAATGGCGCGGCGTTAGGCGCAGGCCGCTTTCCGGCACGAGATCGAGATGTGGATTGTGCGGCGGCGTCAGGTGCGTGTGCACCGCGTCCATCACCGCTTCATACTGGTGCGGGCCGGTGACGGCGAGCACCTTGGGATGCGCGCGCTGGATCACGTCCGGTTCGGCGCCGAGACAGCCCGTCACGATGACTTTGCCATTCGCCTCGATTGCCTCGCCGATCGCCGCGAGGCTCTCGTCACGCGCCGAGTCCAGGAAGCCGCACGTGTTGACCAGCACAAGATCCGCACCCGAATAATCCGGCGCGATCTGGTAGCCTTCGGCGCGCAGGCGCGTGATGATCCGTTCGGAGTCGACGAGCGCCTTCGGGCAGCCGAGGGATACGATGCCGACTTTCGGCGTCTTGGCGCCCCGGATGGGGGCAGGGGCGATGGGTGTCGTCGTCATCGGCGATCTGCTATAACGAATTCAGCCGAGGGGAAAGCCGGACAGTGCGCACGGAAGAGAGAAAGCCGGACTTCGCACGCCTGCGTGCGATACAGATCGTGGCCGTTCTGGCGGCCTTTGCCGTGCTCGCCGGGTCGGCTTTCCTAATGAATGTGTTCCGGGAGCCGGAAGTTGCGACTGCCGTGCTCGCCGTTGCTTTTGCGGGCGCGACCTTCGGCGCCGTCTTCTATTTCGGGGCATTACTGCTGGAGGGCTCGCTTCAGAAGTACATCATCTCCGACGAGACGGTCATCAGGGGCGACAATGTCGACATGGTGACGAAGACGGCCACATCCGGCGACCCGCGGATCGACCGCTGGATCGGCACCTATGCCTTCGCGCGCAACCTGTTCGGTATGTCGATTGTGCCGATCCTGATCCTGGCCGGCCTGTTCCTGCTGGGCTAGCCGGCCGCCAGTTCGATGCCCTTTTCCGAGAACAGGTCTTTCAGCTCCCCGTTCTCGAACATCTCCTTGAGAATGTCGCAGCCGCCGATGAATTCGCCCTTGACGTAGAGCTGGGGAATGGTCGGCCAGTTGGTGTATTGCTTGATCCCGTCACGAACGGCGGCATCGGCCAGCACGTTGGTCGAGACATATTCCACACCCAGATAGTCGAGGATCTGCACGACCGTCGACGAGAAGCCGCATTGCGGGAAAGTCGGCGTGCCCTTCATGAACAGCACGACGTCATTGCTTTTGACGGCCTTGTCGATGGCGTCGAGGGTGGCTTGGTCGGTCATGGCGGTCTGGCTCCGGATTTGCCTGTCATGTGTGATGTCGGCCGGGCGGCGTCAAGGTCAGGCCGCCGCCCGGTCTGTCATCACCAGCCGCAGGTCTGGCCTTCGTTCTGCTCGCGCAGGTAGACGATCAGCGGATCGAAATACTCGATGATCGCGCTGCCATCCATGGTGCGGGTGCCGGTGAACTTCTCCAGCGTGTCCGGCCAGGGTTCTGAACCGCCGGCTTCCAGCATCGCGTTGAAGCGGCGGCCGACTTCCTTGTTGCCGTAGATCGAGCAGCGATGCAGCGGGCCGTCCCAGCCGGCCTGTTCACAGGCGGCCTTGTGGAACTGGAACTGCATGATGAAGCTAAGGAAATAGCGCAGGTAAGGCGTGTTGCCGGGAATGTGGTACTTGGCGCCCGGATCAAACGCATCCGCCGGGCGCGGGCCGGGCGGCACGATGCCCTGGTTCTTCAGGCGCAGGTCCCACCAGGAGCTATTGTAGTTTTCCGGTGCAGTCTCGCCCGCCAGCACGCCCCAGCGCCAGCCATCCACCGTGATGGCGAAGGGCAGGAAGGCGATCTTGTCGAGCGCGGTCTGCATCAGCAGGGCCGTGTCGGCATCGGCGCCCGGCATTTCCTCTTCGCTGATCAGGCCGATCTGTTTCAGGTATTCCGGTGTGATCGACAGGCTGACGAAATCGCCGATGGCTTCGTGGAAGCCGTCATGCGCGCCCGACTTGTATAGGAAGTCCTGATCCTTGTAGGCGCGCTGGTAATAGTTGTGACCCAGCTCGTGGTGCACCGTGTAGAAGTCTTCCGAGTTCACCTCGGTGCACATCTTGATGCGCACGTCTTCCTCATCGTCAAGATCCCAAGCCGAGGCGTGACACTGCACTTCCTTGCCTTCCGGGCGCACGATCATGGAGCGTTCCCAGAAGGTCTGCGGCAACGGATCGAGACCAAGTGACACGAAGAAGGCTTCCGCCGTCTCGACCATCTTCACCGGCGAATAGCCTTGCTGGACGAGGCGCTGGGTAATGTCGTATTTCAGCGGCGCGGTCGGCGGCTGCACGATGTCGTAGATCGACGACCATTGCTGCGCCCACATGTTGCCGAGCAGGTCTGCGCGGATCGGCCCGGTCGCGGGTTGCACCGCCTCGCCATACTTCTGGTTCAGCTTGGTGCGGGTGTAGCAGTGCAGCTCCTTGTAGAGCGGCTCGACTTGGCTCCAGAGGCGCTGGACCTCCATTTCCATCTCTTCGGGCGGCATGTCGTAACCGGACAGCCACATCTGGTCGAGGCTCGGATAGCCAAGCTCGCGCGCGCCCTCATTGGCGAGGTCCACCATCGCGGCGTAATTGTCCTTCATCGCGGGTGAAACCGTGCGCCAGCCTTCCCAGACGGCTTTCAGCTCGGCGGGGTTGCGGGAGTTTTCGATGATCGTCGACGCCTCGTCGAGCGTGATCATCTCGCCCTTGTACTCGAACTTGCCGGTGCCGTAGGCCGCGTCGAGGTCCGTCGTCAGTTTGGACAATTCCTCGGCGGCGCCTTCCCGCGAAGGGGCAGGGATGGTGATCCCGCCGCGCAGGATGCGCATCTTGCGGGCGAGGTCATCCGGCAGGACGGATATGTCGAACTGCTTGGACTCATTGGCCAGAGAGACGGCCAGCTTGGTCGCCTTGGCCCCGGCTTCAGCGGCAGCGGCGTTGGTTTCGGGATTGATGTCGGTCGCCTGGTTCCAGAAGGCCTGTGCGGCCTCCTTGTTCATCGCGGCGAGCTCGGTCTCGACCCGGGTCAGGAAGGTGCGCGCGGCGATCGCCTGTTCCTCGGCGGCGACGGCAGCCGGATCAACCCGGTCGCTTGCCCCGGAACAGGACACCAGCAGCAGGCCAAGCGCAGCGATGCTGGCCGATTTGAGAAGATTCGTCATGGATAAAGCACTCCCAGAGATTTTCCCCAGCAGACAGCGAACCGGCGCGGAGGTCAATCGGGACGCGCGGTCACCGGGGTACTTGGCCCTGCAATTCCGAAACATGCGCGCAGCCATTTGTTGGCGGGCAGTTCGAGAAACTTGTATGTAATATCCGAAACAAGGAGTGTGAGCCCGACACCTCCTATAAGCATTACACTGACCCCAAGTATTCCTGTACCCAAATACTCGAAGACAAATACCGCCAGTATCGACAGAATGATCGGGTGGAGCAGATACGCTGAGTAGCTTCGGTCTCCCAAAGCCTGAAGGAGAGATTTCGCGAACGGTTTGCGATACAAGTCATGCGAAGCAACTGCGAAAACCAAAAGGGCTGCGGGAACTCCATACAAGATATGTCGTCCAAGCCCGTCACCCACGCCCTCGCTGGTGAGTGCAAAACCTGCGATACCAAGTAGTGCAACTGGCCAGACAGGCACGCGTGGCATGATCTGCTTGGCTGTCTCCGATAACAAAAACCAAGCGATTGCGCAGCCGGCCAAAAATTCCAGAACTAAAGTGTTCGCATAAAAAGTAATCACGCCATTGCCGAACGCCATAGCAGCAAGCATTCCGCCAACGATCATCACGCTCAGGAGCAGAGGGCGCGCCCGTACAGGTGCGAGTAGGCTCAACGCGAAGCAGACATAGAACGCCATCTCGAAGTTGAGCGTCCACCCGACAAACAGAACTGGCATAAGCACGCCCTCCAAGTTCTCTGCAGGTATGAACATGAAGCTGGCTAAGATGGATTCTACAGAAATGTCTGCGTTGGTAAATGTCCAAGGTCTAGCGAGCGCCAGTATAACCGCCAAAACTGTAGCGAACCAGTACAGAGGGACAATCCGCGCAAGCCGCCTGGCTATAAAGCTAAGAGCAGTTTCGTGATTTGGCGTGACGTAAACCATTATGAAGCCGCTGATCACGAAGAAAATGTCGACTCCCGCTGCGCCAGTTGCGAACAGCGGCAAACCAAGCGGATTGGAAACACTGAAATACCGCATCACGTGGTACAATACGACAGCATATGCCGCAAACGCACGAAGCGCTTGAAGCCCGTTCAGTTGCTTACCCATCCATCCCCCCTTGGACACTCACTTTACAAGCCTGCTGGTCTTACTCTGAACACGCAATCCCTTACACCTAAGGAGCCCGCGTTTTCAGGGCCAGCGCGTGCAGGGCGCCGCCCATATGCCCCTGCAGGGCGGCGTAAACCATCTGGTGCTGGCGCACGCGCGGCAGGCCCGCGAAGGCTGGGCTGACAATTTCGGCCTGCCAATGGTCATTGTCGCCGGCGAGGTCCGTCAGCGTGATTTCGGCGTCCGGGAAGGCATCCGTCAGGAACTTCATCAATCTGTCCTGGCTCATGGCCATGGCGGGCTCCTGACCTGTCGTTGTGGTGACTAGGCACATGCGGCGGCGCGCCGTATGGGTCAACCCGCAAGCCACCGGGATGAGCAGAATGCCGAATTCGAACGTATGGAAACACGGCGTGGCCATGGCTATCGGCGTCCTGTTGCTGCTGATCGCGGTTTTCGTGCTCTGGCCCCGGCCGGACACGTCCCTGCCGGGGGTCACCTACGAGGCCCGCTATGTCGATGCCGGCCCGATGCTGCACCTCGCAGACGTGCTCTCTTCCGACGCCCTCGAAGGGCGCGCCTCCGGTACGCCGGGCAATGACGCTGCCCGCGGCTTTATCCGCAAGCGCTTCGAGGATATCGGTCTGCAGCCCTATCTCGGCAGCGGCTGGGAACACCCGGTCACCATCCTGCCGCGCCCGGGCCTCGACGCACCCGGCCCCGGCGCCAACCTCATCGGCTGGGTGTCCGGCGAAACGCCCGGCTCCGGCCCGCTGATCATCGTCACGGCCCATTATGACCATCTCGGCATCCGGAACGGCGAAATCTATAACGGCGCCGATGACAATGCCTCCGGCGCCGCCGCGCTGACCGCGATCGCGGAATACTTTGTCCGCCAGCCGCCGAAGCATGACATTCTCTTCGTGGCGCTCGACGCCGAAGAGGTCGGCTTCCTAGGCGCCCGCGCCCTGATCCGCGATCCGGCTCTGCCGCTGGACCGCGTGGCCCTCAACATCAATCTCGACATGGTCAGCCGTTCGGACATTGGCGAGCTCTACGCCGCCGGCACATTCCATACGCCTGCGCTGGCGGTGCTGGTCGACGGGGTCGCCGCCGATGCGCCCGTGAAACTGCGGATGGGCCATGACCGCCCGGAAGACGGCGTCAATGATTGGACCACCCAGTCCGACCACGGCGTCTTCCACGAAGCCGGAATCCCGTTCCTCTATTTCGGCGTCGAAGACCACCCGGATTATCACAAGCCGAGCGACGACTTTGCCGCGATCCCGCTCGATTTTTATATCGCCGCTGCCGATACGCTGGTCATGGTAATTCGCGCCGCCGACACCATCTTGCCAGACATCGCCGGCCTGCGCCGCGCGCCGGACGCCTCCGTTCAACCAGAAGGACCTGCCGAATGACCACTACGGTCTCCTACATCCTGAAATCCTCCACCACCCAGACCCTCGGCGCCCTGAAAGGCATTCTCGCCAAGGGCAAGGCGCATGCGGCCTCGATCAAGTGTGAAGAAGAGGCGATCCTCGCCCAGCGCCTGTCACCGGACATGTACGCCCTGCCGCGCCAGGTGCAGATCGCCTGCGATACGGTCTGCCGCGGCGCCGCGCGCCTCGCTGAAATCGAGATTCCGAGCTTTCCGGATACGGAGCAAACCTTCGACGAACTCCTCGCCCGCTGCGACAAGGCCATCGCCTACGTCAGCAGCGTCGATGATGCGAAGATCGATGCGACCGCCGCCAAGACGCTCGACATCCCGATGGGACCCGCCACGATGCAGATGACCGGCGCGCAATACCTGCAGAGCTTCATCCTGACGAACCTGCATTTCCACGCCGCCATGGCCTACGCCCTCTTGCGCACGCAGGGCGTCGCTGTCGGCAAGCGGGACTATCTCGTTCCGGCGTAAGACGCTCTCGAAGCCATCCATCGGCCGTTCATCCCGGCGGACGCCGGGACCCAGACCTGAAGCATGCCAGAAGGCCGCCTTACTGGGCCCCGTCTTCCGACGGGGTGAGCGGCAGGATAGGTACTATTTGGTGCGGGCGATCGGGGTCGTAACCTGCCAAGGTTTCGTCAGCCAACGGAATTCATATAACCCGGCAGCCAGCCTTCGTGCGCTGCGCGGAGCGCAGAAAGCTCTACGCCATGCTGTCCGAATTCATCGAAGTTGAATTCGACGCTTTTTTCGTAGCCTCCTCCGAATCCCGACGGGGAGGTCAGGCAATCGCAGGGCACCCCGGCTTCCCTTGCGAGTTCCCGGATCTGGTCAGTTGAGCCGGCGGGAGCGGCGGCGACATACCGCCCGCCATCTTCTCCGAACAGGACGCCCGCCACATTGGCTCCGGGTCCGAACCCTTGCGGGGCGCCGGTAGAGTGACCGTAAAGGTCCGCAAATACGCCCATGCCGCCAGCCAGCGCCATCTCTGCAATGGCGCAGGCAAGCCCGCCATCGCTAATGTCGTGCACAGCGTTGACGAGCCCTTTTTCGATCAGCTTACGTACAAACGCCGCGTTCCGCTTTTCCTCCTCCAGGTCGACCGGAGGGGGCGGCCCCAGCTCATCCCCCTTCAGGCCGAGCCACTGCCGTGCATAAAGGCTGGCGCCAAGATGGCCATGTGTCTTGCCGACGAGAATGAGCGTATCACCCGCCTGCGCGCCTTTCAGCGTCGCGGTTTTCGACAGGTCTTCGATCAGGCCGACGCCGCCTACTACCGGCGTCGGCGGGATCGCCTTGCCGTCGGTCTCGTTATACAGCGACACGTTCCCCGAGACGACCGGGAAGTCGAGCGCGCGGCAGGCCTCGGCCATGCCTTCGATGGCCTTCACGATATAGCCCATGGTGGCGGGCTTCTCGGGATTGCCGAAGTTCAGGTTGTCGGTGATCGCGATCGGCAGGGCGCCGACGGCGGAGAGGTTCCGGTAGGCTTCCGCCACCACCTGCTTGCCGCCTTCGTAAGGATCGGCGGCGACGTAGTGCGGGTTGCAATCCGAACAGATCGCCAGCGCCTTGTTTGTTCCGTGTACGCGCACAATCGCCGCGTCGCCTCCGGACTGAGACGAGTCCAGCGTGTCGCCCATCACGTGCCGGTCATACTGTTCCCATACCCAGCGTTTCGACGCCATGTCGGGGCAGGACATCAGCTTCAGGAGAACGTCCGCATAATTCTCCGGTGCCGGATACTTGGACACATCAAAGTCCGGCCGCTTCGGAGGCTCCGTCCACGGACGGTCATAGTTCGGCGCATCTTCGCCCAGCGGCGCCACCGGGATGTCGCACACCACTTCGCCGAACTGTTTCAGCACCAGCCGCCCGCTGTCCGTCGTCACACCGATCACTTCGGCGTCGAGGTCCCACTTGTCGAAGATCGCCTTGGCCACGGCCTCCTTGCCGGGCTTCAGGATCATCAGCATCCGCTCCTGGCTCTCCGACAGCATGATCTCGTAGGCGGTCATGCCCGTCTCGCGCTGCGGCACGGCGTCGAGGTCCATCTCGATGCCCACGCCGCCCTTGTCCGCCATCTCGACGGAGGAGGAGGTGAGGCCGGCCGCGCCCATGTCCTGGATCGACTGGATGGCGTCGGTCGCCATCAGCTCGAGGCAGGCCTCGATCAGCAGTTTCTCCGTGAACGGATCACCCACCTGCACGGTCGGCCGGTTGTCTTCCTCGCCTTCAGTAAATTCGGCTGAGGCCATCGTCGCGCCATGGATTCCGTCACGCCCGGTCTTCGAGCCCACATACAGAATCTGCAGGCCGGGCAGGGCGCCGCGCGCATAGAAAATCTTGTCCTGATCGGCGAGGCCGACCGCCATCGCATTGACGAGGATATTGCCGTTATAGCCTTCGTCAAACTGCGTCTCGCCCGCCACCGTCGGCACGCCGACGCAGTTGCCATAGCCGCCGATGCCAGCCACGACGCCCTGCACCAGCTGGCGCGTCTTCGGATGGCTCGGGTCGCCAAAGCGCAGCGCGTTGACCAGCGCAATCGGCCGCGCGCCCATCGTGAACACGTCCCGCAGGATGCCGCCCACACCGGTCGCTGCGCCCTGGTATGGCTCGATATAGGACGGGTGGTTATGGCTCTCCATCTTGAAGATCGCCGCCTGCCCATCGCCGATATCGATGACGCCCGCATTCTCGCCCGGCCCCTGGATCACGCGCGGCCCCTTGGTGGGGAATTTCGCCAGATGCCGGCGCGAGGATTTGTAGGAACAGTGCTCGGACCACATCACCGAATAGATGCCGAGTTCGACGAGGTTCGGGTTGCGGCCCAGCCGCGACACCAGCCGCTCCCACTCATCGGCCTTGATGCCATGTCCGACGCCATCAGAGGCGTTCTGTTCAGCGGTAAGGCGGGCGAGAATGGCGGCTGTATCGGTCATGCCCGGGCGTTTAACGGCAAAGTGGGCGAGTCGCCACAGGGAAAGGCGCCGCACCGGGCAAAAGCGCTGAAAAATCCTGTTTGCCGGGGGCTGCGAAGGCCACTTGGCGACCGTTGCGGGCCACCCTAGACAGGAAGGCCAAGCCCGGGAGACGCCCATGAGCCCGTTTGACCGCCGCAGCGTCCTCCTCGGTCTCGGCGCCATCTCGCTGGCCGCCTGCGCCACGCAGCCCCTGCCGCCAGCCCAGCCCGCAGCCACGCCTTTCCCACCCGTCCTCTCCCGGCGCGACCGGATCACCCGCACCGTCGTCGGCCTGCGCCCCTTCCGCCCGCAGGGTTTCCGCCTCGAGGCCGAGCGCTTCGGGGAGAAGACCGTCATCCACAATTACGGCCATGGCGGCTGCGGCGTCACGCTGTCCTGGGGCACCAGCCAGCGCGCCGCCGTGATGGCGGGGGAGGCTGGGCGCCTTGATGTCGCCGTGCTGGGTGGCGGCGTCATGGGCCTCACCACGGCGCTTATCCTCGCCCGGCGCGGCCACGGCGTCACCGTCTATGCCGAGGCGATGCACCCGTACACGACGTCCAACATCGCCGGCGCCCTCTGGCTGCCGTCCAGCCTGTATGACCGCGACACCGCCACGCAGGATTTCCTCGAGTTCAATTGGCACATCACCCGCGAGGCCCATCGCGGCTTCCTGCCATATGTGAACCGCCCCGGTTACGGGGTCAGCTGGGTACACCATTCGGAAATCTCAAACCGCGTGCGCGATCCGCGCTACGCACTGCCCGGCGGGGATGATCTTTACCCGGACCTTCAGGTGCTCACCGCGCAGACGCGTTTCGGCCTCCCTTATGAGGAACGCTATCACACGCTGATGATCGACCCGGACTATTACCTCGACCAGCTGATGAAGGATGCCCAGCTTGCGGGCGCCCGTTTCATCGCGCAGCGGTTCGACACGCTGGATGATGTGCTCGCGCTCGCCCAGCCCGTCATCGTCAACTGTACCGGCCTCGGCGCCGGCGCTCTGTTCGGCGACGAGAG
The DNA here is from genome assembly GCA_040223555.1 of Hyphomonas sp. GTDB lineage: Bacteria > Pseudomonadota > Alphaproteobacteria > Caulobacterales > Hyphomonadaceae > Hyphomonas. The sequence continues at coordinate 43,452 of JAVKGA010000005.1, forward strand.
CCTGATCCCGATCCGTGGCCAGCTCACCCATCTCCTGCCGCAGCCGGAGATCGATTATTCCTACACCACCTCGATGAATGGCGGCTCGCTCTACATGTTCCCCCGCAAGACCGGCCTTGTCCTGGGCGGCAGCCACGGGCGCGGCAACTGGTCCCTCGATGTCAGCGAAGAAGAACTCACACGGATGATCGATGGCCATGCCGCGCTGGCACAGAGAGCCACGTTTCCGGACTGACGCGTGTGCGGCCTGCCTTCTCACCGCCCCGTTTCGTCCTGAAGATGTCACAGAGATTGCAGCCTTTTTAGGCCCGCTATCGCAACTCCCGCATTAGCTTAGACGGTACAGACACGAATGGAGTGCCATCATGCGCAAACATATTGCAGCCCTTCTCGTTCCGGCGGCCCTTGCGGCGTCGGGTTATGCCTTCGCTCAGACGGCTGACGAAACCGACGCCGCACCCGCAGCGGCTGAAGCTGCCCCGGAAGCCGAGTCCGCTGAAGGCGAGGCCGCAGATGCAGCTGAAGCCCAGCCGGTGAAAAAACCAGCCCGTCCCCAGGTCGTGAACTCGCAGGCTGTTGCGGGGAAATGGACCCCTGAAACCGTCAATGGCCGCCCCGGCGTGACCTATCTCTCGGATGACGGCCAGTCGCTCGTCTCCTTCGCCTGCCTGCCGGGCGAAGAAGGCATGGGCCGCACGCTCTACACTCGCGCGCAGGCGCCATCCGGTGCGGCCATTGAGGAAATCGCCATCTTCGGTGGCGGCGGCTCCGGCACAGTCGCCGTGTCCGGCGGCTCCAGCGACGGCGGCGCGATATCCGGCGAGTTCGATCCGGCTTCGCCTCTGGCCCAGTCTCTGGCCACCGGTCAGGGAGACCTGCGCGTCCAGACCGGCACAACCGAGATCGTGATCCCCAACAGCGAGGAAGTCGAAACCGTTGTCGAGTCCTGCTGGACCACGCTCGACGAGAAGATCGCGGCATTTAAGGCTGCCAAGGCGGCGGAAGCGCAGAATGCTTCTGCCGAACCGGAAGACGACAGTGACGAGGCGCCGTCGGTCGAAAGCACCTGATCGCGCCGCGTCCTACCCACCCTGAATGAAGCGGTGCTCAGGCGAGCGCCGCTTCAATCGTATTTGCATGCGTCCTTCCCGGGCGTAGCAGCTTAATCCGCCGGCACTCTATTCAGCGGACTGTTCTTCCGCCCACGTCGCTGTCAGCCAGCCAGACAAACCTCGCCCTTGAATGGGTCTTCCATGAACGTGGGATCGAAGGCTCCGCCGCGCCGTTCGAGCCGCCCGGCACTCTTTAACACGTCGAGCCGCCACAGGAGCCAGGTATACGGGAAGTCCCGGAAGCCGACATTTCCGAACGCGCCCTCAATGCCGGCGCATGTCCGGGCGAGGGGCGCCCAGGCTGCGGTGAGCCGGGACAGGATACGATCGTCCAGCGCCTCGATCGGAGCTTTGATCAGTTCGCCTTCGGAGAACAGGCGCAGGGCCAGGGGCGAGGCCTCGAACCGGTCATAGTCTTCGGAAAGCCGTTGCCGTCTCGCAAGATCCAGGCGTTCGGCTAGTGGAATCCAGAGGCGGAGGTTTTCGGGCGACATCTCACCAACCCCCGATATTCCGGGCAGGTTTCCAGCTGGTTCCGCAACATCGATCAGGATGACTTCACGGCTCTCGGCAATCCGGTTGACCGCCGCGAGAAGCAGCGAACGGTCCTCCGCATTGGCGCTGCTAAACCAAATGGTGAATGGCCCAGACCAGTGATCGATCCGTGTCCAGAACTCCTGCCACTGATCGACAAGCGCCTGAGTGCCTTCGCCGGAGAAACCCTTGTAGATGTGAATGTCGAAGCCGACGCTGCCAAACCAGTCGAGGCGCGCCTGCGGCTTGTCCAGCAGCGCCAATGGTCCCGCATTCTCCAGCATGTCGGAGATCAGGATCGGCGTGCCGCGAATGCCTGTTTCCTGCCGTAAGGCCATTTTAATTGCACCGGCGGCAGACCCATCGCTGCAGAGATGCAGACAGGCAGAAAAGTCAGGCATTTGCATCAATCCTGCTCCCGGCGCGCCGCTACTCGGCTTGCTGTGCTGCTTCCCACGCCGCTGCCTGCGCCGCCGCGATCCGGGGCAGGTTGCCCATGGCGAGGTTCATGTCGATGAAGTGCAGGCCCCAGTCTGCGAGAAGGGTGCCGTTGACGTAAATGTCGCCCGGAATATTATCCGCACGCGGACCATCTGCAGCATTGATGGTCACCGCGAGCCAGTCATGCGTTTCATTGCTGAGGCATTCGGCAGACAACAGGCCCGGAAGTTTGATGAACGGTGTCTCGACCGGCGCTCCGTAGTCGAATGGGGGCAGCTGGCCGAAGGACGTGTTCGGCATGTAGGCATCCAGCGCTGTCCCGTCGCCAGACAGTTCTGCGGGATTGGTGCAGACTGCTCGCTCGCCGGTCTCCGTGATTTTTCCGAATCGGGACTCGATTTCCGGCCCGGCCCCGGCGCGGAAGGAAAGGTAGGAGAGGAAACATCCGGCCTCGCCCGGCTCCCTGCAGACCGGCATCCCGCCGAAAGTGCCGTCCGCGTCCGCAGCAGCCAGGGTGCCGATGGCATGGGCGGAAATCACCCGGTCCTGCACCGGCTTACCGATGATTTCTTCCTTCAGCAGTTGCAGTATCATGCCCGCACCCTGCGAGTGGCCAACAATCACGACGCCCCGGCCGCTGTTCTCGTGCTCGAGATAATAGTTCCAGCTGTCGACAATATCCGCCCAGCGCATTGCCTCGTCCGCCGTGCCTTGTCCGGTGGCCATCGCCGTGCGCAGCGACAGGAGAGTCGCCTGCCGGTACATCGGCGCAAAAAGGCGGCAATGCTCACCATAGCGGGCAAACTGGTTTGCCACCACGTTCATCTCTTCCGGCCCGGTCAGAAGGTCGCTGTTCGGCGTCTGGTCGAGGGAGACGGTCGGGTAATAGTAGAAACAGTCAAACGCCGGCTCCGCTGCCGCGTAGGTCTCCTCAATCGTCGTCGTCCCGTCTTCGGCAATCACGGTCGCCGTCAGGTCCACATCGCAGGCATTTCCCTCGGCCATGTCCGGATGGCAAAGCCAGTTGCGCGTGTCGGAATAATCAACGCGCGGGAAGGGGACGGCGGCCGGCTCTTCCGGAAGTTCGACATAAAGATCGGGCTCCTGATGCCCGGGCGCCTTGCAGCCCGCCACGATCAGCGTGGCCGCAGCCATTGCGGTGCGAATGAACATGTTTCTCTCCCTGGTACTTTTTTTATGTGAGCGCGGATTCTATCGCCGCGAGGTGTTTCTGCTTGTCCGCCTCCGGCAGGAAGCTGCCGGTGAAGCTGTTCTTCGCCAGCTGCACGATCTGCGCGCCCGACAGGTCCAGCGCCTCGGCCGTCTGCTCATAATTGCGCCCGATATAGCCGCCGAAATAGGCCGGGTCATCGGAGTTCACCGTCACCATCAGCCCCATCTCCAGCTGCGCCTTCACGGGGCTATCGCGCAGGTCGTCGATCACGCAAAGCGACAGGTTCGACAGCGGGCAATTGGTCAGCGGGATCTGCGTCTCCTGCAGGATCGCGATCAGCCCCTCATCCTCCATCGACCGGTTACCATGGTCGATCCGGTCCACGCCGATATCCAGCAGCGCCTCGCGCACATATTCCGGCGGGCCTTCCTCGCCGGCATGCATGCACAGCTTGAACCCCATCTCCCGGCAGCGCTGGTATAGCTTCGCGAACTTCATCGGCGGATGCCCCATCTCCGAAGAGTCGAGCCCCACGCCAACGAACTTGTCGTGCCAGTCCTCGGACTCCTTCAGAAGCGCAAACCCGTCCTCCTCGGAGAGGTGGCGCAGGAAACTCATGATCAGGTAACTGGAAATCCCCAGCTCCTTCTCCCCGCGCTTCAGCGCATCGAGAATGCCCTCCGTCACCACCCGAAACGGCACACCCCGCTCGGTATGCGCCTGCGGGTCAAAGAAAATCTCCACATGGCGCACATTGTCCGCCGCCACCCGCTGCAGATAGGCCCAGGTCAGGTCGTGGAAGTCCTCGTCCGTGCGAAGCACCTGCATGCCCTCGTAATAGAGGTCGAGGAATTCCTGCAGGTTCGAGAAATCATACGCCGCCTTCGCCTCGTCCAGCGTCTTGAAGCGCAGGTCGATCTTGTTGCGCGCCGCCAGCTGCATCATCAGCTCCGGCTCGAAGCTGCCCTCGATATGCAGGTGAAGTTCAGCCTTCGGCAGACGGCGGATCAGGGCGTTCGTCATCTTGCTGGCAACTCCTCAAGTCCGGTACACAAGAGAACATACCCAATAGCAGCTTCAATGTAAGGGCGGCATAGGTTAGGCTGGACGGGTTTAGACTGAGTGACATCTTGTTGACCGGCATTGAGGCGAACATGTCGAAGCTTCAGCGTACCGTCTGGTGCGTTGTCGGCTGCCTGCTCGCCATGTTTGGCGGTGCCGCTGCGCAGCCCGGTGCGGGCAAATGCGATCAATTTGAACAGGAAGTATCTGCCAGTTCGGATGTTGAGGCGATTTGGTCAGAAGTAACCTCGTCTTTCAATGCGGGTTGTTACGAGGAATCCCTTGCTCTGGCGTCAGCGCTGAGAGCCTTGGAGGCGGGCGCGCCGCAAGAGCGGACTTTTGCCTATCTGCTTCTCAATCAGCTACGCCTCGCCAACAGAGCGGCTGCTCGCCGGGTCATTAAGGAGGCGGAACTTGCTCTTGGGCCATACGTTCTTGAGGGTGATTGTAATCCCTTGGAAAACTGCTGGCGCAGTCAGCAACCTGTTCCTTCTGTCGATAGCCATGTTTTAGTGGTGCCGGTTGTCCCAATATCGCCCCGGCCGTTCTGGTCGGCTTTCAGCCAGGTGCCCGAAGAAGGTTCCTGCGACGTTCAGTTCAATGTCGATTTAGACGGCATAGTGGAAATACTGGGCACGACCTGTACACATCCGGCATTCAATAAAGTCGCCCAAGAGGCAATTCTCAGGAAGAAGTTTCCGCCCAAGTTCGTCAACGGACAGTCGGTCCAGCGGCGGTATCTCGCGTACCCTTTAAAGTTCAAAGTGGATATGGACGTTTCGAACGACTAGCCGCGCCAAAGCTTGTCCAGTTTTTCCCGCGCCCGTACCGGCTATTCCCCGCTCAGTTCCCCAACCTTGCACATGCCCGCCCGGTAATTGCCCACCGTGCGGATCACATCGTCGCCTTCCGGCTCGATCCGCTCGCCGCTGACCAGGCCGGATAATACGCGCGTCACCAGCCCGTCGAGCCGCGTGACCACATAGCAGTCCACCGTCGGCTCCGCATGCGGATTGCCGATGCCGCTATCATCCGTGAGGAACAGGTAGCGCCCGCCGGTGATCTGGCCCATCGCCCGCATCAGGAACTCGGCCGTCTTGTCGACCCCGCTCGCAGCCAGCGAGACAACATGGATGCCCTGCGAGCGCGACGCGGTCGCGCTGAACCAGGTCTCGAGAATGTCGCCATCATGCGGCGGTGCATCCGCCACCAGCAGGGTCACCTTCACGGCATCCTCGCGCCAGTCGAATTCCAGCCCCTTCGCCATCGCGTCCTGCATGGCTTCCGGCATGTCGCCGCCGCCGCCCGCGCTTTGCGCGTTCAGGTCGGCTTTGAGCACATTAAAGTCATCGGTGAACGGAAAGTCCCGGATCACATACTGATCGCCCTGGTCGCGGTAGACGATCAGCCCGACGCGGATATCCAGCCCCTCGTTCGCCGCCTTCACACGATCGAGAATGCCTTCCAGTTCTTTCTGGATATACGTCATCTCGTCGCTCATCGAGCCGGTGGCGTCGATGGTCAGCAACAGGTCCAGCGCCTTCACCGGTTTGCGGTCATTGTCCATTTCGAACACCAGCTCGCCGCCTTCTTCGATCAGGCTGGCGGGCACCGTCGCTGACAGGTTGTCCTGGCCCTTGGCGGTCACGCTGACCGTCATGCCGGCTTCCAGCGTGTCGAACAGCGGATAGAGGTAGGCCATCCCGTTCGCGCCGGTGCGCAGCGGCAACAGCGCTTTGCCATCGGCTGATTTCAGCATGATGGACGCCAGCGGCACCGGCTTGCCCAGCCGGTCGATGACGCGGATATCAATCCGCTGGTTGGCATCGACATAGGGCAGGTCCTTGCCTGCCAGTTCGCCCTGCAGCACCTTGTCGAGATAGGCCTTGTAGAGGTCCGGATTCAGCACATCGTCATAATCGCCCGCCGTCAGCAGGCCGGCCTGTGCGGGGGGCTGTGGCTTTGGCTCACCCGGCACGATGATCCCGCCGTCTGCCACGGCGACGTCTTTGCGTGCCATCGCCGCGCCATCCGATGACGACGCCACAGGTGGTGGTGGCGGAGGCGGAGGGGGCGGCGGGGGAGGCGGTGGCGGCATGGGCGCGGGTTCGCTGGACTCCGTTGCCGGCCCCGGCGTTACGCCATTGCGCGAACTGCACGCTGCCAACATGCCAACGGCCAGACAGCCTGCGGCTACCCACTTGATCGAATTCTGCATTGTCCTGTCCCCACGATTTGCTTGGCGCGCAGTTGCCCGCACCAATCAGGCAGAACCATGATCGCAAATAAGATTCTTTGCGGCAGTAAAGCCTAGGCGGCGGCCATCAGGCTCTTGAACAGGGCCACGCCGTCCGTGCCGCCCTCATGCCCGCCCACGGCGCGCTCGGGGTGGGGCATCATGCCCAGCACCCGGCCATTCTCGGAGAGCACGCCCGCAATGTCCCGCGCCGCGCCGTTCGGGTTCTCGCCGGAGGCATAGCGGAACGCCACGCGGCCTTCGCCTTCGAGCCGGTCCAGCATCGCCGCGTCGGCAAAGTAATTGCCCTCGGCATGGGCAATCGGGATCACGATCTCGCTGCCGCCCGTATAGGCGCTGGTGAAGGCGGTGTTGCTGCTCTCCACCTTCAGCTTCTGCGGCTTGCACACGAAGTGCAGCGAGGCATTGCGCACCAGCGCGCCCGGCAGCAGGCCCGTCTCGGTCAGGATCTGGAAGCCGTTGCACACGCCCAGCACATAGCCGCCGCGTTCGGCATGCGCCTTCAGCTGGGAAATGATCGGCGAATTGCCCGCCATCGCGCCGCAGCGCAGGTAATCGCCATAGGAAAACCCGCCGGGCACCATCACCAGATCCGTGCCCTCGGGGATCCCCCCATCCTTGTGCCAGACCATCGCCGGGGCCTGGCCCGTCAGCTGTTGCAGGGCGACCTGCGCATCGCGGTCACAGTTCGAGCCCGGAAAGACAATCACGGCGGTTTTCATGCGGCGCTCCTTAGCAGGGAGTCGCCCGGCTTGAAAACTGCCCTGTTGCGCCCCGGCACCATTGGTCCAATTCCGCCACAGTTTAGGCTAGATCGGGGGCCAGAACGCTTGTGCCGCAGCCAAAAGCGGACAAGATAGAAAACAAGAACCAAGCAGGAGATTGAAACATGAAAAAGATCGTAGCTGCCGTATTCGCCGTCGCCCTCATCCCGACGCTCGCTGCCTGCAACACCTTCAAAGGTGTCGGCAAGGACGTGCAAGCCGGCGGTGAAGCTGTTGAAGAAGTCGCCACCGACGTCGAAGACGAAATCACCAAGTAAGACTTCCGGCGCTGGCGGAGCCTCAACAGGCTCCGCCAGTCAGCCCTTGCCCTGGAAAACGAACCAGGCGCCCAGTGCAATCAGGCCGAACCCCACCGCGTGGTTCCAGCCGAGCGGCTCCTTGAGCACCCAGACCGAAAATCCCGCAAACACGATCAGGGTGATCACCTCCTGGATCGTCTTCAGTTCGGCCGCCGAATAGACGCTGTGCCCCCAGCGATTCGCCGGCACGGCCAGGAAGTATTCAAACAGCGCGATTCCCCAGCTGGCAAAGATCACCAGCAGCAGGGGAAGGGTCTTGAACTTCAGGTGCCCGTACCAAGCCATGGTCATGAACAGGTTCGAAACCGAAAGCAGGACAATCGGCAGGATATGCGGCGGCATGCGTCGTCTCCGGGCAAAGTGCATGTTCAGACTGGTGGGAAAGCCCAAAGGGCCTTATTTTCATCGGGTTATTCCGGCCCGGCCGGTTGTTGAAGGATATACTTTATGAGGCAGGTAAAACTTATGGCCGGGGCGATGCTCGCCCTTTCGCTGCTCGCAGGCTGCAACACCGTCCGCGGTCTCGGCAAGGACCTGCAGGCAGGCGGTGAAGCCATCAGCGAGACCTCGGACGAGGTCAAGGACTTCCTGACCACGCCGCAGGAGCCCACCCGTACGGCCTCCGCCGGCGAAGCCTGCGACCCCGCCGGCTCCGAACTCAAAGGCAAGAGCGACCTGCCGCGCTGCAAGTAAGCGGCGGGCCTTTCCGCTAGCCACGCCCCCTGCTTCTGCAGCTCTCCCCGGCAAGCGACCTCGCTGCGTCCGGTCAATCGTGCTTGCCTAAAAACCAGCCCATACACGTTGGTCCTGACTGCCTGCGCTACCACATGGAAGCAAAGGCAAAAGCGCGAGAGGAATAAGGCATGATCCAAGCCTTCACAGACGCGGTGGCCCAGCATCACGCAATCATTGCGCTCCTCATCCTGGCCGCCATGGTCGTCTCCTTCGTGCTGGAGCGCGTCCCCCCGGTCACCACCGCCGTCATCGGCGCCGCCGCCTGTTTCGCCTTTGGCCTGATCCCGGAGGAGGAGGCTCTGCGCGCCTTTTCCAACTCCGCGCCGATCTCCATCGCCGCCCTTTTCATGCTCACCGCTGCCCTCCAGCGCACCGGCGTACTCGACCGGATGGCCAAACTGGTTATGTCGGCGGCCGACCGGGCCGGCCTGTTCTCCCTTGCCCTGATGGGCGTGATGGTCGTGCTCGCCTCGGCCTTCATCAACAATACCGCCGTTGTCCTCGTCCTGATCCCCATCGTCATCGCCCTCGGTGAAAAGCTGGGCATCGCCAAGCGGCGCCTGCTGATCCCCTTGTCCTACATCTCGATCATGGGCGGCACGCTCACCCTGATCGGCACCTCGACCAACCTGATCGTGTCCGGCGTCTCGGCCCGTGCGGGCCTTGAGCCATTCACGATCTTCGAGATCAGCGGCATCGGCATGGCCGTGCTCGCCGCCGGCATCCCGGCTGTCCTGGTGCTCGGTTATTTCCTGCTCCCCAGCGGCGGCGATCCGGACCGAAAGTCCGAACAGCCGCTTCAGTTCCTGACAGACCTTTCCCTCGCCGCCTCGGCTGAAGCCGGCGTGGCCAAGCCGCCCGGCATGGCGATCATTTCCCACACGCGTACGGCGCCCGGCAACGGCAAGGAAGACGAGGCTGACGACAGCCTGATCGCGCCCGGAGAGAAACTGTCAGCCCGGATGCCGCTTCCGGAACTCCTGACCATCATCGAGCAGGCCAGGCTTGCCATCGGAATTTCACGCCGTAGCCGGTCGGGCAGTGATACCCGCATCTGCGTGCAGGGGGTGCTCTCGGCGAACGATCCCAACATCGGACGGCGCGCTGACCAGCTCAGCTATCTGTCGACCCATCCGGTCCGCCTGAGCGGCATCGCCCGGCACGGCAACCAGCCCGGCCCGCAGCTCGCCTCGACGCGCCTGCGCGCAGGCGATCACCTGCTGATCGAAGGCAGCGAGCGCGCCATCGATGCGCTCGCCGGATCGACACCCCTGATCATCACGCGGGAACTGACCGAGAAATCCTTCCGGCGCGAAAGCGCGTGGATTGCCGTCGCCATCATCGCCGCCGTCATCACCAGCGCCGCGATGGGTGTCGTCCCGCTCGCGGTTGCCGCCATCATCGGGCTGGGCGGTATGTTGCTGTTCGGTTGCCTGACCATCGATGACGCCTGGCGCGCGCTAGACTCCGGCGTGCTCGGCCTGATCGTTGCCATGCTCGTCGTCGGCACCGCGATGCAGGCCTCCGGCGCAGTCGATTTGATTGTCGGCGCGGCAGTGCCGGTGTTCATGAACCTGCAGCCCTTCTGGGCACTGGTCGCGGTCTACTTCCTCACGTCGCTGCTGACCGAGGTTGTCACCAATGCCGCCGTGGCCGTCATCCTGACGCCGATTGTCATCTCCCTGGCCGCGCTGATCGGCGTTGAACCGCGCGCGCTGGTCGTCGCCGTGATGTTCGGCGCCAGCGCCAGCTTCGCGTCGCCCGTCGGTTACCAGACCAACACGCTCGTCTATGCCGCCGGCAATTACCGCTTCTCGGACTTCCTGAAGATCGGTGTACCGATGAATATACTCATCGGCTTCGTCAGCTGCCTGGCGATCTCGTATTTTTACAAGTTGTAGGGGAAGGGCTACTTCCCCTTCCAGACCGGCGCACGCTTCTCGATGAACGCCTTCGGGCCTTCCTTGAAATCTTCCGTGCCGACGATGCCGGCGAAGGCGACGCCCGACGCTTTCCAGAGTTCGTCATCCGTCTTGCTCGTCGCCTCGATCGCCACCGCGCGGCTGGCTGCTACCGCGAGGGGCGCATTGGCGGTGATGCGGGCGGCCAGCTTTTCAGCTTCGGCCATCACCTCTGCTTCCGGCACCACCTTGTTGACCATGCCAAGTTCATAGGCGCGCTGCGAGGACAGCGGATCGCCCGTCAGGATCGCTTCCAGCGCAACCGCCTTGCCGATCACGCGCGGCAGCCGGAACAGGCCGCCGGCGCCGGCCACCAGCGAACGCTTCACTTCCGGCAGGCCGAAATTGGTGTCGTCCGCCGCAATGATCATGTCGCAGGAAAGCGCCACTTCCGTGCCGCCTGCCAGCGCCGAACCGGTGATCGCGGCGATCAGCGGCTTGGTGCGCTCGCGCCGGGCGATGCCCGCGAAGCCGCCCTTTTTGGTGGAGAGCGCGCCGCCATTGCCGGCGGAGATTTCCTTCAGGTCCGCGCCCGCACAGAAAGCCTTGCCGACCGCGGTGAGGATGCCGACCCAGACCTCGGGGTCCGATTCCATCTGGTCGAGCGCCGCTTCCATCGTCGCCGCCATCTCGCCATTGATGGCGTTGCGCGCTTCCGGGCGGTTCATGGTGATGATCGCGACATTACCTTTTTTCACGTACTCGACAGGCATGGGACTTCCTCCTCAAGGGTTTCTGCCCGAGAGCTAAGAGGCCTTACCCAACGTCGCGCAAGCGCTCCCCTAGCGGTAGTCGCGCGGGGTCGTGCGAAGGTTCATCATCAGCATGACGCGGTAAAGCGGCGCCGATCCCATTGGAACGACGCCGAGTTCGGCGCTGATCGCGTCCTCAAGCCGGGTCTGGGCTTCCGTCTCGAGGAAGGCATTGAAGCTGCCGCCGGTGGCCAGGTCGCCATAACTGCCCCAGCCTTCCTTGGCGGCGATACAGGCGCTGATGGCCTGGTGGCGAACAAACTCGTTGGCAACGAACGCCTTGCGGCTCTCTTCCGTCACCACCCCGTCCTCGGCTTCTGTCACACTGCAGCTCAACACGGTGCTGCCCCTGCCAACCTTGTCGATCTCGTCGATCACCGTGCACTTGCTGAACAGGCCGAGCAGCGCGTCGCCGGAATAGACATTGTCATTGCGCAGTTCGTTCGGGCGCGGCTGGAATACATCGGCAAAGGAAACGTCCTGCTGGCCCGAAAGGATCAGCGCATCGACCTTGTCGCAAAGGTCATCGGCCAAAGCGGCAGGTGCCGCCAGCACGGCTGTGAAGGCGAGACTGGCAAGGAAGAGGCGGATCGGATGCATGGTGGTTTCCTGATGGTCGGATGAATCTTGTTGACTGCGGAGGCGCCTAACGAACGTCGCCAACGTCCGTCTGGAGTTCCATGCGGAGTTGGGCGTTGACGAGCGGTGTTTCCTCCAGCTGCAGGACGCTGAGTTCTGCGCCGATGGCATCTTCGGGCCGGACTTCGGCCCAGTCATTCAGGTAGGCCGTAAATTCCCCCTCCATGACATCGCCGTACATGGACCAGCCATCCTTCATGGCCAGGCAGACTGAAATCTCCTCAAGGCGGGCCAGCTCATCCGCCAGAAAGTCTGCGCGGCTGGCTTCGGTGACGGGCTCACCGTCATTCTCGATCAGCGTGCATGTCAGCGAGCTGCTCAGGCGGAAGGCATCGTCGAACGAGTCGACCAATGTGCACTGTGAGAACAGGCCGAGCAGGGCGTCGCCCGATTGGACGGTGTCATTGCGAGGATCATCCGGACGCGGCGGGACGATCGTGTTGAAGGGCACAATGTGCTGTCCCGAGATGATCAGCGCATCAACCTTGTCGCACAAATCGTTGGCCAGAGCGGCTTGTGTCCCAAGCGCGGCGGCGCAGGCGAAGCTGGCAAAGGCGAGGCGGATCGGATGCATGGCAGTCTCCTGTGAAGGGCTGACACTAGAGGCTGCCGATTCTGGCGCCACACCCCTGAGGGTTATGGCGTCCGAATCCTTCCCCAACGTCCCTATTGCCGAACCTTGGGGCAGGGGCTTGAAATGAACACATGAAACTCGACCTTGATCCCGAATACGAAGCCTTCCGTGCGGACGTCTCCGAGACGCTGACGAAGAACCGCCATCTTGCCCCGACCGCCGAGGACAAGGGCTACAAGAATGCCAAACGCATCGCCTGGCAGAAATTGCTGATCCAGCACGGCCTCGCGGCGCGGACGATCCCGAAAGCCTATGGCGGCTATGGCGCCGAGCCGGATATCCTGAAGGCGCGCATCATTGCCGAGGAATTTGCCCGCACCCGCATTCCGGGGCCGATGTCGGGGCAGGGCATTGCGATGCTTGTGCCGACTCTGCTGGAACTCGGCACCGAGGCGCAGAAACAGGCCTATATCCGCCCGACCATCGAAGGCGAGATGATCTGGTGCCAGGGCTATTCCGAACCGGGCGCGGGATCAGACCTTGCGGCGCTGCGCACCTCGGCGGTGGAAGACGGCGACGACTATGTTATCAACGGCTCGAAGATCTGGACCTCCACGGCCAAGCAGGCCGACATGATCTTCTGCCTCGTGCGCACCGACCCCGCCGCGAAGAAGCATGAGGGCATCACCTATATCACCTTCCCGATGACCACACCCGGCATCGAAATCCGCCCGCTGGTCGACATGACCGGCAGCGCAAACTTCAACGAAGTCTTCTTCACGGATGTCGGTGTACCGAAGAGCGGCGTGATCTTCGAGCCGAACAAGGGCTGGCAGGTCGCGAATGCCACGCTGACGCATGAGCGCGGTATGCTCGGCGATCCGAACGCCACCAAGGCGCGCTTCCTCGAACTCGTCACGCTGATGAAGTCCGAAAGCGTCAACGGCCAGCGCCTGATCGACAATGTGCTGCTGCGCGACCGTCTGATGAAGCTGCAGTCGGAAGTCTATGCCATGCAGGCCAACGGACTGCGCATCACGACCAGCCGCCTGAAGGGCGAGCAGGCGGGCCTCGCCGGACTGATCGTCAAGCTGAACGGCTGCGACCTCAATCACGAGATTGCCCGTCTCGCCATCGACGCGCTCGGCGAACTCGGCATCCTGTATGAGGAGGGCGAACACCTGCGCGCCGATGGCAGCTGGCAGTGGCGCTACATGTACGATCTCGGCCTGATCATCGGCGGCGGTACGGCGCAGATACAAAAGAACATCATTGCGGAACGCGGCCTCGGCATGCCGCGCGAACCCAAGCTGGCGAAGGCGTAAGGCACATGGAATTTGCACTCTCCGAAGACCAGCGCCTCCTTCAGGACAGCCTGAAGGGCGTCCTCGCCGGCGCTGCCTCGCTCGACCAGATCCGGAAGATCGCTGCGGGCGATCCAGAAGCCTCCGGCGCGCTGGAAACCGCGCTCGCCGATTTCGGTCTCGCCTCCCTGCTCGTGCCGGAAGATGCCGGCGGACTCGGTCTCGGCCTGCTCGATGCCTGCCTTGTGCAGGAAGCCCTCGGCTACCATATCGCGCCCTCGGGTTTCCTCGCGGGCGCGCTCGCGGCAACGGTGCTCGGGGCCCATCCGGACCTGCTGACTCTGATCGCAGCCGGCGAAGCAAAGTTCGGTCTGGCGGTGACGGAACTCACCTCTCGCCGGGATGGCGCGGGGGTGTCGTTTGCGGAAGGGAAACTCACAGGCACGTCGCTGCTGGCGATGAATGTCGAAGGCGCCACGCACCTGCTCGCAGGCGATAATGAAGGGCACCTGCATGTCGTCCAGATGATAAAAAATGATAATCAGATGAGAACGATTGATAAAACCCGTGCATTCCATGAGGTGAAATTTACAGGCGAAAAGCCGGTTGCCTGCGCCGAAAGAGACGCCCGCTTCCTCGGCATCGCCCGCCTCCTAATCGCCGCCGACACGCTCGGCGCCGCCCAGGCCATGATCGACAAGGCCGTCGCCTACGCCGCCGAGCGACAACAATTCGGCCGGGTGATCGGTTCTTTCCAGGCCGTGAAACACATGTGCGCCGAAATGGCTGCAAAACTGGAACCCGGCCGCGCCCTGATCTGGCACGCCGCCCACGCCCTCGACACAGGCGACGCCGAAGGCCCGATGATGGCAAACCTTGCGAAATCCTACATGGCCGAGGCGGGCACGTTCATCGCGCGCACCTCGACCGAAGTGCACGGTGGAATGGGCTTCACCGATCTCGTCGGGCTGCACTACTGGTTCAAGCGCATCGGCGTGAACCGGCAACTGTTCGGATCGCCCGAACAGGCGCGGGAAACAGCGGCTGAGCTGCAAGGCCTGATGGCCTGACGCGCTCACAACTTGTGCGCGAGTTTAGGCTTGCGGACTATTAAAACGTGTGCGAGAAAATTCGCGAGCAACACGTTTGAGTTGCGCGCGGAGGCGGCCATGAATGTGATCCGGATTGACTATGCAGGCCTGACCCGCCGCGCCGGAGAGTTTGGTTTCCGGCGGGCGAGTTATGACGAATTGCAGTCCGGCCTGCTGCTGGCTGAGCACCTGACCGAGCAGGTAATGGCGACGCCGGAATCGATCACCTGGATTGATGGCCTGACCGGTATGGCAGGCTGGGTGACGGGCGATCCGGTGGACGGCGTGTTCATTACCGTGCCGCTCAGCCCGGAGGGCGTTGCGGCGGTGCGCGATGGCAGCTTTGCGCCGGCATGGCCTTCACTGTCGCATCTGGCCTGCGAAGGCGATGAGTGCGGCGGCGTGTACATCGGCGTCTATGCGGGCGTGACGAAAGAGGCGCGGCGGCGCGTGATGATGGCGGCCGGTGTGACGCGCGTGGAGTTCTTCGCGCCCGTGCCATGCTTTGCGCGCGGCGCGACGGAAGACGGAAAGCGCTCGATGGCGTCACTGGGATTCCAGCCCGTAGAAGGCGGGCTGTCGGACCTCTGGGGGCAGGACCCGCTTCCGGTGCAGAAGGAACAGGCCGCATGAAACCGCGCCCGGATTTTGGCGAACTGTCGCTGACGCGGCCGCTGGCGCCGGAGATGCTGGCGCAGTGTTCGGCGGGGCCTGCGCGGACGCTGGAGGATTACCAGCAAGCGATGGCATTGCGCGCGGCGGTGTATATGTCCGAGCAGGATTGTCCGTATGAGGAAGAATATGACGGGAATGATTTTTCCTGCACTCATATGTTGGTGAAGGACGGGTCGCGGCCCGCAGGCACCTGCCGGGTGCGCTGGTTTGCGGATTTTGCCAAGATCGAACGCTCGACCATCATTCCCGCCTATCGAGGCACGCCGGCCCTGCGTGTGCTGATGGCGGAGACGTGCGAGGTGATCTCGCGCAAGGGCTACCGGGTCGCGCTGGCGCAGATACAGACCCGCCTCTGGCCGGTCTGGAGCCGGGTGTTCCGATGCCGGGTCGTGACCGGGCGGGCGCACTTCGCGTTCTCGGACTTCGACTATTGCGAAATGGAAATCCCGATTGCGCCGCATCCGGAAGCGCTGACCATAAGGGCCGATCCGCTGCAGGTGATCCGCCCGGAGGGCGACTGGGACCAGCCTGGCGTGCTGGACCGCTCAGCCACGCGCCCGGCAAGCGCCAGCGAAGCGGCGTGACACCGCCGGTCAATTGAAACAGCCTGCGCTTGTTTTTCGCGGCGAGCCGCGCCACTACAACGTTGACACCCGGTACAGGGGAAGTTCCGCGTTTATGGCCTGCAGGTTCCGACCATGACTGATCATCTGAAGAAGCTTGATGCCGCTGCACGCACGGCGCCTGTCGTTCCGGTCATCGTCGTGGATGACGCAAGACAGGCGGCGCCGTTGGCGCGGGCGCTGGTGCGGGCGGGCATCACGATTGCCGAAGTCACGCTGCGCACGCCGGCGGGCCTCGCTGCGATTGCCGCGATGAAGGCCGAGGCGCCGGAACTGGTGGTGGGCGCGGGGACGGTGCTGAGCGGGAAGGACGCCGATGACGCGCTAAAAGCCGGATCAGAGTTCCTTGTGTCACCCGGCATGTCACCGGGCCTGCGCGATGCCCTGAAGGGCCGCGAGAGCCTGATGATCCCGGGTATTGCGACGGCGAGCGAAGCAATGACGCGGCATGAGGAAGGCTTCGCGCGGCTGAAGCTTTTTCCGGCCTCGATTGCGGGCGGTGCGCCGGCGCTCAAGGCCCTGGCGGGGCCGCTGCCGCATCTGAAATTCATGCCGACCGGCGGGATCAGCGAAGACCAGGTGAAGACCTATCTCAGCCTGCCGAACGTGTTTGCACTAGGTGGCTCGTGGATCGCCAGCCAGACGGATATCGCGGATGGGAACTGGACGCGGATCGAGGACATCGCGCGGCGCCTGTTGGCGCTCGCCTGATCAGGCCCAGTTCAGGCGGGCGCCTTGGCCAGCACGCTGCGGCCAAGCATGAGCACGTCATGGATGGCCTTGCGATCCAGCAGGACCAGCCCGCCCCCATAGAGGATCATGCCGGCTGGGATGCAGATGGCCAGCTTCTCCAGATCGCCCCATCCTTCCAGCACGACATGCGAGAGCGTGAAGACGATGAGGCCCATGGCAAGTGACAGGAGGGCCGGCGTCTGCACGGCGGCCCAGGCATCGACCAGTCTGGCATCGAACAGTTTCAGCAGGTCGCGCAGGTTCGGGATGCCGCAGACGACACCCGCCAGCAAGCTGCCGATGACGGCGCCCTCGAGGCCCCAGCGCACACCGAACAGCAGGAAGCTGGCGACGGTTGCGGCGGTGATGAGGGACCAGCGCAGCAGGAGATCAATACGCCCGAAGGCGATGAAAATCGGTCCCTGAATGCAGAGCAGGCTCTGAATGGCGCCGAGCATGGCCAAAATGCTGACCGGGATGGCGGCTGGCATGAACGCGTCGCCGAAAGCGATATGGGTGAGCGGAAAGGACAAGCTAGAGATGCCGGCGATTGCCGGAAAGCTGAGCAGGGAAATCGTGCGGTAGGTTCGCAGGATGCCGTTGCGGACACGCTCGGGTTCGTCCTTGATCTGGCCGAGGGCGGGCAGCAGAACCTGAGTCATGCCGGTGGCAAGGATCTCGATGGGCATCATGACGATCCGCCAGGCGATCGAATAGAAGCCAAGCGCTGCCGCGCCGAGGAACCGGCCGATGATGACGAGATCGACGCTGCGGGTCAGGAAGTTGACCATGCGCACATTCGTCAGCTGCCAGCTGACGCCGATGATGGACTTCAGTTCGACCATGGAGAACTGGAAACGGATAGGCGGCGGCGACCGGATGAACAGGCTGGCGGACTTGAGCGAGAACATGACCAGTTGCTGGACCACCAGCGACCAGACGCCCCAGCCCTGGAATGCGCAGATCACGGCGGCGATGATTCCAGACAGGACCGAGAAGCATTCGACGATGGCCAGCGTACGGAAATCCATCGCCCGCATCAGTTGGGCCGCGGGGACGATGGCGAAACCGCCAATCAGGATGGTGATTGCGAGGACCTGAAGGATCGGCGTGGCGCGCGGCTCGTTGAAGAAGATCGAGATCACGGGCGCCGCCGCGATCAACCCGAGGGTCAGCAGGCTCGCAACGCCAAGCCCGGTCCAGAATGCGGTCGACCAGAGGGCGGTGGATGGTTTTTCAGCGACGACGAGCGCGGGTTGCATGCCGAGATCGCTGAACACCATCACGAAGAACAGGAACGGCGCCGCAATCTGCATCAGGCCGAAATCTTCGGGCGTCAGCAGGCGGGTCAGAACGGGCAGGATCAGGATGGCCGAGGCGATGCGCGACGCATTTGCGGCCATGGTCCAGACGGCGCTCTTGGCGACGCGCTGGCTCATCGGCGCCGCTGTCGGCGCGGGTTCGGGCGCGAGGGTGTCGTTTTCGGACATGTCTACTCAATATCGGCGAACGGAAGGGCGCAAATGCGGGCCCGCACCAGCCATCCGCTTGTCATAGGGCTAATCTGTTGCAAAGCGTGATCCAAAAATCACCCCGGGTGAAATTTCTTCCACCGTCAGGGTGCCGGTCAGGGCCATCGAGACCGAGAATTCAGCGTGTAATGCGTTGAGCTGGTATTGCAATCCGGTCTCGCCTGCACCTGCGAGGGCGTAGACCCAGGGCCGGCCGATCATCGCGGCGTCGGCGCCGAGCGCGAGTGCCTTGAGGATGTCCTGACCTGACCGGATGCCGCCATCCAGCAGCAGTTTGGTCCGGCCGGCGACCTTTTCGGCGATCCCGGGAAGCATAGCGATGGTGGAGCTGACCCCGTCGAGCTGGCGCCCGCCATGGTTCGAGATGATCAGGCCATCGACATCGTGCTGCACGGCTTCGGCAGCGTCTTCAGGGCTGAGGATGCCCTTGATAACGAGCGGACCGGACCACTGGCTGCGGATCCAGGCGAGATCGGACCAACTGATGGACGGGTCGATGGACTCATTGGCCCATGCCGAGAAGTCGGCCGGGGTCGAGGCATTTTTCACATAAGGTGCAACGTTTCCAAGGATGTGCGGCTTGCCGCCGAGGCCGACATCAAGCGCCCAGCCGGGGTGGAGGGCATAGGAAATGAGGCCCCGGCGCAGGCGCGCCCAGGCGCCGCCGCCGCCGCTCATGGTGTTGCGCACGTCGCGGTAGCGCGTGCCGACGACGGGCAGATCGACCGTCAGCACAAGCACAGAGGCGCCGGCCTCGCGGGCCCGGCGGATCAGGTCGGCGCAGGCGCCCCGGTCGCGCATCATGTAGAGCTGGAACCAGAGGGGACCGTTACCCGCCGCGGCTGTTTCTTCGACCGAGCAGACCGACAGGGTCGACAGGCAGTAGGGAATGCCGAAGTTTCCGGCGACCTTGCGGGCAGCGGCTTCGCCCCGGCGGGCCATCATTCCGGACAGGCCAACGGGGGACAGGGCGAGGGGCAGGGTTAATTCTGCCCCAAACAGGGTCGTCACAGTGGACCGGGCCGAGACATCCCGCAGGATGCGCTGGTGCAGCTCCAGACGCTCGAAATCGCGGACATTTCGGGCCAGGGTTACTTCGGCATAGGCGCCGCCATCGAGATAATCGAACAGGAAGCGCGGCAGGCGGCGCTCGGCGCGGCGGCGAAAGTCGGCGGCGGAAGCCGGGGCGAGCTGTAGTGTCGGCACGGTTAATCTGTCCTTTTCACAACAGCCGGGAGGGTTTCATCAGTGTCGGGACCCTCGGCACTTCTTAGCGACTTGCGGCCTGAAAGTAACGTTTCAGCACTTTTGTTAACGAATGTTCCGGGTGTCGATATTCAATTTCCTATCATTTGCGCGTAAAGGGGTGTGTTCGCCCAATTACCAGCAAAAACCGGGTAATCAGGGTGGTATTGAACTTGCACGGTTCGCGAAGGAGCCGGAGCCATGTCGGCCGCGCAGAGAATCTGGGAATGGTTAGATGTCGAAACTGAAACGCTTGAGCCTGATGAGCGTCGCCGCGTGCGCGCTGATCGCACCGGTCGCCTTTGGGCAATCCGACAATTATTACAGCCGCAACAAGTATGAGGCCGTGCTCGAGCGCGCGCAGCCGGCGTTCGATCCGGAGCCCATCCGTCTGGGCGCTTTTGCGGTTCGTCCGGTCGCCGAGGCCACCTTGACAGCGACTGACAACGTTTTCGTCAATGCGACGAACGAACAATCCGACGTGATTGCCCGTGTTGGTGCCAGCGTTTCCGGGAATACGATCTGGAGCGTTCACTCCGCCGGCTTCGACGTGCGGGCCTACCGCAACGAGTATCTCGACCTCAGCGATGAATCGACGACGGATCTCTACGCCCGCCTCAACGGCCGCCTGGATGTCACCCGCAGTTTCTCAGTGGGTGGTTCCGTGTTCGCTGAAGACTCAGCAGAGCCGCGCTTCGAAGTCGTCAACGATTTCGGGATCGACGCGCCGATCAAGTATACGCGCACAGGCGTGACCCTTGATGCCAACTACCAGAATGACCGCGTTCGCTGGAATAACAATTTTGGCCTGACCGACGAGAACTACGATGATGGCCGGACCATCGGCGCGGGCACAAACATCGACCAGGACTACCGCGACCGGTCAGTCCTTTCGGGCCGCACACGTCTGTCCTATGCCCTGTCGCCGGACTTTGCAGTGTTTGGCCAGGCGACCTATGCGGACAACAGCTATGACAATCGTCAGCTGATCGGCGGCCAGCTGCGCTCGCGGGATTCCAAGACCTATACGGTATCAGGCGGCGTGGACTTTGAACTCACGGCCTTGCTGCGCGGCGACATTGCCGTCGGTTACCTGAAGGACAAGACAGACGATGCCGTCTTCGCCAACTCGTCAGGCCTGTCGATCGATGGGCGGATGCAATGGTTTCCGACGCGTCTGACGACAGCGACGTTCACCCTTGGACGCCGCGTGACCGACACTGGCGCGCTTGATACCCCGACAGCGCTTGAGACGACTTTCGGCGCCCGGGTCGATCACGAACTGCGCCGCAATGTCATCCTCTCGGGGTATGGCAGAATGTTCAACTACGATTACGGATCTACGGATCGCGAGGACGAAACGCTCGAGTTGGGCGCAATCGCGACCTACAAGATGAACAAGCGTGTTCACTGGGAAGCCTTTGTTCGTAACCGTGACCGTGACGTGACCGGTTTCGGTGTGTTCGGCGACCCGACCTACAGCGTGACGCAGGCCGGCATTGGCGTGCGTATCTACCCGTAACCAACGCTACCGAAGAGACCGGCACTCGCGCCGGTCTCTCGTCTTAATTACCGAGGCCATGTTTTGACCAAGTCGTTTTCGATTGAGCTGCCGTCCAACTTGGGTTCGACCGGGGATGATCAGGCTGCGCCTCCGCTCGACCTCAAAACGATTGTGGGGGTCGTCTACCGCCGGTTCTGGCTGATCTGCGCCGGCTTCATCGTGACGTTCAGCTTCGTTGCCTACTCAACGTTCACTGCGACCCCGATCTATACGGCGCAGTCGATCGTTCAGATTGATACCCAGGAAAAGAACGTCATCGACCTTGGCGCCATCTTCTCGGGACTCGGCAGCGCCACAGCGGTGATCGACACCGAAGTCATGGTGCTTGGCTCAAAGTCGCTCCTCGCGCGTGTGGCAGAAAAGCAGAAGCTGGTGGAAGACCCGGAGTTCAATCCGTGGCTGATCCCGCCGAAGCCCAGCCCGCTTCAGCCGGTGAAGGATGCAATCAAGGGCACGATCCGCGCGGTTACGGGTTCGACCCCAGCACCGGTCGTCACGGTGGTCAGGCCGCCTGAAGAAATTGCCGCCGAGCAACTCGCCACGGCCACGGACATCCTGCGCGGGAAGGTCAACATATCCCGGATCGGTGCGACCTACCTGATCACGATCAGCGTCAACAGCCCGTCGCCGGAAACGGCGGCACGGCTCGCCGACGAGATTGCCGAACAGTACCGCGTTCAGCAGCTTGAAGAGAAATACGAAGCAACGCGCAAGGCAACCGAATGGTTGTCCGAGCGCGTGCAGGGCCTGCGTGAAGAGGTCGAGGAAAAAGAGCGCCGCGTTGAGAGCTACCGCGCTGAGTCTGGTCTTCTCGCTGCACAAGGCACGACCCTGACGGAACAACAGATCGGCTTTATGACGGCCCAGAAAGGCGCCTTGCAGCTCGAACTCGACCGGGCGCGTGCCCGTTCCGAAAGCTTGCGACGTCAGATGGCCAGCGGCGCCGGTGCGGATGGTATATCAGAAGTTCTTGATTCTCCGGTCATTTCGGGCCTCAAGAGCCAACGTGCTGACATCAATCGACGGGTTGCCGATCTCGCGACCAAGCTTGGCCCGCAGCACCCTGAGCTCATCAGTGCACGGAGCGAAGCGGCGGATATTGACCGCGCAATCAATGCCGAGGTCGAACGGATCGCCGCCAACATCGATAACGAACTCCGGGTGGCCCAGTCGCAGATCAACTCGATTCAGGGCGAGATTTCCCGGTCGACCGGTCAGTTGCGCGGCAACAACCAGGCGCTGGTGCGCCTGCGCGAACTGGAACGCGACGCTGATACGAGCCGGACACTGCTCGAAGAATTCCTGTCACGCTCCAAACAGACGCGCGAACAGGATGCCCTGATCACAGCGGACGCGAGCATCCTCTCGCGGGCGTCCGTGCCCGGCTGGCCGAGCAGCCCGCGTACGATGGTCAACCTGGTGATCGGCATGCTTCTGGGCGCCATCATCGGCGGTGGTCTCGCACTGCTTACCGAGCTTCTGGACCTCAAGATCAGCTCGTCCGAAGATGTGGAACGCAAGCTTCGCGCGACGCCGATCGGTTCCGTTCCTCTGATCCGTGCCCCAAGTTTCCTCGGATTGTCGCAGCCCAACCCGGCCGACTTCCTTGTCGAAAATCCCTTGTCTGCGTTTGCAGAAAGCATCCGCTATCTCCGAGCGGCCATCGCATTCTCAGATCTCGATAGTGAGACCAAGACCGTTGCGGTCACCTCGTCGCTGCCGGACGAAGGCAAGACCAGCCTCACGCTGGCGCTTGGCCGGATGTCGGCGATGTCAGGCTCGCGCACGCTCGTTATCGACGGCGACTTCCGCCGCCGTCAGCTGACGGAAACCGCCGGCCTCAAACCCGAAATGGGCTTCGTTGAACATCTGTTTGGCGCGGGCCAGCTGTCGGACGCGATCGTCAAAGATCGCAAGACGATGCTCGACATCCTGCCGCTCGCCCAGAATGGTCACACACCGCATGACGTCTTCGGCACGCGGGCCTTCGACGATCTGCTGGAGCGCCTGCGCTCGATGTATGACCTGATCCTGATCGATACGGGACCGCTCCTGCTGATGGCTGAAGCGCGCGTTGTTGCAGGCAAGGCTGACAAGACAATCCTCGTCGTGCGCTGGCGCCATTCGAACCGCTCGGCGGCGCGCCAGTCGCTCGCCCTGCTGCGCAACTTCCGCGCCGACCTGCTGGGCGTGACGCTCAACATGGTGGACCTTAACCGCAGCCGTCATCACCAGGATCCCGGCGCGACCTACAAGGCCTACCAGAAGTATTACCAGATGGAGGCACGTCCCACGATCTTCTCCTGGATGGGATTCAAGCGCAGCAAGCCAAGTTCGAAATCGCCGAAGGGATCGGTTGCCGTCCAGGTGCCGCCTTCGAAGGCCACCGGCCGGGGCGAAAACGCGGAACGGATTTCTGCGGACTAGGCGGAGGGGCGGCGCCGTGCCCGTCAGAAGTGAGCGTGTGACGTGACACGGATAGCCTTCTTCGGCCATGACGCTGCTGACGCCGCTGTCCGGCGACGGGTGCAGGGATTCCTGGATGACGGCTTGGGCGTCACAGGCTTCATGATGCACCGGCGCGACGCGGGGCCGCTGGCCTGGGAAAATGTCGACCTCGGACGAACGCGTGACGGCGCTTTTGTGCAGCGTATCCGCCAGGTGTTTGCCGGCGCGAAACTGGCCGCTGCGGCGCGTGACGAACTTGCGGCGGCGGATGTGATCTATGCCCGCAATCTCGACATGCTGGCCTGCGCTTTTCTGGCCAAACGCCATGCCCGGCTGGCGACACCGGTGATCTATGAAAGTCTCGATATTCACCGCCTGCTGACGCGCTCTGATCTGATCGGGGCTGCGATGCGCTGGCTGGAAGGGTCGCTGCTGAAGCGCACCGTGGGGCTCGTTGTCTCGTCGCCCGGGTTCCTCCGCAACCATTTCGAAAAACGTTATCCCGGAGACTACCGAGCCTTTGTGGTGGAGAACCGCCTGGCGCCGGGCGCGGACTATGGCGCGCGGGCGTCGCTGGCTTCGGATGCGGCGGGGCCGCTGCGGCTTGGCTGGGTCGGGAATCTGCGCTGTCAGCGCTCACTGGATCTGCTTTGTCAGTTGGCGGATGAATTTCCGGAGCGGCTTGAAATCCGGCTGCACGGCCTGCCTGCGCGCACGGAGATTGAAGTGTTCGAACCGGTGATCGAGGCTCGCGCGAACATGGTCTATTTTGGCCGCTATAGGTCGCCGGAAGATCTGGCGGGGATCTATGAAGGCCTCGACGTGGTTTGGGCAGGAGACTTCATGGAGGCCGGGTTCAATTCGGTCTGGCTGTTGCCGAACCGGATATATGAAGGTGGGTATTATTGCACGCCGTCGATTGCGCCGGCGGGAACCGAAACGGCGGCCTGGCTGGAGCAGCATGGTTGCGGATTCGTGATTGAAGAGCCGCTGGGGCAAACTCTGCGGGAGCTCTTGGGCCGCCTGATTGCCGACCGCGGGCCGATTGCCGAGCGGGCCCGCGTGCTGGCCGAACTGCCGCTCGATACCTTTATCCAGCCTCAGGGATTCCTGGCTGATATCGTCCAGCACTGCCTGACGAGCGAGCCTGCCGTCTGAGCCCTCGGGGCTTGCAGAGTCGCCTGGGTTGACCCCGTTCGACACATTTGGCCGGCTGAGCTGACGCGGATTTGCGGCGGGGCTGGCCGAAAAATGCCATGTGCGACAATGCTAAAACCTGTTTCGGGCGCGAAACGACCAAGGTCAGGTTAACTGATAGGTTAGAGTGTTTGCCCGAAGTTCGCCGGATTTGCGCCGGATTCTGCCGTCAATCTTAATCATGATTACGCTAACCGGATATGTATCCGTTTAAACCGGGCGTTAAGCCTTCGACGTTTTAGTGAAGCTCATGTCGAGTTCGGACCCCATGATACCAGTAGATAGCCGCGTATTCACGTCACAAGTCAGGATGCCCGAGCGGGCAGACTATATGCTTATGAACGATTACACTGAAGGCAAATGGCCAGTCTGGGTCCGTCTGGTCACGATCGTTGGCCTGAGCGCCGGGCTGTGGGGCGCCATTATCTGGGCAGCAGTGGCCGTTTTCGGATAAATTTACGACTTGCGCACCTGTAGCGCATTCCAGGCATTCAAGCCGGACCAGTCCTTGCATATAAACCTCTTAACTTCGCCGCGCGCACCTTAGCGCTATGCGGTACTGTCGGCTTTCGAGGGGATTTCATGCCAGGCAAACTATTGGTTACGGGCGGTGCGGGATATGTCGGCAGTCATTGCTGCCGGGCGTTCGCGGAAGCGGGCTGGGAAGTCACGGTTTTCGACAACCTGTCGACCGGGTGGCGCGAGTTTGTCCAGTGGGGTGAACTGATTGTCGGCGACCTGCAGAACCCTGCCGATCTGGACTCCGCCTTTGCCAAAGTGAAGCCTGATGCCGTGGCGCACTTTGCCGGGTCGGCGCTGGTTGCAGAATCCGTCCGCGAACCGACGATCTATTACCGCAACAATACGCTTGCGACGCTGAACCTGCTCGATGCGATGCGCAAGCATGGCGCAGGCTACATGATCTTCTCATCGACCTGCGCGACTTTCGGTCATGCGCACGCCGAGACGATTGATGAGCAGCACGTGCAAAACCCGATCAACCCGTATGGCTGGTCGAAGCTGATGGTCGAGCGCATCCTGCGGGACTATGACACCGCGCATGGTATCCGCTCGATCCCGCTGCGCTATTTCAATGCCGCTGGTGCAGACCGCGATGCGCGGATCGGTGAGCGTCATGAGTGCGAGACGCATGTCATCCCGCTGGCCATCAAGGGCGCGTATGACGAGGGCTATGAGTTCACGATCCTCGGGAGCGATTTCGACACGAAGGACGGAACTGCCGTGCGCGACTATATTCATGTCGAAGATCTCGCGGACGCGCACTTGCGGGCGCTGAATGCGCTGGAGAAGGGCGCGCCGTCTGCCGCCTACAACCTCGGCACCGGGCAGGGCACGACCGTGGGCGAAGTGGTGAGCGCAATCGAGCGCGCCACGAACCGAAAGATCCCGCGCAAATATGGCGATCGCAGGCCGGGCGATCCGAGCCGCCTGATTGCGCTGCCGGACAAGGCGCTTCAGGAACTGGGATGGAAGGCCACGCGTTCGGACATCGACAACATCATCCGTTCCGCGCTGCGCTGGCACGAGAAGGATTGGGCAGCCGAGGAGGCCGCAGGGGTCGCCGTGTCGGGGCACAGCCACTAGCTGTGTTGACGGGAGCGCAAAACTTATGACGATCTCGCCTGCCATTGATGCGATTGGCAACGCTGCGCGAACGGCGCCGACGCTGTCTGTCATCATCAATAATTTCAACTATGCGCATTTCGTCGGCAAGGCCATCGAGAGTCTGCTGGAGCAGACAGCGGACGGTCTTCAGATCATCGTTGTAGATGATTGCTCTACGGACAATTCGCGCGAAGTGATCCTCGACTATGACCGCCGCTTTCCGGGCCGCATCACACGTGTGTTCCAGCCCGTGAACAGCGGGCAGGGCGCCGGTTTCAATGCGGGCTATGCTGTGAGCACCGGTGATCTGGTGATGTTCCTGGATGCGGATGACTTCATGCTGCCCGGCGGGGCGGACACCATCCGGGGCAATTTCGAAGACGGCGTCACGGTCTACCATTACCGGATGCACTATACGGATGCGACGAATGCCCTGCGGGAGGAAGTCTATCCGCCGTTGCATGAGAAGCTGGCGAACGGCGACGCGTCGCACGACCTTTTGACCAAGGGCCGGTACAAAGGAACGATCACCTCAGGCCTTGTGTTTGGCCGGGCGATCCTTGAGCGGACGATGCCGATGGATCCGGAAGCCTTCCGTTATGGTGGTGACGGCTATCTTTGTGCGGTCGCGCCGCTCTACGGACCGGTTCGCAGCTATGAGACCGCGACGTGCGCCTACCGCCTTCACCAGCGCCAGCACACATCCCGGCGCGAGGAACAGGCGCGCCTCGCGCGCTGGCGTATTTCGCATGATATTGAGCGCTACAAGGCGCTGACAGACCATGCGGGCAAGCTGGGCCTTGCGGTGGCGGCTGATCTCGGCGCGCAGGATGAGCAGCATCTGTTTGAACGGATCGTGTCGGTTCTCTTTGAGCCGGGGGCCCATACGATTCCGGGTGAGACCCTGCCGATGGCAATTCGCAGCATTCGTGCACTCAGCTGGCAGACACGCACCGGCCTGCGCCGGATGATTACCTGGGTGTGGTGGAGCGTTCTGCTCCATGCGCCGGGTTCGGTTCAGTACGGCCTGATGCGCCTGAAGCTCGATCCGGCTACGCGGCCGGAATGGCTGAAGAAGTCTGCGCGTTTCATGCGCAAACGCCTGCGCGTTTACATGCCCTGATGGCAGACGACATGGAACAGGTTACACTCATCATTCCCTGCTACAATGCAGCGGACACGATCGGCAAAGCGATCGACAGCGCTTTGGCGCAGACCGTTCCTGTACGGATTATCGTGATTGATGACTGCTCGACGGATGACAGTTTTGACGTGCTGGTGCGGATGGCGGCGGAGCATCCACAGCTGACGGTTCATCGACAACCGGTCAATGGCGGGCCGGGCCCGGCCCGGAATGCAGGCTTGAGGCTCGCCGAGACGACATGGGTGGCAGGCCTTGATTCTGATGACTTCCTGATGCCGGACCGTATCGAGCGCCTGCTGGCGCATGCCAAAGGCCGGGAACTCGACTTCATCGCAGATGACATTATCCGCATCTGGCCGGATCAGGCTATCGACGACGGCGTGCGAGTGTGGCGGGACGATCCCGTGGGAACCGTGCCGGTCGATCTGGCGAAGTTCGTTCGCGAGAACACGCTGAAGCATGCCGGATTCCGGCGTGAGATGGGTTACCTGAAGCCGATGATGCGTACGGCCTTCCTGCGCGAGCACGGGCTGCTGTTCCGTGAGGATATGCGCCTGGCCGAGGATTATGACCTCTACGCGCGCGCGTTGGTGGCGGGGGCGAGGTTCGAGGTTATTGATCCGTGCGGATACATTGCGTTGAACCGGGCGGGATCATTGTCGAAAGCCATTCCGACGCTGGCTGTCCAGATGGTTGTTGATGCGGACAAGACTCTGCTGTCGGCGCCGGGGATCAGCGCCGAAGCGAAAGCGGCGTTGCGTGAGCATCTCACCCAGACACGGACGGACCTTGAATGGATGCGCCTGATCGATGGCGTGCGGGCGCGCAGCCTGCCGGCTGTGGTGCGTGTATTCCTCAGCCCGCCTGCGGTATCGGCGGGTGTTGCCGGGCGACTGGTGAAGCATGTGCTGAAGATTCCGCTTTATCCGCAGGGGCGCGACGAAGGTCGCGCGGCCTGAGACTTCAGCGCGTGTCGTATTTGTCGGCTTTGCGGTCGCCGAGCAGCATGCGTTGTTCCAGCCGGCGGCGCAGCGCAGCGTAATAGGCTTCCAAGAAAGCGAGATCTGTTTCGCCCTCGCCCGGTGTCCAGCTTATCTTGGCGCGGATGCGGGCGGCGACTTGAGCCTTGATTTCCGGTGTCGACTGACGGAGCACGTCTTCGAGCACGTGTAATTCGTGGATGCCGTATGCCTCGGTTTGCGGCTGCGTGAAGGCGTAGCGGGAGGAGGCGTCGGCGCTGGCAGCGGCCGACGTAATGTCATCCATCAACTTCGCCTTGGGCGCCTTGATGACCCAGGTGCCGGCGATGACGTCGCCGACGCGCATCTTGTCCTTGTTGAAGATCGGGAAGAGCAGGAAGACGCCGGACCAGACGAGGCCGAAGAGCGCCATCCAGGCGCCGAACTGGTCGCTGCTCATGAGGGCGAACTGGAAGGGCAGGCCGACTTCGATTTCCCGGATGAAGTTCCGGGCCAGCACGGAGTTGGCGGTGAGGCGTCCGCCGTCGCGTGCGGCGACGCGCAGGCCCAGGATACGCTTGCCGGGGGTGGCGGCGCGTTGGCCGATCTCGAAGAAGATGTAGTAAAAATTCCGCAGGAAGAAGAAGAATACAAGCCAGAAAGAGAAGGCGATGTTGGCGCTGCCCGGGCTGAAGACGCTGGTGAGGTAGCTCATGCCGAACAGGGTCGCGATGACGATGGCCCATTGGATGGCGACGTCGATCATGAAGGCACCGGCGCGCTCGGAAGCCGTGGCGAGTTTCAGCTGGATCGCGGCGCCTTCGGGCGTGACCAGCCGGCGGGTCATCTTCGCGAGACGCATTTCCTCGGCCATGCGCGCGCGGCGCTGGACGGCGGCCTCGATGCTGATACCGGGGCGGTGAGGCGGAATGGCTTTAGAGGTGGGCGGGACGGAGGTCATGTCTCGGACACTTTCCGGGGCACGTAGAAATAGATCAGCCAGAAGATCATTGTGCCGGCGGCGATGCTGTAGCGGATCGTGTCGGAATTGATCATCTGACGGCCGAAGCCTTCGAGCAGGGCCGCGATGACCAGCATGATGACACAGCCCATGGCGATGGTCGCGGCGCGCTGCCCGGCCAGGCGCGCCGACGCGAGGCGCGTTCGCCCGCCGGGAAAGGCGACTGCGCCGCCGATGATGAAACCTGCGGCGCCGGCGAGCACAATGGCGAAGATTTCGGTCACGCCGTGGATCAGCAGCCAGCCGGTGAATTCGTAGCCGAGGCCCTTGTCCCAGAACACGGCATACATGGAGCCGATCATCACGCCGTTATAGACGAGGAACCAGGCGGTCGGGATGCCAAAGGCGAAGCCGAGGGCGAACGCGAAGAGCGCGAGTTGGGCATTATTGTTGAACAGGACGCTTGAAAAGGCGCTGAGCTGTCCGTCCGAGATATCGCCGGGGCTGATGTAGATCGTACTTCTCAGGACCTCGACTGTTGCATTCGGATTGCGCACTTCCCAGAAGTTCTGACCGTGAAAGGTCCAGTACCATTCCATATCCTGCAGGCAGAGGAAGAAGGCGAGCGCCGCGCCGCCGAAGAAGAAGAAGGTTGCAAGCAGGGTTGTAAGAACCGACTGGCTGACTGAGGCAGGCCAGTCATGCCGGAGGAATTGCATCATCCGCTCACCGAGCGTCGTGCGGGCGCCATAGACGAAGAAGTAGGCGCGGGTGCAGAGGCTTTCGAGATAGCTGACGACGTTCTGGTCGAGTGAGATCGAGCGGGCAACGGAGAGGGATGAGACGGCTTGCCGGTAGAGCCGGGGGAGCGCCAGCATCTGTTCATCCGAGAGATTCCGGACGCCGCCGTTTTCGGCCTTTGTCAGGATCAGGTCGAGCTTTTGCCAGTCGGACTGGCGCTCCTCGCGAAAACGGTAGGATTTCAGAAGGTCGCTCACAGCATGTCCCTCTGCTTGATCTGGAGATAGCGCGAGACGAGTTTGGCGCCGAAATGCTCCGGCTTTGTTTCGATGATCTGAACGCCGAGGCGTTGCAGACGGCGGAAGACGACATCGCGCTCGGCCAGCAATGTGTCAGCGATGACAGCGCGGGCGACGTCCTGTGCGGTGTCGGGTGGGGCGTCGGCCATCTGGGCAAGCGCGGAGTCTTCGAATGTAGCGAAAAGGACGAGGTGGCGGTCGGTCAGGCGCTTGACGTTTTCGAGCATCAGTTCGGCTGAGATTGTGTCGACGAAGTCCGAGAAGATGATGATGAGGCTGCGCCGCTCTAGCCGTCCGGACAGGCTGGACAGGGCGAGCGTGAAGTTGGCTTCGTCGTCGGAATAGTCCAGCTCGGAGACGAGGGCCTGCGCCTTCGGGAAGGCACTGGTGCCGGTGAGGAAGCCGCTGTTGAGGCCCGGCCGGTCGGCGAAACCATAGAACATCGTGCGGTCCCCGTTGCGCAGGGAGACATAGGCGAGGAGGAGGCCGGCGGTGACGGCGCGGTCGATCTTCGGGACGCCGCCGAGGGGTTCGCTCATCAGGCGGCCTGTATCGAAGGCGAAGACGATATTGTGGTTGCGCTCGGTCTTGAACTCCTTGGCCAGAAGGTGGCGGTGGCGGGCCGAGTGTTTCCAGTCGATGGCGCGGCGGTCCATCCCGGACGCGAAGTCGCGCAAGGCGTCGAACTCGCTGCCATCGCCGCGCTCGATCTGTGTCTTGATACCGAATTCGGCGTCGCGGGAGAACAGACGGATGGCCTCGTCTCGCACCCAACGCACATTTGGGGTGACGGGCACATCGAGATCGAATTTCCGGACGTGACGCTTCTGTATGAGTCCGAGCGGGCCTTGCCAGCGGCTCCACAGGCGAATGATTTTCGCAACGCCGCGCCGGGAAGGGGTGACACTGATCGTGTGCGGACGGCTGCGGCCATCCCACCCGCGCAGGCCCTGCGGCGGGAGGGCGCCGAGCAGGGCATTGGTTTCAAGCTGTATCTCTATCCGCTGAGGCAGTGGACCTTGTTCAAAGTGAAGATCGAGGGCCAGATCATCCGGACTGCCGACATAGAGCAGGGGCGGAACAGCTATCTTTGCCGAGTAATGTCGCACGGAAGCACCGAGCAATGTGTCCACGGCGATCAGTCCGCACACGGCGGCGATCCAGCCGGCCGACACGATCCAGAGTTCCGGGCGCAGCAGGGCGATGGCCACCAGAAGCGGCAGACCGAGCAGCATCAGGAATATTGCGCGGAGGGTGGGTGAAATCACCGGGGAGCCGCCGTCTGTTCGATGATGGCGAAGAGGGTCTCCTCGGTTGTGCGCCCTTCGATATCGGCTGCGGGGGAGAGCAGCACCCTGTGACGCAGCGTGGCAAGGGCGAGATTTTTCACATCATCGGGGATCACGAAGTCGCGGCCATCCAGCGCGGCGCGGGCGCGGGCGGCGGTGGCGAGAGCGGCGGCTGCACGGGGGCTGGCGCCGGTTTCCAGTGCCGGGCTGGTCCGCGTCGCGCGCACGATATCGACGATATAGGCGATAATGTCGTCATTGATGCGCGCGGCGGCGACGGCGTCGACGGCGGCATCGAGTTCAGCCGGAGAAATCACGGGCTGGATACCAAAGGCGTCGGGTGTCTTCATGCCGGTGCGGGTGCCGTGCTGGGCGACGATCTTCAGTTCTTCGTCGCGGCTCGGATAGTCGAGCGTGTGCTTGAACAGGAAACGGTCAAGCTGGGCTTCGGGGAGCGGGTAGGTGCCTTGCTGCTCGATCGGGTTCTGCGTGGCGATGACGGTGAAGCGCGGGTTAAGCGGATAGCTTTCGCCGTCGATGGTGACCTTGCGCTCCTGCATCGCTTCCAGCAGGGCGGCCTGCGTCTTGGGCGGCGTCCGGTTGATCTCGTCCGCGAGGAGGATGTCCGTGAAGATCGGACCCTTGGTGAGGCTGAACTGGTTGGTCTGGAAGTTGAACAGGTTGGTGCCGAGCACATCGCCGGGCATCAGGTCCGGCGTGAACTGGATACGGCCGAACTCCAGCGAGATGGCTTTCGAGAAGCATTGCGCAAGCAGCGTTTTCGCCGTTCCCGGCGCGCCTTCAAGTAGGACGTGCCCGGAGGAAAACAGCGCGACGAGCAGGAGATCGACTGTCGCCTCCTGGCCAATGATCGCCTTGCGCACTTCGGTGCGGATCCGGTCAGCCAGATTTCGAATTTCAGTTACGCTCATGAAGTGTTCTCCTGATGATTTCCTTGCGCCAGCGATAGAGTGCGCGCGTTTTGGCGAGCAGGTCATCGCGGCCGGTTGCGGGCTGTTTCAGCTCCGCTTCCATTTGTGAAAAGACGCGGCCCGTTTCGGGGTCGGGGCCGAGACGGTCGAACATGTCGGACACCTGCGTCTCGGTCAGTGAGCGTGGCGCGCCGATTTCGCGGGCGAGGCGGCGGCGCACGAGGGCGAGGAAGCCGGGCGCCATGCGCGGCTCGCGCCGCGCCATGGTGACGAGGCCAGCGGAATTGTCGGCAAGGGCCTGCTTGCCGAGAGCGATGGCGCGTTCTTCTGTGCGGGGTGGGCCAAAGCGGATGGTAGCTGCCCAGCCGAGCAGGAGTGCGGCGCCAAGCGCGACCAGCGTGACGCCGATATAGGGCACGCTGAACATCATCTTGAGCAGGTTTTCGGAGCGCTCAAAGCCGTGCAGCGTGGCATCCAGCAGGATGGGCTCGCTATCACTCTGACGCAGGTAATCGATCAGCTGGATTGCGAAGCGGGCATTCTCGCGCTGGGCGAGGCCGAAGGTATTGATCAGGTCGGGGTCCGTGAGGATGTAGAGTTCACGTTCATCGTCATAAAGGAGCAGGCCGCCTTCGCGGATGCCGATGATCGTGTCCAGCGTATCATCCCTGATCAGCTGGACGCGGACGTCCGGTTTGATCGGCATAGCGCCGAACGGGGTCTGGACCCGTTGGGGAACCTCGACACGCAGGATCTCCGCCTGCGGATAAATTGTGGTCAGCTTGTCGTTCAGGTCGCGCGCTTCGATGAACCGCGTATCGGCCTGCCGGGCTGGACTCACCGGGTCGGCGCGTCCGATCCATTTGGGAAGCACGACCAGCGTTTCCGGTGCGAGGTTGAGGTCATCCAGCGTTGAGAAATCCGTGTAGGCCGGGAGTGTGATGATCATCAGGCCCCAGTCGCGGGACTCCAGATCACTGGCGAAGCGGGACACTTGCACAGGATAGCCCGCGCTTTCGAGCAGGCGGACGAGGCCGTTATAACCAAGGGCTGACGTTGAGTAGGGGTGGTCACCGGCGGTGTTCCGGTCACGCAGTTCAGGTGCCCAGCCGGCCAGGACGATAACGGCGCCGAATGAGATGGCCGCGATGGCAATCAGGATGGCCACGACACGCGCGGAAAAGGGTGAGGATGCGCTTGATGTGTCGGTCATGCCCAGCCCTCGCCGAATGCGAAGTCTTCATAGCTGCTGCGGGCTTCCTGCCAGCCATCCTTGTCGACGACGCGGCCGCCGAAGAAGCTGCGCTCGACCACCTGGATGATGGGTTTCAGCGCACGCCGGGCACGTTCGGGCAGTTTGCCAAGGCTCGCGATTTCGCGAGCCGTGAGGGAGGTGGGCACGCCGCCCTCCACGCGCTCTTGGATGTCTTCGATGGAGCGAAACAGCAGAAGGTGGACAGCTTCAGCAAAGCGCCCCTGCTGGGCGAGCGCATCTGCCTCTTCCAGAAGTGAGCGCGCTGCGGCGGCATCCGGACGCAGATCGGTCAGATGATCGTCTTCGCGCTTGTCCTTGCGCTGGGGTTTGTCGCCGAAGCGCAGCCGGAGAGCTTCGCCGAACAGGAAGTAAAGCAGGCCGCCGACGACCAGCGCGACGGCAATCCAGAAGACGACCTGGAAGATTGGCCCCAGGGACTGGAGGAAGGCGCCGATGGCGCGCAGCCAGCCGGGCGGAGGTGGCGGAGGTTGGACATCGACGTCAAGTTCGGGCCGCACGAGCTGCAGGCTGCTGTCTGAGAGATAGGCCGCATGCGCCCTGTCGACGGCGTTCAGGTCTGTTTCCGGGCCGGCAGGTATGTCTTCGCTGCCTGTAGACTCATCATCGCCAAATGCCTGAATCCCCGTATGGGGCACGGTATCGGCTTGCTGCGCTGCGACCGGCAGCGCGAACAACGCGAGCGCGACAAATGCTAATGCGCGGGACCGGCGGACTGGTGCCAATCAGAGACCCTCCCGCAAACATCCTCTGATGCTGCTTCTTCCAAACTATTTCAGAGCTTTGGCCCCGCTTCAACGGGCACTTGCGGTTTCGCTGCACCCAGCGTTGAATGGTGTGAGTGAAATGCGGGGGAAGGCGATGCCTGAGCAAGCACGGGCCGGCCGGTTTGTCGTGCTGGACGGTCTTCGGGGCCTCGCTGCCTTTGCCGTCATCGTCGACCATGTCGATTCGCCGATATTGCGGGCGCTGATCCCCGGGCGCTATCTGGCGGTCGATTTCTTCTTTGTGCTCAGTGGATTTGTGCTGGCGAACGCCTATCAGGCCCGGTTCGACAGCGGGATGTCCGCGCTTGGCTTCATGCGCGCGCGGTTTATCCGGCTTTATCCGATGTACCTGCTGGGGCTGGCCATCGTTGCGGCGCTGACGGCTGTACAGTTTCTGTCGGGCGTTGACCCCATGCCGGGGACCTATCTCCTGGTAGCGTTTGGCACCGCGATTTTCATGCTGCCAACCCCGCCAATTTATGGCGCGCCCGGGGCGAGTTTGTATCCGCTGAACGCCCCTGCATGGACATTGCTGTTCGAGTTGCTGGCGAACGCCCTTTATGCGCTGACGGCGCGCTGGCTGACGCGCGGTGTGCTGGCGTTTGCGCTGCCAGTGCTTGCGGTGGCTGCCTTCCTGATCATTCCGCAGACGCATGAGCTGGGTGCCGGGTGGCTCTGGCCTGATTTCGGCGCGGGGCTCATTCGCGTGCTCTACGGATTCTTTGCCGGTGTGTTCATTTTCAAGCTGCGGGACCGTCTCCAGCCGCCGCCTGTACCAGCATGGTTTGCGGCGCTTGGGCTGCTGATCCTTCTGATGTTGCCGGTGCCGGAAGAATTGCGACGCTGGTTTGATTCCATAGCTCTGGTTGTGCTGGTGCCGTTGCTGGTTTTCTTCGCTCAGAACGCGGTGATCAAAGGTCGGTGGGCCAGCCTGGCAACGACCGCAGGTCTCGTCTCATACGGTGTCTATGTGCTCCATGTTCCGATCTACAATGTTGTGGAATGGCTCTTGAGCGGGCTCGGCGAACACCGGCTGGCGGGGATTGTTGTCGTGGGCATGGTTGCAGTGCTCGCAACCCTGGTTGCCTTACTGGCGGACAAGCACTTCGACATGCCGTTCCGAAGCCTTCTGAGGCGGCGATTGCCCGGGCGGTGACAGCGGATGTCATGGCATTACATTTGCAAGCGTTAACGCAAGCGAAGATGTTGTATGGCAAGTGCCGGAACAGATGGCTTCCCGGGGAATGACCCATGATCACCCTTGCAAAACGGGCGTTGATTAAGGCAGGGCTGACGCGGCCGCGGGCGGCAGCTGTTCGCATGTGTTGTGAGCGGCACGTGCTGGCAGCATTGCCGGGCGCGCGCAGGCGATATGTGGGGCGCATCCTCTGCTATCATTCGCTGGGACAGAAGGAATGGGGGACCAACGATGTGACCCCGGACATGTTCCGTGGGCATATCGAACGTGCGCTGAATGCTGGTTTCCGTTTCGTGCATGCCTCCGAGATTGCCAAGACAGGCGGCGGGCCGAAAGACCTCGCGATCACCTTCGATGACGGCCTGAGCACGGTGATGACAGTCGCAGCCCCGATCCTGAAGGAGTATGGCCTTCCCTGGACATTCTTCCCGGTCTCCAACTGGGCCGAAGGCATTCACTGGATGCCGGACAATGACGCCTTCCTGTCATGGCGAGATATCGAGATGCTGATGGGGCAGGGCGCTGAAATGGGGAGCCATTCAGTGACTCATTCCGACTTTGGCCAGTTGAACCGGGATCAGGTCGTCAACGAGCTTGGTGGATCACGCGAGATGTTCCGCCAACGGATCGGCATTGCGCCGGATACTTTTGCCATACCGTTCGGCCAGTCAAAGAACTGGACAGCGGAATCGCAGGCGATGGCGCGGGATGCCGGGTACACGACGATCTATGCGCAAGCGGAGGAAACGCGCCCGCAGGGTACGGTTGCCCGGACATTCGTGACGCGGTTTGACGGCGATTTCATTTTCAACGCACTGCTCAAAGGGAAGTTTGATCAGTGGGAGGAATGGGTTTGACGGTTTCGCCTTCCACATCGTTGCCGCGGCGCGTTTCGGTGATCATTCCCACACACAATCGCAGCCAGCTGCTGCGGGAGGCGCTTGCTAGCATTCGTGCCATCGAAGGGCCGGATCTGGTGTTCGAAATACTTATCGGAAACAATGGAACAGATCCGCAGACTGAAGAAGTCGCTGCGGAGTTTGGCGCATTGCATTTCAAGACTGAGGTCAAAGGATCGAGCGCATCACGAAATCTGGGGCTGACACATGCTACGGGTGAGTTCCTTGCGTTTATTGACGACGATGACGTCTGGTTGCCGGAAAGTATCCGCCCCCAGATCGCGCTTCTGGACGCGCGGCCGGAGATTGATGTGGTATTCGCCATGTTGAAACAAACAGGGCCGGATCTGAAAAACCACGCACCGCCTATGCCAGAAAAGCGTCCCGGGGAGGGAGACGATCTGCTGCGCGCCATGCTGGGCGGCTACTTTCCGCAAATGGGCACAACCGTGGCGCGTGCGCGTACGCGGGAAATTGACGGCTTGTTTGATGAGGTCATGACATACGGACAGGATCTTGACTGGCAGCTGCGCAGTGCGCGCCGCCGCGCAGCGGCCTTTGTGCCCGTCGTTGTGCTGCTGTTTCGCGGCCGTGAAGCGACAGACTATGGGAAAATGAACTTTCACCGCGTGCAGTATGATCGTAACAACTTCCTCAGGAACGCGATTTCTGAATGGCGCATCTGGCGCTCGCCGGGAGAGTTTCTCCGCGCCTATACGGGAAGCATCTCATACTTCTACTGGCACTTTAACTACCTTTCCGAACTTGCGGCAAAGACGGGCGACGTCAGGCTGGCGCGAGACTCGGTTCCGGCAGCGTTTTATGTGTTTCCGTTCCGGGCGCTGGCGCACCTGGTCACGCGCCCGGATTTCCGCCGGGCCCTGTTGTTGATGTTTCGGTCAGAAAAAGATCACCCTAAAGAAGATCACGCGCCTGACTGATTTTCACCGACCGTGCTGGCCGGCCGGCGATCAAAGTCTGTGGAGGCTTGCAACCGTACTGTCCGGTATCCATCCGAACTTCTCACCAACCGTGAACGGGGAGAAATTCTTGGCATGATGCTGGCGCCCGGCAAGGCGTCGTGAAGCGGTCAGGAATTGCCGCCCAAAAGTTTTCTTGAAGAAGTGCCTCAACCAGGCGCTCGACATCCACCAGTCTGGCGAGATTTGCCTCGCGAACTTGATACAAAGGCGCTCACTCTCGACTTCACCTCTTGCAAAGGCAATGCTCGCCTGCCACGCGGCTTCGTTCAATAGCCGGCGGTCAAGCGCATCCAGAAGCAGCTTTCCTTCCGGAATGTGATATCCGTAGTTTTCAAGCACGGAATGGGTACAGGCATATTGGTCCTGCAGGTCGCGCAAAGGTCTGTTGCTGTACGCTGTGCCCATGTTTGAGTCATGGCGGCGATAGAACGCTTGCGGAGAATTTATTGCAGCAACATCGCTGACTGTCGCCAGTCGCATCCAGATTTCCATATCGCAAACCGAAGGGAAAAGTTCATTCAACCCTCCGACTTGATGTTGGACAGACGTGCGCACGAGTGCGGTCGGGGAAGCGACGCCGCACCAGTTTTTGCAGCACCTTTCCAGAAAGGTCGTTCCCTTGACAAAGGCAGTATCAAACTGATCGGGCGCGTCCTGCGAAACGATTTCGTCGTTCTCGCTGAAGACGATAGCAAGGCCATAGACCATCCCGACGGTAGGGAAGACTTCCAAAACTTTTGCGGCGCGCATCAGGGCGCCTGTTGTCAACGCGTCGTCGGCCGAAAGGAGAAGGCAATAGTCCGCGCGGGCCCAGTCCATTAGTCCGGCATTGGCAGAGCCGACAAGGCCCTTGTTCTTTGGATTGCGAATATAGGTGACACGGGAATCCCGGCCGGCGAGCGCCTGTCCGACTTCCGCAGTATTGTCGGGTGAGCAGTCGTCTACGATCAGAACGCGGACATGTACGCCTGATTGTACAAGAACGCTCTCAACGCAGACTTTGAGGTAACGAGCATAATTATAGCAAGGAACCACAACATCAACGGTGGGAAGTCTGTTAGAACTCATGGTAAATTACGCCCGACTGAAGTTTCCGGTAGTCCCTTAGTTTTTTGGATACTCTAGTGAATATTTCGATACATAATCAATGCTGCAGTTCAAATTTGATCATTTGAGCCTGCCAGTTTGATGTATAGCAATTGGGATGCCACGATTATTGCTAAACTTGGCGTGGGCGCTCCATGCTTTGAGCGCTGTTTGGAACTTTCAATTGAGGCTAAGGCGGCAGCCTTGGCGCGCCTCAGACAGCTCCCCGAAATGCCGTAGCCTGCAGCGCTTTAAAGGAGTCGTCCTCATAGCTGAACGGTGTCACCCAGACGTTTTCAGGGGTGATATCCAGCACATTGAAACCGGGGGGTGATTTACGGAGGCGATGGGACAGGGTGCCTGCTGAGACCGCGATATAGCTGCCCGTTTCATGGTCAATCCGTTCGGCATGGGGCGTGTGGACGTGTCCGGTAAGCAGTAGACGAACCGCGCTCTCGGCGAGACGCAGGCTCGCAATCTCCCCGCGACGTGTACGGGTGCGCAAGCCGGCGCCAGGAAGGGATGTGAAGGGATGGTGGCAGGTCAGTATGGACATGCCGGGATGTGCGCTGGCTGCGGCGATGACCTCGTCAAGATGCGAAAGGCGAACGGATCCTTCCGCCCAATTTGCGCGGGTCTGCCAACCGCGTGCGGTATTGAGAGGAAAGACGCCAATATGGTCCACTTCCAAAGGACGCGTAAGATCCCCGAAATAGTCTGTATAGCGAGCAAATGGTCTTGTCAGGCGATGGCCTGCGTGAAGTAGAGGGGTGTCATGGTTTCCGGGGACCACGATTGCCGGGAGTTCCAATGCGTCGACCCATTCCCGGGCTTTCTGGAACTCACGCTGCGAGCCACGCTGAGTTAGATCGCCGCTGACCACGACAAGCTCACCGACCTGTTCGCTGATGGCTTTGCGGGCAGCTTCCAGCAGTATGTCACTGGTAGCGCCTATGTGGATATCTGCGACGTGAATGACCTTCATGGATCAGCCCTTGCGCGGATGACGCGCGCTGATTTCGGTATCAACCGGAACTCACAGACTGGAGGCAGCTCATAGGGTTCGCCATCGATGGTCGACGGAATAGGCTCGCCGTGATCGTCTTCCAGGCAGACAGAGGTAGCAATTTCGACGGTGACGTCCTCAGCGTCGCGCCAACCGTTGATGAGCGACTGGAAACCGACGCTGACGAGGTCCAACTGCGAACCGGGATCAATGGCGGCGACATCAAAGCGGGGACGGCGTTCTCCGCCGAGGATGATGGCGCCAGCTGTGGCAGCCGTCGTGATGGTTCGGGCGGCAAATCGCGAGCTGAGTTTCAGCCGGGTTTCCATATCGAAGACCTCATTCTTGGCCGCTGCGCCTAAAGCTTCCAGAAGCGCGCCCTTGCGAACAAGTTCCCGGCTTTCACTCAGGGTCGTCAGTCGGCCGACCATTACGGCAACATAAAAGGAATGTCCGTCGATTTCACCTGCGGCCCATGGAACAATCTCAGGCTTGCTGAGCGCCGAGGCGAGAATATCTTTCCAGTCTGTCAGTCCATCGTGCAGTCTTTGATGGACCATATTCATGGTTCCTCCCGGCAGGGCAAGCACAGGCGGGCCTTCTGGGCCGCATGCGCTCAGTGCGCAATTGATGCTGCCGTCTCCGCCCCAGACGATAAGACAATCCGGCGACATGCTGATTGCTTCATCCAGCTTCGCGGTGAGTTCTCCTGCCTCGAATGGCATGATTTCGGCAGAACGTCCGATATCGGACAAATGGTCGGACAGAGCATCCGCGCCGTCGCGCGGCACGGATCCAGCATTTTGGTTCAAAAGGGCGACGATTTTCTGCAAGCATACTCCCTCAGCGCAGGCGGTGCGCAGCTTGGTGTTGGAATAAAGCTAGCGTGGATCCGCATTGTGGCAATGCAGAGGCCCGTGGGGTCAGCCCGGCATGCAGGCGCGAACGCCGGTGACGGGAAGAATAGTCTCCCATCCTTCGGGGTCGAGGAACTGGAGGGTGCCGCTCTCTACCCGTTGACCTCCTTCGAGAGGTTCGCCGGGATCAATCACAACTGTTACGCTCTGGTTTGTTGCGGCGTTCCGAAAGGTCATGCTGGTCATGAATTGCCCGAAGACATTGCCGCCTGCCGATGACATGGGCAGCGAGACGGGCGTTTCGTTGACGAGCACTAAGGCGCTGCCTGCGCCATTCGTAAAGAAGACGAACTTGCGCGGTGCGGACATGCCCCAAAGGAACAGACCGCACTCTCCGGGCTCAAGGCGCTGTGGCGGCAGACCATCGTCCGGCACCGCGCTGATGGCCACCGCAGGTGCCGAGGGCGATTGTTTTTCGTGATCGGGTGAACTGGCGCACGCGGCTGCAAGGCTTGCTGCGCAGAGCGTTGTCAGGAGTCTCATCGTGTTGGCCCGCTCTGGTCGGAAGTTGAAAAGGAATAGACATAGTCTGCGCCATCACGGGTAAAGCCCGCAATCGGCAAGGCATAGTCAAGCTCTCTGGGAAGCAGACCGGATACGCGCGCATCAAACCGGCCGGGGCGGCCGGGAGCAATGCGCAACTGGGCAAGGAAGCGCGTACCGGACGCGTTCGCGGATTCCAGGGGGATCACGAGGTCTCCGCTCTCACATCTGAGTTCGCCGCGCATGGGGCTCCACCCTGCGCCAAGAATTTCGATGTTGCGTTCGAGTACGTCGCTGGTCGCGGTGCCGGTGGCTTCCACACAGCCCGCGGCACCAAATCGGACCACCTCGCCCTTCAGATGGACGCGCCCGCCGGACTGACGGATCCAGAGAGCTGCCTGATCCAGCCGGAGAAGGTCGAGTTCAAGGTCGAACTGGCGTAGGGTAGCGCGCGCGCCGGTGCCAATTGATACGTTTCCAGCACCCTCGCCGTGATCTCCGATCCACACGACAGCGTATTGCAGCTGACCGGACAAAAGGGCCAGCGGCATCAGCTTCAGCTCCGCATTGCCCTGGCTTGAGCCGTCCAGTGTGATGCCGTTTAGCTTGCCGTCCAGGATTGTACCTTCGGCCTTGCTCCACCCGAGCCCGCGCGCTTCAGCGCCGCTGATCCGGAGCGCTGTTTCAAGCGGTGCGAAAACGATCAGGCCCGCAAGGAACCCAAATGCCAAAAGGGCCAGCAACGCGATACGGCTCATGGTTGCGGTGCTCCCGCAAATATGATGGTCGCGTTGATAAGGTCGGGTCCTGCTGATGTGATCTCGGCGGACTCTACAGTGAGGCCAAGTACGTTTTCGGCCTCTTCGATCCATGTGAACACGCGTGTCGGCTCGGCGGGTTCGAAGGTAAAATGAAGCGGCAGGGTAGATGTGGGAGCAGCTTTGACGACCAGGCCGGTATCCGTCGCCAGACGGGCTGCGCGCGCTGCTGAGTCTTCTGACGGGCTTGCGGGCATAACCGGAACGTACGCGGCGCCGGATGTCTTAATTCGCTCGAGCCGGGTCAGCGTGTTTTCGGCTTCTCTTACAGATACAGCTGCCTGATCGCGGGCGCTTAAAGAAGGGATGACTAAGACCTGCACTATAAGCGCAGCAGCTACCAGACCTGCAGCCAGCAGCAACAACAGCTTTTCGCGTGAAGTACGCTGTCGCCACAACGCCATCATGGCTGCGCCCTCATGATTATATCCGAGCCGACGCTGGACGGTCCGTCCACGGAGCCTGTCGTTTCCATGCTCCAGCCGGAACTTTCAAGGCGGGAGCGGAACGCCGCTTCATCTGGCCGGTTTGCAAACTGGAGACGGGCGCGAAGTGCCTGCTCCGGGGCGGAGTAGGTCAGTGACACGAGGCGGATGGTGCTGCTGCCGGTGATTGCCTGATAGAGACCTGTTGTGAGCGCGCGGAACTCTGCGCGCGGTGTGCCGGCCTGAAGCGCTGCGAGGCGTTTCGCTTCTGTGTGGATGTCTGCGGGCTCGGGAGCGGCAGGAAACTGTGTGCGGAAAGTTGCGCGGGCGACCGCTTCGTATTCGGCGGCTGTTTTGCGAAGGCTATTGGTTTCGATCCAGATGCTGCCGATCCACAGGCCTGCTGCGATCACCGCCATCGAGGCAACGAACCGCCAGCTTTTACCGCCTGGCTGGTCACCGCGGCTCTTCTGCCCGCCATTTGCTCCCGACAATGCTGTTCCCGGGTGCGCGGCATGGAGAGCGGCCAGTGTTGCAAGGGCGTCAACATTTGCGCGGTGTGAATTGGGCA
Organism: Hyphomonas sp.; assembly: GCA_040223555.1. Classification (GTDB taxonomy): domain Bacteria; phylum Pseudomonadota; class Alphaproteobacteria; order Caulobacterales; family Hyphomonadaceae; genus Hyphomonas. Next base: position 86,565 of record JAVKGA010000005.1, read on the forward strand.
CACCTGCGGCCTGAACAAATTCCTCGATTGCCTCGTCTGGCCAACCCGCATCAGCAGCAACGACTCCATCACTGCCGTTGACGAGGATCCGGTCACCGAAATCGTGCGCGCTGCCCGGGGCAAAAGGCAGGCTGGCTTCCGCAATGATGACCGCATGACCGAGGTCCAGTGCCGACAGCGTTTCTTTCCAGGACTTAAGGAGCGCCTGATCGACGATGAAGACATCGCGGTATGGCGCGCCTGCGTTTCGCGGCGCCAGTGTCACGTGCACATCTTCGACAGGCTGGGCAAGGTCGTCCTCGATGGCGTAGAGCGCGACTTTGCGTGCTTCGCTCTCTGACTTGGCGGCGATCGGTACGCGGAAGCGCGCCACCGACAAGGCAGGCGCAAAGGCGACGGCATTGGCGCGGTCGCTCGTCTTCACTGCTGAAGCCGATAGCGCCTCCAGCCGGCCGCCATGCGCGCGCGCAAATTTCGGTTCTGCGTCAGGCCGGGACGGCAGTTCTATGTAGATGCCCGATTTCACGTTACGCCTCCCATGGAGCGCCAGACGATTTCGGGCGGGTTGGTGGCGTTGGCACGTAGCAGAAAGTCAAACCCCCAGCTGCCGGTATCCAGCGCAGCGGTGCCGTCAGCGATGAAATGCGAACCCTGCACAGCCATTGGCAAATCCGAGAGTGCATCTTCGAGCGCGCCGCGGCGGGCAGCGTAGGCGCGCACGTCCTCAATGCTGTTCCAGCCCGACGCGGGGCGGGACTCAATGAATCGGCGCGTCTCTGTCAGTGACAGGACGCCGTGCGTGGTTGCGCGCAGCAAGGGCGCTGACTCCAGTGTGAGCGCATTCAGGTTCAACTCCAGAGGTTCTGTACTAGGAATAACACAGACGGACCCTGCAATCGCGGCGCGCAATTGCGGTGTGAAGCCGGGTAGGGCCTCCAGTTCTGCAAGGCTCTGCAAAGGCTGATTGGCTGCGCGGTATCCGTTCTGCCTGGCAAGGTAGAAGGCATCTTCAGCACCGCCAGGGCGGGTGTCGGAATCGCCGTCGATCCAGTCGGACACCATGGCGATCAGACTGGAAGTATCGCTGCGGGGTGCGCCGAGGTCTTCCAGTAGTAAGGCCAGGATGGCGGCTTGGCGGTCTCGTACCGCTTCATCCGGATGACCGAGCGTATTCAGATTGAAGCAGGGCGGCAGTTCCTTCAGGCTCAGGATGATCTGTCCGCCGTCGAGCGGCAGGGCGACCACATGCGTGCGGTCTTCACTTTCGCCTGTAGCTGGCAGCCGGCTGGCACCGACAAGGTCGTTGACGGAAGCGAGCGCAGCCGCCTCGGCAGAGCGCGCTGCCCATGCCGCAATGGCGCGCCGGGCGCCAAGCTTTTGCAACTCCGTTTGCCGGGCGATCGCTTCAGTCGCCATCAGCGCAGCGATCGAGAGTGTCGCGACGATCAGCAGAATTGAGAGAAGTGCAGCGCCGGCCTGCTTGTTGTCCGGAATCATGCGCCCGCTCCGATCAGGTAGCGTGCCGTCAATTGGTCTTCGCGGGAAAACGTGAGTGTCAGCTCGACCTTTTGTGGCGGGGGCTCTGCGTCAGTCCCTGTTGCCAGCCATTCGCTCGACCAACTCTCCTGTCGGCCGAAGCGGACATCAAGGTCCTCGAGGCCCGAAAGCAGTACTTGCTCTACCATAGGTGTGCCGAGCGCGGGATCAGGCGAAGACCATGACCGGCGAATGAGGCTGCCGTTCTGGAAGCGATACTCGACGCGCTGGAGGTCGCTGCGGGTATCACCGATGGGGTTTGCCCATCCGTTCCGAACGAAGACCAAAATGCGCCCATCATGTCGCGGGGCGTATCCGGCAAAAGCGTAGGCTGGGTCGGTCAGGGAGGCGTCCTGGCTCGCACGACCGGCATAAGCGGCGAGGTCTGAAGATAACATGCCCAGAGCGATCGAGATTTCAGCAGCGGCGTCACCGCGTGCTTCAACGGCGCGGGCCCCGCGCAAGGACTGGCTGGTCATGACCGCACCCGCGGAAGTCATCAGCGCGATAACAAAAAGCGCGACCAGCGTTTCAACGAGCGTCACGCCGCTTTGCGGGGATAGCTGTGTCATGGCGGCGCACTTTCTGTTGCCAGAAGGGACAACCGAGCAAGTACGACCGGGCTTTCGCCCTCAGTCACTTCGATGCGTATGCTGAAGAGATCAGGGCGAGGGGTCGCTTCAATGGTGCGCCGCCAAGCATATATGCGCCCGCGCTGGATCTGTTCACCAGTGCTGACGAGGTTGGAATTTTCAAAGGAGCTCGTGACGGTATCGACGGCAACATTTTCGGCCACAGTGCGGGCGATCAGGCGCGTATCGAGCTCGCTGCTGATGCGTACGGATTGGGTGTTCAGCGACAGCAGACCCATGGCCGCAACCGAAAAGACGGACAGCGCGACCATTGTCTCCAGCAAGGAAAACCCGCGCTGACTCATCTTTTGCTTCCGGGCGAGGCTGCCGGAGAAGAAACGGTCAGCTCACGGTCTTTCGTGTGCAGTACGAGAGGCTGAAGCGTGGAATGCCCGAGCGGATCGAAAACCAGGATCGGTGTGGGATGCTTCTCGTCGCGTTCCCGACTCCCGGCGGAGTGCCCGACCGGAAACTGAAACGCCACGCCGCGTGCAAGGCTGTGCGCCTGGCGGGGTAGGGCGGACCATTCCTCGCCGGTCCAGACAACTCCCGTGTAGCGACCAGGGTCTACCACGAGTCCAGTTGGAGCTCCGGAAACCCGGGCACGCCCGTCAAGCTGTTCCAGTGTTTGCGTGAGCCGCTCACCTTCAGTGCGCAAGGGATCAGCGGGGCGAGCGGTTGTCATGATCAGCGTTGCCGCAAGTGCTGATATCGACAATGTCACCAGCACTTCAACAAGCGAAAGCCCTGCCTGCGCAGAGGCTTCCGGTTTTGCGGACGGGTGATCCACTGGAATGTGCTCGCGTGGCATCTCTGCTTCAGTCCCAGTTGCCGATGTCAGCGTCCGGACCTTCGCCGCCGGGTTGGCCGTCTGCGCCAAGGGAGAACAGGTCATATCTGCCGCCCGAGCGTGTGCCCGGCATCTGGTATTGGTAAGGATTACCCCAAGGGTCCATCTGTACACGGCGGATGTAACCACCGGGGCGATAGAGTGCTGCGTCAACGCCCGGAGGAGCGGTCGACAAGGCGGCAAGTCCGTCAGCGGCGCTGGGGTAGTTGTAGAGATCGAGGCTGTACTGTTCGAGCGCACTTTCGAGGCTGGCGATGTCGGAGCGCACTTTCGAGATGCGCGAACGGTCGCCGACGGGCGCTACATTGACGATGATCAGTGTGGCGAGCAGTCCCATGATAAAGACGACGACCATCAACTCGACCAGCGAGAAGCCGGCCTGACGAGGGCGCCGCTTGTTTTTGGAGAGGCGAGTTAGGTTCATGAGTTCCTCCATTATCCGAGGGCAAGGGTGTTCAGTTGCATGATGGGCAGCATGATCGACAGCACGATTGTGCCGACGATGCCGCCGAGGATCACAATGATGGCAGGCTCGAGCAGGCTGAGCGCGGTGCGAGTGGTCGCCTCGAACTCGCTCTCGAGGAAATCGGCAGCGCGGTTCATCATGGCAGGCACATCTCGAGCAGCCTCGCCACTTTGCACCATATGCGTCAATAGCGGCGGGAAGACCTGTGTTGCCCGCATCGCGGCCGACAGCGTGCCGCCTTGGTGGACTTGTTCGATGATGCGCGTTGCCGCATCGTGAAAGACGAGGTTGCTCATTGCCCCGCGCGCGGCAGTCAGGGCTTCGATGACGGTTGCGCCTGAGCCGGCAAGTGTTGCGTGTACGCGGGCGAACTGGGACGCCGAGAGTGTGCGCACGAGGGCCCCGATCATTGGGAGGCTGAGGATGAAACTGTCCCAGGATCGTTTGAAAGACGGCGTCTTGAGGGATTGCAGAAAGACCGCAGCACCTGCGCCTGCAAGGGCGGCGACCAGCCAACCCCAGTTTCGCACAAAGTCGGAGGTGCTGATTACGAACTGGGTCAATGGCGGCAATTCGGTCGTGCCGAGCATGGCGAACTGGTCGACCAGTTTGGGAACGACGAAGACCATCAGCGCAGTGACCATCAGAAGCGCCATGATACCGAGCACCGCCGGGTAGACGAGCGCAGCACGGGCCGTTGATGACATCTTGTAGGTGCGTTCGAGATTGGTGGCGAGCTGGTCGAGCACGGCCGGAAGGCGCCCTGCACCTTCTCCTGCCGCGACAACGGACCGGTAGAGCGGCGGGAAAGCAGAGGGTGCGGCGCGCAGGGAGTCAGCCAGTGTCACGCCTTCCATGACTTGAGAGCGCACGCCCAACAGTAGCGCCTTGACCGGCCTCGAGCTGCCATCAGCGGCGGCTGCCGTCAGCGCCTGTTCCACGGTCATGCCGGATTGGAGGAGCACAGCCAGCTGGCGTGTGAACAGCGTGCGTTGTTTATGCGACAGGCGGCCACGAACGCGGGCGTTGGCGCGGCCTGATGTGCCGGACTCGGCGACTTCCACGGGTGTGAGCTGGCGCGCTCTCAATTCGCGGCGTGCGGCGCGGGCATTGTCAGCCGATATGACTCCGCTGGTGCGGCGTCCATCGACGGTCAGCGCCTTATAATCATACGCCGCCATCGGACCAGACCTCCCTGCGGCAGACGTGGACGAGTTCTTCCGGGCTCGTCTCGCCGCTGAGCACGTGTCGCATGCCGTTTCTGAACAGCATGTCTGCGGTGTCGAAGGCAGTGCGTTCGATCTGCTCTTCGCTGGCCTGATCGTGGATCAGGCGTTTGATGGCGCTCGTGACCGTGAGCAGCTCATAAACACCGAGGCGGCCGGAATAGCCTGTATGGTTGCAGGCCTCGCAGCCGTCTGACTGGAACAATGTTCCCGAAAAACCTTCCGGCAGACCCAATCTGGCAAGCGTTGACGCATCGGGCTGGAACCCGACCTTGCAATGGGGACACAGGCGGCGGAGGAGGCGTTGGGCGAGGACTGCGCGAAGCGTGGAGGCGAGTAGGAAGCTCTCGATACCCATGTCGCGCAGACGCGTGATTGCGCCAGCGGAACTGTTGGTGTGAACGGTCGAGAGGGCGAGACGCCCGGTGAGGGCAAATTCGAGGGCCACTTCGGCTGTTTCTGCGTCCCGGATTTCACCGACCATGACGATGTTCGGGTCGTTGCGCAGGATTGAGCGCAGGGTTGCCGCAAAGGTGAGACCGACCTTGTGGTCCATTGGAGTCTGGCTGATGCCGTCGAGTCCGTATTCGACGGGATCTTCGAGTGTCATGATGTTGACGCGGCCCGAGTTGAGCAAGGCCAGGGCAGAATAGAGCGTGGTGGTCTTGCCCGATCCTGTCGGGCCGGTGACGAGGATCACGCCATTCGGTTCGGCAAGGACGGCCCGGAACCGTTCGAGGGTCGCCGCGTCCATTCCCAAGGCATCAAGGCCTACGAGCGCCTGGCGTGTATCGAGGATACGCAAGGCAACGCGTTCGCCATAGCGTGTCGGCAAAGTTGCGACGCGCACATCAAGTGCGCGGCCGCCGAGCGAGAGCGAAACCCGGCCATCCTGCGGCATACGCTTCTCAGAGATGTCGAGCCGGCTCATCACCTTGATACGGGAGACCAGAGGTGCGGCGATCCGACGTGAGGCGACAAGGACTTCCTGCAACTCACCGTCGATCCGGTAGCGGATGGAGAGCTTCTCCTCGAAGGGATCGATGTGAATGTCGGAAGCGCGGCGCTTGATGGCGTCCTGAAGCAGGCCGTTGATCAGGCGGACGATCGGAGCATCGCCATCCCCGGCGAGGAGGTCTTCCGTCTGCGGAATGCCGTCGAACAATGTCTCGAGATTTTCCTGCTTCTCGGCTGCAGCTGCGGCCGTGCCGTCCAGGGCGCTACCGCCGAAACCTTCGGAAAGGAGGCGCTCGAACGCCGACGGAGAGTGCAACTCCAGCGCGAATGGAAGGCCGATGACCCGGCGCACTTCCGGCAGCGCCCGGATGTCTGCCCCTTCGCGCACAGCGACGGTCAGGGGCTCACGGCCCGGAATGACCGCATATCCCTTGTCCTTGGCAAAAGCGTAGTGGACCTGTGACCGCATGCGCGCTTACCCCGCCGGATCAGCCGCTAACCCAGTCGGCCTATTGCCACCCAACACATCGGTCACATAGCGGTCAATGGAGTTTTCAGGCGCGATGCCGCGCATGAGTTCTTCGCCGCGAACGTACAGGTATTTCTGCTCAGTTGCCTTCTTCGCATCTTCCTTGCTGCGAACAATGGTCGGTCGGATGAACACCATCAGGTTCGTGCGCGTGGTCGCTTTGCCGTCCGACCGGAAGAGGCGTCCGGCAATCGGCACATCGCCAAGTATGGGCACCTTGGATTCGCGTATCGTGTCCGTCTGTTCGATCAGGCCGCCCAGCACGATGATCTCGCCATCGTCCGCCAGGACGCTGGCCGTGATCTGGCGCTTGTCGAGGATCAGGTCCGGCGTCACGGTGCCGACACTGCCAAAGACGCTCGAGACTTCCTGGCGGATGTCGAGGCGGACTGTGTCGTTTTCACCGATGCGAGGTGTGACTTCGAGCTGCACGCCAACGTCTTGCCGTTCCACCGTACGGAACGGGTTTGAGTTGGCGTCGCCGAGGACTTGTCCGGTCGTGACGGGAATTTCCTGGCCAACGATCAGGGCAGACGTTGCGTTGTTGAGGGTCATGCCAAACGGGGTCGACAGGATGCGTGAGTTTGTGTCGTTTTCGACCGCGTTCAGGATCACGCCAAAAAGGTTGTCACCCGACTGGCCGCCGAAGCCGAGGGTCAAACCTGAGCTTCCGGTCAGGGAGCTGATGGCGGCATCCCGGAACGGGTTGTCTGTAGAGAAGTCGTCGAAACCGTCTGTGAGTAGCGCGCCAGTTAGGGCAAGCAGGTTCGGCGCCGAGCGCGAGAAATTCGTGGAAGCGAAGGGCACATCACTGCGTCCGGTGCCGGACAACAGGAACTGCAGGCCAAGCTCACGCGCTGTGTCGTCGGACATTTCGACGATGATCGCTTCGACCATCACCTGCGGGCGGCGCACGTCCAGAGCGGCAATGACTTTTTCCATCGCCACCAAGGTCTCAGCATTGCCGCTGATGATAAGAGAATTGGTGGGCGGGTGATGTGAAATCGTCTGCGCGGCTACGGCGGTGTCAGAGGGGGCGCGCTGGGCCGCGATGCTTTGGCCGACACGTTCCAGGATCGGGACGATCTCGCTGGCGTCCGTGTAGTTCAGGGGAATGACCCGAATATTGTCGCGCTGCGGTTCAGTGGAGTCGAGTTCAAGGGCAACCAGGCGGGCTTTTTCGACCGAGGCCGGATCGCCGCGCAACAGAACTGCGTTGCTGGTTTCCGAGGCGACGGCCACAAAGCGGCGCGTACCGGTCTGCTGGCCTTGCGCTGAAGCCGACCCATCGCCCTGAAGACGGTTGAGCACAGCTTCCATTTCGAGCGCGGGCACGTTGCGCAGGGCGACGGTCTGGGTGACCGAAGGATCCTTGTCGATCGTGTCGATCATGCGCCGGACCCGCTGCAGATTGGATGCATAGTCCACGACAACGAGGGTATTCGTGTTGGCGTTGGCGGCGACCTGCCCCTGGCTGTCGAGCACGGGTTTGATCTGCTGGGCGACATCCATCGCGTTGGCGTGGTCTAGCTTGATGATCTCGGTTACGAACGCGTTTGCGCCCCTGCCTGAAACGGGTGCTTCGGTCGCGGCGATTGCTTCCGGCACAATACGGTATGTGTCGCGTCCCGCCGGAATGGCCGCGAAGCCCTGAACGCGCAACGTCGTCAGGAATACTTCAAAAACGTCCGCTGTGCTCATCGGCGTTTGCGAGACAACCGAGACCCGGACCTTGCGGACGTCGGGGTGTGTGATGAACGTATAGCCGGTCAACATCGAGACATCTGCGATCAGCGTGTTCAGCTCGACATCATCCAGCTTGAGGACGTGCTTGTCCTCGGACGGCGCAGGAGCCTGCGCAGTGGCCAACTGGGCCGCGGAAAGTGCCGCTGCAGCGGCAAACAGGATACGATGGGTCATTGAGAGAGGCTTGCGTCTGGCGCGACTCGGAGGCGAACAATGGCGCCCTGACGGACGACATCCAGCATGACATCAGCGCTGCCGGCCACGGTCTGGCTGATCTGGTCTGGCCGAAGCCCTTCGATGGCTTGTCCATTGATGCGCAGGATAAGGTCGCCGGACATCAGGCCCGCCTTTTCAAAGGCTCCATCGCCACGAGGCTCAAGGCGATAGCCAGAAACCTGCCCGTCGCGGAATTCCGGGGTCAGCGTAGTGTCTGCAACCAACGCGGCGGGGGTGATGTCCATTCGTGTTTCGGGCGCGGAAGGCGCGGCGATGTCCATGGATTGAGACGTATCAGCCGGTGCAAAGGGCTCGAGCCGGCCGGGATGCAGGCTCAGCGTTTCCAGAGCGCCGTTCCGGCTCAAGTGTACGGCCTCGGCGGTCACATTGACCAGTACAATGCCCGGCATGACTTCGTCGCCCGGAACCAGCCGTTTCTGGAGACCATCGGGAAATGCGATCACTGCGCTGCTGGCCATGGCGTTTCCAGTCACTGCGCGCACGCCAGCCAGCCTGATGTCCAGACTGGTTTCAGCGCCCGGCTGCGCCTGCATCTGGGTAGCAGGTGCAGAACCGAAGGGGTTCATTTGCGTCAAGAGCGAAGTTTGCAGCTCGGAGCCCGGCGCGGAGGACGTGGCGACCAGCTCCTGACCTGCTGACGTTGTACCTGATGGTGTAACCGCACTCCAGGCGAGCCGACCAAGCAGGACACCGACGGTAACCACAAGCAGGGATTCAACCGCCACGCGACCTGCATGTTCGATATTCGCGAGGGATATGCCTCTTTCCGTTCTGAAAAGTGACGCCATGGGAAATCCTCGGATTGAACACCTGCACGCTAATCACAGTTGTGCGACAGTTCCGCGACGATAACAAACCGATACTGCCTGAAGGGGAACGACCGTTGCAGTGGTGCAACGGCCTCCCTGAATTCAAAGCAGTTCCTGGCTCCTGGGGCCTCAGAACTCTGTGCTGAGGCCGAACGAGACTTTCGTGCCGAGATCATACTGGTTGACCTGCACAAAGCCGTCATTGCCTTCCTGATACTCGTCAAAATCCTCACCCAGCAGGTTCTGGGCCTTGAAGTCGAACGTGAATTCGCGTCCGCCCAGATCGAAGCCCTTCTTGTAGACGAGATCGAGGTTGATACCGGGGTCCTGGATGAAGTCCGGCTGGCCGCCTGGCGCGCGGGCTGTAGTGCGCTCGCTCGCGTAGGTGACGAGGATCGTGGCCTGCGATCTTGCTTGATCGTCCTGCCAGCCGAACTGTACGTTGGCGAGGTGTTCGGACTGACCCTGCAGGCGCGATCCGTCGATGATGAAGTCCGTTGCAGGGCGCGGCTGACCGGCGGACTGCAGCGGGAAGACCACGTCGCCGTCTTTCGCCTGCACTTCGGATTTCGAATAGGTGTAGTTCGCCTGCACCAGGAATTCCTTGCTCGCCAGCAAGGCAGATTCGAACGGACTGTCGAACACACGTTTGAACTCGACTTCCGCACCGTACAGCAGGGCCGAAGGGGCATTCAGGTAGGTCTGGAAGGTCGAGGCGCTTTGCGTAACGACAACGGACTCGACCGGGCGGTCGAGATCTTTGAGGAACACGCCTGCCGTGAAGGCCTGCCCGCGATCAAAGTAATACTCGTACCGGGCGTCCAGGTTCAGGATCTCCGTGTCTTGAAGGTACGGGTTGCCGATGAAGATACGGGTGCTTTCCGGGTCAAAGTATTGCTGCGGCGCGAGTTCGCGGAACTGCGGCCGTCCGATGCTCTGTGAGGCACCGAAGCGAAGTTGCTGATCTTCGGCGAAGTTCCAGGTCAGGGTGAGGGCGGGAAGCAGGTAGTTGTTCTTCACGCCCGGCACGCTCGCCGGATCGGCTTCCGACGAGATCAGTGACAGAGGTGTCACGCTTTGAGCGGCGTTCTCGTAGCGCACACCGACTGCCGCCCGGACGAGCGGAATGATTTCCGCATCGACCTTGGCATAGGCGCCGAACACTTCGAGGTCTGCATCGAATGCGGCCGCGCCGGACGAGCCCGTCGTTTCCCGGATGACGAACGCATCAGGATTGATGTTGAAGTTCGAGAAGAGGAAGTCGACGCGCTGTTGCGAGATCAGGAAATCGAGCGGCGGGCTGCCGACGATGAAGCCGAAATTGCGAGTCTGCGCGCTACGTTCGTTCTGATAGCCTTCGATACCAGCAGAGTATTCAATATCGCGCGCCGACGAGAGCGGCTGTGTGTAGGTAACGTCAACCGCGCCGCTGATGACCTTGTCGTCCAGATAGCTGAAGGACAGAGAGTTGCGCGAGCCCGAGCTGCTGGGATCGTAGATGTAGTTATTCACCACATCGTCGAACACGTATCGCACTTCGCGCTCGTAAGGGGCATCACGTTTGGTTTGAGACAGGGCCGTGCGCCAGTCAAAGGTCCAGTTGCCACGGAAGTGCCGACCGTTCAGCTGGGTGCTGTAGAGCTCCCGCTCATACCAGGCGGTACGATCATCGCGAACGTCACGCAGGGCAAGGTCATCGAAACCTTCGCGCGAGAAAGCCTGCTTTGTTGTCCGGCGGATGTAGAGATTGGTCCAGTCGATCTTGTCGTCGCCGAAGTCGAGACCCATGCCGAACAGGGCGTTCCAGCCGATATCCTGCTCAGTAGACACGTAGTCATAGACCGATGCTGGTGCCAGGACTCCGCCATTGATCTCGCCCGTCTCGAGCGTACCGTTGCGTGTGCGCCAGTCGTTGCTGTAGCCCAGAACGCCGACAATGCCGAGTTCGGCGCCGCCGATGTCGAATGACGTGCCGCCGGATGCTTCGTAGCTGCCGTTCATCGGAATGGAATCGTTCTGCTGGATCAGATTCAGTTCGGCATTCCGGAAGCTCTGGCCGATCGCCGTCAACTGTTCCGGTGTGTAGTTGTTGTCGATGATCCGCACGCCGGAACTCAGGGCCGTCCGAACGGCTCCAGGCAGCTTGCGCGTGCCATCGTCGAAGCCGAGCACATCGGTGTCTGAGCCATAATATGTCAGTCCATCCTTGAAGGTGGTTTCAGTATTGATGCTGCCGCCGACGCTGACTTCGAAGAAGCTTTCATCCGGGATGTTGAGCGTGCGCAGGTCGATTATGCCGCCGCCGAATTCGCCGGGGTATTCCACAGAGTAGGTTTTCTGAACGAGTACGTTCTCGAGAATGGATGTGGGGAAAAGATCGAGCGGTACGACCCGTTGAAGTGGTTCCGGGCTGGGCAGCGGCGAGCCGTTGAGGCGAGCGGCGGAATAGCGTTCCCCAAGGCCGCGAACGTAGACGAATCGGCCTTCCGCAATGCTGAGGCCTGTGACGCGCGCGAGCGCAGCGGCTGCATCGGAGTCGCCCTGGCGAGCGAGATCTTCGGGCGCAAGGAATGCGGCGACTTCAGACGTGCTGCGAAGCACTTCCGGAATATATCGGCCGAGAACGACGACTTCCTGCAAACGTCTGTCGCCATCCTCCGGCGGGGCCACGTCTTCGGTAGCGGGCGCTGCCTCGGCTTCCGTTTCGGTTTCGACGTCCGTGTCGGACTGGGCAAAGGCGAAGGAGGGCGCAAGGATCGCTGTTGAAGCGATCAGCATGGCGCGGAAAGGCAGCGTATTGAATTTCATGGCTGAGATCCTGAATGGAGTCATCGTGAGAAGCAGAAAAGCGGAGGCCTCCGTTTCGGAGGCCTCCACCCTTTTGGTCTGGATTAGCAGGTAGGTTCGCCCGGAAGTCCGCAGCTCCAACCGGCGTACCAGTCGTCGCTGGCGTCCTCGACAGCGCCGATATACGTCGTTGCTTCGAGGAAGCCGGTGACGTTCGTGTTGCCACTGGACAGTCCAACGCCGTCATCAAGTTCGGCGGGGAAGGCGACCGCCGCTACGGCCGCTTCGTTGGCGCCGTTCACGAAGGTGTTCGTCAGGGTCGAGACCCCGTCCAGGACGTTGGACGGATCCGTCAGGAGCGTTTCGACTGTTGCATCTGGGATGTCAGCCGAGCCGGAACCGGCTGTCGGTCCGCCGTCACCATTGCCGCCGTCGCAGGAGAAAAACACGCCGCGATACAGAGGACCATTGCCAGACACGCCGTTCGGGTTGGTGAGGGTCGCACTTGTGGTCACGTTGACGCACTGGTTCGCCGAATTGCTGCGGATCACCGAGTTGAAAACACGCGGGGTGTGCCCAGTGTTGTGAACAACCGCGTCACGCCCCGTGCTCGGACGCATCACGATGGTCCAGTTGGCATAGGTCGGCCGCGTGAAGTAATCGGCTGTGTTGGTGCCGCGCGAGCTGGTCTCCCAGGCAAAGTCACCGCCGCCATCACGCTGGACGATGATGCCGAACTGGGTTGCGCCGCGCCAGCCAGAGTCCGCGTCGAACGAGTCGTCGTCGTTGCCGGTAAGCACGATGTGCTTCAGGTTCACATTGCCACCGAACATTTCGATTCCGTCGTCCGAGCTGTTGTGGACTTGGACGTACTCGATTGTCGTGCCTTCGCCGACACCGGCAAAGGTCATGCCGTTGAGTTCGTTGTTCGGTGCGATTTCGAAACCCGAGTAGGACAGCTGGACGTAACGGATACGGCCGCTGTTATCGTTGGGCGAGTTGCCGCCGTAGAATGCGTTGGAGCCTTCAACCTGAGCTTCGCAAGCGATGTTCGGAGGCGTCACGCCCGTTGGGCAACCATCTTGCGTCGGGCCACGGCCGTTGACGACAAAGCCGCCCCACTGGCCGATCGAGTTGATGTTGGTCGTTCCTTCGACGCTTTGACGAGACGTCAACTTGATCGGTGCATCTGCCGTACCTTCAGCGAAGATCTGCGAGCCGCGCTGAACGAGAAGGAAGTCGAGACCGGAGTTGCCGAAGATGGTCACACCAGGCTCGATGGTCAGGACGCCCTGCTGGCCACCAGAAAGCGGTGCAAGCGGATCAGGACCTAGGTCCGTGCCGACCGAAGTGCGGCCGCTGACGGAGTAGATTGTGCCGGCGCGCTGCGGGACGACGAGGTTCCCGGTGATGGTCGAAGGCAGCTGGCAGATGCGTTGGTTGGAGACGGTGCCAACGTTCGAGAAGCCGGCGGGGCAATCCGCAGCGGGGGTGCCCGGAGGGGTTGTCGGTGTGGTCGGCGGGGTAGGGGTGGTCGGCGCCGGTGTGGTCGGTGCCGGCACAAAAGCGCCAACGCCTGGCGAAGCGACGCCGTCTGCGCCGCTACAGGCGCCCAGGATCGCTACAGCGGCGCATCCGAACAGCGCTGTGCGAAAGTTGTTCATTTTCAGCATAAGTGTCTCCGTCGTGATCCCTGTGCGGGTGCACCGGCGGAGGCATCCGCCGCGCTCACTAGACGTTAACAGCCGCCTACCCGCAGCGGTGACCCTTAAGAAGCGTTTGCAACAATTGCGGAAAGGTTAGATGACGGTTGGATGACACCGGCGTTTCGCGCGGTTTTGTGTCGGATCAGCAACAATTACAGATTCGTGTAGTATTCCGGTGGGAACATCTCACCCCAGCCGCGCTCGCGGAACCACTTGGTTATGATGTACTTGCTACCCTTGCGAACCTTCGTGCCGTGATGGATCGTGTACGGATTGATGGATCCATCGGCATTGAGATTGTTCCAGATTACGGCTTTGCCCTTCTCCGGCATGATCGTCTTCTCAAGCCGCCGGAAGCGCGTGCCGCCGCCTTCTTCAACATCGTTGAGATAGATCATGAAGGTCCATGTTCGCTGACCCAGAAACTGGCAGTAGATCTGGTACTCGCGTGATCCCGGGGGAAAATAATCGTGGTGGGCCTTGTACTCCTGGTCGATGTCATAGCGCTGGCCCTGGGTTATATCTGCATAAGACCAGTGTATCCCGATCGCTTCGGCCATCAGCTCGTCCAGTTGCATGATGAGGTCATGACCCAGCATGCCAATATCTGAAGTGCGCGACGTGCGAACCTTCGGATCAGCAAATTCGTCGGCCGTCGTTGATTCGCGAAGACGTTGATCGATCAGGGCGACGACGTCGTTGCAGATTTCGGGCGTTAGGAAGTTTTTCCAGACATACATCTGAGCCTTCGCAATAGGTATTTTCTGTATGTCGGGATGGGTCACGGCTCGCTGGGTAATTGCGGCTGACGACAGTGCGGGAAAGTTGACATCCGACGAAGGCCGGCGGCCGTCATAGGCCTCCTGCATCAGTGTTTTTATTTCAGGTTCGCCGAGCCCCTTCTGCCGCAACTGCCGGCGAACCTCGAAGGGCTCGATGCCTGCGCGCAGCCGCACCCAGGTGAAGGTCATCAGGTCTTCGTTGGTGACAGTATTCATTAGCTGGCCTCAAACGATCCCTTTAGGGTTACGACGAGGTCGTGACGTCTGAATGACAAATGCCTGTATCTTCACCGAGCAGCCAGCGGCTTAGAATGAAGATACAGGAAATATACAGTATACTGTAAATACTTGACACAAAATAGTCATGAGCGCATTGTGACAATTATGTTACATCGCACTTCCATTTCCATGTCACTCCTCGTTCTGGCGCTTGCGGGACCTGGAATGGCGGTCGCCCAGACGGATCTCGTTCCGGTCTCATTCAGTGAAATCAACGCAGAGGAACTCAACGCCTCAGACTCCCGCGTGCTGGATGCCGAGCTTCTTGCAATTGCCAATGAAGTCCGCACTGCAAACACGCTGGCGCCTCTTGGGGCAGACGAAGGTCTCGCTGCCGTCGCCCGGGCCCACGCCAGGGACATGGCGCTCCGGGGGTATGTTGGTTACGCGGACCCTTCCGGCATTTCCCTGCTCGATCAGGTGCGCATGACTTATCGCACGGCGCTGATCGGATCTTTTGGGAGCAGCATTGCGGTCCTCGATGCAAAGGCCACACCCGCCGAAATCCATGCCGCCATTCAGTCTGATCCGGCAAATGCCGAGAACCTGCGGCGCGGTTTCGATCGTGCAGGCATTGGTTCATTTGAATCCGAGGGGCGGCTCTATGTCGTACAGCTCTTTGCACGGATCGCTGGCGAGCTCTCCAAACCGCTTCCGATGCAACTTACGGAGGCAACCCTGCTTGAGCCGTCATTGGTCAGCAACAGCATGACGCCCGTCGGCTGGTCGCTCAGCAATGAGAATGGCGAGCTGCTGGCCCGCGGTGGCGGTCGCCGGATCCTGTCCAGTCGAACTGAGCCCGTTGCAGGGTTTCTGAACCTCGATGTTGCAGTCGGAAACGACGTCTACACTCTGCGCGGCCCCTACGTGCAGGTGAAGTAGCATCAATCCTGGTCGGGGAGGGTGCCTGCAACAGCTGGCGCCCTTTCTGATTCCGTCAGAGAGAGGTTTCCTCAACCTCTGCATCGACAGCAGATTCGCGGTCGCGCAGGCCAAGCGGGAAGCAGCTAAAGCAAATGCCGAAATCACTGATATCTTGTTGCTCGCGCGCGGGTGGACGAGAGAGTAAGGCTGCGCCAGATTATCAGGGCAGGCTCGTTCCGGCCATAGCAGGTCCGCACAGATGAGTTTCCATGCGTAAGGAACACACCGCCCATGAGCGACAATAAATCAGAAACAAGCTACCGCCTCGCTGCGCTCGACGAGGACTTCATCCTTGGCGATTCCATGCGCGGCGCGCGCTTCATGATGGAATACCAGAAAGCCGAAGAACATTTGCGGCGGATGCGCGTACGTTCAACGATTGTCGTGTTTGGAAGCGCGCGTCTGCACGAGGATGGCAACGACTGGCAGGTGCGCACCTATGGTGCAGCACGTGAATTTGCGCGGATTGCTTCCGAGCGGGGCGGCGCGCTCGCGCCAAGCGATGAGTGGCGCGACAATGTCATCATGACGGGCGGTGGGCCGGGCATCATGGAGGCGGCCAATCGGGGTGCCCATGACGCCGGCGCGGTATCCATCGGATTGAACATCACCTTGCCGCACGAGCAGTTTCCAAATCCGTACATAACGCCGGAGCTGTGCCTTCAGTTCCACTATTTCGCGATGCGAAAGATGCATCTGGCGATGCGTGCGAATGCGCTGGCGATTTTCCCCGGCGGCTTCGGTACGTTGGATGAGCTGTTTGAACTCCTGACGCTGACGCAAACCGGAAAGATGCCGGGCATACCGGTCGTGTTGTACGATCGGTCATTCTGGACACGGATCATAAATTTCGAGGCATTGGCAGAAGCGGGTGTTATTGCTCCGGTGGATCTGGATCTCTTCGAGATCGTTGATGACGTGGAAGAAGCTTGGGAAAGCCTTACCCGGCGCGGGCTGCTCACGACGCCGGAAAAAGACTGATACCGGCAATCATTTGCTTTTCGGCAGCAGTTTGCGATTTGCGTCGATATGCTTGTCGAGATGGATGCGGCCGGCAGGTGTCGCGACGGCCGAAAGGACAAGCGCATAGCCAAGGGCGGCCGATGGCAACAATTCATGTGTGGGCAAGGCATCCATAGCCCAGGACAGCATGATGCCATTGCCAAGGTGGGACATCGTGCGTTCGAGAAGTTCAACCGGTACGCCGGACTCGATCAGGCCCTCCTGCTGGGCCGCCGAAATCAGCCAGCGCCAGGCCGCGCGGGTCTGCTCCTGCCGTTCAGGGGTCGCGAGGCCGGTGTCGTCTTCACCGTTGGTGTCGAGCAGCGCTTTCCATAGGGGCCGATAAAAGTCCGGGTCCTGAATGAAATAGCTGGCGCCAAGCGCGTGCGCTTCAAAGATACGGTCAATGGCATTGTCGACCTTGAGCGCGTTGAACCTGTGCAGGAAGTCGCGTTCGTCTTCGAGCACCGCCATGACGACCGCGCGCTTTGAACCGAACAGGTTATATGGCGTAGCAACGCTGACTTCTGCGCGTTGCGCGATCATGCGCATGGACAGGTTCGTGTCGCCGGTTTCCCGTATGAGATCGCGCGCAGCGCGGACAATCTTCAGGCGCCGTTCCGCTTTGGCCAGCTCTCGGCGGCTGGTGTCGATTGAAAGAGGGGGTGTATTCATGCTGCCATCTGACGCTGAGAGGCGAGAATGTCGATATCAGACTGATAGTCGAGGTTCAGTCCCTCCATCAGTGCCTGACGATCAGGTCCTGGGTTGGGCGGGTAGGCCGATGCATTCCGCTTCCTGCCCCGCGCCCAATAGAAGAGAATGGTGGCCATGTTCGCAGGCTTTCCAAGCCATTTGTCCGGATGCTCCAGCATGTGGAAGCCGCGCATTGCCTCTCTCAGCAAGCGCGTGTCCGATCGCACGGCGATGCGAATGCCATCGTCCAGAAAGCTCTTCAACAGCTTTGCCTTGAAGCTTGGGGTAAAGCCTGGCGTCAGGGTTTCCTGGGCACGTTTGATAGCAGAGCGGTCTTGCTTGAGTTGGGTCATGTAGAACGGGCGGAGCTCTGCCTCCAGACGCGTGTGAAAGGTGACCGCACGTTCGGTAGGATCGTCGGTTTCGTCGAGAACCTGGCTAAGAAGTTCGGCGCTGACCGCGGCGAACGAACAGCCCCGGCCATAGAGCGGATTGGTCCGTACCAGCGTGTCGCCCAGCGCGAAGAAGCCGCTGGTTGCGGGCTGGCCGTCGATCACAAGATCGCGCCAGCGGCTGATGAGGTCCCCCATTCCGAACACTTTGCTTGTTCGCATGGACCGGGATTCATTCGTCCACGGACGGAGGCCAGGCATCTCGAGGGTGATCTTGTGAAAGATATCCGGACTGAGAATTGACTTACGAAGTTCAAGTTCGATTTCGGGGACAGCGATCGTGATGGAGAAATTGCCATTATCGCCCGGAAAGACGCCATACTTGAGATAGCCGAGGTCGCCGGTCGCTGGCGGGTTCTCGTTTCGGTCTGGCTCGCTTTGCCCGGGCAGCAGCCGGTAGTGCATCGTGAAATACAGGATACCCGCAGTTTCGCTTTCCTCGCGGACTTTTGCGCCTTCTTCGACAAGCTGGTCATAGATGAACCCGCTCTTGCCAGATGTGTCGACGACGATGTTCGCGGCTAGGGTGGTTTCTGCACCGTCCTGCTCACCTGAGACTCCGGAGACGTGGATCACACCATCAGGTTGCTTCGAAGTGATGAGCCTTCGGACGAGAAATCCAGATCGCAATGTCACGTTTTCGAGCGTCTCGACATAGCGCCGGATCACAAGTTCCAGAGTTGTGCGCCGGCTTGTGATGAAGGTCAGTTCTTCATCTTCGGCCAGGGTCTGATAGTTTGCCTGCTGCTCACGTGTGAGCATTGTATCGAATGTCAGGTCACGGACACCATAGGACTTTAGCTGCTCAAGCAGGGCAGGGTGCTTCGCTTTCATTATCGTGCGTAGCCGCGCAAGAAATGCATGGCTCTGGCGCAAATGACCGACGCCCGTGCGGCGCCAGTCCCGGAAGATTTCATCAGGATCTCCGCTCGCGATCGGACCGTCCCGCTCCAGGACCGTTACCTGTCGTCCCGTCGGCGCAATCATGAGTGCGGCGCAAAGCCCGCCGATACCGGCCCCAATGATAATGACGCTCTCGCTCATCGACCTATTCCTGTGGTCATTGGTCAGCCGACCTGTTTAAGGAAATCCAGGATGTACGCATTCACGGCTTCTGGCGCTTCCTGCTGGGTCCAGTGCCCAATCCCGGGAATCATTGCGTTGATGCGCAGGTCCGTCACGAAATGCGGCATCATCTCAATGGCTGGCGCGGCCATCATCACGACGCCATCATTTGCTCCGGCCACGAACATTGCAGGCTGTTGGATCGACATCGGCGCATTGGCTGTCCGCTCCCAATATAGGTCATGGTTACGATAATAGTTGATCGGCCCGCGCATTCCGGAACGTGTGAACTCGCCAGCGTAGAAGTCGAGGTCGTCCTCGCTCAGCCAGCCTGGAAGCTTCTCCGGTTCCGGCAAGCCCGATAGCATGTCGTCGTTCTCACCCTTTACTGGCAGGCTCGCGAGATCTGTTTCGCCGCCACCCAGAATGAGGAATTTGCGCAGCGACCGCCGGATGTCGGCTTCGAACTCGCTCTCGGCCACACCGGGTTCCTGAAAGTAGAGCTGGTAGAAAAACTGCCCCTTGAACATTTCGCGCATCATCGGCATCGGCTGCACGGGCGAGCGCGGCATGAAAGGAACGGACAATCCGCCGACAGCGCGCACCTTGTCCGGATGGTTCAGCGCGGTTGCCCATGCGGTTGGTGCACCCCAGTCATGTCCGATGACGATGGCCGTTTCATAGCCGAGTGCCGGAATGAGGCCGATGATATCGGCGACGACTTCGGACTGGCAGTAGTCCGTGATTGCGGCCGGCTTGTCGCTCTTGCCGTAGCCACGCATGTCGGGCGCAACGACATGGTAGCCCGCTTCAGCAATCGAGGCGAACTGGTGACGCCACGAATACCAGGATTCCGGAAAACCATGCAGCAACAGCACGAGGGGGCCTTCGCCCGCCTCGGCGATGTTCAGCGTGATCCCGTTCGTGGCAATCCGGCGCTCCGAAACACCCGGCCAACTCATGCAGCCACCAGCGGCTTTACGTCTTGCGACTGCCCGGGCAGGACTTCGCCGCGCGTGTCCATCTGGTAGCCATCGGCGGCGGACCATGCAACGCCGCCACCGACAATGACCGTGTCCACGCCAAGCGCATCGCGCACATAGCGGCTGCCATCGCCCGGCACATCCTTCACGTACTTTTCCTCGCCGCGATCAATCGTCTGCGGATCAAAGATCACGATATCGGCAACGTAGCCCTCCTGCAGCAGGCCGCGTTCCGGAATGCCCCAGATGGAGGCCGTGTCGGAGGTGATTTTCTTGACTGCAGATTCGAGGCTCATTGCTTTCAGGTCGCGCACGAAGTGGGCAAACAGGTAGCCCGTATCGCCATAGGTCGAGAAGGAAAGAATGTGCGCACCGCCATCGCTGGCGCCGATATGCACGCGCGGGTGGGACAGCAGGCCGCCGACCACATCGTCAGCATTGTGTCCCATATTGGCGGCAAGGAAATGCGCATCAAGATTCTCTTCGACCGAGAGGTCAATCATCGCATCAATCGGGCTTACACCGCGCGCGTCTGCGATCTCGCCAACAGTCATGCCGACATATTTCTGGTTCGCATCGGTTTGCACCTGACGAAGGCGCAAGGTGGGCCAAAGACCGGTATAAACTGCCGCTTCGGCAACAAGTTTCTCGCGGCTGGCCGGATCGCGGAAGGCGGCGACGATCTGTTCGGGCGTTCCAAACCGCATGATCCTGTACCAGCCCGGCAGGCGGATGAAGAGCAGGCTCGGTACAGCGAAGCAGAAGCTGATATCAATCGGGCGCGTCTGCACTTGCGGCCAGACCCGCGCGCCTCGCGCAAACTGTTCGTCCACCCGGCGCATCACCCGGTCAACAGCGTCCATATTGTCCGCATTGACAAACAAGGGGGAGAAGGTCGTCGGGATCGAATACTTCAGGGAAAGCTCCGCCAGCTGATCAAGGCGGGCAATCGTCAGATCCGCATCGTAGAACTCCGGGACAATCTGGAGAATACGGCCATATTCGCTCAGCACGCTGGCCAGCGCATCGACTTCGCCGGCGTCTGCGTAGCGGCTGGGGACGGGCTGGAGCTTTTCATCCATGTCGACATAGCTTGTGGAAAGACCAACAGCGCCGGCATCGAGACACTCCCGCAATACGTCCTGCATCCCGGCGATTTCGTCTGGTGTAGCCGTGCGCTCCATCGCTGCGTCGCCCATGACCCAAAGACGGATCACACTGTGGCCAACGAGTGGCGCAACGTTGATGGCGAGACCCTTGCGGATACGGGTGATGTATTCGGAAAATGACTCCCAGTCCCAGACGACTCCCTCCTTGAAAGCTTTCAGCGGCATTTCTTCGATCTGGTTGAACATGCCCACGAGCTTCGTGCGATACTCGGCCTTGAGAGGTGCCAGCGAGAGCGAGCAGTTTCCGGGAACAATCGTGGTTACGCCATGCGAGAGCGCAGGCTTGGCATAGCCGTCCCAGAGGAGCTGCGCATCAAAGTGAGTATGCGGATCAATGAACCCCGGGGCGACGACCTTGCCGGCTGCATCAATTTCGCGGCGCCCTTTGCCTGCGACGCGTCCGATTTGTGTGATGCGATTGCCGGTCAGGGCAACGTCCGCGCTATAGGCGGGCATGCCGGATCCATCGACAATCTGTCCGTTCCTGATCACGAGATCATGCATTTCCAAGTCCTCCCGAGTGTTCTTGTTTCTGATTTCCGGAATACCGGTCGGACGAGGCAACGAGCGCGTCCCGAACCTGTTCCCAGCCCGTCCCGATAAGTTCGTCGCCTGTGTTTGCCGCGCAATTCGTCATCAAAGTCTGCGCAGCAAACTCGTCGAGTGCGACGAGCGACTCGCCGCCATTCTCATGCTTCAGCGTCACAATGAGTTCAGCCTCGCCGTCGTGCGCGGCCGCGATCCTGACCTGGCTGATCGTCGCGCTGCTCATTTGCCAGCAAGCGGTGGCTCGATAAAAATCACATCGCTCGGAAGGATCGGGTTTGGCCCCCTCACACTTCCGGCTGCGCCAGAGGCACGCATGAAGACATGCAGGTTCCAGCTCTGGAGATTCGAAACAGCTTCATCTTCCGCCGTTCCCGGAAGCATCCGCGCGGCTATGGTCTGCCAGGTATCGCCGCCTTGCGGCAGGATGGAACGGCGTACTTTCGAGAGTCCGGCGACTGACATATGGCGATATCCTCCGAATTTTGAAAATTAGAACATGTTTCAAAAATACCGACAAGCCAGTTTCGGAGGTGAAACACGGTTGACGTCGCGTCCGCAGCGGCCGCGCGAAAGTCATCGCACTTAGTGGTTCGAATGTGCCTTGGAGTTTGGAGAGTCAGAAGCCCGCGCGGCTCAGGGCTTCGAAATCCGCTACGGTGTCGACTTCGGCCCATCTCTTGCCGGCGATCAGCACCGTGTCGACGCTGTCTGTTGTGTTGGCGATGGCATCAATCGCTTTCAGGAACCAGGCGGCCACGCCTTCCTGTGTGCGCATCATCTGCTCGAGTTTGGCGCGGAACAGGCCGGTGCCTTCGCCCATGAACCGCAGCATTCCGATCGACTCGGCATCCGTGGCCGCCAGCGGCAGGCTTTTGCCGATGGCTTTGAGTTTTGTGCCGTTCAGCGTTACCTTCATATCGTCACAGTCGTAGGTCGCCTTCTTGTCGATCGTCACCTGAATGGGGCAGGCGGCATTGTCGATCACGGCCTGCACCAATGCCTGCTCAAACAAGGTATCGCCATTGATCAGAAGGAAGTCGTCGTCCATCCGCTCACGCACCATCCAGCAACTCGCGAGATTGTCGGCGACCTGAAAGAAGGGATTGAAGAACGGTTCAGCTTTGAGCGGACCGGTGCGCCTGGCAAGTTCAGCTTCGACCAGATTGGGCATATAGCCGGTGACAACAGTAGCCTCGCGAATCCCCGCCGCCTGCAGCACATCCAGCTGGTACCCCAACAAGGTCGTACCCTGCACAGGCAGCAGGCATTTCGGCATCGACTCGGTCAACGGCAGCAGACGGGAGCCTCTGCCAGCACTCAGGAGAATAGCTTTCATTCGGAGCGGAGGCCTTGTTCTGCAAGATAACTGATATCGGTTGTTTCAAAGTCCACCACCGTGATGGCGTGGTCCCGGGCCGCACGTCTTAGCCCGGACGACGGGTTGACGGCAATTGCATGATCCGCCTGCAGCAACATGCCAAGATCAGACACATGATCGCTGTAGGCAAAGACAGGTTTCTGGAAGCTGTGCTCATTTATGCGGCGCAGCTTTTCGGCGCCGTAGCAGTTCAGGCCATCCAGCCTCGGCGGCGGAGCCTCTGCAGCCGGTGACCAGTCAATCAACGTGGCAATAACCTGATGAAACCCCAGTGCGCGGGCGAGGGGTTCCGCAATCAGGTCTACGGATGCCGTCGCAATCACCAGATGGTCGCCGCGTGCAGCATGTGCCCGAATGGCGGCGACAGTGCCGGGGAGCAGTCCTCGTTCAACTTCGCGCGCGATGAAGTCATCAGCAACCGCATGCAATTCCTCTCGACTTTTCCAGGTCAGAGTCGTCAAACTACGGACTTTCACGGAGTCCCGGCTCGCAAATCCCAGCTTGTAGGCAATGCCATGTGCCATCAGGACCGGAAGGTAGAGCCAGAAACGCAGCCGCCGCCGATTGGCGAAGATCAGGAACCGCGTCCATGTCGGCGCTCGCGTGATGGTCCGGTCCAGATCGAAGATGGCGGTCGCCGGCATCCGCCTCAGCCTTCCATCCAGGAGACAGGCGCTTCTTTACGCGCCAGAGCCTGCACAAGCCGTATGCCGTGGAAGGCAAGCCACAGTAACGTCCAGCCGGCAATGGCGACAAATCCCCATCCGGGCTGGCCAAGCATCACTGCTACCATGAAGATCACCATATTAGGATTGCGCCGCGCGGTAATCTCGCGGGCAAAGGAGTCGACGGGCTGCCAGACATGGATGTGAAATCCGAAGCGGTGCATGAAGATGCCCTCTTCGATCCGGTTCAGCACATAGCCAACTAGCAAGATCAGAAGCGAGAGTTGCAGCAGGCTCTCGGAAGGTCCGGAGGCCGCACCGGACAGCCCGACAAACATGGCCCAGTACCAGAACGGAGGATGGATCAGGTCGATGCCATGATCGTAGATGTTGCCCCACGCAGAATAGGTCATCGTCGTGCGCGCCAGTTTGCCGTCGACCGTGTCGAGGAAGGTCATCGCCCAGGCGGCAGCAATTCCGGCAACCCATGCGCCCGTCCAGAACAGCCAGAAGGCGAGGCAGACGAAGAACAGGCTCGCCGTGGTCACAGTATTCGGCGAAATGCGGAGCCAGGCTGCAAAGCGCGTCGCGTGGAACGCGGGCACCGGCCAGGCATATTTGGTCACCAGATCGGTCACGCCCTTGTACGAGCCCTTGAACAGCACGCGCTCGATCTCGACCGGCGGCTCTGTCAACATCGACAAGGCGTAGGGCAACTCCCGCTTGCGGAGTGATTTGTTATAGGCGTCAGCCAGATCATGCATGTCGCCGGGCACCAGCCCAGCTGCTTTTAGTTGGCTGCGGTCCGCAATCGCCGCGTTGAACAGTGGCAAAACGGTGCTCGCCTCGACCCCGGCTGGAAGGTGCAGAGCGGCAAGGCGCTCGCCCTGTCCATCCGCCGCTGGAACAACCAGCGCAGCGCCCGGCCGGGCCAGCAGGTTGCGTTGCAATGAGGGCGACAGCACCCATTCCATACCTGCAATCAGCCGGCCGCCAACATTATCGACACCGGCAGCGCCCGCCTTGGTCCAGGCACGCCGCTGCCATTCGGCAAGCTCGAGGCCCCAGAGCTTCGCGGGCACGTCGCCCGTCAGCCGGACCGAAACAGATGGTGTCGTCATGCTTGAAATTTGCCTAGGTTGAAAGTCTGCTCTTTGCGGGTAGCAGAGTCAGATACGGGACAAGGAAGAAACGGTTGATGGATCGGAATGCAACATTTGAAACGTTTGGCGGTGCAGACACATTGGTCTGTGACTATGTGCACTGGAGCGTGCAGGCGCGTCCCAAACAGGTCACCCTCGGGGCGATGGTGATCCTCTCGCACAGTCAGGCCTTCTCGTTCTCGTCCCTGCCGCCGGAAGCTTTTGCCGAATTGTCTGAAGTCGTGACGGATGTCGAGGCGACGACGGCCAGGCTCTTCGCGCCTGCCAAGATGAATTACCTCATGCTGATGATGGTGGACCCCCACGTCCATTTCCACGTCCTGCCGCGCTACAGCGTGCCCGCTGTTTTTGAAGGTGCCTCCTATCCGGATCCGGGCTGGCCCGGGCAGCCGAATCTGGGTGCATCCGAAGGCTTGGCGAACGCGGCGCAGGTAACGCGGGCGCTGCGTGAGGCCTGGCGCTCGTCCCGCGCCTGAACGGGTGCAATCACGGATCGTCATGCCTGTGCTTTCGAGAGAATGCCGCGCACAAGGGCGAGGTCTCCGCTCGAATCCACATCGATCGCCGCTTCAGCAAAGGGCATCAGCACAACACCGATCCGCGCCTTCATCCGTGCAGAGAGCAGCGCGAACACTCGATGCACACCGGGGCGTCCGACAAGGATGCGCAGCGCGGTCAAGGGCCCGAACCTCCAGGCGATCCGCCATGGACGCTTGCGGTCCTGTTCGGCGCTCTTCCAGAAATCGATGACCTTGAGGGCATCCGGCGTCGCCACATAAAACAGGTTGCAGCCTGAAAGCGGCATTCCGCCAAACTGAAGATAGGTGCGACGCGTTTCGGGATATTTCGACTGGATCGTATCGCGTTCGGCCAGTGCAATCGTCAGGTCGTTGCCGCTGCGTTGGGCGTGGACGACGAAGTGATCGACCATGTCCGGAGTCAGGAGCGCGTGGTCACATGTCGTGACCAGTACTGGTAAGACAATATCTGCGCTCAGCGCGCCCATGAGGCTCGCCGCAGGCCCACCAGACACTGACACAGCAGGTTTGGCCGGAATGCCAGCACTAGCTTGCGCGAGCAAGGCAGGGCCAAGGCCCGAAACATGGGCAGGCGGACTTATGCATTTGCTCGCGCTCAATGCCTGAAGCACACGGGCAAGCATCGGCGTGCCGAGAATACCGATCAACGCCTTGCTTTCCACGCCTTCTGCGATGCACAGCGGATCCCCGCGCGCGCGCGCGCCGGCGAGAACAAGCGCTGAAACCGGTCGCCCGTCCACTGTCTCGCTCAAAGCGCTTTCTCGTAAATGCGATATGTCTTGTACTTCGGGGCTCCGTAGAGCCCGACGAGTTGGACCAGGTCGCGATTGCTCTCAAGGATCCAGGAGGCTTCGACTTCCCGCATGCCGCGGGCGTGCTGGGCCGCAAAGGCGCACTCCGTGCTCGCGACCATCGTCTGCAGGCCGCGGCGGGTTTTGTGATACTTGCGCCGCAATCCCGCCAGCGGCAGGCGTCCGGTCCGCGTGCCCTTGATGTTCAGGCGGTGAAGCAACTGAACCCATCCAAAAGGCAGAAGGCGGCCATCGAGCCCTTCGACAGCCTCGTTCAGGTTTGGCAGAACCAGCGCAAAACAGGCCGGCTCGTTCTCAATGTAACCGATCCACAGGCCGTCCCGGCGAATGAGGGGTTTCAGTTCGTTGGCAAGATGCGTGATCTCGTCTTTACCGAACGGCACGAACCCCCAATTACCAGACCAGGCATCGTCGAAAATATCGAGAACGAGCTTGATCTCCTGCTCGTAATTTCGATGGTCCAGCATGCGCACATGAAGGTTCGGATCCCGTTCAAACCCGTCGTGCAGTTTACGGATGGTTTTCGGGGCGGCGTAAACTTCGGGAAACCTGACCATATAAGCGTGCATGTCCATCGCCTTGCCATAGCCGATGCTTTCGAGAGCAGGGGCATAGTCCGGCCGGCCATGCGGCATCATCATAACAGGCGGGGTGTCGAACCCGTCGACCAGAAGCCCGCATTCTTCATTGACCGAGAAATTGAACGGTCCGGCGATCTTGCGCATTCCGCGTTGGCGAAGCCAGCCTTCAGCGGCGGCCATCAGCGCAGCGACCACTGCATCGTCTGGCGAGACCGTGTCCAGGAAACCGAAATGCCCGGCGCCATCATTGTAACGCTCAATGTGCCCGGGGTTGATAAAAGCTGCGATCCGTCCGACCACTTCGCCGCCGCGCCAGGCAAGCATCATTTCGCAGGTCATCCGGGCAAGGGCCGGATTCTTTGCGGGATCGATCTGCGCGGCGCGCTCAAAGCGAAGGGGCGCCCGCCATTCCGGCAAGTGTCCGTAAGCCCGGTTGGGAACGTCCAGGAACGCCTTGCGATCCGACGCTGAGGCTACGGCGCGAACGGATATGTCCGCACCCGTGGAGGGCTGGCCTGGCATGGCAGCGTGGACGTTCATTTTTTCAGCTCTAGCCGGATCCAGGTCGTTTTCTCACCAGCCGCAAAAGCCGCCTCTTCGAACCTGGGAACGCCTAGCCGCAATGGCTTTTTGCTGGAGATCGCAAAGGGTTCCGCGGGCATCATGTTCCATTGCCGGGCGAGGTCCCGGTCGGCATCGACATCATGGTAGGCCGCCAGGGCGTAGGTGCCGGCTGCGGGAAGGTCGAAGCAGACTGTCTGCGACCCGTTTTCTGCGGGCACCCTTATTCGCTTCAACCGCGAAGCCTTGCGCAGGAAATCGCGTTTGCTGGGGGTGTAAAGCTCAACCGTAAGTATGCCTTTGGCTTCAACGCCGCTAACCTCGACCTCAAGTTGGGGGGCTTGCGCGCCGCAAATGGCGGGGGCCTCGTGCGGTCTGATGTCCAGCGTCTGCTTCGTGTCCGCCAGCGCGACTGCCGGCAGGGTCACAAATATAAGCAGCAGAGCCTTGCAAAGATGCATCAACGCCTTCCTATTGTGACAAATTGCTTACGATTGCATCTCAGTAATGCCAAGCAGGCGCCTGGATCAATGGAAGGGCTCAGCGTTTGGTGCAGTTGCCTGCCAGTGGGGGCCGTGTGCATCGCAGCAAAAAGGGTAAGAGCCAGGAATGATCGCCAAACTTGATCGTTACCTGATTCGCAGCTGCATTGGCCTGTTCGCAGGCCTCACGGTCCTCGCAATTGCCCTGCTTTTGCTGGAGCGGCTGATCCGGATCATCGAAATCGTGTCAGGGGCGAGCAACACAGCGCTGGCGGCGGGCATGATGATCGCCAACCTGATCCCTCACTATCTCGATCTCGCGATCCCGGGCGCCTTCCTGATCTCTATGATTGTGACGATCGATCGTCTCAGCCGCTCAGGCGAAATCGTCGCATTGATGGCAGCCGGAGTCTCACTTTTTCGCATCGTGTTACCCTATGTCGGCTTTGCGGCTGTGCTCGCCGCGACCTCCTTGCTGATCTCGGGATTCCTCCAGCCGCTCTCGCGCTATAGCTACCGGCAGATCGTCCATAACATGCAGCACCAGTCGGTCATCACCGCCTTCCAGGAGCGCAAGTTCGTGCAGTTCGACGGCCGGATCATCTGGACCGACAGCGTGTCACCCTCCACGCGCGAACTCGGCCAGACCTTCATCCTGGAAACGGAAGAAGATGGCCGGCGAACATTCCTCACAGGGCGCACGGGCGAACTCGACGAAATCAGCAATGGCAACTGGATCATCACCCTGCAGGACGGCACCGGAGGGTCGCTGGACGAACGCGGGGAAAAAAAGGAAAGCGACCGGATCGTCTTTGGCGAGCTCAGCTGGCCGATCAATTCCGGGGGTGAAGCCTTCCGCGCGCGAGGCGGCGACGAGCGGGAGTTGTTCCTGCCTGAACTCCTGAATGTCGGTACATCCAGCAAGATCGGCCAGTCCGTCGCGACCGCGGATTTCCATGACCGCATCAGCCGCGCAGCCCTGCTGCTCATCATGCCCTTCGTCGCGGTCATCCTCGGCCTGAACCTTGGCCGGATTCCCCGCTCCAGCGGCATCGTGTTTGGAATCCTGTTCCTGCTCGCAATCCAGAAAATCTTTGAATATGTGCTGGCGATCGCAGGCGAGGGGGCAATCCCCGCATGGGCAGGGTTCTGGCCCATCGTTCTCATTGTCGCTCTCGGCGCTTTAATTCTCTTCCGGCGGGTTGCGACACGGCGCATCCTCTTTGGTGGTCCCCGTATAGCGATGAAGCCGAAAGCAGCCTACCTATCGAGCGGTGGGCGGACGGCGCCCACATGACACGTCTGAACCGCTACCTGTCCGTACTGTTCCTTCAGCGTCTCGTCATTGCCATCTTCGGAATGGTGACACTGCTCGGCGTGCTGGATGCGCTCGGCAATGCGGACAAGCTGCCCGACGGGGCGGGCTTCGCAGGCCAGATGCAATACATGTGGCTGCGTCTGCCAATCCTCTTTGACCGGACAATCGTCTTTGCATTGCTGCTGGCGATTCTGCTCACATACGCCTCCCTGTTCCGGCGCAATGAACTGGTCATCATGTCGGCAGCAGGCATGTCTGTCTTCGGCCAGATCCGGGCGCTCGTGCCGGTCGTGTTTCTAGCCGGTATCGCTTCCGCCATCCTGATAGATCGTGTCAGTCCTCCCGCCAGCGAGGCCCTGCAATCCTGGCTCGGCAGCGAAGCCCTGCAGGAAGACTCGCAAACACCTGATCGCCTCTGGCTTTCGGATGGCCCCCGCCTGATCGAGCTGCAGGGTCTGCAGGACGACCTTCTTTCAGGCATCACCATTTTTGAGCGCAATGAAACCGGCGCTGTCATCGCCGTCACCACCGCCGAAAGCGCCAGCCCGGCGCAGGGCGGCTGGCAGCTCGCCAACGCGCGGCAGGAGAGGTTTGACGGAGAGCCACTTCAGGCAGGCACATTCTGGCCCAGCGTCCAGACACCCGCCAGCCTTCGCAAACTGCTCACCGAGCCGCGGGATATGTCCTTCTCCGACCTCCTCCGGTTCAACCAGATGCGCGGCTCGGGCAGCCGTCCATCAAGCGCATATCTTCTCTGGGCGCTTCACCGCCTTTCCCTGCCACTGACCTGCCTTGCCTTCCTCGTGCTCGCTGTTCCGATCATGCAGCTCTATGGGCGCCGGGACAGCAGCGACATGGCGCTTGCAGCAGGTGTTGCGGCCGGGTTCGCCTTCATGGTCATCGACGGCGTTCTCAAGACCCTCGCTGAAAATGGCAGCTTCAGCGCCATCCTTGCCGTCGCCTTGCCGATCATCGGTCTGTTGTTGACGGGCATCTGGCTCGCGCTGGGACGGGAAGTGCGCAAATGAGCGCGCCGGTCGGACTCGTCGTGAACCCAAAAAGTCACGCGGTGCAACGCAAGGGCTCGGTGCTAGAAGCTGCTTCAGCTGGAATCCCGGATGCACATCTCGTCCGTGCGGAAAACTTTGCGGCGCTGGGAGACCAGATCGCCGGACTCGCCCGCCACGGCGTCCGTTCGATTTTTATCGAAGGCGGAGATGGCACACTCCATGCCGTGTTGACGGCATGTTTCGCCAGCCAGAAACGCTTCTCGGGCGTGCCAGAAATCGCTGTCCTTCCGGGCGGCAGTACGAACCTCACCTACAAGGTCTGCGGACTGCGCGCGAAGACGCCGGAGCAGGTTGCCGACTACATCGCACGCTACAGGCATGATGGCGCATCGGTTGCGCGGACCCACCAGTCTGCGCTTCGTGTCGAGACGGGAGAGCTGGCCGGTCCGGCTATCGGCATGCTTCTGTCGACGGGATCGCTTGCCCGCGTAATGCTCTACACCCAACGCGAACTGCACGGCGAAGGCGCGCGCGGCTCGCGCGCAGTGGCAGCCGCCGCAGCGCAGTTTTTCTGGTCCCCGCACCAGCAATATGACGAGGATGGACTTCCGGTGTTGTGCTCCAGTCGGCTGGTGGCAAGCAGTCGTGCGTTCCGGATACAGGGCGACCACACGCTCAGCCTGATGACTCCCTTGCCATCGCTGAGCCTGCGGCTGCGGCCGTTCTGGGGCAAGGCGGCAGGACAAATTGCTTTCACGCATGCGCAATGGCCGATTCGTGGTTTGCGCACAGCTTTCCTGAAGGTCATCACAGGTTGGACCGGCGCGCAGATGGAGCGCCACGGCCTGACCAGTTATCGGACGGACCAGATTGATCTGACATATGCTGGCCCATTGATGCTGGACGGCGAGATTTTGCCCGTTCCGGCGGATGGGCGTATCAGGGTCAGCGTGACCTCGCCCATCAGGTTCCTGCGATGACACGCAATGATCAGTTGGATGCCTTGCGCGCGATCGTGCATGACGAGCAGCTGCCGCTAAACGCAGCTGCCATCGCCGTGGCTGACGCCATCCGCGCGCGCCATCCCGGCGCGGTGCGGGCACTCGTATTCTACGGGTCGGCGCTGCGGCTGGGTGAGCAAGCCGACAAGATGCTGGATTTCTATGTGATCGTTGACCGGTACAGGTCCGTACACGGAACGGGCCTCAAGCAGCTTGCATCATTCCTCATCCCGCCCAGCGTTCACTACCTTGAAATCCGCGACGCCGATGGCCGCCGCTTGCGCAGCAAATATGCCATCGTGTCCGAAAAAGCGTTTCATCGCCGCACACGCGGCGCGGCTTTTGAGTCGATGCTTTGGGCACGCTTCGCTCAGCCGGCCACAGTCATCACTGAAGATGCCTTGGTGCGCGACGCTCTGATCAATACCCTGGCCTATGCCTGCCGGCACCTTGCAGATGAAGTCAGGCCGCTCCTCAGCGGGCCCGTCTCGCCGCTCGATCCCTGGGTTCGGGGGCTTGCCGAAAGCTACCGAACGGAGCTGCGCCCGGAAAAACCACATGCCCGAGCGCGGGAAATCGTAGGCCGCTTCGAAGCGCGCTATAGGCGCCTTTCCGAAGTGCTGTTCGCTACGGAAATCACTTCCAGCGAGCTCCGGTCACGCGGACTGGAGGCATTTCTCTGCCGCGTTCGCTGGTTCGCGCGCCGTATCGTGGGTAAACCTATGGGCGCGCTCCGTGTGCTGAAGGCTGCGGCGACCTTTGATGCCGGGCTCGACTATATCCTCGAGAAAGTCGAAAGCCATTCCGGCGTTCGCCTTGAGGTCAGCGAGAATGAACGCAAGCGACCGGTGCTGAATGCGCCCATGATGGCCTGGCGCCTTTTTCGTGCCGGTGCGTTTCGTTAGCTGAGGCTGCGGAAGGCGGCGAGGATCTGGTTGATCTCGTCTTCGCTATGTGCGGCCGAGACGCTGAGGCGAAGCAGGGACCTAGCGTGCGGCGTGGCAGGCGGAACGGCGAGGTTCACGTAGATCCCGGCTTGCAGCAACTGGTTCCACTCGCGCACCGCTGTCAGTTCATCCGCACGCGGAAGGGCGATGATCGGTCCCGGCGGCGATGCAGGCTCAAAGCCGGCAGCGATGAGTCCGGCGTGCAGCTGGTGCGCGCGCGCCCAGAGCTGTTTGCCCAGATCGGCGCCATTCGCAATCTGCGCCAGCGCTGCGCGCGCTGCCGCCATGTTGGACGGCGAACCCGATGCCGTGAACAGATAAGGCCGGCTGACGAGACGGGTGTATTCAAACTCGGCATGCCGCGACACGCAGAAACCGCCGATCGACGCAAAGCTTTTGGAAAAAGTGCCTGACAGGAAATCGATCTGGTCGAGCACGCCCTGCGCCTGCGCGATGCCTCGGCCACGCTCGCCATAGCAGCCAACCGAGTGCGCCTCATCCACATACAGGAAAGCGCCATGCTCGCGGACGACCGCGACGAACTCGTCAAGCGGAGCCACATCGCCCAGCATGGAATACAGCCCTTCGACAACGACGAGGCGCGACCCTTCTTCCGGGAGCCGCGCGAGGCGCTTGGCGAGATCTTCAGGACTATTGTGGCGGAACCGGATGGTTTCCGCGTCGCTCAACCGGCATCCATCATAAATGCAGGCATGGCTATCGGCATCGATCAACAAATGGTCGCCGCGTCCGACCAGCGTGCTGATCGCGGCAAGGTTTGCCTGGTATCCAGTCGTGAAGACGATGGCAGACTGGGCTTCAAAATAGTCTTTGAGGTCGGCTTCCAGTTTGACGTGCTCACCGAACGTTCCGTTGGCCAGCCGGCTTCCGGTTGTCGCTGTGCCCTGCTGGTCGATGGCCGCCTTGGCAGCGTCTTTGACCTCGTCCGAGAACGTCAGCCCCAGATAGTTGTTGGTTCCCGCAAGGATCACTTCACGCCCGGCGACGCACGCGCGCGTCGGCGACAGGATCTCGTCGAACACCATGCCGAACGGCTGGCTGCCCAGGGATTTCACCGCATGGAAACGCTCGGCCAGTTTGTCGAACTTGGCGAAAATGTCTTTTTTCTTCAGATCACTGTCAAACATTTGCCAACTGCCTGATGGTTGCGACAAGATCCCGTACAGTGTCGATATTGGACGCTGCTTCGATCGGGAAGCTGATGTCATAGAGGTCTTCGATCTCCATGACGATGTCGAATATCTCTACGGAATCGATCTCGAGGTCCGCGCCGATGCGGGTTTCCGGCGAGATGGTGATACTGGTGTGGCTGCGAGCCGCGAGGATCTTCGAAATCTCCTCGAACATGGATGACTGGTCCAGCTTCAAGCTTCACTCCTGTGCGTTTCTCGCCCACCGGCTCGCGTTTGCCTAGCAGATGTCAGGAACGGAGCAAGGCATCGTGCCAGCGTTTGATCCAGCGGAATCGCCTCGGAAACCGCCGCTTCGGCAATCCAGTCGCCTGACAGGAGTTCCCTGACTTTGCCCCCTGAGAAGACCTGAGGCTTGCTGCTTAATTTTCCTGCAATATCAGATAGATAGCCTGCGCTGCGCATAAGCCCGGGGGCAAGACGCACTTGCCGGACCGGTCGGCCAAGCACCCGGCTGGCGCTGGCCGCAATGCCGTCCCAGCTGACGTCCAGGTGGCCCGCAGGCGTGAGCGTCTGGCGAGGGGCTGGCGGGCTCATGGCGAGATGGAGAATGAATTTGGACAGGTCCAGCACATCCATGATCGAAAAGCGGAAACGCCCGGCTGCGCCGCCGGGAACAGCCAATATCCCGCGCGCGAGCATCGAAAACACCTGCACGGTCGCCTCGTCGCCCGGTCCCAGAATGGCCGGTGCGCGGATAATCGTCAGGGGCATGTCGCCAGCGGCGTCTTCGACCAGGCGCTCACCGTCTGCCTTCGAACGGGCATAGGCGGATACATCGGGCCGTATCGCTGTCAGCGAGGAGACGTGAACGAAGTGCCCCACACCGGCTTGCCGTGCAATTCCGGCGAGCCGCGCTGCCTGTTCGGCATTCACCCGGTGAAATTTCTGCGCGTCCTTCGCCTTCGTCACGCCGGCAAGATGGATCATCACGTTGGCGTCTGCGGAAAGCGTCTCCAAAGCCGAGTTCGTTTCAAGATCTCCCGGAACCCATGTAAGGCCAGGCGAGGGGAGAAGGGCGCGGCCTTTCAGAGGGCGCGCCAATGCCGCGGCAGAGGCGGCTTGCCGCACGAGTTCCGGCAACAGGGCTTTTCCGACAAATCCCGTAGCTCCTGTCAGCGCGATACGGGGAAGCTTCTGCATGACCGCTGATCGCCCGGATCAGGGCGCAGTCGCTGCGAGGCCCGCCGCGCCGTCAATGTCGCCTGCCCACGCGCCAGCGAGGTAGCCCGCCCGCGCTCCGGCGCGGCTGAGCTTGCCCGAGCTTGTGATCGGCAAAGACCGTATGCTGATCAGTTCAACGGAGATCGGAACGCCGGTTGATGCGCGCGCAGCCGCGGCGATATCGCGTGCAAGCTCTTCCCGCACTTCCGGTTCCCTCGCACGGCATTCTGCCAGAAGTACAATGCGGGTTGCCCCAGTGTCGTCCTGGGTCTCGAATGCCGCAGAGCGGGCCACAGCGCGGCCTCCGGCTTTCTGGGCGATCCATTCGATGTCCTGAGGCCAGATGTTCCGCCCGTTCCAGAGGATCATGTCCTTGGAACGCCCGGTAATCACCAGCTCATCGCCCAGCCAATACCCGAGGTCGCCGGTATCCAGCCAGCCGTCCGCATCCGTCAGCGGCAGGAGGGGCTCATCCACACGAAAATATCCCGCCGCAATAGACGGGCCGCGAACGAGAATTCTGCCGACCTGGCGGTGTTCCAGGGCTTCGCCGTCGGTATCGACCACTTTCAGTTCCATTGAGGGCAGGGGCCGTCCGCATGTCACGAACGTGCGGTCTCCGCCTTCGCGCGTCAGGTCCGATGCCGGAACCGCACGGTCTGAAGACTGCATCCGGCCAAGGTCTATACGGTCCGTCCGCAGTCCTGCGCCCAGCGGCGCAAACGATACGGCGAGTGTGGATTCGGCGAGGCCGTAACTTGAAACGAAGGCTTCCGGCCGGAAGCCAGAGGGCGCGAACGTGGCGCTGAACTCGGTGAGCGCATCGCTGCGCACCATGTCGCCGCCGATGCCGGCAGCCCGCCAGCTGGAAAGGTCCAGCGCTTCCCCGCGATACCGCTTTGCGCAAAGCTCGTATCCGAAGCTCGGGCTGTAGGAGAGCGTGCCCTTGTTCTCGCTGATCAGTTTCAGCCAGGTTCCCGGGCGCCGCGCAAAGTCGGTCGGCGACAGGATATCAAGCGAGAGCTGCGCGTACATCGGCGCGATGAAGAACCCCACCAGTCCCATGTCGTGATAAAGCGGCAGCCAGGACACGGCCCGGTCGCCGGGAACAACCTTCAGGCCTTCCTGAATGATGGCGCGGCAATTCGCCGAGAGGCTGGCCTGCGTGGCGACGATGCCCTTCGGCTCGCTGGTGCTGCCAGAAGAAAACTGGATGTAGGACAGTCCGTCCGCTGAATGGGGAACGGGCTCGACGCTGTCAGCCGGAAGGTCGGACCCGGCAAGGTCCATGACCGGTACATCCTGATCCGAAACCGCAGAGACAAGGATCTCGCTCAGGGCCGTCGGCGCAAGCACTGCGGCCAGGCCAGCCCGGCGGACCATCTTGTTGACCTGCCACTCATAAGTCTGCCGTCCGCCAAATGCTGCAGGCAGGCTGAGCGGCGCAGGGACCATTCCGGAATACTGGCAGGCCATGAAGGCGACCACGAAGTCCGGCGACGTCTCTGCCACGAGGCCGATCCGCGAGGTCCGGGGGAAAGCGGCGGCCAGACGGCCGGCCATGGCAACAGCTTGCGCGCGCAGGTCGCGCCAGGTCAGGCTCGTAACCAGCCGGCCATCTGCACCATAGAAATTAACGCCGGAATGCCCTTCGGCAGCGTAGTCCAGTGCGTCACACGTGGACTCGAAAGTTCCCAGGCGCGGAATCGTTCCGGCCGTCGTTACGGTTGGTGCCAAGATAAACCCGCCCCTGTATTGTACGCGTCGACTCCGGAGCACGCCCGCCTCGGTTCATCGACCATTCATGATTTCACGGGAATGACACAAATCGTCAAGCCAACTCACTTACATTTGTTGGTTTGCGCACACATTCCTGACAGTGTGCGGACCTGCCCGTACGGCAGATTCTGCTGTCAGGCGCCGGGATTCGGCTCGCTCGGGTAGGATTTCGGTGGCTTTCCGGCCGATGTAAGGGGCAGGTTGTCCCGGGGCTGGGCGGCAACACGCCGGAACGCCAGATACAAGAGCAGAACCAGCAACAGGGAGCTGCCAGCCGTCGCCAGTGCCGCCCCGATTGAGCCGTGTGCCTTCACCATCACTACCAGCGCCAGCACATAAATCCCTGCCACGACAGCCCTGACGCCCAATACCTGACCCGGCCGGCCGAGGGCGACGAGGGCAGGCTCGATGGCGACGCCGGCCAGCTCGAAGGTCGCCGCAACGGCCAAAACGATCAGAACCGGATACACAAACATGTAGGCGTCGCCGCCGATCAGCCTGATCGCCAGCTGGCCAAAGATGACAACCACGGCGAGCGCGATCACCCCTGCCAGTCCGCCAAACAGGCACGCCTTGCCTACAGCGCGTCCAATTTCGCGCTCACTCGTCACCGCGAGCCGTGCGAATTCGGGATAAATGGCCCGGGCCAGCGCGATAGTGGGCTTGTTGAGGGCGCCGGCAAGCTGAGTCGCAATCCGGAATCCGCCGGCCGCCGCGGCGTCGACCGCCCAGCCGACCGCAAGAACCGGGAATTGCTTCCAGACAAGGTTGAGCGATGTGGTGAAATTGGTGGTCCATGCGAACTTCCAGAGACCCTCGTTTTCCGTCACGACGCCGCGAAGCAGGGGACCAGAAACACCCTGGGTATTGCGCCGGCGGGCCACCCGCAAACTGACGGTCCAGATCGCAATTGTCGTGACCAGTTCGGCTGCCGCCCATGCGATCAGGAACCCGGCGATCGAGGCATCCAGGACCCATGCGAGCACGGCGCCGGCCAGCCGCATCGCCGGCAGGACCGTCTCGGCATAGGCCGCGATGTCAAAGCGGTCGAACAGGCGAAGGATGCCGGTCGGCGCGCCGCGCAATCCAAACAGCAGCGACAGGCTGAACAAGACCGCAATATCCTGCTGTTCTCTCGACCAGCCGAACTGCCCGCCGATCAGGTAAACCCCTGCCACCGCGAGCGCTGCGCCCGTGATGGCTGCGCCAAGGTCAAGCAAGGCGGCAAACACGACCACGCGGCGCAGTTTGTCAGGCGCGTTCGCGGCGTCATGCACTGCGCCGTACCGCACAACGGTTTGCCAGGACTGGAACTGCGCCAGGTTGGCGGCGGCCTGCCCGTAAGAGAGGATGAGCGCGAATATGCCGAACTGTTCGACGCCCAGGCTCCGCGCCGCGAGCGCCAGATAAACCAGACTGAACACCGCCCCGACACCCTTGCCGGCCAGCAGCCAGCCCGCATTGCGAATGGCGCGCTTGATCGGCCCTTCGGTCTGGGGTGCGGTGTCGGTCAATGCTCTTGTCCCTTGGCGCCTGTGCCCGTTACTCACCCGAACGCTGCCTTGCTGGCAATGTTGATCTGTCAGCCACCACCATTCCGGATTTCATGCCCGGCGCGAACGAAAGGCCTGCAGCGCGCGCTGTTTCAGCGGCTCGAGCGTTTTCAGCGTATGCCCTTTGAGGGAGGCAAAAGGCGGCCAGTAGATCAACAGCAAGGCAGCAACGGACAGGTAGATCGCAAGCCCCAGGCCGGTCAGGAACAGGCCCACAAGAACACCCGTCTGCGGTGTCATCCAATGCAGCACCAGGCCGATAACCGCGCAGCAAAGCGACGTGGGCAGAATAACTTTCAGCGTGTCCGCAAGGGATACCGGTGTGTTGTGTACGGCCATGACAAGGCAGGGCAGGAACAGCAGGGCTGACGCGATACTGTATCCTGTCGCCACACCGATGGCCCCATAAGGCAGGCCGATCACGAAGCTCGCGATATAGACCGGCGTTGCGATCATGGCCCAACGGAACATGCGCGCCGTGCGTCCGAGCGACACGTAAATCCAGCCGGTCGAACTCATCGGCGTGCCGAACAGCATCGACAGCGCCAGCATGCCGAAAATATCAATCGTCTCGGTCCATTGGGGCCCGTAGACGGTCTCGATGATCGGCTTTGCGCCGCCGAACAGCGTGGCTGTCAACGCGCCGCCGATCAGTACGACAACCGCGAGACCGTCGAGATAAGCGCGCCGCCATTGCTCGGGTCTGTCCTGAAGCCGGCTGAGCGCTGGCTCGATGACGCTTCCGATTGGTCCGTTCACGAAGTTTATCGGCGCCAGCAGCAGCGCATAGGCGCGCGCATAATAGCCAAGCTCCACCGTCCCCCAGCGCCAGCCGATCAGGACATTGTCGAACTGGCGATGGAAATAGTTCAGGAACATGAAGCCCGTGAGATTCAGCCCTAGTTTTACAGACGACCATGCCGCAAGCCAGTCATGCGGTATCGAGGGGCGCCAGTCGCACTTCAGGATGAGATAGCCGGAATAGACAAGTGCCGAGGCCCAGGCCTGCGCAACGAGCGCCCAGTATCCAATCGGCGTGAACAACGCCAGCAGGATTGCAGTGACAGCGCCGACCGCCTGCGATCCGACCGCCGCGACTTGCAGGTCCATCCAGCGCATTGTCCGGTTCATCAGCGCAAAGTGCTGGATCGACAGCATACTGATGGGCAGGGTCAGCGCCGTCGCCGGCACAACCAGCAACAGCCGGTCATCGTCAAACAAGGCCGCCGCACCCGGCGCGAGTGCTGCCACGACGGCCGCCACGAGAATGCCGACGCCGATCCCGGTGAAAAACAACACACTGGTTGTGTTCTGATCAATCTCCTTGCGTTGGATGGTCGCCGTTCCAAGACCGAGATCCGCAAACATGCTGACAAAGCCGAGCACGGCCCAGCAAATCGCCATCAGTCCGAAATCATCTGGCAACAGCAACCGGCCGAGCACGGCCATCGTGCCGAACTGGATTACCAGTTTCACGACATGCGAGGCGACAAACAGTCCTCCGCCGCTGATGGTGCGCCGGCCCAGGTCGTCCTGCAAATGGTCGGTCGACATGGTCCGGTCGTTGCGCTCCTGGCGCGTCGGCCGCCGCTCAGGGCTTTCAGGATTTGCCCCGTGCGGCTCCGTCATCGTCTTACCGGGTTGCCTTGAGGAGAGACGCGGCAACCGTCTCGAGTTCAGCCTGCGTGATCTGCGAAAACAGCGGCAGGAGTATGCGCTTGTCCTGCGCTGCTTCTGAATGCGGCAGCGGCGCGTGCAGCGGCTCGCTCGCATAAATCTTTTCGCGATGCGCACACATGATGCCGCGCCGCGTCGCAATCCCGTCGTCAAGCATGGCCTGCATCACCGCCCGCTGGTCGCACGCATCCGGCAGGCGCACGCTGAAGCTCTGCCAGTTCGTGCGCACGTTCTCAGCCTCGCGCGGCAATCCGATCCACTGAGCGCTCCCCAGCAACTCGCGGTAGCTGGCCGCAATTTCCCGGCGGCGCACGACGATCACCGGCAGACGCTTCAGCTGTTCGCGCCCGACGGCGGCCTGGATGTCGGTCATGCGGTAGTTGTAGCCGAGAACGGGATAGTCCTCGAACACGACCGCGTTCGCCGAATGGCGCACCGAATCCGATACGCTCATCCCGTGATGGCGAAGCAGGCGGAATTTCGCGTCCCAGTCCGCATGCCGCGTCGTGATCATGCCGCCATCTCCGGTCGAGACGATCTTGCGTGGATGGAACGAGAAAACCACAGCGTCGCCGCGCACCCGGCCAATCCGCTCCCATTCACCGTCCCAGCAGATCTCGGATCCGGCCGCGCACGCCGCATCCTCGATCACTTTCAGGCCATGCTGATGGGCAATGCCGACAATCGCTGCAAGGTCAGCCGGCATGCCGATCTGGTGGACGACAAGAATGGCCTTGGTCCGCGGTGTGATCGCAGCTTCGATCAACGCGGGGTCCATGTTCATCGTCTCGGGATCGATATCGACGAAGACCGGCTTGGCGTTGCAATACAGGATACAGTTCGCGGTCGCGATGTAGGAATGGCTGACCGTGATCACCTCGTCGCCCGGACCGACACCGGCCGCGAGCAGGGCTATATGCAGGCCCGTGGTGCAGTTGGAGACAGCCACCGCATGCGGCGCTCCTACAAAGGCAGCGAACTCGCTCTCAAACGCGGCCACTTCCGGCCCTTGCGTGACCCAACCCGAGAGGATGACGCGGCTGGCGGCGTCAGCTTCCCTCTGGTCCATCAGTGGACGCATGATCGGTATCATCGTTTTCTCTTTCAGGCCTTCATGTCTGCCGGTCCGGCATGTGGGATCAGGATGGCAGTGTCCAGTTGCGATA
Source organism: Hyphomonas sp. (assembly GCA_040223555.1). Classification (GTDB taxonomy): domain Bacteria; phylum Pseudomonadota; class Alphaproteobacteria; order Caulobacterales; family Hyphomonadaceae; genus Hyphomonas. The sequence goes on from JAVKGA010000005.1 coordinate 126,954, forward strand.
GTCTTTTTCAAGCAGCAGGGAAGGGTCCGGATAGACACTTCTGAACCAGTCCACATAGCGGCTCACGCCGTCCGAAAATGTCACCGTCGGGCGGAAGCCAATCAGGTATTCCGCCTTCTCCGTACGCGCAATCAGGGACTGGATATCGCCCGGCCGCTCAGGCACGTGCTCAAGTGCAATATCGTTGCGCCCGCACTGGCGGATGATTTCCATCGCGACCTCTTTCACCGACACCATGCGGCCCCAGCCGAGGTTCACAATCTCGCCGGCCATCCGGTCCGAGTGTGCGGCGCGCCAGAGGCCATCAGCCGTATCAGTCACATAAGTAAAATCGCGGCCCTGGCTGCCATCGCCGAACACGGTTGGAGACTGGCCATTCATCACCTTGATGACAAAACGCGGGATGACTTCCGCCAGCATGCCCTGATCGTGTTCCCGCGGGCCGAACGCATTGAACGGGCGCACGATGCAGGTGTTCATGTTGTAGGTATGCAGGTAGGCCTGCGTGTAGAGCTCGCCAACAAGCTTGGACGCTCCGTACACGGTGGTCGGCTGGCAAACGGTCTCGTCTTCGCTCAGCGCGCCGGCGTCCGCATTGCCGTAAACTTCCGAAGAGGAGCAGTAAACGAAGCGGGAAACCTTCGCCCGCCGCGCCGCCTCCAGCGTCATCAGGGTTCCGGTCGCGTTGATATGGTGATTGCTCACCGGATCGCCGATCGATTTGCGTACGCATTCGACGGCGAGGTGAAAGACGACATCCACGCCGCGCATGGCCGTCTCAAGATCGGCCTCCGACAGGATCGAGCCCTCGATCAGGTTCAGCCTGCCCGTCGCCAGCGCCGCCGCAAGATTGCTCTTCTTGCCTGACGCATAATTGTCGAGCACGACCACGTCATGACCTTCAGCAAGGATGCGGTCGACAAGGTGGCTTCCAATGAAACCGGCGCCGCCCGTGACGAGATATTTCATGATCAGTTTCTCTCCCCGCGCGCCGTCTCAGTTTGCCGCTGCGGCCGGGCTGGTTGACTCTTGCAATTGCCCGACGGCTTCCACCACTTCTGCCTGCATGTCACCCGTCAGTTCAGGGTACATCGGAAGGGACAGCACTTCCTTGCCCGCCTTTTCGGCGTGCGGGAACTGACCTTCCCTGTAGCCGAGGTCGGCATAGGCCGGCAGCAGGTGCACCGGATACGGATAATGTATGCCGGTCTGGATTCCCTTCTTTGTAAGCTCTTCCTGCCAGCGCGCGCGTTCCGGCGTTCGCACGACATAGAGGTGGTAGACATGCCGGCGATCGTCCAGCTGTTTCGGTGTCTGGACCCCGGTGCCGGCAAACATGGAATCATAGCGCTTGGCTGCCGCGCGGCGCATCTCCGTCCATTGCTCGATATACTTCATTTTCACCTTGAGCACGGCGCCCTGCATGCCTTCAAGGCGCATGTTATAGCCCTTCAGCACGTGCTCATACTTGCGCTCGGCGCCCCAGTCCCGAAGCATCCGTACACGGCGGTCCAGCTCATCGCTGCCGGTCACCACAGCCCCGCCTTCGCCTGCGGCCCCGAGGTTCTTGCCCGGATAGAAGGAGAACCCCGCCATATGCCCGATCGAGCCCGCGCGGTGTCCTTTGTATTCTGCGCCGTGCGCCTGCGCGGCGTCTTCCAGAACCACAAGGTTGTGCTTGTCGGCGAGTTTCATGATCGGGTCCATGTCGGCCATCTGGCCGTAAAGGTGCACCGGGATGATCGCCTTTGTGCGCGGCGTGATGGCCGCCTCAAGTGAGGCGGGGTCCATCGTGTAGGTCACCGGATCGATATCGCAGAGCACAATCTTCGCGCCGGTATAGTGGATCGCCGCCGCCGAAGCGACGAACGTATGCGCAACGGTGATGACTTCATCGCCCGGCCCGACACCCGCGGCGAGCAAGGCAAGGTGCAGCGCGCTCGTGCCGTTGTTCACACCCGCCGCATGCGTGTTCCCGCAATAGGGCGCAAACAGTTTCTCGAACGCCGCCACTTCCGGTCCAAGCGTGAAGGCGCAGCTTTCAAGCGTGCCGAGCACAGCTGCGTCGATCTCGTCCTTGATGGAGTGGTACTGCGCTTTCAGATCAACAAACGGAATCATACCTGGTGTCCATGGCTGGGAATGTGCACGGTCGCGCCGCGGCTGCGCATCGAATTGGTTGCCGCCTCAAGAACTTCGACAACACGAAGGCCGAGGCGCCCGTCGGTGATGGGCGTTTTGCCATTGATCACGCAGTCAACGAAATGCTCGCCCTCGACCCGCAGCGCTTCTGAGCCGTCGAGTTTGGGGGCCCACATGTCGCCGGTGCGATAGCCGACCCGCATTTCCTGGATCTTCTGGGGATCGTCGGTGAAGCTGACACCTTTGTCGTAGATCTTCAGCTTCTCGCTGGGTTCGAGATCATCATAGGTGATCATTCGCTTTGAGCCGCCGATCAGGATCTGGCGCAGTTTCACCGGCGCCAGCCAGGACACGTTGGCGTGCGCGATCAGTCCGGAATCATAGAACAGCGTAATGTAGGCAAGGTTCTCCGGCGTGCCGGGGAAGTGGTTGATGCCCGACGCGGAAACGGCCACCGGGTGCTCGTTGAACAGGTAGTCGAGGATCGAGAAGTCGTGCACGCCGAGATCGGAGATCACGTTCACGTCGCGCTGGAACAGGCCGAGGTTCACCCGCATCGAGTCAAAGTAGAGGATCTTTCCCAGATCACCTGAATCGATCAGTTCTTTGATCTTCCGAACAGCGCCTGTGTAAATGAACGTGTGGTCGACATGCAGCACGAGGCCGCGCTTCTCGGCCTCATCGACCAGCGCTTTGGCTTGCTGCGGCGTCTCTGCCATCGGTTTCTCAAGCCAGACATGTTTGCCGGCCTTCAGGGCCTCCATGGCGAGCGGGAAGTGCGTCTTGACCGGCGTCGCAATCGCCACGGCATCGACTTCCGGGTCGCGCAGCATTTCCTGGAAGTCAGTCGTTGTTTTCGACACTGGGAAACGCTTGTTCACCAGTTCCAGCAATTTCGGATTCAGATCGACAACCGTATGGACACGGGCGTCGGGCAGTTCGGAAAAGTTGCGAACAAGATTTGGTCCCCAATAGCCGTATCCCACGACGGCGATGTTGACGAAATTCCTGCTGGTTTCAGATGCTGACATTTCGGGGCCTTTTAGAGTGTATGGCGTGCGCGGCGGACTATTTACCCTCGGCATTGCCGACGACCCTGGCAGGTACACCGGCAACAATCGCATGGTCGGGCACGTCTTTGGTGACAACTGAGCCGGCTGCGATCAAGGCGCCTTCCCCTATCGTGATGCCGCAAAGGATGGTTGCGTTCGAGCCGATGGAGGCGCGGCGCTTCACCAGCGTCCGCTCCAGTGTCCAGTCGGCTTCTGTCTGCGCAGACCCGTCGGGATTGGTGGCGCGCGGGAAGCGGTCATTGGTAAACATCACGCCGTGACCGACGAAAACCTCGTCCTCAAGCGTGACGCCTTCGCAGATGAAGGAATGCGATGAAATCTTGCAGCGCTCGCCAACGCGCGCGCCTTTCTGGATCTCCACGAAAGCGCCAATGCGGGAGCCGTCACCCACCACGCAGCCGTAAAGGTTTACGAGACCGGGGTGATGGATCGTGACCTGTCCGTTCAGCTGAACCGAGTCAGAGACTGGCATTTCTATTCCCCCGAGGCCTTGCGGACGTATCTCCAGCAACCGCTATGCCATCCTTTACGGCCCCCATTGTGAAAATTCGCGCGGTAAGTGCTTTCAATTTTACATGAATTTGGCCGGATTCCGCCCGGCGCCGTCCCATGGCTGCCCCGCGACCGGCGCAGAAGGCAAAATCTGAATGACAAGCCAGTATTAATCTGTCCTAACGCCCCTCATCTTCAGGGGCCGAAGCGATGTGCAGGCCAAACGACCTGAAGAATATTCTATATAATAAACATGGGTTTATGAATGGACAAGGCCGTTGCTTACCAGCAGTTGAAGGAAGAAATCGCGAGCGTTGTGGCCGGCGAGACATCGGAGACGGCCCGATATGCCAGCGCCGCCTGCCTGATGGCATTGGTCTTCAGGCCCCGGTTTTTCTGGACCGGTTTCTATCTGGTTGACCCCCTGAAGCCCCTGGAACTGGTCGTCGGGCCCTATCAGGGCACCCTCGGCTGCCTGCGCATCCCCTTCGGAAAAGGCGTTTGCGGACATGTCGCCGCGACCCGTGAGCCCATAATTGTGCCGGATGTGCACGCATTTCCGGGGCATATCGCGTGCGATTCGGCATCAAATTCTGAGATCGTCGTCCCGGTCTTCAAGGCCGACGGCGGCCTCGCGGGTGTGCTTGACGTGGATTCCACTGAGTATGACGCCTTCGACCAGGTCGATCAGGCCGGTCTCGTCGATATCTGCCGGATCCTACTCACCGCCTAGGGTCGGCATCGCCTCAATAATCTCCAGCGTTTCTGGCTGGGGCGGCGGTGGCGGCAGCGGGGCAGGCCCGGCAATTGTCTCGATCCGGTCGCGCAGCGCCTCTTCGAGGATGTCCAGCTTGCGGGCCCGCAATCCCTCGATCGGTTCCGGCGTCGCGTCCAGCTCCAGCCAGGTATCCGCCTCACCGTTGGTGACAGGCCACTCTGGCAAGCCGCTTCCGTTCGGATCGCCCGTGCGCGCAAAATTGCTCCAGTACGTCACCATCTGCTGCGTCAGCTTGCGATCCGCATCGGTGATCTTCATTCCGCCCAGGTGGCTGTCGAACACGAACGAGATTTCCGCAGCATGAAACGCGCCGATGGTCTGGCGCTTGGAGGGCGGCACACGGGTGAAGTGATAGAAATAGGTCGGCGCACCTGACTTCGCATTCTCGCGTCCGACAAAGCGCATATGCACACCGAACAGGTCGTCGCCCAGCATATCCGTGGCGCCCTTGTCCCAGGTCTCCAGGCTGTCCATGCCATAAAGCGCCTGCAGGGCCTTGGCCGGGTTCAGGCCGAACACGTCGATCAGGGCCTCTTCACGTTCTGCCAGCGTGCCCGTGATACCGCCCCGAAGGACCGTCGGAGACCGGAACAAGTCGTAGAACAGCGTGCCTTCATCCGCATTGTATCCGGCAATCATTGGCAGGTGGGGCACGTCGCCGTCCCGGAACGCCGCGCCGATCGAGCGCGGCATCACGCGGCCGTCGACCACCGGCAGGAAATAGCCGTTCAGGTCACTGCGCGCATCCGAGCGCGAAATGATCGCGGCGGCGGGGATCGCTCGAAGGTCTTTCGCCGTGGCGGCCGGCGGTGCCAGCGTTGACAGGAATTCCGCACCAGCCTCTTCCGCGCTGAGAACACCCGGATAAGCAGACCTTTTCAGGTGCAGCAGGTTGCCGGTACTTGCGCCGCTCTGCAGGATCACCTTGTGGAACAGTCCCTCGGCCGCCGGCATGGCCATCAGCTCTGTCACCGATTGCGCCCCGGCGCTTTCGCCGAACACCGTTACGTTTTCCGGATCGCCGCCAAAGGCCGCAATATTGTCCCGCACCCAGGCCAGCGCCGCCGCCTGGTCCTGCAGGCCGTAATTGCCCGACGTGCCAGCTTCTTCCGTCAGCGCCGGATGCGCCAGATAACCAAAGGCGCCCAGCCGGTAATTGATCGTGACAAGGACGACGCCTTTTTCCACCAGCGCGTTCGCCTGATAGATCGAACTTGAGCCCGACCCATACTGGTGCGCGCCGCCATGCAGCCACACCATTACCGGCTGGCGCTCGGCGCCCTTCAGGTTACCCGTGCGGATATTCAGGAACAGGCAGTCTTCGACTTCGGGCGGCGCCTCCTGCGCCGACATCACGACCTTCGCGCCATTCCGCTCGAAAAAGGACAGGCCGAGGCCGTCGATAATCTTTTCGAAAAACTCGGCATATCGCGTGCGGGGCTGGATACATTCCGGGCCAAACTCGCGCGTGTCGCGGGAGGTTGCGCCCCATTGCTCGGGCGGCCCCGGCGGGCTCCAGCGTCTGGCCGACGCATAGGGAATGCCGTTGAACACGCGGATCGCGTCATTCTCGCGGTCGATGCCGCCGATCACGATACCCTGATGGATCCGGACCGGTTCCGAAATATCCATGGGCTTTGGCGGCTGGCGCAAGGCAAACCAGCCATAGATGCCGGCGACCACCAGCAAGAAGAATACAACTATACTCAATCGACGCATGTCAGGTTCCCGAAACCCAGTCGGTATCACCTATACCAACGTGACTCGTGTGTCATGAATAGACCGCAGAGCCGGGACTATACCGCATCCAGCGCCGTCAAAGTAGCCGCAACGAGGTCACCCACCGGCTCGATGCCGCACGCAAAGCGGACAAACCCTTCCGGCACATCATCGCCCCAGCGCACCCGGCACTCCGCGCTGGAATGTACGCCGCCAAAGCTCGTCGCTGCCGCTGCCAGCGGGTGGCGCGCAATGAAGCGCTCGGCCGCCGCCCGGTCACTCAGGCAGAAACTGACGATCGGGCCATAGCCCTTCATCTGTCGCCGCGCGACCGGGTTCGCCGGGTCGCCCGCCAGCCCCGGATAGCGCAGCCCGCTCAGCCGTGTATCGCCGGACAGCGCCGTCGCAATCGCCAGCGCATTCGCGTTCGCCCGGCTGACGCGCAGCTCCAGCGTCTCCAGACCCCGGTGCAACAGATAGGCATCGAACGGGCTGATGATGGCGCCGGCCAGCCGCCGCCAGGTCTTCACCGGTTCCATCAGTTCAGCATTGCGACTGGCCACATGCCCCGCGAGGATATCCGAATGCCCCGCCATTGCCTTGGTGTCGGCCATGATCGAAATGTCGGCGCCTAGATCCAGCGGACGCTGGCAAAGCGGCGTTGCGGTCGTGTTGTCCGCCACGAGGATTGTCCCGGCTTCGCGCGCCCGCGCGGCCACAGCCGCAATGTCGCAGACGTCCAGCCCGGGGTTCGACGGCGTCTCGATCAGCGCCAGCTTCACACCGGAAAAATCCGCGCCCGCAAACTCTGCCGTCGGGCAGGTCCGTACTGTGACACCCTTGGAGGCGAACTGCTCGGCCAGCAACCCGCGCGCATTGTAATACCCGTCCGAATGGACCAGCACAGTGTCACCGGGGCTCAGATGAGCGTAAAACACCGAAGCAATCGCCGCCATGCCGGACGGGAACAGGATGACGTCCGCATCCTCGATAATCCCGATCTCGGCTTCGACCTCCTCCACCGTCGGGTTGCCGTTGCGCCCGTAGAAATGCGTTCCATCCGGGTCACCCGGCTGGTCGAAGGTCGACGAGGCCACAATCGGCAAGGCCACCGGCTCACCCTTGCGCAGGCGCTGGATCCGGTGGTGCAGGAACCGGGAGATCGGGGAATAGGGCTCAGTCAAGGATGCCGGCTCCTTCGCCGATCAGTGTACGGAACATGCTGCGGTCAGTTTCGCCCAGCCCGAACCATGCGGCCCGCAGCGCCTCAAGGCATTTCACCTGATACCTGAAGACGCCTTGCGTGTAACGGCTGTTTTCAAGCGTCACGTCGAATGTTTCGGCGCCGTTCGCCAGCGCCGCCGCATTGGCTTGCAGGAAGGGGAGGTAAGTGTCGCCCGCCTGCGCCAGCAGCGCCTTCACCGGCGCCGTGGCCAGCGCCTCGTCCGCCGCCAGCCAGGTGCCCTCCAGCCCGCTCGCATCATCGGCCATGTCCAGCCAGCGATAAAGATACGGCGTCTCCGCCCGCAGCCAGGCCATCGGCGTTGGATCGACGCTCATCACCTTGAGCTGCCCGTAGAGCGCCACATCCGCCAGCGAAATGCGGTCGCCGAACAGGAACCGTGTCGGCCCGGTCGCCATCGCCTCCAGCGCCCGGCACGTCCGCTTCCAGCTCGCCTCGATCACCGGCGCTGTCTCCGGCGTACACCCGACCAGCGCCATCCGCGAAATCTGCCGCGCCCGGATCGAGGCCGCCGCCGACTCGACCGAAGCGCGGCCCGCATTCGGCAGCGAGTCGAACATCAGCCAGTTGGCGCACCATTCGGCATCTTCCGCATAGGCCCAGCGATAATGGAACATCGCCTTCATGAACCATTCGTCGGCCATGTCTTCGATCAGTAGGCAGCCAAATCGCAGGCTCGCATCCTCCGGCACAAGGGCACGGCCTTCGCTTTCGAGTGACAGAAGGAACGGCGTCGAGTCATTCGTCCACACGCCGTCCGGCTTGCAGATTACCGGGATCACCGGCGCCTTGACGTTGGGCATCACGCGCGCCCGGTCCTCGGCCGTCATGCCGGTCCACGTATGCGTAAGGCGCTTTGCGCGCAGCGCCGCACGCACCTTCAGCGAATAGGGTGAGCCCAGCGCGCCATAGACCTCATACCCGCTCACGCCTTCACTCCGTTCGCCCATGTTGGCCGCGTCACGATCAGGTCCTGGCACAGCAGTCCCGCTTCGCGGTGTCTCGCCATGTCCTTGTAGTCCTTGTGGTTCAGCGTGGCGATGAAAGCCTGACGCGTCGGGAAGTGATTGACCAGCACACCGTCCCAGTCACCGCCCCCGATGAAATATCGCTCGGCATCACCCAGCAGCAGTGTCGTCCCGCCCACCTCAGCCGCCGCCGCCGTGAACGCCTCCGAATATCGCTGATAGGCATCGCGCCCGCTGATATCCTGGCCATATTCCGGGTCTCCCGGCTGGTACTCGGCCTTGAGGCGAAACTTGAGCAGGTTCACCTGCGCGACGGGACCGTCATGGGGATCGTCGCGGAAGGCGCGGAACTGGGCAGCAGTAGGCTGGAAGGCAGGCATGGCGTGATCCGTTCGGCTAGGGGAAAGGGGCCCTTCGGCAACATGGGGCGATCCTATCCGGGATTTCCATTCTGTCACGATGAACGGTTTTTCCTTCCTTTTGTGACCCGCGCCATGCTTTGCTGGGTGCAAGCCGGGACTCAGCAGCCCGGCCGCTGGAGGGACGACGATATGCTTCGCAAATTCCTGATTGGCATCGGTGTCCTGCTTCTGGTCCTGCTTGGCGTGTTCTGGTGGTTGATGATGTCGGGCGCCAAGGCCCCCGCCAGCGCCCCCGGCGTGATGGACATAGCCGCATGGCGCGCGCTGGTGGCTGACGATACGGGGAAGGGGCCAGAGCGGATAGGCTTCCTCGAAATCGGCAGCGAGAATTTCCCGAGCTACGCCGTTCAGGCCGGCCGGTTTGCAGGCCCCGTCGCCATGTCCTTCAATTCGGTCGAACTGGCCTGGCCGGACCGCACGATCATCATCGACACCGCCGTCGATGCCGAATCCATGGAAGAAATGAGCCGCTCCCCAGCCGCCAGCTTCGATCCGGTCGCGTATGAAACCCTGCTCTCTGCCATGACGCGCGCCGAACAGATTCTGCTCACCCACGAGCATTTCGATCATGTGATGGGTGTCGCCCGCCATCCCGACCCCGCCAGCATTGCCCCGCGTCTGGCCCTGACCCAGACCCAGCGCGACGCCCTGGCCACTTTCACCCGCAGCGGCGCCCTGCCGGACGAGTTCCTCGGCATCCCCATGCTCGATCTGCTTCAGCCCACCCGGATTGCGCCGGGGGTCGTCGTGGCGGCCATGTCCGGTCACACGGCCGGCACCGAAGTCATCTTCGTCCTGCGCTCAGACGGCCGCGAATACCTGTTCATCGGCGACATCGCGTGGAACATGTCCAATATCGAAGACCTGACGACCCGTCCCTTGCTGCTGAACTTCCTGTTCTTTGACCCGCCCGAAGAGCGCACCCGTATCCGGGCCCAGCTGCGCGCCCTGCATGACCTGATGCAGTCCGAGCCGGCTCTGACGATTGTCCCGTCCCATGACCGCGCCTATCTGCAAAGCCTCGTCGCAGACGGGCGCCTTGCCGATGGCTTTGTGCCGGCGCCCTGACCAAACCAGCGCTTAGCGCTTGATCTTCGCCGCGCGCCGCGCCACATCGCGCGCTGATCCCATTTACACGCGTTACGAAGGAACCTCCGTCCATGGCCGGTCCCCAGATTGTCTTTCACATGCAAGGCCTCACAAAGGCCTATCCCGGCGGAAAGAAGGTGTTCGAGAATATCCACCTGAACTTCCTCCCGGATGCCAAGATCGGTGTCGTGGGGGTCAACGGTTCGGGTAAATCGACCCTGCTGCGCATCATGGCCGGCGTCGACAAGGACTATACCGGTGAGGCCTGGGCCGCCGAAGGCATCAAGGTCGGCTACCTCCCGCAGGAGCCGAAACTCGACCCCAAACTGGACGTGTTCGGGAACATCGCCGCCACGTGCCCTGAAAAGATCATGGTCGACCAGTTCAACGCCATCTCGGAAAAGCTCGGCGAGGACTATACCGACGAGCTGATGGAGGAGATGACCGCCCTTCAGGAGAAGATCGACGCGGCCAACGCCTGGGACATCGATTCCAAGATCGAAATGGCGATGAACGCCCTGCGCTGCCCGGAAAACGACGCCGACGTCTCCACCCTCTCGGGCGGCGAAGTCCGCCGCGTTGCCATCTGCCAGCTGCTCCTGTCCAAGCCAGACATGATCCTGATGGACGAACCGACCAACCACCTCGACGCCGAAACCGTCGCCTGGCTGCAGAACTACCTGATCAACTTCCCCGGCTGCGTCATCCTCGTCACCCACGACCGCTACTTCCTCGATGACATCACCAGCTGGATCCTCGAACTCGACCGAGGCCGCGGCGTGCCCTTCCAGGGCAACTATTCCGGCTGGGTCGAGCAGAAGGCCAAACGCATGGAGCAGGAGGCGCGCGACGATGTCGGCCGCAAGCGCACGCTCGCCAAGGAACTCGAATGGGTCCGCTCCGGCCAGAAAGCGCGTCAGGCGAAATCGAAGGCGCGTATCACCGCCTATGAGAAAATGGCGTCCGAGGCCGAGCGCGAGAAGGTGATGACCTCGCAGATCCGCATCCCGCCCGGCCCGCGCCTCGGCGGCGTCGTGCTCGAAGCGGAAGGTCTCAACAAGGCATTCGGCGACAATGTCCTGATCGAAGACCTCGACTTCCGCCTGCCGCCCGGCGGTATCGTCGGCGTCATCGGCCCGAACGGCGCCGGCAAGTCGACCCTGTTCAAGATGATCCTCGAGCAGGAAAAGCCGGACTCCGGCTCCCTGCGCGTCGGCGAGACGGTCAAGATCGGCTATGTCGACCAGAGCCGCGACAAGCTCGACCCCAACAAGAACGTCTGGGAAGAAATCACCGGCGGCACCGACATGCTCGACCTCGGCGGCGTGCAGGTCATGTCACGCGCCTATGTCGGCGCGTTCAACTTCAAGGGCACCGACCAGCAGAAGAAGGTCGGCATTCTCTCCGGCGGTGAGCGCAACCGCGTCCACCTCGCCAAGATGCTGCGCGGCAGCCACAACCTGCTCCTCCTCGATGAACCGACCAACGACCTCGACGTGGAAACCCTGCAGGCGCTTGAGGAAGGCCTCGACAATTTCCCCGGCTGCGCCGTCATCATCTCGCACGATCGCTGGTTCCTCGACCGCATGGCCACCCACATCCTCGCCTTCGAGGGCGACAGCCATGTCGAATGGTTCGAGGGCGATTTCTCGTCCTACCTCGAAGACAAGAAACGCCGCCTCGGCGAAGACGCCGTCAACCCGAAACGCCTGAAGTTCAAGAAATTCGGCCGTTAAAACCTGTCATCCCGGGCAAAGGCTGCGCAGCAGCCGATTGACCCGGGTCCGAGCCACGCTACCGTCTCCCCGCCAACGGAGACGCGCCATGAAACCCATCCACACATCCGCGCTCGCCCTCCTTGCGTTGGCCGCCTGCCAGTCCGCACCGCCGCCCGCATCTGCGCCGGATGTCTCGGGCCACTGGGGCGCAACGCCCGGCATCTGCAGCGCCCCCGCGCTCCACATCGGCGCCTCCAGCGTCACCGCCAACGGTGAAACCTGCGCCATCACCGCCTCCGAACCCATCGGTGACGCCAGCACACGCCTGTCCATCATGTGCGACGGCGCCCCCTTCGCGGAGGACTTCCTCCTGACGCCCGAGGGCGAAGGCAAACTTCTCTGGGACCGCGGCGAAGGCGGCCCGGTCGATCAACTCTTCCGCTGCGAGGCCCCGATGTCCTATGTCGCCACCGGCTGGACCGCGAAGACGCTCCCCGAACTCGTCAATGCGCTCGAAGACGGCGACGTCACCTCCGCCGAACTCACGCAGGCCTATCTCGACCGGATCGCCATCATCGACCGCGCCGGCCCACGCCTGCAATCCATCCTCGCCCTCAACGCCGACGCCATCGCACAAGCTGAAGCCAGCGATGCCCGCCGCGCGCGCGGCCAGGAACAAGGCCCGCTCGATGGCATTCCCATCCTGCTCAAGGACAATATCGAAACCCTCGATAGCATGCCGACCACCGCCGGCTCGCTCGCCCTCGCGCAGAATGTCACCGGCCGTGACAGCCCCCTCGTCGCAGGCCTGCGCGTGCAAGGCGCCGTGATCCTCGGCAAGACCAATCTCAGCCAATGGGCGAACTTCCGGTCCAACCAGTCCATCAGCGGCTGGTCCTCCGTAGGCGGACAGGTGCGCAATCCGCACATGCTGGATCGCTCCCCCTGCGGCTCCAGCTCGGGCACCGGCGCCGCCATCGCCGCCTCACTCGCTGCCGGCGGTGTCGGCACCGAGACCAACGGCTCGATCATCTGCCCGGCCAATGTAAACGGCCTCGTCGGCTTCAAGCCCACCGTCGGCCGCATCCCGCAGGACGGAATCGTCCCCATCTCGCCGAGCCAGGACACGGCCGGCCCGATGACGAAAACCGTGCTCGGCGCGGCCTGGATGATGGAAGCCATGGAAACCGGTTCGGCACGCTACACGGCCGCCCTGTCCGAGACCGCCTTGCAGGGCGTGCGCATCGGTGTGTTGCGTAATGCGCAAGGCTCCAATCCGGACATCATCGCCGCTTTTGACATCGCGCTCGCCGCCCTGGAAGGGCAGGGCGCAGAACTGGTCGAGATCACGGAATTCGGCGTGCCGGACGGTTTCTGGGCGAACTCGCTCCTTGTCCTCGAATACGAATTCAAGGCCAGCCTCAACGCTTATCTCGCCGCTGCCCCGGCCAGCGTCGAGACGCGCACACTCAGCGATGTCATCGCGTTCAACCTCGCCCATGCGGCCGAAGAACTCCCCCTCTTCGGGCAGGACCTGTTTGAAGCGTCCGATGCCCTCGGTCCGCTCACGGACGAAGCCTATCTCGACGCGCTTCGCGCGGTCCAATCCGCCACCCGCGAGAACGGCATCGACAAGCTGCTCGCAGAGCACAACGTCTCCGTCCTCGTCTCGCCCTCTGGCCCGGTCGCCCCGCGCGTCGATCCCGTGAACGGCGATGTCTGGCCAGACTGGGCCGGGGCCGGCTGGGCCGCCGCCATCGCCGGCTATCCCCACCTCACCGTCCCGATGGGCGACGTTCACGGCATCCCCATCGGTCTTTCCTTCATGGGCGCAAAGGACTCCGACATCGCCATTGTCGCCTATGGCTACGCCTACGAGCAGGCGACCCTCAAACGGGTCGATCCGAAATACCTTGAATCCGCCGAAGACCGTCCCGAAATAAAAGCCGCGATGCAGAAATGACCCGGCCGCCGCGATGGCGATAAAGGATGATAAAACGGCGATGCCGAGTGATAAATAATGATAAAAAATGAGAACAGATCGCCATCGGATCGACACGGCATGCATTGAAATGAAGCAGTTTGGAGAGGCTGAGTGACGGCACCAGCGCGCGCCTAGTCCTCAAAGGTCGCAATCACCGGCACATGGTCCGACGGTTTCTCCAGCGCCCGGGCCTTGCGGAAAATCTCCACTGCCTGCAGCCGGTCCGTCATCCTCGGGCACGCCAGCACGTGGTCAATCCGGATACCATGGTCTTTCTGGAACGCCCCGGCCTGATAGTCCCAGAACGTATACTGGTGCCCCCGCCCGTCACAGGCCGCGAACGCGTCCGTCAGCCCGAGATGTTTCAGCCGCCGGAAGGCCGCGCGGGTTTCCGGCAGGCCCAGCGCGTCCGTGTTCCAGACTGTATCATCCCAGCAATCTTCCGGCGCCGGGATCACGTTATAATCCCCGCAGACCACGAAAGGCTGCTCGTCCCGCAGCATCGCCGCGGCATGCTGTTCCAGCGCCTCGGACCATTCCAGCTTGTAGTCATACTTCTCGCCGGGCGCCGGGTTGCCGTTGGGCACATAGATCCCGGCCACGCGCACCGGCCGGTCCGCCAGCACGGTTGCCTCGATATACCGCGCCTGCTCATCGGCAATCGTCGGCATGCCTTTCACCACGTCCTCAAGGGGGAATTTCGAGAGCAGGGCCACCCCGTTATAGGATTTTTGACCATGAACCGCGCAGTTCCAGCCCTGTTCCTCGATTTCGAGATAGGGAAAAGCGTCCGTTTCGCACTTTATTTCCTGCAGACACACGACATCTGCCGCAATACTGCCCAGCACATCCAGCACCGTGGGCAGGCGCGCCTTGATCGAGTTGACATTCCACGTCGCAATCCGCATCGCCCCTCCATAACAGCTTCGCCCCATTGTTCCAGCGGGTTGGGCGCCCTATACTGGCCTAATCATCAGGAGTTTGCGCATGGCACCCGGTTGGATGCAGATTTTGTTGGTCGCGGTCGTGGCCATCCTCCTTTTCGGGGGGCGCGGACGCATTTCCTCGATCATGGGCGACATGGCGAAGGGCATTGGCGCCTTCCGCAAGGGGCTGAAAGACGAAGACAAGCCGGCCGACAAGGACGAACTCGTCAACATCACCCCGAAGAAGGACGAATCGAAGTCCTCTTCGTAGTTCGCTGACCCGGAGGGCATCGCCATGCTGCCCGGTATCGGGTTTTCCGAAATACTTGTGCTTGGCCTTGCGGCGCTGATCTTTATCGGCCCGAAGGACCTGCCTTTGCTGATGCGCAAGCTCGGCCAGATGATCGGCAAGGGCCGGCGCATGGCCGCCGAGTTCCAGGCCGCGTTTGACGACATCGCGCGCCAGAGCGAACTCGACGAGCTGAAGAAGGAAATCGAGGAGCTGAAACGCTCCAACATGATGACCCAGGCGCAGGAAGATCTCGCCGCCGTCGAGGCCGACATCAACTCTGCCGTGATGCGCCAGGACGCCGCGCCGTCGCCGCCGCCGCCACCAATTCCTGAAGAGAAGGGGGAGGACAAGCCGTGAGCTACGAACCCCCCAAAGACGAAAAGCCCGAGATCAATGACGAGGTGGAATCCAGCCGTGCCCCGCTGCTGGACCACCTGAATGAGCTACGCTCGCGCCTGATCAGGATGCTGCTGGCCCTCGCCGTTGCGGCCATCGCCTGCTTCTATTTCGCGGGCGACATCTATGTGCTGCTGATCAAGCCCTTCGCCGCCATCGCCGAGGACATTCGCGGCGCGCCGCTCGAGTTCATCTTCACGGCGCCGATGGAATTCTTCTTCGCCAAGCTGAAGATCGCCGTCTTCGCCGGCCTGTTCGTGGCATTCCCAATCATTGCCTGGCAGGTCTACGCCTTCGTTGCGCCCGGTCTTTACAAGTCTGAGCGCGGCGCTTTCTGGCCCTACCTCATTCTCGCCCCGGTCCTGTTCGCGCTGGGGGCGGCCTTCGTCTACTTCGTCATGCTGCCCATGCTGGCGCGGTTCACGGTGTCGATGGAACAGGTCGAGGCCGCCGGCACGACGATTCGCCTCCTGCCGAAAGTCGCGGACTATCTGTCCCTCGTGATGGCGCTGATGCTGGCTTTCGGCATTTCCTTCCAGCTGCCGCTGATCCTGACACTGCTGGGCCGCATTGGCGTGGTGTCGGCCAAAATGCTGGCGGGCGGGCGCAAATACGCCATCGTCGGTATTCTCGCCTTCTCGGCGCTCTTCACGCCGCCCGATCCGATGTCGCAGATCCTGCTCGCGCTGCCGGTTTACCTTCTCTACGAAATCTCGATTTTCTGCGTAAAACTCATCGAAAAGCGTGCAGCTGCAGCAGATGCAGACGCAGCGGCGACCCCTTGAGACCTGCGCTAACCTGCGGAGCCCGGTTGCATTTTATCGGCAGGTGTCGAATGTGGCGCAGGGTAGTCAATCGCCTCCCGAGAAACGAGGAGCCTCCCGCGTGGCGCGCGTGAAAAGCGTTTTGCTGGTCGATTTCGACAACATCTACGGCGCCACCAGCGATGACGTGGTGAACAGCCTGTCAAACTGGCTGCTATGGCTGGAAGATGGTGCGCTCTCGCAAGGGCGCAAACGCCGGACGTTTGTCCACAAACGCGTTTACTGGAACCTGCAATTCGACAAGTACCGTGCCAATTTCGAGCGCGCCGGATTTCAGGCCTTCAACTGCCGCGCCCTCGCAAAACGCAAGATCAGCGCGGGCAAGAGCTCGGCCGACATCGTCATCACGATGGATGCGATCGAGCTGGCGCTGCTCACGAAGGATCTGGACGAGATCATTGTCCTGACGACCGATTCCGATTTCGTGCCGGTTGTGAACCGCGTCCAGAATCCCGGTCTGCGTGTCGTCACGGCGGGCAAGGAAACCGACCCGACCTATGAACTCTACAGCCAGCATTCGGACGCCGTGATTCACATCGCCGCGCTGAAAGCGGCGTTCGAATACCAGCGCGCGCCGCGCAAATGGTACAAGCTGCGCTCGGCCCCGCCGGAAGTTGCGCCGCTGACGCTGCAGCGCGAGCGCCAGTCGCCGCTGCTCGGCCGTGTCCGCTCGGCGCTGACTCAGGGCGAGGGTGTCCGGGGCGGCTATGCCAACGAGTTGCTGCGTGCGGCGGATATCATCAAGGCGCTCGGCGAGCGGATGCCCGATCAGGTCCTGTCCAAGACCAAGATCGTGCGCGCCCTTTCGGTGCTGGCGGAGTTCACGCCCACCTACGAGAACGGCATCCGCCCCTGGCTGGGGCACAAGAACTTCGCGGCGATGATGCGGCGCCTGGAACAGATTCACCCGGCAATCCAGGTCAAGGCCCTCGGCAAGGGCCGGATCGAGGTGATCTACCGCGAGCCTTCGGTCATTCCCGATCCCGTCCGGCGCGAACCGGAAGCGGGGCCAGACTCCGGCTCGGCAGAAGCCGCGCAGGAAGACCGCGCCGAGGACGAGGCCGAAACACCGGTCTCGGCCCGGCTTGGCTCGTCTGCCTGAGTGTGGACAGAAGGGGGCAGCGCGGATTAGAGCCTGTCCCGGCAAACTGACAAGATTTCAAACCGAGACCGCCCATGTTCGATATCCGCGCTATCCGCGAAACGCCTGACGTATTCATCCGTGCCTGGAACCGCCGCAAGGCCGGGCTGGGGGATGAAACGGTCTCGCGCATTCTCGAACTGGACAAGGCATGGCGCGCAGCGACTACCGCCAAACAGGACGGCGAAAAGGCCCGCAACGACAATTCCAAACTGATCGGTCAGGCCAAGGCGAAGAAGGACGAGCCGGAAGCGGCGCGCCTGATGGCGCTGGTGGCGGACGCCAAGACGGCCATCGAGGCCGCGGGCGAGGAAGAGGAAAAGACGCGCAAGGCGCTTGACGATATCCTGATGGGATTGCCGAACCTGCCGCTGGATGAAGTGCCGGAGGGCACGGATGAGCATGGCAATGTCGAGCTATCGAAATGGGGCACGCCGAAGCTCATCAACAATCCGAAGGATCATGCCGATCTGGGTGAAGCGCTGAAGACGCCGGCGGGATTCTCCCAGATGGATTTCGAAGCCGCCGCCCGCATGAGCGGCGCGCGGTTCGTGGCGCTGCGCGGACAGCTCGCCCGGATGGAACGCGCGCTCGCGAACTTCATGCTGGATATTCAGACGACGGAGCATGGATACCAGGAAACCAGCGTGCCCATTCTGGTGAAAAACCACGCCATGCTTGGCACGGGGCAGCTGCCGAAGTTCACCAATGATTTCTTCCTTGCAGCCGATCAAGGGACTCGGGAAGCCACGCTCAAAAACACTTTGGAGATAGTGGACTTCGACAAGCGCATAGCTGACGCCAAAGACTCGTCACCAACTAAAGTCCTGCTTGAAGCGTTGGATGGTGCGCCGACGACAGAACCATGGTGGCTCATTCCGACTGCTGAAGTGTCCCTCACCAACCTTGTCCGTGAGCAGATCCTTGATGGTTCGGAATTACCGTTGCGTATGACCGCGCACACGCCCTGCTTCCGCTCCGAGGCGGGCAGCGCCGGGCGCGACACGAAAGGCATGATCCGGCAGCACCAGTTCTACAAGGTGGAACTCGTCTCCATCGTTGCGAACGAGGAAGAGGGGCTGAAGGAACTCGACCGGATGACCGCCTGCGCCGAGGAAGTGCTGAAACGGCTCGAGCTGCCTTACCGCCGCATGCTGCTCTGCACGGGCGACATGGGGGCAGGGGCGCGCAAGACCTATGACCTCGAAGTCTGGCTACCCTCGCAGAATACCTACCGCGAAATCTCGTCCTGCTCCTATTGCGGCGACTTCCAGGCCCGCCGCATGGACGCGCGCTACCGCGCCGATGCGAAAGCGAAGCCGGAGTTTGTGCATACATTGAACGGGTCCGGTCTGGCCGTCGGGCGCACGCTGGTGGCGGTACTGGAGAATTATCAGAATGCGGATGGTTCGATTGCGGTGCCGGCGGCGCTGGTGCCGTATATGGGCGGGGTGACGGAGATTAAATGAGAATTCTCCTCACCAATGATGATGGCATAAACGCTCCCGGTCTCTCGGTGCTGGAGGAGATTGCCAAGCAGCTGTCCGATGACATCTGGATTGCGGCGCCGGAGGAGGAGCAGTCCGGCAAGGGGCGGGCGATTTCGCTGACGCAGCCGGTGCGTGTACGGAAGGTCGGGGCTAAGGCCTGGGCGATTGCGGGGACGCCGTCGGACGCCGTGCTGCTGGCTTACAAGGACCTGATGCCGGAGCCGCCCGACCTTGTCCTGTCGGGTGTCAATCGCGGGCAGAACATTGCCGAGGATACGAGTTTCTCCGGAACGGTGGCCGCGGCCATGTTCGGGATGCAGATGGGCGTGCCGTCGATTGCGCTGAGCCAGGCGCAGAACTTCCGCGACCGGGGCTCGCTGCCCTGGGAGACGGCCAAGGCCTGGGGCGCCAAGACGCTGCGCCCGCTGCTGGAGATGAAATGGCCGGTTGATGTGGTGATGAACGTGAACTTCCCGGATGTCGAACCGGAGGATGTGCGCGGCATCCAGATCACCCGGCAGGGCTTCCGGGACGAGACGATCATCCATACCGACCGGCGCGAAGACCTGCGCGGCAACGACTATTACTGGATCGGCTATCGCGGGAAACTCTCGCGCCCGGGCGAAGGCACGGACTTGCGCGCGATCTATGACGGCTATGTCTCCGTCTCGCCGCTGCATGTGGACTTGACGCATGAGGCGTTCCTGCGAACGCTGCAGGCGTCATGGCCGACCTGACCGACGATCCGTACCGCGCTGCGCGGTTGCTGCTGCACCTGCGTCAGGAGGGCGTGACGGATGCACGGGTGCTGACGGCGATGGAGACGCTGGACCGGGCCGCCTTCGTGGACGATGCGCGCCTTGCGCCGCTGGCCTTCGAGGACGCCGTGCTGCCCATTTCGTGCGGGCAGATCATCCTGCGGCCGGCCGCGACCGGGCATTTGCTGCAGGCGCTCGCCTTGCCGGAAGATGCCTCGGCGCGGGTTCTGCTGGTCGGTTTCGGCGCCGGATACATGGCGGCGGTGGCGGCGCGCCTCTCGGCGCATGTGTACGCGATTGACCGCTATGCGGGTCTGGTGCGCGAGGGCGAGGCCCGGCTTGCGCGGCTGGGGATTGGCAATGTCACGGTGCGCCAGTCTGACGGCCTGCTGGGCTGGCCGGAGGAAGCGCCGTTCGACCGGATCGTGCTGGCTGGGGCTGTGGCGGAGGTTCCGCCGGCGCTGCTTGGCCAGCTGGCCGGGGACGGACGGCTGGCGGCAGTCGTGACGGCCGGGGCGGGGCGGGCGGTTGTCTCGATGGGAAGAGGGGGCGGAGTGCAGCAAACCCCGTTTTTCCAGCAGGTTCCGCCGCTGACCGAGGGCGTGGCTGCGGCCCTGTAAGGCCTGCAGGGGGCGTTTGCCAAGCCCCGCCCCCCTAGCTATACGGCTGGCAGCTTCATACATAGGTCAGGATTCGAGGAGAGATGGGCATGCGGGACAAATTGATGGTGGCGGGCCTGGCTCTGGCCCTGGCGGCTGCACCTGCACTTGCACAGGCGGCGCCGGTTCCGGCGGGTCCGGGCATTCTGACCCAGATCATGTTCTTCCTGCCGCTGATCCTGATCTTCTACTTCCTGCTGATCCGGCCCCAGCAGCAGCGCGCCAAGAAGCACACCGAAATGGTCAACGCGATCAAGCGCGGCGACACGGTGGTGACGTCTGGCGGCCTGATCGGCAAGGTCAACAAGGTCGCCGACAACGAGATCTCGCTGGATCTCGCCGAGAATGTCCGCGTGCGGGTGATCAAGTCGATGGTCATCGAAGTGCGCAACAAGTCCGAGCCTGTTCCCGCGAACGACTAGGTTTCAGCGGCTGGCGCGCAGCGTCCCAAGGATAGTTCCATGCTTCAGTTTCCGCCCTGGAAAGTTGCGATCATCTTGTTCACCCTCGGCTGGGGCCTGATGATGGCGTTGCCGAACGTGGTCAACATGTCGGGCGCGCCCGGCTTTGTGCCGAAGGACGGCGTGAACCTCGGTCTCGACCTGCGCGGCGGCGTGTATCTCGAGATGGAGATCCGCCCGTCGGACGTGATCGGCGGACGGCTGGAAGTGTTCGCGCGCGACGTGCGTACCGCCCTGACGCGGACGGAGACATTGCCGCAGGTGTTCCATGTGGCCGAAGTGAACGGCGCCGTGATGACCATCAAGCTGACGCGGCCGGATATGCCGGGCAATACGATCGACGAGGCGATTGCCCGGATAGAGAAGGTCAACGGGCCTCTGGAAGGCGGACTGGCGGGCGGCAAGACTTACACCGTTGCACGTGGCACCGGGACGGACACGATCCAGGTGACGGTGCCGGAGAATTCCGAAAACCTGATGATGGCCGACGCGCTGGCCAAGACCGAGACCATCGTGCGCCGCCGGGTGGACCCGGACGGGGTCGCCGAGATTTCGATTACGCCTTCCGGCACGACGCGGATGATCCTGGAAGCGCCGGGCGAGCCTGACCCGGAGCGGCTGAAGAGCCTGCTGAGCCGGGACGGGAAGATGACGTTCAACCTCGTTGACGACAGCCCGGCCTCTTTGGCGCTGGCCGATGCGGGTAGCATCAACCAGGGCTACCGGCTCCTGCCGAGCCCGCTGGGTCCGCTGCTGGTGCGCAATATTCCCGAGATCGTGGGTTCCGACATTGCCAGCGCGGTGCAGAGCAATGACGAGAGCAACCGCCCGAACATCAGCTTCCGCCTCAACTCCAACGGCGCGCGAAAGTTTGCTGAAACGACGCGGGCCAACGTCAACAAGCGCTTCGCGATTGTGCTGGATGACGTGATCATGTCGGCGCCGAACATCAACGAGCCGATCTTTGGCGGCAACGTTCAGATCACGGGCGACTTCACCATCGAGGAAGCGCAGGATCTTGCGGCGATCATCTCTGCGGGCGAAATGCCGGCCAAGCTGCAATTCCTTGACCAGCGCGTGGTCAGCGCGACGCTCGGGCAGGACTCAATCAATGCCGGTGTCCAGGCTTCGGTGATTGGCATCCTGCTGGTCGCCGGCTTCATGATTCTGGCCTACAACCTGCTGGGTATCTTTGCGGTTCTGTCGCTGGCGGCGAACATCATCCTGATCTTTGGCGGCCTGTCGGGACTCGGGGCGACACTGACTCTGCCGGGGATTGCGGGCATCATCCTGACGATCGGTATGGCGGTGGACGCGAACGTGCTGGTGTTCGAGCGGATACGTGAAGAACAGCAATCCGGGCGCAGCCTGTTGACCGCTGTGCAGGCAGGCTATGAGCGGGCGCTGTCGACCATTCTCGACGCCAACATCACCACGTTCATTGCGGCGGCGATCCTCTACCTGCTGGGCAGCGGTCCAGTGAAGGGCTTTGCCGCGACACTCGGGATCGGCATCATCACGTCGGTGTTCACGGCCTTCGTCGTGACGCGCTGGCTGACCGTGATGTGGATCAAGGCCTTCCGGCCGAAGAAACTTGCGGTCTGAGGCCGGGGAGACGCAACCATGCTGATCAAATACTGGCCCAAGGAAACCAAGCTCAAGTTCATGAGCCTGCGGATGGCGGGAATCCTGTTCTCGGTCGCCATGCTGACGGCCTCCGTCTTCTTTCTCGGAACGCGGGGCCTGAACTTCGGCGTGGATTTCGCCGGCGGCACCGCGATGGAGCTGGAAGCGACCGAAACCGTCAATGAGGCCAGCGTGCGCGCGGCCATTCCGTTCAACGCGGATGTCAACGCGGCCGTCGGAACGGATGCGCGCAAGGTGATCGTCGTGAAGTTCGGCGAGGCGCCTGAAGCGCTGCTCGGCGAAGAGTTCCAGGCGTTGACCCCTGAAGAGAAGGTCGAGCGCGCCAGCGGCGCGACTAATGAATTCGTCGTCCGTACACTGCAGGAAAAACTCGGCATTGCCGAGATCCTGAAGAATGACACGGTCGGCCCCAAGGTTTCGCAGGAATTGTTCCGTGATGGGATCACGGCGCTGGTCGTGGCGCTTGTGCTGATGCTGGCCTATATCTGGTACCGCTTCGAATGGCAGTTCTCCATCGGCGCCGTGGCGGCGCTTGCGCATGACGTGATCATCACGCTCGGCGTGTTTGCCTTCCTGCAGCTTGAGTTCAACCTGACCACCATCGCCGCGCTGCTGACGATCATCGGTTATTCGATGAACGACACCGTGGTCGTGTTCGACCGGGTGAGGGAAGAGAAGCGCAAGTACAAGAAGATGCCCGACCGGGACGTCATCGACCTGGCGCTGAACTCGACCCTCTCGCGCACGATGCTGACGTCCGGCACGACGCTGATCGCACTGCTCGCCATCTTCTTCCTCGGCGGCCCGGTGTTGCGTGGCATGAGCTTCGCGCTGATCTGGGGAATCGTGATCGGGACCTATTCGTCGGTCTTCATCGCCTCGGCCATCGTGCTCTCGCTCGGTATGGACCTGACGAAGAAGTCGGTTGAAGACACGCCGGGTTTTCAGGGCGCTCCGTAGCCGGAGAGATCAAGACATTCGTTTCCTGTCATCCCGGCGAAAGCAGGGACCCAGAGAGGCAACGAAAATGCCTTACACAAAGTCTGGGTCCCGGCTGTCGCCGGGATGACAAGGGGGGTAGGGGACAACCAGCTCCGACGTTGTA
>JAVKGA010000006.1:0-166292 GCA_040223555.1 Hyphomonas sp.
CGTGACCCGGGCAGTCGACGTGCGCGTAGTGACGGTTGGCCGTCTCATACTCGACGTGCGCCGTGTTGATCGTGATGCCGCGCGCTTTTTCTTCCGGCGCTGCGTCGATGTCGGCGTAATTCTTCGCCGTCGCGCCGCCGGATTTCGACAGCACGATCGTGATCGCCGCCGTCAGCGTCGTCTTGCCATGGTCAACGTGACCAATCGTGCCAATGTTCACGTGCGGCTTCGTACGCTCAAACTTTGCCTTGCCCATAGGGCCTCTCCTTTGTTCTGAACTTGAGGGACCCGGTTACGAGCCCGAGACTTCCTGGATGATTTTCTGCGCTTCGGCGCGCGGGACTTCGTCATAGTGATCGAACGACATAGTGAACTGTGCGCGCCCTTGCGACATGCCGCGCAGGTTGGACACATAGCCGAACATGTTGACCAGCGGGACCATCGCCGTGATGGCCGTGGCAATACCACGGGCTTCGGAGCCCTGGATCTGGCCGCGGCGGGAGTTCAGATCACCGATCACGTCGCCCATATAGTCTTCAGGCGTCACGACTTCGACCTTCATGATCGGCTCCATCAGGCGCGGATCGCCCTTGCCTTTCAGCTCGCGGAACGCGCCGCGGGCGGCGATTTCGAACGCCAGCACGCTGGAGTCGACATCGTGGAAGGCACCGTCGACCAGCTTCGCGCGGAAGTCGGTGACCGGGTAGCCGGCCAGCAGGCCGTTTTCCTTGGCCATGTCGAGGCCTTTCGAGACGCCCGGGATGTATTCCTTCGGAACAGCACCGCCGACGATGGCGCTTTCGAAGATGAAGCCCGAACCCGGCTCAAGCGGCTCGAATTCGATCTTGATACGGGCGAACTGGCCGGTGCCGCCCGACTGTTTCTTGTGCGTGTAGTCGATCATGGCGGCGCGGCCGAGCTTCTCACGGTAAGCCACCTGCGGCTGGCCGATATTGGCCTCAACCTTGAACTCGCGCTTCAGGCGGTCGATCAGGATGTCGAGGTGAAGTTCGCCCATGCCTTTCATGATCGTCTGGCCGGATTCGAAATCGGTCTCGACGCGGAAAGACGGGTCTTCCGCAGCAAGGCGCTGCAGACCAACCGACATTTTTTCCTGGTCAGCCTTGGTTTTCGGCTCGACGGCGATCTCGATCACCGGCTGCGGGAAGGTCATCGTTTCGAGAACGACAGGCTGGGCCGGATCGCAGACCGTATCACCGGTCGTGGTTTCCTTGAGACCTGCCAGCGCGACGATGTCGCCTGCGAAGGCTTCCGTGATTTCGTCCTGCTTGTTGGCGTGCATCATGACCATGCGGCCGACACGCTCTTTCTTGCCTTTGGTGGCGTTCAGGAACGCATCGCCCTTCGACAGCTTGCCCGAATAGATCCGGGTAAACGTGAGCGTGCCCATGTAGGGATCGTTCATGATCTTGAAGGCCAGGCCGGCAAACGGCTGGCCGTCATCGGCAGACCGCGGAATGTCGCGTGTTTCCGTCTCGTCGCCCGGTTTGAAGCCGAGATAGGCCGGCACGTCGAGCGGGCTTGGCAGGTAGTCGACGACGCCGTTCAGCATCGGCTGGACGCCTTTGTTCTTGAACGCCGAACCACACAGGATCGGCACGAACTTCAGGGCGAGCGTGCCCTTGCGGATCAGGGCGCGGAGCGACGCGATGTCCGGCTCCTTGCCATCAAGAAACGCCTCCATCGCATCGTCGTCCATCTCGACGGCGAGTTCGATCAGATGCGCGCGCATTTCTTCGGCTTTCGCCTTCAGGCTTTCGCGGATAGGCCGGTGTACCCAGGTGGCGCCCAGATCTTCGCCTTCCCAGACCCATTCCTTCATGGTGACGAGGTCAACGTGGCCTTCGAGCTCGGTTTCGGAACCGATCGGCAGCTGGATCGGCGCCGGGGTGGCCCCGGTGCGGTCCTTGATCATTGCGACGCAGTTGAAGAAGTCCGCGCCGGTCTTGTCCATCTTGTTGACGAACACGATGCGCGGAACCTTGTAACGGTCAGCCTGGCGCCAGACGGTCTCGGTCTGCGGCTCAACGCCGGCGTTACCGTCCAGCAGAACGACCGCGCCATCAAGCACGGCGAGCGAACGCTCGACTTCGATGGTGAAGTCGACGTGGCCGGGCGTATCGATGATGTTGAAACGGAACTTGGGCGATTGGGCAGTCGTGCCATCTTCGGTGCGTTCCCAGAAGGTGGTCGTGGCAGCCGACGTGATCGTGATGCCCCGCTCCTGCTCCTGCTCCATCCAGTCCATGGTGGCAGCGCCGTCGTGCACTTCGCCGATCTTGTGCGACTTGCCCGTGTAATAGAGGACGCGCTCAGTCGTCGTGGTCTTGCCGGCATCGATGTGCGCGATGATGCCGAAGTTCCGATAGCGCTCCAGCGGGTATTCGCGGGCCATAATGTAAACCTTCGTGTTCAGTGTTCCAGGTAACGGAAAGGGGTGCTTCGCCCGGGCGAGCAACCTCTTACGCCCGGACAGTTTGTGCTGGTTACCAGCGGTAGTGTGCGAACGCCTTGTTGGCGTCTGCCATGCGGTGCGTGTCTTCGCGCTTCTTCACGGCGTTGCCGCGGCCCTGCGAAGCATCCATCAGCTCGCCGGCAAGACGCTCACGCATCGTGTTCTCGTTGCGCCCGGCAGCGGCAGCAGCCAGCCAGCGGATGGCAAGCGCCTGGCGGCGCTCGGTGCGCACTTCGACCGGGACCTGATAGGTCGCACCACCGACCCGGCGCGAGCGCACTTCAACGGAAGGCGCGACTGCTTCGAGAGCATTGTGGAAGACTTCGATCGGATCTTTCTTGGACCGCGTTTCGACCAGTTCGAACGCACCGTAAACGATACGCTCTGCGACCGACTTTTTGCCGTCGCGCATGATCTGGTTCATGAATTTCGAAACCACGAGATCCTTGTATTTCGGATCCGTGAGGACGACGCGCTTCTCGGCTTGGTGACGACGGGACATGTGCCTCTGGACCTCTTACTTCGGTTTCTTGGCGCCGTAGTGCGAGCGGCGCTGCTTACGGTTTTTGACGGGTTGGGTATCGAGGGCACCGCGCACGATGTGGTAGCGCACGCCCGGAAGGTCTTTCACGCGGCCGCCGCGGATGAGCACGACCGAGTGTTCCTGAAGGTTGTGGCCTTCGCCCGGGATATAGCAGAGCGATTCAAATCCGGAGGTCATGCGAACCTTGGCCACTTTACGAAGCGCCGAGTTCGGCTTCTTCGGGGTCGTGGTGTAGACGCGCGTGCAGACGCCGCGGCGCTGCGGGCAGGCCTTGAGGGCCGGCGTCTTGGTACGGGTGCGCTTTGGCTCGCGCGGATTGCGGATCAGCTGCTGAATAGTGGGCATACGGGCCTGAGTCTCTTCAAACGTTGCGGCCCGGGGGCCGATAATGACAACTGCCCCGGAGGCCTGTTGCGGCATCCGGGACGGCGGGAAATTGGGGGCCAGATTGACCGGTGCATCGCTGCAGCCGGTGCGGCTTGCGAGCGAAACGCCCGTTTACCTCTCTGACGATTGGGCGGCGTGTAGACTCGCGCGGGGCGCGCGTCAAGGGCGCGAAACTGCTTGCGGGCACCATTCCGGCGCCCTGAATACGGCTTCAGAACGGTAAAACGCCGCCCCAGCTGCGCAAACACATCCAGGCGACCAGCACGATGGCCGCCGCAGCGCACGCTGCCCCGGCAAGATCAGCCTTCGAGAAGTTCATGTCTGGTCCGCCCGGAAATGAAAAAGCCTGCCAGAACTGGCAGGCTTTTCCGTTAGGTTCAAGCTGGCCCGATCTGGATCAGCTGCCGGTTTTGTCCGGAGCCGGCAGGCCGGTCAGCACGAGCGTTTCCTCGGCCTCGGCCTTGGCCATGGCAGCGGCGCGTTTCGCCTTCAGCTTGGCATCGCGTTCTGCCGCAACGCGGCGGTACTGACGGATGCCGCCGCCGGTGCCCGCCGGGATGAGGCGGCCAACGATGACGTTTTCCTTCAGGCCCTCGAGCGTGTCGGTCTTGCCCTGGACAGCCGCTTCGGTCAGCACGCGCGTCGTTTCCTGGAACGAGGCGGCGGAGATGAAGCTCTTCGTCTGCAGCGAGGCCTTGGTGATACCGAGCAGCAGCGGGTTGGCTGTCGCTTCGACCTGGTCCTTCTTGCGCGAGCGGCGCACGATGTCGTTGGCGTCTTCGAACTCGCCCACATCAATGTGCTCGCCGACGATGAACGGCGTGTCACCGCCATCGACGATCTCGACCTTCTGCAGCATCTGGCGAACGATCACTTCGATGTGCTTGTCGTTGATCGGCACGCCCTGCAGGCGATAGACCTTCTGCACTTCGTCGATGAGATAGTTCGCGAGGGCCTCGACGCCGAGCGTGGAGAGGATGTCCTGCGGGGCGGGGTTGCCGTCCATCAGGTATTCACCACGCTTGATGAAGTCGCCGTCCTGGACCGCAAGGTGCTTGCCCTTCGGAACCAGGTAGTCGACCGGGGTCGAACCTTCTTCAAGCGGCACGATCGTGACCTTGCGCTTGTTCTTGTAGTCGCGGCCGTATTCGACGCGGCCATCGACATCGGCGATGATCGCGTGGTCTTTCGGCCGGCGGGCTTCGAACAGTTCCGCCACGCGCGGCAGACCGCCCGTGATGTCCTTCGTCCGCGCGCCGCCGGTGGTGACACGCGCGAGCGTGTCGCCGGGTTCGATCTTGTCGCCATCGGAGACGGAGAGGATCGCGCCCACGGACAGGACGTAGGTTGCAGTCGAACCGTTCGGCAGCTTCACCGGCTTGCCGGACTTGTCGAGGATCTGGATCGACGGCTTGAGGTCTGCGGTTTTCGAGGTCGAGCGCGGGTCGATGACGACCCGGGCCGAGATGCCGGTGGCTTCATCGGTTTCCTCGCGCACGGTCATGCCGTCCGAGAGATCGATGAAGCGGGCTTCACCGGCGACTTCCGAAACGATCGGCTGGGCAAACGGATCCCAGTCGGCCAGCGGCATGCCTGCGGTGACTTTCGCCCCGTCCTTGACCATCAGGCGCGTGCCATAGGCCGGACGGAAGGACTGGCGCGTGCGCCCTTCCCCGTCGACGATTTCGACCTGCATACGGCGACCGACGACGATGATCGTCTTGTCCTTGCGGGTGACGTACTCGCCGTCCACGAACCGGACCGTGCCGTCGAAGCTGGCTTCCAGCGAGGACTGGTCTGCCACCTGCGCCGCGCCGCCGATGTGGAAGGTCCGCATCGTCAGCTGGGTGCCGGGCTCGCCGATCGACTGGGCGGCAATGACGCCGACCGCTTCACCGCGGTTGACCGGCGTGCCGCGGGCAAGGTCGCGGCCATAGCAGGCCACGCAGATGCCGTTCTTGGCTTCGCAGGTCAGGGCCGAGCGGGCCTTGATCCGGTCGACAGCAGCGGTCTCGATGGCAGCGGACACGTCTTCGTCGATATAGGTGTTCGCCGGAATGACGAGCTTGCCGTCAGCGCCTTTGACATCCTCTGCCGTGACACGGCCGAGAACACGCTCACCGAGCGAGACGACAACATCGGCGCCTTCCATGACT
This sequence comes from Hyphomonas sp., assembly GCA_040223555.1. Lineage (GTDB taxonomy): Bacteria > Pseudomonadota > Alphaproteobacteria > Caulobacterales > Hyphomonadaceae > Hyphomonas. The sequence continues at coordinate 5,564 of JAVKGA010000006.1, forward strand.
GCCGAGATCTCGATGCCCTTGCTCGTGCCGCAGTCATCTTCGTTGATGATGCAGTCCTGGGCCACGTCGACGAGACGGCGGGTCAGGTAACCCGAGTTTGCCGTCTTGAGAGCGGTGTCCGCGAGGCCTTTGCGCGCGCCGTGGGTCGAGTTGAAGTATTCAAGAACGGTCAGGCCTTCCTTGAAGTTCGAGATGATCGGCGTCTCGATGATCTCGCCCGACGGCTTGGCCATGAGGCCGCGCATACCGGCGAGCTGTTTCATCTGGTTCTTGGAACCGCGCGCACCGGAGTCGGCCATCATGAAGATCGAGTTGACCTGAGCCTTGCGGCCTGCCGTGGCGGCCTGCGGCTTGGCAGCCGATTCCATCATGGCGTCAGCCACCTTGTCGGTACAGGTCGACCAGGCGTCCACAACCTTGTTGTACTTCTCGCCGCGCGTGATGAGACCATCCGCATACTGACGTTCATACTCGGAGACGAGTTCCTTGGTCGCGTCGACCAGTTTCTTCTTCGCTTCCGGAATGACCATGTCATCCTTGCCGAAAGAGATACCGGCCTTGCACGCTTCCTTGAAGCCGAGGTCCATGACCTTGTCGCAGAAGATGACCGTCGCCTTCTGACCGCACAGGCGGTAGACCTCGTCGATGATCTTGGCGATCGCCTTCTTGGTCAGGACCGTGTTGACGAGCTCCGGGCCGATGCCCAGCGAACGCGGCAGCAGGTTGGCCACCATGAAGCGGCCCGGCGTCGTGTCGATGATGTAGCGGAGCGGTTTGCCCTCGCCGTCGATGCCGTCGTAGAGCGCCTTGATCTTGGTGTGCAGCGAGATCATGCCGTTATCGAGCGCGTGCTCGATCTCGGCGATATCCGAGAACTTCATGCCCTCACCCGGCTCGCCCTTCTGGTCGAGCGAGAGGTAGTAGAGGCCGAGGATGATGTCCTGAGACGGAACAATGATCGGCTTGCCGTTGGCGGGCGAGAGGATGTTGTTGGTCGACATCATCAGCACGCGGCATTCCAGCTGGGCCTCGAGGCTCAGCGGAACGTGGACAGCCATCTGGTCGCCGTCGAAGTCTGCGTTGAAGGCGGCGCAGACGAGCGGGTGCAGCTGGATGGCCTTGCCTTCGATCAGTTTCGGCTCGAACGCCTGGATACCGAGGCGGTGAAGCGTCGGCGCGCGGTTGAGCAGAACCGGGTGTTCGCGGATCACCTCGTCGAGGATATCCCAGACTTCCGGCTTTTCTTTTTCCACGAGCTTCTTCGCCGCCTTCACCGTGCCGGCGAGGCCCTTCGCGTCGAGACGCGCATAGATGAACGGCTTGAACAGTTCGAGCGCCATTTTCTTCGGCAGGCCGCACTCATGCAGCTTGAGGTTCGGGCCGACCACGATGACCGAACGGCCGGAATAGTCGACGCGCTTGCCGAGAAGGTTCTGGCGGAAGCGGCCCTGTTTGCCTTTCAGCATGTCGGAGATCGACTTCAGCGGGCGCTTGTTGGTGCCCGTGATCGTGCGGCCGCGGCGGCCGTTGTCGAACAGGGCGTCAACCGACTCCTGAAGCATCCGCTTTTCGTTGCGGATGATGATGTCCGGCGCGCGAAGCTCCATCAGGCGCTTCAGGCGGTTGTTCCGGTTGATCACGCGGCGGTAGAGGTCGTTGAGGTCCGACGTCGCGAAGCGACCGCCGTCCAGCGGCACCAGCGGACGCAGGTCCGGCGGGATGACCGGGACAACCGTCAGGATCATCCATTCCGGCTTGGCTTTCGACTGCAGGAAGGACTCGACCACTTTCAGGCGCTTGGATGCCTTCTTGGTCTTCAGTTCCGAGGTCGACTCGCGCAGGTCGTCGCGCAGCTGGTCGGCGAGGACCGGCAGGTCGAGCGATTTGAGAATTTCACGGATCGCTTCAGCGCCGATCAGGGCGGTGAACGCGTCTTCGCCGAGACGGTCCTGCGCATCCATGTACTCTTCTTCGGTGAGCAGCTGTTTCGGCTCAAGCTCGGTCAGGCCCGGCTCGATGACGACATAGCTTTCGAAGTAGAGCACGCGCTCGACATCCTTGAGGGGCATGTCGACGAGGGTCGCGATCCGGGACGGCAGAGACTTCAGGAACCAGATGTGGGCGACCGGCGCGGCCAGGTCGATGTGACCCATCCGCTCGCGGCGCACGCGCGCCAGCGTGACTTCCACGCCGCACTTCTCGCAGACGATGCCGCGATACTTGATACGCTTGTACTTGCCGCAAAGGCACTCGTAGTCCTTCGTGGGTCCGAAGATCCGCGCACAGAACAGGCCGTCGCGCTCCGGTTTGAAGGTACGATAGTTGATCGTCTCGGGCTTCTTGATCTCGCCGGAAGACCAGGACTTGATCTTCTCCGGGCTCGCAATCGAAATACGGATCGCCTCGAAGCTCGGGGCGGGCGTATTCTGGTTGAACATGTTGGCGACGTCCTGGCGCATGCGTGTCTGCTCCTTGGGGCGGGCGTTGGGAGGCTTCGGCCTCCTGCCCTGAAAAATCCGGTATTCGGCTTGGCCCCACCGGCAGATCCGGACTGCCAGCGGGGCCTTAATCTAAGCGAAGCGTTTTATTCGGCTGCCACGGGGGCCTCTTCACCGGCTTCGTGGCCGCCCTCTTCAAGCAGCTCGACGTTGAGACCCAGCGAACGCATTTCCTTGATGAGAACGTTGAAGCTCTCCGGAATGCCGGCCTCGAATGTATCGTCACCGCGGACGATCGACTCGTAGACCTTGGCGCGCCCGGCCGTGTCATCCGACTTCACGGTCAGCATTTCCTGCAGCGTGTAGGCGGCGCCGTAGGCTTCGAGGGCCCAGACTTCCATCTCGCCGAAGCGCTGGCCGCCGAACTGGGCCTTGCCGCCCAGCGGTTGCTGCGTGACGAGCGAGTACGGACCGGTCGAACGGGCGTGAATCTTCTCGTCCACAAGGTGGTGGAGCTTGAGGAGATACTTGTAGCCCACCGTGACCGGACGCGTGAACGCGACACCGGTGCGGCCGTCATACAGGCGGACCTGACCCGACGTGTCGAGACCCGCGCGGGTCAGCATGTCGTTGATGTCTTCCTCGCGGGCACCATCGAACACCGGCGTGGCCATCGGCACGCCATTACGAAGGTTGCCGGCGAGTTCGACGATCTCTTCGTCCGTCTCCGGAAGTTCCTGATCCTTGCCATAGGCTGTCACGAGCGCCTTCTTGAGGCCCTTCATGTCCTGCTTCTGGTGGAACTCGTCGAGCGCCTTGTCGATGATGTGACCGAGACCGCGGCAAGCCCAGCCTGTGTGGGTCTCGAGGATCTGACCGACGTTCATCCGCGACGGCACGCCGAGCGGGTTGAGCACGATGTCGACCGGGGTGCCGTCTTCGAGGAACGGCATGTCTTCGCTCGGGTTGATCTTCGAGATCACACCCTTGTTGCCGTGACGGCCGGCCATCTTGTCGCCCGGCTGAAGCTTGCGCTTCACGGCCAGGAAGACCTTGACGATCTTCATCACGCCCGGAGGCAGGTCGTCGCCGCGCTGGACTTTCTCGACCTTGTCGTTGAAGCGGGCTTCGAGTTCGCGGATCGAGGCATCGAACTGGTCGCGCAGGGCTTTCAGTTCGGCTTGCGCCTTTTCCGATTTCAGCTCGATATCCCACAGCTGCTTCTCGGAGAGCTCTTCAAGCGCACCGGCCGTGATGCGGCCCGGCTTGAAGCCTTTCGGTCCAGCCGCGGCTTCCTTGCCGGACAGAAGCTCATTCAGACGCGCATAGGTGTTGCGCTCGAGGATCGACTGCTCGTCCTCTTTGTCTTCCTGAAGCTGTTCGATCTGCTCACGCTCGATCTGGAGCGCGCGCTGGTCCTTGTCGATGCCGTGACGGTTGAAGATGCGGACATCCACGACCGTACCGGAATCGCCCGGCGGGACACGCAGGGACGTATCGCGCACGTCAGAGGCCTTTTCGCCGAAGATGGCGCGCAGGAGTTTTTCCTCTGGCGTCATCGGGCTTTCGCCCTTCGGCGTGACCTTGCCGACGAGGATGTCGCCCGCCTTCACTTCGGCGCCGACGGCAACGATGCCGGCTTCGTCGAGGTTGCGCAGCGCTTCTTCACCGACGTTCGGAATGTCGCGCGTGATCTCTTCCGGACCCAGCTTCGTATCGCGGGCGGCGACTTCGAATTCCTCGATGTGGATCGAGGTGAAGACGTCGTCTTTCACGATACGCTCGGAGATCAGGATCGAGTCTTCGAAGTTGTAGCCATTCCACGGCATGAACGCGACGAGCACGTTGCGGCCAAGGGCCAGCTCGCCAAGATCAGTAGACGGACCATCAGCAATGATGTCCATCTTGGAGACCGTGTCGCCGACCTTCACGATCGGGCGCTGGTTGATGCACGAGTTCTGGTTCGAACGGCGGAACTTCGCGAGGCGGTAAATGTCGACGCCCGATTTCGAACCGTCGAGGTCTTCCGTTGCGCGGACCACGATGCGCAGCGCGTCAACCTGCTCGACCACCCCTGCCCGGCGGGCAACGATGGCGGCGCGGCTGTCGCGGGCCACGACCGCTTCCATGCCGGTGCCGACGAACGGCGCTTCCGACTGGACAAGCGGCACAGCCTGACGCTGCATGTTCGAGCCCATGAGCGCGCGGTTGGCGTCATCGTTCTCGAGGTACGGGATCAGCGAGGCAGCCACCGAGACGACCTGCTTCGGCGAGACGTCCATGTACTGGACTTCTTCCTTGGCAACCATCGTCGCTTCGCCGGCAACCCGGGCGTTGACGAACTCGTTCACGAGTTCGCCTTTGGCGTTCACGGTCGCGTTGGCCTGGGCGATCTTGTAGATCGATTCTTCCATGGCCGAGAGGTAGACGACATCCGTCGTCAGCTTGCCTTTGACAACCTTGCGGTACGGGCTCTCGATGAAGCCGTACTTGTTGACGCGGGCATGCGTGGCGAGCGAGTTGATCAGACCGATGTTCGGGCCTTCCGGCGTTTCGATCGGGCAGATACGGCCATAATGGGTCGGGTGCACGTCGCGCACTTCGAAGCCGGCACGTTCGCGGGTGAGACCACCCGGGCCAAGTGCCGAGAGACGGCGCTTGTGGGTGATCTCGGAGAGCGGGTTGGTCTGGTCCATGAACTGCGACAGCTGCGAGGAGCCGAAGAATTCGCGGACAGCCGCCACGACCGGTTTGGCGTTGATCAGGTCGTGCGGCATGACCGTGTCGATATCGACCGCGCCCATGCGTTCCTTGATCGCGCGCTCCATGCGCACGAGACCGATGCGGTAGTTGTTTTCCATCAGCTCGCCGACCGAACGGACCCGGCGGTTGCCGAGGTTGTCGATGTCGTCGACTTCGCCCTTGCCGTCCTTCAGGTCGAGGATGACCTTCATGACGCCGATGATGTCGTCATGGCGCAGGACGCGCATCGCATCGTCCGCCGACTCGTACTCGCGCACGGCCACCGAGAGACGCATGTTCATCTTCACCCGGCCCACGGCCGAGAGATCATAACGCTCGGAATCGAAGAACAGCTGGCCGAACAGCGCATCGGCGGCTTCCTGCGTCGGCGGCTCGCCGGGACGCATGACGCGGTAGATGTCCGAGAGCGCTTCGAAGCGGGTCTCGTTCTTGTCGGCTTTCAGCGTGTTGCGCAGCCAGGGGCCACGGCCGGCCGCGTCGATGTCGAGCACTTCGATCATCTTCAGGCCGTAATCGCGCATTTCGGCGATGGCTTCTTCTTCCAGCGTGTCGCCGGCCTCACCGAAGATTTCACCGGTCTCGAGGTTGACCACATCGCGGGCCAGGAACTTGCCAATGAGGGCTTCGGACGGAACCAGGATTTCGTCCGTGCCGCCTTCAGCGATGCGCTTGGCTTTCAGTGCAGTGATCTTCTTGCCGGCTTCGGCGATCACTTTCTTGGTTTTCGCGTCCACGAGGTCGTATTCCGGCTTCACGCCCTTCCAGGCGTCCGCACGGAAGCTGACGATCCAGCCTTTCTTGTCGAGGCGGAAGATCGAGCGGGTGTAGAACTGGTCGAGGATCTGCTCGGTATTGTAGCCGAGCGCATAGAGGATCGTCGTCGCCGGCAGCTTGCGCTTGCGGTCGATCCGGATGTTCAGGATGTCCTTCGCGTCGAACTCGAAGTCGAGCCAGGAGCCGCGATACGGAATGATGCGCGCGGCGAACAGCAGCTTGCCGGAGGCGTGGGTCTTGCCCTTGTCATGGTCGAAGAAGACGCCCGGCGAGCGGTGCATCTGCGAGACGATCACGCGCTCGGTGCCGTTGACGACGAACGTGCCCTTCTCGGTCATCAGCGGGATGTCGCCGAGATAGCATTCCTGTTCTTTGACTTCCTTGACCGAACGGGCGCCGGTCTCTTCGTCGACATCGAACACGACGAGTTGCAGGCGCACCTTGAGCGGCGCCTGGAAGGTCAGGTCGCGCTGCATGCACTCTTCCACGTCGAACTTCGGCTGTTCGAATTCGTAGGAGACATACTCAAGGGTCGCGCGCTCGGAGAAATCGGTGATCGGGAAAACCGACTTGAAGACGCCGCCCAGGCCATCATCCGTGCGGTTCTCGCGCGGGGTATTCATCTGGAGGAACGCTTCGTAGGACTCGCGCTGAACCTCGATCAGGTTGGGCATTTCGATGGCTTCGGGAATGCGGCCGAAGTGTTTGCGGATACGTTTCTTTTCCGTGAAGGAGAGTGCCATCCCAAGTTCCCATTTTTTCGGCGCCGCCCGGTGCAAGCGGCAAGCCGGAGTTTGAAACGCGAGCACGCGGCGGCCCCACAAGGAGACCGCCGCGCTAATCCACTACAGACGACGCCTCGCGCGAACGTCGTCCGGATACACGCCCGAGAGCGCTTACTTCAGTTCGACTTTGGCGCCTGCTTCTTCGAACTTTTTCTTCATTGCTTCAGCGTCAGCCTTGTTGACGCCGTCCTTGATCGACTTCGGAGCGCCTTCGACGAGGTCTTTGGCTTCTTTCAGGCCGAGCGCCGGAACGAATTCGCGGACCAGCTTGATGACTTCGATTTTCTTGCCACCGGCATCGGTGAGAACAACGTCGAACTCGGTTTTCTCTTCAGCAGCAGCGGCCGGAGCAGCGCCGCCGGCAGCAGCGACAGCCACCGGAGCAGCGGCCGAAACGCCCCACTTTTCTTCAAGAAGTTTCGCGAGCTCAGCTGCTTCGAGAACAGTCAGAGCCGAGAGGTCTTCGACAATCTTTTCGAGATTTGCCATGATTGTATGTCCTGTTGTTTGGTTCGGTTGATAAGGTCGTATGTTGCGAAAACGGGTCGCTTATGCGGCGTCTTTTGACGCGTAAGCGGCCACCACGCGGGCAAGTTGCGAAGCCGGAGCCTGGATGACGCCTGCAACTTTCGTTGCCGGAGCCTGCAGGAGGCCAATGAGCTTGCCACGCAGCTGATCGAGAGAGGGAAGCTTTGCGAGCGCTTCGACGCCTTTGGCGTCCAGCACCTGCTCACCCATCACCGCACCGATGATCACGAGTTTCGAATTTTCCTTCGAGAACTCGTCAGCCGCTTTCGCAGCCGACACCGGGTCCGGTGAGTAGGCGATGGCAACAGGACCCTGGAAGAGTTCTGCAGCCTTGTCGCCGCCCGTGCCGCCCAGCGCGATTTTCGCCAGACGGTTCTTGACCACTTTGAAGTGCGCGCCGTCCTTGCGGAGCAGGCCACGCAGCTTCGTCATTTCCGCCACGGTCAGACCGGTATAGTGGGTCACGACGACCACACCCGCTCCTTCGAAGACCCCTTTCAGGGACTCGAGAGCAGCGCTTTTTCCAGCTTTATCCATTGCGGTCTCCATTGAGGCGTCCGGACCATCCGGCCGCCCTAGGTGTTCGCCTTCCACCTTGCGGTTTCCAGCGCCTGCCCAGGGATTGGCCTGCCCGATGCGCCTTGACCCGGAAAAAATCCAGGAAAATCCGAACCGTATCTACGCCTCACCCCGTCTGCATAGGTGGCCTTGCGGCCCTTGGCGTTCCCACCGGGAATGGCCTATGGTCTGTGACAGGAAACGGGAGTCCCCCGAATGCACATCGGCGAACTCCCGTCAAGCGGCGGGCATTAACGGTTTTTCCACCTGCCCGCAACCCCTGCTCGTCATTTTTCTGCCATCGGCAAAAAGCCCGGCACCCGCGCTTGCAGGCACCGGGCTTTCAATGTTCAGGCCCGAAGGTCGCCTTTGGCTCAGCCTTTGGCTTCGGCCAGGTCGATCGTGACGCCGCCGCCCATGGTGGACGAGAGCGAGATCTTGCGAACGAACGTGCCTTTGGCGCCCGACGGACGCGCTTTCACGAGGGCTGCAAGGAAGGTGGTGATGTTCTTCTCGATGTCGGCTTCGCTGAAGCTCGCCTTGCCGATACCGGCATGGACGATCCCGGCCTTCTCGACCTTGAACTCGATCGCGCCGCCTTTGGCGTCCTTGACGGCCTGCGCCACGTTCGGCGTGACCGTTCCGACTTTCGGGTTCGGCATCAGGCCGCGCGGGCCGAGCACCTTACCGAGACGGCCGACGAGGCCCATCATGTCGGGGGTCGCGATGACGCGGTCGAAGTCCATGAAGCCGCCATTGACCTTCTCGAACAGGTCGTCTGCGCCGACGATGTCTGCGCCGGCAGCGAGGGCTTCCTCGGCCTTCTTGTCCTTGGCGAACACGGCGACGCGAACGTCCTTGCCGGTGCCGGCGGGCAGGCTGACCACGCTGCGGACCTGCTGGTCGGCATATTTCGGGTCAACGCCGAGGTTCACGGCGATCTCGATGGATTCGTCGAATTTCGCCTTGGCGTTCGACTTCACCAGCTTCACGGCTTCCGCAATCGTGTAGGCTTTCGTGACGTCGATCGTGGCTTCGATGGCGCGGGTACGTTTTCCTTTGGCCATGGTGATTACTCCTCAACCCGGAGACCCATCGCGCGGGCAGAGCCGGCGATGATCTTGGTGGCAGCGTCCAAATCGTTGGCGTTCAGGTCGGTCATCTTGACCTGCGCGATTTCGCGAACCTGCGCCATCGTCACCTTGCCGACGGTGTCATAGCCTGGCTTCTTGGCGCCCGAGGCCGGTTTCTTGCCGAGTTTCAGGCCAGCGGCCTTCTTCAGCAGAACCGTTGCCGGCGGGGTCTTGGTGACGAAGGTGAACGACTTGTCCTGGTAATACTGGATCACGACCGGGATCGGGATGCCTTCTTCCATGCTCTGCGTCTTGGCGTTGAAGGCCTTGCAGAATTCCATGATGTTGATGCCGCGCTGGCCAAGAGCGGGGCCCACTGGCGGCGACGGGTTGGCCTTACCGGCCGGGATCTGGAGCTTGATCTGCCCCAGTAGTTTCTTAGCCATTTTGTCCTCACAACGTTGGCAAAGGGGCGGTGGTCTTTCGATCCGCCCGGTTGAATAGAGGCTCCGCGGTCCGGCTGGCGCCTCCCGCAGAAGCGGGGCGTATGGCTTAAAGGGCCTGCCCGGTCAAGCGGCGCCCATGAAAAACCCCGGACAGCAGGGCCATCCGGGGTCGTTCGAGCGGAAGGCCCGAGAAGTCGCTACATCAGCGCATAGCCCTTCGCGTTGATGTATTGGCGCAGCGCTTCGGCGCGGTTGACGGGGTCCGGGTGCGTGGAGAGCATTTCCGGCGGGCGCTGGCCCTTGGACTGGGCGTCCATCAGCTCCCACAGGCGCACGGACTGTTTCACGTCATAGCCGGCATTGTGCATGTAATCGACGCCGAGCTTGTCGGCCTCGAGTTCATGGCGGCGGCTATAGGGCAGGATCACGCCGAACTGCATGGCCGCCCCGCCAAGCGCGCCAATAGTCGAGCCGTATTGTGACAGCGTTTCCGACGAGGCGACGGCAATCTGGCTCGCCATCAGGCCAACCTGCGCGGCGGTCGAGACCGACATCCGCTCAGCCGCATGTTTGCCGACGACATGGCCGGTCTCATGTCCGAGTACGGAGGAAATCTGATCGTCATTCTCGGTGAGTTCCGTGATGCCCCGGTACACCCCGACCCGGTTACCCGGCATCACGAAGGCGTTGACATCATCGGTGTCGAACACGGCGATATCCCATTGCGCATTCGGGTCCACATGGCCCTGCGCGGCAGCGCCCTTGATCGTGCGGTCCCAGATGTTCAGCACACGGCCCTTCAGCCTCGTATTGGAGGTCTGCGGGGTCTGCGCCTTCATGTCGGTCCAGGCGGTTGCCGCCATGCTGGCGATCTCGGTATCCCCGAACAGCAGCAGCTGGCTGGCGCCGGTTGCGGCATTGGTCGTGCAGCCCGTCATGAATGGGAACACGGTGCCGGACGCGAGGCCCATGATGATCCCGCGCCGCGACAGGTTCACCCGGGGCGCCTTGGCGAGCAGGGCGCTGTCGAAAGTCTCACCTAACTGGATATCATGCGACATGGGGTCCATCTCCTGTGGCCATCTACCAACCAAACCTACGCCTTGCCCGTCAAAAAGCAAACGGGGGCGATCATGTCCGCAATGTTAGGAAGCCGGGCGTGAACCCGTTCTGAATGGTGGCCGATCAGGCGTCAGCCGATTCCCCGACCAGCACAGCCGCCTGCTCCACCCAGCCTTCCCGGGTGATCCGGCCCGTGAAGCTCAGATATTCATCGACCCAGGCGATGTTCCCGGCATCCCATTCGGCGATCTGGTCAAAGTGGTAGATGCCGAGCGAATTCAGCACGTCCTGGATCTTCGGGCCGATGCCGCCGATCAGCGTCAGGTCGTCCGGCTGGCCGTCGACCGGCTTGTCCAGCGCCAGCGGGCGAACCCGCTCAACCTGCTGCGCCGCTTCGGCTTCGGCGCGCTGGTCGGCGGCTTCAAGCTGGTCGAGGATGGCTTCAGACATGCGCGCCGGTTTGGCCGGCGGCGCGTCCATTTCGCCTTCAGCGTCTTCGTCGCCGGTCTCGTTAGCGGCGTTCTCTTCCGCCTCGACCGCTTCGGCGTCGCCCTCGAAGTAAGCGAGGCGGCCTTCAAGGAATCTCACGCGCCAGCGCAGACGGGCGATCTCTTCTTCAATCGATGCGGTATCCGGCGCAGCCGGTGCCGCTGCGGGCGGCGCAGGCGGCACGGCGGCGAGTTCGGCCTGCAAGGCTTCAACCCGGGTGCGCAGGTATCCGATTTCCCATTCCTGCTTGGCAGCCTCAACGGGCGCTTCCGCGGACGGCACTGCAGGCGCTGCAACGGCAACCGGGGTTTGCTGCGCCTTGGTGAGTTCGGACTCCAGATGCACGACGCGGCTTTCCAGATGCCGGTTGCGCCAGAGCAGGTTGTCCTCGGCATGCGGCGCGCTGGCGGCGACGGGCGCAACAGCTGCGACCGGCGCGGCGACCGCGCTCGATTTCAGCGCGTCGATTTCGGCCGACTTGCGCGCGAGTTCCGCCGTCAGCGATTCCACCTTGCGCGTCAGGATCGGGTCCGGCCCGGGCGCTGCCGGCGCTTCGCCGCTGGTCAGTTTCCGCTGCGCCGCAAACAGGCGCTCGATCTCGTCCTTCGCTTCGCCGAGTTCGACCTTCACCATGTCGCGTTCGACCATCGCCTGACGCATCCGGCCGGACAGCATCATCCCGCGCACAGACCAGCCGAGAATCAACGTCACGAGGCCGGTCGCCGCCAGCGCGATCCACATATGCGTCATCAGCCAGGCCATTGTCCGCTCCGCTTGCGTACCGAAAATCTGAGCGGTCGATCTGAAGACATGACCGCGCCTGTGTCCATACCCTCGACCCCCTCAGCGGGGCCATAGCCGATTGCAGCAAGACGAGGCCGCGCCACGCCGGCACGCTCGAGGAAATCTGCAAGGGTCGCAGCGCGCGCTTCGGTCAGCGCGTCACCCTCGATTTCGAGTTCGAGTTCGCCGTCCGCCGCGCAGCGCCGGGCGATGGCGGCCATCTGGTCGAGCGCAGGCGCCGTATCGCGCCGGAACGCAGCACGCTCCGGTTCGAAGGCGACCATGCCTGCGGCCAGCATCTGGTTGAGCGCGTCGATACAAAGGATCTGCGCCTCGCCCGGAATTTCCACCTGTTCGGACAGCGCCTGCGCCGCGATCACAAACCGCCAGCGGCCCGCCGCACGGGCCATGTCTTCACTCAGGAATTGCAGCGTGCTCGCCTGCGCTTCGCCTTCGAAGATGAAACCATTGACCGCCGGATCGAAGGACATGCCGCCCGATCGGAATGCTGCCAGATGCGTCAGGCCGGCTTTCGCGCCGTCCATCCAGCCTTCGGCGCTGGCAGGCGCCACGGTCATCGCGTCAACCACCTCGCCCGCAAAACCGCTTCGTGCCAGCGTCAGCAGCGCACGCCGGTCGGCGTCGCTGGATACATTGCCGGACAGGACGAGATTTCCGTCCGCGAGACTGGCCGACCAGACCGGCACGCCCTGGATCAGGGCCACGCCCCGGTAAGGCGCCGCAACGGCGCCTGCCGCCGCGGTCAGCCGGGCGCGGAGCGCTTCATCCCCGACATGTCCGCGCAAGGTGAGGACCGTATCAGACAGGACAGCGCTGCCCGCCTCGAGCTGGGAGACCTGTTCGATGGCAAAGCGTGCAATGCCCTGCCAGTTGCCTGCCGGAGCGCCCGCGGCAACGATCATGTGATCTTCTGCGGTCGTCGCGGAAATCGCGGCGGCTTCAAGCAGAAGGGCGGCACGGACGGCTTTGGAGGGCACATGGCCGGACAGAACAAGGCCCCCGTCAGCCTGTTTCTCGACGGTCCAGACATAGGGCCGGACCGGTTCTGCGGGATGGGTCTCAGTCCTCACCTGCGATACGCCGCCGAGCAGAAGGCCGCCCGGCCCGCTGCTGCGCAGCACAACGCCCATGGCTTCTTCGACGGCATCCTGTGAGGGAGCGGCGCCGGTGAGGATGGCGGTCTGGCCGTCCATTTCAACACGCGCCCAGTCGATACCCGCGAGCACTAGGGCCTGATGCGCATTTGTCTCGAGGCGTGCCTGTAGCGCAGCGGCGCTCTGGGGGGATTGGTTCACGCCCCACCACACGATAAAGGGCAGTGCGAGGAGCGAAACGAAGCCTGTCAGGTAGTCAAGCAGGCGCACCACGTCGCTGACCTCCCATATTCCTTGTCCCCATGTCGAGGGATGCCCTATCCGTTACTCTACTGCAAGACTCAGGCCGTAAACCCGTCACTCCATGAAACAGCCCCCCGAACTGCTGACCAGCCCGTCAAACCCGCTGATCAAGTCTCTCAAAAGCCTCGAACGGAAGAAAGAACGCGCCGAAACCGGCCTGTTTCTCGCCGAGGGCGCCCGCATTGTCGGCGAAGGCCTCGCCCGGGGCTGGCAGGCAGAGACTGTCGTGATTGCAGTGGACATGGCCGACCGACCCCACATCACTGCCCTTGCCCGCGAGGCCGAAAAGGGCGGCGCGCGCGTCGTGCTCGCGCCTGAGCGGCTGATGACGAAGATCACCCAGAAGGACAATGCCCAGAGCGTTGTTGCCGCCTTCCGCCAGCGCCATCTGGCGCCCGAAGACCTGCCCCGGCCCAAGGCGGCCGCGCCCCTTTTCGTGGCACTCTACGAAGTGCGCGATCCCGGCAATCTCGGCACCATCCTGCGCACCGCCGACTGCGCCGGCGCCAGCGGCGTTATCCTGATCGGCACCTGCTGCGACCCCTACAGTTTCGAAGCCGTGCGCGCCTCCATGGGCTCGCTGTTCGACATGCCCTTCGCCAATGCAGACTTTGCCGCCTTCGACGCCTGGCGCAAATCGCTCGGCCTCGGCCTGACGGCGGCCAGCGTCAATGGCACGATGCGCCATGACGCGGCGCCCTTCGCGGCGCCCTCGGTGATCCTCATGGGCAACGAGCAGGCGGGCCTGCCGGCGGACGTCGAAGCGGCCTGCGACCACCTCTCCCTCATCCCGATGCGCGGCGGCGCCGACAGCCTGAACCTCGCCCAGGCCACCGCCATCATGATCTACGAAGCCTGGCGCCAGCGGGACTATAAATGATGAAAACTGAAACCCGCCTGCTGATCGCTGATGACTGGGATGACTACGAACTGCTCGATTCCGGACACCTGCAAAAGCTCGAACGTTTCGGCAGCCAGACGGTCATCCGCCCGGACCCGCAGGCCTTCTGGACCCCGGCAAAGCCGGTCCAGAGCTGGAAAGCGGATGCGCGCTTCGCCGCCAAGGGCCCGGACGAAGACGGCGCCGGGCAGTGGGAGGTCCTCTCGGGCCGCGCGCCTGAGAGCTGGCCGATGCGCTGGAACGGCCTCACCTTCACGGCGCGCCGCACAGCCTTCCGCCATATGGGCGTGTTCCAGGAACACTCGGTCCACTGGCGCTTCGCGCAGGACCAGATCCGAGCGGCGAACCGGCCCATCAAGGTGCTGAACCTGTTCGGCTATACCGGCATGATGTCGCTCGCCTGCGCCGCCGCAGGCGCCGAGGTCGTCCACCTTGATGCCAGCCCGAAGTCGAACGGTTTCGGCAAGGACAATCAGGCGCTGTCGGGTCTTGAAGATTGCACCATCCGCTGGATTGCCGATGATGCGATGAAGTTCGGCGGGCGCGAGTACCGGCGCGGCAGCAAGTATGACGCGATCGTGCTCGACCCGCCGAAATTCGGGCGCGGCACCAATAATGAGACCTGGCGTTTCGAGGAAGACCTGCCCGCGCTGCTGGACGGCGTGCAGAGCCTGCTCACCGACCAGCCCCTCTTCGTCATCGCCACCGCCTATGCCGTGCGCCTCTCCTACCTCGCCCTCGCCCAGACCCTGGCCGACCGGATGGCGCCCTATGGCGGCGTCATGGAACAAGGCGAAATGGCGATTCCCCAGACCGGCACGGACCGGCTCTTGCCGACGGCGCTGTACGCCCGCTGGCGCGCGGGCTGAACCGGCTACTCAATTGCCTTCCTGAACAGAAAAACGGCGGCCCCTTCCGGGACCGCCGCCTTTGTTTGTCAGGTCCGGCCGGATCGCTCCGGCCGGTGTCAGACTAGAAGCGCAGCTTCACACCGACGAAGGCAGACCGGCCGATGACGTCGTAGAGCGACGGGTCGGTGTTGGCCTGGACGTTCGGCGAGTAGAGGCGTGGCTCCTGGTCGAGGAGGTTGTTGATACCACCGCGCAGGTCGATGTTGTCCGTCAGGGCGTAAGTGCCGTTCAGGTCAAGGTACCAGGTCGAGTTGACGCTGGTGTTGGTGACGGGGCTACCGCCGGTCACGGTGTTCGCGTGCACCATGTCCTGGATGTAGCGCGCTGCGAGGTTCAGCGAGAGGTCGTCATTGGAGTAGTTGGTGTTCAGGGTGAACTTCCACTCCGGCGTCGAGCCGCCCGTGCCCGAACCGATCGTGCCGACAAAGTCGTAGACCGGGTCAACATCGGTCGTCTGGGTCGTGTATTTCTCGACCCAGGTTGCAACGAGGTTCCAGTTCAGCGAACCCACGTCCGCGCCGATGTCGGCGAGGTCAAGGCCCCAACGTGCCGTGATGTCGACACCGCTGGTTTCGATGAAGGCTTGGTTCTGCGAGAACTGCTCCAGACGCACGACACCGCCGTCAAGCGCATCGCGCTGGAACAGCTGGCACCAGGAGTTGCTCGGGTCGAACGTCGGGTTCGCACCATCCCGGTTGAAGCAACGCTGAACGATGGTCGACGCGCCGACGGCCGCAATGACGTCCGTCAGTTCATACGACCAGTAGTCAACCGTGAGGCCGAGGCTTTCGACGAACGAACCACCGGTGAACGGCGAGCTGGCAACAAAACCGACCGTGTAGGAGGTCGACTCTTCCGGGCCGAGCTGGTCGTTACCGCCAACCAGGCCGCGAGCCTGACCCGCCGGCTGAACGTAGCCTGCACCGCCAGCAACGGCGGATTGAGTTGCGCAAAGTGCGGCAACCTGGGCACCATTGGCACCGTTACGGCCGAACTCCGCGTTCCCAGCGTTTGGTCCCGTGGTGTTGCAAGGATCCTGGTTGGTGAAGGTCGGGAAGTTGTTCAGCACCGGAGCGAAGAGCTCGGTGATGGACGGAGCCCGGATGGCCTTCTGATAACCACCGCGGATGCGGAAGTTGTCGTTCACTTTCCAGTCGCCGTTCAGCTTGTAGGTGTCCGAAGACCCCGAGCGGCTGTTGTCGGTGATGCGATAGCCGCCTGTGAAGGACAGTTCCTGCATCAATGGCAGGTCTTTCACGACCGGCACGAGAACCTCGGTATAGACGTCATACCAGTCGAGGTAGCCCGAGGTCGGCAGCTGTTCGTTGAAGCCGGCCACGACGCCCGGCTGGAGACCGGAGTCTGGTTGGAAGTTGAAGTCCATCTCGCGGTACTGGACACCGAATGCGGTCTGAAGGGCGCCAGCCGGAAGCTGGAACATTTCACCCTGGATCGTGCCTTCGATGACCTTCTGCTCGATTTCGGTCAGGTTCTTCGCTTTGAGCGAAATGTAGTTTTGGCAGGACTGACTGATCGGCGCTGCGCCGAACAGGTTGAGGCCGCCATCACAAAGCGAAGCCCCACCATCCACTGCATCAAGGAGCTGCTCAACCTGAGGGATGCGAACGTTGCCGCCCTGGATTTCGTTCAGCGTCGAACGGCCCTGCGAATAATAGACATCGTAGGTCCATGTGTCCGTGCCAACGAGGGCGCCATCCATGCCGGTCGTGAACTGCCACACATCGTGCGTGGTGCTACCGACGCGGCCACCAAGCGCCTTAAAGCGCTTGTTGAAGGAGAAGTCTGCCGTCGGGTCGCCCCGGGTCGCCAGAAGAGCAGCGAGTTCCGGACCAATGAACGGGTTGCTGACCGGCACAGTGAAGCCGGTAGCTGGCGTCGGTGCCAGTTCTTGCGTCGCGTTGTAGTTGGTGAACTGGAACTGACCGTAAACACGGGCATTCTCGTTGATTTCATAGTCCAACGCCGAGAACATGTTCCAGCGATTCAGCGGCAGGACCAGGTTGTTGTCCGGTTCGAAGTTGTACGAGAAGCGATCCGGTGCAAAGGCCAGAGCAACATCCGAATCAGGACCTGTGTAGCCAACAATGTTACGGTTGGGGTTCCCTTGGACACCCGAACAGAACAGCGTGCCATCGGGGTTGAAGCCGAAACCGTTGCCGCCGTTGGTGTTACAGGTGTCGGCGCCAAAGAGTGCGTCAACCGCTCCCTGAGAAGGCGTGTTCGTGCCGGTGACAAACGAGCCGTTCGGCCAGCCACCTGTCGCACCGCTGGCTTGAGACGCGAAGTCGCGAGCGCCTTTGCCGACCACTTCACGGGTGAAGTAGTTCAGCGACAGCACGGCGCTACCGCGATCGTCAGCGAACTGGCTGCCCATCGTGATGCCCGAACCCCATTCCACGGCATCGCCTTCTTCAAGCGCAGCGCGGTACTGGGTGTCGATTTCGACGCCTTCGAAGTCCTTGCGGAGGATGAAGTTGGCGACACCTGCCACAGCGTCAGCGCCGTAGGTCGAAGCGGCACCACCGGTGATGATCTCGACACGCTCGATCAGGGCCGACGGGATGGTGTTGATGTCAACCGTACCACCTGCGAAGGACGGCATGCCGCGGCGGCCGTCAACGAGAACAAGGTTACGGCCCGAACCGAGACCGCGAAGGTCGATAACGGCGCGGCCGTTCGAGCTTGGGTTGTTCGACTGGGACGAAAGGTTTGGCGTGATCTGCGGCAGCGTGTTGAGGTACTGCTCAACAGTCGTGAAGCCGGACTCGAGCATCGCGTCCTGACCGACCGTAAGGATCGGGCTTTCAGCAACTTCGTCGCGGCGCGCAAAACGCGAACCGGTGATGGTGATCGTTTCCTGGCGTGCTTCGCCGTCAGCAGCTTCTGTAGCAGCGACTTCGACAGCAGGTTCGTCAGCTTCCTGTGCAACGGCTGCAAACGGGCTCGTGGCTGCCAGCATAGCGCCGGCAAACAGCGAGGTCGAAAGCAGACGCTTTTTCCACATTGGTTCGGTCAAGGTACCCTCCAAAAAAATTGTGCGCGACAAAGTGCGCGCAAACGCTGTGCACTCGCAAAAGAGTGTTGGGTCCGACTCCCCGGACCTTAACCGCGAGTAATGAAGTCAGTTTGGTGTCAGTCAACCACAACTGCGCCGAACTTCCGACAAATTCCCCCCGGTGTGACTATTTGGTGTCAGGTTGGGCGGCCCCGCTGCAATTTTGATCCCGCATTAGCAGGCCGCACGCTTCCTATTTCATGACACTCGCGCAAGAATGGGCACAAACGTGCTCAATCACACCTTTTAGGGGAGAAAACTCCATGTCCGTCCGGGTCCTACTGGCGCCGCTGCTTGCGGTCGTAATTCTTTCTGCTCCGGCCCATGCCGATGAGACCGCTACCAATCCGACCGATGCGGTCTATGCCTGCGCTTCCGTAACGGAAGATGCGGCCCGTCTGGCCTGCTTTGACAGTGCGGTAACCGCCCTGCGCACCAAGGAAGAGGCCGGCCTGGTGCAGACTATCGACGTGGCCCGAATCGAGACCATCGAAAAGGAAGCCTTCGGTTTCTCGATGCCCAGCCTGCCCAACCTCTTCAGCCGCCAGTCCGCCTCCGGTGACAAGATCACGCGCGACGAGGTCGAAGAAATCACGGTCGGCGTAAAGTCGGCCCGCATCCAGGGCGTCACCGGCCGGGCGCTGCTCGTGCTCGACAATGGGCAAACCTGGGAACAGACCGACACCGCGAAAGTTCCGGCCTCAACTTTGCGCAAGGCAAAGGAAGTCCGGATCCGCAAGGCCGCACTCGGCAGCTACATGATTACGGTCGATGGCGGCCGCAGCTTCCGCGTAAAACGCACCAGCTGATTCCGGCGCCGCCCACCCTTTCAGACACGCCCCTTCGGTTGACTTCAAAGTCCAAAACGACAGAAGTCACATCAATTACCCTCTAGGAGACCAGCCCATGCGGACATCCCGTTTTTGGAAATTTGCGTGTGCCTCGGCAACCGCTTGCGCCGTGCTGCAGACCGCTGCCGCAGAGCCCATCCCGATCGAAGATCTCGCCCGCCTGCCGGCGATGTCGTCGGTAACGGTGTCGACCGACGGCAAGACCATGGCCGCCCTGATCGGCCCCTCAGCCGGTAATGACCAGGACCGCGCCGTGATCGCGGCCTGGGACCTGACCGACCTGTCCAAACCGCCCGTCACCGTCGCGCCAGACGGCAAGGAGTCCGAGTTCATCCAGGTCTCCGCCCTGAAGGACGGCATGCTTCAGGTCGCCGTGCGCCAGCCCTTCACCGGCCGCCTCTCCGGTTGCGCAGAGGGCAACTCTGTCGGCGCGACCCGGACATGGACCGTCAAGGCCCTCCTCACCGACACGACCTTCAAGAAGTTCGACGAGCCCTTCATCGACCTCGGCAGCACGCGCAACATCAGCCAGTCCACCCAGGACTGTATCCGCATCACTGCGCGCGGCGCCGTCGCCGGCCGCCTGCCGCTCGATCCGGAAAACATCCTGATCTCGCGCGTCGGCTCCGATTTCCGCTCGGAGCTCGGCCTGCTCAACGTCAAGACCCAGGCCTTCAAGCCCGTGTTCAAAAACTCCAGCGAAGCCGGCGCCGGCTATATCGACCCGGCCGACGGTGAAGTGATGAGCACGTCCGGCAGCGACGAGAAACGCAATACATTCGAACAGTACACGAAACTCAAAGCCACCAAAGGCGGCGCGTTCGAAGATCATGACGCCCTGACGGTTGACCTGGTCAAACGCCAGGAAATGGACATTGCCCACCGAGACCGCGAGACCGGGCTCTACTACGTCATCACCAACAAGTTCGCCGACAAGAAAGAGATCTACACCTACGATCCGGTCGCCAGGGCGTTCAGCGAACAGCCGGTCTTCACCAATGCCGAGTTCGACGCTTCCGGCGTGGTTACCTCGTCGGCTGTGACCGACTTCGGCAAGGTGCTCGGCTATGCCTACGCCGCCGATGACACACGCTATGTATGGCTCGACGCGGAATATGGCGGCATCGTCCTTGGCCTCGAACAGCAGCTGAATGCCGAGTCGGTGAACATCATCCACCGTTCGCCAGACTATAACCTGATCGTTTTCAGCACGTCGGGCTCCAACATGCCGGCGCGCTACTACATCCTGCGTGACCGCTCGAAGCTCGAACTCCTCGGCGCCGAACGCCCGTGGATCGACACCGCCGACCTCTCGCAGACCGGCCTCGTCTTTTATGAAGCCCGCGATGGCCGCCGCCTGCCGGCCCTGTTCACGCCCCGTCAGGGCTGGACCGAGGGCGCCGCCCCCGGCAAGGCCGTGGTTCTCCCGCATGGCGGACCCTGGTCGCGTGACTTCGGCGGCTGGGATCCCTCGGGCTGGGTCCCCTTCCTGACATCGCGCGGCTATTCCGTCCTGCAACCGCAATACCGCGGCAGTGTCGGCTGGGGCCTCGATCTCTGGTTCGCCGGGGATGGCCAGTTCGGCTACAAGGCGCAGGACGACAAGGATGACGGCGCCGCCTGGCTCGTCGCGCAAGGATACGCCGCGCCGGACAAGATGGTGATGTTCGGCTATTCCTATGGCGGCTATGCCGCGATGGCGGCTGCCACCCGCAAGGACAGCCCCTATCAGTGCGCCATCGCCGGCGCCGGCTATGCTGAATCCGACAAGATCAATGTCGGCGTCGACCGCAGCCGCTTCGGCCGGATGACGTTTGCGAAAGGCCTGTCCGGCCGCGACGTCATCAAGGATGTGGCCGACGCGGAAATCCCGGTCCTGATCTATCACGGCGACCGCGACGTGCGTGTGCCGGACAGCTTTGGCAAGGCGTTCTACAATGCAATCCGCAAGTACACGACCGCCAAATATCTCAATGTCCCGGACATGCCGCACAGCCTGCCCTGGACACCCGATCAGCAACGCCTGACGCTGACCGAGATCGAGAAATTCCTCACCAATGAGTGCGGACTGTAAGATCTGAAAACGTCCGCGCCCGGAGCCTGCGCTCCGGGCGACCGGCGCCTGAGTTCAGTCCGTATACCCCAAAAGAGCCCGCATGCCGGGCATGGCGACATCGACGAGGCGCTTCTGCGCCTCCGGCAGGACAGCCGGGATCTTGTCATCGTCAACTGCAAGGTTCTCGCGGGCCGTCGCGCTCTGCTTTCGGTCGGCGCCGATCACAATGCGTTGTTTCCAGTCGTCCGGCACATCAATTCCGCAATCCCCCAGCAGCTTCCGAAAGAAGACTTCGGACGCAGGGCTGTCGATATCCTTCAGATGGCGGACGATATCTTCATAGCGATAAAGTTCCATGCCCGTGCCGATCCAGGCCGCGGCATTAAACTGGTAGATATCCAGCATGGGCGGCGCCTTGCTGTGGATGCCGAAGATCATCATGTTCATCAGGGCTTCGGGCGAGACCTGCGCGGTCTTCAGATGTTCCAGGCCTGCTTCGAAATTCTCCGACACGAAAAAGCGCGCCCGCGCCAGCACCCAGGTATAGGGGTCGCGCACCAGCAGGATACGGCGCGCCGTACGCGTGGCCATCACCGACTCGTCCGAGAACAGAAGATGCCCCCAGCTCAACATCGGCTTGGCCGGATGGAAGCACTGCATCGCGTGGTTTCGCAGGTTCGGGATCTGGATGAAGGTCGCGTGATACTGCTGATCCACCGGCACGAACATCCGCATGATATTGCGGATCAGGTGGGTGCCGCTCTTCGGCACGGAGTTCAGAAACACAGGCGTGCGCAGCGGCGCCTGGGCGAACTCCGCGTTCCGCTCGTTAAGGTTATCCTGCTTCATCGTGATGGTCGGCATGGCGAACGCTCCCGTATTCGGTTCCCGGACAAGAAAAAGCGGCGGGTTTGACCCCGCCGCTTTCGTGTTTTTGCTTCGCTAAGTCTAGAACTTTTTGTTCACGCTCACGAAGAAGCGGCGACCCAGCCAGTCATACTGCGACGTGAAGGCCGAGGTGCCGACGGTGTTGTATTCACCGAGGTTAAGCGTCGTAACCGCCGGCGGTTGCTCGTCGAACACGTTCGAGACGCCGCCCCGGACCGTGATATCATAGGCCAGTTCGCGGCTGAGCGAGACGTTGTGATAGGTCGTCTGCTCGGTCTCGAGCTTGAAGGTAACGGGGGTGCCGAAATAGGTGCCCGTGTCGCCGCCATAGCTCTCGATGTTTGAAGTTTCGCCGATGAAGTCGACGCCCCAGAACAGCGACCAGGGGCCGCGGTCGAGGGTTGCACTCACTTCACCCACCCACTCCGGATCGCCGAACTCGCCGTTGCCGTCAAACGGTGCGCTCGTTGGCAGAAGCTGGATTTCGTCAGCAATCTGGAACGTGTGCGACGTGTTCATCGTCAGCGTACCGAAGCTGAAGTCGCGCGTGTAGGTCGCCTGCACGTCCACACCTTCGTTCGACTGCTCAGCGATGTTGATGTAATTGTTGGTCACCGAGTTGATGAGGAACAGGGTCGGGTTCCGTGTGAACAGGTCACACAGCGGCTCCGTCCCGAAGTTGTCGGAGTTGTAGCAACCCGCAAGGATATTTCCTGCACCGAGCTGGGTGATCTGATCCTCAATGTCGATCTTGAAGTAGTCCACCGAGATGCGGAAGTCCGCGAACGATGGGGACCAGATGGCGCCCACGTTATAGGCTTTCGACGTTTCAGCTTCGAGACCGCCGGCGTTTCCGCTTTCAAAAACCGTCGCGCTGGAGCCCGCACCGCCGTAGGTGCCGGGGATTCCATCTGCCGCGCAGTTGTCAGCGACGCGTTGCGACGTGGTGCCATTGGTCAGGCCAGCGGCCCAGTTGAGGCAAGGATCGATGGCGCGCTGGCCAATGAAGCTCGTCTGCGAGTCAAGGAAGAGCTCGAACAGCGCCGGGGCGCGGAACGAGGTGCCGTAGGTCGACCGCACACGGAACTCTGGCGTAATCTGCCAGCCGAGACCGGCCTTGTAGGTCGTGTCAGCGCCGTAGACGTCCACATCCGTCAGACGTGCCGACAGCGACAAGTCAACAGCTTCCGCAAACGGCTGATCTTTGAGCAGCGGGATGGCGACTTCGCCGAACACGGCGCGCGTCGTTTTGCGACCGCGCGTGATGCCGGCCGAGCTTTGGCCCCAGGCGTTGCCCGCCTGGTAGGTTTCGCCCGGAACGTCATTGATCCGCTCGGCAATACGGCTGAAGCCGATACCGCCGCGCACTTCGCCGGCAGGCATCGTGAACAGCGGACCGTCGAGGAAGACCTCCATCTGGGCCTGCTCGTAGACAGTGTTGCCCGTGTCCGTGCCGAAGAGGAAGTCACGGTCAACTTGCGAGATGTTGCCCGCGAGGAACTCGGGGCTGTACCAATCCGGCTGGTGGCAGGCGACACCGCGCACCGGGGTGACCGGCAGGGAGGCACATGAGCCCGCAGCAAACCAGGCGTATGGCGAGATCGCGTCGTCATAGATCAGGTCCTGGGTGTAATCCCCATCCGAACGCGAGAACTGGAAGAAGGCATCCCAGTGCCAGCCTTCTGCCACGAAGTCACCCTTGGCGCCGATGACGGCGTTCACGTAGTCAACCGTGACATCGGCATCGTTGTGATCGGTGATCGCCGTCGGGCTGAAGCCGATGAAGTTGCCGGTGGCCAGCGCATCAGAAACAAACCCGTTGGCAATCGCGCTCGGGTTGTTGGTGTAGGTGTAGCCGAAGTAGTTGTAGGCATAGTCATACTGCCAGAACTGGCGATAGCCGTTCACTTTGGTTTCGCGGCGGTTCAGCAGAAACTCGCCGTAAACCTGCATCGAATCGGTCAGTTCATAGTCGGCGCTGGCGAAGAAGGTCATCCGCTCCGTTTCCGGAATCAGCGACTCTTGATCCTGGAACGGATGGTCCGCGTTGAGCAATTGCTCCGAGAGACGCGCGGTTGGCGAGTAGATCGGATCGTTGACGGCGCCCGGAAGCAGCAGCTCGCCAAGACCGACCGGGAACCAGCCAGCCGGCAGGTCGAGGCCGAAACCGTTCGGACCCCACGGTGCGAGGCCGTTGGCGGCCAGCGAACCATCATAGTCATACTGCAGGAGCTGCGGACGGCTCTGGTAGGGACGGCCCACGAGACCCGGATCGTCATAGTTGTAAAGCCAGACATGGCCCCAGGCGAGGTCATTACAGTGGAAGCTGCCGGTACGCGGATCGACGAGGTCGGCGCGCTCACCGTCTGCGCCGTACACATAGGCTTCGCCGCAATTGAAATAGTCGCGCTGGCCGCGGGCCAGTTCTTCACGTTTCGTGTAGTCGACCGAGAACAGCACGTTGCCGCGATCCGTGATCGCGCCGCTCCAGGTGCCGCTGGCACGCAGCTGCTCGCCGCCCTTTTCTTCCGGGCCGCTGTAGAAGAAGTCGACTTCGCCGCCTTCGTCATTCTTGGTGATGATGTTCACAACGCCGGCCACGGCGTCGGAGCCGTAGATCGACGAGGCACCGTCTTTCAGGATCTCAATGCTCGAGACGGCCGAAAGCGGGATGGCGTTAAGGTCGAACGCCGAAACGCCGCCGCGTGTACCGGCAGCGCCGGCGCGGCGGCCGTTGATCAGGGTCAGCGTGCGGTTGGCACCCAGGCCGCGCAGCGAGATTGTCTCGGCGCCGATACCGCCGCCTTGCACAAAGGCGGCCGACGTGGCGGCTGTGACTTGCGGCGAACCGGCCGCGACCGTTGCGGTCTGCAGCAGCGTGGCAACGTCGGAAATACCTTCCAGCGCAGCCTTGTCAGCCGAAATGATGTCCAGCGGCGCAATGCTCGTATAGGGGTTGGCAAGACGCGAACCGGTGACGCGGACCGTGTCCAGCGTACGGTCATTGGCCGTCTCTTCAGGCGCCGGCGTCGTCGTGACGGGCGCTTCTTCATCAGCGTCCTGCGCATACGCGCCGCCGCCAAACACAAAACCGGTGCACAGCGCAGTCACTGCAGCTGTACGGAACAGGAATCCGTTATTGAACTTTCTTGCCATTGATGGCCCCTCTCGCACTCTTGACTGACATCATGTCATCCCGGTGCCCCAGGGCGCTCCACCGCCCTTTATCACCGGATTGTCAAACTGCTGTCACGATTGCAGTTCCGTAATCTGGAAATCAACCCGAAAAACATAAAACCTGGGGATGGGCTGTAATCTGTGGCTTGATCGCCACAAAATCGTTGCACGCGGTCAAATCTTGCGCGCAGCACGTGCAACGCAGCAGGTTTCTCCCCGAACGGGCGAACCATCCACCACTTCCGGAAGCATTGCCCCCGAATCGCGCCTGATCAGCTCGGCACGAGGTCGAAAGCCACGGTCAGGCGCGGGTCTGTGCCCGAGAATTTTTCAGTTCCGTGCCACATATAGGACGGAAACAGCGCCAGCAGGCCCGGCTCCGGGCGCACCCAGTGTTCGGCGGGCAGTCCCTGCCCCACCGGCAGTCCGGGTTTCCCGAACCGCAGCCAACCTTCCTTGCCGCCTGCCGAAACCGCAGCCGGCAGCTCGATATAGCAGGCCGATGAAATCCAGCCGTCCGGGTGCACATGGTCAGCATGATGGCCGCCCGGCCGCAGCCAGACCGACCAGTTCCCGATCATCTGCGCCTTCTCGCGGTTGCGCGATGTGAACACATCCGTCCCGGTGCCCAGCTGTTCCATATAGGCGCTGATCGGGCCGGAAATCGCCTCTGTGAAGGCGGCGATGGCGCGGGTCTGCACCGACAACACGTCAGACCTCTGGCTGCCGAGCCGCACCGAATGCCCGAAGGGCTGCGCCTTGAACGGGTGCGCCTGCTTCAGCTCCAGGGCGAGATCCGCGAGATACGCCTCCAGCGTCGGCCAGCCCGCCGGCACGCTGATCGGCGCAGCTTTCACGAACCGTGCATAGTCAAACAGCGCGCCGTAACGCGGATCGCCGATCAGGCGCCAGGCGGCGGCCTGCAGCGCAATGAACCGCTGGTTCTGCGGGTTCAGCGCCAGCAGCCGGGCCGCCGAGGCGTTGGCTTTCGGGCCGTCTCCTGCCGCCAGCAGCGCGCGCGCCTCCGCCTCCATCGCGCCCGGATCATTCGGCTCGGCAAGGCGCACCGCCTGTTCCACGAGCGCAACCGCGCCTTCCGGATCGCCGGTTTCCGCAGACAATTGCGCCGCAAAGGCCAGCATCGGCGCGCGCAGCCGCGACGGGATACCGGGACGGACCACGATCGGCAGGATCTCTTGCAGCCCAGCCGCGGACTCGCTCATGAACTCCAGCGCCTGCGCCTTGAGGTACACCATGAAGGCATGCGCCTCCGGTGAGGTTGTCGGCGGCTCGAACAGGCCGAGCGTTGCCTCGCGGTCGCCCGTGCGCATCCAGACCAGCTGGGCCAGTTCCATACGCCCCGCCGCATTGTCCGGCTGGCGCTGCAATGCCGTCCGGTAGTCCGCCTCGGCGCCCTGGAAATTGCCCAGCCCGAACTTCGCCCGGGCCCGCACCAGCCAGGTTTCCACCCGGTCGAGGCCAGCCTGCTGGGCCATCGCCGCAACCCGGTCTGCATCGACGTAATTGCCCGCATCGCCATAGGCCGAAGCGAGATTGTGCAGGGCCACCGCGCTGGTCGGATGGGCCCGCACGGCGTCCTGGTAGACCGCAATGGCCTCACCGATCCGCCCTTGGCTTTTCAGGGCATTGGCATCTTTGGTCAGGTCTTGAAGGGTACGCAACATGGGGCCTCAGGTCAGGGAAAAGCTCAGCACGACAAGGCCGACGGCCAGCAGGCTGAGCGCGACTGTGGCTGCCGTAAGCAGGAAGCCGGCGCGAAAGAAGGACATGATGTAGCCGGTGTCATAGGTCACCCGCAACATGCGGATCAGGTAGACAAGGATGGCCAGCAACCCGATGGCGGCAGACGCCGGTCCAAACGCCGGCACAAGGATCGACAGGAATATCAAGAGAGTCGTCAGCACATAGACGAACGTCTGAAGGTGCAGGCCGGTGATCAGGTGGTCATAGAAGAACCGCTTGCGGTGCCAGGCATAGGACAAGGCGAGCAGCGCCGAGAAGATCGGCAGGAACAGGAGTGTGAAGCGCGGCGCCCATTCCTTCATCCGGGCACCGAACCTGTCCTGGTTCTCATAGAAATTCGCAAACTGCTCGGCCGCCGCGTTCGCTGTAGCCAGTTCCGCCGGGGTGAGGTCCGGGTTCGATTTGATGATCGACTGATGCAGGGCCTCGCGGTCGATCGTACCGTCCGGAAGTACGAAGGACGCCACCGCACTGTCTGCATCCTCGACGATCTTCAACGCCGCTTCAGCCTCGGCACGGTCAGCGTCGGACAATCCGGGGTCCGCCAGCCGGGCCTGCAATGTCTCGACCGTTTCAGACGCTTCAATATTGAACTTCAAATCACCCGCGATCACGAAACTTCCACTGGGCTGAGCGCCCGGCTGGAGCTTCAGCTCATTCAGCCAGGGTTGCTGTTCCAGCACCGTGAAGACCGTCAGGAAGAAGATCACCGAGGTCAGCAGGAACAGCCGGAACGGCGGCACGAACCGGGCCCGCTGGCCGTCGATATACTCGCGCGTCATCCGCCCCGGCCGCAGCATCAGCATCGGCAGGGAACGCAACAGCCGGCCATCCAGCGTAAACATGTCGCCGATGCTCGAGGTGATCAGGTCGAACAGCGGGCGATGGAAGTCGGCGCCCAGCTGCCCGCAATTGGTGCAGAACCGGACCTCGACAATCGTGCCGCAATTCTTGCACGCAACGCCGCTCTCGACCGGATGATGCGTGCCGCTGTCGAGCCCGCCAACAGAGGCCAGACCGGCCGCCTCGGCTTCATGTTCCATGACCGTACGCCCCCCGGAGCGAGACTTAGGGGGTCTTCATACCCTCGCGGCAGAGGAAACGCGAGCGGTGGTTGTCTTTGGCGTTCTCTTCCCAGCCCGTGAGGGTCGGGTCGACGAGGTTCTGCGTCACCTGCACCCACATCGGCGTGATCGGGTAATCCTCGAGCATCATCGCTTCGGCCTCCGCAAGCAGTTCCGCCCGCTCGGCCAGGTCCAGTTCCTGGTTCGACTGGGTCAGCAAGGAGTCATATTCCGGATTGGCATATTTGCCGTAGTTCTGCTGACCGGTCGTCGATTGCAGCAGGTAAAGATAGTTGATCGGATCATCGAAGTCCGCGAGCCAGGCGCCGTCAGACACTTCGAAATCGGTCTGGCGCAGGCGCGCGTAGAGCACCTTCGTGTCCTGCTTGACGATGACCGGCTCAACCCAGGGCGCAATCTCGGCCCAGTTCTGCTGGGCGACCGGCGCAACCTTGGGATTGTCCCCGGTCGAGCGGTGGATGAACTCGAACTTCAACGGCTTGTCCGGGCCATAGCCGGCCGCTTCGAGCAAGGCCCTGGCTTCGACAAGGCGCTCCGTACGCGGTGTATCCTTGAACGAGACCTGCGGGCGTTCGACGTCATAGTTCGAGATACCGGGCGGCACCATCGCGTAGGCTGGCTGGAAGCCGGGCGTCAGCACGTTTCGCACCATGAACTCGCGGTCGAGCGCCATCGCCAGCGCCTTGCGCACACGCACGTCATTGAACGGCGCCTTGGTCTGGTTGAAGCTCCAGTAAGTGGTGATCAGGCCCGGCGTGGTGCGCACCCAGCCCGGGAACTTGGCTTCAAGTTCGGTCATGCGCGGACCGGAGAAGACGTTGTTGATGTCCAGTCCGCCGGACGAGATCTTGTTCTCGTAGGCCTCTTCGTTCTCGATCTCGAAATAGGAGACCCGGTCGAAGCAGGCCTCGGCCGCGCCGAAACCGGTCGGGTTCTTTTCAGAGACGAGCTGGTCACCGGTGCGCCAGTAGACGAGCTTGTAAGGGCCGTTCACGACGATGTTCTGCGGCTGGATCCAGGCGTCGCCATATTCTTCGATGACATGTTTCGGCACCGGGAACGTCGTGTAGTGCGTCAGCAGGCCCGGCAGGTAAGGCGCGGGATATTCCAGCGTCAGTTCCAGCGTCTTGTCATCAATCGCGCGGGCGCCCAGCTCTTCCGGCGGCAGCTCAAGCGCGTTGACCTTTTCGGCATTCTTGATGAGCCAGAGCATCGAGGCGTATTGCGAGGCGATGGCCGGCTCCTGGATACGGCGCAGGGCATAGACGAAATCATCCGCGACCACCGGCGTGCCATCCGACCAGACATAGTCGCCGAGATGGAAGGTCCAGACCGTGCCGGTCGCATCGGTTTCCCAATGGGTCGCCATGCCCGGCACCGGCTTGCCATCCACACCGTCGGTCGTCAGGCCGATCAGCATGTCGCCGATGACGATGTTTTCCCATTGCGCCGATGACTTGTGCGGATCGAGCGTATCGACCTTGGCCGAGATACCGCGCCGCAGGGTCGGCACATCGCCCGGCTGCTCCTTCACGCCGCCGCCGCAGGCCGCGAGCCCAAGAGCCGCGAGGGCAAGGATCGATGTGGTCAGAACGCTACGTCGGGTGATCATCGGCAGAAACTCCTGATAGTCATGGACAGGGGGCGCCTCCGGCACCGCCGCCGTCCGTGTTTGGCTCATTTTGGCTACCTTGCTGCCAGACACCCGAAGGATTGCAAAGCCTTACAGCTGCGCAATGAACCTGAGCTGAGCAAAAATCAGGCGCGTGCGCCGACCAGCTCAAATTGCGAGCGCGGGGTCGGCACCTTGTCCGGCGACGTCACTTCGCCGCGCTCGATCAGGTCGAGCATATGACCCAGCACGCTCATCGCGGCGGCCGGGTGAAGCCGCGGATCGACATCCTTGTACATCCGGGCAACCATGGCCGGGATCGAGGTCTCGCCGGCGCGCAGCTCGGCAAGGATCGAGGCCTCGCGGGCTTTGCGGTGATTGCCGTATTCGGTGATGAACGTATGCACGAAGTCCTTGCCGCGCACGGGATCGCCATGCGTCGGCCAGAGCGTCTCGAAACCTTCAACGCGGATCTTCTCGAGGCTGCACATATAGTCGCCCATATTGCCATCGGGTGGTGCGACCACGGTCGTCGACCAGCCCATGATATGGTCGCCGCTGAAGCAGGCATTCTCTTCGCGCAGGGCAAAGCAGAGATGGTTGGCGGTGTGGCCGGGCGTCTCGATTGTGTCGATCGTCCAGCCGGGGCCTTCGAACGTGTCGCCGTCCCCGATCAGCACATCCGGCATGAAGCCGAGATCATCCGCGCTGCCGAGTTCGCCCTTGGCGGTCGGCACGCCGCAATTCTTTGCATAGGTCTTGCAGCCGGCCCATTCGGCGAGCGGCGCGGCCAGCGGCGAGTGATCAGAGTGGCCATGCGTGACCAGCACATGCGTCACCGTCTCGCCCTTCAGTGCAGCCTTCAGCGCGTCGAAGTGCGCTTCATCCATCGGGCCCGGATCGATCACGGCGACCTCACCCTTGCCGATGATGTAGACCCCGGTGCCGACATAGGTGAACGGGCCGGGATTGTTCGCAATCACGCGGCGGATCAGCGGAGAGACCTGGTCAACCCGGCCATACTCGAACTCGATACCGCGGACATAAGGGATGGCCATGCGTTCACAAACCTTCAGATGACGGACGGGTGCCGCCCCTTCACCGTTTCTTCGGTGCGAACGTTTCAGCAAAAGCCCGGGCCATCCGGCGCGTTGCGCGCAGTTTGCTACCGAGCTTCAGCGCCACTGGCGGACCCATGTCCGTCTTGTTCGCATCGACGATGAAGATTCGTCCCGTCGACCGATCGCGTAGGACATCCACCCCACCCCAGTCGAGCCCGATTTCAGCAGCAAAGGCCTCGATCACGCGTATTTCATCGGCAGAGTAACAATTCTTGGGCTCGTCGAGCAAAACTTGGACATTCTCATTGAGAAAGCGCCGCTCGAGCGGGCGGCGCTTCCGGAACACAACAATCGGGGTGCCGCCAACCAGGCAGCATCGCAGGTCTTCGACCAAGCCGCCCGGAATCTCGTTATCAATCAGGCGCTGGTAGGCTTTTCCGGGAACAGCTTCATCCAGCGGGCCTTCGATGATGCGCCCGTCATGGGCCGCGTTCTCTTCCGACTTCTCGACCATCCGCCCCGGGAAGGTCAGCGGATCCACGGCGAGCGAATCGCCGCTGGCTTTTTCAAACGCCTCGGCAACGCGGGTTTTCGAAATGTCGTTGCACTCGAAATTCAGCAGCCGCGCGCCGGCCTTGACCTTCGGCGTGCCGTTCACGGTTTCCGTCGAATCATCGAACTGCATCACGATGTCGGCGGCGGCGACATCCTCGACCAGCTTGGCGCCGGAGACATGAAACACCGACCAGATGAAATACCAGGGACGCGGCTTGTCGGGATAGAAGGCGATGGTCGGGCGCTTGTGCCCGGTGATCAGGCGCCAGGTGCGCCAGTTCTGCACGAAGAAGTAAAAGCAGAACCAGGTGAAGATGCTGTGCAGCAGGGCCAGGTCCGGCACGATGCGCGCACCCGTCTTCTTGACCAGGATGACGCCTTCATCGAGCTTGAAATCGTCGGTCCACATGCGGCCTGACATATACTCTGCTCCCGGTTTGCCGCTGATGCCGGCCGGTTCGTTTACTGGGGCCGACGCGTCGCATGCCTCGGCGCCGGCTTCAACACTTGCTTTGTGGCGCGACTGTGTCAGCTGCGCCGACCTACAGCAGTTCGCGCAGGCTCGACAAATCATACCCCGCGCCTGCGGCCGCGTCGATAATGTCATCACCGGCGCCTTGTCCAGCGTGCACCAGCGCCCAGGCGGTGATCGAGCGTGTCCCGGTGCGGCAATAGGCCAGAACGGGCTGCGGCGCATCGTTCAGGATATGACCCATGCGCTCGACGATTTCCGGCGTCGGGGCGCCGGAAAACGGCAAGGCGGCGAATGTCAGGCCCAATGATTCGGCTTTGGCGCGAATCTGGCCCATGCGCGGCTGGTCCACACCGCCTTCCCCATCCGGGCGATTGGCGATCAGGGTCTTGAAACCGGCCTTTGCCACTGCCTCGAGGTCTGCCTCGGACAATTGGGGGGCAACGGCGAAATCGGGCGTAACCTGACGGATATCGGCCATGAGAGTCCTGTCCTTGAATGCAGCGTATCGCTTGATCGGTTCTGTTCTCTAGCTAAGGAATGTAAAGGCCCCTGCCAAGCGGGCGACACCGCTTTGACCCTTCAACCTGTTGTGACCAGAGGCATTTCAGACTCGTGACGATGCTGCAACGCGCTTTCCGCAGGATTCCATGGGGCTATACGCTCCGCCGCCTCCTGATCGCGATCCCCACGATGCTGGCGATCATCACGGTCGCCTTCGTGATGATGCGCGCCGCTCCCGGCGGCCCTTTCGACGGCGAACGCAAGCTGCCGCCGGCCACCGAGCGCGCCATCGCCGAGAAATTCGGCCTCGATAAGCCGCTGCACGAGCAATACCTCAACTATGTCGGCGGCGTGATCCAGGGCGACTTCGGCCCGTCCTACAAGACCCTCGGCAAGAGCGTGAACGACCTGATCGCGGACGGCCTGCCCGTCTCGCTGACCATCGGCGTGCTGACCATGGTGATCTCGCTGATCCTCGGCACAGCGCTCGGCGTCTTTGCGGGACTCAGGCAAAACACATCCGCAGATTATGGCGTGATGGGCATCGCGATGGTCGGCATCTCGGTGCCGAGTTTCGTGATCGGCCCCATCCTTATCCTGACGCTCGCCCTCGGCTCGGGCCTGTTCGCCGTCGGCGGCCTCGGCAATTATCCGAACATCGGCATGACCTGGCACAACATGACCTTGCCGGTGATGACGCTTTCGCTCGCGCAGGTCGCCATCATCTCGCGCCTGATGCGCGCCTCGACCATCGAGACCATGCGCGCCAACCATATCCGCACCGCGCGCGCCAAGGGCCTCTCCGAATGGCAGGTCATCACCCGCCACGCGCTGCCCTCCGCCCTGCTTCCACTTATCTCCTATGCCGGCCCGGCCATGGCCCGCGTGATGACCGGTTCGGTCGTGATCGAGAAAATCTTCGGCCTGCCCGGCCTCGGCTCCTATTTCGTCGATGGCGCGCTCAACCGTGACTACACGCTCGTGATGGGCGCGATCATTGTCTATGCCGGCCTCATCATCCTTCTCAATCTCGTCGCCGACATTCTCTACGCGATGCTCGATCCCAAAGTGAAATACGACTGATGGCGCACCTCGATCCGGTTCTCGATCCGACCGGCCGCGCCGAAGCGGTCAACATCGCCATCCAGGGCGGACGCTCCCTCTGGGACGATGCCCGCGCGCGCCTCTTCCGCAACAAGGCCGCCGTCGTCTCGATGATCATCTTCGGGCTGATCTCGCTGGTCGCGATCATCGGCCCGATGGTCTGGGTGCACGACTACCGCACGATCTCGGACCTGCGCACCATCGCCCCGACCTTCGAGAACCTGCACATCCTCGGCACCGACCTGCAGGGCCGCGATCTCTTCGCCCGCCTGCTCATCGGCCTGCGCATCTCGCTGATGGTCGGCATCGTCGCCACCATCGTCAGCCTCCTCATCGGCGTCACCTGGGGCGCCGTCGCCGGATACCTCGGCGGGCGGATCGACAATTTCATGATGCGGATCGTGGACGTGCTTTATGCGCTGCCCTTCATCTTCTTCGTCATCCTCCTGCTGACGGTTTTCGAGCGCAACATCGTGCTGATCTTCGCCGCCATCGGCGCCATCGAATGGCTGACCATGAGCCGGATCGTCCGGGGGCAGACCTTGTCCATCAAGGGCAAGGAATTTATCGAGGCGGCCCGCGCCGCCGGCGTCTCGCAGGCCGGCATCATCACGCGCCATATCCTGCCGAACGTCATCGGCCCGGTCGCGGTCTATGTGACGCTGACCATCCCGGTCGTAATCCTCGCCGAAAGCTTCCTCTCCTTCCTCGGCCTCGGCGTGAACGAGCCGCTGACCTCGCTCGGCGTGCTGATCTCCGACGGCGCCAAGCTGATGGAAGAAAAACCCTGGATGCTGCTCGCCCCCGCGATCACCATGTCGGTCACGCTGCTCTGCCTGAACTTCATCGGCGACGGCCTGCGCGACGCGCTCGACCCGAAAGAGCGCTGAACCTTATTCAGTTGAAGTTCAGCCGGCAGGCCCCATATCGCTCATCCGCTCAGGAGGCCGGCATGGCAAACTTCAAACGCAAGGGTCCGAAATCGACCCGCTCGGGCTGCCTCCTCTGCAAGCCCCACAAACGCCAGGGCGCCAATTGCGAACACACCGCGCGCGAAACCGCAAAGCGCAAAGTCGCCGCCGAAGACATCCGCGCGGCGCTTTAGTCTATAAAGAACGATAAAGTCGCGCGACTGAGCGATAAAAAATGAGAATGGATGAGAAAGAATCGTCATCCAAAGTGCACTGATTGAAACCGGATGAAGCAGGTTGGCGCGCGCGTAACCCGCTACTCCGCTTCCGCCCCCACCCGCCAGGGCGGAAACCGCCGGTGTTTTCCCGCCGTATACAGGCACACCCGATTCCCCGCCGGATCCTGATACCAGGCCTCCGTCCACTTCCAGTCCTTGCGTTCCGGCTCACCCAGCGGATGGATGCCCGCCATGCAACGCCCGCCGACTTCCATAAACACGTCCGACACTTCGAAATACACCGCCGGCCAGTCGCCGGGCGCAAGGGTCTCCACGCTATGCAGCGACAGCGTGGAAGGCTCCTCGCCCTCAATCACAGGACACTCGAAGCGGGCATATCGATCCGGCGAATCGACAATCAGCGTCAGCCCGAACCGCTGCCACCAGTTCACGCTGGCCGCATAATCCGTGCAGGGCAAAGTCACCTGATTGAGCCGCATGTTCGCATCCTGTCATGGCCTCGCGTTTCACATACATGCCAGCCCGGAGGGACGGCGCCAAGCAGGGTGGCCCTTGTGGCCGGATTGGCTGTAAAAGGAAGGGCGCGGCAAGTCGCCGGCCAAGGGAGAGCTCACGATGAAATGGCAAGGCGGACGGCGCGGCGGGAATGTCGAGGATCGGCGCGGGCTTGGCCCCGGCACGGCGGCGGGCGGCGGCATCGGCGTGATCCTGATCGCCCTGATCGGCTATTTCGTGTTCGGCGTGGACCCCGAGCAGACGCAGGCCGTTCTCGGCGAGGGTAGCGTGGCCGGCGAACAGCAGGCCGGAGTCGAAGGCACGCCCGCCGATGAGGCGGGCCTCTTCGTCGATGTGATCGGCGCCAATATCAATGATGTCTGGACCACCGCCCTTCCCGGTTACACACCGCCCACCGTGGTGCTCTACGAACAGGGCACCAATACAGGCTGCGGCTATGGCCAGGCGGCGATGGGGCCGTTCTACTGCCCGCCGGACCAGACCGTGTATCTGGACCTTTCCTTTTGGGCCGAAATGGAAACCAAGCTTGGGGCATCAGGCGCCGAATTTGCCCGCGCCTATGTGATTGCCCACGAGTTCGGCCACCATCTGCAGACACTGACCGGCGCCTCGCAGCAGGTGCGCGAAGCGCAGCAGGCCGCAAAGAGCCAGGAAGAGGCGAACCAGTATTCCATCGCGCTGGAATTGCAGGCGGACTGCTATGCTGGCGTCTGGGCCGCGCGCGCTGCAGATGCCTCGAACGGCGCTGTGGCGCTGGAACGCGGCGACATGGAAGAAGGCCTGAAGACCGCGCAGGCCATCGGCGACGACATGATCCAGAAACGGATGCAGGGAAAGGTCACGCCGGAAGCCTTCACGCACGGCACCGCGGCGCAGCGGATGGAATGGCTGGGGCGCGGCTATAATTCCGGCGACCCGAACAGCTGCGATACCTTCAGGTAGCCGCCACGACCGATACCGTCACGCGCTGGTCGCGCAGCTCCGCGGCGCCGAAGATCGTCATGAAGCTGATATCGGTCGCATCGCGCCCGACGGCGATGCGCACGAGACTGTCTTCGGAGGAGAGCCGCGTCGGATCGATCAGGTGCCAGGCATTGTCGAGCCAGACTTCGACGACGGCGTGGAAATCCGGCGGGTTGATGCCGGGCGCATAGGCCGAGACCATTCGCGCCGGAATGCCGACCGCGCGGCAGAAACTGATCAGCGTATGGGAAAAGTCGCGGCAGACGCCGCGGCGCATCAGGAAACTATCTGTCGCGGTCGTGGTCGCATCGCTGACGCCGGGGGTGTAATCGAAATTCTCGTAGATCCAGTTGGCCATTTCCAGCACCTGGTCGCCGCCCTGCGCGCCGGAGGAGAACTGGCTCTCGGCAAACGGCGCCAGCCGGTCGGACTCGCAATACCGGCTCGGCATCAGATAGGTGATCACGTCATGTGGCAGGTCGCGCCGCAGCGGCACGTAAAGGCCCGCGATATTGACGTGCCCGCGCGTGACATCGACGAGCGCCTGATAGCGGATGTTCACGTCGCCGCCCGCAGTCGTCCATTGCCGCCGGCCCATCTCTTCCGGCCCGTCTGCCAGCGTCAACGCGCTCATCGGCGACAGGGTCAGGCTGTCCGCGACGATCCGCTGGTCGCCCGCCCGGATCGCTTCCAGCGCGAGCACGACATCAGCGGCTTGCGCAAAGTGGTAGGAAAGTGAAGCGTCGATCTTCACGCGCATGGGCGGGGTCCTGAAAAACGGGTTGGGTCTGGCGGAGGCCTGGGACGCGCAGCGCGAACCCGCTCCTACACCGGAATGCCAGCTCTTGGCTGCAACAATCGCGCCGCAGTCTGGCCGAACGGCGGGCCGGGGAACGCGCTGCATCGTTAGCGTTAACAAAAGGTTTGTGAAATTGGTGCAATTTCCCCGAAAATAATACAGGTCCGGGGGAATGCGCATGCCAGACGACATGAACGCCTTGCCGTTCAGCGGCGACGTTGCACAGCTGTTGCAGGCGTTCCTTGATGCCCTGCCCGATCCGGTTTTCATCAAGAACGAGCGGCTGCAGCTGATCTATGGCAACAAGGCGCATGACCGGTCGATTCTGGAATCGACCGGTATCACGGATTATATCGGCCTGTCGGACCGCGACATGTACCAGGCCGAGCAATGGACCGTGTTCGAGCGGGAAGACACCAAGGTCCTGAACGGTCAGGTGTCCCTGAACGTGGAACAGATCGGACCGGAAAAAACGGCCCTGACCAAGAAACTTCCCGTGCGGCTTCCCTCCGGCAAGACCGGCATCGCAGGCATCAGTTTCGACATCACCGACTACAAGAGGACCGAAGAAAAGGCGAAGGAGACGGAATCGGCCAGCCAGGCCAAGTCACAGTTCCTCGCCGCGATGAGCCATGAAATCCGCACGCCGCTGAACGGTATCCTCGGCATGGCGCAGTCGCTTGCGTCAGATGCGGGGATGACTCCGGAGCAGCGCGAGAAGGTCGACATCGTTCTCGATTCCGGGCGCACGCTGGTGGCCATCGTGGATGATGTTCTGGACCTGTCGAAGATCGAGGCGGGCAAGCTTGAAATCCACCCGGTCGCCTGCGACCTGCGCCATATGGCGCGGCGCATCACGCGCCTGTTCGAGCCGAAGGCGCATGAGAAGGGCGTCAAACTTCTTCTCGAGATTTCCGATCCGCTGACGAGCGCCCTGGCGTTTGATCCGGTGCGGGTGCGCCAATGCCTCTCGAACCTTGTCTCCAACGCCGTGAAGTTCACGGCGATGGGCGAAGTGCGCGTTGCCCTGCAGACGCAGGAAGAGGACGGCGGCTGGCGGGTCACGGTTCGTGTTTCAGATACCGGAATCGGCATCAGCGCAGAGGCCCTGTCGCGCCTGTTTTCCGAATTCTCGCAGGCCGATGCCTCGACGACGCGCCGCTATGGCGGCTCGGGCCTCGGGCTCGCCATCTCGCGGCGGATTGCCCGGATGATGGGCGGCGATGTCACCGTCGAGAGCATACCGGGCAAGGGTTCGGTCTTTACACTGACTTTCCGCGCCGAGACGGCGACAGTTCCCGTTCCGGTGCAGGATACGAGCGAGCCCGCCTCCCCCAGTCATTCCATATCCGGCCTGCGCATCCTGCTGGCCGACGATAACCGCGTGAACCGCGAAGTCGTGAAACTGTTCCTTGCGCCGCACGGCGCACTGATCACCGAGGCGGAGAACGGCCGCGAAGTGCTGGACGCGCTGGAGCGGTCTGCTTTCGATGCAGTGCTGCTGGATATTCACATGCCGGTCATGGACGGCACCGAAGCGCTGAAACGCCTGCGCGCAGGCGAGACGCCCTACCGCGACATTCCGGTGATTGCGCTGACGGCGGACGCGATGTCCGGCGACCGGGAGCGGTTCCTGAAGATGGGCGCCAATGGCTATGTCAGCAAGCCGATCGATCAGGCAAACCTGCTGAGCGCGATTGCGCGGCTGGAAGTGGCGCGCCCGCCTCCAGCCGCCTCGGTGCCGGACGATCCGCTGGAGGCATGCCTGGCGGCGCTTCAGGCGGAGCCTGTGCAGGCGCCCTCCGGCAAGGATGCGCTTGCCGGGCTGCGGGACGAATGGCTGCAGGCTGCGAAGGCGCAGTTTGACGAACTTGCCCGCGCGCTTGAGGACGGCAGCCTCGATACACCGGGCGCGCTCTACCGCGCAGCGCATGATTGCCAGGGACAAGGCGCGCTGTTCGGCTATCCGCTCGCCGGCACGATTGCGGGGGACCTCTGCCTGATCCTGCGCGCGTGCAACGACACGCTGAGCGACGAAGTTCGCCTTGTCGCGCAGCGCTATGTGCGCACGCTGCAACACTGTCTCGGCCATCGCATCAGCGGCACCGGCGGCACGCTCGCCGCGACATTGCGCATGAAGCTGGCGGCATAAGCCTTTCGGATCGCGCAGAAAAACACCCGCGGGGCATGACCTCGGGGGTGTTTTCGTTTCAGGAGACCGGGCGCGCCTATTCCTCGTCGAGGAGGGCTTCCATCCGGTCCATGATGTCGTTCATCCGGCGCACGACGGCCTGGTAGGCATCCGGTTTCGTCATGTCGAGCCCGGCCTCATTCATCAGGATATTGTGCGGGTGGTCCGAGCCGCCGGCCTTCAGCACGTTGAGGAAGTTGGTGCGCACCTCATCATCGCCCGCCAGGAACTGTTCGGAGAACCAGGCCGCGCCGGAAACGGATGTGGCATACTGGTAGACATAGAACTCGTAATAGAAGTGCGGGATGAAGGCCCATTCGGCCGTATACGCATCATCGATGGTCATCACGCCTTCCGCTTCGCCGTGATACTTGCGCAGGAGGCCGGCATAGATCTCGGTGAGCTTGGCGCCGGTCAGCGGTTCGCCGCGTTCGGCGGCTTCATGGATTGCCAGTTCGAATTCGCCGAACATGGTCTGGCGGTAGAAGGTGCCGCGCAGGCTTTCGAGTGCATAGCCGAGATAATAGAGCTTTTCCTCTTTGGTCTGGGCATTTTCGACCATGTATTCCTCGAGCAGGATCTCGTTGATGGTCGAGGCCATCTCCGCGATGAAGGTCGAGTAACCGGCATTCTCGAAGGGTTGCTCCGACTTTGCCAGCATCGTGTGGACCGCGTGGCCCCACTCATGCGCGAAGGTCGACAGCGAGTTGTAATCGTCATTGTGGTTCAGCAGCACATAGGGGTGCACGTCATAGGCGGAGCCGGACATGTAGGCGCCGGATTCCTTGCCTTCCTGCGGGTAGGCATGCATCCATTGCTGGGAGAGTCCTTCGCGCAGGAGGCCGAGATATTCCTCGCCGAAGGGCTTCAGGGCCTCGAAGGTAATCTCGCTTGAGCGCTCCATGTCGAACGTGCCTGTGTTGGCCTCGATGATCGGCGGATAGATGTCGTAATAGCGCAGGTCTTCGACGCCGAGCATCCGTCCACGGAGCTTCAGGTAGCGATGGAAGACCGGCAGGGCATCGTTCACCTGCGTGACGAGCTGGGTGTAGATTTCCGGCGGCAGGGCATCGTCGAACATGTTGCGCTCAAGCACCGAGCCGAAATTGCGGGCCTTGGAGCGGAAGATGGCGGACTGGACCTGCGCGTTCAGCGTGGCGCCCATGCCGTTTTCATATTGTTTCCAGGCGGCCCAGAACGTGTCGAACACGGCCTTGCGGTCATCGCGGTTGGCCGCGCCACGATAGCGGGAATAGCCTGCCTGGTTGAGTTTGACTTCGGTGCCATCGGCCAACGTCAGTGACGGCCAGGGAATCGAGGCGTTGGCATAGAGGCTGTAGATCTGGTTCGGCTGCGAGAGGGCAAGGCCCGCCTGCGCGAGCAGGGCTTCGCCCTTGTCGTCGAGCGTGTGGGGTGCATTGCGCAGCGTGTCTTCCAGCGAGAACTTGAAATCGGCGAGGCCGGGCTCGGCTTTCAGGTAGGCCTGCACCTTCTTCTCGCCGAGACTCAGCACTTCGGGGTCCATCCAGCTGGTCGCCTCGCCGAAGGACTGGAAGAGATTTTGCGCATTGCCGAACCGCTCCTGCGTGACCGGATCGCGCTGGTCTTCGTCATGGCTGAGGGACGCGTAGGTGTAGAGGCGCACGCCATCCTTTGCGATGTCGGAGGTCGTCTGGAAAACGGTTGCCATCTGTTTCGCGCTTTTGCCGAGCGTGCCTTTGAAGGCGGGCAGTTCGGCGACGCGGGCCTGCACCTCTGTGTAGGCGGCCTCCCAGGCTTCTGGGGTTTCGTAGAGATCGGTCAGGTCCCAGACGATGGGTTCGCGCGCTGGCACCGGCGCTTCGGCGACGATTTCGGCGGATGGTTCGGCCGCAACGGGCACTTCGGCGACCGGGGGTGCCTCAGCCGGCGCCGTGGCGCACGCGCCGAGGGCAATGAGCACGCCGGCGGCAGCGGTCGTTTTCAGGAAACGGGAAAAATCACGGATCATGGCATCAGCCCCATCATATCGTTTATCGAGATGGGCACAGGATCACATAAATTTTCGCCCGGCAAGCGTATTTCCGGGATTCAGGCTTCGGAGGCCCAGCGACGGGCGCCCGGATCAGGACATCGCTTCGCTCTTCTCGTAGAAGTTCGCGACCCCGGTCGTACCGAACCCGTAATAGTGGAAACTGGCCGGTTCGAACTCCAGCTTCCGCTCGAACACATAATCCCCGAAGCTTGCGACCATATGCGAGCCGGAAACGTGAATTGTCAGGGCGACACGGTCCCCTTTGCGGCCAATCGTCTGTCCATTCTCGCTCTCCAGCGAAATCCATTCGCCCGAAGACGTAGTCATCCCGCGGCGAAAGCCGGCCTGCAGCAAACCGGTTTCCGGATCACAGACGAACCCGGCATACAAAACCTTGTTGCTGTCGGCAGAAGCCAGTTTGAACCGGAATCCGGCATCGAACTCGTCGGTCTTTTCACACCGCACGAGCAGGACCTCGCCGTGAACGACGGCGCCGCCGAGCACGCGTTCTCCTACCAACGGACCATCATAGCGTACGTAGCCCGCCTCGGCATTGAACGCGAAGCGATGAAAGGGCACCGCTTCGGCAATTGCCTGATCGGTCAGTCCGACCAGCCCAGCAATTGCAGCCAGCAGTGCCTTCATTTGCTGCGTCAGGTATCGAGGAAGCTGCGCAGCTTCCGCGACCGGCTCGGATGCTTCAGCTTCCGGAGCGCCTTCGCTTCGATCTGGCGGATGCGTTCGCGGGTGACGCTGAACTGCTGGCCGACTTCTTCGAGCGTGTGGTCGGTGTTCATGCCGATGCCGAAGCGCATGCGCAGCACACGTTCTTCACGCGGGGTGAGCGAGGCGAGGACGCGGGTGGTTGTCTCGCGCAGGTTCGACTGGATGGCCGCGTCCACCGGAAGCAGCGCCATCTTGTCCTCGATGAAGTCGCCGAGATTTGAATCCTCGTCGTCGCCGATCGGGGTTTCCAGCGAGATCGGCTCTTTCGCGATCTTGAGGACCTTGCGGATCTTCTCCAGCGGCAGGCCGAGCTTTTCGGCCAGTTCTTCCGGGGTCGGCTCGCGACCGATCTCGTGCAGCATCTGGCGCTGTGTACGGATGATCTTGTTGATCGTCTCGATCATGTGCACCGGGATACGGATCGTACGGGCCTGGTCCGCGATGGACCGGGTAATGGCCTGACGGATCCACCAGGTGGCATAGGTCGAAAACTTGTAGCCGCGGCGATACTCGAACTTGTCGACCGCTTTCATGAGGCCGATGTTGCCCTCCTGGATCAGATCCAGGAATTGCAGGCCGCGATTGGTGTATTTCTTGGCGATCGAGATCACAAGACGGAGGTTGGCTTCCACCATCTCCTTCTTCGCGATGCGCGCTTCGCGCTCGCCCTTCTGCACGGTCTGCACGATGCGGCGGAAGTCGTCGATCGGGATACCGATCTCGGTCGCGATCTCGGTGATCTCGGCACGGACTTCCTCGATTTCCTCGCCCTTGCCATCGACAAGGCGTTTCCATTTCGCGGAAATATCGCGCACGCGCTCGGACCAGCTTGGCTCGAGTTCGCTGCCGATATAGTTGGTCAGGAATTCCTTACGCGGAACACCATGCGCGTCGGCGAGGCGCATCAGCTTGCCTTCAAGGCCCATCAGTTTCTTGTTGATGGCGTAGAGCTGCTCGACCAGCGCCTCGATACGGGCGTTGTTGATGTGGATCGTCTTGAGGTTGTCAACGATCAGCAGCGACAGCTCGTCATACTCGTGCTGCGCCTTCGGTGTCAGGTCCTTGCCTTCCATCCGGCGGCCGACGAGCTTGTCCTGAAGCTTGCGGAACCGCCCGAAGCTGTCGGCAATCTCGTCGAGTTTGGCGAGCACGCCTTCGCGCAGTTCGCCTTCCATCGCCGACATCGACATGGCCGCCGCGTCGTCTTCCTCTTCTTCTTCCTGTTGCTGCTGGCGCATACGCTCAGCTTCAACTTCGTCGACCTCTTCCTGGGTGCGCTTCTTGCCTTTGACCGGCGGCGGCTCAGGGGGTTTTTCTTCGACCGGTTTGGGTTCCGGCGGCGGGTTTTCCGCGCCATAGGTCGCCTCGAGGTCAATGAGGTCGCGCAGGAGGATGCGCTCGTTCATCAGCTCGTCGCGCCACACCATCATGGCTTCGAAGGTCAGCGGGCTCTCGCACAGGCCGCGGATCATCGCATCGCGGCCGGC
This sequence comes from Hyphomonas sp., assembly GCA_040223555.1. Classification (GTDB taxonomy): domain Bacteria; phylum Pseudomonadota; class Alphaproteobacteria; order Caulobacterales; family Hyphomonadaceae; genus Hyphomonas. The sequence goes on from JAVKGA010000006.1 coordinate 48,544, forward strand.
CTCGATACGTTTGGCAATCGCGATCTCACCCTCGCGGGAGAGAAGCTCGACGGCGCCCATTTCGCGCAGGTACATCCGCACGGGATCATCCGTGCGGTCTGAGCCGCGCGCGTTGCCTTTCTTGGCGAGGACTTTCTTGTCCTCAAGCTTGGTCAGCGCCTTGCCCTGCTCTTCAGCCTCTTCTTCGGTTTCAACGACCGCGATGCCCATCTCGGAGATCTGGGACATCACGTCCTCGATCTGGTCGGAGCTCATGTCGGAATCCGGAAGGAGCTGGTTGATTTCATCATGCGTGATGAAACCGCGCTTCTGGGCGCGCTTCAGAACCTTTTTGACGTCTGTCGCGTTGAAATCGACAAGACCGGTTTCGGTTTCCTTGTCTTCTTCGCCTTCACCGTCACCCGCAGTGTTCTTTTTCTTCTTGGTGGCTGTCGCCATATTCAAGTCTCTCCCTGACGAAGGTGGCCGCCTGTTGCCGTCCCACGCCTGTTGCTTCCGCCCTGATGCTCAGCTGTCGCCGCGCTTGCCTGCTGCCTCGTTCATGCGAGCCTTGAGGGCTCGTCGCTCCGCGACCATTTGATGCCTGCGCCGCCAACCCGAAGGCGACGCCGAGGCTCCCCCGCTCGCATCATCCATGCCAGAGCCGAGGTTTTCCTGGCCGGGACGCCCGGCTGCCACATACTGCTCGAGGGCGATCAGCCATTCCCGTGCCTCGGGCCCATCGGCCGCTATCTGAGACGTTACGGGATAATCTTTGAGCAAACTGGCAGCACGCATGTACCCAGTTTGCGTTAAATGGGCGGTCAACCCTGCCCGGTCAATAGGCTTTCCCGCATTTGCGAAATCCAACAGCAGATCGCGGATTTTGACCACATCCGGGTCTGCCAGCGCACAGGCAGCGAGCGTATCGGTGCCCATGACCAGCAGGAAGGGGCTGTCGATGGCCCGCACAACGGCGCCGAGCCCGCGCAGCTTGGCCGGCGGGCCCTGTCGCAACTCGGCCTGTGCAGGCTCGCCGCCAGAGGGAATCTGTGCCGTTCCGGGGCGGCCTTTCCTGTAGCTGGCACTACGCTTTGCGTCGCGCAGCGCCCACATGTGATCGCGCAGGCGCGACCTCAGATCGCGCTCATAGGCGCCCTTCACGGCGCCGTGGCGGATCTGGCTGCAGGCCGCCATAAGCCGGGCCTCAAGCCCGGCCTGGCGTTCCGGCGTATCGAGGGGCTCTGCGCTCAGTTCCCGGCGCCAGAGCAATTCGGACAGCGGCAGGCGATTTTCCAGCTGCTCGCGCATCGCCATCGCGCCGCGGGCGCGAATCAGGTCGTCCGGGTCCATGCCGTCCGGCAGGAGGACGAAGAAGATCGACCGGCCGGGCTCGACGAAAGGCAGCGCGCGGTCGAGCGCGCGGTAGGCGGCGCCGAGGCCGGCCTTGTCACCGTCGAAACACATCACGGGTTCTGGCCCGGCCTTCCAGATCAGCTGCAGCTGTTCTTCGGTCAGCGCGGTGCCGAGCGGAGCGACCGCTTCGCCGAAGCCGGCTTCGGCCAGCGCGATGGCGTCCATATAGCCTTCGCAGACGATCAGGCCGCCGCCTTCGCCTGCGCCGAGGGCTTCGCGGGCGGTGCGATAACGGTAGAGCACGGTCGACTTGTGGAAGAGTTCGGTATCGCCGGAGTTCAGGTATTTTGGCTTGGCGTCGGGCGTCAGCGCCCTGCCCCCGAAGGCGATGACGGCGCCGCGCACATCGGTGATCGGGAACATCAGGCGGCCGCGGAAAAAGTCGAACGGTTCGCCGCCCTTGTCGCTTTCGCGGATCAGGCCGGTCTCGACCAGTTCCTTGTCGGTGAAACCCTGCTCGTTGAGGTGGCCGCGCGTGCGGCGCCAGTCGTCCGGCGCGTAGCCAAGGCGGTGGCGCTTCCAGGCGGCGGGATCGAGGCCCCGGCCGTCGAGATAGGTGCGGGCGCCGGCGCCTTCGCCGGCGTGAAGGCGATCCTCGAACCAGTTCGCCGCCGCCTCACAGGCCGCGACCAGGCGTTTGCGGTGGTCGTATTCCTCGGCGGCCTGCGGGCTGGCCTTGGGGAGTTGCATCCCCGCTTCTTCGGCGAGCTTCTCGACCGCTTCCATGAAAGAGAGCCGCTCGGTTTCCATGACGAAATTGATGACGTCGCCGCCGGTGCCGGAGGAGAAGCATTTGAAGATGCGCTTCTGGTCGTTGACGTAGAAGCTGGGCGTTTTCTCGTTGGTGAAGGGCGACAGGCCGACCCATTCCTTGCCCTTCTTGGTCAGCTTGACCTTGCGCCCGATCACGTCCGACGGACGGATGCGGGCTTTCAGCTCCTCTACGAAGCCGTCAGGAATGCGGACGGGCTGGGACATGGCGCCAGTCTACTGCGTTCGCCCCTGTTCGGGAACGCTGCAAATCACCGGCGCCCCAAAAGAACAGGGCCCCGCCTTTCGGCAGGGCCCTGCGCCTTGTCGGGAAACGATTACTCGCGTGGATATTCGGGGGCTCCCGCGAAAGTTTCCTCGGTCAGGTCGAGGGTCAGCGTTCCATCCGCGTCGCCTTCGGCAACCGTGATGGCATTGGCATCAATAACGATCTGGTCGGTGGTAACCAGGTCCGGCGAGATCACGGCGTAGCGGGTCTCGCCCGTATTCGTCAGGATCAGGTCATTGATGCGGGCCGAGTCGCCGCTGTAGCTGACGGCAACCGTTGTGCCGATCATCTCAGAGGCCAGGCGATAATCATCCGCCGAAGCCTGCTCGAATTTCGGCAGGGTCTCCAGGGTTTCGCCCGTGTAGTTGACGATGACGTTCGGCTCGTCGCCGGCCGTGTCGGCATCTGCAACGATCGCGGCCGCCTGGAAGTCAACGGCGTGCAAGTCGCCGCCAACACCGGCGACACCGCCGTCACGCAGGACCATCATGGGTTCGCTGTCGGTGTCGGCCAGCCAGACATCGGCAACGGTGGCGATTTCTTCGCCGTTGGCATCGTGGACCGAGGCGCCGATGAGATCAGAGGCTTCGACTTCGCCCGAGGCGAGCGTGAATGCCGGACGGGCGTCTTCTGCCGGCATCACAGCGGCATCATCCACCGGGGCCTCGGCGAGCGTGCCGGGCGCATCGGCCGTCATGCCGGACGATTCATATTCCGCCAGTTCGGAGGTTTCGGCGGTATCACATGCAGCTGCCGACATTACGAGGGCAAACACACCAGCAGTAGCGAGAAGGGGTTTCATGGGGATCTTCCTTTCAGTTCAGTGGTAGTGTGGCGTCAGCCTACCACGTGAGGAGAAGGTCACCTCGTTAAGACGGGTCCAGACTCAAGGCGATATCGCTTCAAACTCAAGGCGAAACAAAGGCGCCTCGCCCGGCTCTGCGATGCCTGCTTGGATGTAGGGAAATGCCTTAGCGGGCCCGGGTCAGCATGGAGCGGACAGCCTGCCCGGCGCTGGCGGCTTCGATCAGGCCGGGATAGCGATCCTTGAGGGCGGTCACGGCGCGTCCAAGGTCTGTGAGCTTGGTGGCGCCGATATCCTCGATCACCTGTTTCACGGCAATTTCCAGCGCCTTGCCCGACAGAGACTTCGGCAGGTATTGCCGGATGATGTCGATTTCCTCGCGCTCGCGGATCGCATCCTCGATACGGCCTTCATCATCATGCTCGCGGGCCGACGCCTCGCGCTGCAGGACCAGCGTTTCGAGCACGCGGCGCACGTCTTCGTCCGGACAGCCGGCGCCCTGGCCACGGCCACGCGCACAGACATCCCGGTCACGGATGGCACATTCGATGAGACGCAGGGTGGCCCGCTTTGTCTCGTCGCCGATGGAATCCGATTCGTCCTTGAGTGCCTGTAGAATCCGGGCCCTGAGGCCCATACACGCTGACACGTCTTCGCGGCCCATGCCGTTCAATGCCTTTCTACGCCCGCACATGAAGCACTTTGCTTGACGGTGCGGGGACTCAGCCCCAATAAGCGGCCAAGTTTTAGCCAGACTGGTTAACACAGAGTCAACCAAATCAAGCGGCAAGAGGTAATCCTTCCGTGAGCAAGAATCAAGTTATGGACTCAGCCACCGGCGCCCTGGCTCTTGCAGACGGGACGATCTTTGCGGGTCACGGGGCCGGCGCGGCGGGCACCAAGATCGGCGAGTTGTGCTTCAACACCGCCATGACGGGCTATCAGGAGATCCTGACGGACCCTTCCTATGCCCAGCAACTGGTGCTGTTCACCTTCCCGCATATCGGCAATGTGGGTGCCAATCCGGACGACCATGAGGATTCCACCCCGCCCGCCGCCGAGGCGGCCCGGGGCGCGATCTTCCGCGAGCCGATCACGGCGCCGTCGAACTGGCGCTCGTCCGAGGATTTCGGCGTCTGGATGGCGCGCAAGGGCATCATCGGCCTGTCCGGTGTGGATACGCGCGCACTGACCCGCCGCATCCGCGAGCTGGGCATGCCGAAAGCCGCGATCTGCCACCAGCCAGGCGGCGGGATTGATTTTGACGCGCTTGTCGCGGCGGCCAAAGCCTGGCCGGGGGTCGACAATGCCGACCTTGCCGCCGATGTCGTGCAGGAAGAGTCTTTTGAACATACCGAGGGTCTCTGGAAGCTGGGCGCAGGCCATGTGCCGGGCGGCAATGCCGAGTTCCACGTCGTCGTCGTCGATTTCGGCGTGAAGAAGAATATCCTGCGCAATCTCGGCAATGTGCGTGTGCGGTCGACCGTGCTGAACGGAGATGCGACGGCGGCCGACATTCTGGCGCTGAAACCCGACGGGGTCGTGCTCTCCAACGGTCCCGGCGATCCGGCAGCGACTTATGTGCGTTCCGGCGCGATGATCCGTGAACTGATCGCCTCCGGCATCCCTATCCTCGGCATCTGCCTGGGCCACCAGATGCTCGCACTCGCGCTCGGCGCCAAGACGATGAAGATGGCGCAGGGCCATCACGGCGCGAACCATCCGGTGAAGGACCTCGCGACCGGCAAGGTCGAGATCGTCTCGATGAACCATGGCTTCACTGTTGATGTCGCCACCCTGCCCGAGGGCGTGGCCGAAAGCCATCGCTCGCTGTTCGACGGCACGAACTCCGGCCTCGCCGTTGCCGGCAAGCCGATCATCTCCGTGCAGCACCATCCCGAAGCCTCCCCCGGCCCGCAGGATAGTTTCTACCTGTTCGAGCGCTTTGCCGGGCTGATGCGCGAGCATCGCGGCAAATAGACGGGGGCAGACATGTGCGGCCGTTACTTCCGCGAAGGTGTGACCTGGGCCGAGTATTATGCCTGGCTGAACCTTCTGGGCGAGCCGCCGGAAGACGTCGATCCCCCGCCCCCGACCTGGAACGCGGCGCCGACGCAGATCCATCTCGTTGTCCGGCTGAATGAAGTCAGCAAGGCGCGCGAGATGGCGCCGATGCAATGGGGTCTTGTGCCGTCCTGGTGGACCAAGCCGCTGTCGGAGAAGAAGTTCACGACGATCAATGCCCAATCTGAAACGGCGCACGAAAAGCCAGTGTTCCGGGGCGCCTTCCGGCACAAGCGCTGCCTCGTGCCGATCTCGGGCTACTACGAATGGTCCGTGAGCGGAAAGTCGAAAACACCGTTTGCGTTCAAGCTGAAGAACCGGCGCCTGTTTTGCGTGGCGGGTCTGTGGGACGCCGCCTTGATCGATGGTTCGGAACTCCAGACGTTCACGATCCTGACGACGAAACCGAACGACTTCACCGCCGGAATCCACGACCGGATGCCGGTGATCCTGTCGCCGGAAGATTATGACAGATGGCTGGACCCGTCGCAGGGCGATCCTTCCCCCCTGTTCGAGCCCTTCCCCAATGAAGACATGATGGCCTGGCCAATCGGCGCCGCCGTGGGCAATGTGCGCAATGATTATCCGGAACTTCTCGACGAAGTTTAGCGCAGGCCGCGCAAAAGGCGTTCAAAGGTTTCGAGGGCCTGCTCCGGTGTGATGTCGGGTTCTTCTGCCGCGAGCGCGAAGCCGGCGGCGTTCAGCGCGCCCTGAAGCATGACAGCGGCGGGCCGGGCGAGGTACATCGGGAAATGGCCTTGCCGCGCCAGGTATTCCGTCGCGCGGGTCATCGTCTCGCTACCGAGTTCGAAGTCGAGCTTGTGCCAGCGCTGCATGCCGAGCACGGCCGGGCCGTCGACCAGGACGATCCGCTGATAGTCCTGCCGGGTCGACCATTCGAGATAGACACGGCACCCGGCGAGGAAGGCTGCATAGGGGTCTGTTCTTGAACGGCTGGCAATCGCGGCGTCCCGCGCGGCGGCGTCCATCTCGATCTGCAGGAGCCGCCAGACTTCGAGGAACAGGTGTTCCTTGTTGTCGAAATGGTGGAACAGCGCGCCCTTGGTGACACCGGCCCGCTCGACGATCACCGCGATACTGGTGGAGGCATACCCGTCTGCCGTAAACAGCGTGCGGGCCGCGGAAAGGATGGCCTCGCGCGTTTCAGCCGCCTGCGCAGACGTGCGTTTTGGCATGCTTTTGTCCCCTTGAGGGCCTAACATACCAGTGGTATCTAAAACTGTAACTGCTGTTTTTCGCAGGACTATAGCTTTCTCACTTGAGAGTTGCAGGCTGGGTGGGTCCCGCACGCGGGTCCGGACTGCCAACCACAAGCCGCGCCGTCTGCTTGAAAAGGCACACGGCGCGGTTTTTCTTTTCAAGCCCCCAGAAAATTATCTCCGGACGCTGGAAACCAGTAGCCGGCGCTCTAGGTTGTCAGTTGTTCAGGTCGAAAAGCTTAAACATGGTTCTAAGGGTGTGGGGCGCACGCGCCCCCTTCATGGGGAATGGCCCTTGAACGGCCTCCGCTCAAAAGGCGGGGGCCGTTTTCATGTCCGGCCTCAGCGCAGGGCGCCGCAGCGGGCTTCGTATTCGGCAATCGCGTCCGGCATCCATTTGCGGAAATTCTCGGCGCGCGTCTCGGAGGCGGGGTGGGTGCTCATCCATTCGGGCGGCCGCTCGCCGCCGCCGATCTCGCCCATCCGTTCCCAGAGTTCCGGCGCCTCACGCGGGTCGTAACAGGCGCGTACCAGCAGATCGAGGCCGATCTTGTCGGCCTGGGTCTCGTGATCGCGCGAGAAGGCGAGGAAGCCGCCCTGCGCGGCCACGCCGAAGGCCTGCATCACCATCTGCTGCTGACCGGGGCCCATGTCGCCGAGGCCGACGGCAACCGCCACCTGGCCGATCTGCAGCATCTGCTGCGTGCTCATGCGCGCCGCGCCGTGATGGGCCAGCGCGTGTCCGATTTCGTGTCCCATAACGACGGCGAGCTTGTTGACGTCGCTGACATCGTCGAGCGAGACGCGGCCGTCATAATTGCCGGTGATGTCGAGGATGCCGGTATAGACGGCGACATAGCCGCCGGGCAGGCAGAAGGCATTGGGCGTGGCGGAGTCGACGACGTAATAGGTCCATTCAAACTTCTCGACGACGCCCGGCATGCTGTAGCCCTGCGCGCGGTAATCGTTCTCGAGTTCAAGCGCCGCACGCTCAAGGCGCGAACCGATTTCCCGCACGGTCTCGGTCAACCGGCGCGCATCCCCGTTGCAGGACGCCTGATCGGCGCACAGAACGGTGTTGCCCTGTCCTTGTTCCTGCTGAAGGATCTGAAGGTAGGAGTCGGCGCCGAGTTTGATCTCCTGCTCGATCGACATCGTGTTGAGCTGTTTCTTGCCCGGCGCGAAGGGCACGTCTTTCTGGTTCGACTGCCAGTAGATGAACAGGCCGATCAGCGCGACGAGAAGAATGCCGAACCGGCCCCGGAAGATGTCGCCGATGCCGTTGGCGCGGATTGGGCCAGGTTGACGGGTCATCGCGCGCTCCTCGGGATCATGTCGCAGCCGAATTGATAACCGAGCGCGCACGCGAGGGAAAGCAGCCGGGACGGGTTTGCGTTCTGCCCTCGCACCGCTATTTGAGAGAGATGAGCGAAACGACCCCCGCCCCGAAACTCGAGATCCGGATCATTCCGGTGACACCGCTGCAGCAGAACACGTCGATGATCTGGTCGACCGAGACGATGGAAGGCGTATTCGTCGATCCGGGCGGAGAGACCGACCGGCTGATGGGCGCAGCCGAGCATTTCGGCGTGACGATCGTCGCGGTCTGGCTGACGCATGGCCACCTGGATCATGCCGGCGCGGCAGCGGCCGTTTCCGAACGCACGGGATGCCCGATCATCGGGCCGCACAAGGATGACCAATGGCTGCTCGATGACATCGAGGCGCAGGGTGCGCGCTATGGCATCACGGACGGGCGCAATGTCGTGCCGACTCGTTACCTCGACGACGGCGACGAATTGGAGCTGGCCGGACAGAAATTTGGCGTGGCGCATTGCCCGGGGCATACGCCGGGACATGTTGTCATCTACAACCGCGACGGCGCATTGGCCTTTGTCGGCGATGTGCTGTTTCGCGGTTCGATCGGGCGTACCGACTTTCCGCGCGGCAATCACCAACAGCTGATCGACTCGATCACAGGCAAGCTCTGGCCATTGGGCGACCAGATGCGGTTTGTGCCCGGCCATGGCCCGATGAGCACGTTCGGACAGGAGCGGATCGACAACCCGTTCGTGGCGGATGCCGTGACCGGATATGCCGGCGCCGAGCGGGGTGAAGTGGACATTATCAGCCAGCGCACATCCAAGCGCTGGACCTAAGTTACTGAAAAGACATGAGAACCGGCTCCGGCGGCGTGTTACTTTGTTTCACCCGCAAACAAAAGGAGCGAGTCATGATGCTTTATCTGAAATTTGCTGCCGCTGGGGCGAGTGCCTTGGTTCTCGGCGCATGTACGGCCACCGGCACCACTGAGCGCAACGCCGCTTACGGTGCGGCTGCAGGCGCCGTTGCAGGTGCCGTGATCGGTAACAATGTCGGCGATGGCGATGCCGGCAAGGGCGCGGCTATTGGCGCAGTCGCCGGTGGTGTCGCAGGTGCAGCCAAGGGCTGCGTCGAGTCGGAAGACTGCGATGCGCCCGGCGTCAAGGACCAGGCCGATGAGCGTGACAGCGACGGCGATGGCTATGCCGACGCCTATGACCGCTACCCTAACGATGGTTATCGCTGGTAGTCTCTGGCTGACGCTCGACACGAAGGCCCCGTCTGCTTCCCGGCAGGCGGGGCTTTTTCTTGTGCAGAACCGCGCTGGGCGCTTTTGCCTCTGAGGGCACCGGTGCTTTGACAGATCACAGTCCTTGCCCCGCATACCGACTCCCCGCTATACGCCAGCCGTTTGCCCGCCCCCTCAGGAGAGACCCCCATGCCGAAGCGCACAGATATCTCCTCGATCCTCGTGATTGGCGCCGGGCCGATCATTATCGGGCAGGCCTGCGAATTCGACTATTCGGGTGTTCAGGCCGTCAAGGCGCTGCGCGCCGAAGGCTACCGGGTGATCCTGGTGAACTCCAACCCCGCGACCATCATGACGGACCCGGAACTGGCGGACGCGACCTATATCGAGCCGATCCTGCCGGAGATCGTCGAGAAGATCATCGCCATCGAGCGGCCGGACGCCCTGCTGCCGACCATGGGCGGCCAGACGGCGCTGAACTGTGCGCTCGACCTGCACCATGCCGGCATCCTCGAGAAATACGGCGTCGAGCTGATCGGCGCCAAGGCCGAAGCCATCGAAATGGCCGAGGACCGCAAGCTGTTTCGCGAGGCGATGGACCGGATCGGCCTCGAGAATCCGCGTGCGACCATCATCGCCTCGCCGGAAATCCGCGGGTCCGATGGCAAGATCAAGGGCTATGACCGGATCAGCGGCCTGCGCGAGGCCATGGACGCGCTCGACATTGTCGGCCTGCCCGCCATCATCCGCCCGGCCTTCACCCTCGGCGGCACCGGCGGCGGTATCGCGTACAATGTCGAGGAGTACGAAGACATCTGCCGCTCCGGCCTTGCGGCCTCGCCCAACGCGCAGATCCTGATCGACGAAAGCCTGCTCGGCTGGAAAGAGTATGAAATGGAAGTAGTCCGCGACAAGGCGGACAATTGCATCATCATCTGCTCCATCGAGAACATCGACCCGATGGGTGTGCATACCGGCGACTCGATCACCGTGGCGCCGGCGCTGACGCTGACTGACAAAGAATACCAGGTGATGCGCAACGCTTCGATTGCGGTGCTGCGCGAGATCGGCGTGGAGACCGGCGGCTCGAACGTGCAGTTCGCCGTCAACCCCAAGGACGGCCGCCTGATCGTCATCGAGATGAATCCGCGCGTGTCGCGGTCTTCGGCGCTGGCGTCGAAGGCGACGGGGTTCCCGATTGCCAAGGTCGCCGCGAAGCTGGCGGTCGGCTATACGCTGGACGAGCTGGATAATGACATCACGGGCGTCACCCCCGCTTCGTTCGAACCGACGATTGACTATGTCGTCACCAAGATCCCGCGCTTTGCCTTCGAGAAATACAAGGGCGCCGAACCGGTCCTGACGACCGCGATGAAGTCCGTGGGCGAGGCGATGGCCATCGGACGCAGTTTCCAGGAGAGCCTGCAGAAGGCGCTCTGTTCGCTGGAGACGGGCCTGTCCGGCCTCAATGAAATCCCTTTCGAAACCGAAGCTGCCCTGCGCCAGGCGCTGGGTATTCAGTCCCCGGACCGCTTGCGCGTCATCGCGCAGGCCTTCCGGATGGGGCTGACTGTCGAGGACGTGCAGGCTGTTACGTCGTTTGATCCCTGGTTCCTGCGCCAGATTGAAGACATCGTGAAGACTGAGGCGACGATCAAGGCCAACGGCCTACCGCGCACCGCGCACGAGATGATCGAGCTGAAGTCCAAGGGCTTCTCCGATAAACGCCTCGGCGAGCTGACGGGGCAGGCCGAAGGCTGGGTGCGGGGCCTGCGCCATTCACTGAACGTGCGTCCGGTCTACAAGCGCATTGATACGTGTGCGGCAGAGTTTGCCGCCAAGACACCTTACCTCTATTCGACCTATGAACACGCCGCCTTCGGCAGTGACGCGCCGGACTGCGAAGCCCTGCCTTCGACGCGCAAGAAGGCGATGATCCTCGGCGGCGGCCCGAACCGGATCGGACAGGGCATCGAGTTCGACTATTGCTGTTGCCATGCAGCGTTTGCGATGGCCGATCTCGAAATCGAATCCATCATGGTCAACTGCAACCCGGAAACGGTGTCCACGGACTATGATACGTCAGACCGCCTCTACTTCGAGCCACTGACCATCGAGCATGTGCTGGAAATCGTGCATGTCGAGCAATCCTCTGGCGAGCTGCTCGGCCTGATCGTGCAGTTCGGCGGGCAAACGCCGCTGAAACTCTCCGGCCCGCTCTATGCCGAACAGGTGCCGATCCTCGGCACGACGCCCTCGTCCATAGACCTGGCCGAAGACCGCGAACAGTTCGCGCGGCTGCTGGACGATCTCGGCATCCAGCAGGCGCCGTCGCGCACGGCGCGCAGTGTCGAGGAAGCCGAAGTGAAGGCCAACGAGATCGGCTATCCGGTCATGTTGCGACCGTCCTTTGTGCTCGGCGGACGCGCCATGGAGATCGCCCGCAGCGACGAGGACCTGCGCAAGTTCGCGGCCGAGGCGCTGCTTGTGTCCGGTGACCAGTCTCTGTTCATCGACCGCTATCTGTCGGACGCGATCGAAGTGGACGTCGACGCGATCTGCGACGGCGTCAATGTACACGTGGCCGGCATCATGGAGCATATCGAGGAGGCCGGCGTGCACTCGGGCGACTCGGCCTGCGCGCTGCCGCCTTTCACGCTCTCGCCCTCGCTGCAGGGCCGGCTTGCCGAGCAGACGATTGCGCTGGCCCGGGCATTGAACGTGCGCGGCCTGATCAACATCCAGTTCGCCGTCAAAGGCGAGGAAATCTACGTTCTCGAAGCCAACCCGCGCGCCAGCCGGACCGTGCCGTTCGTCGCGAAGGCCGTCGGCGCGCCGATTGCCGCGATTGCCGCGAAGGTGATGGCAGGCCGTCCGCTGACGGACTTTGACCTGCGCCATGCCAACCCGCGCCGCATTGCCATCAAGGAAGCCGTGTTCCCCTTCGCCCGCTTCCCGGGCGTCGATCCGCAGCTGGGCCCCGAGATGCGTTCGACCGGGGAAGTCATGGGCTGGGACGATGATTTCGGGATGGCCTTCCTGAAAAGCCAGCTCGGCGGCGGCATCCGTCTGCCGGCCGAAGGCACGGTCTTCATTTCCGTGCGCGACAATGACAAGCCGGGCGCCGTGGAAGCGGCCCGCAATCTCGTCGAGATGGGATTCACGGTGCTGGCGACCGGCGGGACAGCCACCCACCTCGAGAAACAGGGCATTCGTGTCAGCCGCGTCAACAAGGTTCTTGAAGGCCAGCCGCACATCGTTGATGCGATGATCAACGGCGATGTCCAGATGATGTTCAACACGACCGAAGGGGCGGCCTCGCTGTCTGATTCCGCGTCGATCCGGCGGACGGCCGTGGCCCGGAAAATCCCTTATTTCACAACGCTTGCGGCCTCGATTGCCGCGGTTCAGGCCATCGCCAGCATGAAAACACAGGAAATCTCCGTCCGAGCCTTGCAAAGCACCTGAGACAGCCCCACTTGACGCGATTGCTTTTTGAAACCACGCTTTTTAGCCGCGCAAGATGAGGGAATCTCACGATGGAACGCATACCGATGACTGCCGAGGGGCATGCAGCGCTTCAGGCTGAACTGAAGGTGCTTAAGTCCGTTGAGCGGCCCAGCATCATTGCGGCTATTTCCGAAGCGCGCTCGCATGGCGACCTGTCGGAGAACGCCGAGTACCATGCTGCCAAGGAAAAGCAGAGCTTCATCGAAGGCCGGATCGGCGAACTCGATGACAAGCTGGCGCGCGCGGATGTCATTGATATCAGCAAGCTTGGCGGGCCCAAGATCCGCTTTGGCGCGACCGTCACGATCATCGACGTCGATTCCGAAGAAGAGTTCACCTACAAGATCGTGGGCGAAGACGAGGCGAGCGTGAAAGACGGCAAGATCTCCGTTACCTCGCCGCTCGCCCGTGCCATGATCGGCAAGGAAGAAGGCGAAGAGGCGGAAGTCTCGGCGCCGTCGGGCGCGCGGGCCTATGAAATCGCCAAGGTCGTCTACAAGTAAGGAGCTGCGCCATGGGCTCGCCCCAGAGGACGCTGGGACCTTCCATCTGGGCGGTCTCGGATGGGCGCGCCGGCAACGCATCGCAGGTGCGTGCGCTGGTGCACGCGCTCGGCGATTCCGCGCGCTGGATGCGGATAGCGCACATCCAGGGCGAAGCGCACCGCCCGGAACCGATGGTGCTGACCCCGCGTGCGCCATGGACATGGTTGCCGTCTGACCGGTGGCCCGCGCCGCTGACGGCCCTTCCCGCATCGCAGCGCAGCCTTGTCGCGCCACCCTGGCCGACCGTCTGGATCGCCGCAGGCCGGCGCTCGGCGGCCTATACGAAACTCGTCCGTGAACGGTCTGGCGGAAAGACCTTTACGGTGCAGATTCTCGATCCGCGGATTGATGCGTCGAACTTTGACATGCTGGTCGTGCCAGAGCATGACGGACTGAGCGGTCCGAACGTTGTGACGACAGTCGGCTCGCCTGCCTTCTTCAGCTCGGAATCCCTGGAAGAGGCCGGACAGGCCTTTGCACCGCTTGCGGATGAAACACGCCCCAGCGCTATTGTCGTTCTGGGCGGTGATTCCAAAGCGCACACGTTCTCGCAGGCGGCTGCCGACCGTCTGGAGGCACAGCTGCGCGCGCGGACCGCCGAGGGGTGGCGCCTGCGCATCACCACGTCGCGCCGCACGCCGATCGAGATAATTGCGCAATTCCGCAAGATGGCCGATGAGACGGGCAACACCTTCTGGTCGGGCCCGCAGGATGGGCCAAATCCCTACCTCGCCTGGCTGATGTTTTCCAAGGCCGCGATCGTCACCGAAGACAGCGCCAACATGCTGTCCGAAGCGGCCTGGCACGGCCTGCCGGTGCACATTGCGCCGCTGGAGGGCAAGGCCGAAAAATTCGACCGGCTGCACGACACGCTGATCAAACGCGGCGCCGCACGCCGCTTTACCGGCGCGCTTGATCAGTGGACGTACGAACCGCTGCGCGAATCCGACCGGGTCGCCGACCTGATCGTGGCAAAGCTGCTTGAACGCTATCCGGCACCCCAATTTTCCAGCGGCAGCATTACGCCGGACTGGCTGTCTGAAGATTAGCCGCGCAGCAGATCAGCCCTGATCTGTTCCAGCAACGCCGTCTCTGCGGTGTGCACTTCGCCGTCTGCCAGCATGATTTCGGTGCAGGCTTCCAGAATTTCGATCTGGGCCTTCGAGGTCCGCGCAGCAACATCTTCAATCGACGCCCAGACCTGCTCTTCTGTCGGGCGCAGCCGCCGGATGTAGCCGTGCAACATCCGAATGCGGTTTTCGTCGAGTTCGATGCCGAGTGTCTTCGCGCGCTCTTCCACATAGGCAATGATCGCATCCGTCTCCGCCTGGGAGACCTGACCATCGCTTTCCGACATCGCGACCAACAGAACCAGTTCATGGCGCAGCTGCGCGCGCAGCAGGCCATAGGTCTGGTCAGGCGGCGGCCAGGGCAACGGGTTGGACGTGCCTTCCGAGGCGAGCAGTTTGGCGTCGAGCGGATCGAGTCCGAAAATCTCTGCGAGGAAGACTGCCGGAGGCTCGTACTTCTCGCCGTTCATGTCCATGCAGTAGCGGATCCGGTCGGCCTGGAAGCCCATCATCTTCTGCGTCTCGGCGCAGCGTGCGACCAGGAGGATGCGCAGGTCTGCCGTGCGCTTCAGGGCGCGCATGCTGATCCTGCGGGTGCTTTTTGCCCCCTGCGAGTTCACATAGCAGATCACGAAGGTCTGGCCCTCGGAGGCGAAACCCTCGGAAACGGTATCGCTGACGGGGTGCGGCTCGTCGGCATCCAGAATCCGGGTCGGCAGTTCCGGCTGGAACCCGACATCCGGCACGGGCGCAGGCTGTTCCTCCACTTTCTTCAGCAGAAATTCAGTCAGTCGAGAACTCAGACCCATGGATACCCCCCGGATGGTCGGAAGGACGCTACTGCCGGGCTTTCAATCGTCAACTAAAAACCGGCCACGCGCTCATCGGCGGGCAACGCCTGCGCGATGAAGCCGCCGCCGAGGATGCGGGTGCTGCCTTCGGGATCATAAAGAACGGCCGCCTGCCCCCGAGCGACACCTTCTTCGGGCGTATCGAAGAACACGGCCGGGCGGCCATCCTCATAGCCGAGACGTCCCGGCACCGGCGGACGGGTCGAGCGCACACGAACGAGCACAGGCGCGCCATCATGGGCGGCGGCTTCGAGACTGCCCTGCCCCAGCCAGTTGAGTTCCTCGAGCAGCAGGCCGCGCGTCATCAGCGCCTCGCGCGGACCGACCAGCACGCGCCGCTTCGGCGCGTCGATTTTCACCACGAACAGCGGATCGCCCACCGCGACGCCGAGGCCGCGGCGTTGGCCGATGGTATAGTTGATGACGCCTTCATGCTCGCCGAGCACCCGGCCATCAAGATGCACGATCTCGCCGGCGCGGCCGGAGCCGGGGCGCAGTTTCTCGACCACCTTGGCGTAGGAGCCTTCGGGCACGAAGCAGATGTCCTGGCTGTCCGGCTTGGCGGCGACCGGCAGGGCAAACTTTTCGGCCAGCTCGCGAACCTCCGTCTTCGGAAGATTGCCTAGCGGGAAGCGGATATAGTCCAGCTGCGCGCGCGTGGTGGCGAAGAGGAAGTAGGACTGGTCGCGGCTCGCATCGCGCGCCCGGTGAAGCTCCGGGCCGTCTGGCCCGTCTGCGCGGCGGATGTAATGGCCGGTCGCGAGGCAGTCGGCGCCGAGCTCCTTCGCGGTGCGCAGGAGGTCCGAGAACTTGACGGTCTGGTTGCAGCGAATGCACGGGATCGGGGTCGAACCCGCGAGGTAGGTGTCGGCGAAGTCTTCCATTACCTGCTCGCGGAAACGCGACTCGTAATCGAGCACGTAATGCGGAATGCCGATCTGGTCGGAGACGTTACGCGCGTCGTGGATGTCCTGCCCGGCGCAGCAGGCGCCCTTCTTTTCGATGGCGGCGCCATGGTCGTAAAGCTGCAGCGTAATGCCGATGACATCATAGCCTTCGGCCTTCAGCATTGCAGCGACCACGGACGAGTCCACACCGCCCGACATGGCAGCGACAACACGTGTTTCATGGGGAGGCTTGGCAAAGCCAAGCGAGTTCAGGCGGCCATCCGGCCACGCGGTATCAGGCGTCGTCATCTCTCACTCCCACCGGGTTCAAGGCCCGGAGCAGCTGGTTGGAGCGGCGCATATAGCGCAGGCAAAGGTGAAATGCGAGGCCGGTTGTGTGCAGACCGGCGCGCTTACGGCTGGCCATCCAGTCCGAGCAGGTCGGACAGGGCTTTCAGGTAGTCTGCAAAGGCGGTGCGGCCTTGCGCCGTGATGCGCAGGGTCGTCAACGCCTTGCGGCCGACGATCTGCTTGTTCACGGAGATGTAGCCCGCATCTTCCAGCTTGCGCAGCTGGATCGACAGATTGCCCTGGGTCACGCCGAGCGCGTCTTTCAACTCCGTGAAACTCGCGGATTCCGACTGTGACAGGAAGGCCATCACGCCCATGCGCAGCCGGCCATGGATTACATCGTCGATCTTTTCGATGCCGGACCCGGACATGCCTCGCTCCCGCTCAAACGCGGTTGCTGGAGCGCATGAGCGCAAAGCCGGGCACCGCCATGAACGCGATAAGGGCAAAGGAAAGCACCGCGAGGTAGGCCAGGATATGGTCAACCAGAATACCGCTGGCGACCGCAGTGCCCAGCCAGCCGAAGGCCACAATGTACATCCACCCGCGCCGGCGCAAACGTGCTGCGCCGTACCAGACTGCACCCTGGATCGCCGACACGGCCGCCGCATAGAACAGCCAGAACGTATAGTCGTTGCGGTGGATGGCCGTGTATCCGAACACCAGAATCATGGCCATGTTAGCAAGGCCCGTTCCATTGAACGCCGCATCGATGGCGCGAGGGATCGGGCCTTTCGGCTTGGGCTGCCTGCGGTTCTTCAGGAGACCGATGATCAGCACGCCAACAAACATGAGTGTCGGCAGGACGCTCGCCACCAGCCAGACTGGTCCCGGCAGATTGGCGTTGGTGAGCATCGCGGCGACGAAGAACAGGCACTGCACCGCGTAGATCGCGCCGGTCCAGCCATAAATGAAGCCGAAACTCTGGGCGAAGGGCTGGCCTTCCGCGACAACGCTGCGAATGAAAGCGAGGTCATCGCGGGCTTGGGTGGCTTGGTCGGTCATTCAGCAGGCTCCGGTTTCCATACAGGACCGGATTACATCAACAAGTTTACATTGTAAACCTGTTTATCTCATTTCATTCCCTGCAGTCTTTGCGTGGAACGCCAGACGCTTCCCGCGCGAGAAATGCTGGAGGCGGAGGAATGCACGAAGGCCGCCGCCCAAACGTCCGAATCTGTTTGAGGATGGAATATGTTGGTAGAGGCCACAATCTACCAACGATCGGTTTCGCAGACCCGGGCGAAGGGCGCCTCGTCGTCTTAAAGTGGAAGTATGCCGTCAGCGCACGGAGCAGCCATAGGCGATTTGCCTTTGACCCGTTCCGTCCGGCAGCGGTCCGCCGCAGTTGCCCGGATTGACCGCCCCGCCAAGTCGCTGGAAAATACCAACTTCAGCGACGAGCTGATGGGGGACTAAACAAAATGCAGCATTCCGATCCGGCACGCAAAGGTGCCGCAGCGACACCGTTTGACGCTCAGAACAAGCGAGATATTTACAGAGTCGCGGCCGCGACGATGGACCTGATTCAACGTCACGCGGCCCTGCCCGACCCCATCTCCTATGCCGTCTGGTTTTCATATGCGGCCAAGTCGAACGACGCGCTCGTCGACGCAGTTTCGAAAAAACTGGAGAAAGGAAAGTCGCTCAGTCAATTCGACGTTGCCGAAATCTACAACTCGTTTCTCGCCGTCGATTCAACGTCAGAGATAAGTCAGAAAATCGGCGCTCAGTTTGGAAACAGCATGAATGCCGTCTCGGAATTGATCCTCGAAGGCGCAAAAAACAATGATTCCTTCCGGGCGACGCTCGAAACCCTCGGGCAACGCGCCGCTGCTGCCGGGACCGCTGTAGAGGTCGACGAGATCGTATCCAGGCTGGTCGTCGAAAATGAAAAGATGTCCAAGGCGATGTCGGTCCTCGATCAGGGTCTTTCCGAAAGCCAGGCGCAGATTGAGCGGCTGAATGGCGAACTTGACGCATTGCAGAAGCTGACTTTGCTTGATCCTCTCACGGCGGTCGCTAACCGGCGGGCATTTGATGCCTGCCTTGCACAGACGATTGAACAGGCTGCGGCGGCTCGCGCGCCGTTCTGCCTTGCAATGACCGATATTGACCACTTCAAACGCGTCAACGATACGCTGGGTCATCATTCCGGAGACGTTGTGCTGAAGTCCTTCGCCCGCATCTTACAGGGAAACACAAAAGGCAAGGACATGGTTGCCCGGTGCGGCGGCGAAGAATTCGCGATCATCCTTCCACAGACGGATATGGTCTCGGCGCATAACCTGATGGTGAAGATCGCCGCCGAGATTCGCGCCACCTTGTTCCTCGACGAACAGGATCATGGCAGGATTGGTCAGATCACGGCGTCGTTCGGTGTCAGTGAATACAAGCCGGGCCTCAGCGCGGAAGACCTCTTCGAGCAGGCAGATTCCAAGCTCTACGATGCCAAACGATCCGGCCGCGACTGCGTAAAATCCGGCCTGACGGCTTAGTGTTCTGCCAGCGCAATTACTAACGGCGGCCGCCTAGTGCGCGCCGCCGAACACGCCTGTGCGGATGCCGTAATCCACGGCCAGCGCGTAGTCGGGATCGTCTTCCTGATCGATCATCAGCTGGCCGGCGCGGTGGAGCAGCTTGTGGCAGTCGCGGGAGAGGTGACGCAGGCGCAGGGTCTTGCCGTGCGCCTCGTAGCGGGCGGCAAGGTCTTCGATGGCCTGCAGGGCAGACTGATCGACGACGCGCGAGCGCATGAAGTCGACGATCACCACATCCGGATCCGTCTGAGGATGAAAGAGATCTGCAAAGCCATCAGTGGAGCCAAAGAAGAGCGGGCCTTCGATCTCGTAGACGCGGGCGCCGGGCTCGCGGATTGAGTCGCGCTCGATCATGCGGATACGGCGGGCATTGTTCCAGGCATAGTTCAGCGCCGAGACGATGACGCCGACGAGCACGGCGGTGGCGAGGTCATAGGCCACGGTCACGCCGGTAACGAGCACGATGACGAAGGCGTCCATCTTCGGGATGCGGGTCATGATGCGCAGGCTCTGCCAGGCGAAGGTGCCAATGACGACCATGAACATCACGCCGGCGAGGGCCGCGAGCGGGATCATTTCGATCAGGCTGGAGCCGGCGAGGATGAAGAACAGAAGCAGCAGTGCTGCCGTAATGCCGGAAAGCCGCGTGCGCCCGCCGGACTTCACGTTGATCATAGACTGGCCGATCATCGCGCAGCCACCCATGCCGCCGAAGAAGCCGGTGACGACGTTGGCGCTGCCTTGCGCCAGACATTCCTGCGAGGCGCCGCCGCGCTTGCCGGTGATCTCACCAACAAGGTTCAGCGTCAGCAGGCTTTCGATCAGGCCGACCGAGGCGAGGATGAAGGCGTAGGGGAATATGATTTCGAGCGTTTCAAATGTCATCGGAACTTGCGGCAGGGCGAAGGCCGGCAGGCTGCCTTTCACGGAGGCCATGTCGCCGACACTCGGCACATCGAGGCCGAAGCCAATCACGATTGCCGCGACAACGCCGATGCCGGCCAGCGGCGCGGGGATCGCTTTGGTGATTTTCGGAAGGCGCCAGATGATGACCATGGTCAGCGCCGTGAGGGCCAGCATCAGCATCAGCGGCGCGCCGCTCAGCCATTCGCCATTGGCGAAGCCGTGGCCGCTGCTCTCGGCCGAGCCCGGAACCTGGAACTGGCCCAGCTGGGCGAGGAAAATGACAATGGCGAGGCCGTTGACGAAGCCGAGCATTACCGGATGCGGCACGAGGCGCATGAATTTGCCGAGCCGGAACAAGCCCGCAAGAAGCTGCATCACCCCCATCAGCACGACGGCCGCGAAGAGGTATTGCGGCCCCTGGTCCCCGACGCGCGGATCATGCACGAGCCCGACAGCGACAACGGCGAGCGCGCCGGTTGCGCCCGAAATCATGCCAGGCCGACCACCAAAGACGGCAGTGATCAAACAGACGATGAACGCGGCATAAAGGCCCGACAACGGCGTAACCCCGGCCACGAAGGCAAACGCGACCGCTTCCGGCACGAGCGCAAGTGCGACCGTCAATCCCGCTAGCAGCTCGGTCTTCGTCTGCGAGATGGGCATCAGGGTCTGGCCATTGCCTGCCCAGCGGGACGCGCCAATACGGTCGGCAAAAGCCGAGAAAGTCGATTTTATCAAAACAGGTCCAATTCAGCCGGATCGGAAGGGATCAGCGCCCCACATACGGGGACCATGCTGCATTGCAACAGCGTGGCTGAAATTCAGGCGGCGCTCGCCTTCGCATTCGCCGTTCCTGCAGCCACCCAGCCGGAGCGGACGTCGCTGGCGGGTTCGAGGCGGTCGGTGAGGCTGTAGAGGGTTTCGCCTTCGGCCAGCACGATCAACCCGCCAGGAGCAAGCTGGTTGGCGAGACTGTCGGCCATGCGGGTCTTGCCGCTGCGCGCCATACCGGAGAGCACGTTGCGGCAGAGGATGATGTCGAACTTGCCAAGGCCGCCAGCGGGCTCAAGCAGGTTATGCTGGCGGAAGCTGACCTTGCCCCGCAGGGCCTCCGAGGCCTGCCAGTCGCCGGAATCGAGTCGGGTGAAGTGTTTCAGCAGGCGCTGGATCGACAGGCCGCGCTGGACTTCATAATGGCCAAAAATGCCATTGCGGGCTTTTTCCGTGGTGTTCTTGCAGAGGTCGGTCGACAGGATTTCGATCTTGGCGCCTGCCAGACCGGCGGACGTTTCGTCTTCCAGCAACATGGCCAGCGAATAGGCTTCCTGGCCCGTACTGCCACCTGCACACCAGATGCGAACGCGCCCGGACGGCGAGGCGGCAAGGCGATCCGCCAGTTTGGTGCGCATCAGAAGTTCGAGTGAGCCCGGCTCGCGGAAGAACCAGGTGTCGTGCGACAGCAGGGCCGAGGCGATCTCCGCACGAAAGGCCGGATTCTGACGGGATTCAAGGCAGTGCACGAGATCCTCGAGGGTGCCAAAGCCTTCGCGGCGCGTGATCGCGGCGAGGCGGGCCTCGATCAGGTAGGCTTTCGACGCCGCGATCGACTGGCCCGACGCATTCAGGGCCAGATCGGCGAGGACATTGAAAACGGCTTCCTGCATGGGCGGGCTCCGGGGGTCTCAAACCTTACCGTTAAGGCCCCCATAATTAAGAAATGCTTCAGATAAGGCCGACTTCGGCAAATTTGCTCTCGAGAATGTCCGCGTCGAACGGCTTCATGATGAACTCATCAGCGCCGGAACGCAGCGCTTCGTGAATGTGTTCGGCGTCGTTTTCGATCGAGCAGAAGACCACACGGGGCGACTTTCCGCCCTCTTCGCGGCGCAGGGCCTTCACGAAGTCGAGGCCGTTCATCACCGGCATGTTCCAGTCGAGGATGACGGCGTCCGGCATGGCCTCGCGGCACATCTTCAGGGCCTCGGCGCCTTCTGACGCTTCGGTCACGGTGAACCCGAGATCCCGGACAATTCGGGAAGCGACCTTCCGGACAACCCGGGAGTCGTCCACAATGAGGCACGTCTTCATGGGCGAATATCCGCTGGACCTGAGCTTTCTGACACTCTGAGGGGTGCCTCAGAGATGTTAACAAACCCTGACCAAAACGTTTACGATTGCGCTCAGGCCTGCTGCTGGCGAAGCCCCGTAGCCATGAAAACAATACCATCCGGGGTGGTTTTGGCGTGCAGCGTGCCGCCAAGCTCGTCGCAGGTCAGCTTGGCAAACAGGGGCTGGATATTCTCCGGCCGCCAGCCGGCTTCAGGCTCGTCGCCGGCCAGCGCCCTGGCGACGTCTTCCTTCAGGATCACCCGGTCGCCCTTGCAGGTCAGCACAACGTTCTTCACCCCGCCTTCCTCACGCACCCGGATATGGATGACCCCGCCTCGGACCGTGGCGGTCAGGCCCACCAGCACGAGGTTCATGATCAGGCGGGCATGGCCATAGCCGAGCTCGGTCGTGGCCAGGTCCCATTCCAGCGACGGTTTCTGGAAGCGGACATAGTCATCAGTCAGCTTCCTGAACTGGTGGGCATCGGCGGTGCCGGGCTGTAGCCCCATCGAACCGAAGGCATAGCGCAGGAATTGCAGCGTGGCGGCGACGCCCTGAGCCCCTTCCCGCAGCGTGCGTTCGCTGTGGGCCTTCTCTTCGGGACTTCCCGGACTGTCCAGCATCTCCAGCGAGAGGGACATCGTAGCCGCCGGCGAGACAATGTCGTGACAGATACGCGCGGCGATAAACGCGGCGAAGCGCGAAGGATCGAGGTTCATCGGTTTCAGCCCGTCTTTGAATCCAGCCATGCCGCAGAATCGGGTGCTCCGCCCGGCGTGTCAATCAAGGCCGCATGACAGGAATGTAAGAAGTGGTGCTGGCGCGCGCCTGTTTAACCGCCTTCAGGCGGGTCGATATCATCGTGCCCGTGGCGGGAACTGTAAAAACTGAGCGCGAAAAGGCCTCCAGACAGGCCGAGCGTCAGCACACCGCCCAGAATGTAGGCAAACCAGCCATGGCCAGACATTCCGCTGCCGAGACCTTCCCACAGGAAAGTCGCGCCCCAGAGGAGCGCGCCAAGGGCGAGCGCCGCCCCGATAAGCCAGAAGATGAGAGTGCGTGACATACGCCCGCCAGACTATTGCCCGGCGGGCGCGTTACAAGCCTATTTGGACTGCCAGGTACCGGACGCGTCCATGAAATGTTCACCGGCATTCAGCTTGGCGATCTGCTTTTCGCCGGCCAGCTGGGCGACAATCTGCACGGTCGTGTTGTTATCCTTGGCGGTCTGCTCATAAACCGCGCGGCGGCGGTTGTTGATGTCCTGGACCTTGCGGACAATCGCGGCGTCGGCCAAGCCGACCACACCGAGATAACCGTCGATCCGCTCGCCGACTTCCCCGGCCGCGATGGCAGCGTCAATCTGCGGGTCGCCCGCCGAAGCGCTTGGCGCAAAGGCAAAGGCCGCCAGGACCAGGCTGAAAGTGATCAAAAGAGTGCGAATGGCTGTCATGGGATGTCTCCTCAGGCTTCGCGGCTAGAACAGGTCTGGGTTCGACGCGATCAGGTCTTCGACCTCACGGTCGAGCTGAATGCGTACAGTCTGGTCGATCTTGACGTTGAGATCGATCTTGATCGGCTTGTCCGAGGGCTCGATCCGCACAGTCGGTGTGCAGGCCGACAGCGCAACAGCGCTGACCACGGCAAGCAGGATTCTTTGATAGGCCATGACGGCGGACTCCTGTTTATCGCCGGGACAATGACACGGCCCGGCTTAACGTCAATCGACCGGCCTGTTGCCGGTCATTCAGGCGGCGGCTTTCCCGCCTTTGCCGCCTCTTCTTCAAGCTTCTGCTCATTCAGCAGTTCGATGGTCGCATCAATGACGTCCTGCTGGCTGACAAGCCCGAGATTGTTTTCGATCAGCTTGCCGATCGGCAGGTCGAAACCCATTGCAAATTCGAAGGCCTGGCCCGGCGGCAGCGTCAGCCGGTTGCCGAGTGGCAGCGAATTGATGTTCTCGCCGGCGAGCAGGAGGTCGGCGCGCATATCGCCGGCAAGGTCGCCGGTGATCCCGATTTCCAGGACGTTGAACCTGAGATCGCGCAGCGCATCGAAAGCGAGGCTGGCGTTCGCATCCTGCCCCGCCGCCGCATCAACCGCGCCGCCGGTATAGGACAGCCGGCCGCCCGGATCATCCGCACGCAGACGAGCGTCCTTGATCAGCACCCGGTTGTCGGTGAACAGAATGGGGAACGTGCCGCTGACGGTTCCGGTTGCAACCGTATCCGGAAGTTTCAGGACCTCAACGAGCTGCGAGAGGTCAATCTTGTCTGCGGTGACGGCCACCGACTGGTCCACGATCCCGCTGTCCAGCGCCCAGTCGAAGGGCGCAATGGCCAGCGTGCCGCCACCAAAGGGGAAGGTCACCGTATCGAGATGCAAGGTCTTGCCTTCGCGCAGGTCGAAGACGATCCGGCCGTTTGACAGGGGGATGCCGGGATTGACGCTGCTGAGGCGGAACTCCTGCGCGGGCACCGTCGACAGGGCCATCAGGTCAGCAAAGTCGATCCGGCCATTGACGCCCGAGACGCGGCCAAGGCGGGTTGTCTGGAACCCGAAATTTTCGACCCGCACATCGGCCGTGCCGTCGATGTCACCACGCCGGATCGTGAAACGGGCATCACTTGCGACACGACCGACAGCGTCCGTGAAAATACCGGTCAGGCGCCCGGAGATCATGTCCGGCTGCAGGCCGCCGCGCCGAAAGGCCAGCGGACGGGTGACAACGCTGGCGGTGCCATCAAGGGTCAGAATATTGATATCGACCGAGGCATCGGCCAGCGGTGTGCCGTCCGCTTCAAGCGTCAGGGGCCCCGTGATCTGCAGGCGGTTATTGTCGCCGATTGTGCCCGAGAACTGCGCCGCAATCGGCGTGTAGATCGGGTCGGCATTCAGGTCGGTGATCCGCACGCCGGTGCCTGAGACGCGGCCTTCGACGCCTTCCGGGGCGCTGACGCCGTTGAACGTGAATGCACCGGCCGACACGTTTGCGGGAATCAGCGAGCCGCCGAACACAGTGTCGCCAAGGCGCGCGGCGATCTGCGCTGGCCCCTTCCCTGTGCGGATGTCGATGCGCGGCTCAGCGCCGTCAATCGTCAGCGTACGCTCTCCGAGCGTCAGCGGCATGCCCAATGCATCTGCGCGTATCGTCAGGGCAAAACCGCTGGCAGCTGACCAGTCTATGGCAGCGCCCTGCAAATTCAACGCGCCTGACCCGGACTCCATCGCAAAGGGAAGATTCACGCGGCCCAGCGTGGCGGATCCACCTGGCACAGGGCCTTCGCGCAGGAACCGTCCATTCACCGGACAGATGTCCAGCTCGGACGGCGCCATGGTGATGGCCCCGAGCGTCAGGCCGGCGGTATCGACGGACAGGCACTTTGCGCCGGCGGACTGGACGCGCCAGCCGGCGGCATCCTGCGCAGCTTCCAGCCTGCCGGTGAGCGTCGTCATGGCCAGCTTCACGCCGCCCGCTTCACCGGAAAACGAAAGTGCCCCGCCCGCAGCAAGCACAAGTTTGTCCGCGCGGCTGTCCAGCCGGATACCGTCAAGATTTGCCGCAAGCGTCCGTCCGCCTACAGACCAGTTCGAAAGCCGGAAGGCATCTGCGTCAAGCGTGGTCGCGCCGGGGGCGAGGTGGAAGGCACTGACATCCATCGCCACGGACGGCGCGCCGCCTCCGGACAACGAGAGAGCCCCTTCACCGGCAACGCCGTTCTTGGAAATGCTGGCCCAGGGGGCACCGACTTTGGGTGCGACACGAAACGCCATGCCCGAGGTTGATTTCAGCACGCCGTCCCCGGCGGCGCTGACCGTCACGTCTTCGCCTTGAACTTGCAGTGCAATGCCGGCCTCGGCGTCGAACCCGGACAAGGCCCGGTCGAGCGCCCGGCGCAAGGCTTCGGCATGGCCAGACAGCACACCCGGCAAGCTGAACGCAGCGCCCGTCTGCGCGCGCAGTTCGTCATCCAGCGCCGCACCGGTCACCGCGACCTTGCCGTCAAACGCAGTCGCGCCCAGACGGCGATGCTGCAGTTCGCCGCCCAGAGAAAGCCCCGCCGCCGAACCCGACGGTCCGGTAACAATGCCCGAGGAGACGATCAGCGGGCCGGACACATCGCCTTCGCCGCCCGCCAGTTCGCCTTCGAACTTTGCCGAATTGAACGTGTAGCCGGACATTGTGAGGCTCGCCGCATTGCCTTCGAAGACGGCGGCGGCGAGTTCATCGAGCACACCGGCCAGCGTGGCTTCGGGCATGGCGCTGAAGTCAGCCCGGCCCGAGGTGCGAATGTCGGTTGCCCGCAAATCGGGCGAGGCGATCCGGCCGGCACGCAGCGACCATTCGATCGCGGCAGGCTTTTTGGCGTCCCGGTTGAACTCGGCCCGGCCGAGCAGGTCGAAGGTTTCAGCGCTGTATTCAGCAACCGATGCCTGATCCAGGCCGATGCCAAGTTCCGCTTCGACCTGGCCATCGACGGCCCGTACATCAAGGCGACCTTCGCGGATTTCGGCGCGGGCCAGGGGATTGGTCAGCAGGGCGGGATCGAGCCGGATGCTGGCTGTCGCGTTCTTCGACAGGGAGCCAGAAAAGTTGAGCGTGGCGCTCGCCTGCCCGGCCGGCGTGGCAAGCAGGATGCGGGCGTCGGCGATCTCCAGGGGTGGCGCTTCCCCGCCTCCGCCACTTGACTGGGCAAGGCGCTCAAGCCCGCCGAACTTGACGCCGCTCGGGTCCAGCGTGCCGCGCAGGGCCAATCCGTTAACCGTAACGCCCGTGACCTTGGGCGTGAACCATCCGGTCCAGGCAAGGTCTGCACGAATCTCCGTCGCTTCGGCTGGCACCGCCGACCCGGACGAGACCTTCACTGCCGACACAGTGATGCCAGATGCATCAAGCTCGGTGAAATTTGCGTCACAGTCGAGATCGCGTTCCGCGCACCAGGCCGCAAGTGCCTGCTCCGCCACGGGTTTGCGCAGGAACCAGAGGAGGAGCGATCCTCCTAAGAAAACAAAGACAAAGCCGCCAAAAACATAGCCGAGCCGGCCTATGCGCCGGCGGGGTGCCGGCGTTTCAGGCGCAGTCTGCTGGGAGGCGTCATCATGCGTCACTGGATCGACCGGCTTGCTTCTTGCTTTTCGTACGACATAAAGTCCTAACTTGGCATCCAACTCCTGCGCCGCAAAATTCTTGAATCCTTAAGCGGGAAGCGAGACCATAGGCAGCGTGCAGTCGGCGTGCCAGCCCAAGGGCCGGGGGGCGTCAGAATGACAGGATACCGATCTTTGACTGACTACGAGACCCCTGACACTGCGCCGGAGCCTCTGGAGGCGCCGGCCCGCGCGAAATCCGGCCTCTCGCAAGGCGTCAAAAGCCTGATCGTTCTGGGCGTACTGGGCAGTGCATCAGCTATCGCCGGTGTTGTTATGGCGGGCCGGAGTGCCGGTCCGTTTACCGAAACCGCCGAAGCCTCCATACCCGTTCCACTGGCAGCCAGCCTTGTCTCGGCATGGGATCTCGTCGACGCCGCTCCCCTTGAGCACGCTGAAGGCCGCCTTGAGCGCAACGAAACCCTGACCGGCCTCCTGACGCGCCTCGGCGCCGAGCCGCGGGACGCGGGCGCAGCCCTGCACACCCTGACAGGCACGGACGTGCTCGACAGCCGCCGCCTCCTGCCGGGCAAGACGCAGGCCGAGGCATGGTTCGAGAACGGCGCCCTGAAAGCCGTTTCCGTGCGCGCGGGCAATGACAGCAGCCTGCTGATTACCCGCACCGCAAGTGACAACTGGTCGGCCACGCCACTCTACGCAAAGCTGACGCCGGGCTACAAACGCGTCGAAGCCGAGATCGAAACCTCCATCTATACCGCCGCCCTCGCCCTTGGTGCGGAAGACCAGCAGGTCGCCGACTTTGCCGCCGCCTTCGCATATGACATCGACTTCCAGCGCGAGATCCATCCGGGCGACCGGTTCGAGATCCTGTTCGAAACCGCCTATGACGAGCGCGGCAACCGCGTCCGCAATGGCGAGGTGCTATATGCCGCGCTGAACGGCAAAGCCCTGAAACGCGGCTTCTACCGCTTTGCTCCATCGGATGACGGCATCGCCGATTACTTCGACGAGAAGGGCGAGAGCGCCACCAAGTTCCTGATGAAGACGCCGATCAACGGCGCACGCATCTCCTCCAGCTTCGGCAAGCGCCGCCATCCGATTTCCGGCTATACCCGCCTGCACAAGGGCACCGACTTTGCGGCCCCCACCGGCACGCCAGTCTATGCTGCCGGCAACGGAACCGTGCAGCGCGCCAGTCGCTATGGCGGCTATGGCAATTACATCAAAATCAAGCACTCCGGCGGGTATGAGACCGCCTATGCCCACCTGTCGCGCTATGCCAGGGGCGTTAAAGCCGGCAGGAAAGTGAAGCAGGGCGAAGTCATCGGCTATGTCGGCTCGACCGGCGCCTCGACCGGCCCCCACCTGCACTATGAAGTCTATATCAAGGGCTCGCCGGTCAACGTGATGTCCCTGAAGCTGCCGAACGGGCGCAAGCTGACCGAAGAACCAGCCATGCTCGCTGAGTTCATGGCCCACAAGGCCAAGGTAGACGCCCTTCGCGGGGTTAATGGCGACGAGATCGCTAGTGCCTCACTGACCGCCAGCCCGGCCACTCCGGCGGCGCTTCAGACCCCCTAGAACAGCGCATCCAGCGCGAGTTGTCCCGGCAACCTCGCCGGAAGGGGGAATCTGGCCCCGATCTTGCTCTTCCTGTGCTTGAAGGCCTGCACTTCAATGCATGAGGTTAACGCATGTCGCGTCCCACACCGCAGAACCCCGCGAGCGTACAGCGGCTCGAGTCGCGCTACCGCTGGCTCGAACGCTTCGGTGCCATTGCTGTTCTGGCGGTGATCACGGGCCTGTTCCTGATGGTTCGCGCGCAGCCCGCACCGGTCGATGCCAGTATCGGCTTTGCGGCCACCGATTTCCGACTTGAAGCCCCCGCCGCGACCACCTCTGCCCGTACCGGCCGGATCACCAAGAACGTGGCGACTGCCGATGCGCTGGAAGTGCTTGGCGCCAGTACCACTGATGCCGAGTCCGCCGCTGCTGCGCTGCGCGAGGCTGCCCCGTCACGCGGCAAACGCCTGCGTCCGGGCTCGCCCTTCATTGCCTATTTCGACGACATGGCAGGCGGCGAATTTCCCGTTCTCGCGGGCATCAGCATCCGGATCGATCCGAAGACGACGCTTGCCGCAACCCGCCGCGCGGACGGCACCTATTTCGCGAGTGTGCTTGCCGCCAAGACGTCCATCGCCCTGCACCGCATTTCGGGAGAGATCGGCACGAGCCTCGCCGACGCCATCCACGAGGAAGGCGGAACGCGGGCGCATGCCGAAACCGTCGCAAGCCTGTTTCCCGAAGACCAGCAGCTCGCCCAGGGTGGCCGCAAGGGCGAACGCTTTGACGTGGTGATCGAGATGATCGCCGACGAGCGCGGCAATTTCCTCGAAGCCGGCGACCTCGTATTCGCTGCCTTCAACGGGGAGAAGGCTGCCGGCAGCTGGTACCGTTTTACGCCGGAAGATTCAGGCGTTCCGGAATTTTTCAACAAGAACGGCGTCGCCGGTGACGAGTTCCTCGTGCGCGACCCGGTACGCGGCAGCGAAATCAGTTCCGGCTTCGGCAACCGCATCCATCCGATCACCGGCGACATGCTGCTGCATGCCGGTGTCGACTTCCGCGCGCCTGTCGGCACACCGATCCGCGCGGCGGGTTCCGGCCTGATCACCGACATGCGCTGGGGCGACGGCTATGGCTGGTTCATCCGCATACAGCATGAACGCGGCTTCGAGACCGTCTATGCGCACATGTCCGCCTTTGCCGAAGGCCTGACACCGGGCCGCACCATCATGCGCGGCGACACGATCGGCTATGTCGGCTCGACCGGCTCCAGCACGGGAGCCCACCTGCATTTCGAAGTGCTGCGCAACGGCGCCTATGTGAACCCGATGACGCTGGAACTCCCCACCGGCAGAGA
Source organism: Hyphomonas sp. (assembly GCA_040223555.1). Classification (GTDB taxonomy): domain Bacteria; phylum Pseudomonadota; class Alphaproteobacteria; order Caulobacterales; family Hyphomonadaceae; genus Hyphomonas. The sequence goes on from JAVKGA010000006.1 coordinate 78,440, forward strand.
CCTCGCAAAGAACGCCTCGCTTTTTGAGGCCTTCAAGGTGCAGCGCGACGAGATTGACATCATGCGCGGCGCAACACGTGACGAAGTGCAGTTCGCAGAGAAACGAGCGGACACGTCTGCCCGCCCGCCTGCTCGCCTGCCCTGAACCAAGGGGTCAGTTCAGAGCCGACTTGCCCTTGGCAAAATCGTTCGGCACGCCGTTGATGGACAAGGCGTCGCCTTCAACGCCGACATGAATGGTCTCACCGTCGAGAATGCGGCCTTCGAGCAGAAGCCGCGCGAGCGGATCCTGCAACTCTTTCTGTATAACACGTTTCAGAGGCCGAGCGCCGTAAACCGGATCATATCCACGCGCCGCCAGCCAGTTGCGGGCATCGAGGCTCAGTTCCAGCTTCATCTTCCGGTCACGGAGCAGGCCTTCGAGACGGCCCATCTGGATATCGACGATATGGTCGATCTCCCCGCGGCCAAGGCGTTTGAAGAAAACGATCTCGTCGATCCGGTTGATGAATTCCGGACGGAAGTGCATCCGGATCGCAGACATCACATGTTCGCGCGCAGCATCGGAGACCTCACCCTCTTCCCCGCTCGCCAAGGCGTCGGCGCCGAGATTTGAGGTCATGATGATGATCGTGTTCTTGAAGTCGACCGTGCGGCCCTGACCATCGGTCAGGCGGCCATCATCAAGCACTTGCAGCAAGGTGTTGAACAGGTCCGGGTGAGCCTTCTCGACCTCGTCGAACAGCACGACCTGATAGGGCCGCCGTCGGACCGCTTCGGTCAGCGCGCCGCCTTCGTCATAGCCGACATAGCCCGGGGGCGCACCGATCAGGCGGGACACCGAATGCTTCTCGGAATATTCCGACATGTCGAGCCGCAGGATCGCCGTGTCGTCATCGAACATGAATTCGGCGAGCGCCTTGGTCAGCTCGGTCTTGCCGACGCCGGTCGGGCCAACGAACAGGAATGAGCCGATCGGACGGTTCGGATCCTGCAGGCCCGCACGAGCCCGGCGAACCGCGTTTGACACCGCGAGCAAGGCATCGTCCTGCCCGACCACGCGCTTCATCAGCGACTCTTCCATGCGCAGCAGCTTCTCGCGCTCGCCTTCCATCATCTTGTCGACCGGGATACCGGTCCACTTGGAGACGACCGCCGCGATATGCTCGGGCCGCACGACTTCGGACACCAGCCCACCATCTGCGTCGCCCTGCCCTTCGACTTCCGCGATCAGTTTCTCAAGCTGAGGAATAGTCGAAAATTTCAGCTCCGAAGCTTTAGCCAGATCACCCTGGCGCTGCGCTTCGGCCATGTCGGAATAGGCCCGGTCGAGCCTTTCCTTGGCAGAGGCCGCGCCTTTGAGCTTGTCCTTCTCCGCGCCCCATACAGTCGACAGCTCCTGCGAGCGCGAGTCGAGTTCGCCGATTTCAACTTCGATTGTCTTCAGCCGGTCTTGCGAGGCCGCGTCCTTCTCCTTCTTCAGCGCTTCGGCTTCGATGCGCAGTTGCAGGAGGCGCCGGTCGATCTCGTCGAGTTCTTCCGGTTTGGAATCCACCTGCATGCGCAGGCGCGCCGCCGCTTCGTCCATCAGGTCGATGGCCTTGTCGGGAAGGAACCGGTCCGTGATGTAACGGTTCGAAAGGCCGGCTGCCGAGACGATGGCCGCATCAGAAATGCGCACGCCATGATGCGCCTCGTAGCGGCCCTTCAGCCCACGGAGGATCGAGATCGTGTCTTCCACAGTCGGTTCATCGACAAATACCGCCATGAAGCGCCGCGCCAGTGCGGGGTCGCCCTCAACGTGCTTGCGGTATTCGTCGAGCGTGGTCGCGCCGATACAGTGCAGTTCGCCGCGCGCCAGGGCCGGCTTCAGGAGGTTCGACGCGTCCATCGCGCCTTCGGATTTCCCGGCGCCGACGAGTGTGTGCATCTCGTCGATGAACAGGATCACGCCGCCGGCGGCCTGCGTCACTTCCGTGAGCACGGCTTTCAACCGCTCCTCAAACTCGCCGCGGAATTTCGCGCCGGCAATCAGCGCGCCCATGTCGAGCGCCAGCAGGCGTTTGCCCTTCAGGCTTTCGGGCACATCGCCGTTGACGATGCGCAAGGCCAAGCCTTCCGCGATGGCGGTCTTGCCGACACCCGGTTCGCCGATCAGCACGGGATTGTTCTTTGAGCGCCGCGAGAGCACCTGCATCGCGCGGCGGATTTCTTCGTCGCGGCCAATCACCGGATCGAGCTTGCCTTCGCGCGCATCCTTGGTCAGGTCGCGCGCGTATTTCTTCAGCGCTTCATAGCCTTCCTCGGCATTCTGGCTGTCGGCCGTGCGGCCCTGGCGCAGTTGCGCGATGGCCGCTTCGAGACCCTTGGGCGTAACGCCGGCGGCTTTCAGCGCCTCTGCCGCCGGATCGCCGCTCAGCCCCGCAATCGACAGAAGCAAACGTTCAACGGTGACAAAGGCGTCGCCCGCTTTCTTCGCGCTGGCTTCGGCGTCCTGGAAGAGTTTCGCGCCGGATTGCTCAAGCCGTAAGCCGCCCGCGTTTCCGCTGACTTTCGGCAATTTCTGGAGTGCGGCGTCAACGCCCTGGATCGCCAGTTCTGGCCGCCCGCCGCTGGCGCGGATCAGGTTCACGGCCATCTGGTCGCGGTCGTCAAACAGGGCTTTTAGGATATGCGTCGGCGTCAGGACCTGATGGCCCCCGGCGAGCGCCTGTGTCTGGGAGCCCTGGATCAGGCTACGGGCGCGTTCGGTATAGAGTTCGATATTCATGGCGTTGCATCCCCTGTGAAAGGCAGATTGTGGTCGTGGAAACGGCCCCGCTCAGCGGCAGCCGTATGGTTGACCTGAATTTGGGAAGGCGCACGCCCGGGTGCAAGTTACCTTGCGCAATTGAAACGCCCCGCCGGTGAGGGCGGGGCGCTGTCATCTCGTCGCAGTATTGATACCTAGTCGTTCGTCTCGGCGGGTGCGCTTTCTTCCGGCGCCGACTTGCGGCGACCCCGGGCGAGCGTCTTCATCACGCCGTCGGTTTCCGACGCGGCTTCAACCGGTTCACGCGGGGCGCGCGGCTCGCGGGCCGGACGGTCTTCACGGGCCGCCCCTTCCTCACGCGAACGGTAAGGCTTGCGGCTACGACGGCTTGCGCCGCCGCGTGTTTCAGACGCAGGCTCACTGGCCTGCGCGCCGTCATCGGCCTCGTCATCGGTATCGATCACGCGCAGCGAATCAGACTCTTCGTCCTCGTTGCGGCGCGCCGTGACGGTCGGCACCACTTCGGCTTCGCCCTGATCCTGTTCAGCCTGCACGGAGTCATCATTGCCGCCGCCGCGCGGATCACGGTCCTGGCCACCGCGCGGGTCGCGGTCGTCGCGCGAACCGTTGCCGTTGCCATTCCGGTTTTGAGGCTGCTGCTGGCCGCCCTGCTGCACACGTGCTTCTGCCTGTTTGGCCACGATGCGCTGGTAATGCTCCGCATACTGGAAATAGGCTTCGGACAATACCCGGTCGCCGCTGGTATGCGCGTCGCGGGCATATTGCTGGTACTTCTCAAGCACCTGCTGGGCCGAACCCCGAATCTTCACATCCGGACCGACGCTTTCAAAGTGACGGTTCGGGTTGTTGAAGGCGTTTTGCTGATTGCCGCCTGGGCGCCTGTTGCGACCGCGTGAGCGTTTCATATAAATCTTGTCCTGTTGTGTTCGTATACCAGCGCTCACCGGCAAGCCAAATTTCGAATGGTCATTTTGCTTGCAGGCGGGATTTGGGGTTGGACTTTGCCGTTTCCACCGAACCCGAACGAAGGCAGCGTTAATTATCTGCCTCTCCGGCAGACTGCCCCTCGCTGCAAATCTTCTACTGCGTATCGCTTCGCCCGCCAAGCAAAAAATCAGCAGGCCCGCGCGGCGCCCTGCCCCAGACACAGCGATCATTCCCACCAAGATCAAGGCTGTGTGCCAGATCGGTAAAGCCCGCGCCGGCCATCAGGGCCAGCACAGCGGCGCGCTGGTCATGCCCGATTTCGAACACCAGAGGCGCTCCCGCCTTCATTCCCGCCCCGGCAAGGCGGATGATCTCCCGGTAGGCATCCAGCCCATCTGTTCCGCCATCCAGCGCGGCGAGGGGGTCATGGAGGCGCACTTCCGGCTCAAGCGATTCGATCTCCGCATGGGCGATATAGGGGGGATTGGAGACGATCAGGTCCACCTCCCCCCAGCCGGTCCAGTCCGCCCAGCGGCCAATGAACACGCTGCCTCGCCCGGCGAGGCCCAGGGTCTCAAGGTTCTCCTGCGCGAGGCTCGCCGCCCCGGCGCTTGCTTCGACGCCGACGCCCGACGCATGCGGACGGTTGGCGAGGATTGCGGCAAGCAGACATCCGCTCCCGGTGCCGAGATCCGCAATCTTCACGGGCGCATCCTTCGGCAACAGGGACAATGCCGTTTCCACAACCGTCTCACTGTCATGGCGCGGGATCAGCGCGCGGGCATCGGTGCGGATTTCAAGTCCATAGAACTCGGTTGTCCCGATGATGTGCTGCAGAGGTTCGCGCAACAGGCGGCGTTCAACACCCGACTCGAACACATCCTGCACGCCTTTCGGAACCGGCGACTTGCCCGCCGAAATCAGCGCGGCGCGCGTGTCGCCGAACGCGCCGATCATCAGTATCGTGGCATTCTGCTTTGGGCTTTCGATGTCGGCGTCCCTGAAACGGGCCGCCGCAGACCAGATGAGTTCGTCGAAGGTTGGCGCCGTCAAGCACCCGCCTCCATCGCCGCCAGCTTGCGGGCCTGATCTTCCGTGATCAGAGCTTCGACCACGTCGTTGAGCTTGTCACCTGTCACGATCCGGTCGAGCGAATAGAGGGTCAGGCCGATCCGGTGATCGGTCACGCGATTTTCTGGATAGTTATAGGTGCGCACTTTCTGGCTGCGGTCGCCCGAACCGATCTGGCTGGAGCGGGCCTCCGCGCGGGCGGCATCCTTCTCGGCGCGCTCGCGCTCATAGAGACGGATCTTGAGCTGATCCATCGCCTTCTCGCGGTTGACGTGCTGGGACTTCTCCGAACTCGTCACCATGATGCCGGTCGGCAAGTGGGTGATGCGCACCGCCGAGTCCGTCGTGTTGACGTGCTGGCCGCCCGCGCCGGACGAGCGCATCGTGTCGATCCGGATGTCCTCGGCCTTCACGTCGATCTCGATATTTTCGGGCGCCGGCAACACAGCCACCGTCGCCGCCGATGTATGGATACGCCCCTGGGTTTCCGTCACCGGAACGCGCTGCACCCGGTGCACGCCGCTTTCCCATTTCATCCTGCCGAACACGCCGTCGCCGGACACGTTGGCGATGATTTCCTTATAGCCACCCGCCTCGCCTTCCGAAGCATCCACAATCTCGATCTTCCAGCCCATGATCTGGGCATAGCGCGTGTACATCCGCCACAGGTCGCCGGCGAACAGGGCCGCTTCGTCGCCGCCGGTCCCGGCGCGCACTTCCAGCACCACGTCCGCCTTGTCATCGACATCCTTGGGCAGAAGCAGGATCTGCATCGCCTGTTCAAGCTCGGGCAGCGCGTCCTTGATCTCCTCGATCTCCATCCGGGCGAGTTCGGCCATTTCGGCGTCGCCCGAGGACTCCAGCGCCTGCGCATCCTTAAGGCCCTGACGGGCGGACAAAAGCTCGCGCGCCTTCTCCACGACAGGACGAAGTTCGGAATGCTCCTTGGACAGGGCAATGATCTCTTTGGAGTCGGAGGTCGCGCCCATACGGGCCTCGACCTCCTCGAACCGGTCGATCACCTGTTGGAGTCGGGTCAGGGAAAGGGAAGCCATGCGCCGCCCTTTAGTCCGGTTTCACGCCGCTTGGAAGCCTCAGATGCCCGCAGGCATCGCGAGCATGCGCAGCACTTCCTTGCCCGCAAGGAAGAACAGGCAGAATGTGCCCGCCGTGAACACAAGGAAGCGCAGGGCCACTGTGCCGATCACGACCTGAACAAGGGAATGCACGACCCGAAGGATCACATAGAGCCAGGCCACTAGGCCCGCGACATTGTCGTTCCCGCCGGTCAGCGCCATGAAGAACATCAGGGCATAGAAGATCGTCGGTTGCTCATGCAGGTGATTGTAATTGTCGGCGGCCGAGCGGACATGCGCCGGAAGCTTCTCGGCATAGGTGTGCGGATGGCGCGCATCATCCGGCTTGATCCCGGCCTTGGAAAACGCCGGCAGGCGCAGCGCATACATCCAAACCCACATGATGCAGGTCCACACGACCAGCGCGAGCACGGGCTTCAGGAAATTGACATCGATGATCATGGTTCAGCCTCCCAACTGATTATTGTTGGAAGGGTTTTACCGCCTGGCCGCCGGATTTAGCAACTTCGGCGGCGCCAGGTCAGAGCGTAACCGCTCTGCCCGTCTCAGCCGACCGGTAGATGGCCTCGATGATCCGTGTATCGCGCAGCCCCATTTCGCCCGGCGTCAGGATCGGCGTGTCCTTGCGGATGGCGTCGGCAAAATGCTGCGGCATGCGCGCGAACTGGACATTGGAATCCCCGGGCGTCAGGTCTTCGGCCACGCCGTCTCGGGTCAGGCGCATCCGGTTGCCGCCATAACCGGTAGCCGGGTCCATCAGCAATGTGCCTTCCGATCCCGTCACCGCGACCCGGTTGCTGGACGGCAGGTCATACGACGTGACAATCTTCGCTGTCGCTCCGGAGGGGAAGCGCAGCTCCGCCCGCGTCGTGGCCGGGATTTGCGTGAAGCGGGGATCTCCCTTTGGCTGCTCGGTCGATCCGCGTATTTCGGCCGGCATCTCGCCGGTCAGGTATAACGCCGCCTGCAGGCCATAGAGGCCATAGTCCTCAAGCGCGCCGCCGCCTGTCAGCGCACGGACAAGACGCCAGTCCGTTGCCGGCGTTCCGGGTCCGGTGACGTAGCAATTCGCCGTCTCGATCGTTTGCACGCGCCCAACCGCCCCGTCCCGCATCAACTGCATGGCGTGCAGGTTGTACGGCTCGAAATGGCAGCGATAGGCTATCATCAGCTTTTTCTGCGCCTTGTTCGCCGCTGCGATCATGCGCTCGCATTCGCCCGGCGTAAGAGCCATCGGCTTCTCGCAGATCACATGCTTGCCGGCTGCAAAAGCCTTCTCGGCCCAGTCCGCATGCAGGCCTGTGGGCAAGACAATATAGACGGCTTCAATCCGGTCATCCGTCGCGATACGCGCAAACGTCTCGTAGCTGTAGACCGCGTCTTCCGGCACGCCGTAAGATGCGGCCACCTTCGACGCCTTCTCCGGATTGCCGGAGACCACCGCGGCCACATGCGTGCCCTCCGCCGCCACCAGACCCGGCATCGCCTTGCCGATGGCATAGCCGCCAAGGCCAATGACGGCGATGCCGACACTTCCGGCTTTCGGCGGGCCGGGCGGCGTCGCCGGCAACTCGCCCCAGCTTGGCCAGGGCATGCCAATGGCGCGGCGCGGGAGAGACTCTGCAACCGGTGCGGACGCACATCCTGCAAGGCCGGAAAGCAACAATGGCGCGGCGGCAGAAGCGCCCAGGAACGTCCTGCGTGAAGTCGGCGTGTCTGGCATCGCACCCTCCTGTTAGCGATACCAGAATGACCAGACTCCGCCTTGGGTCAAGGGCCCGGCGAGAGCGAGGACGTCTCCGATGTCCGGGCCGGGCGTGCCTTCAGGAATTCGATGAAGGCTTCAATGTCATCGTCCACGACGCTGTGGCCGCCGGCGCGCAACCACCAGACGATACCGGCGGTGGGATCAAACGCCCGTATGCCGCCTTCCGGCAGTCCCCGAACGCCAAGCGCGTCCCACATCGCGCTGGCTGCCTCGGCGGCCCTGTAACTGGAATTCGGATCCGACCAGACATCCCGGCGGGCATTGCCCAGCATCATCCGGCGCGGCGCGATCAGGGCCAGCATGAGGTGCTGGTCATAGGGCAGCGTGGCCGGGTTTCTCGCATAGGCCTGCGCGCCGGGTGCCAGCCAGTGCGGATAGGATTTCGCCATCCGGGCCAATGTCTCCCCGGTCGGCGACCGCGACAGTGAAGCACCCGCAAAGCCCGACTGGTGCGCAATCACGGCCTCGATGCGCGGATCCCAGATCGCCGCCAGAAGCGCGGACTTGCCATGGCGGGAATGGCCCATCACCGAGGTGTACCGTGTATCGACGCGCGGGTCGTCTTCCAGCGCATCCATCGCCGCCGAGAACGCATAGGCCCAGGCCATCAGCGTGCTGGTCGGCAGAATGTCTCCGCCCAGCTCAGCCATCGCCTTCGGCGCGCGCTCGACACTGTCGGGAATGAAGTCCCCGGCATGGAAACTCGAATAGACAAATCCCGCATCAAAATAGAGATCAACCGGCGCCTCGGCGATATATTCGCCAAACAACTGCTCGGCGAGGAAAGTGCCGACGGCCCCCCGGTCCCTAGCCGTACACGGATCACCATCCGCGCTCATCACCGCCTCATCCGGAAACACGGCGCAGTTCGAGCTGAATGTCTGGCTGATCACCAGCGGCGCTGCGAGGGCTGTCTTCGGGAAAGCCGCAACCAGCTGAAAGGTCCGCGCGCCGTCGCCCTTGCCGATCGTGATGTCGAGTTCCTCGAGCGATCCGCGCCCCTCAAGGTAGTCCGCATTGATGATCCGCCAGTCGCTGATCGCCACCGGCAGGCCCGCCGGCCAGGGACCGTACAGCGTGTCCTCCAGCATCTGCATCGCCTCGGCCCGGCCTTCCGGCGTCATCAGGCGCGGGATGTCGAGCGCGGGGACCACAGCCGCTTTGTTGTCTGTCTCAAGGCTCGCATAGTTCATGCCGAGCATCGTACAACTCGAAGCGATCAGCAGCGTCAGGCCCGCAAGCAGCGTCAGGCCGATCCATCGCAAAACACGGAAAATCATGGTGCGGTCAGATCCCTCGTTACCCCGGCCTTGCTAGCCGCTTCCGGCGCGCCGGGACAGCCGTCCCGGTTGTCGCTTGCGTCTGCTGGCGGTCACGTTAGCGTGTTCTCATGAAGATTGTCAGCGGACTTGTCGGCTTATTGCTTGGCGCCTTGCTGGGCGTCGGAACAGCGCTCGCCGCCGCCGGAATGGTGGGCCAGGGCATCAGCCTCGGCGGCAAGGTCGATGCCGGCGGCTGGCATAGCGACTGGACCATCGGTTCCGCCTCCGCAAACCCCTGGACCCGCGCCCGTATCGCCCGCCACGGCCTGCTCGCCCTCAACAAGGACGAAGCCGTATATTTCACCAAGGCCGTCGATGACGCCGGAGACCGGCTTACCCAAAGCTGTACCTACAAGGTGTCCGGCGGCGCGATGCCTGCCCAATGGTGGTCCATCACGCTCTACAATGCCTCCAGCTACCTGCCGGACAACAGCGACAACGCGCTCTCCTTTGACCTGACCGACGCGGCGGGCGCTGGCGATACCGGCGCCTGGTCGTTCACCGTCTCGCCGGAGGAAGCTCAGGGCGGCTGGGTCTCCAGCAACAATGCGGGCAATTTCGACCTGACCTTGCGCCTCTACAAGCCGGACGCGGACCTGCTGGCTGATCCGGAAGCCACGCTCGCACCCCCCAGCATCGAAAAGCTCAGCTGCGGGGAGGTCACCTGATGCGCCTGCCCGTCATCGGCATCACGGCCTTCATCATCGGCTTTGTCGCCGTCCATTTCCTTGTCCTGAACGCCCTGCCCGGCCGCATCATGTCGACCGCACGCGAGCGCATTGGCGGCCAGGTTCCGCTCCATACCTGGCAGATGAGCGACCGCATCACGCCGCAAACACAGACCATCGTGCGCCCGTCACCAGACCTCGCCTATGCAATCTGCGTGATTGACCTGTCGACCGGCCCGGTCGAAATCTCCGTGCCGACCTGGCCGGAATACGGCTCGCTCTCGGTCTTTGATGCGAACACGGACAATGTCTATGCCGGCTCGCTCGACGCCCGCCTGCCGGATGCGTCCGGCGCCCGCCGCATACTCGTCGCGATGGAAGGACAGGACACCTACACCAGCGACATCACCGAGATCGTGACCGTCGATTCCCCGGAGGCATTGGCGCTCATCCGCCGCCTCGCGCCCTCGCAGGGCTTGTATGATGCAGCTGCGGCGCTGGTGCCCGCCAGCACGTGCGGGCCGGTCTAGGCCGATTCCGCAGGCACTTCTGCCGCTTCGCGCTCGGCCTTCATCTTCTCGGCCTTCTGCTCGACCAGTTTGACGATATGCTCCACCATGTCGGCATTCGAGACATTGTGATCAGCTCGTCCGCTCACGAACATCTTGCCGCTATCCTTGCCGCCGCCGGTGAAGCCAAGATCGGTCATCGCCGCCTCCCCCGGCCCGTTGACCACACAGCCGATGATCGACAGCGAGATCGGCTCGGAAATATGCGCCAGGCGCTTCTCCAGCGTCTCGACGGTGGTGATCACGTCAAAGCCCTGCCGCGCGCAGCTCGGGCACGCGATGATGTTCACGCCCCGGGTCCGCAGGCCGAGCGATTTCAGCATCTCGTAGCCGACCTTTACCTCTTCCACCGGGTCTGCCGACAGCGAGACCCGGATCGTGTCGCCAATCCCGGCCCAGAGCAGCGAGCCCATGCCGATGGACGATTTGACCGTACCCGTACGAAGTCCGCCCGCTTCGGTGATACCAAGATGCAGAGGCGCATCCGTCTGTTCGGCAAGGATCTGGTAGGCCGCCACCGTCATGAACATGTCGGAGGCCTTCACCGAAATCTTGTACTCGTGGAAGCCGAGATCATCGAGAATGCGCGCATGCTCCAGCGCAGACTCCACCATCGCGTCCGGGCATGGCTCGCCATATTTCTCGAGCAGGTGACGTTCGAGACTGCCGCCATTCACACCGATCCGCATCGAGCAGCCATTCGCCCGCGCCGCCGCGACGACTTCCTTCACCCGCGCCTCAGATCCGATATTGCCCGGATTGATCCGCAGGCAGGCCGCGCCCGCATCCGCCGCTTCGATGCCGCGTTTATAATGGAAATGGATGTCCGCCACGATCGGCACCGGACTCGCCTTGCAGATCGCCTTCATCGCCGCCGTGGACTCCGGTGTCGGGCACGAGACCCGCACGATGTCGACACCTGCTTCGGCTGCCTGCTCGATCTGGCGGATCGTCGCGGCGGCATCCTCGGTCGGCGTATTGGTCATCGTCTGCACCGCAATCGGTGCATCGCCGCCGACGAGCACATTGCCGACGCGGATCTGGCGGGACTTGCGGCGGTCGATATTGCGCCAGGGACGGATCGGATTGTGGCTCATGGCGGCAGGCGCCCTCGCAGCTTCGGTTCAGCCCACATGTGGCGCCGCGATGTGGCGCCGTAAAGGCCCCTAGCGCGTGGCGTTGCCGTTTGCCGCAGCAGGCGCGGCCTCGGCCACGACCGGCGCGGCAGCAACTTCCGCAGCGTGCACCAGCTGCTCATCGACGCTGACGGAGAAGACCTGCGCGCCCTCGGGGCCTAGCGGGCCGACCGAGAGATCACCCACGCGCCATTCGAAGGCGCCGCCATTGCGGGCCGAAACGGTCCAGCCGGCCTTAAGGCGCGGGAAATAGCTTTCGCCCTCGGCCATCGTGCGGCTGAGGAAGATGGTGCCGTCTGCACCGCGAATCTCGAGCCAGGCCTGACGCACAGCCACGATTTCCAGCGGCAGGTCGGCCGGAACGGCTTGCGTAGCCGACACATCGGCAAACAGGCTGTCACGGGCACCGGTGACGGCCACAACCGTCGGCGACGCCACTTCCTCGGGCCCCTTGTTCATCAGCAGCGCGGCGCTCAGGCCGCCAGCCACGAACACAATCACGGCGCCGAGCACGGCCAGCATCAGCGGCAGGCTGCTCTGGGATTTGCGGATCTGGCCAATTTTCGGAACCGGCGCCGAGGTCTTGACCTCATCGACCGCGCCGCACTCGCGCGTATAGCGCTGCACGACGTCCTGCTCCGGCAGGCCAAGGAATTTCGAATAGTTGATCAGGTAGGGCACAAGATAGCCCTTGGCGATGGTCTGGAGTTCCATCCGCTCGATCGCCATCAGGAAGTTCTCGCGGATGCGGGATTCGCGGGCAATCGCGCTCAGGTCCAGTCCCAGCGCCTCACGCACGCGGCGCAGCACCTGCCCCATCCGCAATTCTTCGCCTTCATACTGGCCGGAACGGAAAATCTCGTCAGCCCGGTCGCGCCGGTCATGCGCGTCCAGCTGCCGCGCCGCTTCCGGCGACATCGGCATCACATTCGAACGGTTCGTTCCGTTATCGTCCACCCGCCCAGTTTCCTCGGGTTGCTCATTTGCCGGCTCAGGCGTTACATTCTGTGCCATTGTCTACCAGTCTCACTGACCATTGCTGCCACCTAATGAAATCGGGGCAAGAACCGGTCCAAGGATAACGTAGGGCCGGGAAAGTGCCGCCGCAACACGCTTCAACTGTCAGCTGTGTCAATTCCATGTTCGGCGGCGAGTGCTAACACTTGGTTACGGAACGATCCGTTCGGTCTATCCAGTCGCTCGAGCAAACCGGCCCGGAAAGCGTTAAGATCGACCTCGCGCAGGGCCTGTTTGACCGGTCCTATCGCCGAAGCCGCCATCGAGAGGCTGGTATAGCCCAAGGCCGCAAAACACAGCGCCACGGGGGGTGAGGCGGTCGCCTCCCCGCAGACGGACAGCCTTATATTCCCGGCCTGGCACGTCTCGGCGACCATTTTGAGAAACCGCAGCGCGGCGGGATCGACCAGATCGTAGCGTTCGCTGACCGACGGTGTCATCCGGTCCGCCGCAAAGAAGAACTGCAACAGGTCGTTGGTGCCAACCGACAGGAAATCCACTTCTCCCACCAGGTCCTGCATCGAAAAGCCCAGCGCGGGCGTTTCAAGCATCACCCCGACTTCGAGCTTCGACGGGGTCAGACCGGTCCGTTTGGCGGTCCATTCGATTTCTTCCATCAGCAGGGCTTTCGCCTGCCGGTATTCCGCCGGAACCGTCACCATCGGGAACATCACCGTTAGCGGACGCGTCCCCGCCGCCCGCACCAGCGCCCGCAACTGCCGGCGGAACAGGCCCTTCTGGTCGAGCGCAAAGCGGATCGAGCGCCAGCCCAGCGCCGGGTTCTCTTCCCGCTGCAGGTTCAGCGCGGGGAGCACCTTGTCCCCGCCAAGGTCCAGCGTGCGGAACACGACCGGGCGGCCCTCGGCGCGGTCCAGAACTCGCTTGTAAAGTGCAATCTGGTCTGCCAGGGGCGGCAGAGTCTCGGACACGAGAAACTGGAACTCGGTGCGGAACAGGCCCACCCCGTCCGCCCCGGCCTGGTTCAGCATGTCGAGATCAAGATCGAGACCCGCATTGAGCATCAGCGAGACATGCGTGCCGTCCAGCGTCTTTGCCGGCAGGCCTTTCAGCTTATCATAGACCGCCTGACGCTCGGATCTCAGCCCGACACGCGACTTGTAGGCATCATAGACCACATCATCCGGGCGGATATGGACGCTGCCTTCCTCGGCATCGACGATGATGTAATCGCCCTGCTCGATCCGCGTTGTCAGGCCCTCGATGCCGCCAATCGCCGGAATGCCCAGCGCCCGCGCCACGATGGCGGCGTGTGAGGAGGCCGCCGCCTCTTCCATCAGGATGCCGGTCAGTCCCGCGGTCGCATATTCCAGCAGCTCCGCCGGTCCAAGGCGCCGGGCCACCAATATGTTCTGCTCGCCTTCGATCTTTGGCCGGCCCTCTTCCCCGCCCAGCACGCGCAACAACCGGTTGTCGAGATCTTCGAGGTCATGCAGCCGCTCGCGCAGGTAGGGATCGCGCGCCCGTTGCATCCGCGCCCGGTGCTCCCGGCGCGCCCGGTCGACAGAAGCCTCCGCCGACAGGCCCGACCGGATGCCTTCATGCAGCTTCTCGGCCCAGGATGTATCATAGGCCAGCAGCCGGTAGGCTTCCATCACGTCGCGGGGGTCCTCCCCCAGCGCCGCGCCGTCGATCATCATCATCCGGTCAATCGAGGCGCGCAGGCCTTCCAGCCCGATGTTCAGCCGCGCGGCCTCCTCGACCTGATCGGCCGCAAAGAATTTCGCTGCGGGCACCACAGGATCGTGCAGCAGGGCGCGTCCATAGCCGAGCCCCTCGCAGAAGATACGGCCCTTCAGGTTGCCGCCGCCCGGCCCGCGCATCCGCCGGTCAGGGGCAGATTGCGACGCCGGCACGAGTGTCAGCGCGTGAACGATCTCCGCCAGCACCATCGAGATGGTCTGCAGCGTGTCGATCTCTTCTTCGCGGTAGGTGCGCTCCGTCTGGTTCTGCACGACCAGCACACCGGTCACCCGGCCCGTGCGCAGGATCGGCACGCCGAGGAAGGCGTGGAACGGGTCTTCCCCCGTCTCAGGCCTGTAGGAGAAGGCCGGATGGCGGGGCGCATCCGTAATGGCGATGGGTTCGGCCGTGCGGGCCACGAAGCCGACAAGGCCTTCATTGGAATCGAGACGGGTCTTGCCGACCGCTTCCGGCATCAGGCCTTCCGTGGCGATCAGCAGCAGCGCGCCATCCGGCTCGCGCAGGTAGATCGAGCACACATCCGCCACCATGGTCGAGGCAACCAGATGCACCACCTGGTCGAGCCGCGAGCGTGTCTCACCATCCTCCGCCATCACCTGGCGAAGGTTGTTCATGAGCACACGCGTGGCCGGCATATTATAAGGCATGCTCTCCCGGGTGGGATGGCTGGTCATTCAGCGTCGAGACCGAAGGCCGTATGTAGGGCCCGCACGGCCAGCTCAGTATAGGGTGCGGCGATCAGAACGGAAATCTTGATCTCGGAAGTTGAGATGACATCTATGTTGATGCCCTTTTCCGAGAGGGCGGTGAACATTTTCTCGGCAACGCCGGTATGGCTTTTCATGCCGACACCGATGATCGAGATCTTCGACACATCGCGCACGACTTCCAGCCGCTCGAAGGCCACTTCCGCCTTGAGATTCTCCAGCGTCTCGCGCGCGAACGGACTGTCGCGCTCGGTGCAGGTGAACACGAGGTTCGCCTTGGCCGCATCGCGGGAACTCGCCTGCACGATCATGTCAACGTTGACGCCTGCTTTGGCCAGTGCCGAGAAAATCTTCGCCGAGGAGCCCGGCTTGTCGGGCACGCCATACAGCGTGACCTTGGCCTCGTCGCGCGAATAGGCAACACCGCTGACAACCTGCTTTTCCACGATCTCTTCCTCTGCACAGACAAGCGTTCCGGGGGATTCCTCGCCGGGCTTCACGAAGCTCGACAGCACCCTGACCGGGACATTGTGGTTCATCGCCAGTTCGACCGAACGCGTCTGCAGCACCTTGGCGCCGAGCGAGGCCATTTCCAGCATCTCTTCATACGAAATCTTGTCCAGCCGGCGCGCCTTCGGCACCATGCGCGGATCGGTCGTGTAGACCCCGTCGACATCCGTATAGATGTCGCACACCTTGGCGCCCAGCGCCGCGGCCACCGCCACCGCGCTCGTATCCGAGCCGCCCCGGCCCAGCGTCGTCACGCGGTGATCGTCGGTCACGCCCTGAAAGCCCGCCACCACGGCGATCTCGCCGCTATCGATGGAATCCGGCAGGGCCGAGTCGTCAAAGCCCATGATCCGCGCCCGGCCATGGCTATTATCGGTCTTCAGCCGCAGCTGCCAGCCAAGCCAGGAGCGCGCCTTCAGGCCCCGCCGCCGCAATGCGAGCGCCAACAGTCCGGCTGTGACCTGCTCGCCCGAGGCAACCACCACGTCATACTCGTCGTCATAGAGATGCCGCGCGAGGTCCTTGCCCGCCGCGCCGTCCGCCAGGGCGACCAGCTTGTTGGTCTCCCCCGACATCGCCGAGACGATCACGGCCATACGCTCGCCCTTGGCCGCACGGGCGGCGACGATCTCCGCCACGTTCGCAATCCGGTCCAGATCGCCGACCGATGTGCCGCCGAATTTAAGTACCGTGCGCGCCATTTCGCCCCAACCGACTATCTGCCCCGGCCGGGGCACCCTATATTCGGCCCCTCTAGGGGAAAGTTCGGCGCGGATCAAACAGGATTGCTAAACCATGGCAGAAGCGATTGACGCACCAGGCGCCCCGCCGGTCACACCCAGTATCGATGCGGCCGAGGTCGCCAAGTTCTCGGCCATGGCGGCGGACTGGTGGAACCCCCATGGCAAGTTCAAGCCGCTGCACCGGTTCAACCCCGTCCGCCTGAAATTCATCCGCGAGACGGCCGAGGCGCATTTCGCCCTGCCCCCTGGCGAGCGCTACCCCCTCAAGGGCCTGCGCCTGCTCGATATCGGCTGCGGCGGCGGCCTCGTCTCCGAGCCGATGGCGCGCCTCGGCGCCGCGGTCACCGGGGTCGATGCCTCGGAGGCGAACATCAAGACCGCCCTCATCCATGCAAGCCAGCAGGAACTCAACATCGACTACCGCGCCGGCACCGCCGAAGGCCTGCTCGCCGCCGGCGAGGCGCGCTTCGACATCGTGCTGAACCTTGAAGTCGTCGAGCATGTCGCCAACCCCGCGCGGTTTCTCGCCGACACCGCGCAGCTCGTGAAACCCGGCGGCCTGATGATCGTCGCCACCCTGAACAAGACCGCCAAGGCCCTCGCCACCGCCGTCATCGGCGCCGAATACATCCTCGGCTGGTTGCCGCGCGGCACGCATGACTGGTCGAAATTCCTCGACCCCGAAGATGTTCGCGCGCCGCTTGTCGGTGCAGGCATGGAAATCAGGGACACGGTCGGCGTCGTCTTCCATCCGATCTCCGGCCAATGGAAGCTCGGGACCGACACCAGCGTCAACTACATGGTCGTCGCCCGCAGGCCGGCCGCATGAGCGGCCTGCCGTCCCCTGAAGCTGTCCTCGATTTTTGGTTCGGCCATTCCGCCCGCACGCCGGAAGCCCTGAAGGCGCAGAACAAGCTCTGGTTCAATGGCGGCGAAGCTTTCGACCGTGCGCTGACGGAAAAATTCCTGCCCCTGCTCGAAGCCCTCGCGCCCGGCCCGCTGGCAGACGACTGGGCCGCGCAAGGCCAGCACGGACGCCTCGCCGCCATCGTCGTGCTTGACCAGATGAGCCGAAATATCTTCCGCGGCACCCCGCGCGCTTTCGCGCAGGATGCGCTCGCCCTTCGTCTGTGCAGGGAAGGTCTCGAACTGCGCGAAGACAATCATCTCTCCGAAGCCGAGCGCGCTTTCTTCTATCTCCCGCTCGAGCATTCCGAAGACGCGAGCGACCAGGCGCGCGCTGTCGCCATGTTCACCGCCATCGCCGAAGACGCCCGCCCCGGCTTCGAAGACTTCGCAAAGCTGACGCTCGACTATGCCCGCGAGCACCAGAAGGCCATCGCCGATTTCGGCCGCTTCCCCCACCGCAACAAGATGCTCGGCCGCGAAAGCACGCCGGAAGAACTTGAATGGCTGGCTGAAGGCGGCGGGTTTTAGCGAAAGCTATAGGACTTCGGCGCTCGTCACCGTGATCCGGGTTTCGAGCTGCCGGGCCGTTTCCTCCTGCACCGCGCGCGTCAGCGGATAGGTTCGGGCCAGCAGGCCGGAGGCGATATAAAGCAGTCCCGGCAGGAATCCGAAGACCATGACGAGACCGAAGATGGCGGAGTCCGAATTCTCCTCACCGGGATGAAAACCGGCAATCTGGCCGACGATGAAATAGCCTACCCCAAAGGCGAGGCTGGAGCCGACTTTGCTGAAACTCGTCAGCAGGGCATAGAAATTCCCGGCCCGGTTCTCGCCGGTCTCTGCGGCTTGCAGTTCCACGACATCGGCGGTCATCGCGCGCGCCAGGAAGATGGGCGCGCTGAAGGGGATGCCAGCGACAATCGAACCGATCAGGAAGAGGGTGTAACTGCCGAACAGCGACAGCGGAATGAAGCTGATGAAGCAGATGCCCGACATGATGACGGCGGCGGAAAACGCTGTGCGTTTCTCGGTCTTCTTGGCCAGCCAGAGCCAGAATGGCAGGGCGAGGATCGCCATCACGAAGAAGGACATCAGCGCGATACTGGTCTGTGCATCGCTGGCACCGAAGGCGAACTCGGCGACGAAGAGGAAGTTGGCGGCCGTCACCGAAATGGCGGTCGAGACCAGCAGTTCGATGCTAAGCACCTTGCTGAACATCGGATTGCGGATTGCCGCAATCAGCGGCTTGAATTCGAACTTCTCCACCTGTTTCGACTCGCCCCGCAGTGGCGGGTCCGGCACGAAGACGCATGCAAGGGTAACAACAATCGGCAGGGCAATGATCAGGATCCAGCCCATCGCGGCGACCTGCCCGAACCGGTTCGTCTCTATCCCGAAAACCGGTAGCAAGGCGGGAATCGCAAGCAGCGTCAGCATCGAGAAAACGGAGATGATCTCCGGCCAGAGGAAGAGGCGCGAGCGGTCGTCATAGTCATGCGCAATCGCAGGCACCCAGGAGGAGCGCGAAGTCTGAAGCAGGGTGAAGCCGACATAGAAGAGCAGCATCCAGCCGATGAAATATCCCGCCCCGGCACCGGGCGGCGGCATGTAGACGAAGAAGGTCGATATCCCGAGCACGGGGATGCAGAGCAGGATCCAGTGGCGCACCCGGCCGAGCGGGCTGCGATACCGGTCCACGAGGTAGCCCATGATCGGATCGGTGAAGATGTCCCAGAAGCGCAGCAGCATGAACAACAGGCCGGTCAGCCCGAGCCCGAGGCCGACCTCGTTGGCATAGAGCGGCGCGAGGTACACCCCGACCGGCAGGCCGACCCCCGCGATGGGGACACTCAGCGAGGCGAACGCAAGCACGCGCGGGAAAGACAAACGCTTCGAGGGGGATGTGGCCATGCGCGTCACACTGCCGTGCGGAATCGTGACGGCCAAGTCATTTTTTTGTGGCCCTTCGCTTGACGCCTGCGCCTGCCCGCGCTCACACACCAGACAGACACCAAACGGGAGGCTGGCCGCACATGATCCGCAACATTCTCATCGGCATTGCGCTCGCACTTGCAGCATTGATCGGCATCGTCCTGTTCAACACGATGAACTATGGCGCCGAGCCAGTCGGCGGGCGGGTCGAGTTGCCAGAGGCGCCGGAAATCTCCGCCGAGACCGGCGCCGAGCACCTCGCTGAAGCGATCCGTTTCAGGACGATCACGCTGGCCAGCGGCGATCCGCGCCCCGGACAGGATGGCGAATGGCTCGCCCTGCACGCCTGGCTGGAGACGACCTATCCGGCCGCGCATGCCGCAATGACGAAGGAGCTGGTGCCGGGCACGCTGACGCTGCTCTACACCTGGCCGGGATCGGATGCTTCGCTGAAGCCGCTGATGCTGATGGCGCACCAGGATGTCGTGCCGGTGAATATCGGCACCGAGGGTGACTGGACCGGCGGACCCTTCGAGGGCGCCATCATTGACGGTTATATCTATGGCCGTGGCACGATCGACAACAAGGGCTCGCTGGTCGCGTTGATGGAGGCCGCCGAGGCACTTGCCGCGTCTGGCTTCAAACCTCAGCGTACGGTCTATTTCATGTTCGGCCATGACGAGGAGGTCTCCGGCTCCGGCGCCGAGGCGGCCGTCGCGCTGATGAAATCGCGCGGCATAGAGCCGGAAATGGTGCTCGACGAAGGCTTCATGGTGATCAACCCCTCCCCGCTCTCGGGCAAGCCGGCTGGCTTCATCGGCATCGCGGAGAAGGGCTATGTCACGCTGGACGTGATCGCCACCGCCGCCGGTGGGCATTCCTCCACGCCGCCGCGCAATTCGGCCGCCGTAAACCTCGCCCGCGCCGTGGTGGCGCTGGACGAGAACCAGATGCCGGCCGCCCTGAACGAGGCGCCGGCCGCCGACATGTTCCGCGCCGCCGGCAAGGACATGCCCTTCATGCAACGCATGGCCTTTGCAAATCTCTGGCTGTTCGAAGGCATGGTCGACGGCCAGCTCAGCCAGATCCCGGCGGGCAATGCGATGATCCGCACGACCACGGCGCCGACCATGCTGGTCGGCTCGGCCAAGGAGAACGTGCTGGCCCAGCGCGCCACGGCGACGGTGAACTTCCGCATCCATCCGAGCAATACGGAGGAGGAGATCATCGCGCATGTGGAGAAGGTGACGAAGGGTATCGAGGGCATCGAGATCGTGGTCGGCAAGGAAGGTATTCGTGGCACGGGCGCCTCGAAAGTGTCGCCTACGGACAATCGCAGCTACGCCGTGCTTGCGAGTGTGGCCGAGGCCACGATGCCCGGCGCGCCGGCGGCGCCCGGTCTCGTGCTCGGCGCTACCGATGCGCGCTATGCCGAGGCGATCTCGGCGAATGTCTACCGGTTTGCGCCGGCGGTGCTGACGCCGGACGAACTCACCGGTTTTCATGGCACCAATGAACGCACCAGCGTGGAAAACATGGGCCGGCTGGCGCGCGGTTATGCGCAGGTGATCCTGGCGATGGATGGGGCGGAGTAGGTTCGGGGCGGGTTTGGTTTCTTTTGGATTGCTTTCCAACCATTTCATCCCGGCGAAAGCCGGGATGAAATGGGAAAAGTTGCTTGGAATTATTTTGCCTGATCATGCGCGCATTATACCTCCGTTCACGGAGGGGTGGCGTAAGTTTTGGCCGACTATTTTATAAGCGCTTGAGAGGCCTGGATTTTATTTTTCTGACGGGCGTGTTTTTGTAGGCATAAGTCCTGCGCCTGGCCGGCTTCAGCTTGCTTCATCCGGATGCGTTCACGTCACTTTGAATGGTGATTTTTTCTCATCCATTCTCATTTTTCATCACGTCGTATCGGCGAATTATCGCCTGGTATCGCCCTGTCAGTTCACCGGGCCGGTGACTTCCGATATATCGATCGTGTAGTGCCGCGCGCAGAACTGGCAGTCGATGGCGAGGGTGCCGTCTTCTTCGACCAGGTCACGCAGCGACTCGTCCGGCATCTGGCTCAGGGTGCCGACGAGGCGTTCCTGGTTGCAGGTACACTGATCAACCACCGGCATGGCACCTTCCAGACGCACGCCCTGTTCATGGAACAGGCGGAACAGCAGGTCTGACGCCGGCAGGCCGGCATCGGTGAGCTCGCCGGGACTGAGCGTGCTGAACAGGGCTTCGGCTTCGCGCCAGCCTTCGTCGGTCTCGCCGCGTGCATCATCGCCGGCGATGCGTTGGATCAGCATGCCGCCGGCAGTCCAGCCGTCATCGGTCTTGTCAATGGCAAGGCGGATGCGCGAGGGCACCTGCTCCGACATGGCGAAATAATCTTCCGCACACTGAGCGAGCGTGGCCTTGTTCAGCGGCACAATGCCCTGATAGGGCTGGATGTCCGGATTGTCCTGCACAAGGATCAGGCCGAGGCGGCCGGTGCGGCCGAAAAGTTGCGGCATGTGCGGCTCGCCGCCCTTGTTGACGCGTTCGAGGTTGGCCCAGCCGTCCGCATCATAGCGCGCATAGCCGCGCACATTGCCATTGGTGTTGTATTCGCCGACCAGCAGCGTGACCGGGCCATCGCCTTCGGCCTGGACGAGGATCTTGCCTTCGAATTTCAGCGACGCCCCGACCAGCGCCGCCAGCATGACGGCTTCGCCAAGGATGGCGGCGAGATGGGGCGGATAATCGTGGCGGGCGAGGATCGGCGAGATACTGGCGGCGCCCATGCGCACGGCGCGCCCGCGGATGGGGCGGCCTTCGATCTGGAAGGTGGCGGCGAAATCGCCGGTGTCGTGGACGGGTTGGGTCATGGGAGGCGGCCTTGAACGGGGGCTTTCAAGTGGGGCCATGTGGCAGTGAGGGCGCCAATCGGCAAGGGGCGGACTGAGGCGGCCCTATTTGCCGAGGCACCAGCGCAGGATGGCTTTTTGCGCGTGGAGGCGGTTTTCCGCTTCGTCCCAGACGAGGCTGGCCGGGCCGTCGATGACTTCGGCGTCGACTTCCTCGCCCCGGTGGGCGGGCAGGCAGTGCAGGAACTTTGCGCCGCCGCTTGCGAGTTCCATCAGTTCCTCCGTGACGGCGAAGGGTTCGAGGATTTCGAGGCGGCGTTCTGCGTCAAGGTCGCCCATCGAGACGAAGGTGTCGGCGATGACAACGTCTGCGCCGGCGACGGCTTCCTCGGCGGTTTCGAAGAGCTCGATCCGGCCCTGCAGTTCGGTTGCGATGTCGAGATCGTCCTCGTCCGGCGCGTAGCGGGACGGCGTGCCGATGGCGAGGGAGAAGCCGAATTTCGGCGCGGCATGGATGAGGCTGGCGCAGACATTGTTGCCATCCCCGACCCAGGCGAGGCGGGCGCCCTTGAGCGTGAGGCCGTGTTCTTCCAGCGTCATAAGGTCGGCCAGGATCTGGCAGGGGTGCGAGCGGTCCGACAGGCCGTTGATGACCGGGACGGAGGATGCCTCGGCAAAGGATTCGATGTCGGTATGGTCGTTGGCGCGGATCATCACGGCATCGACATAGCGCGACAGGACACGGGCGGTGTCCTCGATGGTCTCGCCCCGGCCAAGCTGCATGTCGGTGGAGGAAGTGGTGATCGAGCTGCCGCCGAGCTGGCGCATCGCCATGTCGAAGGAAAAGCGCGTGCGGGTGGAGGCTTTCTCGAAGATCATCGCCAGCGTGCGCCCGTCCAGCGGGGCGCCGGCATCGACGCGGCCCTTGGTCCAGCCGGCGCGGGCGCGCTTCATCGCATGCGCCTGGTCGAGGATCGCGCGGAGGTCTGCGCTCTCAAGCGGCCAGATGTCGAGGAAGTGGCGGATCGTCATGGGCGGGGCCCCCGCAAAAATAAGGGCGCGACATAGCCTGTTCCGGCGTCGCTGTCATTATGTAGCTTTTTGGAGGGGAAACCGGCGGGGGCCGGGTCGCCCCCACCTTCCGGTCCTACGGCGCCGGGACATGCCGCGCCAGGTGGAAGGTGGGGGTCTTAGGGACCGGTAAGGGTCAGGCCTGTTTGACCAGACGGATGGCCAGCAGCAGGACCACGGCGCCGAGTGTGGCGTAGATGATCGAGCCGAGAATGCCGCCGCCGATGCTGAGACCGATGGCCGGGAAGATCAGGCCGGCAACGAAAGCACCGATGATGCCGACGATAATATTGCCGACAATGCCGAAGCCGTAGCCCTTGACGAGGACGCCGGCGAGCCAGCCGGCGACAGCGCCGATGAAGAGGAAGATGAGAAGGCTTTCAATGGTCATAGTATAGCTCCCAGCTGTACGGCCCAGGCCCCGGAATGAGGCAATGCCGCGTTTAATCAGTGGGGGCAGATGGCCCTCCAAACCGGGCCACATTGCGGCTATTCAGGGACCATAAGCCCCTGTTTCATTGCCATTTGTTCAGAAACCGTAGGCCCGTTCGACCTTCACGATGCGGATGGAATAGCCGGAATACCAGAGGCTTCTGCCCATCCGCTGGGCCTCGAGATGCTCAGAATTCTGCTTCCACGCGCGCAGGTTCTCTTCGGTGTCCCAATAGCAGATCGTGATCTCGGCATTGCCATCGGCCTGCGCGGTCTCGTAGCCGAGGAAGCCCGGCTGCTGATGCGCAAGTTCGACCATCCGGGCGCCCATCGTCTCGTAATTGGCCCCGTCCTCGCCGCTGAACACGGCCGTGAAAATGACGGCCCAATAAGGCGGCTCCGGAGTCTTCGCGATCATTGTGATGTCCCGTCTGTCACAGCCCTGTCATTGTGACATACCGGGCGGGCACCCATCTAGCCCCCCCGGCGAAACTGCCCTAAGTGGAGCCTTTCTTTTCACCCCCTCCCCGGGAGACTGCCCAGACATGGATAACGTCCTCATCATCGGCGCCGGCGCGGCCGGCTCTGTCGTCGCCAATAAATGCGCGATGGACCGCGATACGTTCAAACACATCACGCTGGCCTCGCGCCGGATCGAGAGCTGCGAGAAGGTGGCGAAGGATTGCGTCACGCCCATCGAGATTGCGCAGGTGGATGCCGATGACGTGGCCGCGACAGTGGCGCTGATCCGGAAGGTGAAGCCCGACCTCGTGATCAACATGGCCCTGCCCTATCAGGACCTGCCGATCATGGATGCCTGCCTGGAAGCGGGCGTGAACTATCTGGACACCGCCAACTATGAGCCGCGGGAAGTCGCGAAGTTCGAATATTCCTGGCAGTGGGCCTATCAGGAGCGTTTCAAGAAGGCCGGCCTCACCGCTATCCTCGGTTGCGGGTTTGACCCCGGCGTCTCGAACGTCTGGTGTGCCTATGCGCAGGAATACCTGTTCGACGAGATCGACTTCATCGACATCGTCGATTGCAATGCCGGCGACCATGGCAAGACCTTCGCCACGAACTTCAACCCGGAGATCAACCTGCGGGAAGTCACCCAGGACGGCAAATACTGGAAAGACGGCAAGTGGATCGAGATCCCGGCCCTCAGCATCAAGACGATGGTGGACTATCCGGAAGTCGGCCCGCGCGCGTCCTACCTCATCTATCATGAGGAAGAAGAAAGCCTTGTGAAGAATATCAAGGGCCTGAAGCAGATCCGCTTCTGGATGACGTTTGGCGATGCGTACATCAAACACCTCGAAGTGTTCAAATCCATTGGCCTGATCAGCCTCGAGCCGATCAAGCACAAGGGCATGGACATCGTGCCGATGGAATTCCTGCGCGACCTCCTGCCGCCGCCCTCGTCGCTGGCCGAAGGCTATACCGGCAAGACGTCGATCGGCGTCATCGTCCGTGGCCGGAAGGACGGCAAGGACGTCGCCAAGATGCTCTATAACGTCTGCGACCATGCCGAGACCAACAAGGAAGTCGGCGCGCAGGCTGTCAGCTATACGACGGGCGTGCCGCCGGTCTCCGGCGCGGCGATGTTCTTCCGCGGCATCTGGAAAGGCCCGGGCGTGTTCAACGTGGAACAGTTCCCGTCCAAGCCGTTTCTGGACGACGTGGCGACGCGCGGCCTGCCGACGACGATCATGGACATTGATCCGGGTGATCAGGATGAGCTGTTTGAGGTTGTGACCTGATGGCATTATCGCCCACAACAAAATGGTTATGGGCGCAGTTGCTTAGATCAGCAGTATATTCTGCGCGGTTGCTGGGAACATTGATACTTGTTTTCGGTCTTTTGGCAGCTCTTGTTGATGGCCCCCGTGCCGTTTTGGCGAAGTGGCAAGTAGTAGGTATTTTGTTCGTTGGAATGCTCCCAATAGTGACGGTGGCAAGCTTCTTGATGAGTCTGGTCCTCGGAAACAGACAGACTGCAAGAAAAGACAAAGATGAACCAAGTGAGCTCACCTGACATCAACACCCCCTGCTTCGTCCTCGACACGGCGCGCCTGCGGGCGAACCTTGAGACGGCCGCGCGCATCCGGCGCGAGGCGGGTTGCAAGGTGCTGCTGGCGACGAAGGCCTTTGCCATGCCGGCGGCGTTTCCGCTGATGCAGGATTACCTGGATGGCACGACCGCCTCCGGCGAGCAGGAGGCGATCATGGGCGCCGAAGAGTTCGGCAAGGAAGTGCATGTCTATTCGCCTGCCTATACGGAAGACGAAGTCCGCAGGCTGACGAAAGTCGCGCAGCATATCTACTTCAACTCCGCCGAACAGCTCGCGCGCTTTGGCGACATTGCGCGCGATGCCGGTTGCCATGTCGGGCTGCGGGTGAACCCCGGCTACTCCAATGCCACGCTCGGCGGCGATCTCTATAATCCCACCGCCCCTACCAGCCGGTTCGGCGAAGTGCCGGAGAAACTGGCGCAGGTGGACTGGTCCGGCGTCGATATCTTCCACGTGCATGCGCTGTGCGAAAGCATGGCGGAAGGCTCGGTCGGTCTGATCGAATACGTCGCCGAACATTTCGCCGCCTATATCGGCCAGGTGAAGGCCGTGAACTTTGGCGGCGGCCACTTCCTCAACAAGCCGGGCTATGATGTGGACGCGCTGATTGCGGCGATCCAGGCCTTCAAGGCGCGCTTCGCGGTCGAGGTGATCCTCGAGCCGGGCGCGGGGCTCGTGGTGAACACGGGCGAGCTGCACGCGACCGTGCTGGCGCTGCATTGGAACGCGATGGACCTCGCCATTCTCGATGCCTCTGCCTCAACGCATATGCCGGACGTGCTGGAAGTACCATACCGGCCCGACGTGATCGGCGCCGGTGAGCCGGGCGAGAAAGCCCATACCTACCGGTTCGGCGGCAAGACCTGCATGACCGGCGACATCATCGGCGACTATTCCTTCGACAAGCCGCTCACGCCGGGCGACGAGATCATCTTCACCGACCAGATGCACTACAGCTTCGTGAAGACGAACACGTTCAACGGCACCCCGCTCGCCAACCTCGCCATCCGCTGGGAAGACGGACGGATCGAACAGGTCTCCGATTTCGGCTACGAAGAATTCCGGCGGCGGCTGGGCAGGTGAACCATGGTCCGGCGGCTTTGGCCATTGATATGGATTGGCCTACTTCCCGCCATTCAATTTGCCGCTTTCACTGTCGATAGGTCGATTGGCGATTTTGCCTTTCTGGCGCTTGCCATATCGATCCCAATTGCCTGCGGGCTGCTTGTCCGGTCTGTGGCGCGGTGGCCGGCCCGGGTTGTGGTCGCGGCCATGCTGACAGGACTCTTCTATTCAGCGTTTGCGGCCTACTCACTCTGGCTTCGCGACAGCTTGTTTTTGTTGTCGGAGGATTTTGGCGGCAGCGCCATTCAGGGAATCGTCTGGAACATGGTGTTCGGTGCGTGCCTTGCTTTGTCTCTGGTATC
Source organism: Hyphomonas sp. (assembly GCA_040223555.1). GTDB lineage: Bacteria > Pseudomonadota > Alphaproteobacteria > Caulobacterales > Hyphomonadaceae > Hyphomonas. The sequence continues at coordinate 105,156 of JAVKGA010000006.1, forward strand.
AGCCTTGGTCATTCGCCCCCGAAACGACCGCTAGGACACCATTTCCGGTAGCAGGTCTTCGAGGAAATAGGCCGACAGTTCATTGCGACCGGACAGGTTGCTCTTGCGGTAGACCGCGCGGGCCTGTTCGCGAGCCGTGCGTTCGCTGGTGCCGCGCAGGTCAGCGATTTCCTGCAGGGAGAGGCCCTTCAGCAGCAGCAGGCCCACCTGCCGCTCGGCATCGGACAGGCCCCATCCTTCAAACTGCGCGTTGATCGCCATGCCCAGCCCCTGCACGAGGGTGCGGTTTTCCTCGCGCCAGTGTCCGGCATCCTTGCGGGCTTCATTCAGCGCGCGCCTCAGTCCGCGCAGGCTGCGCACCATCAGGGCGAAACCGGCCAGCGCGATGGTGAGGACGGCGACTTCGCTGATCAGACGGCTGGCCGGCTCGTTGTCATTGCTGGGCGTTATGACGTCGAGCACGATGTCGAGGCTGATGAACAGGGTGATTGCTCCGAAAAGCACCGCTGCACCGCGAATCCCCCATCGTCCCGCTGCGTCTTCCGACATGTTTCCCCTCAAAATTTACTGCGATTTCAGCATCCGTCAAATGACGCATGGACCAGGTCAATCATAGAATCCATCAGCGCCGCAAGCCAGCAGGCAGTCCGGTCAAAAGCCCGGTCCGTGCAATGCCAAGATACGGATCGGCGCACGCCCACCCAAGGTCTACGCCCAACTACTGACCCGAGGTGCCGGACTGCCTGTCTGGTGTCAACCCGGCCGCGACTCGCCCGGCCCGAGCAGCCAGGGCTCCTTCTGGACGCGCAGCATGACCGCCATTCTGTTCGGCGCGTTCAGCTTGGCGAGCACCGCCGAGACGTGATGTTCGACCGTGCGCTGCGAGCGGCCCATGGCATCCGAGATTTCCTTGTTGGACAGGCCCTTCGCCACATGCGTGAGCACATCCTGCTCGCGCGCCGTGAGGCCGAGGGGATGGTTGCTCGCCGCCCGGTAAGCCCCGCGCCGCGCCCGTGGAAGCGCACGCGAGAAGCCGAGTTCTGCCGCCCGCCGGCGCCCGGCCGCTGCCGCTGCTGCGGCGCCCATCGTTTCAAGATCGCGCACGGCGGTGACAAAGGCGTCCGGCTCATTCATCTGCAGCCGGACGAGCGCTGCCGCATAGGGCAGACCGAGCGCCTCCCAGGCTGCGGCGGCCGCTTCATGGTCGCCGTCCAGTTCCAGCCGGAACGGCTCCGGCAGGCTGTTGGAGCGCACGTCCGCCACTTCGCGGCCGTACCGCTTGGCCCAGACGGCCCGCTCGCCCATGTTCCAGGGGTGGCGCTCCTCCGAGGACAGCGCCAGCAGCGCGTCGAGATGTTCCTGCCCCGCCGCCAAATCACCCGTCAGCCAGGCCGCCTCGATCAGCGACAGGCGCGCCGGAACGACATGCTGCAATTCATCGGTCGCCATCGCATCGGTATAGGCCTGTTCCAGCAGCGCGGCAGCATCGGACTGGCCCATGCGCATGGCGGCCCGCGCCTGCACGAGCAGGGCCGGCAGGCGCACCACCAATGTCAGCCCGGGGCGGCCCCGCACGCCTTCGGTGATCGCCTCGGCATCCTTGAAACGGCCCTGCTCCAGCCGGAGCAGCGCAAGCCGGCCATAGAGATAGAACGACCAGGCATCGAGGTCATGTTCGACATCAAAGGCAATGCCTTGCATCAGCATCCGCTCGGCGAGTTCGAACCGGCGGAAATCGACGGCATATTCCGACAGGTTGGTATAGGCGCGGGCCGCGTGCTCGTGCAGGCCGTTCGCGAGCGAAATGCGCAGGCTTTCCTCCAGCAGCGCCTCGCCTTCTGTCCGCCCGCGGAAGACCATGGCCGTGCCGATATTGTTCAGCGCATGCGCCTTGAGTTCCGGGTTCGGGAACTGGGCTTCGATGGCCAGCGCGCGGTCGCCCCAGCGGACGGCGTCGTCCATCTGGTCGTTCAGCATGTGCAGCTGTGAGCGCAGGGAATAGGCCATCGCCTGTTCGGACGAGGGCGGCATGCTTTCCAGCACGCGCACCGCCTGATCGGCGAGGCGCGCGGCTTCCGGCGCCTCGCCGCGATACCAGTGCAGGCGCGACAGCCAGCGAAGGTTCTCGCCGACTTTCTCGGGCCGTTTCAGCAAGCGCCAGAGCGTGATCGCATGGCGGCGCGCATCCAGCACTTCATCATCGATCCGGGCGGCCAGTGCGCTTTCATAGGCCCAGCGTTCATAAAGCGATGCGGCAAGTTCCGGCGGCGCCTCGTCGACAAATTTCAGCGCCGTGCCGAGATGGCCCGCCGCCTCGCGGTGCGCCCCGCTGACCGCGGCGCGGGTTGCGGCGTCCGGCGCAATCTCCAGCACCGCCGGCCCGTCGAGCGCGCCGGCGGCATGGTGCACCATCTGGTCCACATGGCCTGCCGAGCCGAGTGATCGCAAGGCTTCAAGGATGCGGGCATGGTGGAGGCGTTTGCGGGCGGCCGGAATACGGTCGAACGTGGCGAGCCGCGCGATCTCGTGGCGAAAGCGCAGGTCGCCAGCGGGTGACGCCTGCAGGATGGCCTGCCCGGTCAGGTCGCCGATCAGCTGGCGCGCCGTGTCCGGCATCAGCTGGTGAACGAGCGGCGCCGGCACCGCTGCGGGAATGACGCTGATCACTTCCAGAAACTCGCGCGCGGCCGGATCAAGCCGCGCCTGCCTGGCGATCACCGCTTCGCGCACAGAGGCGGGCGGAGCTGCTGAACTGCCCGCCTGCGCGGCCAGCATCTCGCTGACGCGGAAGGGATTGCCTCCGGTCGCCCGGAACAGCCAGTCGCCGGGCTGGCCGGCTTCGCGCGCAAGGGTGCCCACCGACCTCGCAGTCAGCGGGGCGAGATCAATCCGGGTAACGCTGCCTGCGGGCAGGTCGCCGATGGCGGCTTGCAATCCGTCATCCGCGCCCGGCTCACGGGGCCGGAAGGTGACCACCAGCATGACCGGCAGGAACGTGATCCGCCGGCCGAGATAGCGCAGCAGGTCCAGCGTGGCGAAGTCGGCCCAGTGCAGGTCTTCCCAGACCAGCAGGAACGGCCCCTGCCCGTCATCCAGCGCCGCCAGGAGCGCCGCGTCGAGACTCGCCCGGTCGCTGCCCTCGCGGATCAGGCGTTCGACCTGTGGCCCGAGCACGGACGCCATATCCTGCACCGGCCCGAGCGGGCGCGGCGTGAAGAGGGCGTCGCAGCCGCCAAACCCGCAGCGCCAGTCCGGCGGCACGATATCCTTCAGCTTGCGCACTAGCGTCGACTTGCCGATCCCCGCCTCGCCTGAAATGAGCGCGATCTGGCCCCGTCCACGACTGACCCGCTCGGTCAGTGTTGCGAGCAGGGAAAGTTGCTTTTCGCGCTCAATCAGCAAGGCTGGTTCACACCCCCTCCGGGTCTTCACAGACGCGGCCGGCATGGACTGCCAGCGTCTGGTTACCGCCAGCTTAGGACATGTAACGCCCTGTGAAACCCCGAAAATCGGGCGGAACTGCTTTGAAAATTAGGTAGGATCACGGAAGCGCAGGCCCTGAAAACTTCATAGTTTACATGGGCGGGCAAGGGGACGCCGCGCAGAATACCGGGGGCGGGCATCGCTTTCTCTGCCCGTCCCCGTCACTTTTTCCAAAGCATAAGTTGAAACGAGTGCGCCGTCAGGCGTCGCCGCGCGGTCCTGTCCAGAGATCGCGCGCGCCGGCAGGATTGACAGTCATACCCTTGCCCTCGGCCTGGCGGACCTTGAGGCCGGAGGCGTCAAACCCGGCGAGGCAATTGACGTTGACGCCGTAATGATCCGGCATCGTGCGCTTCCTGTGGAAGGGATAGATGCCGCATTTCGAGCAGAAGAAATGCCGGGCAACGCCGGTGTTCCAGTTATATTCGCTGAGCACGTCCGCGCCCGTGAGCAGCGTGAACGCGTCCTCGTGCACGCTGGTCATCAGCGCGTTCTTCATGCGGCAGAGGGAACAGTCGCAGCGGTAAACATCCGTGATGTCCGCCGTGATGCGGAAGGTCACCGCGCCGCAATGGCAGCTGCCGTCGTAGGTCTTCAAGGCGTCCATTCGGTCAGCGCCGCATCCAGCACGCCGATGGCCTCGCGCACATGCGCGTCCTCGATCACCAGCGGCGGCGCGAGGCGCAGCACATTATTGCCGGCGACCCCAACCAGAAGATTGTTGTCGCGGCAGAGGCCCTGCAGGTTTTTCGGATCCGCCTTCAGCTTGATGCCCGTCAGCAGGCCCTTGCCGGTGACGCCTTCGATCTTGTCCGGGTGCGTATCGGCGAGGCTTTTGAGGCCCTGCGCCAGCGTGCCGGACACGCGGCGCACTTCCTTCAGGAAGGCCTCGTCGGAGACGATATCCCAGACGACATTGCCGACCGCCATGGCGAGCGGGTTGCCGCCATAGGTCGAGCCATGGCTGCCGGGCTGCATGGGGGCTGCGACCGCTTCGGTCATCAGGCAGGCGCCGAACGGGAAACCGCCGCCGATGCCCTTGGCCGCGCAGAGGATGTCCGGCTCCACACCGTCCGCCCACTGATAACCCCAGAGCTTGCCGGTGCGGCCCATGCCGCATTGCACTTCGTCGAAGATCAGCAGGATGCCATGTTCGTCGCATAGCTCGCGCAGGCCCTTGATGCAGGCTTCCGGCATGGCGCGCACGCCCCCTTCGCCCTGCACGACCTCGACGAACACAGCCGCCGCCGTGAGCGCCGCGGCAGCTTTCTTAAGGGCTTCATGATCGCCCCATTCGAGATGCACGAAGTTCGGCAGCTTCGGGCCGAAGCCTTCAAGGTATTTCGGATTGCCGCCGGCATTGATCGCGCCGATCGAGCGGCCATGGAAGGCGCCGGTGAAGGTAATGATATCCAGCCGCTCGGTATTGCCCTGCGACCAGTGGAACTTGCGCGCCGCCTTGATCGCGCACTCGACCGCCTCGGTGCCCGAATTGGTGAAGAAGACCCGGTCCGCGAACGTATCGCGGCAGATCTTGTCGGCCAGTTCTTCCTGGCCCTTCACGCGGAACATGTTGGACGTGTGCCAAAGCTTCCCGGCCTGGTCGCGCAGCGCCTCGACCAGTTGCGGATGCGCATGACCGAGGGCCGTGACAGCAATACCGGCAATGAAATCGAGATACCGGCGGCCATCCTCGGTGAAAAGGTGGGCGCCCTGGCCTTCAACGAACACTTCTTCCGGCGGGCGATAGACCGGCAGGATGTGCTGGCGGGGGTATTCGGGCAAAGTGTCTGCAGGCATCGCGGGCGGCTCCGGCGGGCTGGGGGTATCGGGATGGGCCACGCTTGAGGCGGCGCGCGGCCCAAGTCAACACAAGGGCCCGGATTACGGAGAATTAATCGATGGAATGATCGAATAGCGATAATTTATATTGACGTTATTCGATATGTGTTTATCGTTATTCATGAAGCCGGGTTCTGGACGCCAAGGCACTCCAACGCCCCTCGACTCCCCCTGAAGTCTTGACGTTCTGGAATCCGGTCTTCTCCGAAAGGAGCAGACCGGGGCGGCTTTTTCACGGTAAATGGACAGCTGGAATTAAAAAGAGGCGCAGCGCCGTTGCCGGCATGCTGCGCCCCTCCACCGTTTGCAGCGTTTCCTCCCAGAAACTTGCATACACATACGGCAACGAATCCTGAGTTGTGTCAAGAATGTGTCGAAACATTTTTTCAGGATTTGTGATCGGCCCGGGACAGGGCCCCGAACAGCGCATCCGCTACAGTTTGCGCGCCGGCGCCGAGGCCTGCACGCACAGATTGCGTAAACGCCGCCTCGCTTTGCAGGATCACGCCGTCGCGCAGGATCTTCAATCCGTTGGCTTTGAGCGTGGCGCCGGTCGTCGTGATATCGACGATCACATCCGCCGTGCCGGTCGAGGGCGCCGCTTCGGTCGCCCCGGCGCTTTCAACCAGACGGTATTCACCGACGGATTTCTGGGCAAAATAGCGCCGTGTCAGACGCAGATATTTTGTGGCCACACGGAGCCTGCGGCCATGGGATTTACGGAACGCGGCGCCGGCGGCTTCAAGATCGGACATCGTGTCCACGTCAAACCAGGCCTGCGGAACGGCCACGACGACATCTGCCCCGCCAAAGCCGAGTCGCTGCAGCACGCGGAAATCCTGCGCCGGATCCGGGGCAAGGTCGTTGAGCAGGTCCTCGCCGGTGACCCCGAAATGCAGGCTGCCCTCGATCAGGCCCTGCGCAATCTCGCGGGCGGAGAGAAGACGCACTTCGGCGTCCAGCCCCTCGATCTCGGCCGTATAGCCCCGCTCCCCGCCAATCTGGCGCAGCGGATGGCCGAGGCCGGCAAGCCAGGTCTCGGTCTGCTCCTTCAGGCGGCCCTTGGAGGGGATCGCAATCGTCAACCGGCTCATGCCCCTGCCCCCAATGCGCGCAACACCCGGTCAGGGCGCATGACGCCTCCAATGCCGTTCGATGAAACCTTGCCGCCTGAAAGGGCGCGGATCAGACCGTTGTAACGCCCGCCCGCCGCAATCGGCTGGCGCGCTGTCAAGTTTGCGCCCAGCACTTCAAAGACGAACCCATCATAATAGGTGAAACGTCGTCCGAACCCGGAGCGGAAGGTCGCGGTATCCGGGTCAATGATCTCACGATCAATCATCAGGGCGTTTCGCTGGTACAGCATCTGGATGACCTCATCCAATCCGGTGAGACTGTGGGTCCCGGCGAGATCCGACACCGCACTCGCAGCCATCGTGACCGGACAATTGATCCGGCCAAAATCTTCCAGTACGCGCCGGGCTTCCGCAGGGATGCCGCCCGCTGACGCCGCTTCCGCACGCGCGCGCAAACCGGCAATGATTTCCGCTTCGCTCCGCGTGCCAATCATCGTGATATTGCGCTGTGCGAGGCAGGCCCGCAAGGCAGTCTCTGGCTCGTCTGCATCCAGTACGGCAGCGATGTCCGCATCCAGTGGTTCCGGCGTCGCGGCAAGCAGTTCGGCCACACCACCCTCCTGCCGGAACGCACGCTTGAGCAAGTCACGTATAACTTCCGGTAGCCCGAGTGCGTCGATCACGGCGGGGAAGATCGCAAGGTCGCCGGTGACAACCGCAGTTGGCGACACTGCGCATGCGTCCAACATCAGCCTGACGTTGTAGAACGGCCGCACATCATCCGCCGTCCAGCTGTCGAGCCCGAACTCTTCGAAGCCGACCTGAGTGAACTCGAGAGGATCATCGGGCGCGGCTGGCAATCGGAAGGCACGTCCAGCATAGATGTAATAATAGAAACCCTGTTCACCCCGCAGGCGCCGGTCAACCTCGCGCAGGGCCACCGGCAGTGTCAGATCAGGTCGCATGGCCATTTCCCGGCCCCGGTCATCCGTGAACATACAAAGCCGCGCCCGCACCGCCTCGCCCGATAGTTCAAGCGGAATGTCTGCCGGCAGGGTATAGTGCGGATCAACGGACGGAATGAGGTACCTGTCGTTCAGGACACTGAGCGCCGCCGCCGCAAGCGACTCTTCCGTCATCGCTGCGCCTCGACGATCTTGCGGACGGCCGCAACCATTTCGGCGCGCGGCACTTCGATCTGACCGGGGCGGGCTTCGCGGTATTCCTCATTGGACGTGATCGCCTGCGCCTTCAGCGCACCCATTTCGAGATCCTTGATCGTGACCGTGCCCTTGGCCACTTCGTCGCCGCCGACGATGACGACGGCGGGCGAGTTGCGCCGGTCGGCATATTTCATCTGCGGGCGCATGCCGGACGATCCCATATAGGCTTCCGCCCGGATGCCGCCTTTGCGGAGTTCGGCGGCGAGGCCGAGCGCGAGGCCCGGATTGTCCTTGTCCAGATTGAGCACGACGACGGGGCCATCGAGCTTCGCGCCCTCGCCCATTATGGCGAGCGCGGCGGCGAGGCGCGAAATGCCGATGGAGAAGCCGGTGGCGGGCACGGTTTCGCCGGTGAAGCGCGCGACGAGATCGTCATAGCGCCCGCCGCCGCCGATGGAGCCGATCCGGTAGGTCTTTCCGTCTTCGCCGGTGACTTCACGCAGCAGTTCGGCCTCGAAGACCGGGCCGGTATAATATTCAAGTCCTCTGACCACGGAGGGATCGATCTTCACATCGTCCTCCGGCGCGCCGAGCGCTTCGAGGGCGATGGCGATGGCTTCCAGTTCGGCAAGGCCCGCCTTGCCTTCCTCTGTGAAGCCGGCGGCCTTCGCGAGGTTGGCGAGCGTGACGGCGCGCGTCGCCGCGCCCGCTTCCGCGAAGGCGAGCACGCGTTTGACTTCATCCGTACCCAGACCCGCGCCCTTGGTGAAATCGCCGCTCTCGTCCTTGCGGCCCTCGCCGAGCAAGTCAGCAACGCCCGAGGCGCCGAGCCGGTCGAGCTTGTCCAGCGCGCGCAGGATGGCGAGGCGGGTGTTCGCATTTTCCGCGCCGACCGAGTCCAGCACGCCGTTCAGAAGCCGCCGCGTGTTGACGCGGATCACGAACTCGCCGGGCTTCATGCCGATGGCGCGCAGGGCTTCGGCGCCCATCGCGATCATCTCGGCATCGGCATGAAAGCCGGGCGCGCCGACGGTATCCGCGTCGCATTGCCAGAATTCGCGGAACCGGCCGGGGCCGGGTTTCTCGTTGCGCCAGACCGGGCCGGCAGCATAACGCCGGAACGGCCGGCCGAGCGACTGGCCGGACTCCGCCACGAACCGGGCGAGCGGCGCCGTCAGGTCATAGCGAAGCGCCATCCATTGTTCGTCATCGTCCTGCATCGAGAACACGCCGGCATTCGGGCGGTCATCATCGGGGAGGAACTTGCCGAGGGCGTCGGCATATTCGAAGGCGCTCGAGTCAAAGGCCTCGAAGCCCCATTGGCGATAGACCCCCGTGACGGTGTCCACGAGCCGGGCCTGCGCATGGATCAGCGCTTCGCGCTTGTCCTGAAAGCCGCGCGGTTTGCGGGCCAGGTCCTTGCCGCTCAGGGGCTGGATGTCTTTGTCACTCATGGGGGTCGTCCGGATCCTGTTTGCCGACCGCCCGCATAAACGCAGCCGGTCATTGTGGAAAGCCGCGAGGCGGGGCGTTCCCCGGCGCTGGCCTGCTTCATCTGGTCGGTTCTGGAGATTGAACACATTCAGAGGCGCAGCCGGACCGGTTCGCGCCTCGCCGGCGCGTCACGCGTGATGGTGGTGGTGGTGCGAGTTCGTGTTCATTGCCGGCGCGGATACTGAGGCGGCTGGCGAAAGTCAACCGGATTGGCGGCTCCGGCGGGTTCGGCTAGGTGTGGTCCTCGGACCGTGGAGGCGGGACAAATGACGCCGCCGACCCTCGCTGACCTCACCGCCGCGAGCTTTCGCATTGGCTGCCTCGGGTTTGGCGGTCCGGCGGGGCAGATCGCGCTGATGCACCGTATCTTCGTCGACGAGAAGAAATGGCTGGGCGAGGACGAATACCTGCATGCTCTGAATTACTGCATGCTGCTGCCGGGACCGGAGGCGCAGCAGCTGGCGACCTATGCCGGCTGGCGGCTGCACGGGGTGCGCGGCGGGGTGATTGCCGGCCTGTTGTTCGTACTGCCGGGCGCGCTGATCGTGTTTGGCCTGACCTGGCTCTACGCGACACTCGGCACAACGCCGGTCGTGGCGGCGCTGTTCTATGGCATCAAGGCCGCCGTGATCGGCTTTATCCTCGAGGCGCTCTGGAAGGTCGGCAAGCGGGCGCTGAAGACGGTGGGCGATGTGGCGCTGGCGTTGCTGGCATTCCTGAGCCTGTTCCTGTTTGCCCTGCCCTTTCCGCTGGTGATTGCCGCCGCCGCGGCCATTGGCCTTGCCCGCAGCTTTTCTGCGCCGGCACCGGCGGACGCCGCGCCGCAACGTGCTGGACCAAAAGCCGGACGCGCCTTGGCGACGGCCTTCGGCTGGGCGGCGGTCTGGTTTGCGCCGGTGATCACGGCCTTCCTCATGCTGGGGCCAGACCATGTGCTGACACGGGTGGGCGTCCTGTTCTCGAAACTCGCGCTCGTCACCTTCGGGGGCGCCTATACCGTGCTCGCCTACCTGCAGCAGCAGGCGGTCGAGGCGGAAGGCTGGCTGACGGCGCCGCAGATGATTGACGGGCTGGGCCTGGCCGAGACGACACCGGGGCCGCTGGTGCTGGTCAACCAGTTCGTCGGCTTCATGGCTGGCTGGGGCGCCGACGGCGGCGGGCTGGCACTGGCCGCAATGGCTGCGCTGATGGCGAGCTGGTGCACCTTCGCGCCCTCATTCGTGTGGATCTTCGCCGGCGCGCCCTTTGCGGAGACCCTGCGCCGCAACCGGTTTGCCGCCGGCATCCTGGCCGCGATCACGGCGGCGGTGTTCGGGATCATCGCCAAGATCGCCGTCGTGTTCGGTCTGGCCGTACTGGTGCCGGAGGGCGGGTTTGATCCGTTTGCGGCCCTGATTGCGGCGGGGGCGGCCATCGCCCTGATCCGGTTCAGGGCCAACATCGTGCTGGTCGTGCTGGCCTGCGCGCTCGCGGGCCTGGCGCGGCTGGCCCTGCTGGCTGGCGCTTGACGACAGGCGCCGAGTCACTATTTTCCCCAACAGACTTGGAACCGGGCCCCTCTGGTATCTGCGGCGGCAGATACGATGTCGGATCCCTCACGGATATTGCGCTGACGCGGCGCGCCTTTCCGGATTTTTGTCTTCCCATGCCTGAATTTCTGACCGTTGAATACGCGGCGCAACCCCTGTGGCTGTGGCTTGCCTTCCTCTCCTTCATTGGCTTCCTGCTCTGGGTCGATCTCGGCCTGCTCAACAAAAAAGACGAGGTTGTCTCCCCCAAGAAAAGCGCGATCATGTGGGCGTGTTTCGCCTCGCTCGCGGTGGCCTTCGGCGCCTATGTCTTCTTCTATTACCAGCCAGACCCGCAATTCTATAACGAGCCGGAGAACCTGAACGTTCAGGCCACGATCCAGTTCGCCACCGGCTACCTGCTCGAGACGGCGCTGGCCTTCGACAATATCTTCGTCATCGGCATGGTGTTCACGTTCTTTGCGGTGCCGCGGGAATACCAGCACCGGGTCCTGTTCTGGGGCATCATCGGCGCCATCGTGTTCCGGGGTATCTTCATTTCGCTTGGTGCTGCGGTGGTCAACGAGTTCACCTGGGTGCTCTATTTCTTCGCCGCCTTCCTCGTCTTTACCGGCGCCAAGATGCTGCTGTCCGGCGCAGATGATGAGGACGAGACAATGGATCTCAACGACAATGCGGTCTTCAAGTTCCTGAAGAAGCGGATGCGCGTGACCGAGACGATCGAGAACCATAATTTCGTGGTGCGTAAACCGCATCCGGTGACCGGCAAGCTGGTGCTCTGGGGCACGCCGCTGCTGCTCTGCGTGATCATGGTCGAGGCGGTGGACATCATCTTCGCGGTCGACTCGGTGCCCGCGATCTTCGCCGTCACGCGCGACCCGTTCATCGTCTACACCTCGAACATCTTCGCCATCCTCGGCCTGCGTTCGATGTATTTCATGCTGTCGGCCGCGATGGAGCGGTTCAAGTACCTGAAATACGGCCTGTCACTGGTGCTGGTGCTGATCGGCCTGAAGATCTTCTGGAACTTCCTGCTCTACAAGGAGATGCACGTCGTTCCGTATCTCGAGCCGCAATGGTCGCTGATGCTGACCGTGGCGCTCCTGGGCGGTGCTATCCTGTTCTCCCTGTGGCGCACAGGCACCCACAAGGAAGCCTGAGCCGGACGGTTACCCCCGCCCCGGCGCGCCGTCGCGGCGGGGGATGATCTTGAAGATGCCGGTGCCGCGCATGATGGTCTTGTCGCCGGTCCAGATGCGGCCTTCGACTGTGATCACGTCTTCCTGCTGACCGACGACAACGCCGGAGCCTTCGACGAAAGTGCCCAGCGGCGCACCGGCCAGGAAGTCGCACAAGAGGCGGACGGTGACCCACCAGGTGTCCTCGTCATTCTCGACAGCGCCACCCCAGGCCATGTCGGCGAAGGTCATCAGCATGCCGCCATGGGCGTTGGACATGCCGTTGGTATGGTATTCCTCGACCCGGAAGGCGCGCACCAGCGTGCCGTTCTCGCGCTTCTCGAACAGCGGGCCGATCTGGCGGCCAAAGCCGCGGTGCCAGGCCAGCTGGGCATAGCCGGGGGGCAGTTCGGTGGTCTGGTTGCGATTGAAATCATCGGTCATGGGAGGCGGGATAAACCTGTCCGCCCGCTGACTGCAAGGGATGCCTTGAAATTGCCACCCGGGACCGTGAAAACTTGCCACATGGTTCGGGGACTGATCGCATCCGCACTTGCTGCCTGCCTGCTCGCCGTACCGGCGATGGCGCAGGGTCGCGCGCGGGACAATGCGGTGATCTCCGCCTCGGTGCTGGGCGCGCGCGAGCCGCTGGATGCCTGCGGCGGGCGGGATTTGCTGGACGCGATCGTGCCGGACGGTCCCTTCCTGGAAGCCTGCAAGTTCCATGATGCCTGCTACCGGTCCGGCAAGCTGGACCAGGGCGTGTGCGATGCCGACTTCCTGAGCGACATGCGGGACGCCTGCGACGCCGACTATCCGGTGCAATCCAAGGCCGCCAAGCATGCCGCGTGCTATGCGGCGGCCTATACCTATTACAAGGCGGTCAATTCCCGCTTCGGCTCGATGCTCTATCCGGGCGGCGTGACCGAGGGCCAGTTCGGCGCCGTGACGCAGACGGTCAGCACCGGCCTGAACGGCACGCGCCATCTGGAAGCCTGCGCCGAGGCGCGCAATGCCTCCAACCGCAAGCTGCGCTATTTCCTGACGCTGCATGATTCCAAGGGCAAATGGGTGGCGACGGCGTCGGGCGTGTCGGCCGTTGCCCTGCAGCCGGGCGAGACGAAAACGCTGTGCACAGGCACGTCGGTCTCCCTGTTCCGCAGCGCGGACAATCTTGGCAAAACCTATGCGCTGACCCTGAAGGTCGATGATCCCTCGACCATCAATCCGTTCGGGGACTTGGTCGATGTGGACCGGATGGACTGCGACACGGCGAGCGGGACGTGCGTGCGGCGGGCGCTTTAGGCGGCGAAATGCGCTGTCATCGGCGCTCGATCCTGCCTCATCCCGTTGCAGGCGGCGTCGAAGGCGTGTCGTTATTTTCCCGTTTTTTCTCACGCCGTATCGGTTTTTATCGCCGCCAGCGCGGCCCCTTCAGCTTTGCGTCATCCGCCGCAGGACGAGCCACCAGAAGGCCGCCCAGGCGGCGCCGAGGCACCAGCCGGCGAGGACGTCGGTGGGCCAGTGGACGCCGAGATAGACGCGGCTGATCCCGACGAAGATCGTCAGCAGGATGGCACCCGAGAGGATCAGCGTCTTGAGGCGGCGGTCCGGCTGGGACCGCGCCATCAGAGCGCCGAGGGTGAGGAAGGCGACGGCGGCCTGCGTGGCATGACCGCTGGGGAAGCTGGAACTGGTGGCGTGGGTGAGGTGGTCGACGAGGTCCGGGCGGGCGCGGTCGATGAGCAGTTTCATGAGATTGCTGAGAAGCGCGCCGGAGCCGACCGCGACGAGGATCACCAGCGCAGTGGCACGGTCTTTCAGGACCACCCGGTAGATCGCGGCGCCGACGGTCAAAAGCGTGAGGACCGTGAAGCCGCCGAGGGCGGTGAGGTCGGTCATCGCGTATTGCAGCCAGAGCGGGCCAATGGGCGTCGAAGGATCGCCGGGCACGCGCAGGGACATCAGGATCGCGCTGTCGATGGCGTGGGGTTCTTCATCTCCGAACAATTCCGCGAGCGCGACGAAGCCGAGGGTGCCGAGCGCCAGCACGCCGAGTACGGCGATGGGGCCGACCTCGCGGAGCGAGGCGCGCGGGAGCCAGCCGGGACGCTTCATGCGAGGCCCGCCTGCTTGAGCGCGGCGGCCTGGCGCGCGGCGACGGTGTCGATGGAGAAGCCTTCGAGGCTCTGCTCGAAGAGTTCGTGGAAGTTCAGTTCGGCGCCGAGGCGGAGATAAGCGGCGCCGAGGCCGATGGCGGCGCGGTCCATGAAGACGAATTCGCGGGGGATTTTCACGGGCCCCTTCTCTTTCAGGAGGGTGCGGACGCGGAAGGCTTCCTTGCGGCCATATTCGCCGGCGGTGACGCCGTCGGCGACGGTGCGCACGCGGTCGTCGATGATCGGGCCATAGATGAAGCGGGCCCAGACGTTCAGCACTTCGACGAGGTCGCGCGAGAGGTTCTCGAAGCCCCAGGTCTCATAAGCGGCATAGGCGGCGTCGAAATCATCGGCGCGCATGGCGCGGTAGAGGTCGACGACGCCGCCGACGAATTTTGCCGGGAAGATGCGGACGCAGCCGAAGTCCAGAAGGTTGATGCCGGTGCCGCCGCCGGTGACTTGATAATTGCCGAGATGGGGATCGCCGTGGATGACGGCGAAGGAATTCATCGGACCCCACCAGGTCCAGAACAGCATTTCGGCGATCCGGTTGCGGGTCTCCTGCGGGGCGGTTTCGAGATCGCTAAGCTTCTGGCCGGAGAGCCAGGTCATGGTGAGGAGGCGTTCGGCGGAGAGGTCGGGGACGAGCTGCGGCACGGTGACGAAGGGCTTGTCCGCGAGCATGGCGCCGTAGAGGGCCATGTGTTTCGCCTCGCGTTCGTAGTCGAGTTCCTCTCGCAGGCGGTCGGTGATTTCCTCGACCATGGCGTCGGGGTCGATGGAGCCGTCCATGCGCTTGAAGAGGCCAAGGAGCGTGCGCAGCTGGTTCACGTCGGATTCCACGGCGCTCGACATGTCCGGGTATTGCAGCTTGCAGGCGACTTCGCGGCCATCGTGGAGCGTGGCGCGGTGGACCTGGCCGAGGGAGGCGGCGTGGGCGGCCTCGTGGGTGAAGCTGGCGAACTTTGCCTCCCACCCTGCCCCGAGTTCGGCGCGCATGCGGCGCTTGACGAAGGGCCAGCCCATCGCGGGGGCCTCGGCCTGCAGCTGGGAGAATTCGGCGGCGTATTCGGCGGGCAGGAGGTCCGGCACCGTGGACAGGAGCTGCGCGACTTTCATCAGCGGGCCCTTGGACTTGCCGAGGGCGGCGGCGAGGGCCTTCGCGATCCTCTGGTCGCCCTCGTCCCCGCCGAACAGGGACTGGGCCGCAAAGGCGAGGCCGGCGCCGGAAAGGTTCGCGCCGACCTGGGCGGTGCGCGCGAGGCGGCCGGTCAGGCGGTTGCGTTCAGGATCACCGGTGCGGGAGGGTGTGTCGGTCATGCAGCGGATATAGTCGCTTTGCGCCTTGATGGCAGCGACATATGCGCCTTACCCCGCTTTCTTCTGCTGGTGCTCCATGTAGGCACGCAGGATCTGATTGATCCGCGTCTGGTAGCCCTTGCCGGCATCCTTGAAGAATTCGATCACGTCGCTGTCGAGGCGGATGGAGACGGGGCGTTTGATGACGGGCTCGACGATCACCACAGGCGTATTCTCCCAATCGATCTCCGGGAAGTTCGGGTCGCCGGCGCGGCGCGCACGGATTTCCTCGTCCGTCATGGCGGCGAGTTTCCTGAAGTCGGTCTTGCCTGCTGGGCGGGACTTAGGAGGATTGAGATAGAGTTTTGTAGTACGTGGCTTTGTCATGGGATGTTGCAACGGCGGCAGCGATGATGGTGAGGCTCAGTCCGGCCCGGCAGCGGACATTGAAGATGATATTCTCGACTTCAAGAAGGGCGGTGAATTCGCCGTTGTCCTGAATGTCGGTCCGCACATGCGGTCTGGCAAAGCCAGACTCAATGTCTTCAAACCAGACAAGGTATCTCTCGCTGTTTCTTTTGTTGTCCTCTTCAGACCAGTTGATGTCCGCATGCAGCGGCTCGGATAAAAACGGTTTCGCCATCGCGAAGCATCCTGACGCATGAAAAACCGGGTGTCATTTGGTTTTCATTCGCCGGGCAGCTTCCCAGCTGGCAAGCCAAATGTATATACACATGTATATATGTCAAGGCTGATGCTGGCCGCGTGACTCCGGCCCCGGCTTGGCGTATAGCGCCGCGAAGTTGCCACATTTACCGAGGCTCGCCCTGCTCCATCGCCGCTGTTCGCACCCGCCGGACCCTTCGCGTTAACGCAGCCCCTCATGCGCTCCCCACCCAGAAAGCTCCCATGTCCTACAAGACCCTGATCACCGAGATCGATACCGAAGACGGCTTCGCCGTGATCCAGATGAACCGCCCGGAAAGCCTGAACGCGCTCTGCGAGGAGATGATGACGGAGCTGTCGTCGGCGTTTGACCGGTTCGAGGCGGATGACGACGTGCATTGCATGATCCTGACCGGCTCGAAGAAGGCCTTTTCGGGCGGGGCCGATATCAAGGAAATCAAGGGCAAGAGCTTCCCGCAATCCTATTATGAAGACTTCATCACGCGGAACTGGGAACGGGCGGCGCGGACCCGCAAGCCGCTGATTGCGGCAGTCGGCGGCTATGCCATCGGCGGCGGGTGCGAACTGGCGCTGATGTGCGACATCATCCTGGCGGCCGACAATGCCCGCTTCGGCCAGCCCGAGATCCGCCTTGGCGTGATGCCGGGCGCCGGCGGCACGCAGCGCCTGGCCCGGGTGATCGGCAAGTCGAAGACGATGGAACTCTGCCTCACGGGGCGGATGATGGAAGCGGTGGAAGCGGAACGCTGCGGACTGGTCAGCCGGATCGTGCCGGCCGATGACCTGATGGACCAGGCCCGCGAGCTGGCGCGGACCATTGCCCTGATGCCCCGCGCGGCCGCGATGATGACCAAAGAGGCCATCAATACGGCCTACGAGACCCCGCTGGCCCAGGGCATCCAGTTCGAGCGGCGCCTGTTCCACTCCCTTTTTGCGACCGATGACCAGAAAGAAGGCATGAACGCCTACATCGAGAAACGCACGGCCCACTTCAAGGACCGCTGAGGCGCCGGCCATGCCGACCCCTATCTGAACAATTCCACAGCCCTCTCAATGTGTGATAGAGTCCTCTTCGCGTTGGGGACGCCAGAGGGGAGCTTCAGATGGATGGGATGTCAGTGGGTCTGGCGGTGGCATTGGTCGCTTCGCTGCTGGTCAATGCGTTGTTCGTGGTGCCGATGGTGATGAATCAGACAGGCACATTCCTGGTTTCCGGCGAGGACGAAGCCTTCCTCCTGCGGGACGACAAGACCCGGAAAATCACCCTGCTCGAGCCAAAGATGAAGGTGAAACCCGGAGACCGTAGAATTGTCCGGTTCGAGAACCGGCACAGGCTGAGCTTTCCGGCCTTTGGCCAGCACCCGCCCGAGCGCGAACTGACGGACGATCAGGGCCGTATTTCCCTGCGGATTAATACGAGCACGCTCGCCCCCTTTCCGGTCATCACCAATGATGGCCATACCGTCTACGTCACCGCATCGGTCAGCTTCGCGGTTGTGCGCGAACGCGCGCACCTTCTGGCCCGGCTTGCCGATTTCGGGCCGCAGCTGGAGCGGCGCATCCAGTCGGCCTTCTCCAGCGCGATTGCCGAACTGCGTGACGAAGAGATGCGCCAGAGACTTGGCAAGATCGAAGACGAAGTAGCCAAGCAACTCGAGGCCATGGAAAATGGGCAGACCGGCGTGCCGCTTGGCATCAAGGTCTATGATGCCCGCTTCCAGTATGAAGACGGCGACTCCTACGCGGCCCGTTACAACCTGATCGCCGACCAGCCCGCCCCGGCCTCTGCCGGGAGCATGGGCGAGGAACCGGCTGCCGACGGCGACAGTCCGGCCACGCCGGGTGCGAAGCTGGTCAGCCTGAAGACTGGGCCTGCCGGCCGGGCGGCCTATGGCCGGCCCGGGGCCATGCAGTTTGCGGGCACAGAGCTCGACAAGTTGCTGGACCAGTTCAAGGGCCGCAATCCGGAACAGATTGCTGCGCTGATGAAACTCATGGAACTCCAGACCCGGCAGAACATCGTCGCGATGCTCGCGGAATCCCGGGGGGTGATCGTGTTTTCGGCCAAGGAGCTGGGGCTGGACGGCAACCCTGTTGTCGAGGAGGCGGTGGCCAATGCGCTCAGCCCGGCGCAGGGGCCGGTCAAGGCGGCGGAATGAGGCTGAAGGCGCTGCTTTTCCGCGCATATCCCGGTTGACGCACACCCGGCGTTTATGTATCTCCCCGCCTTCGGCCTGACGGGACACTTTCCCGGGGCTCCAGGAGTTTACAATGGCGAATACGAAATCTGCCAAGAAGATGGTGCGCAAGATCGAAGCGCGCACCGAGGTTAACAAAGCCCGCCGCTCGCGCGTGCGCACCTATGTCCGCAAGGTCGAAGAGGCCATTGAATCGGGCGACAAGGCTGCTGCTGCGGAAGCCTTCAAGGCGGCCCAACCGGAAATCATGCGCTCCGTGACCAAGGGAATTACCCACAAGAACACGGCCTCGCGCAAGGTTTCGCGCCTGTCGGCCCGCGTCAAGGCGATGGCCTGAACCCATTCCCCGGGCGCCTTGCGCGACCTGAAAACAAAGCCCGCAGGACCCATCCTGCGGGCTTTGTTTTTGTCTCCGTTCCTGCTACAAAAAGCGGGTCGCTCTTTCGGGTCCGCGGCGGCGTGGGGCAACCCTAGCGTGCGCATTTGCCGGGCTTTTGTTAAGGGTGTTGCAGCTGTGCAAAAAGGATCGCCAAAAACGGTTTTTCCACAGCCAAATATGTAAGTCCTGAGTTGACAGAACTTCTGCGAACAAATGCGATCATCTGCTCACAAATAAGTTTTTTTCAGACCTCAAGCGCATGTATTTTCTGTGCATTTTTGGCACGCCTCACAAGTCAACAAGCTTATTGGCACCTTCATGAAAAAGATGGACTTGTATTGAATTTCTGTGGCGAATAGTTTCGTCCCTGCCAGCTAATTTTCGTCCCGGTAAAGAGTATTTTTGTGTTGCAGGCGGGGGCCTGCCGGGGCGCGTCGAGTACGAGTTGGAAAGAACGATCAAAACTAGAAACGGGGTCGGGTTGATGGACCGAAATAGATTGTTTGTTTCTCGCGTAAATCAGGAAACACAGGAGCAAGGCGAAGACGCCACAGGTCCGCAAGTCTGGGAAGACGTGCAGGCTGTTCTGGCTTCCCGCATGCCGCCGGAAGAGTTTGACCGCTGGATTGCCGAGCTGCGCCTCGTCGCAGAGGTCGATGGCGAGATGCTTCTTGCGGCCAAGGCACCTGTGGATCTGGACCGTGCCAACACGCGGCACAAGAAAGAGATCGAGCGTCTCTGGGCGGGCATGGATCCGCAAGGCCGCGCGATCAAGCTGATCTGCTGGCGCACTGCGCCTGCGGAACTGCGTGACCTGATCGGCGATCCATGGGCGGTTGAGGAAACCGACGTGGACGCGGCGGCTGATGATGCCGGCGCAGGATCTTCTGGCGGGCCGCCGATGAATTTCGGCAACCTCGTCATCGGTCCGTCGAACCGGACGGCAGCCGAAGCGGCCAAGCGTATCGCGGCAGGCCTGCACACGGGCACATCGATCACGCTGATCTATGGCCCGCAAGGCACCGGCAAGACGCACATCGTGATGGCGATGAAAGCCGATATTGCGCGGCGGGATTCAAAGCGGAAGGTTGTCTATCTCACCGCCGAGGAATTCATGTCGGCCTATCTCGACGGCGTGAAGGCGCGCGACACGAGCGGACTGAAACGCCGCTTGCGGACGGCGTCGGTTCTAGTCGTCGACGATCTACACCGGATCGCCGGAAAGCCGGGCACCGAGAACGAACTCTACCAGAACATACGCGAAGTGACCGGCAATGGTGGACAGGTCGTGCTGGTCGGCGACGCCGCCCCCGGCGAGACGGTCGGCTTCGGCCAGCGGATGCGCAGCGAGATCAAGGGCGCAACTGCGGTCGAGATCGGATTGCCCGACGCGAACATGCGCCGTGAAATCCTGTGCCGTCTTGCCACCCATATCACTGCCACCCATCCGGAATTCCTGCTTGAGGACGACATGATCCAGAAACTGAACACCGGAATCCGTGGACCGGGCCGTGAGCTGACCGGCGCTGTCTGGAGCCTCTTCACCGAAGCCAACTTCGGCGAGGAAACACCGACGATGGACATGCTGGACCGGGTCATCCGCCGGCACTCGGGCGATCAGCGCGAGCCGACGATCGACGTGATCAAGAAGGCGACGCTGAAAGTCTTTCCGATCGCCCGCACGGATCTGGAAGGCCCGTGCAAGATGCAGGCGTTTGTCTATCCGCGTCAGATTGCGATGTACCTGTGCCGCACGATGACCAAGAAGTCGTTCCCGCAGATCGGGCGCGCCTTTGGCAAGCGGGATCACACGACCGTTCTCTATGCGTTCCGGAGGATCGACACGCTTCTGGTGACCGAACCCCGGGTGGCTGCGGACGTGGAACGCGTCGAGGCGATCATAATCGAAATGCTGGACAGCGGGCAATCGTAACGCAGCCTGCCGGGTCGCCCGTCGATCCGCTTGGCTTTTTCCCGAACTTGTTTAAGGGTCTTCAGCCCGCTTCCCATGCGAAGCGGGCTGATTCCTGGCATCCGCCGGGACCAGACAGACGCCGAAACAGAAACCAGAAGAATGAGGGAGACTGCCCTGCAGCTCCCGTGATGGACGGACCGAACATGAAACTGACCATCGAGCGCGGTGACCTGCTGAACGCGCTGAGCCACGTGCAGAATATTGTCGAACGCCGCACGACGATCCCCATCCTGTCGAACGTCCTGCTTGAGGCGAAGAAAGGCGAATTGCGCCTGACCGCCACCGATCTCGACATTGAAGCCGTCGACTCTGCCGACGCGAAGGTGTCGCAGGACGGTGCCGTGACCGCGCCGGCCGGCACGCTGTTCGACGTCGTGCGCAAGCTGCCTTCGGGCGCCGAAGTGAAGATGGAACTAAAGCCCGAGACCCAGCGCCTGGTGATCACGGCCGGGCGGTCCGAGTTCGAACTGCCGACCCTTCCGGCCGCCGACTTCCAGACGATGGCCTCGGATGAAGGCAGCGTGCAGTTCAGCCTTGGCGCCAGCGACCTGGCCCGCCTGATCGACAAGACACGTTTCGCCATCTCGACCGAAGAGACGCGCTATTACCTGAATGGCATCTACCTGCACGCCGCGAAGAATGATGCCGGCAAGCCGGTACTTCGCTCGGTCGCCACAGACGGCCACCGCCTCGCGCTGGCGGAGCTGAAAGCGCCGAAGGGCAGCGAAAAGCTGACCGGCGTGATCGTACCGCGCAAGACGGTCAACGAGATCCGCCGCCTGATCGACGGGCGCCCGGATGATGTGGCCGTGGAAGTGTCCGACACCAAGATCGTCGTGCGCGCGGGCCGCGCCGTGCTGACCTCGAAACTGATCGATGGTTCGTTCCCGGATTATGCGCGTGTCATTCCGAAGGGCAATGACAAGAAACTGACGGTCGACAACAAGGCGTTTGAAGCGGCCGTTGACCGTGTGTCGACGGTGTCGGCAGAGCGCTCGCGCTCGGTGAAGATGTCGCTGAGCGAAGGGCGCCTGACGCTGGCAGTGAACCATGCCGAGACCGGCGCGGGCAATGAAGAGATCGAGGCGGACTATGCCGCCGACCCGATGGAGATCGGCTTCAACGCGAAATACCTGCTCGACATCGCCGGCCAGATCGAAGCGGACGAAGCGGAGTTCATGTTCAACGATCCCGCCTCACCCGCGCTGGTGCTCGACCCGTCTGACGAGTCGGCGCGCTATGTGCTGATGCCGCTGCGGGTCTAGGCGATGGTGCCAAACCGCCGCGTCTTCATCGGTGGTTCGCTGGCCATGGCCGCCGTGGCGGGTCTGCCCGCCTGCGGCGGGACAAAGGAGAACACGATGTATGGTCTGATTGGAAAATTCATCGCCGCCGAAGGCAAGCGCGATGAGCTGATCGGCTACCTGCTGGAAGGCCTGACCGACATGCCGGGTTGCCTAAGCTATATCGTGGCCAGCGATCCGGCGGATGCCAATGCGATCTGGATCACCGAAGCCTGGACGGACGCGGACAGCCACAAGGCGAGCCTCGCCCTGCCCTCCGTGCAGGAAGCGATCCGGAAGGCGCGCCCGATCATTGCGGGCATGGAAAGCATCGCGGAGACGCAGCCGGTCGGCGGGCATGGCCTGTCCTCCGCAGACTGACGTTCGGAATGCGCGCATGGCCAGAACGGCATGACCGCCCTTACCCGTCTCACCCTCACCGATTTCCGGAACTATGAGAGCCTCACGCTGAAGCTCGACGCCCGGCCTGTCTGCCTGTTCGGGCCGAACGGCGCGGGCAAGACGAACCTCTTGGAAGCCGTCAGCCAGTTCGGACCGGGGCGCGGACTGCGCGCGGCGCAGCTGGCCGAGATGACGCGGCATGGCGCAACCGGGGGCTGGACGCTGTCCGCCACGCTGAACGAGGAGCAGAAGATCGGCATCTCGCTGGACGGGAATGGCCCGGCAAAACGGGTAGTGCGGATTGATGGCGCACCGGCCACGCCGGGTGACCTTGCCGAACGTATCCGGCTGATCTGGCTGACGCCCGCGATGGACGGCGTGTTTCGCGGCGGCGCGTCGGAGCGCCGGCGCTTCTTTGACCGGCTGGTGATGGCGCACCAGCCGTCACACGGCACGGCCTCCTCGCGCTATGACAAGGCGCTGGCCGAGCGCAATGCGCTGCTGGAGCGCGGGCATGTCGATCCGGCCTGGGCAGATGCGATCGAGGCGCGGCTGGCGGAAGCGGGCGCCGAGATTGCGGTCAACCGCGCGCTGGTGCTGACGGAGCTGCAGGCCTCGATTGATGCGCGGCCCGACGGGCATTTTCCGAAGGCGACGCTGTCGCTGCAAGGCGAGGCGGAGGCGGCGGCGCTGAACGGCGAGGATTTCCGCACGATCTTCGACCTGCTGGTGGAGGCCTATCGCTCTGGCCGGCGGCGGGACATCGGCGCGGGGCGCACGCTGAGCGGGCCGCACCGGTCTGACCTCGGGGTCATTCACCGCCCTTCGGGCGCGCCCGCGAGCGAAGCGTCCACCGGGCAGCAGAAGGCGCTGCTGATCGGGCTGGCGCTGGCTTCGGCGGAGGCGCTGAGCATCAATGCGGATGGGCCCTCCCCGTTGCTGCTGCTCGACGAGGCGGCGGCGCATCTCGATCCCGACCGGCGGATGGCGCTCTATGACGAGCTGGCCGCGATGAACGGACAGGCCTGGCTGACGGGCACGGATGCCTACCTGTTTGAAGGCTTCGGGGCGCGGGCGCAGCGGGTTCGCGTGGATGCCTCAACGGCCGTTATCGAGGCGTAGGCTGCGCGAACCAGTCCGAGAGGATGGGGTTTGCTTCGGTGTGGCGCTTGTAGTTGAGGCCGTGATCGGCGCCTTCGAGAATATGCACCTCGGCATTCGGCACCAGCGCCTGAAACTTTTCGGCGCTGGAGATGAGCACTGTCGGGTCCTTATCGCCGAACATGGCGGCGACCGGGATGCCGGTGGCTGCAAGCGCGGTGTAGGTGTCGTCTCGTTTGTCCAGCGGGAAATGCCGGAGGGTAGACAAAAGCGCGCGGCCATAGCCCCGGTATTTCATCTGTACAAGGACATCTCCTTGCAGCCGATTTTCCGGGGCAAGGCCCGTCTCGTCATATTGCGGATCGCTGGTGAGCCGCTTCATCGCCACCATACGCCACAGCCAGTCACCGATCACCGGTGTGCGGATGAGGTCCACCTGCGTGCCCGTGGTGCCAGCCACATCGAAGCCTGCCGGAACGAACAGGAAGACTTTCGACACGCGCTCCGGATGGCGCGCGGCAAACTCGGCCACGATCGGCCCGCCCATCGACAGGCCGACCATCCCGACGGGATCGGTGATCGAGAGGGTATCCAGCAGGCCCAGCACTTCGTCATCGTAAAAATCGACATCGTACCGGCCGCCCGGACGGTCCGACCAGCCGCGCCCGAAATGATCGAACTGCAGCACGCGGAAACCAGCCTCCCGCAGCGCCGCCGCGTTCTGCTCGAAGATGAAACCCGGCGTCGAATAGCCATGCACCATGACGACGAGCGGGGCGCCGGCTGGGCCGGAATACCAGTAGTGAAGCTTGCCGCCCGGCAGATCGACAAACTGGCCGGGCGCATTGGCGCGGGCAGCCTCGTCCAGCGGCTTGAGGGTGCGCCCTTCCCAAAGGAACACCGCCCACAGGGCGAGCGCCACGACACCAATTCCCACTATGACCCACTTCATGCCACTCTCTCCCCTTTTGTGGCATGATGAGGGGATCAGCGATGGGTGTCGAGCCAGATCCGTAATTGCTGCAGGGCGGGAAGGATTTCGGCGGCCAGTTCCGGGGGGAAGCCTGCGGGCAGGTGCGCCAGCTCCGGGGCGAGCGCCTTCAGCGATGCCTCCCTCGCCTGCCTTCCGGCGGGCGTCAGGAAGACGCGCTTGGAGCGGGCATCGTCCGAATCGGGATCGACACGGATGAACCCCTTGGCCTCCAGTTTCTGGAGCGTGTTGGTCATCGTGCCGCGTGTGACCTGGAAAGCTGCGGCGAGCCGCGCTGGCGTCCAGCCGTCGCCGAGGCGGACGCAGTGATGCAGCAAGCCGAACTGGGCGATTGTCAGGTCGTGCGGCAGCACGCGCTGGAACAGCGATGCGGACAGCTGCGCAATAATGGCGATCTCATTGAACAGCTGGAAATAGAGGGCGCCTGTCTCGTCAGGCTTGGTCGGCTTTGGGGGCATCCGGTTCAACTTATCAGGTGGGCATCAAGGCCGCGGCGGGGGGCGTGTACGACAGGGCGGGCATAGCCGGTTCGCACGAGCATTTGCAGGCGTTCGCCGCCGCCGATCAAGTCATGCACTTCGGTGAACAGGGCGGCCATCTCGGGATATTCCTGCAGGGCCTGGCTCCAGGGATGGATCGCAAGGCCCTGCCGCACCGCCTCCAGCGTCAGGCGCATATAGGCACGGCCAGCGTCGAGCTGGCTTTCGCGCGTGGCGCCGTCATTGGTCAACCAGACGAAGGCGCGGGCGGAGGCGGCGCGGGCGCGGTACATGTCCATACCCTGCCGGAATATCGCCGAATCCGGATCCTCCAACGCTTCGCGGCTGACGACGCCAAACAGTTTCCCGGCGCCAAAGAGCGGGCCTTCGAGGGTCAGGCCGTCGCGGTGTTGCGCGACTTCGGCGGGGCCGATGCGCATCAGGTCGATGCTTTCCTGCATCGTGTAATCGGTCAGTGATTCCATTTCGTGGCCCCGCCATGTGAGGTCTCGCAGTTTTGCGGCGAAGGCATCGTTGCCGCAGGCCGAGGCGGTGATGCCATAGGCTGAGCCGGCCGAAGTCAGCGCGGCGAGTTTCTCGGGCTCGACATCGCGCGCCTCGTAGACTTCGCGGTTGGTGTGGCGGGCGAGGACGTGGGCGAAGAGGGGATCGGGGGTTGCAGCATCTGGCAGGAAGCGGACATGGGCGATAGGGCGCGCGTCCAGGCGGCCGGTGACGTCGCCTGCGCCTTCCGGGAAGGGTGTGATCTCCGCGCCGTAGTTTTCTTCTGCGGCGGCGAGGCGGAGCAGTTCAAGGAATGTGCCGCAGCCAATTGTGATCTGGCGGTCCAGCGGATCGGTGGCGGGCAACAGCTTTTGCAGGTCGACATAAAGCGTCAGGGCGTCCTCCCCTTCCAGCTGGACAAGCCAGGGCTGGCGATTGTGCGGGTTGGGCGCGAGGAGGGCGAAGGAGAGGAAGCGGCGGCGGAATTCGGATTCCTGCCCCGCCTCGCGCCAGGCCTGGCGCGCGGCATGAGAGGGCTGGTTGAGCGCGACGAAGCCGCCCGCTCCCGCCGCCGCCAGAACAACCCCGCCGCCGATCAGTTTCAAGACACCGCGCCGTGACGCCATGAGCTGCCTCCATGTGGTTTGATATCAAACTATATAGTTTGAAGTCGAACTATCGTCAAGCCGCACGTTTGCGCGGGGCAGCGGCGGCTGATAGCGTCTGGCGCTTGGGAGGACGCACATCATGAAAACACGCACGATCAATCCGACGCCCTGGCTGCAGCATTTCAACCTGCATCATGGCGTGGAAGTAACCGGGGCGACACGCACGCTCTACCTCTCCGGCCAGACCTCGACCGCCGCCGATGGCAGCACGTTGCATGCCGGCGACCTTGGCGCGCAGTTCAGCACTGCCTGGGCCAACGTGAAAGACGCGCTGACAGAGGCCGGGATGGCGCCATCCAACATCGTGCGGCTGAACATTTTTGTGACGGACGTAGACGCCTTCATGGCCATCGCTGGCGACGCGACCAGCGAGATCAAGGCCGACGGGACCGAAACCGCCTGCACGCTGATCGGCGTGGCGCGGCTGTTTGACCCGGATGTGATGATCGAACTGGAAGCGACCGCCGTTGCCTAGGTGGATTCTGGCGGCGCATCGCTCTAGGTAAGTCGCCAAACGAGGAGATTGACCGATGAAAACACGCGCCGCCGTTGCCTTTGAAGCCAAGAAGCCGCTCGAGATTGTCGAGCTGGACCTGGAGGGGCCCAAGGCCGGCGAAGTGCTGGTCGAGATCATGGCGACGGGCATCTGCCATACGGACGCCTATACGCTGGACGGGCTGGATTCGGAGGGCATCTTTCCGAGCGTGCTGGGCCATGAAGGCGCAGGCATCGTGCGCGAAGTGGGCCCGGGCGTGACCTCCGTGAAGCCGGGCGACCATGTGATCCCGCTCTACACGCCGGAATGCCGCCAGTGCAAAAGCTGCCTCTCGGGCAAGACCAATCTGTGCACGGCCATTCGCGCGACACAGGGCAAGGGCCTGATGCCGGACGGCACAAGCCGGTTCAGCTACAAGGGCCAGACGATCTACCATTACATGGGCTGTTCGACCTTTTCGAACTTCACCGTTCTGCCGGAAATCGCGGTCGCGAAAATCCGGGAGGACGCGCCGTTCGACAAGGCCTGCTATGTCGGCTGCGGCGTGACCACCGGTGTTGGCGCGGTGGTGAATACCGCGAAGGTTCAGGTCGGCGAGAATGTCGTCGTGTTCGGCCTCGGCGGCATCGGCCTCAACGTGCTGCAGGGCGCGCGGATGGCGGGGGCGGACATGATCGTCGGCGTCGACATCAATGACTCCAAGGAAGAGTGGGGCCGCAAGTTCGGCATGACGCACTTCATCAATCCGAAGAAATCAAAAGACGTGGTGGCCGAGATTGTCGAGCTGACCGGCGGCGGCGCGGACTATTCGTTTGATTGCACGGGCAATACGACCGTGATGCGTCAGGCGCTGGAATGCTGCCATCGCGGCTGGGGCACGTCGGTCATCATCGGCGTGGCGGAGGCCGGCAAGGAAATCAGTACACGGCCGTTCCAGCTGGTGACCGGGCGCAACTGGCGCGGCACAGCCTTCGGCGGCGCCAAGGGGCGCACGGATGTGCCGAAGATCGTCGACTGGTACATGAACGGCAAGATCGAGATCGACCCGATGATCACGCACGTGATGACGCTGGACAAGATCAACGACGCCTTCGACCTGATGCACGAGGGAAAGAGTATCCGGAGTGTGGTGGTGTATTGATGAGCGGCACTTATTTTTTGAACTTATTCTCGCCGGAAACTTGGGAAGCATTTCGCGCCAATGGAGCGACCGTATCGGGATTTTCAAGGAAGCAAGAAACCCGCGCCAACAGCATTCAGCCGGGCGATACATTGCTTTGCTATGTTACTGGACTTTCTCGGTGGTGCGGCGTGCTGCGGGTCCGTTCTCGACCATACCTAGACGAACGGCCGATTTTCAAAGTTGAAAGTGACCCGTTCGTTGTCCGATTCGATGTGGAACCAATAGTCGTACTTGATTTAGAAGACGCAATTCCAGTTACAGAGAAAGAGGTTTGGCAAACACTTTCGATCACGAGAGAGATTGAACCTGGCAGTGTAGGATGGGGCGCGAATTTTCAAGGCTCATTGAGAAGTCTTCCTACTGACGATGCAAAATTTCTCGAGACGCTGCTTTCAGCACAACTCAAGAACCCGAAGAAGTACGAACTGTCGGAAAAAGATCGAAAGAAGCTAGCGCATTCGTCGGTCGTCCGAACAGAGCGTGGCGAAATCAGCGTAGCAATCCCCGAAGACGATGCAGACGGTGATGCACCGGAATCCCATCGAGAATCCCATACGATCCAGGCAATGCTTGCGGAGATTGGCGCACGTATGGGATTTGGAATCTGGCTTCCGCGAAACGATAGGGAGCGAGTTCTCGCCGCTGCTTCAGACGACTTTCGTTCGGTAATCGTCGAGACGCTGCCGATGAATTACAATGACGCCACAATTCGAACGATTGAGCAAATTGACCTGCTTTGGCTGCGCGGACGTTCAATTGCTCGCGCATTCGAAGTTGAACATACCACAGCAATTTACTCCGGCTTACTTCGAATGGCCGACCTAGTTGCACTGCAGCCCGATATTCATATTCCTTTGCATATTGTCGCTCCAGAAGAGCGCCGCGACAACGTAATCAATCAAATCAATCGTCCGGTGTTTTCGCTATTTGAAACGGGGCCGCTGGCGAGCCGGTGTACTTATTTGAGCTACGGTGCGGTCAAAGAAATTCGGTCCCTACCCCATCTCGCCCATCTCAATTCTTCGATACTTGACGAATACGTTGATGAAGCGTCCATCTAAAAAACTGAAGACATTTCGGAGGAAACACAAATGTACAGTCACATGATGGTCGGCACGAACGACATCGCGAAATCCAAGGCGTTTTATGACGCCCTGTTCTCATCGGTCGGCGGGAAGCCGGGGATCACCGATCCCAAGGGCCGCCTCGTCTATCTGCACAATGGCGGGGTGTTCCTCGTCACGCCGCCGATTGACGGCCAGGCCGCCACGCAAGGCAATGGCATGACCATCGGCTTTGCCATGAACGACACCGCGCAGGCCGATGCCTGGCACAAGGCCGGTGTGGCGGCGGGCGGCAAGGCCATCGAAGACCCGCCGGGCTGGCGCGGCGAAGGCGCCGGCGCGCTCTACCTCGCCTACCTGCGCGACCCGGATGGCAACAAGCTCTGCGCGCTGCATCGCGGCTGAGAATTGGGGAGGGCCATGGCATGAAACACATCACCTCATCAGCCGTGCTAGCTGCGGCCCTCCTGCTCTCCGCCTGCGTCTCTGTTGATGTGGACGAGGCCGCGCTGAGCGCGGATGTCGCCTACAATTCCGGCCAGCCGATCGCGGGGCAGACGCTGCCCTTCTCGCGCGCCGTGCGCGTGGGGCAGACGCTCTACCTCTCCGGCGAGCTTGGCATCGATCCGGCGACGAACACGCTCGTGCCCGGCGGAACGAGCGCTGAGACCACGCAGATTTTCCGCAATTATGAGCGCACGCTGGCGGAGTATGGCGCAGGCCTCTCCGACATCGTGAAATGCACGGTCTTCCTTGGCGACATGGCGGACTATGGCGAGATGAACGCCGCCTATGCCGCCGCGCTGCCGGACCCCAAACCCGCGCGCTCGACCGTGGGGGTGAACGGGCTCGGCTTCGGCGCGGCGCTGGAGATCGAGTGCCTGGCGGTCTTGCCCGGATGAGCTGGCGCGAGGATGGGCCGCCGGATCTTTCGGTGGTGCATTCGGCGCCCATCCGCTGGGTGATCGAACGGGCGGTGGCCGATGGCAACCGCGTCGTCTCGCTCGCGCCGTGGACCAAGGCGCTTGTGGCGCATATGCAGGACGGGCTGACGCCTGCACTGAAGGCGGATGTCCTGCTTCACTGGCCGGGACTTGAATATTACCAAGACACCGGCTCGCCCCACATCCAGCCGGATGAGGGCTTTGTGGATGGCGGGTTCGGGGTGTCGTTCCCGCGCCCGCGTCCCTAGGCCAGCGCCAACCGGTAATTCGTCCGTGTCAGGCGTTTCGGCAGGCGGAAGGTCTTGAGCGGCAGGCCGCGCACGCGCTCGAGCAGCGCATCGGCGCGAACCTTCGCCGCGTCGTCCATGTCATCATAAGCGTCGGTGACGGCCTGCATCCTGTAGAGCGGGAACGTGCGGGCCTGCGCCGGGCCGTCATGGTCTTCGATGTCGATCTCGATTTCGCCCAGCGCGCGGGGCACAAAAGCCCCCGGCGTTGCGGTCGAGGCCCAGTCGCCGAACAGTTTCACCGTCTCTTCGAGCGCAGGGAACTGTTCGCGCATCTGGCGGGCAAGGATCGGCTCCAGCGTTTCCGGGATGGCATCGTCTGCCAGCAGGGCGCCCTCCCCGGCCCCGCCTGCCTGCAGGCGCTCGACCCAGTCTGCCACCTTGGGCGCGATCCGCTTCATCAACTCGCCGGAGGCCGGGTCGCGGTAGAGGTGGGCATAGAGCGGGCCGTAGAGCGCGAAATCTGCCAGGCAGGGCCTGCCGCCAAGCGCATAGGGATGAGCAGAAAGGTGGCGGGAGAATTCGCCGAGGAAGGCTTCATACGAACGCTCGACCCCGGGGATGGTCGCGCCGCTGACCCCCAGCACCGGCAGCGCGCCCTTGAAGCGCTGGCCGTTCTTCTTGCCGATCTCGTACTGCTCCGCGCGGCTGACATCCGGCGCGGAGAGCGCGCCGAACTCGCCATAGGCCCAGTCTTCGTTGAAACTCCAGCGGTAGTGCATGGCCGGGATGACCAGCCATTCGTCGGCATAGAGGTGCAGCAGCTCGGCCACGAAACGCTGCAGCGGCGTGTGCGGGATAGCGGGGGGCTGGCGCTTTTCCGCCGCCTCGACATAGGCGATGATGTCGGCCGTGTCCTGGTGGAGCGAGCCGTCCGGCGCGCGCAGCACCGGGATAACCGGCCAGCCGACCGCCGGCATGATGACGTCGCGGTAGACGGTCTGGGTCGCCACTTCCTCGGTGAACGGCACGCCGCGCCAGGCCAGGTAGGCGCGGGCCTTGCCGGTGAAATAACTAACCTCGGCGCCGAAGAGGGTATATCCAGCCATATCGTCGCTCCTGCCTTGATCCGCGCCTCTCTATCGGGGCAATGTGGCGCGAGTTCAAGGGAGCGCCTGATTACATGACCCTCACCCCGGTTTCGACGTGGAAATCCTTCGGCGGCACATTGTCCGTACACGATCATGAGAGCAAGGCCTGCGCCTGTACCATGCGCTTTGCGGTCTATACGCCGCCGCAGGCTGCCGACGGCCCGGTGCCGGTGCTCTGGTACCTGTCTGGCCTGACCTGCACCTGGGCGAATGTGATGGAGAAATCCGGGCTGCAGGAACATGCCGCCCGGCACGGCGTGATGATCATTGCGCCGGATACAAGCCCGCGGGGCGCCGATGTGCCGGACGATGCGGCCTATGATCTCGGACAGGGCGCGGGTTTTTACCTGACCGCCACGCAGGCGCCGTGGGCCACGCATTACAAGATGGACCAGTACATTCACGGCGAACTGCCGGATGTCATTGCCGCGAACTTCCCGGCCGCAGACATGAGCCGGCAAGGCATTTTCGGACACTCGATGGGAGGCCACGGCGCGATCACGCTGCATCTTAAACATCCGGATACGTACAAATCCTGCTCCGCCTTCTCGCCGATCACGTCCCCTGCCCGCGTGCCCTGGGGCGAGAAGGCGTTCACTGCCTATCTCGGTCCGCCTTCGATAACCTGGGAGCAGTATGATGCGACCGAACTCGTCAAGGAGCGCCAGTCGAAAGCGCTGATCCTGGTCGATACCGGAACGGCGGATACGTTTCTCGAAAAGGAGCTGAAACCGCAGATCTTTATCGACGCCTGCGCGAAAGATGGCCAGCGGCTGGATTACCGCCTGCGCGATGGCTATGGCCACGACTATTACTTCATTGCGACCTTCATGGACGAGCACATCGCGCACCATGCGAAGGCGCTGAAGGGTTAGGGATATCTGTTTTGATCAAGTAATTCTTTGGCACCATTCGCGATCGTCTCGGATGAGCGCGTTTGCGAGGATGACAGGTTCAAGTCGCACATTTTGGGACTGCTGGAAGTCAAGACAGACTTAAATCCACATCCCAGAATCGACCAAGAAAAAGCACACCTTTGTCAAAGACTAGCGCCGACCTCTGAAGGGCTGGAGAAAACCTCGACCGGAAGAGAATTGTGCCATTCCGCCATGGTGTTGAAGAGGGCCAGATTGTGGAGACTTCCCAGTGCAATCGCGGCGACAATTGCTACACGCATGATCGCCCTGCCAGGGCCGGGTAGCAGGAGACTCCATGCGGCCACGAACGTGAAGAACGGCAGAAAGTGCATCGCATACAGAAACGTTTCGATTCCATACAGGGCATGTAGAATCAGGTTGAAGCCAATTATCGCCCCTACAAACAGCGCGATCTTTGGCTGGACAGCGCCATTGGCAGCGGCCCAAACACCGCGTGCGGCGATGAGATACCAAAGCAGGAGCGTCACGATCCCAGCCGGGGACTCCGTTGGCGTGGAAAACTGCAATCGTGAGTATCTCTCGCCAAATTCGTAGCTGAGCGTGTGATCAACTGCCGCGAGATCAGGCGTTGGGGCTGCAATGGTCGAGAGGAAGAAAGTCTGTGCGTGCTGCCAAAGTGTTCCGCTTAACCCGTAGTCGGCCCAATGCTCGGACCATACATCGAGAAAAGCGCCAGATTCAATAAACAGCCGGTATTGAACAATGGCGAGAAAGCCAGCGATTGCAAAAGCAACGATAGTTGTTTGAACAGACCGGCGGAGGCCGAGCGCCAGAAAGGCTGCCAATATGCCAGCGCTCCAATTCGTGATCGTAATAGAAAACGAGATCAAGGACTGTGCCGGTCCCGTCCAACGATCGTGCAGCCCGCGTGGCGCGGCAAGCCAAATCAACGGCACCAATAGGCTTGCAGCGCCGAGGGCAAACGTTTCCGGTATACCTAGCCAAAGCCAGGCAGATGAAGTCGAAAGACAGAGCCCAAGGAGAAGAAAGGTGTCGAGGCGTTGCAGCCCCATAAGACGCAAGGCCGCGAAAACGAAAGCCCCGAACACGGCCCCCGAGATCGCAACATAAGTCGCGGTCATCGCCTTTACGCCCACCAGACTGGTCAGAAAAACAAACGGTAGCGCCACGCCGACGGACCACAGAGGATGCACATTCGATCGAAAGTGCGCATCGCTGGAACGCGACTGTAACGATGCAATTATGCGTGCCGGGTCAGAATCCAGCCAAATGTCGATAGCGCTGAGCATTAGCGCGAAATCGAGTTTAAAGAACAGCCACAGGGCGAAGCCGCCTGTCACAAGGCCCGCGAGCAAAGCCAGCGCTGCATCCACACGCAAGGCGAGCGAAGGCCGGTCGAGGCCCAGCTGTGACGTCATGATATTTCGGAGGCTGCCGCCGATACGCTCGAACATTCGGTCCCCACCTTGGCGACGGTGAAAACAGATCGAGCCCCGTCGCGGAGAAACTCTTCTACTCGCCGTAGCGAGTCAATATAAGCATGGTTAAAACCCGGGAAAGATTAGACTCATGCTCCGATTGAGCTTCCTCGCGACCGCTGCAGTGGCGGTCGCGGTGCCGGCCATACCCTCCTTTGGCAAAGCGCCCACGCCCTGCTCCAGCAGGACGGAGACACGCTGAATCCCTTCTGGGGCGAATGCCGGGCGCCAGTGGCGCTGCGGTGTAAAACATGCAACAGAGCGGCAAACCAACCCTGCGAGCCAATGCGCCCGCTGCGCGCGCATGACTTGCGCCTGCCCCTGCCGCCCGAAAGCCTGTAAATGAACCTCCCCGATACAATCCCTGCCGCACTCGCCGGCGCCCTGTCCGCACGCGGATATAACACGCTCACGCAAGTGCAGGCCGCCGTCATCGCGCCGCGCTTTTCAGACCGCGACCTGCTCGTTTCCGCCCAGACCGGCTCCGGCAAGACTGTCGCCTTCGGCCTCGCCATGGCGCAGGACCTGCTCGACGGTGAAGACACGCTTCAGCCGGCGGCCTCGCCGCTCGCGCTGATCGTTGCGCCGACCCGCGAACTGGCCATGCAGGTCGCCCGCGAACTCGGCTGGCTGTACGGCATCGCCGGCGCCCGCCTGGCCACTTGCGTCGGCGGCATGGACATGCGCGACGAACGCCGTGCGCTGGAACGCGGCGCCCATATCGTCATTGGCACGCCCGGCCGCCTCGGCGACCATATCAAACGCGGCTCGCTGGTCACCGGCGGCATCCGCGTCGTCGTGCTCGACGAGGCCGACGAGATGCTCGACATGGGCTTCCGGGATGAGCTTGAGCTGATCCTGCAGGACACGCCGGAAGAGCGCCGTACGCTGATGTTCTCGGCCACGGTGCCGAAAGGCATAGCCGCACTGGCGGCACGCTACCAGAAGAATGCCGAGCGCGTCACCACGGACGCCGAGAAAAGCCAGCACGTCGATATCGAATACAAGGCCATGCTCGTCGCGCCGGGAGACGAAGAGAACGCCATCGTCAACATCGTGCGCCATTCGGATTCGGAAAGCGCGCTGGTGTTCTGCACCACCCGCGCCGCCGTGAACAAGTTGATGAGCCGCATGGGCAACCGGGGCTTCCCCGTCGTCGCCCTGTCGGGTGAACTCAGCCAGAAAGAACGCACCAACGCGCTGCAGGCCCTGCGGGATGGTCGCGCGCGTGTCTGTATCGCCACCGACGTGGCCGCGCGCGGGCTTGACCTGCAGAACCTCGGCCTTGTGATACACGCCGACCTGCCGCGCGATCCCGCCACACTGCTGCACCGCTCAGGCCGCACCGGCCGCGCCGGCCGCAAGGGCGTCAGCGCCATGCTGGTCGCGCCGAAGGCCCGCCGCCGCGTCGAGCGCCTGCTGCAGGACGCGAAGATTTCCGCCACCTGGGGCAAGCCGCCCTCGGCAGACGAAATCTCCCGTCAGGATGATGCCCGCCTGCTGGCAGATCCGGCGCTTCTGGAGCCTGCCAACCCGAACGAAGCGGCGCTCGCCGAACAGCTGATCGCCCAGCACGGCGCCGCGGCCGTTGCCGCCGCCTTCGTGCGGGCCAAGCGCCAGGGCCGCTCCGCTCCGGAAGACCTGCGCGATGTCGATGACCGCGCCAGCGACCGCCGCGAACGCGCGCCGCGCAATGATTACGACGGCCCGGAACGCGCCCCGCGTGAACGCGCCGAGCGGGTACCGCGCGAAGACTGGACGCCACGCGAGGATCGCCCGCAACGTGAGAAACGTCCGCGTACGGACCGCGCTGACATTCCGGGCGCAGTCTGGATTTCTGTCAATGTGGGCCGCAAGAAGAACGCCGATCCGAAATGGCTACTGCCCATGCTGTGCAAGGCCGGCGGCCTTGAGCGCGACGATATCGGCCAGATCCGCATCAATCCCGTCAACACCCATGTCGAGCTGACCTCGCAAGGCGCGATGCGGCTGTTCGAGAAGACCGGCGAGTCCGGCCGCCTCGAAGGCAGCCTGATGGCTATTCCGCTGCCGGGTATTCCGGAGGCCGAGCCTTTCTCGCCGCCGGAGGCGCGCCACGAACGCAGCAATGACAGCCCGCGTCCGCCGCGCAAGGATCGTCCGGCCCCGCGCAAGGACTATGCACCGCGGCAACCCAGAGGCGAGGACGCACCGGTGCCGCGCGCCTTCGCGCCGTCGGAATACGTTCAGGACGACCGCGACCGGGGCAGCAAGCCGTCCAAGGGCCGGCCCAAGCCGGGCGCTGGCGGCCCACGCGCTAAGACGGGATTCAAGGGAAAACCGGGCGGCGCAAAGGGCGCAAAAACAGGCTTCAAACCGGGCGCAAAACCGGTGAAGCGCAAGCCATAAGACGCGCGCAGCCGACCACTTCCCAATCTGGCTAAAAATCCCGCCGAAACGCCTTGTTTCGACGGGTTTTTTTTAGTTTGTTTCGGCACTGCAAAATACCCCCCGGAGACGTTCCCTTGGGGGCATAAATCCCCTATATTTCAGGACTATTCGAGAATCACCCGAGAAAGAATTTCCCATGGCGGATGACACAATCCCCGAAGCCCCCGAAACGGGCGGCGAAGGCGAGTATGGCGCAGACTCAATCAAGGTCCTGAAAGGCCTCGATGCGGTGCGCAAACGCCCGGGCATGTACATCGGCGATACGGACGATGGCTCGGGCCTGCACCACATGATCTACGAAGTCGTGGACAACGCGATCGACGAGGCCCTTGCCGGCCATGCCGACCGCGTGACGGTCACGCTCTTCCCCGACGGCTCGGCGGAAATCACCGATAACGGCCGCGGCATCCCGGTCGGCCTGCACGCGGGCGAAGGCGTCTCGGCGGCCGAAGTCATCATGACCCAGCTGCATGCGGGCGGAAAGTTCGACCAGAACTCCTACAAGGTCTCCGGCGGCCTGCACGGCGTCGGCGTCTCGGTCGTCAACGCGCTGTCCGACTGGCTGGACCTGACGATCCACCGCGAAGGCCATGAGCACTATGTCCGCTTCATCGATGGCGGACGCGTCGAGGCGCCGCTGGTCAAGCGCGGGCCCTCGCCAAAGCGCGAGAATGGCAAGCCCTATACCGGCACAGCCGTGCGCTTCCTCGCCTCCACGTCGACCTTCACGATGACGGACTATGACCGCAAGACGCTGGAACACCGTCTGCGCGAACTCGCCTTCCTGAACTCCGGCGTGAAAATCATCTTCCGCGACGAGCGCGACGCCGAGCCCTACGAAATCGTCCTGCAATACGAAGGCGGCGTGAAAGCCTTTGTCCAGCATATCGACCGGCAGAAGACCTCGCTGATCGGAGAGCCTGTCTATGTGATTGGCGAGAAGGACGGCATCACGGTCGAGGCCGCGCTTGAGTGGACCGACAGCTATCACGAGTCCGTTCTGTGTTTCACCAACAACATCCCGCAGCGCGACGGCGGCACGCACCTTGCCGGCTTCCGCGGCGCGCTGACGCGCATCATCAACAAGTATGCCAACGAAACCGGCATCGCGAAGAAGTCTAAGGTCGAAATCTCCGGCGATGACGCCCGCGAAGGCCTGACCTGCGTGCTGTCGGTGAAGGTGCCGGACCCGAAGTTCAGCTCACAGACGAAAGACAAGCTGGTCTCGTCGGAAGTGCGTCCCGTGGTCGAGAGCCTGATCGGCGAGAAGCTGGGCGAATGGTTCGAAGAGAATCCGAAAAAAGCCGTCCAGATCATGGAAAAGATCATCGAGGCCGCGACTGCCCGCGAGGCGGCCCGCAAGGCGCGCGAGCTGACCCGCCGCAAGTCTGCGCTCGACATCACCTCCCTGCCCGGCAAGCTGGCCGACTGCCAGGAGAAAGACCCGGCGAAATCCGAAATCTTCATCGTCGAGGGTGACTCGGCCGGCGGCTCTGCCAAGCAGGGCCGCAGCCGCGACAACCAGGCGATCCTGCCCCTTCGCGGCAAGATCCTCAACGTCGAGCGCGCGCGCTTCGACAAGATGCTCTCCTCCGATCAGGTCGGTACACTGATCATGGCGCTCGGCGCCGGTATCGGGCGCGACGAGTTCAACATCGAAAAGCTGCGCTATCACAAGATCATCATCATGACGGATGCTGACGTGGACGGCGCGCACATCCGCACGCTGCTGCTCACCTTCTTCTATCGCCAGATGCCCGAGATCATCGAGCGCGGCTTCCTCTACATCGCCCAGCCGCCGCTCTACAAAGTGACGCGCGGGCGCTCCGAGCGCTATGTGAAGGATGACGGCGAACTGGAAGCCTACCTGATCGAGGAAGGCACCAGCGGCGAAACGCTGATCCTCACCGACGGCACGCAGATCGGCGGCGAAGACCTGCGCGACCGCGTGCGTCAGGCGGCCAACTTCCGCGCCAGCCTGAAACGCCTTGCCCTGCGCGCGCCGGCAGACCTGATCGAGCACGCCGCGCTGGCCGGCGCCCTCGCTTCAGGCGCAGGCGAGGCCGAAGCCCAAGGCACGGCTGCGCGCCTGAACTGGCTTGCGGAAGAAGGCGAAGACACATGGCAGGGCCGCTTCGTGGAAGGCGCGCTTGTCTTGCAACGCACCGTGCGCGGCGTGGACGAGACGGCTGTTCTGCCGCCCGCGATGATCGCCAGCCAGGACGCCATGCGCCTTGCCGAGCGCGCCGCCGGTGTCGCAGAGCTCTACGGCACGCCGTCGATCCTGCGCCAGGAAAAGGGCGGCGATATTGCCGTACACGGACCCGCCAGCCTGCTCGACGCCGTGCTCGAATCCGGCCGCAAGGGGCTCAAGGTCCAGCGCTATAAAGGCCTCGGCGAAATGAACGCCGACCAGCTCTGGGAAACCACCCTCGACGCCAACGCCCGCACCCTGCTGCAGGTCAAGGTCGAACACGCGGATGAGGCGGACGAGCTGTTCACGAAGCTGATGGGCGATGTCGTTGAGCCACGGCGCGAGTTCATCGAGGAATTTGCGCTGGAAGCTGAGGTGGACGTTTAGTCTCCCTCAAGAAAGCCCCTCACCTCCCACGACCTTCGGTCGCGGGCCCCACCACACCCGGAGGGAGAGGGGTTAAGTGGCGCTTGTGGCGGCGAGGTGAAAACCCCTCTCCCGTATCGCGGGAGAGGAGGGGCCCATTGCGAAGCAATGGGAGGTGAGGGGCTTATCAGCCGCCCAACACAATCCCCACGCCCCCAACCATCACCACATTGTCCACCACGTCGCATCCGGCCTTGATCGCCCGTGCGCCGGCGGCGCCTGCTTCCGGCACGCTCACCATGAACCGCGCCAACCTATCCTCCGTCCCCTGACGGAATTCGAGGGCGGCGCCATTAAGCTGCACCACCCCGCCCTTCGCCTTCACGCCCAGCGCTTCGGCCCAGCGCGCGGCGAGCAGGTCCGGCTCGCGCGCGGTGATCACCGCGCCGGTCAGCGCTCCGGGTACGGTATTCTTCTGCCAGTCCGGCCCGCCCCAGCGCCAGCTGGATGCGGGGCGGGCCTCGTCGATGGACACAATCGCCGCGCCGACATCGGCCGGGTGAAGGTGGCTGGCGGAAATGTCCGGCAGGTCGATATTCCACACGCGGCGGATCTTCAGCGCATCGGCCCGCGCCCTAGCGGCCGTGAGATCGTCCGTCTGGAAAATCGCCATATAGCCGCCGTCCCCGCCCCGCGCGAGGAAGCGGCCCGCTGGCGCGGTCAGCGCGGTCGGCACCACGACCTCAAGGAACTGGTCGCCAATGGCATAGACCCGGTTCACCAGGCCGAACTCGCCCACGCCGGGATCCAGAAATGGCTCTCCCAGCCCGAGCACCTCGGCCAGCGTGTCGGCCACGCCGAGCGACTCCGCGGCAATCACCAGCTGCCGCAAGCGCACATTCCCCATGTTTTCCTCCCTTGGCACTGTTTGATCGTGCCTTGGATGCGAGCATAACCCCATTCGCCCGCGTAATGCTATTACGCCCTGATTGACGGATGCGCCCCCACGCGGCACCCCCGCGCCATGCACGATCATTCCGAACCCGATTGCCCCGCTGATAGCGCCCACGAACATGCCCACGCGCATGGCCTGGCCCATGCGCATGACCATGAAGGCCACGCCCACCACCAGCACCATGCCGACATGACCAGCGCCGATTCCCGCCGCCGAGTCGTGCTCGCCGCGCTGCTGACCGGCGGCTTCATGTTTGCCGAGGTGATCGGCGGCATCCTCTCCGGCTCGCTCGCCCTGCTGGCGGACGCAGCCCACATGCTGACCGATACCGGCTCGCTGATGCTGGCCTGGCTCGGGTACAAGCTGGCGGCCCGGCCCGCCGATCCGGGCCGAAGCTTCGGATTCGGGCGCATGAAGGTGCTCGCCGCGTTCACCAATGGCGTGCTGCTGATCCTGCTCGCGCTGTGGATTTTCTGGGAGGCGATCAACCGCCTGATGCTGCCCTCGCCGGTGCTGGGCGAGTTGATGCTCGGCGTCGCGGTGCTCGGCCTTGTCGTCAACATCATGGCCTTCGCCATCCTGCATGGCGGCGGCGGCCACAAGCATGACCTGAACCTGCGCGGCGCGCTCTGGCATGTGGCGGGCGACATGCTCGGCTCGGTCGCGGCCATCCTCGCCGCCGGGCTCATTCTCTGGCAGGGCTGGTATATCGCAGACCCCCTGCTCTCCATCCTCGTCGCGGGTCTTGCCCTCTATGGCGGCGTGCGCATCGCGCGGGAATCCGGCCATATTCTCATCGAAGGCACGCCCGAAGGCCTTGAGGCCGCGAAGATCATCGCCGACCTGAAAGCCAATGTGCCGGGCGTCGCCGATGTGTCCCACGTCCACGCCTGGGCGCTGACGGAATCGCGCCCGCTGGTGACCCTCGAAATCATCACCAACCCCGGCGCCAACGCCGAAACGGTCCGCCGCGCCGTCAAGGAACGCCTCGCCCGGGCCTTTGGCGCCTCGCATGCTACCGTAGAAGTGATCGGCGAAGTGGCCCCCACAACCGCATAGCCGCATTGCGAAGGGCGCCGCAGCGCTTTAACCCTCGGAATCAGCGCCCATA
The DNA here is from genome assembly GCA_040223555.1 of Hyphomonas sp. Taxonomy (GTDB): domain Bacteria; phylum Pseudomonadota; class Alphaproteobacteria; order Caulobacterales; family Hyphomonadaceae; genus Hyphomonas. The sequence continues at coordinate 145,544 of JAVKGA010000006.1, forward strand.
TACCGGCAACGAAATCGACGGGAGGCCCGGATGGCCGAAACCAAGCACGCAGAAATCCTCATCATCGGCTCTGGTCCCGCCGGCTGGACCGCCGCGATCTACGCCGCCCGGTCCCTGCGCGACACGCTGGTCGTCACCGGCGCCCAGCCGGGCGGCCAGCTGACGATCACGACCGATGTCGAGAACTATCCAGGCTTTGCCGAGATCCAGGGCCCCGAGCTCATGGTCAAGATGCAGGAACACGCCGAGAAAATGGGCGCCAAGGTCGAAAACGACCATATCGCCAGCGTTGACTTTGACGTGCGCCCCTTCCGCGCTGTCGGCGACAGCGGCATGGTCTATACCGCCGATGCGGTCATCATCTCCACCGGCGCACAGGCCAAATGGCTGGACCTTCCCAGCGAGCAGAAATTCAAAGGCTTCGGCGTCTCCGCCTGCGCCACCTGCGACGGCTTTTTCTACCGGAACCGCGAAGTCATGGTCATCGGCGGCGGCAACACGGCGGTGGAGGAAGCCCTCTTCCTTACCAACTTCGCCTCCAAAGTCATCGTGGTCCACCGCCGTGACCATTTCCGCGCCGAGAAGATCCTGCAGGACCGCCTGTTCAAGAATCCGAAAGTCGAAGTCATCTGGAACTCGGCGCTGGAAGACGTGATCGGCGACGAGAACCCGCTCGGCGTCACCGGCGCGCGCATCAAGGATGTGACCACCGGCGCGACCCGCGACATCCCGGTCCACGGCATCTTCATCGCCATCGGCCATGCACCGTCCACGGAGCTTTTCGTGGGCAAGCTGCCGATGCGCCCGAACGGCTACCTGATCACCGAGCCCGGCTCGCCCCGCACCGCCATCCCCGGCGTCTTCGCCGCCGGTGATGTCACCGACGAAATCTACCGCCAGGCTGTCACCGCCGCCGGCATGGGCTGCCAGGCCGCCCTCGACGCCGAACGCTGGCTGACCGAGGAAGCCGCCCACGCGGAGACAGTCGCGGCGGAGTAGGTCCGCCTAGCGGATGTGGTACTCAAAGGGATAAATGACGTTGTAGACCCGGTACGGGACACCGTCGATCACGGGCGGCTTGAAGCGTACTTCGGATACGGCCCGGACTGATTCTTCGGCAAATCCCGCCACGTCGCACTCGGCCTCGATAAACTCGGGCACGCCTTCAAGGCTTATGTCGAAACGCACGTCACAGAGCCCATCCAGCCCTGCCCTCGCCATTGCCTCCGGATATCGGGGTTTCGGCATTTGAAGGGGCACGGGATACTTGTCTGATCCGAACTCACGTTTCAGCAGCATGGCAAAGTTGGAGGCCGGCAGATCGCGCGCGATCAAGGCTTCCGTTTCCTCGCCGAAGCGGGTTCTCAGGCGAGCAATGACGTCCGCTTCGTCCGCCTTGTCGCCTGATACTTCCGAAACGGCGAGACGGACCCAGCCTGCGTGCGGAATTCGGCCGGGCAGTGGATCTTCGAGCGCCTTCTCCAGGCTTGAATCCGCAAGCGCCCGGGCTTCGTCGAACCGGCCCCGGCCGGCCAGCAGCAAGGCCAGATTCTGCGCATATCCGCTGGCATCATCCGGAAAGTTCGTCATCGCATGGCGCAGCAGGTCAATCGCCGTCGATATCTCGCTGGCCAATACGAACCGGTTGATCAACCGGTCCATCATCCGTTTCTTTTCCAGCGCCGAGCTGCCCGAGCGCATCACGCCGCCCATCGCCGCCACAGCGTCCTGCAGTTCGCCCTTCTGTACGTCAGCAAGCAACAGGAGATAATCGAGCGAAGCCTGTCCGGCGCAGGTACGCTCGTTTTGCCGCTGCGCCATAAGCGCCTCGCGCGTAAATGTCCATTCTGCGGCTTGGCCGACAAGTTGCGGATAGGCTTCCCGCGCGAGCTTAAGCCCCTTGTCGCGAAAGCGCGTATTGGAGCACGTCTCTGCAGTCGCCGGCAAAACAAGCAGCAGGCATGCCGAAATCGCCAGCAACTTCCGATTCATCTGTACACTCCGCTCAGTTGAATCACTCTTTAGCTACGCCCGGCCATGCGGACAATCTCTCCCGGCGACGGCCCCCAAAAAAGCGGCCGGTTTCCCGGCCGCTCTCTCCTTCTTGCATTTCGCTGGCTTCAATTGGCCAGTTCGAGCTGGTCGATCTGGCGCAGCGCCGCGGCCTGTTCACCCAACCGGCGGGCCCAGAAGCTTAGCGGTTTGTGTTGCACACGCTCCTCGGCGAGGGCTGCAGCGGTCGCACTGAGGCCGCCCTTCAGCGCCGCATGAAGCGCGGTCAGCGTCAGGATATCCCGCTGCGCATGGCTGCCGCCGAAGCGTTGGGAGATCGCCCGAACCTCCAGGATTTTCGCAGCCGCCTCGCCGTACCGGCCGGCGCCGTAAGCTGCAAAACCCTCCGCCAGCGGAAGACCGATGGCCCGCGTGAGATAGGCGTTGTCGCCGTCTCCCTGCGCGGCGCGGCGCATCGCCTTCAGCGTCCGCTCCACAAGATCCGTGCGGCCCGCGCCCACGAACGCCATCAGCGCATGCAGGTCGTTGAAGGCATAGAAGCCATCTTCCGCGCACCGCTCCCAGGCCGCCGCGAGCGGCTTGAACCTGTAGCCGGTATCGATGCCTTCCAGATAAAGGCGCCAGAGCAGCGACGACCCGTCAATGCCTTCGAGAACAGGCGCCGCATCCGGATTGGGCCGGACTTTCTCATCATACAGGCGCAGCACTTCGTCCGTATTGCCCGTATCGAGATAGAGCAGCGCGAGGTGCCACCAGTTATGATAGGCAAACCCGCTTTCCGGCGCCCAGTCCTTCGCATTATCTGCGAGCCATGGAATGCCGGCCTCAAGATCGCCGCGCATCTCGTTGACATGGGCGACCGCATGCACGGCCCAGCCATCGCGCGGATCAATTGCAACAGCGTCCCGCCCAAACACTTCGGCGCGGAAGAAATCGCCGCACTCTTCAAGCCCGAACGCCGCCATGCCGAGCAGCGCGCCGTAGCCGTCATCGCCGCGCGAGAATGACCGCAGGGCTTGCAGCGGCCCGTCGCGCAGCTCAGACTGAAGGCCGAGATAGAAGCATCCGATATGGGCAGACTGCACGGCGAACAGGTCACGCGGCACTTCCCGCGCGATGGCATGCAGGCGCTGCGTGCCTTGCAGGAGGCGGCCCTCGTGCCAGTCATGGGCGGCGGCGAGATGCGCTTCATCGCGGGATGTCAGGCGCGCGGCGGCGCCAGCACACAGGCTGCGGGCGACTTCGTCGGCATAGGCCTTGTCCGTCTGCTGAACGAGCAGGGTGGCCCGCGTGGCCCATGCTGTCCCGAAGTCGGGGTCTTCGGCCAGCGCCGCATCAAGTGCGCCCACCGGGTCGCCCCGGAAGAGGCGGATCAGTTCAAGTGCTTCATCATAGTGCGCAAGCGCAGTCTGGGAGGTGGTGGAAACGATGTTTCCGTAACGGTCTTTCAACACGGGAGATTTCCTTTTTCGCTCCGGCAACAGGATGTGCCGGCTTGAAGCGAGAGTTACGGAAACGGCGCGCCGCCTGATAGAAGGCGCGTGGTACGGTTTTCGGAATGATTTTTATGCTGAAGATTCAATGCCTTGCAGCCTGTCTTTTACGTGAACCTTGAATCTGCCACACAGCGGCACCACAAAACTGCACTTCAGGTACTGTACCTGCGGTAGGGAAATCCAATGACGATCCAGGTTGTGGGCAAGGGCGAGCAGACGCGGCAGCGCCTGATGGACATCGCGCAGGGCTCCGTTCTCGAGAAGGGTTTCAGCGCGACCTCGATTGAGGAAATCATCACCGAATGCGGGATCACCAAGTCCGGCTTCTTCTACCACTTCCGCGACAAGAACGATCTCGCGAAGGCTTTGGTCGAGCGTTACGTCAATGAAGAAGTGTCGATGACGGAGGAGCTCTTTGCGGTTGCCGACAGCCTCAGCGAAGACCCGCTTCACAGTTTCCTGATTTTCCTGAAACTGTTGTCGGACAAGTTCATGGACCTGCCGAACGGCCATCCCGGCTGCATCGTGGCGTCCTGCTGCTATCAGGAACAGATCTTCAGCCAGGACGTGCGCGACCTCTGCTCCGGCAGCCACCTGACCTGGCGCCGCGTGATGCGCGAACGGCTGGACCTGATCGCGACGAAATACCCGCCGAAAGTCGATGTCGATTTCGACGCCCTCGCCGACATGTTCTCCGCCCTCGCAGATGGCGGCATCATCCTGTCACGCTCCCTGAAAGACCCCGCGATGCTGGCGCAGCAAGTCCTGCTCTATCGCGGTTTCGTCCGCGCCGTGTTCGAGGGCACGTAAAGCGAAGGCCCTACGGTTTCTCCATCGTCAGTATCTGAACGGACAGTTTCTCGCCGCCCGTATCCATCACGCTGATGTTGGTCATGCGGGTGTCCTTCTCGAATGCGATCCGTGTCATGACCGGGGTTGAGGCATCGTACGCCGTCTCGTTCCAGCCTTCTGCCGTCAACGTCTCGCGCACCGCGCTTGCCACGCCCTCAACCGTATCCTCAACCATGCCTGTCAGCATGAAGCCGCTCGGCGGCACCGGCGACGATGACTGGATCGTCCAGCTGGCGGGCAGTTTCACATCCGCCGGAAAGCCGTCCGGCAGGTCGAGATTGTTGCCAACCGTTCCGCCGCCCTGCTTGATCGTGACCGAGGACACCTCCCCCGAGGCATCCACTTCGACATCCGCGTCCACGCCATGCGTCTTGGCATAGGCCTCGATATCGGCTTCGCGCTTGTCCGCGCCGGAATCACCGGCGCCGCAAGCGGCAAGTGCAATCGCGGCAACCGCCGCAGCAGACATTATCCGGAAGTTTCGCATTGTTTCATCCCCATTTGTGTTTGCGATGGGGGAACCTAACGCCAAACGTCCCGATCTGCCAAACCTGAATTGAAGGAAAGTAGCGCCGTGTACGGTTCAAGCGTCTGCCGTTTAGAACATCCGTACAGCCGCCTGCTCCACGGTGCGGGGCTTCTCCGAGTTCACGACGTCCAGCAACGCCTTGGCTCGGCCCTGCATCACGCGGTCCATTTCCGTAGTCGGATCAATCGCCAGCGCCGCTGTCAATTCCGCCTTGATCTCGCCGCGATACTTCTTCGCATCATACGCCGCCAGCGCCCGCGCCCATTGCCAGCGCAGGCCCGCATCGTCCGGCGCCAGACGCACGGCTTCCTCGAAATACTGCCGCGCGGTCTTCAAGTTCGCGCCCATCACCGCGGCGCCAATCGTGCCGCCGCGCCGGTGCACCTCGACATGCCACACCGCGAGGAAGCCGAGCGCGTAATGGTTTGCCGGATCGTCAGCGAGCACGCTTTCGGCCAGCTTGCGCGCTTCGGGACCGTAGCCGGACTCCCGCGCCTCCCCGAGGCTCATCGGCCGTGTCAGCAGCGACAGCGCAATCGCCTTCTGCAGGCGCCCTTCCTCATGGCCGGAATCCCGCGCGAGCGCCGCCTCGGCCGCGGCCAGGGCCTCTTTTATGACGGTGCTGTCCGGCGCCCTTGCTGCACACATCGCCTGCGCCAGCAGGGTCCGCGCCCGAAAGGCATCTGCGTCCGCCGAAGGCTCCGCCGCCGCCTCACGCAGCGCCAGGTCATACTGCCCCGCCCGGAACGCCGCGTTCGCGCTCACCAGGTCCGCCGCCGCCGGCAAGGCCCCTGAGGCGAAAAGCGCCGCGAGAATAAGGCTGCGTGCATCCATCCCGGCTGATACTACATTGATCCGGCGCACCCGGCGAGCGGGACGGCGAAATATAAGGAACCGGGCCTGCCATGCCGGACAGTTTCGAAGCAGATGCCGTCATCATCGGCGCCGGCGTGATCGGTCTTGCCGCGGCGCGCGCGCTCGCCCGGGCCGGCCGCGAAGTCATCGTGCTCGAATCTGAAGACCAGATCGCGATGCACACCTCCTCGCGCAATTCCGAAGTCATCCATGCCGGGCTCTACTATGCGAAGGATAGTCTCAAGGCCCGTCACTGCGTCGCCGGCCGGCGCATGCTCTACGCCTATCTCGATGCGCACGGTGTCACCGTGAAGCGCTGCGGCAAGCTGGTCGTCGCCGTCGGCGATGAATACGAGGCCCTCACCGGCATCCTCGCCCGCGCCGAGGCCAATGGCGTCGAAGAACTGCGCCTGCTTGACGGGCCCGCCGTCCGCCGGATCGAGCCCGCCCTCAGCGCCAACGTCTCCGGCGCCATCCAGTCCCCCGTCTCCGGCATCTTTGACAGCCACGCCTATTTCCTCGCCCTGCAGGGTGAGCTGGAGGATGCCGGCGGCTCCATCGCTTTCGGCACGCCGGTCCTCTCCGGCGCGGTCGAGACGGGCCATGTTCGCCTTGAAACCGGCGGCGAGACGCCCACGACCATCCTCGCCCGCACGGTCATCAACGCCGCCGGCCACCACGCCATCCGCGTCGCCGGCCTGATCGAAGGCCCGCACACCGCCGCCCTGCCCCGGCCGCACTATGTCAAAGGCAGCTATTTCACGATCCAGGGCCACACGCCCTTCTCGCGCCTGATCTACCCGATGCCGACCACGTCCAGCCTCGGCCTGCACCTGACGATCGACCTCGCCGGGCGCGGCAAGGTCGGCCCGGACGCCGAATGGCTGCCTGATGACGCGCGCCCGCCTTTCGATTACCGCGTCGATCCGGCCCGGGCGGCCCTGTTCCACGCCGAAGTCACCCGCTACTGGCCCGGCCTGACGGTCGAGCGGCTCAGCCCCGATTATGCCGGTGTACGCCCCAAACTGGTGCCCGAAGGCGCCCCCTCGGGCGATTTCCGCATCGAAGGGCCCGATACCCATGGCAGCGACGGCCTGATCAACCTGCTGGGCATCGAAAGCCCCGGATTAACCTCATCCCTGTCGATTGCGGAACATGTGGCGCAGCTCGCCGCCCTCTGAACTCAGGCCGCAGGAAAACGCGACGCAAAGGATTCGGGTGGCAGGCCCGCCACGTTCGCCACCATGCTAATTGTATGATAGGCGCCGCAGAGGTTGATGATTTCCAGCTGTTGTACCTTCGACCAGTCTTCCGTGAACGCATCAAGCCGGTCACCCTGCAGCGTGGCCCCACCGCACAAGGCGTCGACCGCCGCGATCAGGCGGCCCTCGCGCGCGTCCCACACATAGCTCTCCGGCACCGCCAGCCGCGTTGCCGCCACCTGCGCTTCGGTCAGGCGCGCTGGTTTCGCAAAGATCGCAACATGCACGCCCCACTCGTATTCGCAGCCGTAATTCGCCGTGACCCGCAGGATGACAATTTCCCGCTCGCGAAGAGAGAGCGGACTTTCCCTGTCCAGTAGGTTTGGCACGCCGCGCTGCAGGAACCGCGCGCTGTTTGCGAACGTGCGAAACAGCGTCAGCAGGTAGCCCTCCTGCCGGGGATAGCGCGCTAGCGCAGTCTCGATCTCCGGCGCATAGGGCGCGTCAAGCGGGGCAAGGCGATTGGACACGGCGTTAACTCCTGCTATCGAAAGTGTAGCATTCTTATGCTACGTTTTTAGTAGCGTCAATCCGGAGCCTGAAATGACCAGACCGGCCAAAGCCGTCCGCGGCTCGACCACCGGCCGCCCGATCATGGTGTTGCTGGATCTGGCGGGCCAGCGCTGGACCCTGCGAATCCTGTGGGAGTTGCAGGCGGGGCCGGAAACCTTCCGGGGCCTCCAGACCCGCTGCGGCGGGATTTCGCCGACCGTACTTAACACCCGACTGAAATCCCTACGCGATGCGGGCCTCGTCGAGGCTGGGCCGAACGGCTATGTCCTGACCCCGGATGGCGAGGCGCTGGGCCAGCATTTGCTGGCACTGGACGCCTGGGCACAGGGCTGGGCAGACCGGCGCGATCCGCGGCTACCCTAGGCGCTTGCACGGCCCTGCCGCCTTGTGTATCAGGCGCGTTCGCTGACGCGGCGAACGGTTCGGTAGCTCAGCTGGTTAGAGCGCGCGACTCATAATCGCGAGGTCGAGAGTTCAAGTCTCTCCCGAACCACCACTACCTTCCCTTCCCGCACGCTTCCGTTACCTTTCCCGGCTACGAGGAGAAGCCTCATGATGCCGTTTGCCCCCTCCCGCTGGCTTCCAGCCTTTCGTGCGCCGCTGGCGGCCCTCTGCCTTGCGGCGGCCCCCGCCTTTGCTTTGGCCCAGGACAGGCCCTGCGCCTCGGCTGACCCGGGCCAGCCCAGCATTGCGCTGGTCCTCTCCGGCGGCGGCGCGCTTGGCATCGCGCATGTCGGCGCCATCCAGGAACTTGAGGCGCGCGGCATTCGCCCGGACTGCGTCGTCGGTACCTCGATGGGTGCAGTCATCGGCGGCCTCTATGCGGCGGGCCTGACGGGCGATGAATTGCAGACCGTCGTCGAGACCGCCGACTGGACCGGCGTCTTCAGCCCCTCCCCGGACCGCGACAAGCTCACCTATCGCCAGAAACAGCAGCAGGCGGAGTTTCCCGGCACCGGAGCGCTCGGCGTCTCACCCGCCGGAATCCTCCTGCCCGCCGGGGCGATCTCCGACCAGACGCTGATGAAGGAACTGCGCCGGTTCACACCGGCCCGCGCCCGGCTGGACAGTTTCGACGATCTTGAAATTCCGTTCCGCGCGGTCGCCACCGACATCGCCACCGGCGAGGCCTATGTCATGGGCTCGGGCGAATTGCCGATGGCGATGCGCGCCTCGATGTCCGTACCCGGCGTATTTCCCGCCGCGCAGCTCGATGGCAAGCTGCTGGTCGATGGCGGCCTCTCGGCCAACATGCCGGTCGGTGTCGCACGCGACTTCGGCGCCGATATCGTCATCGCCGTTTGGACGCCCACCGAGCTGACCCCGCAGGACAAGATCAACTCCGCCGTCGATGTCCTGGCCCAGACCGTCAGCCTGCTGATTCTCACCAATGAACGTGCTTCCATCAACAGTCTCGATTCCGAGCGCGATGTCGTTGCCAAGGTCGCCACTGCCGGCTTCAACCCCGCCGCCTTCAATCGCCAGGCGGACCTGATCGCCGCCGGCCGCGCCGCCATCGCCGAAAATGCCCCGCGTCTCGCCGCGCTCGCTGAAGGCCGCGCACCGGTCACCTATGCCGCCAAGCCGGAAACCGAGGCCCCGATCATCAGCTTCCTGACGATCGAGAACCAGTCCCGCCTCGACCAGTCGCTGATCGAGGGCAAACTGCTCGACCTGATGGGCCAAACCGCCGACACGGACCGGATCGACGAGGCGCTGGACCGTGTCTATGCGCTCGGGCCCTTTGAACGGGTGGACTATGTGTTCGAGGAACAGGGCGGCCAGACCGGCCTCATCGTGCGCGCCCAGGACGCCGTGCCGAATGCCGGACGCATCCGCTTCGGCCTGATCGTGGAGAATGACTTCAACACGGAGTCCGACGCAGCCATCTCTGTCGATTTCCGCAGCGCCGCACTCGACAGCTATGGCTCAGAAATCCAGGCTCGCGCCACGATCGGCGACTTCAACGAAATCTACGGCGAGTATTTCCGCCTACTCGATCCGCGCCAGCACTGGTTTGGCGCGGCCCGCGCGGAAATCCGCAACCAGCCCGTCAATGTCTACTCATCCAGCGGCTTCAAGACGGCCGGCTATGACCTGACCTATGGCCTCGCCGGTGTCGATGCGGGCTACCAGTTCGGCAATGTCGGCGAGGTCCGTATCGGGGTCGAACTCGGCACGGGCCGCGCGAAACTAAACGAGGGCTCAGCACCCCTTGCGGAAATCGATGTCGATATCGGCCGCCTCGTTGCCTCCGGCGGATATGACACGCTCGACGATCCCTTCTTCCCGCGCGAAGGCGTGCGGGCCGGCGCCCGCTATGTGCAGGGCCTCGAAGCGCTCGGCGACAATGGCGACTTCCAGACTGTCAGCGCCTCGCTTCTCTCCGCCCGCAGCTTCGGCCCGAACACGCTGATCGGCGCGCTCGCCGCCGGCCAGCGCATCGATGGCGATGCCCCGCTCGATGCGCTCTACCGGGTCGGCGGCCTGTTCAGCCTGTCGGGCTATCGCAAAGAGGAGTTGACCGGCGATAATTTCGTCACCGCCCAACTGATCTATCGCCGCCGCCTGCTGGGCGATTCCGAACAGCTGTTCGGCGTGCCGCTCTTCGTCGGCGGCTCGGCGGAAATCGGCGATGTCTGGCAGCGCGATACCGGCCTGAATGGCAGTGACCTTCGCCTCGGCGGCAGTGTCTTTGTCGCCGCAAACACCGCGCTCGGCCCCGTCTACCTCGCCTTCGGACGCTCCGAGGGCGGACGGCAATCGGCCTATCTGCTCATTGGACGGACGTTCTAAGCCCCTGCCGCCCGGCGCGGGCCTGCGCTTGAAATCAGGATGTCTGCCAGCGCGGCGACCAGCGGGCGCGGGCGCACCGGCTTTTCGATCAGGCCGGAATAACCTATCCGGTCACACGCTGCGCGGCGTTCCGGGCTCGTATCCGCCGTCACGGCGACAACCGGCGTCAGCGCGTTCAGTCCGTGCCCGGAGCGTGCCGCACGCAGCACCGCGTCTCCGCCACCATTCGGCATGTGCACATCCGTGAGGATCACCTGATAACGGCGCTGGCCGACGCGCTGCATGGCCGCGGCGGCATCCGTCACCGTCTCGACGCGCCAGCCCGCCGCCACCAGCGCTTCGCGGATCACGAAGGCGCTCGCCTCATGGTCTTCCGCCAGCAGCACTTCGCCGAGGTCAAAGCGCGCGGGATGATTGTCGGTCTTGTTCTCCACCGCCAGGCGCGGGCCTGCCTTGTGCACCGGCAATGCCACCGTGAACACACAGCCGCCGCCGGGATTGTCCGAGAGGATGATGTCGCCATCGAGCCGCCGCGCCAGACTGCGGGCAATCGAAAGGCCAAGGCCGCTGCCGGAAAACGCATCGCCGCTTTCCGATTGCTCGAAGGCTTCGAACAGGCGCGCCTTGTCAGCGTCGGATATCCCGCGTCCGGTATCGGCCACGCGCATCGTCAGCATCAGCGCTTCCGGTGTCGGCGAGGTCGCCAGCGTCACCGTCACCTGGCCCCGGTCTGTGAATTTCATCGCATTGCTGACGAGGTTGAACAGGATCTGCCGCAGGCGCCCGGCATCGCTTTCGATACGCGCCTCAGCGCCCGTCGCCACACCGATCCGCAGGTTGATCCGCTTCTCGTCGAATTGCGGCATCCAGAGATCGCGCGTCTCGACCGCGAACTGGCGTAGCTCGATCGGCTGGTTGGTAATCGCGAGCTTTCCGGCATCGATCCGCGACAGGTCCAGGAGGTCCGTCAGCAGGCGTTCGAGATGTTGCCCACTCTGGGCAATCGTCCGTGCAAGGCGTTTCGGTTCACCGGCTGGCAGCTGCGTGTCGAGCAGGTCGGCTACGCCAAGAATCCCGGTCAGCGGTGTACGGATTTCATGCCCGATGAAGGCCAACGTGCGTGCCCGCGATTCCGACAAGCGGCCCAACTGGCGCGTCAGGTCGTTGAACTTGCGCTGCGCGCCCTGCTGAGCCCGCGCCCGCGCGGCATTCTCTTCGGCCACTGCCTTGAGCAGCATCGCCGGAGAGACAATGCCCGAATAGGCGCCCTGCTCCATCACGATGATCCCGTCGGTCAGGGCGCTGCTGGATTGTTCAGCCGCCATCTTGGCAATCCGCGCCACCGGCATCTCGCCATCGGCGATCACCGGCTGCGAACCGACGAGGTGGGTCACGGACCGCGCGGCAAACACATCGCGCCCGTTCGGGCCAGCCAGGGCTTCCAGCACGCGCAGGCGGGTGACGAGGCCGTAGCTCGCCTCCTCACCGTCAGCCAGCCGGACAGCCACCGCGAACAGGGCGGAATCGGAAGCAAACAGCGAATGGGCTGCGGCGGCGGTGGTTGCCGGCGTGACAGGTGTCACGGGCAACGCAAGATCCTTCAGGCGAACTGGCATGGCGGAGCGTCAGGGACCCGTTATGGTTAAGGGCGAAGCATCGCCCAGAAACATTACCGGGAGGCAAACACGCCCCGCCCTGCCAGGATCACATGATTTCGTTGTGGTGTTTGACGATTTTGCCGACCAGACCGTAGGCCATCGCCTCTTCGGCGCTCATCCAGAAGTCACGGTCGGTGTCCTTCTTGATCTGCTCCAGCGTCTTGCCGGTGGCATCCGCGAAGATCTGGTTCAGACGCTGGCGCATCTTGATGATCTCACGCGCCTGAATCTCGACATCCGTGGCCTGGCCGCCGACGCCGCCGCGGGGTTCGTGCAACAGGAAGCGGGTATTCGGCAGGGCGTAGCGGTTTTCCTTGGTCGCCGCCGAATAGATCAGCGCGCCGGCCGAGGCACACCAGCCGGTCCCGAGGATTTTCACAGGCGCCGGAACGAACTTGATCATGTCATGGATCATGTCGCCGCTTTCGACATGGCCGCCGGGCGAGGACAGGACGAGCAAGATCGGGTCCTGGCTTTCGGACGACAGGGCCAGCAGGCGTTCACACACGCGCTGGGCGGCCTTGAAATCGATCCCGCCGGTCAGCAGGATCGTGCGCGCCTTGAACAGGGCGGCCTCGAGGAAGGAATTCGGCTCTGTTGCCGGGCCTTTCTCTTTGTCTTCGTCGTCTAGGCGGAAATGGGTCATGCGGGCTCCGGAGAGGGGAATCTGTCTTCAGGGCCGTATAGGTGCGGTGCCGCACGCACCGGGTCAAGGCTGGAGCCGCTAAAGCCGTGGAAATCAATCAAGCACAGGCCCTCAGGCCCATCCGAAGGGCCTGGTTGCGGACCCTGACCCGGCGGCATAGGCTCTCTGGGCAGCCTAGGAGATCTCCATGAACCTACAGGATTTGCTCGCCCCTCGCGCCGGTATCACGACTTTAAGCCTGCTGCTGGCCGCTTCGTGTGCGCATGGTCCCCCTCCCGCGCCCGATTTCAGCAGCGCCCTGAACACCCACCTTGCCACGATCACATCCCGTGACCTTGACGGGTTCACAGCCACGCTGACCGACCGCCCGGACCTGCGGGTGATCTTCCCGAACGGCGAACTCGTCGGCACCACGCAGGAGGTGATCGCCTTTCACAAGGAATGGTTCGCGGACGACCAATGGGTGATGGAGCCGGTCGTTGAAACGGTCATCGAGGGTAGCGACTTGTCGGCCGCCCTGATCCGGTACGACTACCGCGACACGCCGGACGGTACGCCCCGGTCGACCTGGCTCATTCTCATCTTCCAACTCGAAAACGGCGAGTGGCGCCTGGTGCACGACCAGAACACCCGGATAGCAGGCTAGGCCGCCTCTTTGACGATCCGGGCAACATCGCCGGCATAGGCCTGCGCTTTTTTCTCCCCGACCCCGCTGATTTCGCGCAGGGCCTCAGCGCTGGAGGGCCGCTCGCGGGCTATCTCGGCCAGGGTCCGGTCATGGAAAATCACATAGGGCGGCACGCCGCGGGTCTTGGCGAGGTCGGTCCGCCACTGGCGCAGGGCGTCGAAAATGCCCTGATCGCGCGCCGACAGGTCGGCCTGCACCGCCGCCCGGGCCGCGCCTTTGGTGCGGGTACGCCGTTTCGGGGCGGTCAGGTCTTCGCGCAGGGTAACCGTCCGCTCCCCCCGGAACAGGGCCTTGGCCGCCTCGCCGTCGGGCACGATCACGACCGGGCGTAGCGCTTCCCCGCCTTCGGCGATCAGGCCTTCGAACATCAGCGTGTCGAACACCCGGTTCCAGCCTTGCTTCGGCAGGTCCTTGCCGATGCCGAAGGTGGACAGCGCTGACAGCTCCGTATCGAAATCATCCTTGGCCTCGCCGAGCAGGTGCTGCACCAGCCGCCCCCGCCCGATGCGCTGGCCGCAGCGCAGGACGGCGGACACGGCCATCTGCGCCCAGCGGGTCGCGTCATGGCGCTCGCCCAGTTCGCCCTTGCAGGCATCGCAGACCCCGCACGGCTCCACTTTCGCTTCGCCGAAATAGCGCCGCACCGCGCCCCGCCGGCATTCATCGCCGTTGAAGAATCCGAACAGCTGGCGCGTCTTGGTCAGCTGCACGCGTTTGACTTCATCCGGTGCATCGCTGGACCAGGTCCATTGCAGGGAGCGGTTCATGTCTGCTGGCCCGTAGAGCGCGATGCCCTCGGCGGGCTCGCCGTCGCGCCCTGCCCGGCCGACTTCCTGCCAATAGGCTTCCAGCGTCTTGGGCGGATCGGCATGGATGACGAAACGCACATCCGGCTTGTCGACGCCCATGCCGAAGGCGACGGTGGCCACCATCACGCGGCCCTCTTCCAGCAGGAACTGGCGCTGGCGCGCGGCGCGCACATTGGCATTAAGGCCCGCATGATAGGCGAGCGAGGGCACGCCGGCCTTCTCGAGCGCCTCGGCCACATCCTCGACCGCCTTGCGCGTCGCCGCATAGACGATCCCGCTCGCGCCGCTGCGCGCCTTGACCAGTTGCGTCACGCGCGCCGTGCGGTTGCCCTCCTTCGGCTCCGCCGAAAGGGTCAGGTTCGGCCGGTCGAAACTGGCGACATGGACGGCCGGGTCCGTGAGGTTCAGCTGCGCGAGGATATCGTCGCGCGTGCGGTTATCCGCCGTCGCCGTCACCGCCAGGCGCGGCACGCCGGGGAACAGGCCCTTGAGCCGTCCGAGCGCGCGATAGTCCGGGCGGAAATCATGGCCCCACTGGCTGACACAGTGCGCCTCGTCGACCGCGATCAGCGAGACCTTCATGCCCGCAAGGCGTTCCGCGAGATTTGTGCCGAGGCCTTCGGGCGAGACATAGAGCAGGTCCATCTCGCCGCGTTCCGCCGCGCTGAGAGCCGCGCTGCGGGCATTGAAATCCATCGAACTGTCGAGCCGTTCGGCCCGCACGCCAACCTGTTTCAGCGCGTCCACCTGATCGGCCATCAGCGCGATCAGCGGCGAGACGACGATGCCGCATCCTTCGCGCAGCAGCGCCGGGATCTGGTAGCAGAGCGACTTGCCGCCGCCGGTCGGCAGCACGGCGAGCGCGTCCCGGCCCGCCATGACATCGGCGATCACATCTTCCTGCAGGCCGCGGAAGGCATCATAGCCATAGACGCGCTTCAGCAGCGCGCGGGCGTTCTTCAGGTTGGGGGCAGCAGGCATCGGGCTGTTGTGAGGTGATGCGCGCACCGGGACAAGGGGCCGTTGCTAGTCGGTGAAGTCGATCCGGTCCGCACGGATTTCGTATTGCCAGGACCTGGCCTTAACGCGCTGCGTTTCGGATGCCACGAAGGCAACGGTGTCATCGCGTTCCGCGAGGGGCCGGCCGGTTTCCGTCTCCCAGCGGTCGGCGGCCGGGATGTCGATGCTGAAATGCACGCCTCCGCCGCACATCTCGTGGTAAAATCTCAGGCGTGTGTCGCCCTCGATATAGATGATCGTGCCCGCGCGGAAATTGCCCTCGAATTCGAGGCGGCGGCTGAACCGGTCGGCCATTCGGGCGAGTTCCTTGGCGCGCAGGTCGAGATCATAGTTGGGCAACACCTTGCCCGTGCCATCCCGGTAGACGATTGGCTCGCCATCGGACTTCGGCATCGGCGGTGGCTCGGGCTGTGGCAGCGTTATACCCGCTTCCAGTTTCTCAAGGCGCAGTTCGTGACTCCAGCCATCCCGGTGCGTGATTTCGATCCGGTAGCGGCCGGGCGGCCAAGGGAAGGTGTCGATCAGGATCTGGATGCGCCCGTTGAGACGGTCCGTGATCACCGCATCTTCGATCCAGTCGCCGCCCACCTTTCGGATAAGCAGGCGCTCATAGCCGGCATACCCGTCCTGCGGCAGCCAGAGCGTGAGTTGCTGGCAGCCGTCATAGCGGACGAACTTCGCTTTCAGGACATCGACTTTGGCCGGCGCACCGGCATTCGCCGGCTCCCCCAGGTCGATCTCGCCTTCGAAGCCATGCACGGTGGCCATGTCTCCTCCCCTGCCGTGCCCGGATGCATATCAGATTGCGCGCGATTCGTCGCCCGTGCAGGCGAAAATTCGGACACCTCCGATTGTCCGCCGACGGTGCATACCCATATCAATGATGGAGGCAAATGAGATGGAAACGCCCCGCGACCCTGACGGTTCTGATCCCGCCCTCGTGCGCCTGCTTCGCCGCCGGTCCCGCAAGGATCGCCATGGCCGCGCCCGGGGCGGCAAGTCCTACCAGTCCTGGGGCGAGTACGCGCCGAGGAACCTGCACACGACGAGTGACTCGTCGGGCGCCAATATGTGGTTCTACGCAATTATGGGCTGTGCAGCGCCGCTGTTGCCCATCGTATTGTTCCATGCCGCAGGCCTCCGAAGTAATGCGCGGTCAGGCTATTCCGTAGGCGAGAATGCCATCTGGTTCGCAGCCTCGATGATCCCCTACATTCTCTTTGTAGCCGCGTTTGCGGTCCTGCTGATCGCCGGATCGCGGCTTCGTATCTGGTGGGAGACGAGACAGCACTCAAAGTCCCGGAATGACACTAGCGATCCTGATTGACGCCCCATTCATGCGCGCACCGCATGAATGCTATCTCTCCCTCTGGTCTGCTCAATCCGCCGGATTTTCCCATATACCGGCCAACAGCAACCCTTCCGATGGAGGCCTTCGATGATTGATATTCGCCCGTTCGGGCAACTAGGCCGGTTCCGCAATGACTGGCTCAACGCCCACTACCATTTCTCCTTCTCGCAATATTACGATCCGGACCGGATCCAGCACGGCGCGCTGCGCGTGTGGAATGATGACGAGATCGAGCCGCGCACCGGCTTTCCGCCGCATGGCCATGACTCGATGGAAATCATCACCTACGTCCGCAAGGGCGCGATCAGCCACAAGGACTCGCTCGGCAATGAGGGCCGCACCGAGGCCGGCGATGTGCAGGTGATGAGTGCCGGGTCCGGCATCCAGCATTCCGAATGGAATGCCGAAGATATCAGGACCGAGCTGTTCCAGCTCTGGATCCTGCCCCGCAATCGCGGCGGTAAGCCCAGCTGGGGCGCCCGCAAGTTTCCCAAAGGCGACCGGTCGGGCAACTGGGCGGTGCTCGCTTCGGGGACCGGCGAAGGTGACAGCCTGACGATCAACCAGGACTCGCAGGTGCTTGGCGCAACGATCAAGGCCGGCGAGACGCTGACCTACACGATCCCCGAGGGCCGATATGGTTACCTCGTGGTGGCCGACGGCGAGGTCACGCTCAACGGCAAACCGCTCAATACCCGGGATGGCGCCGCCATTTCGGGCGGCGAGACGCTGACGCTGGAAGGCGTCAACTCGGCCGAACTGGTGCTCGTCGACACGATCTGAGCGCTCACGGGAATGTGCGCGCGTGTCACCCGCTCGTGAATTCGGCATCCAGCGGGGCCTTGCTACGTATACAGCGTGGCAAGGCCCCTTCCGGGACTTGGCCGGATGACGAGGATGACAGGCATGAAATTCGACCCGACACGGACGACCCAGACCAAATCGCGCGCCCGCTATACCATGCTCGGCGCGGCGGCGGCTGTTGCGCTGATCAGCGCCGCAGCCACTGGCATCAGTGCGGCGGCGCCCGAGAGGCCGAGCGCCGAAATCGCGGCGTCTTCACCGCCGGTCACATCCACCGGCATGGATGCCTCGCACCTGACCGATGACCAGAAATTCGTGACCCTGCATGACGGCACCGAGCCGCCCTTCGACAATGCCTATTGGGATCATCACGAGGCCGGCATCTATGTCGATGCGATCTCGGGTAAGCCGCTGTTTTCCTCCACCGACAAGTTCGATTCCGGCACCGGCTGGCCGAGCTTTACAAAGCCGATCAATGCCAAACTGGTCGAGCAGTTCCAGGACGACTCGCTGGGCATGACCCGGACCGAAGTGCGCTCGGCCGATGCCGATGCTCATCTTGGCCACCTGTTCAATGACGGCCCGAAGGAGACGGGCGGCCAGCGCTATTGCATCAATTCCGCCAGCCTGAAGTTCGTTCCGAAAGATGATCTGGTGAAGGAAGGCTATGGCGAATACCTCTATCTGTTTGCCGGAAAGGACTGAGCCGGCGCGCCGATCACGTGGGCGTGACTTCAGAAACACGCCGATCGTTGCTATATGGACGTCTACTGGCCGGTTATCTCCGGCCCAATTCAGGAGCCTGTGATGAAACATCTTCTGGCAGCTGCCGCTCTGGTCAGCCTCGCGCCCGCAGCTCTCGCGGCCGAGATCAATGTGTCCTACGCCCCGGAGTTTTCCGAGAAGCTCACCGATGACTACGGCGTTCGCGAAGGCGAATACCTGTCCGAGCGCGTCAAGTCGGATCTCGAGCGCGAACTGGCGAAGGCCGGCGCGGATGTGAGCCGTATCGACGTCACCATCGTCGACGCCAAGCCGTCACGCCCGACCTTCAAACAGGCCGGCGACGAGCCGGGCCTCGACATGCATCGCTCCGTCAGCCTCGGCGGGATGAAGCTGCAGGCGGTGGCGTATGGTGCTTCCGGCGAGGCGAGCGAACCGTTCGAGTACAAATGGTATGAGAGCGACATCCGCCAGGCCGGTATCTCGACCTGGCATGATGCGCGCCGGGCTTCGAGCCGGTTTGCGTCGCGCTTCGCCAAAGAGGTCAACTGACCTAACGACACGGGCCTTCAGTTTCCGGATTCGATCCGGACACTGAGGGTATCCGGCGTCTTGAGGTGAAGGTCGCGCTGCGGATGCGGGACCTGGATCTCGTGGCGCTCCAGCGCCGAGTGCACTTCCCAGACATAATCCGCCATCACCTTCTGCGGGCGCAGCACGGCCTCGTCGGTGAGCCAGACGATCAGCTCGAAATCCAGACGGAACTCGCCGAAGCGGACCAGCCAGACCTGCGGCTTGCGCTCGCCCTGGTCGTCGAAAGTCCACGGCAGGCGCGCCGCCGCTTCAAGCCCGGCTTTCTCGACCAGCTCTTTCGGTGTGCCATAGGCGACGCCGAACGGAACGTGGATGCGGCGCTTGGCGTCGGCGTGCGTCCAGTTGATCAGCTGGTTCTTGATGAAGGCCTCGTTGGGCACGATGATGTCGATATTGTCGTTGGTGGTCAGCACCGTGGAGCGGAAGTTGATCTCCTTCACCACGCCGGACAGGCCGCCCTGCAGCTCGATGAAGTCACCGATCTTCAGCGTCTTTTCCATGAGCAGGATGACGCCGGAGATGAAGTTCGAGAAGATCGACTGAAGGCCAAAACCGATGCCGACGCCGAGCGCGCCGGAGAAGAAGGTGAGCGCGCCGAGATTCACACCGACGACGTTCAGCGCGACGACGAAGGCAATGATGATCGCCACGCCCTTGAGCGTCTGGCCGAGCAGGCCGCCGACGGAGGGCGGTAGGTTCTGCGAGCCGCGCATCTGCGACTGGGCGAGGTTGCCGATCAGCCAGCCGAGCCAGAGCGCGAAGGCGGCCAGCAGGAGGCTGGTCAGCAGGCGAAGCAGCGTGATCTCCGACTTGCCGACCTGGATGACAACCGACTCCAGCCCTGCCCCGAGCGGGCCGAGCCAGCCGACAATATAGAGCGCCGCGAAGGCCCAGAGCGAATAGGCGACCGTCTTGGAGACGAAGCCGCGCCGCATGCTGGCGGTGACGATCTGCACGGCGATCCAGGCGGTGAGCAGGCTGATGGCGATGTGCAGCGAGCGGCTGCCGAGGCCGGCGGCCTCGAAGCCGGCTGTGACGCCAACCAGCAGCAGCGCGGTGAAGGCGGGCCACAGCATGCGCAGCACGGCCACCAGCGAGAGCAGGATGAAATCGATCCGCCCGCGCGCCTCGGCCAGCGCCATCAGCCGCTTGCGCGGATAACGCGACAGCAGGTAAGCGATCGCCGCCGCGACAAGGATGGCCGCGAGTTGCCAGACCGTGTCCGGTGAAGCGAGATCCGCCAGAGCTTCGCGGCCCCAGCCGGACACCGCCCGCATGACCCGATCCACCGCCGGCACGGCGGCCGGGAACGGCACGGAAAGCTCCTGAATCACGCGGCCCTCACTTCACAAATCCCATACGCAGACTCACCCGACCTTAATGGCGCGCCCGAGGCAAGCAAGCCTTGCGCGCCGCGCCCCTTCCCCGGCGATCCGCCCCAACTGATCCGGAACCAGCACGGGCGGCCGCGGCGGCGGGGGCCGGCACGGGGGATGGGGGCGCGTTTCGGGGCGCGGTGCGGGGCTAGGATGTGTCCGGGTGCAGGGCAAGCGTGGCCGGCGCGATGATGCGTGTGCGGATGAGGCGGCGGGGCGCGGCGAGGCGCGGCTGCACCTCGGGCGCGAGGGCGGCGGCAAGGCCGGGCGCGCGCGGGAGCGCGGCGAAGGCAAAGACGGGCGGCCGGAAGGCGGCCGGCGCGGCAGCGCCGACGGCCATATCGGTGGGCAGGCGGACGAGGCGGACGATGCCCCAGGGGCTGATCGCGATCCGGTATGGCAGGCCGGGGCCATGCTCACGGCGCACCCAAGCCTTCAGCGCGAGGAGCTGGGCATAGACGAACGGCCAGATCAACAGCGGGAAACCGGTGAGGCCTTCGAGGGGGCGGCGGAGCGAATAGGTCACGGCGGGAGATTACACCGGGCGGATACCCGGTCGGATTCGCAGAGCGCAAAAAAGTTCAGTTTGTCGTCATCCTGGCGAACGCCGGGACCCAGCTTTCAGCGCAGTGACAACAGGTCTGGGTCCCGGCGTGCGCCGGGATGACATGGAAAAAAGTTTGGGGATGGGGGCCGGAGGGTGCGGTTTCGTAGGCATAAGACGAAACTTATGCGCCGAAATTCACCCGCTCATCCCCGCGACG